>NZ_JBITVF010000003.1:0-654718 GCF_044542855.1 Pseudomonas sp. NPDC077649 | reverse complement strand
CCCGACTCAAGGCCGGATATACGAATGCAACCGCGCTGACGACAGGTGCAAAAGCAAAGCTTTACTCACTGCTTGTGGGGAGAGTCCATATACCAATTGTTATGCATCGCTCTCAAGTGCTTTGTTTGGTGAAATTATGCCGCTAGATAAAAGAGACAAAGCATTGGTTATAGCAAACTCATGAAGATTTTTTATTTCGGCCAAGAATGGCATTGAGTCATCAATTAATTTGTACGCCTTTTCGCCGTGTTCATCGAGAGATATAAGGCTGTAGCTAGATAGCCCGAGAATTTTAGGTGAGAATCTGATTGCTTCATTTTTGTTTTCTAATAATTCATTTTCTGGGATTTTTGAGAAAACAATTAGCTCTTTATTATTGGTGGTTCGTTTGAATATGTATGGGAAATATGCTGCCACATCTTCAGTAATCCACTCGTAACGAGTGCCTTTCATTCTTTCAAGGCCGAGATAGTGTAATAGAAGCTCTTTTCTTACGAATACGGCCTTTTTGTTGTGATGCCAGCAATAAAGAACGCAAAACATGGCAAGACCTCGATGTTGCCTACGTGCACCTTCGCGGATTTCGAGTTGATCCATGATTTACTCCAGCTGTGCATAACGTTTGGTTAAGGGGCGGGCTTTAGCCCGTCCCAGTGAGCGAAGCGAACGGTTTGAACCAGTTGTTAGAGGTATTACCCTCGGTATATTCCGAAGGACTCCAGAAAACTAACGATGTTATCGTTTAGCTGGCTAGTGATCTGTTCAAATTTGATGTGGTCAGATGATTTTTCAGACCAGTCAATCGAGCGGTCTAGAAGGTCGTTCAGCCAAGTTAGTTGTCCTGCTGTTATTTTATGCCCATCGTCACGCATGAGTTTACATGCAGCAAGGTAATTCATTGCAACAAGCCGATAAAGCAGAGCAACTTGTGCGCTCTGGCTAAGAATTGCTTGGCGGCTCATGTCTCCGAAAAGTTCGTCGACAGGCGTACGGTCTGGAATGGCATCAAGAGAAATGTCGAATTCTTTTTTAAGCTGTGCTGCTGCGTATTCTATGTTTATTTCTGGTGAGGCTTCAGTCTCTTTAATTGCGGGTGGAGAAACGGCGGCTTCAATTTTTGCTTTGGCAATTGCTGCGGAAAATTTCATCCATCTTTCTTGAGATATTGTGCCGCTGTTAATTCCAAAGCGTGAAATTGATTGTATTCTGGAGTACAGTTGGTTGGCTGTGTCTCGGAGTCCGTGCTTAAGAATTCCGCAGTAATAAAGGGTTGCAATGTAAAGTGCGCCTTCGTCTGCAGACATTTTTGAGTTCCAAGCGTTATCAATTAGCTCAAGATAAGCCAGCATCCCTGGGAAGTTTTTATTGTTGCGTGTTTCTATTTGATATTCATTATTGAGCTTCGTATCAACAATGCCGTTGTACTTTTTTCTCCCGCCTAAGCCGAACATGTTGATTTACCTCTAACTATTAATTAGACGACATAGCCGTCGCGTTTACCCACGACAGCTGTCGCATAACCTTCCTTGTCGTCCTGTAAGTCCTTGTCTGGCCTAAAGATGCTCGCGGCAAACGCGACAGCACTCAGGGAGCAACGCGACAGGGATAACGGCAAGCTGGTCGCCTCTGGCGTAATGCCAGCAGGCTTGAGCCAGAAGCTAGTGCATGACTGCCGGTTCTGTCCATGCACAGCGCCAGCGCGTCTTACCCCTCCTGCGCGCGATAGGCCCCCGGCGTCAGCCCGGTCCATTTCTTGAACGCGCGGTGGAAGGCCGAGGGTTCGGAGAAGCCGAGCTGTTCGGCGATGTCCTGGATGGTCAGCTCGTCGCGGCCGAGGTGGTAGATGGCGAGGTCGCGGCGCAGGTGATCCTTGAGTTCCTGGAAGCTGGTGCCTTCCTCGCGCAGGTGGCGGCGCAGGGTCTGCGGGCTGATATGCAGCTGCTGGGCGACCCGTTCCAGGTCCGGCCATTGCTGGCAGTCGCGGCCGAGCAGGCGGCGGATCTGGCTGGTCAGGCTGTCGCCGCCGTCGGGGCGGGCCAGCAGGTCGGCGGGGGAGTGTTCGAGGAACTGCTTGAGCGTGCGTTCGTCCTGCAGCAGCGGCATGGCCAGGTAGCGGGCGTGGAACAGCAGGCTGGTGGTGCCTGCGCAGAAGCGCCGGGTGCAGGGGAACAGCAGTTCGTACTCGGCGGCGTGCTCCGGCTGGGGGTAGGCGAAGGTGGCTTCCTCCAGGCGGATGCGCTGGCCGATCAGCCAGCTGCCGAGGCGGTGCCAGATGACCAGCAGGCTTTCCACCAGGAAGTGGTCGGGGTCCCACAGGCTGCTGTCGTCCACACTCAGCCGCGCCCAGTCGCCTTCGCGCTGCAGGCGGATGCTCGGCGCATCGGGGAACAGGCCGTAGAACAGCGCGCCGCGGCTCAGCGCTTTTTCCAGCGTGCGGCAGTGGATGATGGCGTGGCCCATCATGGCGAAGGTGCCGCGTTTGCTCGGTTGGCGGCCGAAGCCCAGGTACTCGTCGTCCAGCGCTTCCCACAGCAGCTGCATCAGCCGGGCGAACTGCTCGGGGGCGATGCGCGCGCGCGGCTCGATGAGCACCGCCGGCTGGATGCCGGCCTGGCGCAGCAGCGGCTCGCAGGCCAGGCCCCGACGCTGCGCGCCGCGCAGGGCGGCGCGGACGAAATGGCTGGCGATGGTGCGTTCGCGCATGTCGGGCTTCCGTGATCGGGGTGCCGATGGTAGGCAGCGGCTGTGGTGCAGGGCAAGCCAGCCGAGCGATTGGGTCAATCGAGGCTGAGCGCATGGGTCATTGAGGGGGACGGGGGCGGCGCCTAACCTCGCTGGCAGCACAATCAGCGGAGGAACCGCCCCATGCAGCGCAACCATTTCGACACCGAGCACAATCTGTTCCGCGACGCCTTCGCGGCATTTCTCGATAAGGAGGTGGTGCCGCATCAGGAGGAGTGGGAGGCCGCCGGGGTGGTCGACCGCAGCGTGTGGGCCAAGGCCGGCGAGATGGGCTTTCTGCTGCCCTGGGCGGACGAGGAGTACGGCGGCGCCGGGCTCAAGGATTTCCGCTACGAGCAGATCATGTGCGAGGAGCTGGCGCGGATCAACGAGCCGGGCTTCATGATCCCGCTGCACTCGGCGCTGTGCGGCCCCTATATCGCCGAGTACGGCAGCGCGGAGCAGAAGGCGCGCTGGCTGCCAGGCATCGTCCGCGGCGAGACCATCCTCGCCGTGGCCATGACCGAGCCGGCCGCCGGCTCCGACCTGGCCGGCATGCGCACCACCGCGCTGGACAAGGGCGACCACTGGCTGCTCAACGGCTCCAAGGTGTTCATCTCCAACGGCTACCTGGCCGACCTGGTGATAGTCGCGGCCAAGACCGACCCGGCCAACAAGCACGCCATGGGCCTGTTTCTGGTGGAGCGCGGCATGCAAGGTTTCGAGCGCGGCAAGAAGCTGAAGAAGCTCGGCATGCACAGCCAGGACACCGCCGAGCTGTTCTTCAACGACGTCAAGGTGCCCAAGGAGAACCTCTTGGGCGATGCCAAGGGCGGCTTCTTCTACCTGATGAACATGCTCGCCCAGGAGCGCCTGACCAACGCCTGCGGCGCGGTGGCCGGCGCCGAGGCGGCGCTGCAGACCACCATCGACTACGTCAAGGAGCGCCAGGCCTTCGGCCGCCCGGTGGCGCATTTCCAGAACACTCGCTTCAAGCTGGCCGAGATGCGCACCCAGATCGACGTGGCCCAGGTGTTCACCGACCGCTGCGTGATGGATCACAACCAGAAGAAGCTCAGTGCAGAAGTCGCCGCAGAGGCCAAACTGTTCACCACCGAGCTGCTGTGCAAGGTGGTCGACGAGGGCGTGCAGCTGCACGGCGGCTGGGGCTACATGTGGGAATACCCGATCTGCAAGATGTACGCGAACGCGCGCATCCAGCGCATCTTCGCCGGCACCTCGGAGATCATGAAGGAGATCATCAGCCGCGGGATGAAGCTGTAGTTCGTAGGGCAACGCGCAGTTTGCCCAGCGTCACCAGGGACTCGCCAGGCCCTGCAGGAGCCAGATTGCTGGCGATCAGTAACAAGAAGAGCACGCCATGACCCTGCAACTGCCGCTGCAACGCTTCAACCACTGGCTGGATCGGCAACCCGACGCGGTCTGGCTGCGCCAGCCGGTGGCCGGCGTCTGGCACGATTTCACCTGGCGTCAGGTCGACGAGCAGGCGCGCCGCCTGGCCAGCGCGCTGCTGGCGCTGGGCTGCTTGCCCGGCGAGCGGGTCGCGCTGCTGGCGAAGAACTGCGCCGAATGGTTTATCAGCGACCTGGCGATCCAGCACGCCGGGCTGGTCAGCGTGCCGCTCTATCCGCTGCAGGCGCCCGAGCAGATCGCCTATGTGCTGCAGCACGCCGGCTGCAAGCTGATCCTGGTGGGCAAGCTGGACGAGCCGGACAAGCTGGCCGCCGGCATCGGCCCGCATATCACGCGCATCGCCATGCCCTATCCGAGCATGCCGGCCGAGCACCGCTGGCACGAGCTGCTGGCCGCCCACGAGCCCCTGGCGGGTAGCCGCCAGCAGCGCGGCGACGAGCTGCTGTCGATCCTCTATACCTCGGGCACCACCGGGCAGCCCAAGGGGGTGATGCTCTCGGCCCATGCCATGGCCTTTTCCGCGGCGCATGCCACGGCGGAGATGGGCATGACGCCGCAGGATCAGTTCTTCTCCTACCTGCCGCTGTCGCACGCCGCCGAGCGCTTTCTGGTGGAGTTCAACAGCCTCTATTGCGGCGCGCCGGTGGCCTTCGTCGAGTCGCTGGAGACCTTCGCCAGCGACCTGCGGCGGGTGCGGCCAACCGTGTTCTTCTCGGTGCCCAGGCTGTGGACGCGTTTTCAGCAGGGCGTGCTGGAGCAGCTGCCGGCGCACAAGCTCGAACGGCTGCTGCGCATCCCGCTGCTCGGCCGCCTGGTGGCGCGCAAGGTGCGCGCGGGGCTGGGGCTGGATCGTGCGCGCATCCTGGTGTCTGGCGCGGCGGCGATTTCCACCGGGCTGCTGGACTGGTACCGGCGCCTGGGCATGACCATTTGCGAGGGCTACGGCATGACCGAGCACTTCGCCTACGGCTGCTTCAACCGGCCGGGGCAGGTGCGCTTCGGCACGGTGGGCCGGCCCATGCCGCACCTGCAATTGCGCATCGACGCCAGCGGCGAGATCCTGTTGCGCAGCGAGACCCTGATGCAGGGCTATTACCGCGAGCCGGAGAAGACCGCCGAGACGCTCAAGGATGGCTGGCTGCACACCGGCGACCGCGGCCAGCTGGACGAGGCGGGCTACCTGCGCATCACCGGGCGGGTCAAGGACATCTTCAAGACCAGCAAGGGCAAGTACGTGGCGCCGGCGCCCATCGAAGGCGAGATCGCCAAGAGCCACTGGGTCGAGCAGGTGTGCCTGATGGGCAGCAACCTGGACCAGCCGCTGGCGCTGATCGAGCTGTCGCCGGCGGCCCGCCAGCAGCCGCAGGAGGTGGTCGGCCAGGCGCTGCAGGCGCATCTGCAGGCACTCAACGAGCGCCTGGCGCCGCACGAGCGCATCAGTCATTTCATCCTGGTGCGCGAGGCCTGGACGGTGGACAACGGCTGCATGACGCCGACCATGAAGATCCGCCGCAACGTGCTGGAGGCGCGCTACGCCGGGGCGCTGGCCGGCCTGTCGGCGAGCGAGGCCATCGTCTGGGAGCCCTGATCCCTGGCCCGCAGGCAATCCGCTAGCGCAATCCCGGATGGCCTCCGGGCCAAGCTGGCCACGCCGGCCGGGGTTGCACCGTTCTACCCCTCGCCCCTCTGGGGGGAGGGCTGGGGCGAGGGGCTGGGGCCTCTCGCCCGACACCACATCATCTGATCGGGAGTCGCCATGTCCGGCCCACTGTCTTCACTGAAAATCCTCGACTTCTCCACCCTGTTGCCGGGGCCCTTCGCCTCGCTGCTGCTGGCCGACCTGGGCGCCGAGGTGCTGCGGGTCGAGTCGCCCACGCGCATGGACCTGGTGCGCGTGCTGCCGCCGCACGACGGCGGCACCTCCACCAGCCACGCCTACCTGAACCGCAACAAGCGCGCCATCGCCCTCGACCTCAAGCGCCCCGAGGCGCTGGAGGTGGTGAAGAAGCTGGTGGGCGAGTACGACATCGTGCTGGAGCAGTTCCGCCCCGGGGTGATGGACAAGCTGGGCGTCGGCTACGAGGCGCTGAAGGCGATCAACCCGCGGCTGATCTACGTGTCGATCACCGGCTACGGCCAGAGCGGGCCGTACAAGGACCGCGCCGGGCACGACATCAACTACCTGGCGCTGGCCGGCCTCGCCAGCTATACCGGTCGCCGCGACAGCGGCCCGCTGCCGCTGGGGGTGCAACTGGCGGATATCGCCGGCGGCTCGCTGCACGGGGTGATCGGCCTGCTCGCCGCGGTGGTGCAGCGCCAGGTCACAGGCCTGGGCCAGCAGGTGGACGTGAGCATGACCGACTGCGCCTTCAGCCTGCACGCCATGGCCGGCGCCGGCTACCTCGGCGCCGGGGTGGAGCCGGAGATGGAGAACCAGGCGCTCAACGGCGGCAGCTTCTACGACTACTACCGCACCCGCGACGGCCGCTGGTTCTCGGTGGGCAGCCTGGAGCCGCTGTTCATGCAGCAGTTCTGCCAGGCCATCGGTCGGCCGGAGCTGGCGGCGCGCGGGTTGTCGCCGAAGCCCGAGGATCAGCGCGCGCTCAAGCGCGAGATCGAGATCGAGTTCGAGCGCCGCGACTTCGCCGAGTGGTGCCAGCGCTTCGCCGCCCTGGACGCCTGCGTCGAGCCCATGCTGCCGCTGTCCGAAGCGGTGGAACATCCGCAGATCAAGGCGCGCGGGCTGGTCACCGAGGTGCCGCGCGATGGGCTGCCGGCGCAGCGGCAACTGGCCTGCCCGCTGAAGTTCTCGGGCGGTTTGCCGGCGCCGCGGCATATCGGCGCGGCGGTCGGCGCGCATACCGAGGAAGTCCTGGCCGAACTGGGCTATAGCGCCGAGCAGATCGCCGCGCTGCGGGCGGTCAAGGCGCTGGGCTGATTGACGGGGCTATGCTGAAGCGGGAGGGCCCGGCCATGATCGCCATGCTCGAAGCCGTCCAGGCCGATATCACCGGCCTGGAGGTCGACGCCATAGTCAACGCCGCCAACAGCTCGCTGCTCGGCGGCGGCGGGGTGGACGGCGCCATTCACCGCGCCGCCGGGCCGCGGCTGCTGGAGGCCTGTCGGCCGCTGGGCGGTTGTCCCACCGGCGAGGCGCGGCTGACGCCCGGCTTCGCGTTGCCGGCGCGCTGCGTGATCCATACGGTGGGGCCGGTCTGGCACGGCGGCGAGCGTGGCGAGGCGCAGCTGTTGGCCAGCTGCTATCGCAGCGCACTGCGCCTGGCCGCCGAGCACGAGCTGCGCAGCATCGCCTTTCCCTCGATCAGCACCGGCATCTACGGTTATCCCGCCGAGCAGGCGGCCGGCATCGCGGTGGCGACGGTACGCGAGGAAGTCGCCCACCTGCCGAGGATCGAGCGCGTGCTGTTCTGCTGTTTTTCCGCCGCCGATCTGGCGCGGTATCGGGATTTACTAAGGCAACTCTGAGATAGCCGTCGTTCCCGCGCAGGCGGGACAGCAGCTTTATCGCTGAACAGCGCTTGCGCTGGCCCGCAGGGGAATAATCCAGAAGCTGCGTCGTCCCCGGGCCCCTTCGCGGGGGGGTGGCGATAAATGGCTTATTCAGGACGTTCCTGACGTAGGACGTGCCTGTGGGCGCTGCCGGGGCCTGGCCGCAGGCTATTCCACCCGCTGCTGGCCGGTGAACTGCAGGGTCACCTTGCAGCGTCGGCAGTAGTAGCGCCGGCCCTTGGCCACCAGGGCATGGCGCTGGGCGGAGAAGGGGAATTCGCCGTCGGGGCAGCTGCAGCGGTAGATAAAGCGGCTGACCTTGCGCCGCTGCACGTCGTAGCTGTGGCAGCGGTGCGGCGGCAGTTCGTAGACCCCGCGCATGATCAGTTGCCATTCCTCGCCGTGGGGCTGGATACGCGGGCCGAACAGCTGGTGGGCGATCAGGTGCGCCACCTCGTGGGCCACGGTCTGCTGCAGGAAGTCCTCGCGGTTGTCGCGATACAACTGCAGGTTGAAGCGCAGCTTGTTTTCCGTCAGATGGGCGACGCCGGCCTTCTGCCCGCGCAGCTTGAAGCTGATCTCGGGGCGAGCGAAGCGTTGCTTGAAGAAGGTTTCGGCCAGCTGATAGCAGGCCTCGACGCGGGCATGGAGCTGTTCGGGCATGCGCCGATTATGCCCAATCATGGCCCTGGCGGCAGCCCATAAACGACGAAACCACCCGCAGGTGGTTTCGCCGAGTCGCCCTTGCCCTCAGCTGGTGTAGACCGGGCCGACGCCCAGGCCCCAGAGGATCACCGAGGTGGCGATCATCGCCACCAGCACCACCAGGCCTACCGCCAGCACCGAGCTGGAGAACATGAACCCCTCGTCCTCGGGGATGTTCATGAAGGTCGGGATGCCGACGTAGAGCAGGTACACCGTGTAACAGATGGCCACCGTGCCGACCACCATCGCCAGCCACAGGTGCGGGTAGAGCGCCGCCAGGCCGCCGATGAACAGCGGGGTGGCGGTGTAGGCCGCGAACACCACGCACTGGGTCATGGTCGGGTTGGCGTCGTAGGTGCGCGCCATCCAGTGGATGAAGGCGCCCATCACCGCGACGCCGGCGAGCATCGCCAGGTAGGACATGATGGTCATGCTCAGGGCGCTGCCCTCGGTGAGCATCACCGGCGCTCGGTCGCCGATCGACCAGCCCACCTGGGTGGTGCCGATGTAAGCCGAGACCGCCGGGATGGCGGCGAGCAGCAGGACATGAGTCAGGTACATGTGGCTGATGGTTTCTTCCTCGCCACGGATTTCTTGCCATTCTTGGTCGGGATGGGTGAAGAGCCCCCAAACGTGGTGGATCATGCCAGACACCTCCTCTTTTTATGACGATCGCCCCCCAGCGGACGCCCGGCGCGCGTGTACAGCGCCACCGGGTGCCAGGCCGAACCTATGCGACCGTATGTCGCAGTATAGGCAGGGGCTGGAGGGCGCGTGGTGCCTGGCTTTAGAGCGAATTGCTCTCTGCCGGTCAGTTGTAATAGCGCTCTAGAATTTCCATGGCCTTGTTGATCGACTGCAGCCGCTCGGTGCTGCCGCCGCGATCCGGGTGGTGCTGGCTGACCAGCTGGCGGTAGCGCCGCTTGATGCTGGCCAGGTCGAGGACCGCGCCGGGGCCGTCCAGTTCGAACAGCGCCAGCGCCGCCTGTTTCTCCTCGCCGCCCTGCATGCGGGTCCAGAAACTGGCCAGCAGGCGCTCGACATCGCGCTCGTCGGTATCGCGCAGGTTGCTCATGTCCAGGTAGTAGTCGCGCAGCCCGTCGCGCTCGCTGAGCGCCGCGCTGCCGGCCTGGTAGGGCAGCAGGCGGATGCACAGCGGGGCGATCTGCAGCTGGTGGCGGCCCTCCTGCCAAAGCCGCTCGCGCAGGCGATACAGGGCGTTGAACAGGAGGAAATGGGTGCGAAACAGCACCAGCTTGTCGGTCAGCGGCAGGTTGGGGATATGCCCGCTGTGGCGCTGCTTGAGCTGCTGGATCAGCTGGTACTCGGCCAGCCCGTCGGGCGCGGCGAGCAGCAGTTCGAGCACCTGGTCGGCCAGGTCCAGGGCGGGGTCGAGGTCGTCGTTCATCGGCCGAGCCTAGCATTTCGCCGTCGGTGGGGTAGGGCGAGCGGGCCATTGTGCGTAAAATGTCGCGCTTTCGTTCCTACCCCCGGATTCCGACGCACCATGGGCACCCTTTCGGTCAACCAGAACAAACTGCAGAAGCGCATTCGCCGCCTGGCCGGCGAAGCCATCACCGACTTCAACATGATCGAGGATGGCGACAAGGTGATGGTCTGCCTGTCCGGCGGCAAGGACAGCTACACCATGCTCGACGTGCTGCTGTACCTGCAGAAGGTGGCGCCGATCAAGTTCGAGATCGTCGCGGTGAACATGGACCAGAAGCAGCCGGGCTTTCCCGAGCACGTGCTGCCGGCTTACCTCGAATCCATCGGTGTGCAGTACCACATCATCGAGAAGGACACCTACTCGGTGGTCAAGGAGAAGATTCCCGAGGGCAAGACCACCTGCTCGCTGTGCTCGCGCCTGCGCCGCGGCACCCTGTACACCTACGCCGACGAGATCGGCGCGACCAAGATGGCGCTGGGGCACCACCGCGACGATATCCTGGAAACCTTCTTCCTCAACATGTTCTACGGCGGCACGCTCAAGGCCATGCCGCCCAAGCTGCTCTCCGACGACGGCCGCAACGTGGTGATCCGCCCGCTGGCCTACTGCGCCGAGGCCGATATCGAGGCCTACAGCCAGCTTAAGCAGTTCCCCATCATCCCCTGCAACCTCTGCGGCTCGCAGGAGAACCTGCAGCGTCAGGTGGTCAAGGAGATGCTGCAGGAGTGGGAGCGCAAGAGCCCGGGGCGGGTCGAGATCATGTTCCGCGCGCTGCAGAACGTGCACCCCTCGCAACTGGCCGACCGCAACCTGTTCGACTTCAAGAGCCTGAAGATCGACGACAGCGCCACGCCGCGTTTTCTCGATGTGATGAGCCTGTAAGGCTCCGCTGCCAAAGCCCTCCCACAGATTGAGTGGTCTGGCGTAGGGTGGATCACGCTTCATCGATCCACCGTGTACGGGCCGGTGGAACTGGTGGATGTAAAAAGCGACATCCACCCTACGGCGCTGCCCCGGATTGCCCGCCGATGCCCCAGCGTAGGTCAGACCTGTGGGAGGGGCTTTAGCCGCGACATTGTTTCTCCACGCCTCGCTTGCCAGGCCGCGAAGGCCTGGAGTAAGGTTCGGCCATCGCTTCGGAGAACATCATGTCGTCCAGCCTCAACCTCCTGTCCTCGCTCCACACCGGTGCCGCGCGCGCCGCGCTGGCCCGTGCGCAGGCGGTGGTCGCTGCCGCGTATTACTTTGGGTATTGGTTTAGCCGCAGGCGCGCCTGATACCCCACAGGCGGCCTGAGACAACAGGGTCGCCACCAGAGACGTTTTCACAAACCCCCGGTCGGCAACCCGACCGGGGGTTTTGTTTTTTCGGCCGAAAACGGCCAAGCGCTTAGAGGATGCACAGATGAACCGTTATTACCGCAACTACCGCTACGACTGGCGATTTAGCAGCGTCACCGCCGCCCTGACACCCCTGCAACGAACACTCAGTTAGCGCCGCCGCGGCATCGACCGCGCCGGCCAAGGAACCGCCAGATCATGAATGCATCCGTCTCCGCTCAACTCGTTTCCAGCGTCACCCCCATCGCCCGCCGCAGCGCCCAGCCGCTGCCCAGCCCCGCCGTGCTGCGCCAGCGCCTGCCGCTGGCCAATGCCCTCGCCGAACGTATCGCCGCCGACCGCGCCGCCATCCGCTCCGTGCTCGATGGCCGCGATTCGCGCCTACTGGTGGTGGTCGGCCCCTGTTCCCTGCATGACCGCACTTCTGCGCTCGAATATGCCGAGCGCCTGGCCGCACTGGCGCCGCAGGTGGACGACCAGCTGCTGCTGGTGATGCGCGCCTACGTGGAAAAACCGCGCACCACCGTGGGCTGGAAGGGCCTGCTGTACGACCCGCAGCTGGACGGCAGCGGCGATATGGCCGAAGGCCTGCGCCTGTCGCGCCAGTTGATGCTGGATATCCTCGCCCGCGGCCTGCCGCTGGCCAGCGAGCTGCTGCAGCCACTGGCGGCCGGCTACTTCGACGACCTGCTCGGCTGGGCGGCCATCGGTGCGCGCACCAGCGAATCGCAGGTACACCGCGAGATGGTCAGCGGCCTGGATCTGCCGGTGGGCTTCAAGAACGGCACCGACGGCAGCCTCGCCATCGCCTGCGACGCCATGCGCTCGGCGGCGCACCCGCACCAGCATTTCGGCATCGACGAGCTCGGTCACCCGGCGCTGCTGCACACCGCCGGCAACCCGGATACCCACCTGGTGTTGCGCGGCGGCCACGGCGCGCCCAATTACGACGCCGCCAGCGTGGCGGCGGCACGCGAGGCGCTGCAGCGCCAGGGTATCGCCCCGCGGATCATGGTCGACTGCAGCCACGCCAACAGCGGCAAGGACCCGCTGCGCCAGCCGGCCGTGCTGGCCAGCGTGATCGACCAGCGCCTGGCCGGCGACGCCAGCCTGCGCGGGGTGATGCTGGAGAGCCACCTGGAAGACGGCTGTCAGGCGCTGAGCGGCGAGCTGCGCTACGGCGTGTCGATCACCGACGGCTGCCTGGGCTGGAGCGGCACCGAAAGCGCCTTGCGCCAGGCGGCCGAGCGGCTGCGGGGCGCGGCGCTCTCGGCGTAGGCAGCTGCTGGCGGGCGATGCGGCGGGAGCGCTGGATCGCCCGCCAGCGCGCTGCTACGGCAGACATGGCACTTGCCGCACCGGGGGCTGTGCGGGCACCCTTTGCAGCTTGTTCCACTGACGGCGCGACCCCTCCATGCGTGACTACAAATGGCTGCACGAATACTGCCTCAACCGCTTCGGCTCGGCCCGGGCGCTGGAAGCGCTGCTGCCGCAGCCGCGCAGCGACGCCGAGCTGCGCGCGCTGAGCGATGACCGCTACCTGTCGTTGATCAGCCTGCGCATCTTCCGCGCCGGCCTCAAGCACAGCCTGGTGGACGCCAAGTGGCCGGCGTTCGAGGAGGTGTTCTTCGGCTTCGATCCGGAGAAGGTGGTGCTGATGGGCGGCGAACGCCTGGAGAACCTGATGCAGGATACGCGGCTGATCCGTCACCTGGGCAAGCTGAAAAGCGTGCCGCGCAATGCCCAGTTCATCCTCGACGTGCGCCGCGAGAAAGGCAGTTTCGGCGCCCTGATCGCCGACTGGCCGGTGACCGATATCGTCGGCCTGTGGAAATATCTGGCGAAGCACGGCAGCCAGCTCGGCGGCATGTCGGCGCCGCGCTTTCTGCGCATGGTCGGCAAGGATACCTTCATCCCCAGCGACGACATGGTCGCGGCGCTCAAGGCCCAGGGCATTGTCGACAAGGCACCGACCAGCCAGAAGGAGCTGGCCGCGGTGCAGGCCGCCTTCAACCAGTGGCACGCCGAGAGCGGCCGGCCGCTGTGCCAGCTGTCGGTGATGCTGGCGCATACGGTCAATCATTGAGGCACCTGCGGGAGGGGCTTTAGCGGCGACTACCTGGCGCGGCTAAAACCCCTCCCATGGGATGTGCGCTCAGAGCACACCGCCGTCCTTGCGCCTGGCCTCGCGAAACTCCCCCGGCGTCTGCCCGGTCCAGCCCTTGAAGCTGCGGTGGAACGAGCGTGATTCGGTGAAGCCCAGGTAGCAGGCGATATCCTGGATCGCCAGGTCGCTGCGCAGCAGGTAGTGCTCGGCCAGCTCCTGGCGCAGCTCGTCGAGGATCTGCTGGTAGCTGGTGCCGGCCTGCTGCAGGTGACGCTGCAGGGTGCGCACGGTCATGTCGAACCTCTCCGCCACCCGTTCCTTGCGCGGCAGGCCGTCCTTGAGCAGCAGGCGCAGGGCGTTCTTCACCCGCCGCGGCAGCGGCTCGTCGTCGTCCAGCCCGGCCATCAGCGCCAGGGCGTGTTCCTCCAGGGTGCGCAGCAGGTTGGCATCGGCCTGGCGCAGCGGCACGGCCAGGTAGTCCAACGGCACCAGCAGGGCGTTGCAGGGTTGTTCGAACAATACCGGGCAGCCGAACAGGCTCTGGTACTCGCCGAGCTCGGTGGCGGCCGGCTGCGCATGTTCGAACCACACCTCGCGCGGCGAATGCTCGGAGTCGGCGATCCAGCGCGCGTACAGCAGCCAGGAGGCGAGCACGTTCTCCACCATATGCCGGCGCACCTGCGGCGCCTGGTGGCGGCAGCTCCAGATCAGCCGCACGTGATCCTCGGCGGCTTCGAGACGGCTGGTGCCCATGTCGCCGACCAGTTTCTCGTACGGCACGATGCGGCCCATGGCCTCACCCAGGGTGGCGCAATTCATGGCGATATAGCCGAGCACGCTCCACGAACCGGGCTGCACGAAACGCGCGGAGTGCAGGCCGAACAGCGGGTCGCCGGACACCTCCAGCAGGTGCGCCAGCAGGCGCTCGTGCACTTCGCTGGGGATGCGTTTGCCGTTGTCGGCCAGCTCCTGCGCCTCGATGCCGGCGGCCGCCAGGGCACGGTCGACATCCAGGCCGAGCTGTTCGGCCTGGCGCAGGTACTTGAGCAGGGCGGGAACCGAGGTGTAGCCGAGGTTTTCCATGGTTTCTTCTTGTTCTGGGGGAAGCGGGCGCGGCGCCTGGCTTGATTGGCGACAGGCCCTGGCCCGATCCGACAGTGACGGCCGGCGGCGGCTGGCTAGTATAGGCAGCCATAAGTGCCGATCGGAATGGGGGATGCGATGCGACGTTGGAACGGTTGGGGTGACGAAGCCACCGAGGTGGAACTGCCGGCCCATGGCGAGGCCTTTCTCGCCGAGCTGATCGGCCCCGGCCAGCGTCTGGCCGACGCCAGCCTGCAGGAGGTGCTGGCCCGCGTGCCGGCCTCGCGCCTGGCCCCGCACCCGCTGGTCAGCCAGGATGCCGAGGTGCGCGTGCGCCATGCCCGCGGCCAGAGCCTGCCGGATTGGCTGGCGATGCGCTCCGGCGAGTTCGGTCAGTTTCCCGACGGCGTCGCCTGCCCGGAAAGCGCCGCGCAGATCCGCGAGCTGCTGGCCTGGGCGCAGCAGCACGACGTCACCCTGATCCCCTACGGCGGCGGCACCTCGGTGGCCGGGCATATCAACCCGCAGGCCGGTGGGCGGCCGGTGCTGACCCTGTCGCTGGAGCGCATGACGCGCCTGCTGGAGATCGACGAGGACAGCCTGATCGCCACCTTCGGCCCCGGCGCCAACGGCCCGCAGGTGGAGAGCCAGCTGCGCGCGCGCGGCTACACCCTGGGCCACTTTCCGCAGTCCTGGGAGCTGTCGACCCTCGGCGGCTGGGTGGCCAGCCGCTCCAGCGGTCAGCAGTCGCTGCGCTACGGGCGTATCGAGCAGCTGTTCGCCGGCGGCAAGCTGGAGACCTTCGCCGGCACATTGGAGATTCCCACCTTCCCGGCGTCGGCGGCGGGCCCGGATCTGCGCGAGCTGGTACTGGGTTCGGAAGGGCGCTTCGGGGTGATCTCCGAGGTGCGCGTGCGCATCAGCCGCCTGGCCGAGCAGGAGCGCTTCTACGCCGTGTTCCTGCCCAGCTGGCAGCAGGCGCTGAGCGCCATCCGCAATCTGGCCCAGGCGCGCGTGCCGCTGTCCATGCTGCGCCTGTCCAATGCCATAGAAACCCGCACCCAGCTGGCCCTGGCCGGCCACCCGCGGCAGATCGCCTGGCTGGAAAAGTACCTGGCGCTGCGCGGTGCGCGCGACGGCAAATGCATGCTGACCTTCGGTCTCACCGGCAACCGCCTGCAGAACGCCGCCTCGCTGAAGCAGGCGCGGCGCCTGCTGAAAGGCTTCGGCGGGGTGTTCACCGGCACCCTGCTGGGCAAGAAATGGGAGCACAACCGCTTCCGCTTCCCCTATCTGCGCCACGGCCTGTGGGAGCGTGGCTACCTGGTGGACACCCTGGAAACCGCCACCGACTGGTCGAACGTCGACAAGCTGCTGAACCAGGTGGAAGCCAGCCTGCGCGACGAACTGGCCGGCGAGGGCGAGCGGGTGCACGTGTTCACCCACCTGTCGCACGTCTACGGCGAAGGATCGAGCATCTACACCAGCTACGTGTTCCGCCCCGGCGCCGATTACGCCGCGGCCATGGCGCGCTGGCAGCGCCTGAAGGCGGCGGCCAGCCGCACCATCGCCGCGAACCGCGGCACCATCAGCCATCAGCATGGCGTCGGCCGCGACCACGCGCCTTACCTGGCGGCGGAGAAGGGCGAGCTGGGCATGGCCACGCTGCGCAGCCTGGCCACGCATTTCGACCCGGAGCAGCGTCTGGCTCCCGGCGTGCTGCTGCAGGATTGAACATGCAGCAGTGGAACGCCGCCTGGCGCGAGCGCGCCCTGCCCGAACTGGCCGCGCGCGACTGGGATCTGCTGGTGATCGGCGGCGGCATCTGCGGCGCCGGCATCCTCCGTGAGGCGGCGCGGCGCGGCTGGCGCTGCCTGTTGCTGGAGCAGCGCGACTTCGCCTGGGGCACCTCCAGCCGCTCGTCGAAGATGGTCCATGGCGGCCTGCGCTACGTCGCCAAGGGCCAGCTGGGGCTGACCCGCGACTCGGTGCGCGAACGCCAACGCCTGCTCGGCGAGGCGCCGGGGCTGGTCGAGCCGCTGAGCTTCGTCATGCCGCACTACCGCGGCGGCTTCCCCGGGCCCAAGGCCTTCGGTGGCCTGCTCAGCCTGTACGACGCCCTGGCCGGCAAGCGCAATCATCTGTTCTACCCACTGCAGCAGCTGCGCTACCTGGCGCCGGGCATCCGCGAGGACGGCCTGCTCGGTGGCACGCGCTTCTTCGATGCGGTGACCGACGACGCGCGCCTGGTGCAGCGTGTGCTGGGCGAGGCGCGTGGCGAAGGCGGCGAGGCACTCAACGGCATGCGCGTAATCGAGCTGCTGCGCGAGGCGGGCCAGGTAGTCGGCGTGCTGGCCGAAGATATCGAGACGGGCAACCGCTACCGCCTGCGCAGCCGCGCCGTGGCCCAGGCCACCGGTGCCTGGGCCGATCGCCTGCGCCAGCCGGGCAATGGCCGCATTCGTCCGCTGCGCGGCAGCCATCTGCTGCTGCCGGGCTGGCGCCTGCCGGTGGCACATGCCTTCAGCTTTATGCATGCGGCCGACGGCCGGCCGGTGTTCGTCTTCCCCTGGGAGGGCGCGACGGTGATCGGCACCACCGATCTGGATCATGCCGGCGATCTGGATGCCGAGGCGGCCATCAGCATGGAGGAGGTCGACTACCTGCTGGCCGCCTGCGCCCAGCAGTTCCCGACCGCCGAGGTGACGCGCGGCGATGTGCTGTCGACCTGGGCCGGCGTGCGCCCGGTGGTGGGCGATGGCAGCGTGGGGCTCAAGCCCTCGGACGAGAAGCGCGAGCATGCGCTGTGGATCGAGCCGGGCAGCGTGACCCTGGCCGGCGGCAAGCTGACCACCTTCCGCCTGCTGGCACTGGAGGTGCTGCGTGCCTGCGCGACCTACGTCGGCAAGCCGGTGGAGGATCGCGGCACGGCGGTGTTTCGTCCGCTGGCGATCCCGCCCATGCCCGGCCTGAGCCCGGCGCAGCAGCGCCGCCTGGTCGGTCGCCATGGTCGCCAGCTGGGCGAGGTGTTGCGTCTGATCGACGAGATCGGCGGCGACCGCGTCGGCGCCACCGACACCCTCTGGGCCGAACTGGCCTGGGCCGCCGAGGGCGAGCTGGTGCTGCACCTGGACGACCTGTTGCTGCGCCGCACCCGCCTGGGCCTGCTGCTGGCGGGCGGTGGGCGCGCCGAACTGCCGCGTATCCGCACGCTGTGCCAGCCGCGCCTGGGCTGGAGCGATGCGCGCTGGCACCAGGAAGAAACGGATTACCTGGCGCTGTGGCGGCGCTGCTATAGCCTGCCGCAGGGGGATGACTAGTGTGCGCCTGCTCCGATTGGCCCCCTCTCCCGCTTGCGGGAGAGGGTTGGGGAGAGGGTAAGCGTTCATCCGAAGGCTGCCAGGCGTAAGACAAAACACCCTCTCCCCCGGCCCCTCTCCCATGAATGGGAGAGGGGAGAGTGAGTTCACCGAATAACAAGAAGGACTACACCTTGAGCGAACCAAGCTACCTGCTGAGCATCGACAACGGCACCCAGAGCGTGCGTGCGCTGCTGTTCGATACCCAGGGCAACCTGCTGGCCAAGGGCAAGGTGGAGCTCGATCCCTACTTCTCCAGCCAGCCCGGCTGGGCCGAGCAGGACCCGGAATACTACTGGGCCAGCCTCGGCGAGGCCTGCCGCCTGCTGTGGCAGCAGGTGGATATCGACCGTCGCCTGATCAAGGGCGTAGCGGTGACCACCCAGCGTGGCAGCATCATCCATGTCGATGAGCAGGGCGCGCCGCTGCGCCCGGCGATGCTCTGGCTCGACCAGCGCCGCGCCGAGGTGCAGGGGCGGATCAAGGGGGCCTGGGGCTGGCTGTTCAAGCTGGCGCTGGCCGAGGAGGCGGTGGATCACTTCCGCGCCCAGGCCGAGGTCAATTGGGTGGCCCAGCATCAGCCGGACATTGCGGATCGCACGCACAAGGTACTGCTGCTGTCCGGGTTTCTCACCCAGCGCCTGTGTGGTCGCTTCGTCGATTCCACCAGCAGCTGCGTGGCCTACCTGCCGTTCGACTACAAGCGCCTGCGCTGGGCCGCGCCGGGCGACTGGAAATGGCAGGCGCTGGCCGTGCGCCGCGAGCAACTGCCGGACCTGGTCAAACCGGGCGAGCGCCTGGGCAGTATCAGCGCCTCCGCCAGCCGCCATACCGGCATTCCCGAGGGCCTGCCGCTGATCGCCGCCGGCGCCGACAAGGCCTGCGAAGTGCTGGGATCCGGCGCGCTGGACGCCGGCACCGCCTGCCTGTCCTACGGCACCACTGCGACCATCAACACCACGCGCCGCCGTTACCTGGAAACCATCCCGCTGATCCCGCCGTACCCGGCGGCGCTGCCGGATCACTTCAACACCGAGGTGATGATCTACCGCGGCTTCTGGATGGTCAGCTGGTTCAAGCGCGAGTTCGGCCTGCGCGAGATGCAGCGTGCCGAGGCCCTCGGCGTGCCGCCCGAGGCGCTGTTCGACGAGCTGGTCAACGCCGTGCCGCCCGGCTCCATGGGCCTGATGCTGCAGCCCTACTGGACGCCGGGCATCCGCGAGCCGGGCCTGGAAGCCAAGGGCTCGATCATCGGCTTTGGCGACGTGCACACCCGCGCGCACCTGTACCGGGCGATTCTGGAAGGATTGGCCTACGCCCTGCGCCAGGGCAAGGAGCGCATCGAGAAACGCGCCGGCACCCGCATCGAGCGCCTGCGCGTGTCCGGCGGCGGTTCGCAGAGCGATGCGGCCATGCAGCTGACCGCCGATATCTTCGGCCTGCCGGCCGAGCGCCCGCACCTGTACGAAACCAGCGGCCTGGGCGCGGCGATCAATTGCGCAGTGGGCCTGGGCCTGCACCCGGATTACCCGAGCGCCATCGCCGCCATGACCCGCGTCGGCCAGGTATTCCAGCCCAACCCGGCCGCGCAGCACACCTACGATCAGCTCTACGGGCAGGTCTACCAGCGCATGTATCGTCAGCTCAAACCGTTGTACCAACGCATTCGCAAGATCACCGGCTATCCGGCGTAGGCTGAAGTTGATGAACATTGTGGGAGGGGCTTTAGCCGCGACCGAGCAATACCCAGGTCGCGGCTAAAGCCCCTCCCACAGAAACAAGTCGCCCTCCTAAGCGGAGGGCGATTGGTTTGGCATCAGGCGACATCCACCAGCACGATCTCGCTGTCTTCCTGGGCCTCGACGCGGATCAGCGTTTCATCGGCGATGGCCACGCCGTCACGTGCCTGGGCCGCCACGCCGTTGACCCTGAAGGCGCCGCTGGCGCCCACCAGATAGGCCTTGCGACCCGGCTGCAGGCTGTACTCGGCGCTTTCTCCGGCCTTGATCGTGGCCGCCACCAGGCGCGCATCGGTACGGATGCGCAGGGCGTCGGCATCTTCCTCGTAGCCGCTGGCCAGGGTGACGAAGGCTCCGGAGCGGTCGCCTTTGGGGAACGGCTTGGCCCCCCAGAACGGCGGCAGCCCGGCCTGGTTCGGCTGGATCCAGATCTGGAAGATCTTGGTGGTCTCGTCCTCCAGGTTGTACTCGCTGTGGGCGATGCCGGTGCCGGCGCTCATCACCTGCACGTCGCCGGCCTCGGTACGGCCCTGGTTGCCCAGGTTGTCCTGATGGGTGATCGCACCCTGGCGCACGTAGGTGATGATCTCCATGTCGCGGTGCGGGTGCGGCGGGAAGCCCGACTGCGGGGCGATCTCGTCGTCGTTCCACACCCGCAGGCGGCCCCAGTTCATCCGTGCGGGGTCGTGGTACTCGGCGAAGGAGAAGTGGTGACGGGCATTCAGCCAGCCGTGCTGGGCGGCGCCGAGCTGTGCAAAGGGGCGTACTTCGATCATGGCAAATCCTCCGGTAGTGCCCGGGCCTAGTCCCGTGCAACGTCGATGGCGGCATGATCTATTTGAATTGATCGATTTAAAAGCGCAAATACTGCGGTATAAATATCTATTTATTAGATGTGTTTGTCGGGTAAGCAGCCAGTAGGCTGTTGCCGATCCCTTTCAAGGAGGACTGCGATGCGCGAGCGCAAGGCCTGGTTGATCCTGCATGGCAAGCAGGCGTTGAACGAGGAGGTGAGGGCGGCGGTGGCCGATCTGCGCGAGCAGGGCTGGGACCTGGCGGTGCGCCTGACCTGGGAGGGCGGCGATGGCGAGCGCCTGGTCGCCGAGGGGCTGGCGGCCGGCTACCCGACCCTGATCGCCGGCGGCGGCGACGGCACCCTGCGTGATGTCGCCGAGGCTCTACACCGGGCCGGTGGCGGTGCCAGCCTGGCGCTACTGCCGCTGGGCACCGCCAACGACTTCGCCCGCGCCGCCGGCGTGCCGCTGGCGCCGGCCGAAGCGCTGGCGCTGCTGGAGCAGGAGCCGCGTCCGGTGGACCTGGGCCTGGCCGGCGAGCGCGCCTTCCTCAATATGGCCACCGGCGGTTTCGGCTCCAACGTCACCGCCAATACCTCGGAAGAATTGAAGAAGGTGCTCGGCGGCGCCGCCTATTTCCTCACCGGGCTCAGCCGCTTTTCCGAGGTGCGTTCGGCCTTCGGTCGTTTCCAGGCGCCGGGTTTCGCCTGGGAGGGCGACTTTCTCGCCCTGGGCATCGGCAACGGCCGGCAGGCCGGCGGCGGCCACCTGCTGTGCCCCGATGCCCTGGCCGACGACGGCCTGCTCGACGTGTGCATAGTGCCGGCGGCGCAGGATGTGGTCGGCACCCTCGCTACGCTGCTGTCCGGCGGCATCAACGGCCTGCAGAGCGTGGCCATCGGCGCCCGCGTGCCCTGGCTGGAGGTGGAGGCGGCCGAAGGGCTCGACCTCAATCTCGACGGCGAGCCGCTGGAGAGCCGCGGCCTGCGCTTTCGCGCGGAAGCCGCGGCGCTGCGCCTGCACCTGCCGGCCGATTCGCCCTTGCTTGGCGGCTGAGGGCGGCTCAGGCATGATGGCGCTACGCCAGCAGCGCTTCAGCGGCAGCGCGCGCGGCCGATAACCTGACGCTAGACTCGCCTTAACCCCTCAGGAGCGCGCAATGGCCGGCATCCTCGATTCAGTAGATCAACGCACCCAGCTGGTCGGTGAGAACCGCCTGGAAATCCTCATGTTCCGCCTGGCCGGGCGCCAGCTGTTCGCGATCAACGTGTTCAAGGTGCAGGAGGTGCTGCAGCTGCCCAAGCTGACCCTGATGCCGCAGCGCCACCCCTTCGTCTGCGGCGTGGTCAACCTGCGCGGCCAGACCCTGCCGGTGATCGACCTGTCCCAGGCCATCGGCATGCGTCCGCTGGTGCCGGACGAGCGCAGCACCATCATCGTCACCGAGTACAACCGCTCGGTGCAGGCCTTTCTGGTCGGCAGCGTCGACCGCATCCTCAACCTCAACTGGGAGTCGATCCAGCCGCCGCCCGGGGGCGCCGGGCGCCAGCACTACCTGACCGCCATCACCAAGGTCGAGGAGCAGATCGTCGAGGTCATCGACGTGGAGAAGGTGCTGGCCGAGATCGTGCCGATGAGCACCAAGGTTTCCGCCGAGAAACTCGCCGACCCGCTGCTGGAAAAGGCCCGCGGCCGCGAGGTGCTGCTGGTGGACGACTCCAGCGTGGCTCTGAGCCAGCTGCGCGATACCCTGTCGCAGCTGGGCATCCGCATGCATATGGCCAGCGATGGCCTGAAGGCGCTGAACCTGCTGAAGAAGTGGGCCGACAGCGGCGAGGTGATGACCGACAAGCTGCTGATGATCTTCACCGACGCGGAAATGCCGGAAATGGACGGTTACCGCCTGACCAGCGAGATCCGCAACGACCCGCGCCTGCGCGACCTCCATGTGGTGCTGCACACCTCGCTGTCGGGCAGCTTCAACGATGCCATGGTGAAGAAGGTCGGCTGCGACAACTTCCTCTCCAAGTTCCAGCCGGACAAGCTGGTGGACGTGATCCGCCAGCGCCTGGCGCTGGACGAACCGAGCTGAAACCTAGGGCTGTTGCGCCAGGCGCTGGCGCAGATGCTCCACCCGCTCGCGGTTGACCCCCAGATCCGAATGCCCCAGGCGCGAGGCGGAGCGCACCTGCACCGCCTGCGGCTCGATAAGAAACTCCACGTCGTCGACGAAGCGCAGCACCCGGCTGGTGAATTCCGCGCGCAGATAGTCGTCCTCCTGCACCACCAGGCGTACCCGCGGCTCGTCCGCCAACAGCTGCAGCAGGCGTCTTCGGGTTTCCTCCGGGCTGCCGCGCAGCGCCAGCGGCGCTATGGCATGTTGCTCGTCGCTGGCCTGGCTGTTGACGCAGTTGGGCGAGGCCGGGCAGGGCGCCAGGCGACCGTCGCGCACCCCCAGCTCGCTCGGCGGGCTGCCGCTGCAGCCGCCCAGCATCACCGCCAGGAGGATCGCGGCGGCGGACTTGTGAGCGCCGCCGGCAACTCGTATAAGGGCGTTTTGCGAAACAGGAAGCTGGCGCATGTTGAGTCTCTCGCGGTTGTACCGCTATCCGCTCAAATCCGGTCGTGGCGAAGTGCTGCAGCGCAGCGCCGTGGACGGCCTGGGCCTGCATGGCGACCGTCGCTGGATGGTAGTCGAAGCCGAGAGCGGGCGCTTTATCACCCAGCGCCTGCTGCCGCAGATGAGCCAGCTCGGCGCCCTGTACGACGCCCGCGGCGGCCTGACCCTGAGCGCGCCGGGTTGCGCCGATCTGGCCGTGGCGCTGCCCGACCCCGAGCAGGATCTGCGCGGCGTGACGGTCTGGCGCGACAGCCTGCGCGTGCCGGATGCCGGCGATGCGGCCGCCGATTGGCTTAGCGCGCTGCTGGGCCGTGCCTGTCGTCTGGTGCAGGTGCCGGAGACGCGCACGCGCCAGGTCGACACCGCCTACGCCCAGCCGGGTGATCGGGTGGCCTTCGCCGACGGTTTTCCGCTGCTGCTGATCGGCCAGGCGTCGCTGGACGACCTGGCGGCGCGGGTCGGCCGGCCGCTGTCGATACTGCGTTTTCGCCCCAACCTGGTGGTCACCGGCAGCGAAGCCTATGCCGAGGACGAGTGGAAGCGCATCCGCATCGGCGCGGTGGAGTTCGAGGTGGCCAAGGGCTGCTCGCGCTGCATCCTCACCACCGTGGACCCGCAGACCGGCGAGCGCAGCGCGGACCGCGAACCGCTGAGCACGCTGAAGACCTACCGCGAGCGCGATGGCCAGGTGTACTTCGGGCAGAACCTGCTGCCGCGCGGCGTCGGCGAATTGCAGGTCGGTATGCCGGTCGAGGTGCTGGAGTAACGCCGGCAGGGTCGCGCGATGCGCAGCAGACCCTCGGTCAGCTGCGCGCGGCGCGGCCGGCCGAGGGGATCGCCTTTCACTGATCGTCGAAATAGCGCTCGTGCCAGGCCACCAGCGGGTGCGGCGCGTCGAGCTTCTGACCGTAGATCACCGAGTAGGACAGCACGTTCTGCACGTACTGGCGGGTTTCGTCGAACGGGATGTTCTCCACCCAGACGTCGTAGCTCAGGTGGTCGGCGCCGCGCAGCCACTGGCGCACGCGGCCGGGACCGGCGTTGTAGGCGGCCGAGGCGAGGACGCGGTTGCCGTTGAACTGGCCGTACACCTGGCTCAGGTAGGCCGCGCCGAGCTGGATATTGGTGTCCGGGTTGAGCGCCTGCTGCGGCGAGGCCAGGGGGATGCCGAACTTGCGCGCGGTTTCCTTGGCGGTGGCCGGCATCAGTTGCATCAGGCCCATGGCGCCTACGTGGGAGCGGGCGTCGGCCATGAACGCGCTTTCCTGGCGGGTGATGGCGAATACCCAGCTCGAATGCAGCTCGCGGCGCTTGGCTTCGCGCACTAGCTGGTCGCGGTGGGCCATGGGGAAGCGCACCTCCAGGTCGTCCCAGTACTGCGCCTGGCTGATGGTGCGGATGGCCGGGAAATACCACTGCATCTCGTAGGCCAGGCGGGCCTGGGCCACCAGCTCGTCGCGGCTGAACAGGCGACTGACGTGGTACCACTCGCGGCGGCCGTCGACGATCTGGCCGCGATCGTGAAATTCCATGGCGCGGCGGATGCCGGCGGTGTTGCGCACCTTCTGCACCGTCTTCGGATCGAGCGCCAGCGGCTTGTTGTTCAGCTGGTAGGGTGCCTTGACCTGATCGGCGGCCATGAAGCCGTAGAAGTCGCGCTCCTTGGCCAGGGCCTGGTAGAGCACGGCCGGCTGCTGGCTGTTCGGTTGTGCCAGCTGCAGGCTGCGCGCGTTCCAGTAGCGCCAGCGGTTGCTGCTGGCCAGGTCGGCCGGCATGCGCTGGGTCAGCTGATGAGCCTCGTCCCAGCGGCCGTGACGCAGCAGCAGACGGGCGCGCCACTCGCTGACGGTGTTGTCGCGCAGCTCCGGGTCGTACTTGGCCATCACCTGCAGGCCGCGCATGTCGAAGCGCTTGGCCAGGGTCAGGCCGATCTGCCGGGCGATGGCCACCTGTTCGTCCTGGGAGAACTTCATGCGCTGGGCGTAGCTGTCGAGCAGGCTCAGGGCGTCCTCGGGGCTCTGCCGGGCCAGACGGCGCAGGCCGAGGCCGACCACGTCGGCCATGGCGGCGTCGGCCGGGGCGAAACGCGCGGTCTGCTTGAGCAGCTGCGGCTTCTGCGCCACCTCGACCAGCAGCTTGGCGCGCGCGCCGAGGGTTGGCATGTTCTTGCTCAGGTGGTTGGCCAGGCCGTAGTTGCCGGCTTCCACCGCCAGCTTGGTGCGTTGCCAGCGGCGTTGTTCGGTGAGCTGGCCGGTTGCCGCCCAACGTGCGAACAGCGGATCGCAGGCATTGGGCTGCGACTTGCCCACCAGCCACAGCTTCTCCGCGGTGGCATTGCCTTCGGCGATCAGGCCGTGGCTCAGCTGGTATTGGCCATAGAGGCAGTCCAGCTCGGTGAAATTGAGCGCCGGGTCGTAGTGGGCGAGGAAGGGCTGCCAGTCGCCGCGTTCGGCCAGCCAGCGCAGCCAGCGCAGTTTCATCCAGCTGGCCTGGGGCAGGTCGCCATGCTCGGCGAGGAACTTCTCGATCTCGGCGTTGCTCGCCGACTTGAGCCGGTGAGTCAGCTCGTCGTAGGCCAGGTGGGGCGTCAGCGGGTAGTCGCGCAGCGCGGCCTGGTAGCGGCGGTAGGGACCGCTGTCGCCCTTGGCCAGGGCGCGCTTGGCCTCGTCGTAGTACTGGCGCTGCTGCGTCAGGTTGGCGGCTTCGGCGCTGGCCAGGCCGGCAGTGGTGAGGATCAGGCAGGAAACTACAGAAAGAAGACGACCGCGCATGGCATTTCCAGGGCAAGCAGGTGAGGGGGCAACGGGTTCCGTTCGTTGCATGGCTCTAGCTTAGCCGTTCGCCGGGGCGCGGTGAATGCCGGCGCGCTCGGCGGACATATGTGGCAACAGAGCGCCGGCCAACTCGGGTAGAATGCGCCGCCTGTTTCTGGAGAAGCCCATGACCCTGCTCAAGTTCGCTGATGTATCCCTCGCCTATGGCGCCATGCCCCTGCTCGACGGGGTGTCCTGGCAGATCGCACGGGGCGAGCGGGTGTGCATCATCGGTCGCAACGGCACTGGCAAGTCGAGCATGCTCAAGCTGGTCAAGGGCGAGCAGATGGCCGACGACGGCGAAATCTGGCGGGCGCCGGGGCTGAAGATCGGCGAGCTGCCGCAGGAGCTGCCGCGCGCCGACGAGCGCACGGTGTTCGACGTGGTGGCCGAGGGCCTGGCCGGGGTCGGCGAGCTGCTGGCGCGCTATCACCATCTGGCGCAGAACATCCACGGCGATGACGACCTCGAGCAACTGATGCACGTGCAGCAGGAGCTGGAAGCCAAAGACGGCTGGCGCCTGCAGCAACTGGTCGACAGCACCCTGAGCCGCCTGCAACTGCCGGCCGACAAGACCCTGGCCGAACTCTCCGGTGGCTGGCGCCGGCGTGTGCTGCTGGCCCAGGCGCTGGTTTCCGAGCCGGATCTGCTGCTGCTCGACGAACCGACCAACCACCTGGACATCGGCGCCATCGCCTGGCTGGAAGAGGCACTGAAGGATTTCGGCGGCGCGGTACTGTTCATCACTCACGACCGTTCCTTCCTGCAGAACCTGGCCACGCGCATCCTCGAACTGGACCGCGGCGGCCTTATCGACTGGAACGGCGACTACGCCAGCTTCCTGGTGCACAAGGAGCAGCAACTGGCGGCCGAAGAAACCGCCAACGCCCTGTTCGACAAGCGCCTGGCCCAGGAAGAGGTGTGGATTCGCCAGGGCATCAAGGCCCGCCGCACCCGCAACGAGGGCCGCGTGCGCGCACTCAAGGCGATGCGTGCCGAGCGTGCCGAGCGCCGCGAACGTCAGGGCAAGGCGAACATCGCCCTGGAAACCGCGGACAAGTCCGGCAAGCAGGTGATGCTGGCGGAAAACGTCAGTTTCGCCCATGCCGGGGGCCCTTTCCTGGTCAAGGATTTCTCCATGGTGCTGCAGCGCGGCGACCGCATCGGCCTGCTCGGCGCCAACGGCACCGGCAAGACCACGCTGCTCAAGCTGCTGCTCGGCGACCTGCAGCCCAGCAGCGGCAGCATCGAAGTCGGCACCAAACTGGAAGTGGCGTATTTCGACCAATTGCGTCACCAGCTCGAGCCGGAAAAAACCGTGATCGACAACGTCGCCGAAGGCCGCGATTTCATCAGTATCGACGGCCAGAGCCGTCACGTGCTGAGCTACCTGGGCGACTTCCTGTTCAGCCCGCAGCGCGCGCGCACGCCAGTCAAGGCGCTGTCCGGCGGCGAACGGGCACGACTGTTGCTGGCCAAGCTGTTCAGCAAGCCGGCCAACCTGCTGGTGCTGGACGAACCGACCAACGACCTGGACGTGGAAACCCTGGAACTGCTCGAAGAAGTGCTGCTTAACTTCCCCGGCACCGTGCTGATGGTCAGCCACGACCGTGCTTTTCTCGACAACGTGGTCACCAGCACCCTGGTGTTCGAGGGCGAAGGCAAGGTGCGCGAATACGTCGGCGGCTACCAGGACTGGCTGCGCCAGGGCGGTTCGCCGCGTCTGCTCGGTGTGGGTGAAAGCAAGTCCGGCAAAGCCGAACTGGCCACTGCCATAGTCGAAGCGCCGGCCCCGGCGGCAGTCGCCCCGGTGCAGGAGAGCGTCGAGCCGGCGAAGAAGAAACTCAGCTACAAGCTGCAGCGCGAGCTGGAAGCGATTCCCGGGCAGATCGATGCCCTGGAGCAGGAAATGGCCGGGTTGCAGGAGCGGATCGCCGATCCGGGCTTCTACCAGCAGCCGGTGCAGGCCACCACGGAAGTATTGGCGCGCCTCGACGACTTGCAGAAGGACTTGGACAAGTTGCTCGAGCGCTGGGCAGAGCTGGAAGGCTGAACGAAGGAACGCACAGACATGGCCATCGAGTACCGCATCACCCTCGACGACAATCATCAGTTCAGCTACCGGATCGAGCTGAACCGCGAATACGACCCCGCCCAGGCGCAGCAGGCCCCGGCCTGGACCCGGTTGGGACACCAACAGTGCAGCAACTGCCCGCTCAGTCGCGAGCAGTTCAGCCATTGCCCGGCGGCGGTCGACCTGCACCGGGTGATCGAGGATTTCCGCGGCCTGCCGGCGTTCAAGAAGGCCAGCGTGTGGGTGCGTACGCCGGAGCGCGAGTACACCAAGCAGGTCGGCCTGGAAGAGGGCCTGCGCGCGCTGCTCGGGGTGATCATGGCCACCAGCGCCTGCCCGGTGCTGGCGCGGCTCAAGCCCATGGCGCAGAACCACCTGCCGTTCGCCAGCAACCAGGAGTTCATCCTGCGCGCGGTGTCGCTGTACCTGGCGCGGCAGTACTTCAACATGCGCGAGGGACGCCTGGCGGACTGGGAGCTCAAGGGCCTGGTGCGCCTGTTCCAGCAGCTCAAGCTGGTCAATCAGGCGTTCTGGCAGCGCATCCACGACACCTGCGACGGCGATTCCAACCTCAAGGCCTTCCTCACCTTCTTCTCCATGTCGTCGAGCATGACGGTGTCGCTGGAGACCCAGTTGCAGAAGATCCGCCCGCTGGTCATGAGTGCCGGCGAGTCGTTCGAGTGACGCTATCTCGGTATGAGGAGCGCTGAGCGCTCCTCATGCTCACGTTTCAGGCGCTTTTCTCGGCTTTCTTCAAGCGCACTGCGAGCACGTCGCAAGGCGCGCCGTGCAGCACGTCGTTGGCGGTGGAGCCGAGCAGCAGCGCCAAACCGTGGCGGCCGTGGCTGCCGACTACGATCAGGTCGCAGCCCTGTTCCTCGGCCAGACGATGAATTTCCTGGCGCGGCTGGCCGTAGGCCAGATGGCGCTGATCTGCGGTCAGTTCCGGGTACTTGCCAGTAAAGCTGTTCAGGCGTTCGCGCGCCTGCTCGAATTGCTGCTGCTGCAGCATCGACAGGTCCATCGGCACGTCCCCGCCGAAGGCCATGGCCATCGGCTCGACGATATGCACCAGGGACATCTTGGCGCCGCTGGCCTTGGCCAGCTTCTGTGCGCGAACCACCACGGGGTCGCATTCCTCGGTCAGGTCGACGGCGACCAGAATATGCTGGTAGGGCATGGTGAACTCCTCCTTAAGGGTACGAATGGCTCTGCAGCAAGTATGGCCCCATTGCGCCCGATAAGCGGCTGCTTATTGTTACGACCTTGCCTGGCGGGCAGGGTGCCGGCTGAGGGCGGACAAAGAAAAGCCCGGTGCGAGCACCGGGCCTGAATCGGGCCAGGCAGGCCGGAAAAACTGTGGCATCACTGCTGGTTGGCGGCGTACTGGGCGGCTACGCCTTCCAGGCCTTCGATGATGCTGTCGGAATACTTGCTGACCAGAAAGGGCACGCTGTTCTCGTTGTAGTTCAGCAGGGATTTCTCGATATAGCGCCATTTTGTGCCGATACTGCCGAGAGCTGCGCTGATCTCCGGGGTGTTTTGCTGGGCACGATTGAGCCCGTCGAGCTTGCTGGCGAACTCGCCGACCAACTCGTCGATGGCGCGCTCCTCGCCGCCGCCGAAGAAACTGCCGCCGATCGAGGCGCTGCGCGAGGCGTAGTCCAGGGCGATGCCCTGCATCAGCAGGCTTTGCTCGCGGCTCTGCTGGGTCAGGGGCGGTACGCTGTAGCCGCTTTCCTGCTGGATTTTCTGGTACAGCTCCTGGGCAATGGCCATCAGCCGCTGGTTGCTGTCGGCCAGGTCGGCGACCGGCTGCAGGTCGGTGTAGCCCTGGCTGCGCATGGCCTCCATCAGCGCCTGCAGGCCGTCGCGGTAGCCCTGCCATTCGCCCTGCCACTGGCTGCGCAGGGCCTTGGCGCCCTCGCCGGGCATCTCGCCGAGGGCATCCAGGTGGCCCTGGGCCTCCTGTAGCGACTCGCCGATCATCCGTGCGTAGCGCTGGTCGCCCTCCATGCCGTTGTACATATAGAAGTCGCCGAGGCTCTTCTGCGTGGCCAGGCGCAGTTGGTGCAGGCGCAGCAGATCGTCGGCCGGTGCGGCCAGCAGGGATGGCGAGACGAAGGCGAAGAGGAAGACGAGCAGGGCGCTCAGGGAAAATGCCAGCGAACGGCGGCTCGACATTGGGGACTCCGTGCGGCCCATCGTGGGGGCTCGATTTGTTGTGGTATTGCAGCCGGATGGCGCTGTGCCAGCCGAAAGTGAGACGACTGTACCTGCAGCGCGGGGATTTGGCTAGGCGCGGGCGGTCGGCCGCCGGGGCGCCTTAAAGCGCCGCAATGGTGCGTTATCGATGGCGTTTATCGGCCCTGGCCCAGGCCGCGGCGGGCCTGGGTTTGCGCCGGGGATGCGCACGCCGCGCAAGAAGGCCAATTGACAAGCGCCGGCTTTTCCCCGAAGGTGTGCACACCCAAATCAAACGGGCGTATGAATTGAGCGTTTGCCTTGTTAGGCGCGCCATATGCAGCCCGAATATCGCGTCGGCGGGTGTGTCGTACCGATTGGGGCTATGCTCGTGCGGCGTTGCCGCGAGCTGGCCTGCCGGTTGGCTCCGATGTGTACTGTTCAGCTTCCATACCGTGGAGATCAGTTGATGATTTACGAAGGTAAAGCCATCACGGTTAAGGCTCTTGAGAGCGGCATCGTCGAATTGAATTTCGACCTCAAGGGTGAGTCCGTCAACAAATTCAACCGTCTTACCCTCAACGAGCTGCGCGCCTCCGTCGACGCGATCAAGGCCGACGGTTCGATCAAGGGCGTGATTGTCACCAGTGGCAAGGACGTGTTCATCGTCGGTGCCGATATCACCGAGTTCGTCGACAACTTCAAACTGCCCGACGCAGAGCTGGTGGCTGGCAACCTGGAAGCCAACAAGATCTTCAGCGATTTCGAAGACCTCGCCGTGCCGACCGTGGTCGCCATCAACGGCATCGCCCTGGGCGGCGGTTTCGAGATGTGCCTGGCCGGTGACTACCGCGTGATGAGCGAGACCGCCAAGATCGGTCTGCCGGAAGTCAAGCTGGGCATCTACCCGGGCTTCGGCGGCACCGTGCGCCTGCCGCGCGTGATCGGTACCGACAATGCCGTCGAGTGGATCGCCTCCGGTAAGGAAAACCGCGCCGCCGACGCCCTCAAGGTAGGCGCCGTCGACGCCGTCGTCGCTCCCGCCAAACTCAAGGAGGCCGCGCTGGACCTGGTCAAGCGCGCCATCTCCGGCGAGCTGGACTACAAGGCCAAGCGTCAGCCCAAGCTGGAAAAGCTCAAGCTCAACGCCATCGAGCAGATGATGTGCTTCGAGACCGCCAAGGGCTTCGTCGCCGGCCAGGCCGGCCCGAATTACCCGGCTCCGGTCGAGGCGATCAAGACCATCCAGAAGGCCGCCAACTTCGGCCGCGACAAGGCGCTGGAAGTCGAGGCTGCCGGCTTCGTCAAGCTGGCCAAGACTTCGGTCGCCGAGAGCCTGATCGGCCTGTTCCTCAACGATCAGGAGCTGAAGAAGAAGGCCAAGCACCACGACGAAATCGCCCGCGACGTGAAACTGGCTGCCGTACTCGGCGCCGGCATCATGGGCGGCGGCATCGCCTACCAGTCGGCCTCCAAGGGCACCCCGATCCTGATGAAGGATATCCGCGAAGAGGGTATCCAGATGGGCCTGACCGAGGCTTCCAAGCTGCTCGGCAAGCGCGTCGAGAAAGGTCGCATGACCCCGGCGAAGATGGCCGAAGCCCTCAACGCCATCCGTCCGACCATGTCCTACGGTGATTTCGGCAACGTCGACATCGTCGTCGAAGCCGTGGTCGAGAACCCCAAGGTCAAGCAGATCGTGCTGGCCGAGGTGGAAGGCGTGGTGCGTGAAGACGCCATCCTGGCCTCCAACACCTCGACCATCTCCATCAGCCTGCTGGCCCAGGCGCTCAAGCGTCCGGAAAACTTCGTCGGCATGCACTTCTTCAACCCGGTGCACATGATGCCGCTGGTGGAAGTCATCCGTGGCGAGAAGTCCAGCGAAGTGGCCGTGGCCACCACCGTTGCCTACGCCAAGAAAATGGGCAAGAACCCGATCGTGGTCAACGACTGCCCGGGCTTTTTGGTCAACCGCGTGCTGTTCCCGTACTTCGGCGGCTTCTCCAAGCTGCTGGGCTTCGGTGTCGACTTCGTGCGCATCGACAAGGTCATGGAGAAGTTCGGCTGGCCCATGGGCCCGGCCTATCTCTCCGACGTGGTCGGCATCGATACCGGCCACCACGGTCGTGACGTGATGGCCGAAGGCTTCCCGGACCGCATGGCCGTGGAAGGCAAGACCGCCGTCGACGTGATGTACGACGCCAACCGCCTGGGCCAGAAGAACGGCAAGGGCTTCTACGCCTACGAGACCGACAAGCGCGGCAAGCCGAAGAAGGTCTCCGACCCGGCTGCTTACGAGCTGCTCAAGTCCATCGTGGTCGAAGAGCGTGAAGTCACCGACGAGGACATCATCAACTTCATGATGATCCCGCTGTGCCTGGAAACCGTTCGTTGCCTGGAAGACGGCATCGTCGACACCGCAGCTGAGGCCGATATGGGCCTTATCTACGGCATCGGCTTCCCTCCCTTCCGCGGCGGTGCGCTGCGCTACATCGATTCCATCGGTGTCGCCGAGTTCGTCGCCCTGGCCGACAAGTACGCCGACCTGGGCGCGCTGTACCACCCGACCGCCAAGCTTCGCGAAATGGCTGCCAAAGGCCAGAAGTTCTTCGGTTAAGCGCGCAACGACTAGAGCGAGAGTGAATTTATGAGCCTGAATCCTAGAGATGCAGTGATCGTCGACTTCGGTCGTACCCCGATGGGTCGTTCCAAGGGCGGCATGCACCGCAACACCCGTGCCGAGACCATGTCGGCGCACCTGATCAGCGGCGTGCTGGCACGCAACACCAAGCTGGACCCGGCAGAAGTCGAGGACGTGATCTGGGGCTGCGTCAACCAGACCCTGGAGCAGGGCTGGAACATCGCGCGCATGGCGTCGCTGATGACCCAGATCCCGCACACCAGCGCCGGCCAGACCGTCAGCCGTCTGTGCGGTTCGTCCATGAGCGCCCTGCACACCGCCGTGCAGGCGATCCAGACCGGCAACGGCGACGTGTTCGTCGTCGGTGGCGTGGAGCACATGGGCCACGTCGGCATGATGCATGGCGTCGACCCGAACCCGCACCTGTCGCTGTACGCCGCCAAGGCCTCGGGCATGATGGGCCTGACCGCCGAAATGCTGGGCAAGATGCACGGCATCAGCCGCGAGCAGCAGGATGCCTTCGGTGAGCGTTCGCACCGTCTAGCGCACAAGGCCACCGTCGAAGGCAAGTTCAAGGATGAAATCATCCCGATGCAGGGCTACGACGAGAACGGCTTCCTCAAGGTGTACGACTTCGACGAAACCATTCGTCCGGAAACCACCCTGGAGAGCCTGGCCGCGCTGAAACCGGCGTTCAACCCGAAAGGCGGCACCGTGACCGCGGGTACTTCCTCGCAGATCACCGACGGCGCTTCCTGCATGATCGTCATGAGCGCCCAGCGTGCTCAGGACCTCGGTATCCAGCCGATGGCCGTGGTACGCGCCATGGCTGTGGCCGGCGTCGATCCGGCGATCATGGGTTACGGCCCGGTGCCGTCCACCCAGAAGGCGCTCAAGCGCGCTGGCCTGACCATGGCGGACATCGACTTCGTCGAACTCAACGAAGCCTTCGCCGCCCAGGCCCTGCCGGTGCTGAAGGACCTCAAGCTGCTCGACAAGATGGAAGAGAAGGTCAACCTGCACGGCGGCGCCATCGCCCTGGGTCACCCCTTCGGTTGTTCCGGTGCCCGTATCTCCGGTACCCTGCTCAACGTCATGAAGCAGAACGGCGGCACCTTCGGTGTCTCCACCATGTGCGTGGGCCTTGGCCAAGGCATCACCACCGTCTTCGAGCGCGTTTAAGCGCTAGCGGACAGAAACCGGGGCCCAGTGCCCCGGTTTTGCTTTTTACGGCTTTTATTTCGGGAACTTCTCATGCAGTTGCAGCCAGGACTCTATCGCCACTACAAGGGCCCGCAGTACCGCGTATTCGGTGTGGCGCGCCATTCCGAGAACGAGGAAGAAGTGGTGGTGTACCAGGCCTTGTACGGTGAATTCGGCCTGTGGGTGCGGCCGCTGAGCATGTTCTGCGAAGAGGTCGAGGTGGACGGCAAGCGCGTTCCACGCTTTGCTTTGATTCAGGCCGAAGTCAGCCCTATCGGCACTTCGCAAGTCTGAGTGCGCAGCCCCTGCGCTTGACCTTCGCTCGGTCGCCACTATATATAGCGGGGCCTCAAGGCTCCCTGCCTTCTATATTTCGCAATTCAGGAATTTTCTGATCCATGGGCAAATCGCTGGTCATCGTGGAATCCCCGGCCAAGGCCAAGACCATCAACAAGTACCTGGGCAGCCAGTACGTGGTGAAGTCGAGCATCGGCCATATCCGTGACCTGCCTACCAGCGGTTCGGCAAGCGCCACCAAGGAGCCGGCCAAGCGCGGCAAGGCCGCCGGCGAAGCGCCTGCGCTGTCGCCCAAGGAAAAGGCCAAGCGCCAGCTGTTCGCGCGCATGGGCGTCGACCCCGAGCACGGTTGGAAGGCCAAGTACGAGATCCTGCCTGGCAAGGAAAAGGTGATCGAGGAACTGCGCCGCCTGGCCAAGGATGCCGACACCATCTATCTCGCAACCGACTTGGACCGCGAAGGGGAGGCCATCGCCTGGCACCTGCGCGAGTCCATCGGTGGCGACGACGCTCGCTACAAGCGCGTGGTGTTCAACGAGATCACCAAGAAGGCGATTCAGGAAGCCTTCTCCAAGCCCGGCGAGCTGGACATCAATCGCGTCAACGCCCAGCAGGCGCGCCGCTTCCTCGACCGCGTGGTGGGCTACATGGTCTCGCCGCTGCTGTGGGCCAAGATTGCCCGCGGCCTGTCTGCCGGCCGCGTGCAGTCGGTGGCGGTGAAGCTGGTGGTCGAGCGCGAGAAGGAAATCCGCGCCTTCGTCCCGGAAGAATACTGGGAAGTGCACGCCGACCTCGGCACGGCGAAGAACGCCAAGGTGCGTTTCGAAGTGGTGCGCGAGAACGGCACTGCCTTCAAACCGGTCAACGAAGCGCAGGCCATGGCCGCGCTGGACAAGCTCAAGGCTTCCAGCTACAGCGTGGTCAAGCGCGAAGACCGCCCGACCAGCAGCAAGCCGTCGGCACCCTTCATCACCTCCACCCTGCAGCAGGCGGCGAGCAACCGTCTCGGCTTCGGGGTGAAGAAGACCATGATGATGGCCCAGCGCCTCTACGAGGCCGGCTACATCACCTATATGCGTACCGATTCGACCAATCTGTCGAACGATGCCGTTGAAATGGTCAGGGGCTTTATCGGCAGCGAGTACGGCGACAAGTACCTGCCGGGCAAGCCCAACCTCTATTCGAGCAAGGAAGGCGCTCAGGAGGCGCACGAAGCGATTCGTCCGTCCGACGTCAACCTGCGCCCGACCCAGCTGTCCGGCATGGAACGCGACGCCGAGCGCCTGTACGACCTGATCTGGCGCCAGTTCGTGGCCTGCCAGATGCCACCGGCTGAGTACCTGTCCACCAGCGTCACCGTGGCTGCCGGCGACTTCGAGCTGCGTGCCAAGGGTCGCATCCTCAAGTTCGATGGTTACACCCGCGTGCTGCCCCAGCAGAGCAAGCCGGGCGAGGACGACGTGCTGCCGGAAATGAAGGAAGGCGAAGGCCTCAAGCTGATCCAGCTCGACCCCAGCCAGCACTTCACCAAGCCGCCGGCGCGCTACTCCGAAGCCAGCCTGGTCAAGGAGCTGGAGAAGCGCGGCATCGGCCGCCCGTCCACCTACGCGGCGATCATCTCCACCATCCAGGAGCGTGGCTACGTCACGGTGCATAACCGCCGCTTCTATGCCGAGAAGATGGGCGATATCGTCACCGAGCGTCTCGACGAGAGCTTTGCCAACCTGATGGACTACGGTTTCACCGCCGCCATGGAAGAGCACCTCGACGACGTGGCCCAGGGCGAGCGCGAGTGGAAGCACCTGCTCGACGAGTTCTATGGCGACTTCAAGAAGAAGCTCGAAGTGGCCGAGGCGGGCGAGGGCGGCATGCGCGCCAACCAGCCGACCACCACCGACATCCCCTGCCGCGAATGCGGCCGGCCGATGATGATTCGCACCGCCTCCACCGGCGTGTTCCTCGGCTGCTCCGGCTACAGCCTGCCGCCGAAGGAGCGCTGCAAGGCCACCATCAACCTGGTGCCGGGCGACGAAATCGCCGCGGACGACGAGGGCGAATCCGAATCCCTGGTGCTGCTCGGCAAGCACCGCTGCCCGATCTGCAGCACGGCGATGGACGCCTACCTGCTGGACGAGACGCGCAAGCTGCATATCTGCGGCAACAACCCCGATTGCGCCGGCTACGAGATCGAGCAGGGCCAGTACCGCATCAAGGGCTACGAAGGGCCGAGCCTGGAGTGCGACAAGTGCGGCAGCCAGATGCAGCTCAAGACCGGCCGTTTCGGCAAGTTCTTCGGCTGCACCAACGCCAGCTGCAAGAACACCCGCAAGCTGTTGAAGAACGGCGAGGCGGCGCCGCCGAAGATGGACCCGGTGAAGATGCCCGAGCTCAAGTGCGAGAAGGTGGACGACACCTACGTGCTGCGCGACGGTGCCTCCGGCCTGTTCCTCGCCGCCAGCGGTTTCCCCAAGAATCGCGAGACCCGCGCGCCGCTGGTGCTGGAGCTGATTCCGCACAAGAGCGAGATCGATCCCAAGTACCACTTCCTGCTGGCCGCTCCGGCCAAGGATCCGGACGGCCGTCCAGCGGTGATCCGCTACAGCCGCAAGACCAAGGAGCAGTACGTGCAGTCCGAGGTGGACGGCAAGCCCACCGGCTGGCGCGCCTTCTTCGACGGCGGCAAGTGGAAGGTCGAAGACAAGCGCTGAGCCTGTCCTGACGAGGTGCGCGCCGGTCGAGGCCGGCGCGCGTATCATGGCTCGATCCGCAGTGGAGATCGCCCCAATGGCCAAAGAGCTCTATACCCGCACCAACCAGAAGATCTTCTTCGCCGGCCTGGCCCTGGACGCCTGGCGCAAGGCGCAGGCGGAGGGTGCGTTCAACACCCAGGCGCTGGTGCAGGCCGAGCGCGAGGCGGCCCTGTTCCACCTCTATGGCGGGCTGCTCGGGCTGTGCCACGAGATTGCGGGCTATTACCGCATGGCCGATGCCGCCCAGCCGCGCGTCGAGCTCCTGCTCACCCGCGCGGTGCTCGACAGCGCGCCGAGCCCGGAACTGGCCGAGCTGGTGGAGCTGGCGCAGCAGCCGGAAACCTGGCTGGCACAGCTGCTGGCGGCCTATGCCGAGCTGTTCCGGCCGCCGCAGGGCGAGAAGAAGGCCAAGGTCGATCCTGGCTTGCCGTTGATCACCGCACTCAGCGTCGAGGACGAGGCGGCCGAACTGGCGCCGGAAACCCTCGAGGCCTGGCGTCAGCAGCTCAAGGAACTGGTGCTGCGCTTTCGCGAATCGCTCAGCGAGTGCTGAGCCGCGCCGGCTCCGCCTGGAGCTCATCCGTCGTCATCTGGATCGGCGGGCTGGGGTCATGCCTGGTCGGCTGGTACAATGCCGGCCTTTCGTGGAGAACCTGAACCATGCCTACATCCTTTCTGGAAATCGTCGAACTGCCCGATGGGCGTATCGCCCTGCGTCGTGCGGAAGACGAGGAGGCCCTGGTGACCCTGGATTTCTCCGCCGATGCCAAGGCCTTCCTGCAGGGCCAGCACGTCGAGGTGGCCAAGGCCATGCTCAATGTCGGGGTGCAGATGGCCGGACGCCTGGCCGAGGGCGACTACAGTGCCGAGGACGAAGGGCCGCGGGTGCTGCACTGAATTTTCCGCGGCGCGGCAAGCAAAACGGGGCTCCAGGGGAGCCCCGTTTTCGTTGGTCGGATACCTTGCTGGCTGTAGCCGTAGCCGGACGTGGTCCGGGCGGCATCCGGGCCACGCGATGGCCTGGGGGCGAGGCGGCAGGGAAGGTGCCCTGCGATCTAGCCCAGGCTGATATTCAGGCTCTGCGCAGCGCCGATCTCGGCGGCTTGAGCCAGACGGCGGCGCGTGCCGCGTTCGAGCGGGTGCAGCCAGCTCACCACTGTATGGCTGCGGCCCAGCTTGAGCGCCTCCTCGGCCAGCTCCACGGCACTCTGGCCGCGGCGTGGTTGCAACAGCAGGATGCGTTCGCGGTTCAAACCGGCTTCGCGCAGCCAGGACTGGGTCAGGCTGGCCGGCGGCGCCACCAGGGTCAGCCAGCGAGCATCGAGGTTCTCGCTCAGTTCGCGCAGGATCGGCGCCAGCAGGTGCAGGCAGTGTCCGGCCGCGCCGCGCAGCGACAGTTCGCTGAAGGCTTCGGACTCGTCGAGTAGCGTGGCGGCGAGTCCTGGCTCCAGCAGGACTTCTGTCGGTTGGCCGAGAAAGGCATCGAACAGCGCCATTTGCGGGCGATCGAGTGGGTGCGGGAACTGCATAGAGCCTCCTCTAGCGACGGATCACGCCGACGCTCAAACCTTCGATGACCAGATCCTGGTGTTCCAGATCCACTTCGATCGGCGCGAACTCGGGGTTCTCGGCGATCAGCCAGACCTTGTTGCCTTCGCGCTTGAAGCGCTTGACCGTGACTTCGTCGTCCAGCCGCGCCACCACGATCTGGCCGTTGCGCGCCTCGCGGGTGGTGTGCACCGCCAGCAGGTCGCCGTCGAAGATGCCGATGTCCTTCATGCTCATGCCGCGCACGCGCAGCAGGTAGTCGGCCTTGGGTTGGAAGAAGGCCGGGTTGATCTGGCAGGATTCCTCGACATGCTGCTGGGCGAGAATCGGCGCGCCGGCGGCGACCCGGCCGATGACCGGCAGGCCTTCGTCCTCGTTGCTCGGCTCGAAGCCGGGGATGCGGATGCCGCGCGAGGCGCCCGGAGTCATTTCGATGGCGCCCTTGCGGGCCAGGGCCTTGAGGTGTTCCTCGGCGGCGTTGGGCGATTTGAAACCGAGTTCCTGGGCGATTTCCGCGCGGGTGGGCGGGTAGCCGTTGTCTTCCAGGCAGCGTTTGATGAAGGCGAGAATCTCGGCTTGGCGTGGCGTCAGTTTCAGCATGGCGGCGCTCTGTCTTTTTATACAGTGACTGGGATTATATACAGTAAGGCCGGCTTGGCAACGCACAATTTCGCCTACCCGCCGGCCGCCCTGTAACCTGCGACGGGCAATCTGCGTCTGTGCTTGTTGTAAGCTGTGACCGGCTGGCCAAAAGACGGCTCGTGCGGCTTGACAATGCAGTGGGCTGAAACGTATGTTTCAAACAAGTGTTTGTCAGGTGATAGCTCATGGCTCAGTCGGAAACCGTTGAACGCATTCTCGATGCTGCGGAACAGCTGTTCGCGGAAAAAGGCTTCGCCGAAACCTCGTTGCGTCTGATTACCAGCAAGGCCGGGGTCAATCTGGCGGCGGTCAACTATCACTTCGGCTCGAAGAAGGCGCTGATCCAGGCGGTCTTCTCGCGCTTCCTCGGGCCTTTCTGCGCCAGCCTGGAGAAGGAGCTGGATCGGCGTCAGGCCAAGGCCGATACCCCGGCCAGCCTCGAAGAACTGCTCGAACTGCTGGTCGAGCAGGCGCTGGCGGTCAAGCCGCGCAGCGGCAACGACCTGTCGATCTTCATGCGTCTGCTCGGCCTGGCCTTCAGCCAGAGCCAGGGCCACCTGCGCAAGTACCTGGAAGAGGTGTACGGCAAGGTGTTCCGCCGTTACATGCTGCTGGTGCATGAGGCGGCGCCGCGCATCCCGCCGCTGGAGCTGTTCTGGCGCGTGCATTTCATGCTCGGCGCGGCGGCCTTCAGCATGTCCGGAATCAAGGCGCTGCGCGCTATGGCCGAGACCGATTTCGGCGTCAACACCTCGATCGAGCAGGTGATGCGCATGATGGTACCGTTCCTCGCCGCCGGCATGCGCTCCGAGACCGGGGTCAACGACCCGGCGCTGGCCGCCGCGCAGCTCAAGCCACGCAGCAAGAGCGCGAGCGCGCCGGCAAAGGTTTGACGTCTGCGGGTGGGCGCGGCGTTGGCCTTCGGCTAAGCTAGCCGCCCATGTTCGATCTCGATCTGCTGCATATCTCCATCGCTGATCAGGCTCTGTACGGTTTCCGTGCGGGGCAGTTGGTGCTGCGCCTGCCGGTTTCCACCGCGCTGAACGGGGCGGGGGAGCGCAACGGTTCCGGCTGTACGCCGCGCGGCCTGCACCAGGTGCGGGCTAAGATCGGCGCCGGCCTGCCGCTGGGCGCGGTGTTGCGCGGCCGGCGCTGGACCGGCGAGATCTGGTCGCCGGCGCTGCACGAGCAGTTTCCCGGGCGCGACTGGATTCTCACCCGCATTCTCTGGCTCAGCGGCCTGGAGCCGGGACGCAATCGTTCTGGCCAGGTGGACAGTTTTCGCCGCTATATTTACCTGCATGGCACGCCCGATAGCGAACTCATGGGCGTGCCGCTCTCGCATGGCTGCGTGCGCCTGCGCAACGCCGACATGCTGGCCCTGTTCGATCGGGTAGCACCGCACTGCCCGGTCAGGATCGACGAGGCGCCCTGCCCGCAGTGGGCCGGGGCGGATCTTCGCTAAGGATTTTTTGTGACGACACGCATGCAAGGCTCTTTGATGCTGGATATCGCCGGCACCTGGCTGACCGCCGAGGATCGCCAGCTGCTGCGCCAGCCCGAGGTGGGCGGGCTGATCATCTTCGCCCGCAATATCGAATCGCCGCGCCAGGTGCGCGAGCTGTGCCAGAGCATCCGCGCCCTGCGTCCGGATCTGCTGCTGGCGGTGGATCAGGAAGGCGGTCGGGTGCAGCGTCTGCGCCAGGGCTTTTTGCGTCTGCCGGCGATGCGCGCCATCGCCGACAACGACAATGCCGAGACCCTGGCCGAGCATTGCGGCTGGTTGATGGCCACCGAGGTGCTGGCGGTGGGCTTGGACCTGAGTTTCGCCCCGGTGCTGGACCTCGATCACCAACGTAGTGCGGTGGTCGGCAGTCGCGCCTTCGAGGGCGATCCGCAGCGCGCCGCGCGCCTGGCCGGCGCCTTTATCCGCGGCATGCGCGAGGCCGGCATGGCCGCCACCGGCAAGCATTTTCCCGGCCACGGCTGGGCCGAGGCCGATTCCCATGTGGCGATTCCGCTGGACGAGCGCAGCCTCGATGAAATTCGTGCCTGCGACCTGCAGCCGTTCAAGCTGTTGGCCGGCGAGCTGGATGCGGTGATGCCGGCGCACGTCATCTACCCGCAGGTCGACGCGCAGCCGGCCGGCTTCTCGCGGCGCTGGCTGCAGGACATCCTGCGCGGCGAGCTGGGCTTCGACGGGGTGATCTTCAGCGACGACCTGTCCATGGCTGGTGCCCATGTGGTCGGCGATGCCGGCCAGCGCATCGAGGCGGCGCTCGGCGCCGGTTGCGACATGGGCCTGGTGTGCAACGACCGCGCCGCCGCCGAGCTGGCGCTGACGGCCCTGCAACGCCGGCAGGTGACGCCGCCGGCGCGCCTGGCGCGTATGCGCGGCCGTGCACACGCCAGTACCGAATACCGCCAGGCGCCACGCTGGCTGACTGCCGTGGCGGCGCTGCGAGCCGCCCAGTTGCTTGACTGAGGAGCGCCCATGACTGTCTACGCGATTATCGGCGGCACCGGCCTGACCCAGCTCGAAGGCCTGACCATCCGCGAAGCATTGCCGCTGGATACGCCCTACGGCGCGCCGTCGGCCGATGTGCTGCGCGGCGACTACGCCGGGCGCGAGGTGCTGTTTCTCGCCCGCCATGGCCAGCCGCACCGTATTCCGCCGCATCAGGTCAACTACCGCGCCAACCTCTGGGCGCTGAAGCAGGCCGGGGCCAAGGCGATCCTCGCGGTCAACGCGGTCGGCGGCATCCATGCGGCCATGGCCACCGGGCATTTCTGCGTGCCACACCAGCTCATCGATTACACCGCGGGGCGCGCCCATACCTTCTACGAGGGCGAGTTGGAGCACGTCACCCACGTCGATTTCAGCCAGCCTTACGATGCTCAGCTGCGTGAGCGACTGGTGGCGGCGCTGCGCGCCGAGCACGCCGCGTTCAGCGATCACGGGGTCTACGGCTGCACCCAGGGCCCGCGCCTGGAGACGGCTGCGGAAATCGCCCGCATGGAGCGCGACGGCTGCGACCTGGTGGGCATGACCGGCATGCCTGAGGCGGTGTTGGCGCGCGAACTGGCGCTGCCTTACGCCTGCCTGGCGTTGGTGGTCAACCCGGCGGCGGGCAAGTCCAGCGCGCTGATCACCATGGCCGAGATCGAGCGGGTGCTGGAGCAGGGCATGGGCACGGTCAAGTCGGTGCTGGCGCGGGTGCTGGCGGGCTGAGCCTGGCTCCCCGGATAACGAAAAGGGCCGCTTAGCGGCCCTTTTTGCATCGTTCGGCACATCCCTGCGTTTCACCCCTCTGGGGCTTGCGCGCCAAACCGCTCCCGGCGCTCTCCTGTCTGGCCTCCGCTCAGAGCGGGCTGATGCGGATCAGCGCGCCCAGGCTGCCGTGATCCAGGTAGGTCAGGCTGTTGTCCTTCAGGCGCTGGGCGATCTTCAGGTGCTCGCTGGCATCGAGCAGGCCGTCGGCGCTGAACTGGTTGATCCACAGTTCCAGTTCCAGGTCGGCGAAGCGTTCCTGGGTGAAGCTCAGCGTGCCCTCGACCGGATGGTGGCCGAACTGCGCCTCGCCGCTGCTCACCGCGACGCGGCTCGGGCTGCTGCCGATGCTCTGGCTCCAGGCCTTGTGCAGCAGCAACTGGTAGCCGTTGCCGGGGTTGAGCTTGGCCGCCTCGTTGTCCAGCGCCGTGGGGCGTTCGTTGCCGGCGATCGGCAGGGCGGTGCCGGCCCAGTCGTCGGGAGCGATCTTGGGCGCGACGACGGGGTCGCCGGCCTGGCGGAACACCAGCAGTTCGACCTGGTAGAGGCGTTCGGCGAAGGCGCTTGGGGCCAGCAGGCAGAGCAGCAGGGGGATCAGGTGCAAGAGACGCATGGGCGTTTTGTCCTTCAGGTGGATGAAGCTTGTGGGGCCAGGCGTTCGAGCAGGGCCTCCAGGGTGTTGAAGCGCTCTTCGGCGCGCTCCATCGGCACCTGGATCTTGAACACCGTGGCACCTTCGAATTTGTAGCGCTTGGGCTGCGCCTGGATCAGCTTGATCAGGGTCAGCGGGTCGACGCAGGTCTCGGCGGCGAACTCGATGCGCCCGCCCTGCGGCCCGGCGTCGATCTTGACGATGCCCAGCTTGTCGGCCTGCAGCTTGAGCAGGGTCAGGCGCATCAGGTGCTTGGTCGGCTCCGGCAGCAGGCCGAAGCGGTCGATCATCTCCACCTGCAGCTCCTTCAGGCCGTCTTCGTCGGTGGCGTTGGCGATGCGCTTGTAGAGGATCAGGCGGCTGTGCACGTCGGGCAGGTAGTCCTCGGGGATCAGCGCCGGTACGCGCAGGTTGATCTCCGGGCCGCCGCCCAGCGGCTGGTCGAGGTTTGGCTGCTCGCCTTTCTGGATGGCCTTGACCGCGCGTTCGAGCATTTCCATGTAGAGGGTGAAGCCGACCGCCTGGATCTGTCCGCTCTGGCCGTCGCCGAGCAGCTCGCCGGCGCCGCGGATCTCCAGGTCGTGGGTGGCCAGGACGAAGCCGGCACCGAGGTCCTGGGCATTGCTGATGGCCTCCAGGCGCTTCTGCGCGTCGTCGGTCATCTGCTTGCGTGGCGGCGTGAGCAGGTAGGCATAGGCCTGGTGGTGGCTACGGCCGACGCGGCCACGCAACTGGTGCAACTGGGCCAGGCCGAACTTGTCGGCGCGGTCGATGATGATGGTGTTGGCGCTGGGCACGTCGATGCCGGTCTCGATGATGGTCGAGGCCACCAGCACGTTGAAGCGCTTGTGGTAGAAGTCGCTCATCACCTGTTCCAGCTCGCGCTCGCGCATCTGCCCGTGGCCGATGCCGATGCGCGCTTCCGGCACCAGCTTGGCGAGGTCGGCGGCGCACTTGTCGATGGTCTTCACGTCGTTGTGCAGGTAGTACACCTGGCCGCCGCGCAGCAGTTCGCGCAGCAGCGCTTCCTTGATGGTCGGCAGGTTGCTTTCCATGACGAAGGTGCGCACCGACAGGCGGCGCGCCGGCGGGGTGGCGATGATCGACAGGTCGCGCATGCCGGCTACGGCCATGTTCAGGGTGCGCGGAATCGGCGTGGCGGTGAGGGTGAGGATATCCACCTCGCTGCGCAGGGCCTTGAGCTGTTCCTTCTGGCGTACGCCGAAGCGGTGTTCCTCGTCGATGATCACCAGGCCCAGGTTGTGGAACTTGACGTCGTCCTGCAGCAGCTTGTGGGTACCGATAACGATATCCACCTTGCCTTCGGCCAGCTGTTGCACCGCGCCTTCGACTTCCTTGGTGCTCTTGAAGCGGCTCATCACCTCGACCTTCACCGGCCAGTCGGCGAAACGGTCGCGGAAGCTGTTGTAGTGCTGCTGGGCGAGCAATGTGGTGGGCACCAGCACGGCCACCTGCTTGCCGCTGTGCACGGCGATAAAGGCCGCGCGCATGGCCACCTCGGTCTTGCCGAAGCCGACGTCGCCGCAGACCAGACGATCCATCGGCTTGCCGGCGAGCATGTCGCCGCGCACCGCGTCGATGGCGGCCTGCTGGTCCGGGGTTTCCTCGAAGGGGAAGCCGGCGCTGAAGCTGGCGTAGTCCAGCGCCGGGTCCTGGAAGGCGAAACCTTCGCGGGCGGCGCGGCGGGCGTAGATATCCAGCAGTTCGGCGGCGACGTCGCGCACCTGCTCGGCGGCCTTGCGCTTGGCCTTCTGCCAGGTCTCCGAACCGAGGCGGTGCAGCGGCGCCAGGGCGTCGTCGCTGCCGGTGTAGCGGGCGATCAGGTGCAGGCTGGCCACCGGCACGTAGAGCTTGGCTTCCTCGGCGTACATCAGGGCGAGGAACTCGGCGGCCTGGCCGTCGAACTCCATGGTCACCAGGCCCAGGTAGCGGCCGACGCCGTGGTCGATATGCACCACCGGCGCGCCTTCGCGCAGCTCGGTGAGGTTCTTGATCACGTTGTCGCCGCCGTCGCGACCCTTCTCGCGGCGACGGCGCTGCATCACGCGCTGGCCGAACAGCGGGCTTTCGGCGATCAGCGCCAGGTCGTCGAGCAGCAGGCCCTCGTCCAGCGGGGCGATGCAGATCCCCAAACGCTCGTGGCTTGCGACGAAGGTCGGCCAGCCCTCGACTTCCTTCGGTTTGAGCTTGAGCCGGGCGAGCAGTTCCAGCAGCACCTCGCGGCGCCCGGCCGATTCGGCGCAGAACAGCACGCGGCCCGGGTATTCCTCGATGAAGCGGCGCAGCGCCGCCAGCGGCTCGCCGGCCTTGGCCTGAATCGCCAGATCCGGCAGCGCTTTGGCGTCGAAGCGCGTCTGGCCGACGCCGGGTTCGATATCCTCGGGGTTGACGACGATGCGCGGCCAGCTCTTCAGGCGGGCGAAGCAGTCCTCCACCGGCAGGAAGATGTCGGCCGGCGGCAGCAGCGGGCGTTCCGGGTCGACGCGGCGATCCTCATAGCGGCTGCGCGCGTCGGTCCAGAAGTGCTCGGCGGCTTTTTCGATGCCGGGCAGGGAGAACACCTGGGTGTCGCCCGGCAGGTAGTCGAACAGGGTGTCGGTTTCTTCGAAGAACAGCGGCAGGTAGTACTCGATGCCGGCCGGGGTGATGCCGCTGGAAAGATCCTGATAGATCGGGCAGCGGCGGAAATCCACGTCGAAGCGCTCGCGAAAGCGTCCGCGGAAATCGCTGACGGCCTTCTTCTCCAGCGGAAACTCGCGCGCCGGCAGCAGGCGGATCGACTCGACCTTGTCCACCGAGCGCTGGGTCTCCGGGTCGAACGTGCGCAGGGTCTCGATCTCGTCGTCGAACAGGTCGATGCGGTAGGGCGTGTCGCTGCCCATGGGGAAGAGGTCGATCAGCGCGCCGCGCACGGCGAACTCGCCGTGCTCGTAGACGGTGTCGACGCAGCGGTAGCCGGCCGCCTCCAGGCGCGTGCGCATCTGCGGGGCGTCGAGCTTCTGGCCGACGTCCAGCACCAGGCTGCTGCCGAGCAGAAAGCGCTTCGGCGCCAGACGGTGTAGGGCGGTGGTGATCGGTACTACCAGAATGCCGCGGGTCAGCTGCGGCAGGCGATAGAGTGCGGCGATGCGCTGCGAGATGATGTCCTGGTGCGGCGAGAAGACGTCGTAGGGCAGGGTTTCCCAGTCGGGGAAATGCAGCACCGGAAGATCGGGGGCGAAGAACGCCAGTTCTTCCTGCAGGCGCTCGGCGCTCTGGCTGCCCTCGGTGAGAACCAGGGTGAGGCGCCCGGCGGCGCTGGCGGCCTCGGCGATGGCCAGCGGCAGGGCGGCGCCGGGCAGGTTGCCCCATTGCTGTTTGCCGGCGCTGGCGGGCAGGGACGGAAGACGCAGTACGGACGCGGTCGTTGCGGACACGGGCGGCTCACGGTCGTGACAAAAGGCCGGGAATTGTAGCGGGGCTTGGTGGTCAATGTCAGTCGCGACAGGCGCGCATTGCTCATGCCCGCGCGCGCCGTCATAATGTAGCCCCTTTTTTCAGCCCCTACATGTGGAAGGTACTGCCCGTGACTCAGAAGCCCGACCAGTGTCTCGGTGAATGGATCGATCGTGAAGCCCTCGCGGAAGCGATGATTCCGCTGATTGGTCAGCTCTACCGCAACAACAATGTGGTGACCTCGATCTATGGCCGCGGTCTGATCAACCGCTCGGTGATCGACATCCTCAAGGCCCACCGTTTCGCCCGCCACCGTCTGGAAGGCGAAGCTGAACTGTCGGTTCATGACACCTTCCCCATGCTCAAGGCCATGAGCGAGCTCAAGCTGGGCGCCGCCTCGGTGGACCTGGGCAAGCTGGTCGCCAAGTACAAGGCCGAGGGCGCCGGGCGCGGCGTCGAGCAGTTCGTCAAGGACGAGCTGGCCGAGGTGGTTGGCAAGCAGAACGGCGCCGGTCGCGAAGGCACCGACGTGGTGCTGTACGGCTTCGGCCGCATCGGTCGCCTGCTGGCACGTATCCTGATCGAGAAGACCGGTGGCGGCGACGGCCTGCGCCTGCGCGCCATAGTCGTGCGCAAGGGCGCCGACAACGACCTGGTCAAGCGCGCCAGCCTGCTGCGTCGCGACTCGGTACACGGCAAGTTCGATGGCACCATCACCATCGACGAGGAGCACAACACCCTCACCGCCAACGGCAACCTGATCCAGGTGATCTACGCCAAGTCGCCGGCCGAGGTGGATTACACCCAGTACGGCATCAAGAACGCCCTGCTGGTGGACAACACCGGCGTATGGCGCGACGCCGACGGCCTCGGCCAGCACCTCAAGTGCCCGGGCGTCGACCGCGTGGTGCTGACCGCGCCGGGCAAGGGCGCGCTGAAGAACATCGTGCACGGCATCAACCATGGCGAGATCACCCCGGACGACAAGATCATCTCCGCGGCCTCCTGCACCACCAACGCCATCGTGCCGGTGCTCAAGGCAGTCAACGACAGGTTCGGCATCGTCAACGGCCACGTCGAAACCGTGCACTCGTACACCAACGACCAGAACCTGATCGACAACTTCCACAAGGGCAGCCGCCGTGGCCGTAGCGCCGCGCTGAACATGGTGATCACCGAGACCGGTGCCGCCACCGCCGCCGCCAAAGCGTTGCCGGTGCTCAAGGGCAAGCTGACGGGCAACGCCATTCGCGTGCCGACGCCGAACGTGTCGATGGCCATCCTCAACCTGAACCTGGAGAAGGCCACCACGCGCGAGGAAATCAACGAGTACCTGCGCCAGATGGCCATGCACTCGGATCTGCAGAAGCAGATCGACTTCGTCAGCTCGCAGGAAGTGGTGTCCACCGACTTCGTCGGCTCGCGCCATGCCGGTGTGGTCGATGCCGAAGCCACCATCTGCAACGACAACCGCGTCGTGCTCTATGTTTGGTACGACAACGAGTTCGGCTACAGCTGCCAGGTGGTGCGCGTGATGGAAGACATGGCCGGGGTCAACCCGCCGGCCTTCCCGCGCTAAGCGCCAGGGGCAATAAAGAACGGGAGCTTCGGCTCCCGTTTTTTATTGGCCGGCCAGCAGCTGGTCGCGCAGTTTGTCGGACAGACCGTCGGGCGCCAGCCAGATGCCCAGGTAGGCGTCGGCCAGCTCGGGGTTGGCGCTGCGAAAGGCGGTTTCGCCATTGCGCAGCAGGCGCAGGCCCTGCTCGCGGTCGTAGTCGAGGGCGTAGCGGTCGCCGGGGCGAATGTCCTTGAAGGTCGCGTGCAGGGCGTCCAGTTCGTCGCGCAGGGCGGCCAGGCGTTGGGCGTCGAGCTGGCGTTCGAGGGTGAGCCAGGCGGCCTTGATCACATCGCTGCGCGCGATGTTGCGGAAGTAGTAGAGCTCCAGGCGTTTGGCGTGCGGGCCGTTCAGTGCCTCGCGCGGGCTGATGCCGTTGGGGGTGTAGAGCGCGGCGGCGTAGACGTCGGCCCACAGGTAGGTGAGCACCGCCTGGTTCTTGCGTTCGAGCTGCGCCACCTGCGGGGCGAAGGCCGCTTCGCGCAGGCGCAGGTCGCTGTTGGCCAGCAGCAGCGGGCTGGCGAGGGTCAGGAGGAGAGCGAGCAGAGCGCGCGGCATGGCGGCTATCCCCAGGCTGAAAAGGCTCTATTTAATTGCGCCGAAGGCTGATCCGGGTCAAGTCGCGATCTGTTGCGCGCTGTTACCGAAAAGTCAAAAAAAGCAAGCGCTTGGGTGGCCAGCCTCGGGGGGCGTCTTTATAATCAAGCGGATTTTTTACCCAGGTTCGGCATCATCATCCACGCCAATAATGCATCGGCGTGGTTGAGTCTATTAGACCTTCGGCTGCTGCCCCTGTCCTATAAAAAGCTTTCTAAATCAGTGGTTAGGCAAACCTATGATCAAACTAAAGCATGGGCTCGATTTGCCCATAACGGGTGCGCCGGCACAGCGTATCGAGGCCGCCAGGCCCGTGCGCAGTGTCGCCGTCATCGGCTTCGACTATCACGGGATGAAGCCGACGATGGAAGTGCAGGTCGGTGATCGGGTCAAGCTCGGTCAACTGCTTTTCACCGACAAGAAGACCCCCGGCGTGCGTTACACCGCACCGGCTGCCGGCGTGGTCAGCGCCATTCATCGCGGCGAGAAGCGCGTGCTGCAGTCGCTGGTGATCGATATCGACGGCGACGAGCAGGAAACCTTCGCCCAGTACCCGGCCGCTCAGCTCGATGCGCTGAGCGACGCCCAGGTGCGCGAGAACCTGCTGCAGTCCGGCCTGTGGACCGCGCTGCGCACGCGTCCGTTCAGCAAGGTGCCGGCCATCGATGCCGTGCCCAGTTCGATCTTCGTCACCGCCGTCGACACCCATCCGCTGGCCGCCGATCCGGCCGTGGTGATCGCCGAGCATGCCGCCGATTTCGAAAATGGCCTGAAAGTGCTGGGCAACCTGGCCAAGGTCTTCCTGTGTAAGGCCGATGGCGCCAACCTGCCCGGCGAGACGCTGGCCAAGGTGCAGAGCGAGGCCTTCGCCGGCCCGCATCCGGCCGGCCTGCCGGGTACCCACATTCATTTCCTCGACCCGGTCGGCGCCAGCAAGAGCGTGTGGCAGATCGGCTACCAGGACGTGATCGCCGTGGGCAAGCTGTTCACCACCGGTCAGCTGTTCGTCGAGCGCGTGGTCGCGCTGGGCGGTCCGGTCGCCGAGCAGCCGCGTCTGCTGCGCACCCGTCTGGGCGCCAACCTGGAAGAGCTCACCGCCGGCGAACTCAAGCCCGGCTTCAATCGGGTGATTTCCGGCTCGGTGTTCGGCGGGCGTACCGCTCAGGGCGCCTTCGCCTTCCTCGGCCGCTACCACAACCAGGTGTCGTGCCTGGGCGAGGGCAACGACCGCGAGATGATGCACTACCTGCGTGCCGGGGTTAACAAGCACTCGGTGCTGAACATCTTCGTCTCCAAGCTGGCCGGCGCCAAGCTGTTCAACTTCACCACCACCACCAACGGCAGCCCGCGCGCCATGGTGCCGGTAGGCAACTACGAAGCGGTGATGCCGCTGGACATCCTGCCGACCCAACTGCTGCGCTACCTGATCGTCGGCGACACCGAGATGGCCCAGAAACTGGGTTGCCTGGAACTCGACGAAGAAGACCTAGCGCTGTGCACCTACGTCTGTGCCGGCAAGTACGAATACGGCCCGATCCTGCGGGATAACCTCAGCCGCATCGAGAAGGAGGGTTAAGCCATGGGCATTCGTGCATTCCTCGACAAGATCGAGCACAACTTCGAGAAGGGCGGCAAGTACGAGAAGTGGTACGCCCTCTACGAGGCCATCGACACCTTCTTCTATCGCCCCGGCAGCGTGACCAAGACCACCGCCCACGTGCGTGACGGCATCGACCTCAAGCGCATGATGATCACCGTGTGGCTGTGCACCTTCCCGGCGATGTTCTTCGGCATGTGGAACACCGGCTACCAGGCCAACCTGATCTTCGCCCAGAGCCCCGAGCTGCTGGCGAGCCAGGAAGGCTGGCGCTTCGCCCTGATCGGTTCGCTGGCCGGCTTCGATCCCAGCAGCCTGTGGGACAACTTCGTCCAGGGCGCTGCCTGGTTCCTGCCCGTCTACGCAGTGACCTTCATCGTCGGCGGCTTCTGGGAAGTGCTGTTCGCCTCGATCCGCAAGCATGAGGTCAACGAGGGCTTCTTCGTCACCTCCGTGCTGTTCGCCCTGATCCTGCCGCCGAGCATTCCGCTGTGGCAGGTGGCCCTGGGCATCAGCTTCGGCGTGGTGATCGGCAAGGAAGTGTTCGGCGGTACCGGCAAGAACTTCCTCAACCCGGCGCTGACCGGCCGTGCCTTCCTGTTCTTCGCCTACCCGGCGCAGATGTCGGGCGATGCGGTGTGGACCGCGGTGGACGGCTTCGCCGGCGCCACCTCGCTGAGCCTGGCGGCTTCCGGCGGCGTGGAGAACGTGATCAACCACGGCATCACCTGGATGGACGCCTTCGTCGGCACCATTCACGGCTCGCTGGGCGAGACCAGCACCCTGGCCATCGCCATCGGCGGCCTGGTGCTCTTGATCACCAAGATCGCCGCCTGGCGCATCGTCGCCGGCGTGATGCTGGGCATGATCGGCCTGTCTCTGCTGCTCAACGCCATCGGCTCGACCACCAACCCGATGTTCGCCATGCCCTGGTACTGGCACCTGGTGGTGGGCGGTTTCGCCTTCGGCATGTTCTTCATGGCCACCGACCCGGTGTCGGCCTCCATGACCAACACCGGCAAGTGGATTTTCGGCGCCCTGATCGGCGTGATGGTGGTGTTGATCCGCGTGGTCAACCCGGCCTTCCCCGAGGGCATGATGCTGGCGATCCTGTTCGCCAACCTGTTTGCACCGCTGATCGACCACTTCGTCGTTCAAGCCAATATCAAGCGGAGGCTGGCACGCAATGTCTAGTCAAAAAGAATCCACCGTCCGCACCCTGACGGTGGCCCTGCTGGTGTGCCTGGTGTGCTCGGTGTTCGTCGCCGGCGCCGCCATCGCCCTGAAGCCGACCCAGGTGGAAAACCGCCTGCTCGACAAGCAGCGCAGCATCCTGGCCATCGCCGGTCTGGGCGAGGCGGGCATGTCAGCGGCCAAGGTCAAGGAGCTGTTCAACAGCACCATCACCGCCAAGCTGGTGGACCTGGAGAGCGGCAAGTTCTCCGATGCGCACAACCCGATCACCTTCGATCCGCTCAAGGCGTCCAAGGACCCGAGCCTGTCCAGCGTGCTGAAAGGCAGCGACGACATCGCCGGGATCAAGCGCCAGGAGCGTTTCAGCACCGTGTACATGGTGGAGAAGGACGGCCAGGTGGAAACCCTGATCCTGCCGGTGCGCGGCTACGGCCTGTGGTCGACCCTGCACGGCTTTATCGCGGTGAAAGGGGATCTGAACACCGTGGTGGGCATGGGCTTCTACCAGCACGGCGAGACCCCCGGTCTCGGCGGCGAGGTGGACAACCCGAAGTGGAAGGGCCAGTGGCCGGGCAAGACCCTGTTCGACGACAACGGCGAGTTGGCCGTGGAAGTCGTCAAGGGCAGCGTCGATCCGCAGGGTCCGAAGGCCGCGCACCAGGTCGACGGCCTGGCCGGCGCCACCCTCACCGGCAAAGGTGTCGACAACCTGCTGAAGTTCTGGCTCGGCCAGAACGGCTTCGGTCCGTTTATCGCTAACCTGCGTGCAGGGGAGGCCTGATCATGTCGCAGCCGACTATTAAAGAAGTCCTGCTCAATCCGATCTTCAACAACAACCCCATCGGCCTGCAGATCCTCGGGATCTGCTCGGCCCTGGCGGTGACCTCGAACCTGCAGACTGCGCTGGTGATGTCCGCCGCGCTGACCCTGGTGACCGGTTTCTCCAACCTGTTCATCTCGCTGATCCGCAGCCAGATCCCCAGCTCGATCCGCATGATCGTGCAGATGGTGATCATCGCCTCGCTGGTGATCGTGGTGGATCAGGTGCTCAAGGCCTACGCCTTCAGCCTGTCCAAGCAGCTCTCGGTGTTCGTCGGTCTGATCATCACCAACTGCATCGTGATGGGCCGCGCCGAGGCCTTCGCCATGCAGAACCCGCCGGTACTGTCTTTCTTCGACGGGATCGGCAACGGTCTCGGCTACAGCGCCATGCTGATCGCCCTGGGCGTGATCCGCGAGCTGTTCGGCGCGGGCAAGCTGATGGGCTACGAGATCTTCTCGGTGGTCAACGACGGCGGCTGGTACCAGCCCAACGGCATGCTGCTGCTGCCACCTTCGGCCTTCTTCCTGATCGGTCTGTTCATCTGGGGCATCCGCGCCTGGAAGAAAGACCAGGTTGAGAAGAACGCCTACAAGATGGCGCCTCAGGTATCCAACAAGGAGGCCTACTAATGGAGCATTACATCAGCCTGTTCGTCCGTGCGGTGTTCGTCGAGAACATGGCGCTGGCGTTCTTCCTCGGCATGTGCACCTTTATCGCCATCTCCAAGAAGGTGGAAACCGCCATCGGTCTCGGTATCGCCGTGGTGGTGGTGCTGGGTATCACCATGCCGGTGAACAACCTGATCTACACCAACATCCTCAAGGATGGTGCCCTGGCCTGGGCCGGCCTGCCTGAGGTGGACCTGTCCTTCCTCGGCCTGCTGACCTTCATCGGCGTGATCGCGGCCATCGTGCAGATCCTGGAAATGACCCTGGATAAGTACGTGCCCTCGCTGTACAACGCCCTCGGTGTGTTCCTGCCGCTGATCACCGTGAACTGCGCCATCATGGGTGGCTCGCTGTTCATGGTCGAGCGCGACTACAACCTGGCCGAGAGCACCGTCTACGGCGTCGGTGCCGGCGTCTCCTGGGCACTGGCCATCGCTGCGCTGGCGGGCATTCGCGAGAAGCTCAAGTACAGCGACGTGCCGGCTGGCCTGCAGGGTCTGGGCATCACCTTCATCACCATCGGTCTGATGTCGCTGGGCTTCATGTCCTTCTCCGGCGTGCAGCTGTAAGGAAAGGATGAGCAGATGATCAATTACGAAATCTTCCTCGCCATCGGCATGTTCACCGCCATCGTTCTGGCGCTGGTGCTGATCATTCTCGCCGCGCGCGCCAAGCTGGTGTCCAGCGGCGACGTGAGCATCGAGATCAACGGCGAAAAAACCATCGTGGTGCCGGCCGGCGGCAAGCTGCTGCAGACCCTGGCCGACAACAACGTGTTCCTGTCTTCCGCCTGCGGCGGCGGCGGCACCTGCGCCCAGTGCAAGTGCATCGTCGAATCCGGCGGCGGCGAGATGCTGTCCACCGAAGAGTCGCACTTCACCAAGCGCGAGGCCCGCGAGGGCTGGCGCCTGTCCTGCCAGACCCCGGTCAAGCAGGACATGAAGATCGAGGTGCCGGAAGAAGTCTTCGGCGTAAAGAAGTGGGAGTGCACCGTCGAGTCCAACCCGAACGTGGCCACCTTCATCAAGGAGCTGACGCTCAAGCTGCCGGAAGGCGAGAACGTCGACTTCCGCGCCGGCGGTTACGTGCAGCTGGAATGCCCGCCGCACACCGTGTACTACAAGGACTTCGACATCCAGGAGGAGTACCGCGGCGACTGGGACAAGTTCAACCAGTGGAAGTACGTGTCCAAGGTCGACGAGACCGTGATCCGTGCCTATTCCATGGCCAACTACCCGGAAGAGCGCGGGCTGGTGAAGTTCAACATCCGTATCGCCTCGCCGCCCCCCGGCAAGGACGATCTGCCGCCGGGCAAGATGAGTTCCTACGTGTTCAGCCTCAAGCCGGGCGACAAGATCACCGTGTACGGACCCTTCGGCGAGTTCTTCGCCAAGGACACCGACGCCGAGATGGTCTTCATCGGTGGTGGTGCCGGCATGGCGCCGATGCGTTCGCACATCTTCGACCAGCTCAAGCGCCTCAAATCCAAGCGCAAGATCAGCTTCTGGTACGGCGCGCGCTCCATGCGCGAGGCCTTCTACGTCGAAGAGTATGACCAGCTGCAGGCCGAGAACGACAACTTCAAGTGGCACCTGGCGCTGTCCGACCCGCTGCCTGAAGACAACTGGACCGGCCTGAAAGGCTTCATCCACAACGTGCTGTACGAGAACTACCTGAAGGACCACCCGGCTCCAGAGGATTGCGAGTTCTACATGTGCGGCCCACCCATGATGAACGCCGCGGTGATCAAGATGCTGACCGACCTGGGCGTCGAGCCGGAGAACATTCTCCTCGACGACTTCGGCGGCTAAGCATGAACTTTGCGGTACTCCAGCCCGTTATCGCTGTCGCCCTGGCGGCAGCCCTAACGGGCTGCTTGCATTCTAAACGGATCGAAGAGTTCGGCGGCCCGACCATGGGCAGCACCTATTCGGTCAAGTACGTGCGCAGCGACGGCGTGGCGGCGCAGGCCGAACTCAAGGCGGCGACCGAGGCGATCCTCGCCGAAATCGACCAGCAGATGTCCACCTACCGCGCCGACTCGCTGATCGAGCAGTTCAACCGCGCGCCGGCCGGCACCTGCCAGGCCATGCCGCCGGGGGTGCTGGAGCTGGTGCGCGCCGGCAATCGCCTGCATGCAGAGAGCCAGGGCTCGTTCGACCTGACGCTGGAGCCGCTGCTCGACCTCTGGGGCTTCGGTCCCAAGGGGCAGGGCGAGGCGGTGCCGAGTGCCGCGCAGCTGGCCGCGGTGCGCCAGCGGGTCGGTCAGCAGCACCTGCGCATCGACGGCGAGCGGCTGTGCAAGGCGGTCGACGTACAGGTCGACTTCAACAGCATCGCCGCCGGCTATGCGGTCGACCGCATCGTCGCCCGCCTGGCCGAACTGGGCGTCACCAGCTACCTGGTGGAAGCCACCGGCGAGCTCAAGGCGGCCGGCCTCAAGCCCGACGGCAGCCATTGGCGCATCGGCCTGGAGGCACCGCGCGACGACCAGCGGGTGGCCCAGCGCATCCTCCAGCTCGACGGTTACGGCATCTCCACCTCCGGCGATTACCGCAACTACTTCGAGGAAAACGGCCAGCGCTACTCGCACACCCTCGATCCGCTGACCGGTATGCCGGTCAATCACCGGCTGGCGGCGGTCACCGTGGCCGATCCATCGACCTTGCGTGCCGATGGCTTGTCTACCCTATTGATGGTGCTCGGTCCCGAGGCCGGTCTGGCCTTCGCCGAGCGCAACGGTATCGCGGCGTTTTTCGTGACGCGTGAGGGCGAGGGCTTCGTCACACGCAGCAGCGCCGCATTCGAGCAGCTATTCGCTGCAGGAGAGGAACAATGACTTTCTTGGTAGTTTTCCTGGCCATGCTGCTGGTCGTCGGCATGATGGCCGTGGGCGTGATCATGGGCCGTAAGCCGATCGCCGGTTCCTGCGGCGGCATCGCCAACCTGGGCATCGAGAAGGAATGCTCGATCTGCGGCGGTAGCCGCGAGAAGTGCGAAGAGGTCAACCGCGACCCGGCCGAGGCGCCGCGCACCGATCTGGCCTACGACGCGAGCAAGCGCTGATCCCCGTTTGATTGATTGCCGGCGCCGCCCGTGCGGTGCCGGCCCTGCCGCGGCTGCGCCACGCGCGCCGCGGTCTGATGCGAAGGAGTAAACATGGCGGTCTACAACTACGATGTGGTGGTGCTGGGCTCCGGGCCAGCGGGCGAGGGCGCGGCGATGAACGCGGCCAAGGCCGGGCGCAAGGTGGCAGTGGTGGACAACCGTCCGTTGGTCGGCGGCAACTGCACCCACCTCGGCACTATCCCGTCCAAGGCGCTGCGCCACTCGGTGCGGCAGATCATGCAGTTCAACACCAACCCGATGTTCCGCCAGATCGGCGAGCCGCGCTGGTTCTCCTTCCCCGACGTGCTCAAGAGCGCGGAGAAGGTGATCGCCAAGCAGGTCACCTCGCGCACCGGCTACTACGCGCGCAACCGCATCGACACCTACTTCGGCACCGCCAGCTTCGCCGACGAGCAGACCGTGGAAGTGGTCTGCCTCAACGGCGTGGTGGAAAAGCTGGTGGCCAAGCAGGTGGTCGTCGCCACCGGTTCGCGCCCCTACCGCCCGGCCGACGTCGACTTCCGTCACCCGCGCATCTACGACAGCGACACCATCCTCAGCCTCGGTCACACCCCGCGCCGGCTGATCATCTACGGCGCCGGGGTGATCGGCTGCGAATACGCCTCGATCTTCAGCGGCCTGGGCGTGCTGGTGGACCTGATCGACAACCGCGATCAGCTGCTCAGCTTCCTCGACGACGAGATCTCCGACGCACTCTCCTACCACCTGCGCAACAACAACGTGCTGATCCGCCACAACGAGGAGTACGAGCGCATCGAGGGCCTGGAGAACGGGGTGATCCTGCACCTCAAGTCCGGCAAGAAGATCAAGGCCGACGCGCTGCTCTGGTGCAACGGTCGTACCGGCAACACCGACCAGCTGGGCCTGGAGAACATCGGCATCAAGGTCAACAGCCGCGGGCAGATCCAGGTCGACGAGCACTACCGCACCGAGGTCAGCAACATCTACGCCGCCGGCGACGTGATCGGCTGGCCGAGCCTGGCCAGCGCCGCCTCCGACCAGGGCCGTTCGGCGGCCGGCAGCATCGTCGACAACGGCAGCTGGCGTTTCGTCGACGATGTGCCGACCGGGATCTACACCATTCCGGAGATCAGCTCGATCGGCAAGAACGAGCGCGAACTGACCCAGGCCAAGGTGCCCTACGAAGTGGGCAAGGCCTTCTTCAAGGGCATGGCGCGGGCGCAGATCGCGGTGGAGCCGGTGGGCATGCTGAAGATCCTGTTCCACCGCGAGACGCTGGAAGTGCTGGGCGTGCACTGCTTCGGCTACCAGGCCTCGGAGATCGTGCATATCGGCCAGGCGATCATGAACCAGAAGGGCGAGGCGAACAGCATCAAGTACTTCGTCAACACCACCTTCAACTACCCGACCATGGCCGAGGCCTATCGGGTGGCGGCGTTCGACGGCCTCAACCGGCTTTTTTGAGCGGCTCCGGCCGGTGGCCTGAGCCGGTCGGGGAGACGGGCTGGGAGGATGCTTCCGAGTGGCGCTGGCCGAATCGGGAGAGCTTCTAGCGCACCAGGCGGCAAGACGAAAAAACCGGCCATTGGCCGGTTTTTTCGTTCTCGGGCGTTGCTTGTACGGGGCCTGGCGCGAGGGCATCCCCGGGTTGCATCCGGGCTACGCGGGGTAAAGCCGCCGATCCTCAGCCGCGCAGCGTCTGCACCGCCAGGCCGGGGAAGTCGGTGATGATGCTGTCGGCGCCGAAGTCGGCGAGGCGGCGCATCAGCGCGGCGTCGTTGACCGTCCACACCGACACGTGCAGCCCCTGTTTCTGCGCCTTGAGCAGGCGTTCCGGGGTGCACAGCGTCCAGTTCAGCGCGAGCAGGTGACAGCCGTAATGGGCGGCCACCTTGAGCGGGTCGAGCCAGGCGTATTCGGCCACCAGGCCCAGCTGCAGCTGCGGGGTCAGCTCGCGGGCAGCCTTGAGCACCTCGCGCGAGCTGGAGGTGATGGTCACCTGCTCGCGCAGGCCGAAGCGCTCGGCCAGTTCGGCGATGGCCAGCACGGTGCGCGCGGCGCGCACCTTGGAGGCGCTCTTCACTTCCAGCTGCCAGTGGGCGAAGCGGCACTGCTCGAACAGTTGCTCCAGGCGTGGGATCGGGCAGGGGCGCACCCAGCCGGGGCCGCCCTTGCGCGCGTCGTATGTCGCCAGTTCGGCGGCGTCGTGCTCGACCACCTTGCCGCGCAGGCCGGTGGTGCGCTTGAGGGTCGGGTCGTGAATCACCATCAGCTCGCCGTCGCGCGACAGGTGCAGGTCCAGCTCGCAGCGCTCGACGCCGTGTTCCAGGCAACGCTGGAAGCTGGCCAGGGTGTTTTCCGGGGCTTCGCCCTTGGCGCCGCGATGGCCGTAGATAAGGGTCACTGTTGCTCCTTGGCGGGGTCCAGATGGCGCGGCCGGTGGTGGCGCACGCTGTTGATCACGTGGTCGTATTCGAAGTAGACGCTGAACTCGCGGTAGTCCCAGCGGGTGATCGGCGGCTGACCGACCGGCCGGTGTTCCTCGTCGGCCAGGCCGAAGCGCTCCAGCACCGAGCCTTTGGACTCGCCTTTTTGCGGCAGGTTGCGCGCATCGAGATCGGCGCCCTGGCTGCCCAATGGAATGGTCAGGGTGTCGGCGAGCAGGATGGTAGGGGTGAGCAGGGCGAGCAGTAGCACGAAGCGATACATGAGGGTTCCTTGGCGGCGGTCATTCGCGGGCCTGGCGACGTTCCAGGGCCTGCTTCTGCAGGATATGCCGGGCCAGCAACTGGCGCTGTGCGTCGGTCAACGCTTCGAACTCGGTGCCGATCTCGTACTGGCCGTTCGCACGCGGACTGCAATGCACGACCTGGGCGCGCAGCAGCAGGCCGAGGGCCTGCGGCATCAGCACCATCTTGATCGCCAGGTGGCTGCCGGGCGCCACGGCCTGGCCATGGTTGAAGCTGATGCCGCCTTCGGACAGCGACACCTGGCGCGGCACGCCGATATCGCGCAGCAGGCTCTGCGCCACGGCCTGGCCGAGCAGGTCGATGCGCTTGTTGATCACCTTGAGGTAGTTGGCCAGGGTGCGGTCGCGTTCGCTGATATGGCGCAGCAGGTGCTGCGACTCGAAGTCCATCAGGTGCAGGTCGCTGAGCAGGTTGAACAGCGGCGAGGCATCGTGAAGCGCGTCGCTGGCCTGGGCTTCGGCGCCCGACAACAGGCTGAATTCCAGTGCTATCGTGTCGTCGATACGATAGTATTCGCGGCGATCATCTTCATCGTGTGTCGACATGGCGAACCCATGGCAGCAGTGGTGGTCTGAGTGTAAAGCTGCTCGCCGGGCCTCGCCACAAGGACGTCTTTCTTTCCCCCGAATCTCCCCGACATGTTCAGACCTCTGTTCGTATTCATCGGTACGCGCTACACGCGGGCCAAGCGCCGCAACCACTTCGTCTCCTTCATTTCCCTGACTTCCATGCTCGGCCTCACCCTCGGGGTGATGGTGATGATTCTGGTGCTGTCGGTGATGAACGGTTTCGACCATGAGATGCGTACCCGGGTGCTGGGCATGATTCCCCATGCCACGGTCGAGTCGGCCACCCCGGTGAGCGACTGGCCGGCCTTGGCGCGCCAGGTCGAGCGCCACCCGCGGGTCGAGGCGCTGGCGCCCTTCACCCAGATGCAGGGCCTGCTGACCCACCAGGGCAAGGTGCAGAAGGTGCTGATCAATGCCGTCGATCCCGAGCAGGAGCGCAAGGTGTCGATCATCGACGACTTCTTCCAGCAAGGCAGCCTCGACAGCCTGCAGCCGGGCGAATTCGCCATGGTCATCGGTGACAAGGCGGCGGCCAAGCTCGGGCTGCAACTGGGGGACAAGGTCACCTTCGTCGCCCCCGAGGTCACCGTCACCCCGGCCGGCATGTTCCCGCGCCTGAAGCGCTTCACCGTCACCGGCATCTTCCATGTCGGCGCCGGCGAGATCGACGGCGCCCTGGCCCTGGCCAACATCAGTGACCTGGCGCGCCTGCAGCGCTGGCGCCCGGATCAGGTGCAGGGCCTGCGCCTGAAGTTCGACGACCTGTTCCAGGCGCCGCGCAGCGCCTGGGAAATCGCCCAGACCCTGGATGGCGACTTCTATGCCCGCGACTGGACGCGCAGCCACGGCAATCTGTACCAGGCCATCCGCATGGAGAAGACCATGATCGGCCTGCTGCTGCTGCTGATCGTCGCGGTGGCCGCGTTCAATATCATTTCCACCCTGGTGATGGTGGTCACCGACAAGAAGGCCGACATCGCCATTCTGCGCACCCTGGGCGCCACGCCGCGGCAGATCATGGCCATCTTCATGGTCCAGGGCACGGTGATCGGCGTGGTCGGCACCCTGATCGGCGCCGCGCTGGGCATTCTCGCCGCGCTTAATGTCAGCAGCCTGATCGCCGGCCTGGAAAGGCTGCTGGGGATCAAGTTCCTCAACGCCGACGTGTACTTCATCGACTACCTGCCGTCGCAGCTGCAGACGGCCGACGTGGTCATGGTCTGCACCGCGGCGTTGTTCCTGAGTTTCTTCGCCACCCTGTACCCGGCCTGGCGCGCCGCGCGTACCCAGCCGGCCGAGGCCCTGCGTTATGAATGACCTGACCAACGAAAACGCCATGCAACAGCAGACCGCCGTGCTCAGCTGCCGCAACCTGGGCAAGCGTTATGACGAGGGCCCCGAGTCGGTGGTGGTGCTCGACGGCCTGGAGCTGGAACTGCTGGCCGGCGAGCGGGTGGCCATCGTCGGCAGCTCCGGCTCGGGCAAGAGCACCCTGCTGAACATGCTCGGCGGCCTGGATACGCCCAGCGCGGGCAGTGTCTGGCTGGCCGGCGAGCAGCTGTCGGCGCTGAGCGAAACGGCCCGCGGCCTGCTGCGCAACCGCGCGCTGGGCTTCGTCTACCAGTTCCATCACCTGCTGGCCGAATTCACCGCACTGGAAAACGCCTGCATGCCGCTGCTGATCGGCAAGACGCCGATCGCCGAGGCGCGCCAGCGCGCCACCGCCCTGCTGGAGCGGGTCGGTCTGGGCCATCGTCTCAATCACAAGCCGGCCGAACTCTCCGGCGGCGAGCGCCAGCGCGTGGCCATCGCCCGTGCCCTGGTCAACCGCCCGGGGCTGGTGCTGCTCGACGAGCCCACCGGCAACCTCGACCACCACACCGCCGAAGGCATCCAGCAGCTGATGCGCGAGCTCAGCCGCGATTCCAACACCGCGTTTCTGGTGGTGACCCACGACATGCAGCTGGCGCGGCAGATGGATCGTGTGCTGAGCCTGCAGGACGGCAAGCTGGTGGCCCTCTGATGTTCCGCCCGCTGAGTCTCTTCATCGGCGCTCGCTACACCCGGGCCAAGCGCCGCAATCACTTCATTTCCTTTATCTCGCTGACCTCGATGATCGGCCTGGGCCTGGGCGTGCTGGCGATGATCGTGGTGCTGTCGGTGATGAACGGCTTCCAGAAGGAAATGAGCTCGCGCATCCTCGGCATGGTGCCGCACGCCACGCTCTACGGCGCCGAGCCGGTCGCCGACTGGCGCGCCCTGGCCGGCAAGGCCCTGGCCAATCCCCAGGTGCTCGCGGCGGCGCCGTTCGCCGAGCTGGAGGGCATGCTCTCGCACCGCGGGGTGATGCAGCCGATCCAGATCCACGGCATCGACCCGGCCGAAGAGGCCCAGGTGTCGATCCTGCCCGGGCATATCCGCCAGGGCAGCCTGGACAACCTGCAGCCGGGCGAATACGGCGTGGTCATCGGCGACATCACCGCACGGCGTTTCGGCCTGCAGGTGGGCGACAAGCTGACCCTGATCATTCCCGAGCTGAGCAGTGCTCCCGGCGGCGTCACCCCGCGCATGCAGCGGTTGAACGTGGCGGCGGTGTTCAAGGTCGGCGCCGAACTGGACAGCTCGCTGGCGCTGATCCACGTCGCCGACGCCGCCGCGCTGCAGCGCCTGCCGGAGGGCAGCGTGCCGGGCGTGCGCCTGGCGCTCCAGGACCTGTACCAGGCGCCGCAGGTATCCACAGCGCTGGCCGCGCAACTGGGCGAGGGCTACCGCGCCGACGACTGGACCCATACCCAGGGCAGCCTGTTCAGCGCGATGAAGATGGAGAAGACCATGATCGGCCTGCTGCTGCTGCTGATCGTCGCGGTGGCGGCGTTCAACATCATCGCCACGCTGATCATGGTGGTGGCCGACAAGGGCGGCGACATCGCCATCCTGCGCACCCTGGGCGCCACGCCGCGGCAGATCATGGCGGTGTTCATGGTCCAGGGCACGGTGATCGGCGTGGTCGGCACCCTGGTCGGCACCCTGCTCGGCGTGCTCGCCGCGCTCAACGTCAGCGCCCTGGTGGCCTGGCTGGAATCCTTCGCCGGCCAGCAGGTGCTGAGCTCGGACGTCTACTTCATCAGCAGCCTGCCGTCGGACCTGCAGTGGCTCGACGTGGCGCTGATCTGCTCGGCAGCGCTGATCCTCAGCTTTCTCGCCACCCTCTATCCCTCCTGGCGGGCGGCGCAGGTGCAGCCAGCCGAGGCGCTACGCTACGAGTGAAAGCAAAAAAGCCGTCGAATCCGACGGCTTTTTTTCTAGCTCAACGCTGCTCGCGCTGGCGTCGATTTTCCTGGCGCTTGCGCCAGCTGTGCTGCACCCACCAGCGCCAGTAGAGCATGGTCAGCACATAGCCCAGAACGGCGAGCACCAGGCCGGAGACGAACGAGCCGATCAGCAGCGGCTTCCACAGGATGGCCAGTTCGGCGGTGATCCACTCCAGGCTCAGGTGGCTGGGCATCTTCATCGCCGGGGTCTGGGTGATCCAGGCGCCGAGCTTGTAGGTGCAGTAGAACACCGGCGGCATGGTGATCGGGTTGGTCAGCCACACCAGGCCGATGGAGATCGGCAGGTTGGCCCGCAGCGGAATGGCCACGGCGGCAGCGGCGAGCATCTGCATGGGCATGGGGATCATCGCCCAGAACAGGCCGATGGCCATGGCGCGGGCCACCGAATGGCGGTTGAGGTGCCAGAGGTTGGGGTCGTGGATCAGGCTGCCGAGAAAGCGCAGGGATTTGTTGCCCTTGATGCTGTCGGGATGGGGCATGTAGCGCTTAAATAAACGACGCGGCATGAAGAGTCTCTGGGCAGGCTGAAGCGCCGGTATTATGCACAGATTCATGACCGTTCGCTTTCTTAAGATTGTGACAGCGGGTGAGCGCTGCAAGGGTTTGCCAGGCGCTTTCGGACGAGGGAATGAGGATGCGCACAGGGATGTTGGCGCTGGCCGCGGGCTTGCTGTCGCTGCGATTTCTGCCGCAGTTGCCGCCGGGATGGCTGCTGGCGCTGCTGGCCGGCGCCGGGCTGCTGTTGTTGCTCTCGCGGCTCTATTTCATCGGCTGCTTTCTGCTCGGTCTGGCCTGGGCCTGCTGTTCGGCGCAGTGGGCCCTGGGCGATCGCCTGGCGCCGGCGCTGGACGGCCGCACCCTGTGGTTGGAGGGGCGGGTGGTCGGCCTGCCGGAGGTCGGCGAGGGCGTGGTGCGTTTCCAGCTGGAGGGCGCCCATTCGCGCCGCGCCGAGTTGCCGCGGCGGCTGCGCCTGGCCTGGTATGGCGGGCCGGATATTCGCGGCGGCGAGCGCTGGCGCCTGGCGGTCAACCTCAAGCGCCCGCATGGTCTGGTCAATCCGCACAGCTTCGATTACGAGGCCTGGCTGCTGGCGCAGCGCATTGGCGCCACCGGTACGATCAAGGCCGGCCAGCGGCTGGCGCCGGCCAGTGGCCTGGGCAGCTGGCGCGATGGCTTGCGCCAGCGTTTGCTGGCGGCTCCGGCCTTCGGCCGCGAGGGCGGTATCGCCGCCCTGGTGCTGGGCGACGGCTCGGGGCTGACGACCGCCGACTGGCGCCTGCTGCAGCACACCGGCACGGTGCACCTGATGGTCATCTCCGGTCAGCACATCGCCCTGCTGGCGGGGTTTCTCTATGGCCTGGTGGCCTTCCTGGCACGTGTGGGGGCCTGGCCACGGCGCTGGCCCTGGCTGCCGGCCGCCTGCGTCCTGGCCTTGGTCGGCGCCCTGGGTTACGGCCTGCTCGCCGGTTTCGAGGTGCCGGTGCGGCGGGCCTGCGTGATGGTGGCGCTGGTGCTGCTGTGGCGCCTGCGCTTTCGTAATCTCGGCGCCTGGTGGCCGCTGCTGCTGGCCTTGCTCGCGGTGTTGCTGCTGGAACCGCTGGCCTCGCTGCAGCCGGGCTTCTGGTTGTCCTTCGCCGCGGTGGCGATCCTGATTCTGGTGTTCGGCGACCGCCTGGGCGTGTGGGGCTGGTGGCGCGGGCTGACCCGCGCGCAGTGGACCATGGCCATCGGCCTGCTGCCGCTGATGCTGATCCTCGGCTTGCCGGTCAGCAGCAGCGGGCCGTTGGCCAACCTGATCGCCGTGCCCTGGGTCGGTCTGCTGGTGGTGCCGCTGGCCTTGCTCGGCACCCTGTTGCTGCCCGTGCCGGGCTTGGGCGAGGGTCTGCTGTGGCTGGCCGGCGGCGCCTTGCAGCTGTTATTCCTGTTGCTCGGCCATATCGCTGGCTGGCTGCCGGCCTGGTTGCCGAGCAATCTGCCGCTGTGGGCCTGGCTGCTGGCCCTGGGCGGGGCGCTGCTGTTGTTGCTGCCGGGCGGGGTGCCGCTACGCCTGCCCGGCCTGGCCCTGCTCTTGCCGGCGCTGTTTCTGCCGCCGCCGGCGTTGCCGGAGGGGCGCGCCGAGGTCTGGCTGCTGGACGTGGGGCAGGGGTTATCGGTGCTGGTGCGCACCCGCGCGCGCAGTCTGCTGTACGACGCCGGGCCGCGTTTCGGCGATTTCGACAGCGGCGAGCGTATCGTCCTGCCGTCGTTGCGCGCGCTGAACCTGCAGCACCTCGATCTTCTGTTGCTCAGCCATGCCGACAACGACCACGCCGGCGGCGCCGCCGCGATCGTCGCCGGCCTGCCGGTGGCGCGCCTGCTCAGCGGCGAGCCCGAACGCCTGGGGGCGCGGCTTGCGGCCGAGCCCTGCGAGTCGGGCCGGCAGTGGCAGTGGGATGGCGTCAGCTTTCGCCTGTGGCGCTGGGTGCAGGCGGCGCCTGGCAACCAGAGCTCCTGCGTGCTGCTGGTGGAGGCGGGCGGCGAGCGCCTGCTGCTGACCGGCGATATCGATGCGCGCGCCGAGCAAGCGTTGCTGCAGGATGACTTTCCCCTGGCGGCGCACTGGCTGCTGGCGCCGCACCATGGCAGCCGCAGCTCCTCCAGCCGGGCCTTCGTCGACGCGGTGGCGCCGCGCCATGTGCTGATCGCCCGCGGCCGTCACAACAACTTCGGCCATCCCCATCCGCAGGTGTTGGCGCGTTACCGCGAGGCCGGCGCCCGGCTGCACGACAGCGCCACCAGCGGCGCCCTGCGCCTGCTGCTGGGCGAGCAGGGCGAGGCGCAGGCGTTGCGACGCCAGGCACGTTTCTGGCGGGAAAAATGAGAACGGCGGCGGTCGGCGAGGGCGGCACCCTATGCTAGAGTGGCGCCACTTTTTCGAGGGGGATTCTCTACCGTGTGGGAACTGGTCAAAGCTGGCGGCTGGATGATGCTGCCGATCATTCTCTGCTCCATCGCCGCGGCCGGCATCGTCGCCGAGCGCCTGTGGACCCTGCGGCCCGCCCGCGTCACCCCGGCCAACCTGCTGGCCCAGGTCTGGCGCTGGATCAAGGACAAGAAGCTCAACAACCAGAAGCTCAAGGAACTGCGCGAGCATTCGCCGCTGGGGCAGATCCTCGCCGCCGGCCTGGCCAACTCCAAGCATGGTCGCGAGATCATGAAGGAATGCATCGAGGAGGCCGCCGCCCGCGTCATCCATGAGCTGGAGCGCTACCTCAACGCCCTCGGCACCATCGCCGGCATCGCCCCGCTGCTCGGCCTGCTCGGCACCGTGCTGGGCATGATCGAAATCTTCAGCTCCTTCATGGGCTCGGGCATGGCCAATGCGCCGATGCTCGCCGGCGGTATCTCTAAGGCGTTGATCACCACCGCCGCCGGCCTGATGGTGGCGATTCCGGCGCTGTTCTTCCATCGCTACCTGCAGCGTCGCGTCGACGAGCTGGTGGTGGGCATGGAGCAGGAGGCGATCAAGCTGGTGGAAATGGTGCAGGGCGACCGCGACGTCGACCTGGGCGAGGGCAAGGCGTGAAATTCCGGCGCAAACCGCGGGAGAGCGTCGAGATCAACCTGGCTTCGCTGATCGACGTGGTATTCATCCTGCTGCTGTTCTTCGTGGTCACCACCACCTTCACCCGCGAAACCCAGCTCAAGGTCGACCTGCCCGAGGCCGTCAGCGGCACGCCGCCGGAGCAGACCGAGCTGAAACAGCTGGAGATCCTGATCGGCACCGATGGCGCCTTCTCGGTGAACGGCAAGGCGCTGCTGGAAAGCAACCTGAGCAACCTGATGGCGGCGCTGCAGAAGGAGTCCGACGGCGACAACAGCCTGCCGCTGATCATCAGCGCCGACGGCAAGACCCCGCACCAGGCGGTGATCACCGCTATGGACGCGGCCGGCAAGCTGGGCTTCGCACACCTGCGCATCACCACGGTGGAAGCACAGGAAAGCCCTTAAGTGAGCGCTGCCGACCGTCTGCTCGACGCCTGGTACCGCGGCCATCCGGCGCTGGTACTGCTGCGCCCGCTGGAGTGGCTGTACCGCCGCGTGGTGCAGGGCAAGCGCGCGCGCTTTCTCGCTGGCGCGGGCGAGATCTACCGCGCGCCGGTGCCGGTGCTGGTGGTGGGCAACATCACCGTCGGCGGCACCGGCAAGACTCCGTTGATCCTCTTTCTGATCCAGCACTGCCGTGCCCGCGGCCTCAAGGTTGGCGTGGTCAGTCGCGGCTATGGCGCCACGCCGCCGAGCCTGCCCTGGCGGGTGCGCGCCGAGCAGCCGGCGGCGCAGGCCGGCGACGAGCCGCTGTTGATCGTCCAGCGCACCGCTGTGCCGCTGATGATCGACCCGGATCGCGGCCGTGCGGTGCGTGCGCTGCTGGCCGAGGAGCCGCTGGATCTGATCCTCTGCGACGACGGCCTGCAGCACTACCGCCTGGCGCGCGACCTGGAACTGGTGCTGATCGACGCCGCCCGCGGCCTGGGCAACCGCCGCTGCCTGCCGGCCGGACCGCTGCGCGAGCCGGCCGAACGCCTCGATGAGGTGGACGCCGTGCTGTTCAACGGCGCCGAGGCCGATCGCGCCGACGGCTACGCCTTCCGCCTGCAGCCCACCGCCCTGGTCAACCTGGCCAGCGGCGAGCGCGTGCCCCTGGATCATTTCCCCGCCGGCCAGGCCGTGCATGCGGTAGCCGGCATCGGCAACCCGCAGCGTTTCTTCGCCAGCCTCGAAGCGCTAAACTGGCGACCGGTTCCGCACCCTTTCGCCGACCATGCCCAGTACGACGCCGCGCAGCTCCGTTTCGAGCCGCCGCTGCCCATGCTGATGACCGAGAAGGATGCGGTGAAATGCCGGGCCTTCGCCGCCGCCGACTGGTGGTACCTGGCCGTCGATGCCGTGCCCACGCCGGCCTTCGTCGCTTGGTTGGACAAGGAGTTGGCCCGCCTCATACCGGGGTCTTCGTGACCCCATCAAGGACTCCGCCATGGACCCTAAACTGCTCGATATCCTCGCCTGCCCGATCTGCAAGGGCCCGCTGCAGCTCTCCGAAGACAAGACCGAACTGATCAGCAAGGGCGCCGGCGTGGCCTACCCGATTCGCGACGGCATCCCGGTGATGCTGGAAAGCGAGGCGCGCACCCTCAGCACCGACGAGCGCCTGGACAAGTAAATGAGCGCAGCCTTTACCGTCGTCATTCCCGCCCGTTACGCCTCCACCCGCCTGCCCGGCAAGCCGCTGCAGGACATCGCCGGCAAGCCCATGGTGCAGCGCGTCTGGGAGCAGGCGAAGAAGAGTTCCGCCGCCCGTGTGGTGGTGGCCACCGACGATGCGCGCATCGTCGAGGCCTGCCAGGCCTTCGGCGCCGAGGTGCTGCTGACCCGCGAGGATCACAACTCCGGCACCGACCGCCTGGCCGAGGTCGCCAGCCAGCTCCGCCTGGCCGACGATGCCATTGTGGTCAACGTGCAGGGCGACGAGCCGCTGATCCCGCCGGCGATCATCGACCAGGTGGCGGCCAACCTGGCGGCCAATCCGCAGGCCGCTATCGCCACCCTGGCCGAGCCCATCGAGGACGTCCAGGCGTTGTTCAACCCCAGTGTGGTCAAGGTGGTCGCCGACAAGAATGGCCTGGCCCTGACCTTCAGCCGCGCGCCGCTGGCCTGGGCGCGCGACGCCTTCGCCCAGAGTCGCGACGTACTGCCGGCCGGCGTGCCCTATCGTCGTCATATCGGCATCTACGCCTACCGCGCCGGTTTCCTCCACGACTTCGTCGCCTGGGGCCCGTGCTGGCTGGAAGACACCGAGTGCCTGGAGCAGCTGCGCGCGCTGTACCACGGCGTGCGCATCCATGTCGCCGATGCCCTCGAGGCGCCGGCCGCCGGCGTGGATACTGCCGAAGACCTGGAGCGGGTGCGCCGCCTGCTGGGGGCCTGATGAAAGTCCTGTTCGTCTGCCTGGGCAATATCTGCCGTTCGCCCACGGCCGAAGGCGTCTTGCGCCACAAGCTGCGCGCCGCCGGCCTGGAGGATCGGGTGCAGGTGGATTCCGCCGGTACCGGCGACTGGCATGTCGGCAAGGCGCCCGACAGCCGCACCCGCATCGCCGCGCAGCGCCGCGGCTATGACCTGTCGGCGCTGCGCGCGCGGCAGGTCGAGGCGGCCGATTTTCAGCGCTTCGACCTGATCCTGGCCATGGACCAGAGCAATCTGCGCAATCTGCAGGCGCTGCGTCCGGCAGGTGCCCAGGCGGATCTGGACCTCTATCTGCGTCGCTATGAGCTGGCCCTGGACGATGTGCCTGATCCTTATTACGGCGGCGAAGACGGCTTCGAGCAGGTGCTGGATCTGATCGAGCAGGCCAGCGAGGCATTGCTGGCCGAGATCAGGGGGCGCCTGTGAACCTGCTTCTGCAGAGCGAGGTTTCGCTCAAGGCCTTCAACAGCTTCGGCGTCGAGGTAGGCGCCCGACTGTTTGCCCAAGCCCATAACGACGACGAAGTGCGCGAAGCGCTGCGCCTGGCTGAGTCACATGATCTGCCGCTGCTGGTGATCGGTGGCGGCAGCAACCTGCTGCTGACCCGCGATGTCGAGGCGCTGGTGCTGCGCATGGCCAGTCGCGGCATTCGCATCCTCGAAGACGACGGCGAACGGGTGCTGGTGGAGGCCGAGGCCGGCGAACCCTGGCATCCCTTCGTGCTGTGGAGCCTGGAACAGGGGCTCAACGGTCTGGAGAACCTCAGTCTGATCCCCGGCACCGTCGGCGCCGCGCCGATGCAGAACATCGGCGCCTATGGCGTCGAGCTCAAGGACCTGTTCGTCGGCCTTACCGCGCTGGATCGGCAGAGCGGCGAGCTGCGCGACTTCAGCCTGGACGAATGCGCCTTCGCCTACCGCGACAGCCTGTTCAAGCGCGAGGCGGGGCGCTGGCTGATCCTGCGCGTGCGCTTGCAACTGAGCCGTGTGGCGGCGCTGCGCCTGGATTATGGCCCGGTGCGCCAGCGCCTGGCCGCGATGGGCATCGAGGCGCCGACCGCCAGCGATGTGAGCCGGGCGATCTGCGCCATCCGCAGCGAGAAGCTGCCGGATCCGGCCGAGCTGGGCAATGCCGGCAGCTTCTTCAAGAACCCGCTGGTGTCGAACGCGGTCGCCGAGCGCATTCGCGCCGAGCATGCCGATCTGGTCGGCTATCCGGCGGGCGAGGGGCTGCTGAAGCTGGCCGCCGGCTGGCTGATCGAGCGGGCAGGGTGGAAGGGCTTTCGCGACGGCGATGCCGGGGTGCACCGCCTGCAGGCGCTGGTCCTGGTCAACTATGGCCAGGCCAGCGGCGAGCAACTGCTGGCCCTGGCGCGGCGTATCCAGGCGGATATTCAGGCGCGCTTCGGCGTCGAGCTGGAAATCGAACCCAACGTGCTCTGAGCGCCAGGTTCGAGCCCATTCGCGGATACCACTGCATGGATGCAGGAGGTAGGGCGAAGCAGGATGCCAGAGCCGAAAGCCGCCCCCACAGGAACTGCACCGCTCTCGTAGGAGCGGCTTCAGCCGCGAACGTGCAAAGTCCAAGGCGCTTTTCGCCCAGACATAAAAAAGGGGATGCCTAGGCATCCCCTTTTTCATTGCGAGCCGAGCATCAAACCTGCGGCTTGACCTCTTCCTTCTCGCTTTCCACTTCGCTCTCGGCGTTCGGCTGTTCGTCGGTTGCTTCGCTCGGCTGTTGAACGGCTTCGCTCGGCTCGACCACTACCTGCTCGCTGGCAACCGGGGCGCTTTCGACGCTTTGCTCGGTCGCAACGGCCGGCTGAGCTTCGACCGGAGCGGCCTCGGCTTCGGCGGCAACGCTTTGCTCGGCCGGAGCAGCGGCGGCGGCCTCGGCGGCTTCGCGGGCCAGGCGCTCGGCTTCGCGCTGACGACGGCGCACTTCGCGCGGATCGTTCGGCGCGCGACCGCCGCTGCTGAGCGGAGCCGCGGCAACCGGCTCTTGCGCCGCGGCAACCGGAGCTTCTGGCACGGCTGCCGGGGCTTCTTCCTGCACAGCGGCTGGCGCAGCCGCTGGTTCGGCTGCCGGCGCTTCGACGACCTGGACTTCGGCAGCCGGAGCAGCCTCGACCACGACTTCGGCGACCTGCTCGGCTACCACCGCAGGCTCACTCGGTTCAGCGGCGACAGCGACCTCTACCGGCGCGGTGGGTTCTTCGCTGGCTACTTGCGCGGCGGGCGCTGCAACCGGCTCGACGGCCTGCACTTCGACCGCGGGCTGTTCGTCGCTGCTGGCGGCCACTACCGCGGCTGCCGTGGCGGCGGCTACGGCGACCTGGGCGCTCTGCGCGTCGCCTTCAGCGGTTTCTTCGGCGCCATCGATCAGGTTGCCGTCGGCATCGCGCTGACGCTCGCGGCGATTGCTGCGACGACGCTGGCCGCGCGAACGGCGACGCGGGCGCTCGCCCTCGTTGCTGTCCTGCTCGTCGTCCTGCAGTTGCTCCTCGTTCGGCAGGGCTTCGTCTTGCAGGGCTTCATCCTGCAGGGCCTCGGCCTGTTCGGCGCGCGGCTGACGCTCCTCACGCGGCGGACGTTGACGCTCCTGACGCTCGGCGCGCGGCGGGCGCTCGGCGCGCGGCTCTTCGCTGCGGGCTTCTACGGCATTGCCGTCGAGCGGCTCGCGCAGTTCGCGCACGCGTTCCTCGCGCGGGGCACGCTCTTCGCGCGGCTTGCGCTCGCGGCGGTTTTCCTGGCCTTCGCGCGGAGCACGCTCCTCGCGCGGAGCACGCTCCTCACGCGGTTGACGCTCTTCGCGCGGCTCGCGGGCCTGACGCTCTTCACGCGGGGCGCGCTCTTCGCGCGGCTTGCGCTCTTCGTCGCGACGACCGCCGCGATTGCGGCTCTGCTGACGACCGTTGCGGCGCTCTTCGCGCGGCGGACGCTCGCTGCTCTTCTTCTCCACCACGGCCGGCTTGGCTTCTTCTTCCTTGCCGGCGAACAGGCTGACCAGCGACTTGACCAGGCCCTTGAACAGGCTCGGCTCCGGCGTGGGGGCCGGGGCCAGCGGTGCGGCGGCCGGCTCGGCGGCAGCCGGTGCGCTGCTGCGCGGGGCGGCCTTGATCGCGGCTTCCTGGCGTACCAGGGTGCGAGTAGCGGCAGCCGGCTGGGCTTCTTCGCTCTCGGCGGTGGCGGTGATTTCGTAGCTGGACTGGCCGCTCAGGGCTTCCGGGCTGTCGTCGCGCAGGCGCTGCACTTCGAAGTGCGGGGTTTCCAGGTGATCGTTGGGCAGGATCACGATGCGCGCGCGGGTGCGCAGTTCGATCTTGGTGATCGAGTTGCGCTTCTCGTTGAGCAGGAAGGCCGCGACCGGGATCGGCACCTGGGCGCGGACTTCGGCGGTGCGATCCTTCAGCGCTTCTTCTTCGATCAGGCGCAGGATGGCCAGCGACAGCGATTCGACGTCGCGGATGATGCCTTGACCGTTGCAGCGTGGGCAGACGATGCCGCTGGTCTCGCCCAGGGACGGACGCAGGCGTTGGCGGGACATTTCCAGCAGGCCGAAGCGCGAGATGCGGCCGACCTGAACGCGGGCGCGGTCGGCCTCCAGGGCTTCGCGCACCTTCTCCTCGACGGCGCGCTGGTTCTTCGCCGGGGTCATGTCGATGAAGTCGATGACGATCAGGCCGCCGATGTCGCGCAGGCGCAGCTGGCGGGCGATTTCCTCGGCCGCTTCCAGGTTGGTCTGCAGCGCGGTCTCCTCGATGTCGCTGCCCTTGGTGGCGCGCGCCGAGTTGATGTCGATGGAGACCAGGGCTTCGGTCGGGTCGATGACGATGGAGCCACCGGACGGCAGCTTCACTTCACGCTGGAAGGCGGTTTCGATCTGGCTTTCGATCTGGAAGCGGTTGAACAGCGGCACGCTGTCTTCGTACAGCTTGATCTTGCTGGCGTACTGCGGCATCACCTGCTGGATGAAGGAGAGCGCTTCTTCCTGGGCTTCGACGCTGTCGACCAGCACTTCGCCGATGTCCTGGCGCAGGTAGTCGCGGATGGCGCGGATGATGACGTTGGATTCCTGGTAGATCAGGAACGGGGCGGGGCGGCTGGTGGAGGCTTCCTTGATGGCGCTCCACAGCTGCAGCAGGTAGTCGAGGTCCCACTGCATTTCTTCGCTGGAGCGGCCCAGGCCGGCGGTGCGCACGATCAGGCCCATGTCGGCCGGGGCGTTGAGGCCGTTCAGCGCTTCGCGCAGTTCGTTGCGCTCTTCGCCTTCGATGCGGCGGCTGATGCCACCGGCACGCGGGTTGTTCGGCATCAGCACCAAGTAACGACCGGCCAGGCTGATGAAGGTGGTCAGGGCCGCGCCCTTGTTGCCGCGTTCTTCCTTCTCGACCTGGACTATGACTTCCTGGCCTTCCTTGAGCACGTCCTTGATATTGACGCGGCCGCCTTCAGGGGCCTTGGAGAAGTATTCGCGGGAGATTTCTTTGAGGGGGAGGAAGCCGTGGCGTTCGGAGCCGAAATCGACGAAGGCGGCTTCAAGGCTGGGTTCGACGCGGGTGATGCGGCCTTTATAGATGTTGGCCTTCTTCTGTTCGCGGGCGCCGGACTCGATGTCCAGGTCGTAGAGTTTTTGGCCGTCTACCAGGGCAACACGCAACTCTTCGGGCTGAGTCGCGTTAATAAGCATTCTTTTCATGTGGTACCAATGGGTTCCGGGGCTGCCGGAAGCCACGTCAGGCACACACGACTCTCAGGGTCGGTGTCAGGCGCGTCAGAAACGGTCGTAAATCGTTCCACTGTCTAGCGACGGCCAGCCACTATCGGGCTGCGGTCGCGACGGACGTCTCCTGCTTGCTGTGGTGACAGAAGCACTCAGTCAGGAGGAGGAATCAACTGGCGGTAGCGGACGAGATGAGGCGTCTTTGATCAAGCGATGTGCTACGCAGTCCGACAGTTGTACATCTCCACCCTACACGTATCGCTGAAAATCGGGTGCCGCGCGCGGATTCCGCAGCGGTTGTCAGTTACCGCGACCGCCCGACCGGGCGAATCGCGCATCATACTCAAGGCTTTATTTCCGAACTCTTCGCGGCCTTTTGCGGCCTTTCTAAGCCGAAGAATCCGTCGGACGGCCTCACGTCCTCAATGGGTTGCGCGGGCAGGGGATGGCAAGTTTGGCGATCATCCGCAAGCCAGGCCGCTTTTGGCGGCGTTCGCGACTATAGCAGCAATGATTAAGTGCTTCAATTCCATAAAAAATTGTTATGATTGCGCGATGACTACTCCCGCCTCTCCAACCTCCGGCGTTCAGCTGATCGAGGTTGCACCGGAACTCGCCGGCCAACGCATCGACAATTTCCTCCGGACACAGCTCAAGGGCGTGCCCAAGACCCTGATTTACCGCATCTTGCGCAAAGGTGAGGTGCGGGTGAACAAGGGTCGGATCAAGCCCGAGTACAAGCTGCAGGCTGGCGACATCGTGCGCGTGCCGCCGCTGCGCCTGGCCGAACGCGACGAGCCCGAGCCGCTGGCGCAGGGCCTGCTCGAGCGCCTGGAGGCGGCCATCGTCTACGAGGACAAGGCGCTGATCGTGCTGAACAAGCCGGCCGGCATCGCCGTGCATGGTGGCAGCGGTCTCAACTACGGCGTGATCGAGGCCTTCCGCCAGTTGCGTCCCGAGGCCAAGGATCTGGAGCTGGTGCATCGCCTGGATCGCGACACCTCCGGCCTTTTGATGATCGCCAAGAAGCGCAGCATGCTGCGCCACCTGCACGAGGCGCTGCGCGGCGACGGCGTCGACAAGCGCTATATGGCGCTGGTGCGCGGCCACTGGGCGACCGCCAAGAAGCAGGTCAATGCGCCGTTGCAGAAGAGCAACCTGCGTTCTGGCGAGCGCATGGTCGAGGTCGATGGCGAGGGCAAGGAGGCGCTGACGCTGTTCCGCGTGCTGCGCCGCTTCGGCGAGTTCGCCACCCTGGTCGAGGCCAAGCCGGTGACCGGCCGTACCCATCAGATCCGCGTGCATGCCAAGCATGCCGGGCACTCGATCGCCGGTGATTCCAAGTACGGTGATGACGAGTTCACCCGCGAGATCCGCGAGCTGGGCGGCAAGCGCCTGTTCCTGCATGCCTATGAGCTGGTCGTGCCGCTGCCCGATGGCGGCGAGCTGCGCCTGGAGGCGCCGGTGGACGAGATGTGGGCGCGTACCCTGGAGCGTCTGAGTGCCTGACTATCGGCTGCTGATCTTCGATTGGGACGGCACCCTGGTGGATTCCATCGGGCGCATCGTCGAGGCCATGCATCGCGCCGCCGATGTCGGCGGCGTGCCGCGCCGCAGCGACGTCGAGGTGCGCGGCATCATCGGCCTGGAGCTGGGGCGGGCGATCCAGACGCTCTATCCGGAACTCCGCGATCCGGCGTGCATCGAAGCCTTTCGCCGCTGCTATAGCGAGCAGTACCTGGCGCTGGAAACCGAGCCTTCGCCGCTGTTCGATGGCGTGAGCGAGTCGCTCGAAGCCTTTCGTGAGCAGGGGTATCGATTGGCGGTGGCCACCGGCAAGGGGCGCCATGGCCTGCAGCGGGTGCTGGCGGACAAGGGCTGGCTGGATTACTTCGACGTCACCCGTTGCGCCGACGAGACCGCGAGCAAGCCCGACCCGCGCATGCTGCATGAGATTCTGCGACATTGTCGGATGGAGCCGGCGCAGGCGCTGATGGTGGGCGACTCGACCTTCGATCTGCTGATGGCGCGCAATGCCGGGATGGATGCGGTGGCGGTCGGTTTCGGGGCTCAACCATTGTCGGTGCTGCGCGAATGTGCGCCGCGGCTGGCGATCAACCAATTCAATGAGCTGCGCACCTGGCTGGATGGTCAGGCGGCGAAGCGCTCGATAGAGGTGAATGAATATGTCGGATGAGTGGAAGTCATCGGCGTCGCCCGAGGCCGAGGATGCCAAGAGCTGGAAATTGCTGGAGAAGGCGCTGCTGTCCAGCGTGCAGGAGCAGCGTCGCTCGAGGCGCTGGGGCATCTTCTTCAAGTTGCTGACCTTCGTTTACCTGTTCGTGGCGCTGGCCTTGTTCGTGCCGATGCTGGATCTGAAGAAGGCCTCGACGGCCGGGGCGCATACCGCGCTGATCGAGATCCGCGGGATGATCGCCGATCAGGAAGCGGCCAGTGCCGACAAGGTGGTCGGCAGCCTGCGCGCCGCCTTCGAGGATGCCAATACCAAGGGTGTGATTCTGCGCATCAATAGCCCGGGCGGCAGTCCGGTGCAGTCCGGCTACATCTATGACGAGATCCGCCGCCTGCGCGGCGAATACCCGCAGACCAAAGTCTATGCGGTGATCAGCGACCTGGGGGCGTCCGGCGCCTACTACATCGCCAGTGCGGCGGATGAAATCTACGCCGACAAGGCCAGTCTGGTCGGCTCCATCGGCGTCACGGCGGCGGGGTTCGGTTTTGTCGGGGTGATGGAGAAGCTGGGCGTGGATCGTCGGGTCTACACCTCGGGCGAGCACAAGGCCTTCCTCGATCCCTTCCAGCCGCCGAAGGAAGAGGAAACCCAGTTCTGGAAGAGCGTGCTGGAAACCACTCATCGCCAGTTCATCGACAGCGTCAAGCAGGGGCGTGGCGAGCGGCTCAAGGTCGAGGAGAATCCCGAGTTGTTCTCCGGGCTGGTGTGGTCGGGCGAGCAGGCGTTGCAGTTGGGGCTGATCGACGCCCTGGGCAGTGCCAGCTATGTGGCGCGCGAGGTGGTGGGGGCGAAGGAGATCGTCGATTTCACCGTGCGCGACACGCCGTTCGATCGCTTCGCCAAACGCCTGGGCACCAGCGTGGCCGATCGTATCGCGCTGTGGATGGGCTTTCAGGGGCCGACGCTGCGCTGATTTCTCTGCCGTGTGCGAAAAGGCCTGCTTGTCAGGCCTTTTTCGTGGCTGTCAGGGAATCTCGATGCCCTCGTTGAGCAGCATATCGACCAGGCGAATCAGTGGCAGGCCGATCAGGCTGGTGGCGTCTTCGCCTTCGGTACTGCGAAACAGGCTGATGCCCAGGCCTTCGGACTTGAAGCTGCCGGCGCAGTCGAAGGGTTGCTCGCGCTGCAGGTAGCGCAGGATCTGCGCCTCGTCGAGCTGGCGAAAGTGCACGGTGAAGGGCACGCAGTCCACCTGGCAGCGGCCGCTGGCGCTGTCGAGCAGCGCCAGGCCGGTGAGAAAGGTGACGCTGCTGCCGCTGGCGGCGCGCAGTTGCGCCTGGGCGCGCTCCAGGTCGTGCGGTTTGCCGAGAATCTGGCCATCGTCCAGCGCAGCGACCTGATCCGAGCCGATGATCAGGTGATTCGGGTGGCTGGTGGCCAGGACGCGGGCCTTCTCCTCGGCCAGGCGTTTGACCAGCTCTGTGGCGGTCTCGTCGGGGCGGTGCGTCTCGTCGATACTTGGCGACTGCCAGCTGAAGGGCAGTTGCAGGCGGGCGAGCAGTTCGCGGCGATAGGGCGAGCTGGAGGCGAGTAGCAGCGGCATATGAAGCTCCTATATATAAGGAGGCCATTCTAAAGAGCCGCCAGGTGCCGCGACAGGCCGAATTTCCTTTGACAGGGGCAGGGTGCATCCCTAGAATGCTGCGCCTATGTTGAATGGGCCGATTCCACCTCACGTTGATCCGCGCAAGCTCGCCGACCGCGAAGTTACCCTAGAAGGGCAACTCGAACTGGCCAGCCTGCCGCGTCTCTGCGACCCGCTTGCCGGTACGGCTGGCGTGGTTCAGGCGAAGTTTCACTTCGCGCGTGACGAGCAGAAAACTGTGGTCATCCGCAGCGAGCTCGAGGTTGAGGTCAAAATGGTCTGCCAGCGTTGTCTGGAGCTGGTCGCGCTACCCATCCGCAGCGAATGTGAATACGCCGTGGTTCGGGTTGGAGCGAACACTCAGTCCTTGCCGAAGGGCTACGACGTGCTGGAAGTGGGCGAAGAGCCGCTTGAAATGCTGGGCCTGGTCGAGGATGAATTGCTCCTCGCCCTGCCCATCGTTCCTGCTCACGCCCCAGGTGATTGCCAGCAGCCGGACGGTCTCGACGAGATCGAACCGGGCGAGGACGAGGTATCGCGGTCCAACCCGTTCAGTGTATTGGCGCAGTTAAAGCGTGACCCAAACGTTTAGGAGTTAATCAGTTATGGCTGTTCAGCAGAACAAAAAATCCCGTTCCGCCCGCGACATGCGTCGTTCGCACGACGCCCTCGAGGCCAGCACCCTGTCCGTAGAGAAGAGCACCGGTGAAGTTCACCTGCGCCACCACGTTTCTCCGGAAGGCGTGTACCGCGGTCGCAAGGTGATCGACAAGGGCGCCGACGAGTAATCCTTGTCCGCCTCGATCATCGCGATTGATGCAATGGGTGGGGACTTCGGTCCCCACTGCATTGTTCCGGCCTGCATTGCCGCGCTGGCCGAATTCCCCTCGCTGCACCTGACCCTCGTCGGTCAAGCCCCCCTTATCGAAGAACAGCTCGCCCGCCAGCCCGGCGTCGATCGCGCACGCCTGCAGGTTCATCACGCCGGCGAAGTGATCGCCATGGACGAGCGTCCGGCGCAGGCCTTGCGTGGCAAGCCCGATGCCTCGATGCGCGTGGCGCTGGAGCTGGTGCGTCAGCGCCAGGCCCATGCCTGCGTCAGTGCCGGCAATACCGGGGCGCTGATGGCGCTGTCGCGCTATGTGCTCAAGACCCTGCCGGGCATCGACCGGCCGGCCATGGTCAGTCCGGTGCCCACCGAGCGCGGCCACTGCTACCTGCTGGATCTGGGGGCCAATGTCGATTGCAGTGCCGAGCATCTCTACCAGTTCGCCATCATGGGCGCGGTGGCGGCCGAGACCCTAGGCGTCAGTCGGCCGCGGGTGGCGCTGCTCAACGTCGGCACCGAGGACATCAAGGGCAACCAGCAGGTCAAGCTGGCGGCCAGTCTGCTGCAGCAGGCGCGTGGGCTGAACTTCGTCGGCTATATCGAGGGCGACGGCCTGTACCGCGGCGAGGCCGATGTGGTGGTGTGCGACGGTTTCGTCGGCAATATCCTGCTCAAGTCCAGCGAGGGCCTGGCGCAGATGATCGCTGGGCGGGTCGAGGCGCTGTTCCGCCAGGGCCTGTTCGCCCAGGCCGTGGGGGCGTTGGCCATGCCGTTGCTGCGCCGCCTGAAGGCCGACCTGGCGCCGGCGCAGCACAATGGCGCGAGCTTTCTCGGCCTGCAGGGCATCGTGGTCAAGAGCCATGGCGCAGCGGGGCAGGAGGGTTTCCAGAGCGCGATTCGCTGCGCGCTGCGCGAGGTGCAGGAGAATCTGCCGCAGCGCCTGCACGGTCGCCTCGAGGATCTGTTGCTGTAGGATGTGACCACGGCCGACGGCCTGTCATCCAACTGTCAGTTCGCTGCGCCAGGCTTGCCCTGGCGCTGGTTTTCCGACTCAAGGGACTTATCCATGTCTGCATCCCTCGCATTCGTCTTCCCCGGTCAGGGTTCGCAAGCCCTGGCCATGCTCGCCGAGCACGGTGTCCAGCAGCAGCTGGTGATCGACACCTTCGGCGAAGCCTCCGAAGTGCTCGGCTACGACCTCTGGGCGCTGACCCAGCAGGGCCCGGAAGAGCAACTGAACCAGACCGACAAGACCCAGCCGGCCATCCTCGCCGCCTCCATCGCCCTGTGGCGTCTGTGGCAGGCCGAGGGCGGCGCGCGGCCTGCGTTCGTCGCCGGCCACAGCCTGGGCGAGTATTCCGCGCTGGTCGCCGCCGGCAGCCTGGGCTTCGCCGATGCGGTGAAGCTGGTGGAGCGCCGCGGCAAACTGATGCAGCAGGCCGTGCCGGCCGGGCAGGGCGGCATGGCCGCGATCCTCGGCCTGGACGATGCCGACGTGCTGGCAGCCTGCGCCGAAGCGGCGCAGGGCGATGTGGTCAGCGCGGTGAACTTCAACGCCCCGGGCCAGGTGGTGATCGCCGGCAGCGCGGCTGCCGTCGAGCGTGCCATCGAGGCGTGCAAGGCGCGTGGCGCCAAGCGTGCCATGGCGCTACCGGTCAGCGTGCCGTCGCACTGTGCGCTGATGAAGCCGGCTGCCGAGCGTTTCGCCGAGTCGGTCGAGGCCATCGCCTGGCAGGCACCGCAGATTCCGCTGGTGCAGAACGTCAGCGCCGCCGTGGTGTCCGACCTGGCCACCCTCAAGGCCGACCTGCTGGCGCAGCTCTACAGCCCGGTGCGCTGGGTCGAGTCGATGGTGCGTCTGTCCGAGCAGGGTGTCACCGACCTAGTCGAGTGCGGTCCCGGCAATGTGCTGGGCGGCCTCAACAAACGCTGCGTCAAGGGCGTCAACACCCACAACCTGGATACCCCGGATGCCTTTGCCGCCGCCCGCGCGGCTCTGGCCTGAGCAAGGAGAACGAACATGAGTCTGCAAGGTAAGGTCGCGCTGGTCACCGGCGCCAGCCGCGGTATCGGCCAGGCGATTGCCCTGGAGCTGGGCCGTCAGGGCGCCATCGTCATCGGCACCGCCACCAGCGCCTCGGGCGCCGAGCGCATCGCCGAAACCCTCAAGGCCAACGGCGTCGAAGGCGCCGGCCTGGTGCTCGACGTGAGCAACGATGAGTCGGTCGCCAGCACCCTGGAACACATCCAGCAACATCTTGGTCAGCCGTTGATCCTGGTCAACAACGCCGGCATCACCCGTGACAACCTGATGCTGCGGATGAAGGACGACGAGTGGTACGACGTGATCAACACCAACCTCAACAGCCTGTATCGCCTATCCAAGGCGGTGCTGCGCGGGATGACCAAGGCGCGTTTCGGCCGCATCATCAACATTGGCTCCGTCGTCGGCGCCATGGGCAATGCCGGGCAGGTCAACTACGCCGCGGCCAAGGCCGGCCTGGAAGGTTTCAGTCGTGCCCTGGCGCGTGAAGTGGGTTCGCGGGCGATCACCGTCAACTCGGTGGCCCCCGGTTTCATCGACACCGACATGACCCGCGAACTGCCGGAAGCCCAGCGCGACGCGCTGCTGACCCAGATTCCGCTGGGCCGTCTGGGCCAGGCCGAGGAGATCGCCAAGGTGGTGGCCTTCCTCGCCTCCGATGGCGCAGCCTACGTCACTGGGGCTACTATCCCCGTGAACGGCGGAATGTATATGAGCTGAATGTGACGAGCGCCTTCAGAAAACTGTCATAGTGGCTGTCTAAAATCCGTTATAAAGCTGCAACAGGTTTATAGACAGATCGTTGAAGTGTTCCTGGGGGCTCCCCGGCATTCAGCTTGAAATGCTAAAAACCCTTTCTATACACTTGGCCGCTACCAGCTAGCTGCCTGGATTTGTCCAATAGGAGTGAAAACAAGGTATGAGCACCATCGAAGAACGCGTCAAGAAAATCGTTGCCGAGCAACTGGGCGTGAAGGAAGAGGAAGTCACCAACAGCGCTTCCTTCGTCGAAGACCTGGGTGCCGACTCCCTTGACACCGTCGAGCTGGTGATGGCTCTCGAAGAGGAATTCGAGACCGAGATCCCGGACGAGCAAGCTGAGAAGATCACCACCGTTCAGGAAGCCATCGACTACGTGACCGCGCACGCGCAATAAGTCACCGTCGCTTCCCGACACGGAAAAGCCGCACTGCCCTCATCAGGCGTGCGGTTTTTCTTTACGTGCAAGGCGCATTCCGGCGCTATCAGGCAGAACAAGAGGAGATTGCTGTGTCGCGTAGACGCGTCGTGGTTACCGGTATGGGCATGTTGTCGCCGCTGGGTAACGATGTGCCGAGCAGCTGGCAGGGCATTTTGGCCGGGCGCAGTGGCATCGGCCTGATCGAGCACATGGACCTGTCCGCCTACTCCACCCGTTTCGGTGGGTCGGTCAAGGGTTTCAACGTCGAGGAGTACCTCTCCGCCAAGGAGGCGCGCAAGCTCGACCTGTTCATTCAGTACGGCCTCGCCGCCAGCTTCCAGGCGATGCGCGATGCCGGTCTGGAAGTCACCGACGCCAACCGTGAGCGCATCGGCGTGGTCATGGGCTCCGGCATCGGCGGCCTGACCAATATCGAGAACAACTGCAGGTCGCTACACGAGCAGGGGCCGCGGCGCATTTCGCCGTTCTTCGTGCCCGGCTCGATCATCAACATGATTTCCGGCTTCCTGTCGATCCACCTGGGTCTGCAGGGCCCCAACTACGCCATCGCCACGGCATGCACCACCGGCACCCACTGCATCGGCATGGCCGCGCGCAACATCGCCTATGGCGAGGCCGACGTGATGGTCGCCGGCGGCGCCGAGATGGCCGCCTGCGGCCTGGGCATGGGCGGCTTCGGCGCGGCCCGGGCGCTGTCCACCCGCAACGACGAGCCGACCAAGGCCAGCCGGCCGTGGGACAAGGGCCGCGACGGTTTCGTACTGTCCGACGGCGCCGGCGCCCTGGTGCTGGAAGAGCTGGAACACGCCAAGGCGCGTGGCGCCACCATCTACGCCGAGCTGATCGGCTTCGGCATGAGCGGCGACGCCTTCCACATGACCTCGCCGCCCGAGGATGGCGCCGGTGCCGCGCGTTGCATGGCCGCCGCCCTGCGCGATGCCGGCATCAACGCCGACCAGGTGCAGTACATCAACGCGCACGGCACTTCGACTCCGGCCGGTGACATCGCCGAAGCCGCGGCGGTGAAGAGCGTGTTCGGCGAGCACGCCTATAAGCTGTCGGTCAGCTCGACCAAGTCGATGACCGGCCACCTGCTCGGCGCGGCCGGTGCGGTGGAGGCGATCTTCAGCGTGCTGGCGATCCGCGACCAGGTGGCGCCGCCGACCATCAACCTGGACGAGCCGGACGAAGGTTGCGACCTGGACTTCGTCGCGCACCAGGCCAAGGCCATGCCGATCGAGGTGGCGCTGTCCAACTCCTTCGGTTTCGGCGGCACCAACGGTTCGCTGCTGTTCCGTCGGTACCACGGCTGATGCCGGGCTGGGTCAACGGCGCGCCCGGCGAACAGTTGTCGGTGCGTGACCGTGGCCTGGCTTACGGCGATGGTCTGTTCGAGACCATCGCCGTGCGTGGCGGGCGCATCCCGTTGCTGGCGCGGCACCTGGCGCGCCTGGCCGAGGGCTGTCGGCGCCTGGCCATTCCCCTCGACCTCGCGCTGATGGAAAGCGAGCTGCAGGCCTTCGCCGGGCAGCTCGGCGAGGGCGTGGCCAAGCTGATCGTCACCCGCGGCGAGGGTCAGCGCGGCTATGCGCCACCGCAGCCCTGTCAGCCGCTGCGTATCCTGCAGGCGGCGCCGCTGCCGCAGTATCCCGCCGCGCATGGCGAGCAGGGCGTGCGCCTGTTTCCCTGCGTCACCCGTCTGGCCGAGCAGCCGCTGCTGGCCGGGCTCAAGCACCTCAATCGCCTGGAACAGGTGTTGGCTCGCGCCGAATGGCAGGATGCCGAGCACGCCGAGGGCTTGATGTGCGATGCCAGCGGGCGGGTGATCGAAGGGGTCTACAGCAACCTGTTCCTGGTGCGCGGCGGTGCTCTGCTGACCGCCGAGCTGTCGCGCTGCGGCGTCGCCGGGGTGATGCGCGCCGAATTGCTGGAGCAGGCGAGGGCACTCGGGGTGCCGGTGGAAGTACGCGACATCGGCCATGACGAACTGCTGGCGGCGGACGAAGTCTTTCTCTGCAACAGCCTCTACGGCGTCTGGCCGGTACGGGCCCTGCAGGCGCAGCACTGGCCGGTCGGGCCGCTCACCCGTAAACTGCAGACCATCGTCCGCGACTTACTGGATATCTGATTAGTGCTACGCAAGATCTTGGTGCTGCTCGAGTGCGGCGTGCTGCTGGCTGCGCTGCTGGTGATCGGGGCCGCCTGGCAACAGCAGAAGGCGCTGGAGCAGCCCCTGCAACTGAGCGAGGAAATGCTGCTGGAGGTGCCGTCCGGCGCCACTCCCAGTGGCCTGCTCAATCGTCTGCAAAGCGAGGGCGTGATCGACGACGCCTTCTGGCTGCGCCTGTACTGGCGTTTCAACCTGCGCGCTCCGGCCCTGCACAGCGGCGAATATCGCCTGCTGCCCGGGCAGAGCGCCAAGGACATGCTCGGCCTGTGGCAGCGCGGCGAGGTGATGCAGTACAGCCTGACCCTGGTCGAGGGCTGGAATTTCCGCCAGGTGCGCACCGCCCTGGCGCGCCAGGAGCGTCTCGAGCAACGCCTGGCCGAGCTTAGCGACGCCGAGCTGATGGCGCGCCTGGGGCTGGCCGGGCAGAACCCGGAAGGGCGCTTCTTTCCCGATACCTACCGCTACGTGCGCGGCATGAGCGACGAGGACCTGCTCAAGCAGGCCAATGCCCGCCTCGAGGCGGTGCTGGCCGAGGAGTGGGACAAGCGCGCCGAGGGCCTGCCCTATCGCGAGCCCTACGACGCGCTGATCATGGCCTCGCTGATCGAGAAGGAAACCGGCGTGCCGGAAGAGCGCGGCGAGATTGCCGGCGTCTTCGTCCGCCGCCTGCGTATCGGCATGCGCCTGCAGACCGACCCGACCGTGATCTACGGCATGGGCGAGCGCTACAACGGCCGCATCACCCGTGCCGACCTGCGCACGCCGACGCCCTACAACACCTACACCATCGACGGCATGCCGCCGACGCCGATTGCCATGGTCGGCCGCGAAGCCATCCATGCCGCGCTCAATCCGCTCGATGGCAAGTCGCTGTACTTCGTGGCCAAGGGCGACGGCAGCCACGTGTTCTCCAATACCCTGGCCGAGCACAACCGCGCGGTGCGCGAGTACCAGCTCAAGCGCCGTGCCGACTACCGCTCCAGCCCCGCACCGCGTGCGGCCGACACTCAATAAGGGCAACCCGTGACCGGTCTGTTTATCACCCTGGAAGGCCCGGAAGGCGCCGGCAAGAGCACCAACCGTGACTACCTCGCCGAGCGTCTGCGCGAGCGTGGCGTCGACGTGCTGCTGACCCGCGAGCCGGGCGGCACGCCGCTGGCCGAGCGCATCCGCGAACTGCTGCTGGCATCCAGCGACGAGCCCATGGCCAGCGATACCGAGCTGCTGCTGGTGTTCGCCGCGCGCGCCCAGCACCTGCAGCAGGTCATCCGCCCGGCGCTGGCGCGCGGCGCCGTGGTGCTGTGCGACCGTTTCACCGATGCCACCTACGCCTACCAGGGCGGCGGCCGCGGCTTGTCCGGCGAGCGCATCGCCCTGCTGGAGAACTTCGTCCAGGGCGAGCTGCGCCCCGATCTGACCCTGATCTTCGACCTGCCGGTGGAGGTGGGCCTGGCCCGCGCCGCTGCCCGTGGCCGGCTGGATCGTTTCGAGCAGGAAGGCCGCGGCTTCTTCGAGGCGGTGCGCCAGGCCTATCTGCAGCGCGCGGCGCAGGCCCCACAGCGCTACCGCGTGCTGGATGCCGGACAGACCCTGGCCCAGGTGCAGGCCGATCTCGACGCCCTGCTGCCGAGCCTGCTGGAGATCTGCCGTGGCTGACGCCTATCCCTGGCAGCAAAGCCTCTGGCAGCACCTCGCCGGCCGCAGCCAGCATGCCCACGCCTACCTGCTGCACGGCCCTGCCGGGATCGGCAAGCGCGCCCTGGCCGAACGCCTGATGGCGCGACTGCTGTGCCAGAGCCCGAACGGCCTGGACGCCTGCGGCCAGTGCAAGTCCTGCCACCTGCTGGCGGCCGGCACCCACCCGGACAACTACGTGCTGGAGCCGGAAGAGGCGGACAAGCCGATCAAGGTCGATCAGGTGCGCGAGCTGGTCGACTTCGTGGTGCAGACCGCCCAGCTCGGCGGGCGCAAGGTGGTGCTGCTGGAGCCGGCCGAAGCGATGAACCTCAACGCCGCCAATGCCCTGCTGAAAAGCCTGGAGGAGCCCTCCGGCGCCACCGTGCTGCTGCTGATCAGCCACCAGCCCAGCCGTCTGTTGCCGACCATCAAGAGCCGCTGCGTGCAGCAGGCTTGCCCGCTGCCCAGCGAGGCGCTGAGCCTGGCCTGGCTGGCCCAGGCGCTGCCCGAGTCGAGCGAGGAGGAGCGCGCCGAGCTGCTGACCCTGGCCGCCGGTTCGCCGCTGGCGGCGCTGCGTCTGCAGGGGCAGGGCGTGCGCGAACAGCGCGCGCAGGCGGTGGAAGGGGTGAAGAAGCTGCTCAAGCAGCAGATCGCCCCCAGCCAGCTGGCGGAAAGCTGGAATGCGCTGCCGCTGAACCTGCTGTTCGACTGGTTCTGCGACTGGGCGCAGCTGATGCTGCGCTACCAGCTGACCCGCGACGAGGCCGGCCTGGGCCAGGCCGACATGCGCAAGGTGGTGCAGTACCTGGCCGAGAAAACCCCCCAGGCCAAGGTGCTGGCGATCCAGGAATGGCTGCTGGCGCAGCGGCAGAAGGTGATCGGCAAGGCCAACCTCAACCGTGTCTTGCTTCTCGAAGCCCTGCTGGTGCAGTGGGCAAGCTTGCCCGGACCGGGCTAGAATCGGGCATTACGCAATAGACGCCAGGAATACCTGATGAGCTTGCCACCCAATCTGGGCCCCCGTAACGGCATTTTGTCCCTGACCATCAAGGACAAGTCCGTGCTCTACGCGGCCTACATGCCTTTCATCAAGAACGGCGGACTCTTCATCCCCACCAACAAGAGCTACAAGCTCGGCGACGAAGTGTTCATGCTGCTCAACCTGATGGACGAGCCGGAGAAGATCCCGGTGGCCGGCAAGGTGGTGTGGATCACTCCCAAGGGCGCCCAGGGCAACCGCGCCGCCGGCGTCGGCGTGCAGTTCAACGATGGCGACAACACCGCCCGCAACAAGATCGAGACCTATCTGGCCGGCGCGCTGAAGTCTGATCGTCCGACCCATACCATGTAACGGCAGCCGCATTATGGGCTGAGCGCCGCGCACCCGTCGATGTCTGGATGCGGGGTATCGGCGCTACGCTGCTCAACCCATCCCACGCCCCAAAGCCTCTCCCACGCGCCCAGCCTCCCGCCGCTTTCGATTACAATTCGGGCCTTTCCCTTGCCCGAGTTTCCCGCTGTGCTGATCGATTCCCACTGCCACCTCGACCGTCTCGACCTTACCGCCCACGGCGGTTCGCTGGATGCTGCCCTGGATGCGGCACGCGCGGCGGGCGTCGGGCATTTCCTGTGCATCGGTGTCAGTGCCGACAACGCCGCCACGGTCAAGGGGCTGGCCGAGCGCTATGCCGATGTCGATTGCTCGGTGGGCGTGCATCCGCTGGATCTGGAGCCGGGCGCCGCGCCGGCACTGGACTGGCTGCTGGCCGAGCTGACCCATCCCAAGGTGGTGGCCATCGGCGAAACCGGCCTGGACTACCACTACGAACCCGAATCCGCCGCGCTGCAGCAGGCCTCCTTCCGCCTGCACCTGGAGGCGGCGCGCATCACCGGCAAGCCGGTGATCGTACATACCCGCGAAGCCCGCGCCGACACCCTGACGCTGCTGCGCGAGGCGGCGCTGCCGCAGGCCGGGGTGCTGCACTGCTTCACCGAGGACTGGGAGATGGCCAAGGCGGCGCTGGATATTGGCTTCTATATCTCGCTGTCCGGCATCGTCACCTTCCGCAATGCCGAGGCGCTGCGCGAGGTGGCGCGCCAGGTGCCGGCCGACCGCCTGCTGGTGGAGACCGACTCGCCCTACCTGGCGCCGGTGCCGCATCGCGGCAAGCCCAACCTGCCGCAATACGTGCGCGAGGTGGCTGAATACCTGGCCGTGCTGCGCGGCGTGAGCTTCGAGGTCCTGGCCGAGCAGACCTCGGCCAACTTCAAGCGCCTGTTCCCGCTGGCCGGCGTGTAACCCGGAGGCAATCCGCGGCTGCAAGATTCCCGGGTTGCACCCGGACCAGGCTTGCGCAGAGCCGCCGGGCGGCGTAGCGCGTCAACCGCGAAGGCCGATAACGGCTTCGCGGCTGAAGCCGCTGCCACGCTTATGAATCAGGGTGAATTTTCATCGGCCAAAAAAAACCCGGGTTCTGGGGGATGAATCCGGGTCAAGACCATTAGGAGTAAATCAAGGTACGCGGTCCACGGTACCTTGGCTGGCGGGGCACTTGGGGGGAGATGCCGCGCACCAGTAATCTCCAGTATTGGCCAGGATTGCCGCGCGTCCAGGCGAAATCGTGCGTTTTTTAAACAGATTTGGAATACCGCGGCGGCTGCTGAGTTCTCAGCCTCTTGCCAGCTGGCCTAGCAGCCCCAGGGTTTCCTCGATCACCTGGGTGCTGGTGTAGAAATGCGGCGAAAAGCGCACGCCTGGCCCGCGTTGTGCGCAGATCACCCCGGCGTCGCGCAGGCGCTGGTGCAGCGCCTGGTTGTCGTGTCCGGCCAGGCTGAAGGTGAGGATGCCGGCGCGCCGCTCGACATCGACCGGGCTATGCAGCGTCGCGCCGGGCAGGGCCTGGATGCCGTCGAGCAGCCATTGCACGCGTTCGGCGAGCAGTGCGCCGACCCGCTGCATGCCGACCTCCTCCAGCAGCGACAGGCTGGCCTCCAGGGCGAAGGCGCCGAGCATGTTCGGGCTGCCGCACTCGAAGCGCCGCGCGCTGCGCGCCGGCTGCCAGTCCTGGCGGTTGTAGTCGCCGGCGTGTTCCAGCATGTGCCAGCCGTATTCGTGCAGCTTGAGTTGATCGCGCAGCTCGCTGCGGCAATAGAACAGCCCCAGGCCCTCCGGCCCCAGCAGCCACTTGTGGCCGTCGGCCATGGCGAAGTCGCAGGCGCAGGCCTGCACGTCGAAGGGCAGGGCGCCGAGTTGCTGGATGGCGTCCACGCAAAACAGCACGCCGCGCGCGCGACAGCCCTGGCCGAGGCGCGGCAGGTCCAGGCGCAGGCCGCTGGCATACTGCACCGCGCTGATCGACAGCAGTCGGGTTCGCGGCCCGATGGCCTGGAGCAGGGCGGCCTCGGCATCGACGCCGCGCAGGCTGACCTCGATCACCTCCACTCCCAGCGGCGCCAGGGCCAGCCAGACCACGCGGTTGGAAGGGAACTCCTCGTCGCTGATGATCACTTGGTCGCCCGGGCGCCAGTCGAGGCCGAAGGCGACGAAGGACAGGGCCTCGGAGGTGTTCTTGACCAGTGCGATATCGCCGGTGCTCGGTGCGTTCAGCAGGCGCACCGATCGTTCGCGTAGGCTACGCTCTAGTTTCAGCCAGTCCGGATAATCACGCGCGCCGCTGCTCACGTTCGCTTCGGCGAAGCGCCGAACCGCTTCGGCACTGCGTTTCGGCCAGGGCGCCACCGCCGCGTGGTTCAGATAACGCAGTCCACTTTCTTGGGGAAACTCATCGTGAAACACGTACATGGTCGGATGATCCGTGCAATTTGGCCACATTTAGGCATAATACGCGGCTTCGATTTTTGACCCCACAGTCCCTTTATGCAGAAAGAACCCCGTAAGGTCCGCGAATTCCGTCGCCGCGAGCAGGAGATTCTCGACACAGCGCTGAAACTCTTCCTCGAACAGGGCGAAGACAGCGTCACCGTCGAGATGATCGCCGATGCGGTCGGTATCGGCAAAGGCACCATTTACAAGCACTTCAAGTCCAAGGCGGAGATCTATCTGCGCCTGATGCTCGACTACGAGCGCGATCTCAACGCCCTGCTGCATTCGGCCGACGTGGATCGCGACAAGGAAGCGCTGTCGCGTGCCTACTTCGAGTTCCGCATGCGCGACCCGCAGCGCTATCGCCTGTTCGACCGCCTGGAAGAGAAGGTGGTCAAGGGCAACCAGGTGCCGGAGATGGTCGAGCAGCTGCACAAGATCCGCGCCTCCAACTTCGAACGCCTGACCCAGCTGATCAAGGGCCGCATCGCCGAAGGCAAGCTGGAAGACGTGCCGCCGTACTTCCACTACTGCGCCGCCTGGGCGCTGGTGCACGGCGCCGTGGCGCTGTACCACTCGCCGTTCTGGAGCAATGTGCTGGAGGATCAGGAAGGCTTCTTCCAGTTCCTCATGGATATCGGCGTGCGCATGGGCAACAAGCGCAAGCGCGACTAACCCTTCCCCGCCGCGACCCCGGTCGCGGCCGATGCCCGGGGCGACCACTGTCCATAGTGAACGCGACTCGGCTCATTCAGCCGCTGGATGAACCATGTGCCGCGGCCGGTTACGGCGATATACTCCGGTTCATCCCCCCTCGGAGTCCGCCATGATCGTTGACCGTCAGGGCAGGCGCTTTCGCAACCTGCGCATCAGCTTGACCGCCGCCTGCAACTACGCCTGCACCTACTGCGTGCCGGACGGCAAGCGCCTGGTGGCGGCGCAGGATGAACTCTCCGCCGACGCCATGGCCCGCGGCGTCGCCTACCTGATCGAAGCCGCCGGCATCGAACGCCTGCGCATCACCGGCGGCGAGCCGCTGGTCAGCCCGCGCCTGGAACCCTTCCTGCGCCAGGTCAGCCAGCTCGGCCTCGACGACATCAGCCTGACCAGCAACGGCCAGCTGCTCGAGCGCAAGCTGCCGCTGCTGCTGGAATGCGGCATCCGCCGCCTGAACATTTCCCTGGACACCCTCGACGCCGAGGCCTTCGCCCGCATCGCCCGTGGCGGCGACCTGGCCACCGTGCTGGCCGGCCTGGAGGCGGCGCGCGCCGCCGGGATGAAGATCAAGCTCAACATGGTGCCGCTGCGCGGGCAGAACCTCGACCAGGTGCTGCCGCTGCTGGATTACTGCCTGGAGCGCGGCTTCGAGCTGCGTTTCATCGAGCTGATGCGCATGGGCCACCTGGCCCGCGACCCCAATGCCTTCAACCAGCAGTTCGTCGGCCTGCCCGAGCTGCTGGAGCTGATCGGCAGCCGTCACGATTACGTCCAGGCCGACGCCCCGGTCGATGCCACCGCGCTGCGCTACGCCATCCCCGGTGCCGGCCATTTCGGCGTGATCGCCAACGAGAGCGTGCCGTTCTGCCGCACTTGCTCGCGCCTGCGCCTGTCGTCGACCGGCTGGCTGCACGGCTGCCTGTCGTCGAGCAACCGCCACTACGTCGGCGACCTGCTGGACAAGCCGCGCCACCAGGCCCTGCCGGCGCTGCAGCGGCTGCTGGTCAAGGCCCTCGGCGACAAGCAGGAGCTGGCCTTCTCCGGCGGCGTGACGGTGATGAAGATCATCGGCGGCTGACCCTCGCGGCTTGGCAGGCCGGCCTGGGCGGCGCTGCGCTTTGGCCCGGGGCTGGCATCGCTGGTGGGCTGAAGCCCACCCTACCAGTAGGGCCCGCATTTCAATTGAGCATTCGACTGACACCCGTCGCATTGTAGGGTGGGCCGGGCTGCGATCCGCTTCAGCCCACCTTGACCAGGGCGTCGCATGGGCGCTTCCTCAGCGTGTCGACCTTCTGCCTCCGATTCAGGAGGGGGAGTGGCTCGGCAGTCACGACAGCACTGGTTACACTGGCCCAGCCTCAGTCAACCAAGCACGGTCGAATATGTCCGCTAGTTTCCCCATCGCCTATATCGAGCCGGTGTTCCGCCCGCCCAGCGAGGCCCAGTCGCTGATTCTGCCGGTGACCAACGGCTGCTCCTGGAACCAGTGCAGCTTCTGCGAGATGTACACGGCGCCGCAGAAGAAATTCCGTGCCCGCAACGAGGCCGAGGTGCTCGAGGAGATTCGCCGCGCCGGCGCGCAGCTGATCGTCAACCGGGTGTTCCTCGCCGACGGCGATGCCCTGGTGCTGCCGACGCGGCGCCTGCTCAATATTCTCGAAGCGATCCGCAGCCATATGCCCGAAGTGCGCCGGGTATCCAGCTACTGCCTGCCGCGCAACCTGCGCAAGAAGTCGGTGGCCGAACTCAAGGAGCTGGCCGACGCCGGGCTGAAGATGGCCTACGTCGGTTGCGAGTCCGGCGACGACGAAGTGCTGGCGCGGGTCAACAAGGGCGAGACCTTCGAGTCCAGCCTCAGCGCCCTGGACAAGCTTGGCCAGGCCGGCATCACCCGTTCGGTGATGATCTTGAACGGCCTCGGCGGCCAGACCCTCAGCGCCCAGCATGCGGACAACTCGGCGCGGCTGATGAATGCCGCGCAGCCGGAATACCTCTCCACCCTGGTGGTCAGCTTCCCCCTGGGCGAGGCGCGGTTTCGTGAGCAGTTCGCCGATTACCAGCCGCTGACCCAGCTGCAGTTGTTCGGCGAAGTCGAGCGCCTACTGCAGGGCCTGGAGCTGCAGCAGACGGTATTTCGCAGCGACCACGCCTCCAACTACCTGGTGCTCAAGGGCAATCTCGGCCGCGACAAGGCGCGCCTGCTGGCGCAGGTGCGCGAGGCCATCGAGCGGCCGCAGCAGGCCGGCCTGCGTCAGGAGTGGCAGCGCGGGCTGTAGGGTGGGTTAGCGGCGCCAACCTTCGAACCCTCGGACACTCCCAGAGTGGCGCGCCGCGTAACCCACCAGGCGGTCTCTCCGCGCTGCGCCAATGGTGGGTTACGGCGCACCAGAACTTGCGGGGTCATTAGGGTTTTGTCATGCGCCTAACCCAGCCTACAGGGGATCGCGGCACATGGATAAGGCTGTGATCAACCGGCAATGCGACGTTGTCGCGATGCTGGGGGCAGCCCTTGGTGGCGAGCCTGGCGCAGAATCTGCATCCCTGCCTTATCCGCCGGTTTTCCGTCGCCGGCACGAGGAGGAACGATTGATGCGTAACCTGCTTCTACTGGGGGCGCTGCTGGCTCTGGCCGGCTGCATGAAGGTCAGCGACCTGGCCAGCGGCGCCGGCTATCACCTGCGCGACGCCGGTTTCCTCGACCATGGCCGCACCGAGCGCATGGCCTCGCGGCGCCTGCAGCAGGATTCCTTCATCTATATCGCCCAGGGCCATTTCGTGCCGCCGGGCCACGGTTACCCGCGGCCCAACGTGGTGGCCGAGGAGGCCTTCAACGGCTTCGTCGAATACTTCCCGCTGGTCCGCCGCGCGCGCGAGCCGCGCGGGCTGGAGGAGGCCATGGTCGAGGCGCGTGCCGCCGGCGCCCACTACCTGCTGTACAGCCGCTTCGCCTACAGCGACGACCGCATCGGCACCGTCGAGGAGTGGGAGGATCAGGAAGCGCTGGACCGTCTCGGCACCGACCGCGCGACCATCCAGCTGATGCTGATCGAAACCAACACCCGCTACCTGGTGGACACCGCACGCATCCGCAGCCGCGGTGGCTTTCTGACCTTCTACGACGCCCAGCCGCAGGACCTGATCGGCCCGCCGCTGCACGACTACGCGCGCAGCCTGCTGGGCGTGGCGCGCTGACAGAGCGTCGCTGGCGCTCTGTGGGAGGGGCTTTAGCCGCGACGGGTATCCGCCGCTTGTTGTCGCGGCTAAAGCCCCTCCCACGGTGTATCCTCTTCGGTTCGCAGCAATGTGGACGAGCAAAACCATGAGCGATCCAGGCAAGGCCGGCGACCTGCTGGCGCAGATTCCCAAGGGCGAGGGCAAGGGCCTGCCGCCGGTGCACCTGTGGAACCCCGACTTCTGCGGCGATATCGACATGCGCATCGCCCGTGACGGCACCTGGTATTACCTGGGCACGCCGATCGGCCGCAAACCCATGGTGCGGCTGTTCTCCACCATCATCCGCCGCGACGGCGACGACTACTTCCTGATCACTCCGGTGGAGAAGGTTGGCATTCGCGTCGACGACGCCCCCTTCGTCGCCGTGACCCTGCAGGTCATCGGTGAGGGCGAGGCTCAGCTGCTGCGCTTTACCACCAACGTCGAGGACGAGGTGACGGCCGGCGCCGAACACCCGATCCGCGTCGAGATCGACCCGGCGACGCTCGAGCCTGCGCCCTACCTGCTGGTGCGGCGCAACCTCGAGGCGCTGATCCATCGCAACGTGTTCTACCAACTGGTGGAGCTGGCGGTGGAGCGCGAGATCGACGGCCAGCCCTGGCTCGGCGTGTGGAGCGGCGGGCAGTTCTATCCCATCGGGCCGCAGCCGGCCTGAGCACCTCGAGGGATCACCATGGACGAAGCCCTGCTGGAAACCGCACGCCTGCTGCTGCGCCCGCTGCGTGGCGAGGATGCCGCGCAGGTGGCGCGTCTGGCCGGTGATTTTCGCATCGCCGACGTGACCCGCAGCATTCCCCATCCCTATCCGCCAGAGCTGGCGCAGCGCTGGATCGCGCAGTGCGCGCAGGACTGGGCCGCCGGTCGCGCGGCCTGTTTCGCCATGGTCGAGCGTGCCAGCGGCGAGCTGATCGGCAGCATCGCCCTCAAGGACATCGCCCGCGGCGAGGCCGAGGTCGGCTACTGGGTCGGCGTGCCCTACTGGAGCCGCGGCTACGCCAGCGAGGCCTGCCAGGCGCTGGTCGAATTCGCCTTCGCCCGCCTGCACCTGCGCCGCCTGCACGCCAGCCACCTGGCGCGCAACCCGCAGTCCGGGCGGGTGCTGTTCAAGGCCGGCTTCCGCCACCTGGGTCTAGGCCACAGCCAGTGCGGCTGCCAGGGCGCGCTGGAGCCGGTGGAGCTGTACGAGCGAGTCGGTGACGCTTGATCCGCGCGCTGTTTATCTGCAGCCGCAACCGCCTGCGCAGCCCGACCGCCGAACAGCTGTTCGGCGCCTGGCCCGGCGTGCAAACCGACTCCGCCGGGCTGGCGGCGGATGCCGAGGTACGCCTGTCGGCCGAGCACATCGACTGGGCGACGCTGATCTTCGTGATGGAAAAGGCCCAGCGCAGCAAGCTGCAGCGCCAGTACCGGCGCGTCCTGGCCGGCAAGCGGGTGATCTGCCTGGACATTGCCGACGACTACGCCTTTATGCAGGCGGAGCTGCAGGCCTTGCTGCACAGCCGGGTTGGACGCTACCTGCGCTGAGAACCGACGGGCAATGCCCAGTGTCAACGGCGCGGCGAATCCTTTAGGCTCAGCGAACCCCTGCCGATGGCGTCATATGGCCATCAGGATTAGACGGCGATCTGGATATGGCCTATCAATAGCAGGCGGCGTCCACAGTTCTAGCGAAGCAGAGCCCCTATGCAGTCCCTGTATTCGAACGATGCGCCGGCGAGCGCCAATGACGAGCGATTCGATGGCCTGCTGCGCCTGGCCCGGCGGCATTTCGACGTCATGGCCGCGCTGCTGCTGACCGGTGGCGAAGGGCGACGGCAGGTGCGTGCCTGCGCCGGCCTCAGCGCCGTTCAGCTCGCCCGGGTCGGTCCGCTGGGCAACTGGGCGTGTGCCGACGGGCTGTACCTGGTGGCCGACGCGCAGCGCGACGCCAGCCTGCGCGATCACGACCTGGTGGTGGCCGCTCCCCATCTGCGCTTCCTCGCCGCCTGTCCGATGCGGGCGCCGGGCGGCGACGTGCTCGGCATGCTCTACCTGTTCGACGACCGCCCCCGCGAGCTGGACGCCGCGCAGCAGCAGGCGCTGCGCGAGTTCGCCGGTCTGGCGCTGGAGCTGCTCGGGCGCGACGAGGCGGACGCCCAGCAGCGCCAGGAGATCGCCGCCCTGCGCGACAGCGAGCGGCGCATGGCCCTGGCCATCGCCGGCAGCGGCACCGGCATCTGGGATCGCAACGTCGCCACCGGCGAAATCCACTACTCGAGCGGCTGGAAGGCGCTGCTCGGCTACGCCGACCATGAAGTCGGCAATCGCATCGAGGAGAGCTACACGCGGGTGCACCCGGCGGACCTGGACTACGTCAAGGCGACCATTGCCGCGCACTTGGAGCAGCGCACCGCCGCCTACGAGGTGGAGCACCGCCTGCGCTGCCGCGATGGCCGCTACAAGTGGGTGTGCAGCCGCGGCAAGGTGGTCGAACGCGATGGTGCCGGCAAGCCGCTACGGATGATCGGCACCACCACCGACATCACCGCCATGCGCACGCTGGCCGAGCGGCTGCAGCAGAGCGCCGCGCTGATGACCGACCTGACCAACGAGATTCCCGGCATGGTCTTCCAGTACCGACGCCAGCCGGACGGCGCGTCGGCCTTTTCCTACGTCAGCGCCGGAGCCGAGGTCATCTGCGGACTCAGCGCGGAGCAGCTGCTGCGCGACGCGCAGGCGTTGCCGGCGCTGCTGCACCCGGACGATCGGGCGGCCTACCTGGCGTCCTTCGAGGCCTCCGCCAGGCAACTGACGCCCTGGCGCCTGGAATTTCGCCTGCAGCTGCCGGGGCAGGCGCTCGCCTGGCGTCAGGGCGAGGCCTGCCCGCGCCGCCTGGAGGACGGCAGCGTGCTGTGGCACGGCTTCATCACCGATGTCACCGAGCGCAAGCAGATCGAGGCCGAGCTGCAAGCCTTCGCCACCACGGACTTCCTGACCCAGCTGGCCAACCGCCGGCACTTCATGCAGCTGCTCGAAGCCGAGCTGGCCCGGCTGCAGCGCAGCCCGGGGCAGTGCGCGACCATCCTGATGTTCGACCTGGATCACTTCAAGGCCATCAACGACCGCTGGGGCCATAGCGTCGGCGACCAGGCCCTGCGGCATTTCGCGGCCATCCTCTGCGCCCAGCTGCGCAAGACCGATGCCGCCGGGCGCATGGGCGGCGAAGAGTTCGCCGCGGTGCTCAGCGACGCCGATCTGCACCAGGCCAGGCACTTCGCCCAGCGCATCCAGGGCGAACTGGCCAAGACGCCGATCCTGCATGGTGGCGAGCAGATCTTCCTCGCCGTCAGCGTCGGCATCTCAGCGCTGCGCGCCGCCGATGCCAGCGCCGAGGCTGCCCTGTCGCGCAGCGATATCGCCCTGTACTGCGCCAAGCGCGGCGGACGCAACCGCATCGAGTGCCACTGAGCCGCGGCGCGCTGCGGCTCAGGCCACCGGGATCGCCGGGTCGGCGGCGGCCAGGGCGAGGGCGCGGTCGGCCGCCGGCGGGTAGATCCACTGGCTGTTGATCTGCTGCTTGAGCGCCTTGGCCTCGCTGCCCACCAGCTTCACCTGACGCTCCCAGCCTTCGCTGAACACCGCGCCCCAGGCGCCGAGGTCGAGGCAGGTGACGTACTTGGGCTGGCTGTAGCGCGTCGGGGCCACGCCGATCAGCTCGGCGGCCGCGTTGTTGCCGGCGTGGCGGCCCAGGGCGATGGCGTGCTGGCAGGACATCACCGTGAAGTTGCCGAGCTCGTCGGTGGCCGCCCGCGCGGTATCGCCGGCGGCGAAGATCGCCGCCTGGCCCTCGACCTTGAGCCAGGCATCCACCTGCAGCCGGCCCTGGGCGTCGCGCGGCGCGGGAATCTGCGCGGTCAGCTCGCTGGCGCGAAAGCCCACGGTCCAGATCACCGTATTCGCGGCGATGCGCTGGCCGTCGTCCAGGCTCACGCCGTCGGCATCGACCGAGGCCACCGAGCGGCCCAGGCACCACTCGATGCCCAGCTCGCGCGACGCCGCCTCGATCGCCGGACGAATGCCGTCGCCCAGCGCTGCGCCGATCCGCTCGCCGCGGTCGACCACCACCACGCGGATCGCCGCGTCCTCGCCCAGCACGGCGCGCAGCCGCGCGGGCATTTCCGTGGCCGTCTCGATGCCGGTAAAGCCGCCGCCGGCCACCACCACGGTATTGCGCGCCGCCGTTTGCGGGTGCTGCGCCAGGCCCAGCAGGTGCTGCTCCAGGCGCGCCGCCTGCTCGATCTCGTCCACGTCGAACAGGTGCGCGTCCATCCCCGCCTGCGTCGGGCGCAGCAGGCGGCTGCCGGAGGCCAGCACCAGGCGCTGGTAGCCCAGCTCGGCGACGCGGCCGGCCGCGTTGCGGTAGCTGACCTGCTGGCGCTGCGGATCGATGCCCTCGGCGCTGCCCTGGACGAACTCGACGCCCACCGCTGCCAGCAGCGCTGTCAGCGGCGCCTGCATGGTATGCACCTCGGGCTCGTAGAAGCGCGGGCGGATGCGCAGCTGCGGCTGCGGCGCGAGCAGGGTCACGGCGATATCCGTGCGCCCGTGCCGGTCCAGCAGGCGCATGGCGCTCAGCGCGCTCCATACCCCGGCGAAACCGCCACCGACAATCAGAATGCGTTGTTTCATCTGGTACTCCTGGCTTGGGCTCTTGGTGTTTGACGGGCCCATGCTAGGAGAGGAGCATTTCGGCAGAAATGACAGATACCCCGGAAATCATGCCAAACCGTCCGCGTACCATCCTTTTTCTCGCCTACCCGCAAGTCGGGCTGCTCGACCTCACCGGCGCGCAGACCGTGTTCTGGGCCGCCACCAAGGCCATGCACGCGCGCGGCCTGCCCGGCTACCAGCGCCTGACCGCCAGCCTGCCGGGCGGGCTGATCGGCAGCGCCGAGGGCCTGGTGGTGCAGACCCAGGCGCTGGCCGAGGTGCCGCTGGCGCAGGTCGACACCCTGATCGTGCCGGGCGCACCGGAAATCGAACGGGCGGTGGCCGAGTCCGCCGAGCTGATCGCCTGGATCGGCGCCAACGCACGGCGGGTACGGCGCACCGCCTCGGTGTGCAGCGGCACCTTCCTGCTGGCCGAAGCCGGGTTGCTGGAAGGCAAGCGCGCGGCGACCCACTGGGCCATGTGCGACATGCTCAAGGCGCGCTTTCCGGGCATCGAGGTGGACAGCGATGCGATCTTCGTCGAGCAGGGCGCGCTGTGGACCTCAGCCGGCGTCAGCGCCGGCATCGACCTCGCTCTGGCGCTGGTGGAGGCCGACTGCGGCCGCGAGGTGGCAATGCAGGTGGCGCGGGAGCTGGTGGTGTTCCTCAAGCGCCCCGGCGGCCAGGCCCAGTTCAGCGAGCTGCTGCAGGCCCAGGCCCGCGATACCGCGACCTTCGACGAACTGCACCGCTGGCTCGGCGACAACCTGGACAGTCCGGCACTCGGCGTCGAAGCCATGGCCGAGCGCTGCCACATGAGCCCGCGGCATTTCTCCCGGCTGTACAAGCAGAAGACCGGGCGCACCCCGGCCAAGGCGGTGGAGATCTTCCGCCTGGAAGCGGCGCGGCGCCTGCTGGAAGACTCCAGCCGCAATATCGACCAGATTGCCCGGCAGTGCGGCTTCCGCGACGAGGAGCGGATGCGCGCCACCTTCCAGCGCCACCTGGCCATTTCCCCGCGGGACTATCGGCGGCGCTTCTCGCGCTAGGCGCCTGCGGCCTGTTGGGCTAGCGGCGACCCAGCACCGGTGCGTGCTGCGCCATCAGCTCGACGACCCAGTCGATAAATACCCGCAGCTTGGCGCTGACGTGGCGGTTGGGCGGGAAGGCCAGGTACAGCGGCATCGGTTCGAGCCGCCAGTGCTCCAGCAGCGGCACCAGCTCGCCGCGCCGGCGGTGCGCCTTGGCCATGTAGTCCGGCAGCCAGAGGATGCCCAGGCCGGCCAGGCCGGCGGCGAGGTAGGCGTTGCCGTCGTCCACCGCCAGCACGTAACGGCCCTGCACCTTGAGGCTCTCGTCGCCGCACTGCATGGCGTAGGGCAGCGGCTTGCCGGCGCGCGCCCAGAGGAAACCGACGATGCGGTGATGGCTGTCCTCCAGCTCGCGCGGGTGGCTGGGCGTGCCGGCGCGCTGCAGGTAGCTCGGCGCAGCGTACACGCCCAGCTGCAGGTCGCCCACGTGCCGCGCGATCAGCGACTGATCGGCGATCTCGCCGCCGCGCACCACGCAGTCCACCTTGTCGCCGATCAGGTCTACCACGCGGTCGCTCACCCCCATGTCCAGCTGGATGTCGGGGTACTTCGCGTGAAAGTCCGGCAGGGCCGGCACCAGAATCATCCGCGCCAGCGGGCTGGGCACGTCCACCCGCAGGCGCCCCCTGGGCAGGGCGGCGGCGCTGGAGAGGCTGGTCTCGGCGTCGTCCATATCGGCCAGCAGGCGCACCGCGCGCTCGTAGTAGGCGGCGCCGTCGGCGGTAACCGCGACCCGGCGCGTGGTGCGGTTGAGCAGGCGCACGCGCAGCCGTGCCTCCAGCTGCTGCACCAGCTGCGTCACGCTGGTCTTGCTCATGTGCAGCGTCGTCGCCGCCTTGGTGAAGCTGCCGGCCTCCACCACGCGCACGAACGCCTGCATCGCATCGAAACGGTCCATTGCTCTTCTCACTCATGGGGGATTGTTTGGATTCTACAAACAGTCATGACCAGAGTTGCCGGTTTATCCAGCCCGGCGCGCTTCTTACAGTGGCTCCATCTCAAGCAACGGGCCGCAGCGGCCCATGGAGACCCGCAATGACCAGCAAACGCGATGTGGTATTTCCGCCCGACCGCCATGCCCTGTACGAGCTCCACCGCTATTCGCCGGCGATCCGTTCCAACGGCTTCCTGTTCGTCTCCGGCCAGGTCGGCAGCCGCCAGGACGGCTCGCCCGAGCCCGACCTCGAAGCCCAGGTGCGCCTCACCTTCGCCAACCTCAATGCGATCCTGGCCGAGGCGGGATGCAGCTTCGCCGACGTGGTCGACACCACCATCTTCATGCTCGACCCCGACGCGAAGTTCGAGACCATCTGGGAGGTGGCGGCCGAGTTCTGGGGCCAGGCGCCTTACCCGACAGTGACCGCCATCGGCGTGACCTGGCTGGCCGGCTTCCAGTTCGAGATCAAGGTGATCGCCAAGCTGCCGGAGGACGCGGCGGGTTGAGCGGACGGGGAGGACCGGGATAGCGCGGGGCTCTGACGGGCCCCGCGATGGTCAGCTATCTGGCCGGGAGGAATAGTTCGCGGACCCTCCGTTGTCCTGTTGCGGTGTTGAGCAGGGAGGCTTTCAACCGGGAGCAATCTGCAGTTACGGAAACCGGCCACAAGTGGACATTGCAGAAGGCGAACAAGCCCGGAGCGAGCATCGCCAGCTTTCGAGGTCAGCTGCAGCGCGAGAGGCTTTTTCTTTCAGGAACTCAAGGCTGAGGTGCGCCGTAGCGTCGCCTATGAATGGCTCATGGGCGAACCTCGCCCGTCGTCGAGCTCGACTCACGGGGAGAAAGAGCATTGATCAACGCGGCCGCGCAGGACAGCAGGATGCCAACAGCGGCAAGGCCGAGCCAGCCTGCCCGGTGCACGCCATAGTTTCCCAATGCGGCGCCTATCGCTCCACCCAGGAAATACGATCCCATGAATACGGTATTGAGCCGGCTGCGGGCCTCGGGACGCAGGGTGAATACGCGTGCCTGGTTGGCAACCAGTCCGGCACGATTGCCCAAGTCGAGCAGCACCATGCCGAGGATCAGCCAGCCAAGACTTTGCCCGCCCGCAGCGATGCAGACGAAACCCGCGGCGAGGGCCATCGCGCCGACGAGGACCATGGTGCGTACGCCCAGACGATCGCTCAGTGCGCCGATATGTGGTGACGCGACGATGCCCAACAGGGCGACCAGGCCAAACAGGCCGATGGTGGCGGAATCGAACCCGTAGGGTGGTTGTGCCAGCAGCGCGGCCAGCGAGGCCCACAGCGCACTGAACGCAGCGAACATCAGCAGGCCGCTCGCCGCACAGTAACGCAGCACGCCTTCCTCCCGGACCAGGCTGCCCAGCGAACGCAGGAGCCGGTCATAGCTGATGGTCGTCAGGCTCGTGGTGACCGGCAGGCTCTTGGCGACGATGACCAGCAGCAAGAGATCGCCGAGCGAGGCCAGTATGAAGACGGCTCGCCACCCCGCGTGCGTACCGGCGAACCCCCCGACCATTCGCGCCAGCAAGAGGCCTGCCGAGAGGCCGCTGAGCAGGCTGCCGACGATGCGACCGCGCTCAGCCGGAGTGGCCAGCCCCGACAGGGCGGGGATGATGATCTGCGCAGTGATCGCCGTCACGCCGACCAGGAGGCTGCTCACGCACAGCACTGCGAAGTTCGGCGCCGCGGCGCAGAGGATCAAGGCGACGGCATTGGCCGCGATGGCCAGCAGCGCGAGCTGGCGTGGCTGTCGGCAATCGGCGAGCGGCACGATGAACAGCAGGCCTGCCGCATAGCCAAGCTGCGTCAGTGTGGCGATCAGGCCGGCCTGCGTCGGCGCCAGGCCGAACGAGGCGGCCATCTGTGGCAAAAGCGGCTGGTGGTAGTAGATGGTCGATACGGCCAGTGCGCAGCACAGGGCCATGAGGGTGACGAGGCGATTGGAAACTTCCATCGGAGCCGCGGGAAAGGCTGACATGGCGCCGCCCCGTCACTGCTGCTGCAGGGCCTGCACGAGCCCGCGGGTGTCGAGGATGCTGTGCGCAAACGTCGGTCCGTTCAGTTCGTGCGCCGCGTGCATCATTTCCTTGCTGAAGGCGGCTGTCGCATCGCGTACCAGCGTGACGTGATAACCCAGTTCCATGGCGAAGCGTGCGGTCGATTCGATACAGGTGTTCGCCAGCAGACCAACGACGATCACATGGGTGATGCCTCGCTGCTTGAGCTGGAAGTCGAGGTCGGTATTGGCGAACCCGCTTTGCCCCCAGTGTTCCTGGATGATGATGTCGCCCTCCTGTGGCACGAAGTCGGGATGCCATTCGCCGCCCCAGGAGCCCTTGGCAAAGGTGTGGCGCTGCTGGATCAGGCGTTGGGTCGGGTTGGGGTGATCCCAGTGGTCGTAGTCGCCGGGCTGCCAGCGACGATGCGGTACGTAGTACACCTGGATGGCCTGCGCTCGCGCGGCAGCAACGGTCGTGCGCAGGTTGTCGAGCAGACGAACCTCGTCGGCGACGCTTCTGAGCATGGGAAACAGCTTGCCGCCATCGGACAGGAAGTCGTTGTAGGGGTCGACCAGCAGCAGGCCGGTCCGCTCCGGGGAATACACAGGATGGGCATGACGGTGCTCCAGTTGCAAGAGAGGGATTCCGGGGCTTCTGCTGCACGGGTATCTGCTTCGATTGCCCATGCGATGGCGCTAGGCCTCGGTAAATCTCATAGTAACTATGATAATCATAGTGTCAATAGGCGCGGGGCCTCGAGAGGGACGCGTCGGGGCATGGCCACCCGGTCGTGTTACTATGAAAACAATAGTTTCAGCGGAGCAGACAGCGTGATGCCAATGCAGGACGAGACAAGCGATACGGTGTGCCCGGTGGCGCGCTCGGTGGACTTGGTGGGCGACAAGTGGACCATCCTGGTTCTGCGTGAGCTGTACATGGGCGCGACACGCTTCGAGGAAATCCAGATCCAGACCGGAGCTACGCCTCAGATGCTGACCTCGCGTCTGAAAGCGCTGGAGGCCAACGGCCTGGTCGAACGCCGGCCCTACAGCGCAAAGCCGCTGCGCTACGAATACCACCTGACCGACAAGGGATGGGACTTCTATCCAGTGGTCTACGCGCTGCGCGCCTGGGGCGAGAGGTGGTGCAAGAACCCGGATGAGGGCTTGGCCGTGCATTTCGTGCATCGCGCGTGTGGCCATGACGTTGGCGTGGCCAGCGTTTGCCCTCACTGCGGCGACTCTGTGGAGCGCAAGGACCTGGAAGCGGTGATCAGCAATCGTTTCCTTGGTGAACGCGAGTCGCGCCGGGAGGCCTTCAAGCGGAAGTAGCTGACTCGAACAGGCAGCTCTTGGCCGGTTGTTGCCCGTCACAACCGGCAGCTTCGGCCGATTTCATCCACTCGACTCTCCCCCCTCGAACCGCCCCTTGTTCTCCCGATCCCGCTCGTAGCGCCTGTCGAACGGAAATGCCGGCAGCCAGGCCTCGCGCCTGATGGTCCAGAGTTCGTAGGTAGGCGTCAGCTGGTTGGGGGCGTCCAGCGAGCCGAGGTTCACTTCGATTTCATCGGCCGTGCGCGAGAACACCGGCGAGCCGCAGCGCGGGCAGAAGTGGCGGCCGGCGTAGTGGGCGGTTTCGCCCTCTATTTGCACCGCGCGCTCGGGGAAGATCGCCGAGGTATGGAATAGGGCGCCGTGGTGTTTGCGGCAGTCCAGGCAGTGGCACACGCCAACTCGGTAGGGCCGGCCCGTGGCGACGATGCGCAGGTTGCCGCACAGACAACCGCCGGTGAATTGCTCCATTTCGGGTTCCTCTGGTTGCAGCAGGCAGTGCCCAAGACCATAGCAGGCGAGTGGCGCCATTGGGGTTCGTCGCGGACGGCTCGCGCTATTGCCTGCTGGCGCCCTAGCCGGCGGAGCCGGGAGCCTGCAGGCCGAACTGCTGCAGTGGTTGCGAGCGGCAGGGGCCTAGTCTCGGCCTCCTGTGGGCGCTCGGCGGCATGTATCATTCAGGCAGATGTTCGTGGCCGAAGCTGCTCCCACCGGGGCGTTGCGGCCGCTGGACCAGGGCTTTCCGTATCCGGGGCTGGCCGCAGCCGGCCGGCCCCGCCATCAGTGAGTGACGACACCATGATCGAGGTAACCGAAGTTTCCATTGCCGAGCTGCGCGCCGCGCTGGAGGCCGGCCGCACCACGGCGGTCGAGCTGGTCCAGTCCTACCTGGCGCGGATCGAGGCCTACGACGGCCCGAATACGCCGACCAAGCTCAACGCGGTGGTGGTGCGCAACCCCGATGCCTTGAAGGAAGCCGAGGCCTCCGATGCGCGCCGCGCCCGTGGCGAGAGCCTCGGCCCGCTGGACGGCATTCCCTACACCGCCAAGGACAGCTACCTGGTCAAGGGCCTGACCGCCGCCTCCGGCAGCCCGGCGTTCAAGGACCTGGTGGCCCAGCGCGACGCCTTCACCATCGAGCGCCTGCGCGCCGCCGGCGCCATCTGCCTGGGCAAGACCAATATGCCGCCGATGGCCAACGGCGGCATGCAGCGCGGCGTCTACGGCCGCGCCGAGAGCCCGTACAACGCCGCCTACCTCACCGCGCCGTTCGCCTCGGGTTCGTCCAACGGCGCCGGCACCGCCACCGCCGCCAGTTTCGCCGCCTTTGGCCTGGCCGAGGAAACCTGGTCGAGCGGCCGCGGCCCGGCGTCGAACAACGGCCTGTGCGCCTACACGCCGTCGCGCGGGGTGATCTCGGTGCGCGGCAACTGGCCGCTGACGCCGACCATGGACGTGGTGGTGCCCTATGCGCGGACCATGGCCGACCTGCTTGAGGTGCTCGACGTGGTGGTGGCCGACGATCCAGACACCCGCGGCGATCTCTGGCGCCTGCAGCCCTGGGTGCCGATTCCCAAGCCCTCCGAGGTACGCCCGGCGTCCTACCTGGCGCTCGCCGCCCAGCCCGGTGCGCTCAAGGGCAAGCGCCTGGGCGTGCCGCGCATGTTTATCAATAAGGACGAAGCCGCCGGCACCAGCGACAACCCCGGTATCGGTGGCCCGACCGGCCAGCGCATCCACACCCGTGCCTCGGTGATCGCGCTATGGGAGCAGGCGCGCCAGGCGCTGGAAGCGGCCGGCGCCGAGGTGGTGGAAGTGGACTTCCCGCTGGTCTCCAACTGCGAAGGCGACCGCCCCGGTGCGCCGACCGTATTCAATCGCGGCATCGTCACCCCGGAATTCCTCCACGACGAGCTGTGGGAGCTGTCGGGTTGGGCCTTCGACGATTTCCTGCGCGCCAACGGCGACCCCAAGCTCAACCGCCTGGCGGACGTCGACGGCCCGCAGATCTTCCCGCACGACCCGGGCACGCTGCCCAACCGCGAGGGCGACCTGGCCGCCGGCATGGACGAGTACGTCAATATGGCCAAGCGCGGCATCCGCTCTTGGGACCAGATTCCCACCGTGCCGGATGGCCTGCGCGGCCTGGAGCAGACTCGCAAGCTTGATCTGGAGGACTGGATGGACGGCCTCAAGCTCGACGCGGTGCTGTTCCCCACCGTGGCCGACGTCGGCCCGGCCGATGCCGATGTGAATCCCGTCTCCGCCGATATCGCCTGGAGCAATGGCGTGTGGGTGGCCAACGGCAACCTCGCCATCCGCCACCTGGGCGTGCCGACGGTCACCGTGCCGATGGGGGTGATGGCCGATATCGGCATGCCGGTGGGGCTGACCTTCGCCGGCCGCGCCTACGACGACTCGGAGTTGCTGCGCCTGGCCGCGGCCTATGAGGCCACCGGCAGCAAACGCCTGATCCCGCCGCGCACGCCGCCGCTGGGGTGAGTGGGGGGCTGGGAGGGCTTTGCCGTAAAGCGCCTCCCAGGGTTTTATCCCGCAACCAACTCGCTTACTGGCGCAGATCCACCGCCGGCGCGCCCTGGCCGTCGAACAGCTGCGCCGGGTTGCGCGGCAGGATGCTCGGGCGGCCTTCGTCGGCGCTGCCGAGGATGCGGATGTCGCTGTATTTCTTGCCCGACAGCGCGGCCAGGCCGGCGCCGTCGCGCACCACGGTGGGCCGCAGAAAGACCATCAGGTTGCGTTTGATGTGGGATTCGCGGGTAGAGCGGAACAGCCCGCCGAGCAGGGGGATGTCGCCGAGCAGCGGCACCTTGGACACCGATTCGGTGACGTCGTCCTGGATCAGCCCGCCGAGCACTATGACCTGGCCGTCGTCGGCGAGGATGGTGCTCTTGATCGAGCGCTTGTTGGTCACCAGGTCCACGGCCTGGGCGTTGAGCCCGGTGCTGGGGGCGATGGAGGAGATTTCCTGCTCGATCTCCAGGCGCAGGGTGGCGCCTTCGTTGATGTGCGGGGTGACCTTGAGGGTGACGCCGATGTCCTTGCGCTCGATGGTGGTGAAGGGGTTGTTGGCCCCGGCCGCATCGGTGGTGTAGGAGCCGGTCTGGAACGGCACGTTCTGCCCGACCAGGATTTCCGCCTTCTGGTTGTCCAGGGTCAGCAGGCTGGGGGTGGACAGCAGGTTGCTCTTGCTGTTGGCCGACAGCGCGGTGACCAGCGCGCCGAAGTTGTCGCTGCCGATGCCGATGATGGCGCCGTCGGGCAGGGTGGTGTTTTCCGGCACCTCGCCGCTCTGCAGGATCTGCAGCACGGTGCCCACCGACAGCCCGGTGCCGGAGAAGTTGACCCCACCCAGGCCGCCGGTGCCGCCGCTGCCACTGCGCGCATCCACCGCCCACTGCACGCCGAGGGCGTCGGTGATGTCGCCGGAGACTTCGACGATGGCCGCCTCGACCATCACCTGGGCGCGCGGGATGTCGAGCTGGCGCACGATGTCTTCGAGGGTGGCGACCAGATCGGGTTCGGCCAGCAGCACCAGGGCATTGAGGCTCTCGTCGGCGCGGATGAGGATGTTCGACGGCTTGCCGGCGGTCTCGCCATCCTGCTGGTTCTTCAGCCCTTCGGAGATTTCCCCGAGGGTCTCGGCCAGCGATTTGGCGTCGTTGTGGCGCAGGCGGATCACCCGGGTGTTGGCCGAGCGGCTGGTGGGGGTGTCCAGTGACTGGGCCAGGTTGGCCAGCTTGGCGCGGGCGTCCGGCGGGCCGAGCAGGATCAGGCGGTTGGTGCGCGCGTCGGCCACCACCTGGGTGGCGCTGGCGCCCTTGGCCTGGCCGCGGGCGATGGCGGTGTTGAGCACTTCGGCGGCGTCCATCACCCAGGCGTGCTGCAGGTTGATCACGCTGTAGTCGCGGGCTCCGGTCTGGTCGAGCTGGCGCATCAGGTCCTGGATGCGCGCGATGTTGGCGCTGCGGTCGCTGATGATCAGCGCATTGGAGGAGGTCACGGCGGCCAGGTGGCCGTACTGCGGCACCAGCGGGCGGATCAGCGGGATCAGCTCGGCCACCGGTGCGTGCTGCACCTGGATCAGGCGGGTTTCCAGGCGATCGGGTGCCGGGCGGCCTTCGCCGGCTTCGGCCTTGGCCTCGGCGTTGGGCACGATGCGCGCCTGGTCGCCCTGGGTCAGCACGCTGAAGCCGTGGGTGGCCATCACCGAGAGGAACAGCTGGTAGACCTCGGTCAGATTGAGCGGGGTGTTGGACACCACGTTGACCTGGCCCTTGACCCGTGGGTCGACGACGAAGGTCTGCCCGGTGATGGCGGCGACCTGATCGATGAATTCGCGGATGTCGGCGCCCTTGAGGTTGATGGTCCAGCTTTCGTCCTGCTGGTTGGCGCTGGCCGGCACCTGTTCGATCTGCGCCAGCAGGGGCAGGGGGGCGACGGCCAGGCCGGCGGCGAGTAGGGCGAGGGTCAGTCGGCTGCGGATGGCATGCATCGGTTCATTCGCTTTCCATGGGCTGATCGGAGGGCGTTTCTTCGGGCAGGGTACCGGCGGCTTCCATCTGCTCGCGCAGCGCCTGCATGCGCTGGCGCAGTTGTTCGAGGTTGTCCTGCTCCAGCTGGTCGAGTTGATCGAGCGCGGCGTCGGCCGTTTCGGCCGGCGGCGTGTAGACATACTGGCCGCTCTGCTGGCGGGGGAAGGCGAGGCTCTCGCGGCGGCCGTTGCGCAGCAGCTCGACGCGGTCGGCGTAGACCGCATCCAGGCGCACGCCGTTGTCCACCTCCATGCCCACGGCGTAGCGCTGGGCGCTGTGGCCCTGGCGCTGGATCAGCGCGCTGGAACGTTGCGGGTCGCTGTGGACGAAGCTGCCGAGCAGGGTCAGCTGCAGGTTGGTGGCCGGTGGTGGGCCGCTGTCGGCCTGTTTGGCGCTGCCGAACAGCTGGGCGAGGGGCGCCTGGCTGGGTTGTTCCAGGGGGCTGGCGGCCTGGCTCGGTGGGTTCAGCGCGGGGCCGCGCACCAGGCGCAGCAGCTCGGCGCTTTGCCAGGCCAGGCTGACGCTGAGGGCGATCAGCACGAGCATGCCGAGCACGCTCGGGGCGTTGTCCTTGAGGCGCTGGGGGAGGGCCAAATGCATTACTCCGGAAACGACGTTCTAATTCTTTTTATGTGCTATGCGTCGCGGGCCGATCATAACAGCCTGCGCGGCGTTGACATCCCCTATATGGGGTGGGTGTGCTGTATTGGGCGATGTGTTAAAGATAGCCCAATAACCATTACAAAAAAGACCGCCGTAGAGGGGCAAACAGTCAGATTGGGCTGTAATACTCAAGGTAAGGTTCTGTTTTTAAGGTTCATCGCATGAACGCTTCGCTGCTCGAGACTCCCCTGCGCCGTCTGCCCTTCAGTTTCGCCAAACGTCACGGCGTGGTGTTCGTGCTGCACGAGGGGCGCGCCTGCCTGGCCTATCGGGCCGACTGCGAACCGGTGGCGCTGGCCGAGGCGCAGCGTTTCGCCGGACGCAGCCTGCCGCTGCGCCCGCTCGCCGCCGGCGAGTTCGCCCTGGCCCTGGGCGCGGCCTACCAGCACGACTCGGCGTCCATGCAGCTGGCCGAGGACATCGGCGGCAGCCTCGACCTGGCCTCGCTGGCCGAGCAGGTGCCGGAGACCGAAGACCTGCTGGAGCAGGAAGACGACGCGCCGATCATCCGCCTGATCAACGCCATCCTCGGCGAGGCGATCAAGGAAAACGCCTCCGACATCCACCTGGAAACCTTCGAGAAGCGCCTGGTGGTGCGCTTTCGCGTCGACGGCATCCTGCGCGAAGTGCTCGAACCCAAGCGCGAGCTGGCGGCGCTGCTGGTGTCGCGGGTCAAGGTCATGGCGCGCCTGGACATCGCCGAGAAGCGCGTGCCGCAGGACGGGCGCATCTCGCTCAAGGTCGGCGGGCGCGAGGTGGACATTCGTGTGTCCACATTGCCCTCGGCCAACGGTGAGCGGGTGGTGCTGCGTCTGCTCGACAAACAGGCCGGGCGTCTGTCGCTGCAGCACCTGGGCATGCGCGCCGAGGACCGCGCGCTGATGGAGGAGACGGTGCGCAAGCCGCACGGCATCCTGCTGGTCACCGGCCCCACCGGCTCGGGCAAGACCACCACGCTGTACGCCAGCCTGGTCAGCCTCAACGACCACACGCGCAACATCCTCACCGTCGAGGACCCCATCGAATACCACCTCGAAGGCATCGGCCAGACCCAGGTCAACACCAAGGTGGACATGACCTTCGCCCGCGGCCTGCGCGCCATCCTGCGCCAGGACCCGGACGTGGTGATGGTCGGCGAGATCCGCGACAAGGAAACTGCCGAGATCGCCGTGCAGGCCTCGCTGACCGGCCACCTGGTGCTTTCCACCCTGCACACCAACAGCGCCATCGGCGCCATCACCCGTCTGGTGGACATGGGCGTGGAGCCCTTTCTGCTGTCGTCCTCCCTGCTCGGCGTGCTGGCCCAGCGCCTGGTGCGGGTGCTGTGCCCGGCGTGCAAGGAACCTTATGCCGCCGATGCGGCCGAATGCGCGCTGCTCGGCGTGCCGGCCGCATCGGCGCCGACCCTGTACCACGCGCGCGGCTGCGCCGAGTGCCACCAGCAGGGCTACCGCGGGCGTACCGGCATCTACGAGCTGGTGGTGTTCGACGAAACCATGCGCACGCTGATCCACAGCCGCGCCTCCGAGCAGGACATGACCCGCCACGCCCGCCGCCTGGGCCCGAGCATCCGCGACGACGGGCGGCGCAAGGTGCTGGAAGGGGTGACCACGGTCGAGGAAGTGCTGCGCGTGACCCGGGAGGAGTAAGTGGCCGCCTTCGAATATATCGCCCTGGACGGGCGCGGCCGCCAGCAGAAAGGCGTGCTGGAGGCCGACAGCGCGCGCCAGGTGCGCCAGCTGTTGCGCGAACGCCAGCTGGCACCGCTAGAGGTCAAGGCCACGCGCAACCGCGAGCAGGTCAGCGGCGGCGCTCGCCTGGGCTTCGCCCGCGGCCTGTCGGCGCGCGACCTGGCGCTGGTCACCCGGCAGCTGGCGACCCTGGTGCAGGCGGCGCTGCCGATCGAGGAGGCGCTGCGTGCGGCCGCCGCGCAAGCCACCAGTGCACGCATCCAGGCCATGCTGCTGGCGGTGCGCGCGCGGGTGCTGGAAGGCCACAGCCTGGCCGCCAGCCTGAAGGAATTTCCCGCCGCCTTTCCCGAGCTGTACCGCGCCACCGTGGCCGCCGGCGAGCACGCCGGGCACCTCGGCCCGGTGCTGGAACAGCTGGCCGACTACACCGAGCAGCGCCAGCAGTCGCGGCAAAAGATTCAGCTGGCGCTGCTCTACCCGCTGATCCTGATGTGTGCGTCCTTGCTCATCGTCGGTTTCCTGCTCGGCTACGTGGTGCCGGACGTGGTCAAGGTCTTCGTCGATTCCGGGCAGACCCTGCCGGCGCTGACCCGCGGGCTGATCGCCCTGAGCGACTGGGTCAAGGCCTGGGGCGCGGCGACGCTGGTGCTGCTGGCGCTGGCGATCGTCGCCCTGCGTTGGGCGCTGCGCGACGAGGCGTTCAAGCTGCGCTGGCACGCGTTTCTGCTGCGCGTGCCGCTGCTGGGCCGGCTGGGACGCGCCACCGACTGCGCGCGTTTCGCCTCCACCCTGGCGATTCTCACCCAGAGTGGCGTGCCGCTGGTGGAGGCGCTGGCGATTGCCGGCGAGGTGATCGGCAACCGGGTGATCCGTGGCGAGGTGCTGGTGGCGGCGCAGAAGGTGCGCGAGGGCGGCAGCCTGACCCGTTCGCTGGAGGCCACCGGGCAGTTTCCGCCGATGATGCTGCACATGATCGCCAGCGGCGAACGCTCCGGCGAGCTGGATCAGATGCTGGCGCGCACGGCGAAGAATCAGGAGAACGACCTCGGCGCGCAGATCGCCCTGCTGGTGGGTTTGTTCGAACCGTTCATGCTGGTATTCATGGGGGCGGTGGTGTTGGTCATAGTCCTGGCCATCCTGCTGCCGATTCTTTCGTTGAACCAAATGGTGGGTTAGCAGGTGAGTAGAAAACAGGCGGGTTTCACCCTGATCGAGATCATGGTGGTGGTGGTCATTCTCGGCATCCTCGCGGCGCTGGTGGTGCCGCAGGTGATGAGCAGGCCCGATCAGGCCAAGGTCACCGCGGCGCAGAACGACATCCGCGCCATCGGCGCGGCGCTGGACATGTACAAGCTGGACAACCACAGCTACCCCAGCACCCAGCAGGGCATCGAGGCGCTGGTGAGCAAGCCCGGCGGCAACCCGCCGGCGAAGAACTGGAACAAGGAGGGCTACCTCAAGCGCCTGCCGGTCGACCCCTGGGGCAATCCCTACCAGTACCTGGCGCCGGGCACCAAGGGCGCCTTCGACCTCTATTCGTTCGGCGCCGACGGCAAGCAGGGCGGCAGCGACCTGGACGCGGACATCGGCAACTGGGATCTCTGATCGCCATGCAGCGCGTACCTGCGGGCTCGGCCAGGCGGGCGAGGGGCTTCACCCTGATCGAGCTGCTGGTGGTGCTGGTCATCCTCGGCAGCCTGATCGGCCTGGCGGTGCTCGGCACCGGGCTGGCCGGGCCGAGCCGCGAACTGCGCGGCGAGGCCGAGCGCCTGGCCGGCCTGATCGGCGTGCTGGCCGACGAGGCGGTGCTGGATAACCGCGAGTACGGCCTGAGTTTTACCCGCGAGGGCTACCGGGTGCTGCGCTACGATTCGCGGCGCGGCGAGTGGCAGGCGCTGGATCGCCAGGCGCATCGCCTGCCGGACTGGGCCGAGCTGACTCTTGAGGTGGAGGGCGAGGGGGAGGGCGAGGCCTTGCGCCTGCCCGGCGCGGCCAGTGCCCTGGCGCCGCAACTGCTGATTCTCTCCAGCGGCGAGCTCACGGCTTTTCGCCTGCGCCTGGCCGAGCGCCGCCGCGACGGCCTGCAGCTGCAGCTGTCCAGCGACGGCTTCGGCCTGCCGCGTATCGAGGAGCTGGCGGCAGGGCGCGCCGGATGAAGCGCGCGCGCGGTTTCACCCTGCTCGAAGTGCTGGTGGCGCTGGCCATCTTCGCCCTGGTCGCCGCCAGCGTGCTGACTGCCAGCGCGCGCAGCGTGCAGACCGCCGCGCAGCTGGAAGCCAAGACCCTGGCCATGTGGGTGGCCGACAACCGCCTTACCGAGCTGCAGCTGGCCGAGGCGCCGCCGGCCGACGGTCGTGACCAGGGCCAGGTGGAGTTTGCCGCGCGTCGCTGGCTGTGGCAGAGCGAGATTCAGGCCACCAGCGAGCCGAGCATGCGCCGGGTGACCCTGTGGGTCGCCGCCGAGCAGCGTGGCGCCTCGGGCGATCTGCGCGAGCGCGCGCTGGTCAGCCTCAGCGGCTTTCTGGGGGCGCCGTGATGAAGCGTATGGCCCGTAGGAGCGAGCTCTGCTCGCGAAATGGCCTCAATCTGGATGCGCGAGCAGAGCTCGCTCCTACAGCTCGACCGCAGCGCGGCTTTACCCTGCTCGAATTGCTGATCGCCATCGCCATCTTCGCCATTCTCGGGTTGGCCACCTACCGCATGCTCGACAGCGTGCTCAGCGCCGACGCCGCCACCCGCAACCACGAGCAGCAACTGCGCGAGCTGGTGCGGGCGATGGCCGCCTTCGAGCGCGACGTGCTGCAGGTGGCGGTGCGGCCGATCCGCGATGGCTTCGGCGACCCGCAGCCGGCGCTGCGCAGCGAGCCGAGCGATGCCTCTGCGCTGGAGTTGACCCGCGCCGGCTGGCGCAATCCGCTCGGTCAGCCGCGCGCCGAGCTGCAGCGGGTGCGCTGGCAGCTCAGCGGCGAGCAGTGGCAGCGCCGTTACTGGCGCGTGCTGGACCAGGCCCAGGACAGCCAGCCGCAGGTGCAGCAGGCGCTCGACGGGGTGCAGGCGCTGAGCCTGCGCTACCTCGACGACGAGGGCCAGTGGCACGCCGATTGGCCGCCGCCCAATGCCGCTGGCGACAGCCTGCTCACCGGCCTGCCGCGCGCCCTCGAACTGCGCCTGGAGCATCGTCGCCATGGCGAGCTGCGCCGCCTACTGCGCCTGCCGGACGCGCCGCCGCAGAGCGTCGTGCCTGCCCCCGGCGAGGGTGAGGGCGACCCCGCTGAGCCCGAGGAGCCGCAGCCATGAAACCTCAACGCGGCGTGGCACTGATCACCGTGCTGCTGGTGGTGGCGCTGGTCACCGTGGTCTGCGCCGGGCTGATCGCCCGCCAGCAGCTGTCGATCCGCAGCAGCGCCAACCAGTTGCACGTGCGCCAGGCCTGGCACTACGCCCTGGGCGGCGAGACGCTGGCCAAGGCCATCCTCCAGCGCGACTTGCGCCAGGGCGATCCGCGCCAGCCGGTCGATCACCTGGGCGAACCCTGGGCGCAGCCGCTGACACCCTTCGCGCTGGACGAGGGCGGCGAGCTGCGCGTGCGCATCGTCGATCCCAGCGGCCGCTTCAACCTCAACAGCCTGGTGCGCCAGGGCCAGCCCGACGAGCTGGCGCTGCTGCGCCTGCGCCGCCTGCTGTTGCGCCTGGAGATCGCCAAGCCCTACGCCGAACGCTTGCTCGACTGGCTCGATGGCGACGGCGAGCCTAGCGGCGCTCAGGGCGCGGAGGACGGCCAGTACCTGCTGGCCACGCCGCCTTATCGCGCGGCCAACCGCCAGCTCGCCGACGTCTCCGAGCTGCGCCTGCTGCTGGAGATGGGCGAGGCCGACTACCGCCGCCTGCTGCCCTTCGTCAGCGCCCTGCCGGGCGAGGCGCTGCTCAACGTCAACAGCGCCAGCGCCGTGGTGCTGTCCAGCCTGGCCGACGGCCTCAGCCCGGATGCCGCGCTGGCGCTGGTGGCGGCGCGCGGCCGTGAAGCTTTTGCCAGCCCGGCGGCCTTCGCCGCCCAGCCGGCCCTGGCCGGCCTCGGCGAGCAGGCGCTGCAGGGCCTGGCGGTGGGCAGCCAGTTCTTCGAGGTGTTCAGCGAGGTGAGCCTCGGCGAGCGCCGCGTGGTGTTGCGCAGCCTGTTGCAGCGCGGCAATGATGGCCAGGTCAGTGTCCTGGCGCGTGATCTGGGGCAGGGCGGTACGCCGCCGTTGCCCGTCGAGGAAGCACAACGATGAATCAGCTATGGATCTTCCTGCCGCCGGAGGCCTGTCAGGGCCTGTCGGCGGAGCTGCCGGTGCAGTGGGTGAGCTTCACCGAATGTCGCACGCTGAGCCTGGGCGAGGCGCTGCGCGAGCTGCCGACGGCCTGGGAACTGGTGCTGCCGGTGGAGGCGGTGACCGCCTGCGCCGTGCAGTTGCCGACGCAGAAGGCGCGCTGGCTGCGCCAGGCGCTGCCGTTCGCGGTGGAGGAACTGCTTGCCGAGGATGTCGAGCAGATGCACCTGGCCCTGGGCGAGCAACTGGCCGACGGTCGCCACCGGGTCTATGCGCTGCGCGCCGACTGGCTGCGCCAGTGCCTGGCGCTGTGCGCGGCGCAGCCGCCGCAGGCGATCCGCGTCGATGCCGACCTGCTGCCGCGCCAGGGCAGTCAGCTGCTCTGGCTGGAGTCGCGCTGGCTGCTCGGCGGCGAGGCGCCGCTGCGCCTGGCGCTGCAGGCCGAGAGCTGGCCTGCGCTGGCGCCGCGTTGCCCGGCGCCGCATATCGCCAGCGCGCCGGCCGAGCAGGCGCTGCCCGAGCCGGTCGACGAGGTGCACCTGCTGCAGCAGCCGCAACAGTGGCTGGTGCGCCAGGGCGCGGGCGCCGACCTCGCCCAGGGCGAGTTCGCCTTGTACCAGGCGGGCGACGGCTGGCGGCGCTGGCGCCCGCTGGCCGGAGTGCTGGCGCTCTGCCTGCTGCTGCAATGGGGCTTCAACCTGGTCCAGGGCTGGTACCTGCAGCGCCAGGCCGACCAGTACGCGCTGGCCAGCGAGGCGCTGTACCGCGAGCTGTTTCCCGAGGATCGCAAGCTGGTCAACCTGCGCGCGCAGCTGGATCAGCACCTGGCCGATGCCGCCGGCAGCGGCGACAGCCCGCTGCTCGGCCTGCTCGGCGAGGTGGCGCGAGCACTGCCGGCAGGCGGCGCGGCGCGGGTACAGGTCAATCAGCTCGATTACAGCGCCAGTCGCGCCGATCTCGCCCTGCAGCTGCAGGCGCCGGATTTCGCCGAGCTGGAAAGCCTGCGCGAACGCCTGGAACAGGCCGGGCTCGAGGTGCAGATGGGCTCGGCCAGCCGCGAGGCGGACGGCGTCAGCGCGCGTCTGGTGATAGGAGGATGAGCATGGCCAGTTGGCGTCAGTTCAATCAGGGGTTGCAGCTGCAGTGGCAGCGTTCCAGTCTGGCGCTGCGCTGGCAGGCGCTGGGGCCGCGCGACCGCCAGGCGTTGCTGGCGCTGGGTGCCTTCCTGGCGCTGGTGCTGGGCTACCTGCTGCTGTGGCAGCCGGTGGCGCGCGACGCCCAGGCGGCGCGCAGCGCCTTCGAGGAGCAGCGCAGCCTGCATGCCTACATGCAGAGCCGTGCGCCGGAGCTGCGCGGACGCCAGCTGCAGCCGCGCGTCAGCCTCGACCCGGCGCGCCTGCAGGGGCTGGTCACCGCCTCGGCGGCGGAGCAGGGCCTGGCCATCGAACGCCTGGATGCCGAGGGCCAGGGCGCGGTGCAGGTCAGCCTGCAGCCGGCGCCGTTCGAGCAGTTGCTGCGCTGGCTGCAGGCGCTGGAAGGGCAGGGTGTGCGCATCGAGGAGGCCGGCATGGAGCGTCACGACGAGGGGCGGGTGGCGGCGCGGTTGGGTTTGCGGGTTGGCCCCTGAGAGGGCGCCAGGTGGGTGGTGCGTATGGCGCACCCTACGCGTTGCGGTAACAGGGCGCGTCGGGATGGGACGTTAGGGAACGTTCGGGCCCCGTTGCGGTGCCGCACGGGCCGCCGCTGCGCCATTGCCTGGGCGCTGCAGGCCCGGTGAATCGGGGATTTCATGGGATAAGGCGCGATTATTGCTTAAGTATTCCGTTTGCGATTCTTTTCGTTTTGCACGTTTAGGTGTGCCTGTCAATACGCCTGCCCGGCGCCTCCAGGGCTTCTGTAATTAGTTGTCGCATTGAGGAAATATCGCCTCAGCCCCTGTCGCTAGAATGCCGCTCACCCAGCCAAGGCCCTTTGCCCGCTCGCTTGCGCGGCAAAGACCAGCAGTCTTTCTACAATTCATTCAAAGGCCAGGGCCAACCCCACTGCCATCGATGCCATTCCCATTCGAAGGAGCAAAAAAATGAAGAAGATCGCACTTCTCGGCGCGCTGGCGCTGTCCCTGTTGTCGCCGCTGGCCATGGCCGATGATGCCAAACCGCTGCGCATCGGCATCGAGGCGGCGTACCCGCCCTTCGCCTTCAAGACCCCGGACGGCCAGATCGCAGGCTTCGACTACGACATCGGCCAGGCCCTGTGCGAAGAGATGCAGGTCAAGTGCCAGTGGATCGAGCAGGAGTTCGACGGCCTGATCCCGGCGCTCAAGGTGCGCAAGTTCGACGCCGTGCTGTCGTCCATGTCGATCACCGAAGACCGCAAGAAATCCGTCGACTTCACCGGCAAGTACTACGCCACCCCGGCCAAGCTGGCGATGAAGGCCGGCACCGAGCTGAAGGACCCGCTGGTCGACCTCAAGGGCAAGAAGGTCGGCGTGCAGCGTTCCTCGGTCTACGACCGCTACGCCACCGACGTCTTCGCCCCGGCCGGCGTCGAGGTGGTGCGCTACAGCTCGCAGAACGAGATTTTCCTGGATATGCAGTCCGGCCGCCTGGACGCCACCCTGGCCGACTCGGTGAACATCGACGACGGCTTCCTCAAGACCGATGCCGGCAAGGGCTTCGCCTTCGTCGGCCCGGATTTCACCGACGTCAAGTACTTCGGCGAAGGCCAGGGCATTGCCGTGCGCAAGGGCGACAAGGCCCTGGCCGACAAGATCAGCGCTGCCATCCTGGCCATCCGCGCCAACGGCAAGTACAAGGAGGTGCAGGACAAGTACTTCGCCTTCGACGTCTACGGCGAGTAAGCGCAACGCACGGCAAGTGGCACAGGCTTCACTCGCGGTTTGTGCCGCTTCTTTCTGGCCGCCGGTCCTGGCGGCCGCCCTCTGGGCCGTCGCGGAGCCTGGCTCCCGGCAGTTTCTGTTGTGCTACCTGGCGCCGTTCGCGGCGCCCGCATGAGGTACTAGCGCATGCTTCAAGGCTACGGCTCGACCATTCTCGACGGTGCCTGGCTCACCCTGCTTCTGGCCCTGACATCGATGGCGGTGGCGATTTTTCTCGGCCTGCTCGGTGCGGCTTTTCGCCTGTCGCCGATTCGCTGGCTGGCCATGCTCGGCGAGACCTACGCCACGGTGATTCGCGGCATTCCCGACCTGGTGCTGATCCTGCTGATCTTCTACGGCGGCCAGGATCTGGTGAACCGCGTCGCGCCGCTGCTCGGCTACGACGACTACATCGACATCAATCCCTTCGTCGCCGGCGTGTTCACCATGGGCTTCATCTTCGGTGCCTACCTGTCGGAGACCTTCCGCGGCGCCTTTATGGCCATCCCTAAAGGCCAGGCGGAAGCCGGCGCGGCCTACGGCATGAGCGGGGTGCAGGTGTTCTTCCGCATCCTGGTGCCGCAGATGATCCGCTTCGCCATTCCCGGCTTCACCAACAACTGGCTGGTGCTGACCAAGGCCACCGCACTGATCTCGGTGGTCGGCCTGCAGGACATGATGTTCAAGGCCAAGAGCGCCGCCGACGCGACCCGCGAGCCGTTCACCTTCTACCTGGCGGTGGCGGCGCTGTACCTGGTGCTGACCAGTGTTTCCCTGCTGGCCCTGCGTTTCCTCGAGAAACGCTATTCGGTCGGCACCAAGGCCGCCGAGCTGTAGGAGCCGTGCCATGATCTTCGACTACAACATGATCTGGGAGAACCTGCCGCTGTACTTCAGCGGCGTGCTGGTGACCCTGAAAATCCTCCTGATCTCCCTGGCCCTGGGCCTCAGCCTGGCGCTGCCGCTGGCGCTGATGCGGGTGTCCAAGTCGCCGCTGGTGAATTTTCCGGCCTGGCTCTACACCTACGTGATCCGTGGCACGCCGATGCTGGTGCAGCTGTTTCTGATCTACTACGGTCTGGCCCAGTTCGAGTTCATCCGTGACAGCTTCATGTGGCCGTATTTCTCCAGCGCCACCTTCTGCGCCTGCCTGGCCTTCGCCATCAACACCAGCGCCTACACCGCGGAAATCCTCGCCGGCAGCCTCAAGGCCACGCCGCACGGCGAGATCGAGGCGGCCAAGGCCATGGGCATGTCGCGTGCCAAGCTGTACCGGCGCATCCTGCTGCCCTCGGCCCTGCGCCGCGCGCTGCCGCAATACAGCAACGAAGTGATCATGATGCTGCACACCACCTCGCTGGCGTCCATCGTCACCCTGATCGACATCACCGGCGCGGCGCGCACGGTTAGCTCGCAGTACTACATGCCGTTCGAGGCGTTCATCACCGCCGGCCTGTTCTACCTGGTGCTGACCTTCATCCTGGTGCGCCTGTTCAAGCGCGCCGAGTTGCGCTGGCTGGCCTACCTGGCGCCGCGCAAGGCCTGAACGGCGGTCGTCAATTTCCCTGGGTCGCCGGTTCGGCGGCTGATTCAAGAGAGTGGAAACCATGTACAAACTCGAAGTTCAGGACCTGCACAAGCGCTACGGCAGCCATGAGGTGCTCAAGGGCGTCTCCCTGGCGGCCAAGGCCGGCGACGTGATCAGCATCATCGGCTCGAGCGGCTCGGGCAAGAGTACCTTCCTGCGCTGCATCAACCTGCTGGAGCAGCCGCACGGCGGCAAGATCCTGCTCAACGGCGAGGAACTCAAGCTGGTGCCGAACAAGGAGGGTGCGCTCAAGGCCGCCGACGCCAAGCAGCTGCAGCGCATGCGCTCGCGCCTGTCGATGGTGTTCCAGCACTTCAATCTGTGGTCGCACATGAGCGCCCTGGATAACGTTATGGAGGCGCCGGTGCACGTGCTCGGCGTGGACAAGGCCGAGGCGCGCGACAAGGCCGAACACTACCTGGCCAAGGTCGGCGTGGCCCATCGCAAGGAGGCCTATCCCGCGCACATGAGCGGTGGCGAGCAGCAGCGCGTGGCCATCGCCCGCGCCCTGGCCATGGAGCCGGAGGTGATGCTGTTCGACGAGCCGACCTCGGCCCTGGACCCGGAGCTGGTCGGCGAGGTGCTCAAGGTGATGCAGGACCTGGCTCAGGAGGGGCGCACCATGGTGGTGGTGACCCACGAGATGGGCTTCGCCCGCGAGGTGTCCAACCAGCTGGTGTTCCTGCACAAGGGCGTGGTCGAGGAGCGCGGCAACCCGCGCGAAGTGCTGGTCAATCCGCAGTCCGAGCGGCTGCAACAGTTCCTTTCCGGCAGCCTCAAGTAAGAACCCACCTACGATCTGCTGCGCGTCGGCTAAACGGCGTTGAAAACAACCTCGGAATGCTCATTTACACTTGTAAACTCCGCTTCCTCGGCCGTTTTCGCCGCCGTTTATCTCTAGCTCGCTAGATCGTAAACGGGTTCTAAGAAGCGGCTAAACTTCGCCCAGGGCCTGCTCTCACCGCAGCAGGCCGACGCGCAGCAGACTTTGAACAGGCTCTCATGACCCCCCATCGAATCGGCTTCCTCTACTGGCCCGGCACCAAGGCCCTGACCCTGTCGCTGGCCGAGGAGGCGTTGCGCGTGGCGCAGCGTGTGCATCCGGAAGTGGTGTACGAGTTGGTGTTCCTCCAGGCCGAGCCGCTGGCCGCCGGTGACTGGCGCCTGCCCGGCGAGCCCTGGGCCGGTCATCTGGACGGTTGCGACAAGCTATTCCTGCTCGCCGACGTGCCGCCGGCGACGGTTTCCGCCGGCCTGGCTGCCGCGCTCAAGCAGCAGGTGCGCAGCGGTTGCGTGATCGGCGGGCTGTCCGCCGGGGTCTATCCGCTGGCCCAGCTCGGCCTGCTCGACGGCTACCGCGCGGCGGTGCACTGGCGCTGGCAGGACGACTTCGCCGAGCGTTTCCCCAAGGTCATCGCCACCAGTCACCTGTTCGACTGGGACCGCGACCGCCTCAGCGCCTGCGGCGGTTTGGCGGTGCTCGATCTGCTGCTGGCGGTGCTGGCGCGCGACCATGGCGCCGAGCTGGCCGGTGCGGTCAGTGAGGAGCTGGTGGTCGAGCGCATCCGCGAGGGCGGCGAGCGCCAGCGGATCCCGCTGCAGAACCGCCTCGGCTCCAGCCACCCCAAGCTGACCCAGGCGGTGCTGCTGATGGAGGCCAATATCGAGGAGCCGCTGACCACCGACGAGATCGCCCAGCACGTGTGCGTCTCGCGGCGCCAGCTGGAGCGGATCTTCAAGCAGTACCTCAACCGCGTGCCCAGCCAGTACTACCTGGAGCTGCGCCTGAACAAGGCGCGCCAGCTGTTGATGCAGACCAGCAAGTCGATCATCCAGATCGGTCTGTCCTGTGGCTTCTCCTCCGGGCCGCATTTCTCCAGCGCCTACCGCAACTTTTTCGGCGCCACCCCGCGCGACGACCGCAACCAGCGGCGCAGCAACAGCCCTTTCGAACTCACCTCCACTCCGGTCGAGCGCGGTTGACGTCCTCCCGCGGCTTATAGCTGCCGCTGCCTAGGGTGGATGACGCTTGTTTCATCCGCCGTAGCCGACCGCCAGGGTGGATCGGTAAAGCCTGATCCCCCTAGGCTCTGCACCACTGACTCATTCGAGCCCGGCAGTTCGGCGCACAGCCCGGATGCAATCCGGGGCGATTCTGCGCCTGGCGCCATTGTCCCGGTTGGTCACCCCTGCCCGTTTACGGGATAGGGGCGGGGGAGGGCGTCGGTTCGTGGGGGTATTGGCGCCGGTTTCCCGGGGCGCATCCGGGCCACGCAGCCTGTTCGCCCTGTGCAACTGGCTCGGTCGATACCGACCGGTCAACCTGCGGAGATTTTTTCCGCCGCCGTGCGCCCTGGCGGCGAACTGCGTTTAAACTGCGCCTTTCCGACGCTTTCTGTCGCTTTGACGAAAGCCCCCGGAAAACCTGGGTTGGCGCTATAAGAAGTTGTCGCATGGCGGCAATGCCGGCCCCGAATCAGTCCCTACAATCCTTGCATTCCCCGCCGCAATGGGCCGCCCGCGTGGCTTGCTGCAGGCCGGTTTTCCTTATCAGGAGAGTTTCGATGTCCGTTCAGCACGATGCGGTGCAACGCACCGATTTCGACCAGTTTATGGTTCCCAACTATGCTCCCGCAGCCTTCGTACCCGTGCGCGGCCAGGGCTCGCGAGTCTGGGATCAGAGCGGTCGAGAGCTGATCGACTTCGCCGGCGGCATCGCCGTCAACGTGCTCGGCCACTGCCATCCGGCGCTGGTCGGCGCGCTGACCGAGCAGGCCAACACCCTCTGGCACGTGTCCAACGTGTTCACCAACGAGCCGGCGCTGCGCCTGGCCAAGAAGCTGGTCGAGGCCACCTTCGCCGAGCGCGTGTTCTTCTGCAACTCCGGCGCCGAGGCCAACGAGGCCGCGTTCAAGCTGGCCCGGCGCGTGGCCCACGACCGTTTCGGCGCGGACAAGCACGAGATCATCGCCGCCACCAACAGCTTCCACGGTCGTACCCTGTTCACCGTCAGCGTCGGCGGCCAGCCCAAGTACTCCGACGGCTTCGGGCCGAAGATCCAGGGCATCACCCATGTCCCGTACAACGATCTGGAGGCGCTGAAGGCGGCCATTTCCGACAAGACCTGCGCAGTGGTGCTGGAGCCGATTCAGGGCGAGGGCGGCGTGCTGCCGGCCGACCAGGCCTACCTGGAGGGCGCCCGCGCCCTGTGCGACGCGCACAACGCGCTGCTGGTGTTCGACGAAGTGCAGAGCGGCATGGGCCGCAGCGGCGAGCTGTTCGCCTACATGCACTACGGTGTCACCCCGGACATCCTCTCCAGCGCCAAGAGCCTGGGCGGCGGCTTCCCCATCGGCGCCATGCTCACCACCAGCGAGCTGGCCAAGCACCTGACGGTCGGCACCCACGGCACCACCTACGGCGGCAACCCGCTGGCCTGTGCGGTGGCCGAGGCGGTGGTCGACGTGATCAATACCCCCGAGGTGCTGGCTGGGGTCAAGGCCAAGCACCAGCGTTTCGCTGCCAAGCTGAGCGAGCTCGGCGAGCGCTTCGGCATGTTCACCCAGGTGCGTGGCCTGGGCCTGCTGCTCGGCTGCGTGCTCAGCGACGCCTGGAAGGGCAAGGCCAAGGCGATTCTCGATGCCGCCGCCGGCGAAGGTTTGATGGTGCTGCAGGCAGGCCCCGACGTGGTGCGCTTCGCCCCCAGCCTGGTGGTGGAAGACGCCGACATCGACGAGGGCCTGGCCCGCTTCGAGCGCGCCCTGAACAAGCTGGCCAACGCCTGAGCGAGTGCCCGGCGCAGGTAGGCGCCGGGTTTCCCTCACGGATGACGATCCTGTGTGTGCCGGGGTTGATGACCCCGGCGTTCTCCGGCTGCCCGTGCGTGGCATCCGGGGCTTTTCTTGAAAAGGAGTGACCCCATGCTGGTAATGCGCCCTGCGCAAATGGCGGACCTGGCGGATGTGCAGCGGCTCGCCGCGGATAGCCCGGTGGGTGTCACTTCGCTGCCGGACGATGCCGAGCGGCTGCGCGACAAGATCGCCGCCTCGGAGGCGTCGTTCGCCGCCGAAGTCAGCTTCAACGGCGAGGAAAGCTACTTCTTCGTCCTCGAGGACAGCGCCAGCGGACGCCTGGTCGGCTGCTCGGCGATCGTCGCCTCGGCCGGCTACTCCGAACCCTTCTACAGCTTTCGCAACGAGACCTTCGTGCACAACTCGCGCGAGCTGAAGATCCACAACAAGATTCACGTGCTGTCGCTGTGTCACGACCTGACCGGCAACAGCCTGCTCACCAGCTTCTACGTCGAGCGGCCGCTGGTCAGCAGCGTGTTCGCCGAGCTCAACTCGCGCGGCCGTCTGCTGTTCATGGCCGGCCACCCCGAGCGCTTCGCCGATGCGGTGGTGGTGGAGATCGTCGGCCACAGCGACGAGCACGGCGACTCGCCGTTCTGGAATGCGGTGGGGCGCAACTTCTTCGACATGAACTACACCGAGGCCGAGCGCCTGTGCGGGCTGAAGAGCCGCACCTTCCTCGCCGAGCTGATGCCGCATTACCCCATCTACGTGCCGCTGCTGCCGGACGAGGCGCAGGAGGCCATGGGCCAGGTGCACCCGCGGGCGCAGATCACCTTCGACATCCTGATGCGCGAAGGCTTCGAGACCGACCACTACATCGACATCTTCGACGGCGGGCCGACCCTGCATGCGCGTACCTCGGGCATCCGCAGCATCGCCCAGAGCCGCCTGGTGCCGGTGAAGCTCGGCGAGGCCGAGAAGGGCGGGCGCCAGTACCTGGTGAGCAACGGCCAGTTGCAGGATTTCCGCGCCATAGTCGCCGACCTCGACTGGGTGCCGGGCAAGCCCGTATGCCTCAGCCTGGAGGCCGCCGAGGCCCTGGGCGTCGGCGAAGGCGCCAGCGTCCGGCTGGTGGCGGTTTAAACCGAAGCGGCAAGCTGCAAGCCACGAGCGGCAAGCCAGCCTGTCTTCTAACTTGTAGCTTGCCGCTTGAAGCTCTTAGCTGATCCGGAGGATCCATGATCGTTCGTCCCGTGCGCAGCGCCGATTTGCCGGCGCTGATCGACCTGGCACGCAGTACCGGCGCCGGCCTGACCACCCTGCCGGCCAACGAGGAGCGCCTGGCGCACCGGGTCGGCTGGGCCGAGAAGACCTTCCGCGGCCAGGCCGAGCGCGCTGACGCCGACTACCTGTTCGTGCTCGAGGACGACGCAGGTCGCGTCGTCGGCATCTCCGCCGTGGCCGGCGCCGTCGGCCTGCGCGAGCCCTGGTACAACTACCGGGTCGGCCTGACCGTCAGCGCCTCGCAGGAGCTGCACATCCACCGTCAGGTGCCGACGCTGTTTCTGGCCAACGACCTGACCGGCAACTCCGAGCTGTGCTCGCTGTTCCTGCATGCCGAGCACCGCACCGGCCTCAACGGCCGCCTGCTGTCGAAGGCGCGCTTCTTGTTCATCGCCGAGTTCCGCGAACTGTTCGGCGACAAGGTGATCGCCGAGATGCGCGGCATGTCCGACGCCGAGGGTCGTTCGCCGTTCTGGGAGAGCCTGGGGCGGCACTTCTTCAAGATGGAGTTCAGCCAGGCGGACTACCTCACCGGGGTCGGCAACAAGGCCTTCATCGCCGAGCTGATGCCCAAGTTCCCGCTCTATACCTGCTTCCTCTCCGAGGATGCGCGCGCGGTGATCGGGCGCGTCCACCCCGACACCGAGCCGGCGCTGGCCATGCTCAAGGCCGAGGGGTTCAGCTACCAGGGCTATGTCGACATCTTCGACGCCGGCCCGGCCATCGAGGCGGAAACCGCGAAGATCCGCGCCGTGCGTGACAGCCAGAACCTGGTGCTGGCGATCGGCACCCCGGGCGACGACGCCGCGCCGTTTTTGATGCACAACCGCAAGCGCGAGGACTGCCGCATCACCGCCGCCCCGGCGCGACTGGCCGCCGGCACCCTGGTGGTCGACCCGCAGACCGCCAAGCGCCTGCAGCTGTCGGCGGGCGACCAGGTGCGCGCGGTGCCGCTGTCGGCGCGCGGCTGAGACGATTTCTTTTTGCGCAGGCCCCGCGCCTGCCGATGAACGCTGGGAGTGATAGAACAAGATGAGCACTCATTACATCGCAGGCCACTGGTACGCGGGCGGGGGCGAGCCGCTGCAGTCGCTCGACCCGGTCAGCCAGGCGGTGATCTGGCAGGGCCGCGGCGCCAGCGCGGCGCAGGTCGACCAGGCCGTGCAGGCCGCGCGCGCCGCCTTCTCGCTGTGGGCCGCGCATTCGCTGGATGGCCGTATCGCCGTGCTGGAGCGCTTCGCCGCTTGCCTGAAGACCCATGCCGACGAGCTGGCGCGCGCCATCGGCGAGGAAACCGGCAAGCCGCTGTGGGAGGCCGCCACCGAGGTGACCAGCATGGTCAACAAGGTCGCCATCTCCATCCAGAGCTACCGAGAGCGCACCGGCGAGAAGAGCGGGCCACTGGCCGACGCCACCGCCGTGCTGCGGCACAAGCCGCATGGCGTGGTGGCGGTGTTCGGCCCCTACAACTTCCCCGGCCACCTGCCCAACGGCCACATAGTCCCCGCGCTGCTGGCGGGCAACTGCGTGCTGTTCAAACCCAGCGAGCTGACCCCCAAGGTCGCCGAGCTGACCGTCAAGTGCTGGGCCGAAGCCGGCCTGCCGGCCGGCGTGCTCAACCTGCTGCAGGGCGGCCGCGAGACCGGCGTGGCGCTGGCCGGCCATCCCGGCATCGACGGCCTGTTCTTCACCGGCTCCAGCCGCACCGGCAACCTGCTGCACGCCCAGTTCGCCGGCCGCCCGGACAAGATCCTGGCGCTGGAGATGGGCGGCAACAACCCGCTGATCGTCGACCAGGTGGCCGATATCGATGCGGCGGTCTACACCATCGTCCAGTCGGCCTTTATCAGCGCCGGGCAGCGCTGCACCTGCGCGCGCCGCCTGCTGGTGCCGCAAGGGCAGTGGGGCGATGCGTTGCTGGCGCGCCTGGTGCAGGTCGCGGCCGGGCTCAAGGTCGGTCGTTTCGACGCACAGCCGGCGCCCTTCATGGGCTCGGTGATCTCCCTGCAGGCCGCCGCGCAGTTGCTGCAGGCTCAGGCCGATCTGCTGGCCAAGGGCGCCACCGCGCTGCTGGCCATGACCCAGCCGCAGGCCGGCGCCGCGCTGCTGACCCCGGGCATCCTCGACGTCACCGCGGTGGCCGAGCGCCCGGACGAGGAGTTCTTCGGCCCGCTGCTGCAGGTGATTCGTTACGCCGACTTCGACGCCGCCATCGCCGAGGCCAACGCCACCGTCTACGGTCTGGCCGCCGGCTTGCTGTCGGACTCCAAGGCGCGCTACGAGCAGTTCTGGCTGCACAGCCGTGCCGGTATCGTCAACTGGAACAAGCAACTGACCGGCGCCGCCAGCACTGCGCCCTTCGGCGGCGTCGGTGCCTCCGGCAACCACCGCGCCAGCGCCTACTACGCCGCGGACTACTGCGCCTACCCGGTGGCCTCGCTGGAAAGCGACACCCTGGCCCTGCCCACCACCCTGACTCCGGGAGTGACTCTGTAATGACTGCCTATGAGATGAACTTCGACGGCCTGGTGGGGCCGACCCATAACTACGGCGGGCTGTCCTACGGCAACGTCGCGTCGCAGAACAACAGCCAGGCGGTCTCCAGCCCGAAGGATGCCGCCAAGCAGGGCCTGGCGAAGATGAAGGCGCTGATGGAGATGGGCTTCAAGCAGGGCGTGCTGGCCCCGCAGGAGCGTCCGGACGTCGCCGTGCTGCGCAGCCTGGGCTTTACCGGCAGCGATGCGCAGGTGATCGCCAAGGCCGCCAAGGGCGCCATGCCGCTGCTGGTTGCAAGCTGCTCGGCCTCCAGCATGTGGACGGCCAACGCCTGCACCGTCAGCCCCAGCGCCGACACCGCCGACGGTCGCGTGCACTTCACCGCCGCCAACCTCAACTGCAAGTTCCACCGCAGCATCGAGCACCCCACCACCAGCCGCGTGCTGCAGGCGATGTTCGCCAGCGAGAAGCACTTCGCCCATCACCCGGCGCTGCCGGCGGTCAGCCAGTTCGGCGACGAGGGCGCGGCCAACCACACGCGTTTCTGCAAGGGCTATGGCGAACCGGGCGTGGAGTTCTTCGTCTACGGCCGCAGCGCCTTCGATAGCCGCTATCCGGCCCCGCAGCGCTACCCGGCGCGGCAGACCCTGGAAGCCTCGCAGGCGGTGGCCCGCCTGCATGGTCTGGGCAAGGCCGGGGTGGTGTTCGCCCAGCAGAATCCGGAGGTGATCGACCAGGGCGTGTTCCACAACGACGTGATCGCGGTGGGCAACGGCGAGGTACTGTTCTATCACCAGCACGCCTTCCTCGAGACCGACAAGGTGCTCGCCGTGCTGGGCGACAAGCTCGCCCGCCGCGGCGGCAATTTCCAGGCGGTGTGCGTGCCGGCCGGCACCGTGAGCGTGGAGGATGCGGTCAAGTCCTACCTGTTCAACAGCCAGCTGCTGACCCGCGAAGACGGCTCGATGCTGCTGGTGGTGCCGGAGGAGTGCCGCAACAACGCCAGCGTCTGGCGCTACCTGGAGCAGCTGACCGCCAGCAACGGGCCGATCCGCGAGGTCAAGGTGTTCGACCTCAAGCAGAGTATGCAGAACGGCGGTGGCCCGGCCTGCCTGCGCCTGCGCGTGGCGCTCAAGGAGCAGGAGCTGGCCGCGGTCAATCCGGGCGTGGTGATGAGTCCCGAGCTGCACGACATCCTGGTGGCCTGGGTCGACAAGCACTACCGCGACCGCCTCAGCGAAGCCGACCTGGCCGATCCGCAATTGCTGATCGAATGCCGCACGGCATTGGATGAACTGACGCAGATCCTTAAACTGGGCTCGGTCTATCCTTTCCAGATGACCTGAACCTCGCCCCAACCTCGGAGATTTTATGAGCGACGCCCTGCAACTGATTCTCGAAGATAACGACGGCACCCAACTGGAAACCTCCTGCAGCCGCTTTGCCGTGGTCTGGCAGGGCAAGGAGCTGTGGGTCCAGGCCGTTGGCGACCAGTTGCTGATCGGCGTCGACGTGGAGGAGGGCGACAGCGAGTACGCCAACCTGCTGCTGCGCCCTCAGGCCACCAACCTGGTCAGCCTGCAGCTGGAGATGGAGCCGGCGATCGCCGACGAGGATGATCATGTTCACGGCCCGGACTGCAATCACTAAGCCCTGAGGAGTGTCTGATGCTTGCCCTCGGCAAACTGCTTGAACTGACCCTGGCCGGCCATGAGCCGTCGGCGAAGATCCAGTTGACCCCCGAGGGCACGCGTTTGCGCTGGCTGGCCGAGGGCGCGCTGGAGGTGACCCCGCCGGCGGCGCGCGACAGCGGCCTGGATCTGTTGCTGTCGGCCGGCATCCACGGTAACGAAACCGCCCCGATCGAGCTGCTCGACCGCCTGCTGCGCGGCATCGCGCGCAACGAGCTGCACCCGGCGGCGCGCATGCTCTTCCTGTTCGGCAACCCCGAGGCCATGCGCCGCGGCGAGCGTTACGTGGAGCAGGACATCAACCGCCTGTTCAATGGGCGCCACGAGCAGTCCAGCGGCTTCGAGGCGATCCGCGCCTGCGACCTGGAACACCTGGCGGCGACCTTCTTCAGCAAGGACGGCCGCACCCGCCTGCATTACGACCTGCACACCGCCATTCGCGGCTCGAAGATCGAGCAGTTCGCCCTCTACCCCTGGCACCAGGGCCGCGCCCACTCGCGCCGCGAACTCGAGCGCCTGCGCGCCGCCGGCATCGAGGCGGTGCTGCTGCAGAACAAGGGCTCGATCACCTTCAGTTCCTACACCTATGCCCAGCTCGGCGCCGAGGCCTTCACCCTGGAGCTGGGCAAGGCGCGCGCCTTCGGCCAGAACCAGTTGGTCAACCTCGACCTGCTGGAGAACGCCCTCGTCGAACTGATCGAAGGGCGCGAACCGGCGCCGCAGGCCCAGGGCCTGGACGGCCTGCAACTGTTCGCCGTGGCGCGCGAGATCATCAAGCACAGCGACAGCTTCCAGCTGCACCTGCCGGCCGATATCGAGAACTTTAGCGAACTGGAGCCTGGCTACCTGCTCGCCGAAGACATCGCCGACACCCGCTGGGTGGTGGAAGAGCAGGGCGCACGCATCATCTTCCCCAATCCCAAGGTGAAGAACGGCCTGCGCGCCGGCATCCTGATCGTGCCGGACGACGGTTCCAACCTGGCGTAGCCGGGTGACAGCTGTAGGAGCGGCTTCAGCCGCGAACCCTGGCTGATCGCTTCGCGGCTGAAGCCGCTCCCGCATGGGGGGCGCTTTCCGGCCGATTTTGCAGCCAACTGTATCTTGTGACGGCGCGAGGCGGCCTCGTAGCATGGCCTTTTCCATGCCACTCAAGGATGTCCGCCATGCCCCTGATCGACCTGCGCAGCGATACCGTCACCCAGCCCACCGCCGGCATGCGCGCGGCTATGCTCGCCGCCGAGCTGGGCGACGATGTCTACGGCGAGGATCCCACGGTCAATCGCCTGGAGGCCTGGCTGGCCGCGGAGCTGGGCTTCGCGGCGGCGCTGTTCGTGCCCACCGGCACCATGAGCAACCTGCTCGGCCTGATGGCCCATTGCGAGCGCGGCGACGAGTACATAGTCGGCCAGCAGGCGCACACCTACAAATACGAGGGCGGCGGCGCCGCGGTGCTCGGCTCGATCCAGCCGCAACCGCTCGACGGCGAGGCCGACGGCTCGCTGGACCTGGCCAGGGTCGAGGCGGCGATCAAGCAGGACGACTTCCACTTCGCCCGCACCCGCCTGCTGGCCCTGGAAAACACCATGCAGGGCAAGGTGCTGCCGCTGGCCTATCTGGCCGCCGCCCGCGAGCTGACCCGTCGCCGCGGCCTGGCCCTGCACCTGGACGGCGCGCGGCTGTACAACGCCGCGGTCAAGCTGGGCGTGCCGGCGCGGGAGATCACCCGGCATTTCGATTCGGTCTCGGTGTGCCTGTCCAAGGGCCTCGGCGCGCCGGTCGGTTCGGTGCTGTGCGGCAGCACGGCGTTGATCGGCAAGGCGCGGCGTCTGCGCAAGATGGTCGGCGGCGGCATGCGCCAGGCCGGCGTACTGGCGGCGGCGGGGCTGTATGCGCTGCAGCACCAGGTCGAGCGTCTGGCCGCGGATCACGCCAACGCCGCGCGCCTGGGTGAAGCTTTGCTCGAGCTGGGCTACAGCGTCGAGCCGGTGCAGACCAACATGGTCTATGTGCAGCTCGGCGAGCGTGCCAGCACGGTAAAGGCCTTTATGGCCGAGCGCGGCATTGCCGTGAGCGCTGCGCCGCGCCTGCGCCTGGTCACCCATCTGGACGTCAACGCTGAGCAAATCGAGCAGGTGATCGAGGCTTTCGTCGCTTTTCGCTCGTTCTGAGTCGCAAGCGCAGCGCCGCAGCGGCGCCAGCGATCAACAAGGCACTAGCCGCGCGCGGTGGGCCCGATATAATGCGGCCCTTTGCCGGCTTTTGCCGTGGCCGCCTGTTTCCGTGGAAGACCCCTATGAAAAGCGCAGAAATCCGTGAAGCCTTCCTGAGCTTCTTCGAAGAAAAAGGGCACACCCGTGTCGCTTCCAGCTCGCTGATCCCGGCGAACGACCCGACCCTGCTGTTCACCAACGCGGGGATGAACCAGTTCAAGGACTGCTTCCTCGGTCTGGAAAAGCGCGCCTACACCCGCGCCACCACCAGCCAGAAGTGCGTACGCGCTGGCGGCAAGCACAACGACCTGGAAAACGTCGGCTACACCGCGCGCCACCACACCTTCTTCGAAATGCTGGGCAATTTCAGCTTCGGCGACTACTTCAAGCGCGATGCCATCCATTACGCCTGGGAATTCCTCACCTCCGACAAGTGGCTGAAGTTGCCCAAGGAGAAGCTCTGGGTCACCGTCTACGCCACCGACGACGAGGCCTACGACATCTGGACCCAGGAAGTCGGTATCCCGGCCGAGCGCATGATCCGCATCGGCGACAACAAGGGCGCGCCCTATGCGTCCGACAACTTCTGGGCCATGGGCGACACCGGCCCGTGCGGCCCCTGCACCGAGATCTTCTTCGACCACGGCGAGCACATCTGGGGCGGCCCGCCCGGCAGCCCGGAAGAGGACGGCGACCGCTACATCGAGATCTGGAACAACGTGTTCATGCAGTTCAATCGTACCGCCGACGGTGTGCTGCACCCGCTGCCGGCGCCGAGCGTGGATACCGGCATGGGCCTGGAGCGCATCAGCGCCGTGCTGCAGCACGTCAACTCCAACTACGAGATCGACCTGTTCCAGAACCTGCTGAGCGCCGCGGCCAAGGCCATCGGCTGCAGCAACGACGGCCAGGCTTCGCTGAAGGTGGTGGCCGACCATATCCGCTCCTGCGGCTTCCTCATCGCCGACGGCGTCACCCCGTCCAACGAGGGCCGCGGCTACGTGCTGCGCCGCATCATTCGCCGCGCCTGCCGCCACGGCAACAAGCTCGGCGCCAAGGGCAGCTTCTTCTACCAGATCGTCGCCGCCCTGGTGGCCGAGATGGGCGAGGCCTTCCCCGAGCTCAAGCAACAGCAGGCGCATATCGAGCGCGTGCTGAAGACCGAGGAAGAGCAGTTCGCCAAGACCCTGGAGCAGGGCCTGAAGATCCTCGAGCAGGATCTGGTCGGCCTCAAGGGCAAGGTCATCCCCGGCGAAACCGTGTTCAAGCTGTACGACACCTATGGCTTCCCCTACGACCTGACCGGCGACATCGCCCGCGAGCGTGGCCTGAGCCTCGACGAGAGCGGCTTCGAGCGCGAGATGGCCGCCCAGCGCGAGCGCGCCCGTTCCGCCAGCGCCTTCGGCATGGACTACAACGCCCTGGTCAAGGTCGACGCCGACACCCGTTTCCTCGGCTACGAAGGCACCCGCGGCAGCGGCACCATTATTGCCCTGTTCGCCGACGGCCAGGCCGTCGACAGCTTGCAGGAAGGCGAGGAGGGCGTGGTGGTGCTGGATCAGACCCCGTTCTACGCCGAATCCGGCGGCCAGGTCGGCGACTGCGGCTACCTGGAGGGTGCCGGCGTCAGCTTCGAGGTGCGCGACACCACCAAGGCCGGCGGGGCCTTCCTGCACCATGGCGTAGTCGCCAAGGGCAGCCTCAGCGTCGGCGCCTCGCTCAAGGCCGAGGTCGACGCCAGCGTGCGTCAGGCCACCGCGCTGAACCACTCGGCCACCCACCTGCTGCACGCCGCGCTGCGCCAGGTGCTCGGCGAGCACGTGCAGCAGAAGGGCTCGCTGGTCGACAGCCAGCGCCTGCGTTTCGACTTCAGCCACTTCGAGGCGATCAAGCCCGAGCAGCTCAAGGCGCTGGAAGACATAGTCAACGCCGAGATCCGCAAGAACTCCGAGGTGGAAACCGAGGAAACCGATATCGACACCGCCAAGGCCAAGGGCGCCATGGCCCTGTTCGGTGAGAAGTACGGCGATCAGGTGCGCGTACTGAGCATGGGCGGCGACTTCTCCGTCGAGCTGTGCGGCGGTACCCACGTTTCCCGTACCGGCGATATCGGCCTGTTCAAGATCACCAGCGAAGGCGGCGTGGCCGCCGGTGTGCGCCGCATCGAGGCGGTTACCGGCGCCGCGGCGCTGGGTTACCTGAACGCGGCCGAGGAGCAGCTCAAGGAAGCCGCGGTGCTGGTCAAGGGCAGCCGCGACAACCTGCTGGACAAGCTGGCCGGCGTGCTCGAGCGCAACCGCCAGCTGGAGAAGGAACTGGAGCAGCTCAAGGCCAAGGCCGCCAGCGCCGCCGGCAACGACCTGGCCGGCGCAGCCGTCGAGGTCAAGGGCGCCAAGGTCCTGGCCGCGCGGCTCGACGGGCTGGACGGCAAGGCGCTGCTGGCGCTGGTCGACCAGCTGAAGAACAAGCTCGGCAGCGCGGTGATCCTGCTTGGCGGCGTGTTCGAGGAGAAGGTGGTGCTGGTCGCCGGCGTGACCCAGGACCTGACCACCAAGCTCAAGGCCGGCGACCTGATGCGTCAGGCCGCGGCGGCCGTGGGCGGCAAGGGTGGCGGTCGCCCGGACATGGCCCAGGGCGGCGGCGTCGACGCCGGCAAGCTGGACGAGGCATTGGCAATGGCTGCTACTTTCGTCGAGCAGGGCCTGTAACAGGTGTGAAAGCGGGGCCCGCAGTGCGTCCGGCGGGCCTTGGCAGTGTGACCCGATGCGGGTTTAATGGGCGCCCTTCGAGGAATCAGGCGGCTTTTTGAAATGGCTTTGATCGTACAGAAGTTTGGAGGCACCTCAGTCGGCACCGTCGAGCGTATCCAGCAGGTGGCCGAGAAGGTGAAGAAGTTCCGCGAGAAGGGCGACGACATCGTCGTCGTGGTCTCCGCCATGAGCGGCGAGACCAACCGCCTGATCGACCTGGCCAAACAGGTCAGCGACGGTGACCCGGTGCCGCGCGAACTGGACGTGATGGTGTCCACCGGCGAGCAGGTGACCATCGCCCTGCTGGCCATGGCGCTGATCAAGCGCGGCGTGCCGGCGGTGTCCTACACCGGCAACCAGGTGCGCATCCTCACCGACAGCGCGCACAACAAGGCGCGCATTCTGCAGATCGACGACCAGAAGATTCGTGCCGACCTCAAGGCTGGCCGCGTCGTCGTTGTCGCCGGTTTCCAGGGTGTCGACGAGCACGGCAGCATCACCACCCTCGGTCGCGGCGGCTCCGACACCACCGGCGTGGCCCTGGCCGCGGCGCTGAAGGCCGACGAGTGCCAGATCTACACCGACGTCGATGGCGTCTACACCACCGACCCGCGCGTGGTGCCGCAGGCCCAGCGCCTGGAGAAGATCACCTTCGAGGAAATGCTGGAAATGGCCAGCCTCGGTTCCAAGGTGCTGCAGATCCGTTCGGTGGAGTTCGCCGGCAAGTACAACGTCCCGCTGCGCGTCCTGCACAGCTTCCAGGAGGGCCCGGGCACCCTCATTACCCTTGATGAAGAGGAATCCATGGAACAGCCGATCATTTCCGGCATCGCCTTCAACCGCGACGAAGCCAAGCTGACCATCCGTGGGGTGCCGGATATCCCTGGCATCGCCTTCAAGATTCTCGGCCCGGTCAGCGCCGCCAATATCGAAGTGGACATGATCGTGCAGAACGTCTCGCACGATAACACCACCGATTTCACCTTCACCGTGCACCGCAACGACTACAACAACGCCCTGACCGTGCTGCAGAAGACCGCCGACGAGCTGGGCGCCCGCGAAGTGGTCGGCGACACCAACATCGCCAAGGTCTCCATCGTCGGCGTCGGCATGCGCTCCCACGCCGGCGTCGCCAGCCGCATGTTCGAGGCGCTGGCCAAGGAAAGCATCAATATCCAGATGATCTCCACCTCGGAAATCAAGGTCTCCGTGGTGATCGAGGAGAAATATCTGGAACTGGCCGTGCGCGCACTGCACACTGCCTTCGAGCTCGACGCCCCGGCACGACAGGGCGAGTAACGCATGATCCGAAAGGCGCGGCTGGTTCCGCGCCTTTCGTCTTTTTGACTGGTGCGTCGGAACTTTCTTTCTGCGCGCTCTGGTCAATACTTGGGTGAAGGTTCCCGGGCTTGAGTTCGTTGGGGGCTGCCACCATTTTCTTTTTTGCAGACTGTTGTCCTGAAAATGAAATCCGTGAGGAGAAAGGAATGCTGATTCTGACTCGCCGGGTCGGAGAGACCCTGATGGTCGGTGACGATGTGACTGTCACCGTGTTGGGTGTGAAAGGTAATCAGGTGCGCATTGGCGTCAACGCGCCCAAAGAGGTTGCCGTGCACCGTGAAGAAATCTACCAGCGCATCCAGAAAGAGAAGGGTGACGAACCAAGCCACTAATTTTTCTACAAATTTTTGTTTGCAAACGGGGAAAACATGTTTATCATGCGCCCCGTGTTGCGGAGAGGTGGCCGAGTGGCCGAAGGCGCTCCCCTGCTAAGGGAGTACACCTCAAAAGGGTGTCGGGGGTTCGAATCCCCCCTTCTCCGCCATATTTAGTCAATCAGGCAGGCAGCACACCTGGTCGGCAACAGCGACACGGACTCATAGCTCAGCTGGATAGAGTACTCGGCTACGAACCGAGCGGTCGGAGGTTCGAATCCTCCTGAGTCCGCCATCTTGGATGGCTTGCAGCAGTGCAAGCCATTTTGCTTCAACCAGCAGCGATCTGGTCTAAAAGCGCTAAACGGACTCATAGCTCAGCTGGATAGAGTACTCGGCTACGAACCGAGCGGTCGGAGGTTCGAATCCTCCTGAGTCCGCCATATCGAATGGCGCTGCAGCAATGCACCAGCCTGTTTCAACCAGCGGTGATCTGGTCTAAAAGCGCCAAACGGACTCATAGCTCAGCTGGATAGAGTACTCGGCTACGAACCGAGCGGTCGGAGGTTCGAATCCTCCTGAGTCCGCCATACCCGAAGGGCCTGCAGCGATGCAGGCCCTTTTTTATTTCCCCTTCACGCAGCCCGCTTCGTCGAAGCTCACCTGGCGCGTGTTGCCGCTGTTGTCGCGGTAGTGGTAGCGCTGCAGGCCGTTCTGCCGGCTGATCTTCTGTGGCTTGCCCAGGCTGCTTTCCACGTCGCTGCGAGTCATGCCGCTGCGAATCTCCTGCTTGACGATCGCGGCCCGCCGCGCGCTGCCGGTAATCCGGTTACCGCAGCCGTCGTCCTGTTGACCGACCACCACCAGTTCACTGGCCCCCTTTGTTCGCGTGCTGCGTTCGGGTTTGGCCAGTGGTACGGCCTTACCGCTGCTCGGCGTCTGGTTGCGGGCGTTCTGGGTTCGCTGCTGCTGCTCTGTCGGGCAGCCGTGGCGGGTGAAGGTGATATGGCCGTTGGCGTCTTCACAACGAAACACGGTGGCGGCCAGGCTGGCCTGGGTGGGGTAGAGCAGGGCGGCGCAGAATGCGGCGCGCAGCAGTCCTTGCATGGGGCGTCCTCCTTGACGGGTGCCTGGGTCAGCTTAGCCCGTTGTTCCGAGCGTGCCAGGGTGTCCTGCCGAACGTGGCCGGCGTCGCAGCAACAGGATTTCAGCGCGGATTGAAGTTTGTGATGCAAGCAATTGTTCTTGCCTGGCTTTTCTCGCGTGCAAAGCCGTATTGCGGTGTTATCATTTGCCGCGTCAGCCCCGCCGGGGCTTGTGGAATACCACCATGGACTTACCCAGTAGTTACCAGACCCGATTTGACGATCGCGTAAAACCTGATTGATCCCCTTTGGCGTGCCCGCCAACTGGGGGTGGAGCGCGCTATGACTGAAGTAGAAGCCAAGAAGCCGCAAGAGAGCCTGCAGGATCGCCTGGCCCAGGTGGTCGAACTGCTGCATCGGCACAAGCTGGTGGAAGACCTGACCCATCGTCAGGAAGGCCAGCATCACGACCTGGTCGAGAACCTGGTGCACCGGCAGAACCTCGCCGAGCTGCAGCGCAAGCTCGACGACCTGCACCCCGCGGATATCGCCCACATCCTCGAAGCCCTGCCGCTCGACGACCGTCTGACCGTCTGGCAACTGGTCAAGGCCGAGCGCGACGGCGACATCCTGCTTGAGGTGTCCGACGCGGTGCGTGAGACCCTGATCGCCGACATGGACGATCACGAGATCCTCGCCGCGGCCAAGGACATGGACGCCGACGAACTGGCCGACCTGGCGCCGGAGTTGCCGCGCGACGTAGTCCACGAACTGATGGAGTCGCTGGATGCGCAGCAGCGCGAGCGCGTGCGTTCGGCACTGTCCTACGAGGAGGACCAGGTCGGCGCGCTGATGGACTTCGAGATGGTCACCATCCGCGAAGACGTCAGCCTGGAGGTGGTGCTGCGTTACCTGCGTCGCCTCAAGGAGCTGCCGGGCCACACCGACAAGCTGTTCGTGGTCGATTACGACGGCGTGCTCAAGGGTGTGCTGCCGATCAAGCGCCTGCTGGTCAACGACCCGGACAAGCAGGTCGGCGAGGTGATGGCCGACGACCCGGTGACTTTCCACCCGGACGAGGACGCCTACGACGCCGCTCAGGCCTTCGAGCGCTACGACCTGATTTCCGCCCCGGTGGTGGACAAGAACGGCAAGCTGATCGGTCGTCTGACCATCGACGAGATGGTCGACCTGATCCGTGAGGAGAGCGAAAGCGAAGTCCTCAACATGGCCGGTCTGCGCGAGGAGGAGGACATCTTCGCCTCGGTGTGGAAGTCGGTGCGCAACCGCTGGGCCTGGCTGGCGATCAACCTGGTCACCGCCTTTCTCGCCTCGCGGGTGATCGGCCTGTTCGAGGGCTCGATCGAGAAGCTGGTGGCTCTGGCCGCGCTGATGCCCATAGTCGCTGGCATCGGCGGCAACTCCGGCAACCAGACCATCACCATGATCGTCCGCGCCATGGCGCTGGACCAGGTCGGCACCGGCAATACCTCGCGCCTGCTGCGCAAGGAGCTGGGCGTTTCCCTGATCAACGGCCTGCTCTGGGGCGGGGTGATCGGCGTGGTGGCCTATCTGCTCTACGACAGCTGGTCGCTGGGCGTGGTGATGACCGCGGCGATGACCCTCAACCTGCTGCTGGCGGCGCTGATGGGCGTGCTGATTCCCATGACCCTGGCACGCCTGGGGCGCGACCCGGCCATGGGTGCCAGCGTGATGATCACGGCGATGACCGACAGCGGCGGGTTCTTCATTTTCCTGGGGCTGGCGTCGATCTTCCTTCTGTAGGCCGCTCCATCAGTTGCACCAGCCGCCAGGTATCGAGGAAGGCCGTGACGTGAGTGATGCGGCCGTCTTCGAGCTGCATGTGCCAGGCGTAGCTGTTCTCATAGCGGCTGCCATCATGGGCGGTCGCCTGGCCATCCCAGATCGCGACCACATAGGGCCCCTGCGCTACCAGCTGGCGAACCGTGGGGGTAATCGGCGTCGCCAGTTTGGCGGTGATAGGTTTGACCGCCTCTTCGAGAAACGCCTGGCGTGTGGGGTAGGTAGCTGATACCGGGCTGTTTCCGGCGACTATCCACACGGCGTCTTCGGCGAGCAGGTCGAAGACGCTGCCCTGGCCGTTGCGCCAGTCGTCGAAGGCCTGCTGGATCAGGGCGCGATTGTCCTGCGTGGCGCCGGCGGCCCAGCTCGGCAGGCTCAGCAGTACGCCGAGCAGTAGGGCGCCGAGGTGTCCTAACGGGTTCATGGATCGATTCTCCTATTGGCGGCTAGCGCCTGCGGCGTGCAGGGCGCAGGCCTCATGCTAGGCGGGGCGAGGCGGGCTGCTAAGTCCGGTTACTCTTTCGATCTTGCCTGTTTCTATTGCAAGGGCCATAGAATGTGGCCCGCGGAAACTGCCGAGTCTCCAGAGCCATGATCGCGATATCCGATAGGCGCCAACGCATGGTGGAACTGATGCTGCGCCTGGCCCCCGAAGAGGGCTACACCGAGTCGTTACTCGACGGCGTGACCTTCATGCGCGCCAATCGCCCGCTGCCCAGCACGCCGGCGCTGTACGAACCGAGCATCGTCATCGTCATCCAGGGGCGCAAGCGCGGGTTGCACGACGGCAGGCTGTATGTCTACGACGCCCAGCACTACCTGGTGCTGGCGCTGCCTCTGCCGTTTTCCATCGAGACCGAGGCCAGCGCGGCCGAGCCGTTGCTGGGGCTGGCGTTGCGCATCGACCCGTTACTGGTCGCGGAGTTGGCCATCGGCCTGGACGAGGCGTCGCCCCCGGCGCCCGCCACCCTCTGTTCGAGCCCGCTGGATGCCAGGTTGAGCGAGGCGACGTTGCGCCTGCTGGAGGCGTTGGCCGAGCCGGACGAGGCGCGTTTGCTGGGGCCGTCGATTCTGCGCGAGATCGTCTTCCGCGTGTTGCAGGGCGAGCAGGGCGGCGGCCTGCGCGCGACCCTGGCGCAGGGCAGCCATTTCGGCCGCATCGCCAGGGTGCTGCGGCGCATCCACAGCGATTATCCCCAGGCGCTCGACGTCGCGACCCTGGCCGCGATGGCCAATATGAGCGTGCCGGCCTTCCATGTGCACTTCAAGGCCGTGACCAGTCGCTCGCCGTTGCAGTATCTCAAGGCCATCCGCCTGCACCAGGCGCGCCTGCTGATGATTCGCAGCGGCATGAGCGCGGCCGACGCGGCGCAGCGGGTCGGTTACGAAAGTCCTTCGCAGTTCAGTCGCGAGTTCAAGCGCCTGTTCGGGCGCACCCCGGGCGCTGAATGCCGCCATTTCAAGGCGCTGCTGGCGCTGGCGCCCGCCGTCGTCTCCCGGTCTGGCGTGGCTTCCTAGCGGGCCTCGCGCGAGCGCCCTCGTCTTTGGTAGTGGCAGTGCGTTGCCTACTACATAAAATGCCCGCCTGGTCCGTTTGAGGTTTGCTTGAAACGCTTGTTTCAGGCTAAGGTTCGCCAGCTTTGCCCGGGGCCGATCCCGGGCGCTCCTAATCAATAATGAATGCAGCCCGCGAGCTGCTGGCAAAAGGAGCCAAGATGACCCCCAGTGAACTCCTGCTCGAGGGTGTCGAGCTCATGCTGTTCGGCATGGGTTTCGTGTTTGTCTTTCTGGTGCTGCTGGTGCTGGCGATCCGCGTGATGTCGCGTCTGATCGAAGTCTTCGCCCCGCACACGCCTGCCCCCGTCGCCTCTTCCGCAGTACCCAGCGGCAAACCGGCCAGCCAGGAGCCGGATGCCGAATTGCTGGCCGCCATTCAATCCGCCATTCATCAGCACCGCGCCCGCCGCGGTTGATCCGGTTCTAGAGGGAGCACCTGTATGACTGCCGTTAAACAAGCACTCGGGATCACCGATGTGGTGCTGCGCGACGCCCACCAATCCATCCTGGCCACCCGCGTGCGCCTGGAGGACATGCTGCCGATCGCGCCCAAGCTCGATCAGGTCGGCTTCTGGTCGGTGGAGTCCTGGGGCGGTGCGACCTTCGATGCCTGCATCCGCTACCTGGGCGAAGATCCCTGGGAGCGCATCCGCGCGCTGAAGCAGGCGATGCCCAATACCCGCCAGCAGATGCTCCTGCGCGGCCAGAACCTGCTGGGCTACCGTCACTACGCCGACGACGTGGTGGAAAAATTCGTCGAACGCGCCGCCGTCAACGGCGTCGACGTGTTTCGCGTGTTCGACGCGATGAACGATCCGCGCAACCTGCAGACCGCCCTGCAGGCGGTCAAGCGCCAGGGCAAGCATGCCCAGGGCACCATCTCCTACACCACCAGTCCGGTGCACACCCTGCAGATGTGGGTCGATCTGGCCAAGCAGATCGAGGACATGGGCGCCGACTCCATCGCCATCAAGGACATGGCCGGCATCCTCACGCCCTACACCGCCTTCGAGCTGGTGTCGCGACTCAAAGCCAGCCTGGCCATCCCGATCCATATGCAGTGCCACGCCACCGCGGGGCTGTCTTCGGTGGCCATCCTCAAGGCGGTGGAGGCCGGTATCGATAACGTCGACACCGCGATTTCCTCGCTGTCGATGACCTACGGCCATTCGCCGACCGAATCGGTGGTGGCCATGTTCCAGGGCACCGAGCGCGACACCGGGCTGAATCTGGAGCTGCTGGAGGAAATCGCTGCGTACTTCCGCGAAGTACGCAAGAAGTACGCGAAGTTCGAGGGCAACCTCAAGGGCGTCGACTCGCGCATCCTGGTCGCCCAGGTGCCGGGTGGCATGCTCACCAACATGGAAAGCCAGCTCAAGGAGCAGGGCGCCCAGGATAAATTCGACCAGGTGCTGGCCGAGATCCCCCGCGTGCGCGAAGACCTTGGTTTCATCCCGCTGGTGACGCCCACTTCGCAGATCGTCGGCACCCAGGCGGTGATCAACGTGCTCACCGGCGAGCGCTACAAGTCCATTACCAAGGAAACCGCCGGCGTGCTCAAGGGCGAGTACGGCGCCGCGCCCGCGCCGTTCAACGCCGAGCTGCAGGCGCGCGTGCTCGATGGCGCCGAGGCGATCACCTGCCGCCCGGCCGACCTGCTGGACGCCGAAATGGACAAGCTGACCGCCGAACTCAAAGGTCTCGCCCGGGAGAAGGGCATCAAGCTGGCCGTCGACGAGATCGACGACGTGCTGACCTACGCGCTGTTTCCGCAGATCGGCCTGAAGTTTCTGGAGAACCGCGGCAACCCGGCGGCCTTCGAGCCGGCGCCGACCGGCAAGGAAACCCCTGCACGCGAGGCCGGCAAACCCGAGGTCTACACCGTCGAAGTCAATGGCAAGTCGTTCGTCGTGCAGGTGGGCGAGGGCGGCGATATCGAGGGCATCAAGCCGCTCGCTGGCAGCGCCGCGGCTGCACCTGCCGCGCCCGTTGCCGTGGGGGGTGGCGAGCCGCAGGCGGCACCGCTGGCCGGCAATATCTTCAAGGTGCTGGTGCAACCCGGCCAGGCCGTGGAGGAGGGCCAGCTGGTGATCATCCTCGAGGCGATGAAGATGGAAACCGAGATCCGCGCCTTCAAGGCCGGCAGCGTCGGGGCGGTCAACGTCAAGGTCGGCGATGCGGTGGCGGTGGGCGACAGCCTGCTGACCATCGGCTGAGGAGCGCACCATGGAAAAGCTGCTCAAGCTCTGGCAGAGCACCGGCCTGTACCACCTGGAGCCCGGTCAGGCGTTCATGATCGCGGTGTGCATGCTGCTGATCTATCTGGCGATCAAGAAGGGCTTCGAGCCCCTGTTGCTGGTGCCCATCGGTTTCGGCGGCCTGCTGTCGAATATCCCGGTGGCCAATATGGCCGAGGGCGCCGGTTTCCTCCATCTGATCTATGAGGTGGGTCTGCCCACCAGCATCTTCCCGCTGCTGATCTTCCTCGGCGTCGGCGCCATGACCGACTTCGGACCGATGCTGGCCAACCCCAAGACCCTGCTGCTCGGCGCCGCCGCGCAGTTCGGCATCTTCGGCACCCTGCTCGGCGCCCTGGCGATCACCGCCATCGGCATTCCGGGGATGGAGTTCAGCCTCAAGGAGGCGGCATCCATCGCCATCATCGGCGGGGCGGACGGGCCGACCTCGATCTTCGTCACCTCCAAGCTGGCGCCGCACTTGCTCGGCCCCATCGCCGTGGCGGCCTATGCCTACATGGCCCTGGTGCCGCTGCTGCAGCCGCCGATCATGCGCGCGCTGACCACCAAGGAGGAGCGCGCCATCGTCATGCAGCAGCTGCGTCCGGTGGGGCAGACCGAGAAGATCATCTTCCCCATCGTGCTGTGCCTGCTGATCGGCATGCTGCTGCCGGACGCCGCGCCGCTGATCGGCATGTTCGCCCTCGGCAACCTGCTGCGCGAATGTGGCGTGGTCGAGCGCCTGGCCGATACCTCGCGCAACGCGCTGATCAACATCGTCACCATCTTCCTCGGTCTGACCGTGGGTTCCAAGCTGTCGGCCGAGGCCTTCCTGCAACTGAAGACCCTGGGCATCCTGCTGCTGGGCATGGTCGCCTTCTGCGCCGGCACCGCCGCCGGCGTGCTGATGGCCAAGCTGATGAATGTGTTCAGCACCCACAAGGTCAACCCGCTGATCGGCTCGGCCGGCGTCTCGGCGGTGCCTATGGCTGCCAGGGTGTCGAACAAGGTGGGGCTGGAAGCCAATCCGCAGAACTTCCTGCTGATGCACGCCATGGGGCCGAACGTGGCCGGGGTGATCGGCTCGGCAGTGGCGGCGGGGGTGCTGCTCAGCTTCGTCGGCTGAAGAAGGCGCGGAGTTCGCTCCGCGCCTTTAATACCCCCACAAAAAAACCGGCTCAAGGCCGGTTTTTTTGTGGGGGCTCGCCTCAGGCTTCTTCGGCGGCCATTTCCACGTCGTGGGCGATCAGGGCGACCAGGGCGTTCTGCTGGCGGCGCGACAGCTGACGGAAACGCTGCAGCAGTTCGCGCTCGTGCAGGCTCAGCTCGGGGCTGTCGAGACGCAGGTTGAGCTCGTCGCCCAGGGCGCCTTCCTGCAGCATGCTCTGCTCCAGGCGGGCGATGATTTCCGAGTTCATGCTGCGATGATGGTTGCGTGCTACGTCAGCGATACGCTCACGCATGCCATCGGGCAAGCGAACGACGAATTTGTCAGCCGTGCGGCTGGAATAGGTAGCCTGTTTCATAGGGCGCATACATTAAACCGGTTAGTTCAGGAGAGCGAGACTGGTAGTCAGTTTCAAGATTGTCACCGGTTTGACCATCTTTAGCACTAGCCGTTCAACCAGTATCGCGTTATGCGTCGTTATGACCTAAGGGTCATCTGAACAGTTCCTTGACGCCAATTACGTGTCGAATTTTGGGCCAGGTAAAGGCGATATGCCAGCACCGGCTGTCAGAAATGCGCAGTACTCGGCAGAAGTCGTGCTCGGGCTGTGCTCGGGCATAAAAAATTCAAGCTCCGGTCACTCGATCGTCATCCCAGTTTCACGGCTCTGACACAGCTTGTGCCTACCTTGGTCTACACCAGGTGGCGGCCAGGCGCCGCCTTCTTATCGCCAATGATAGTAGAGGGCCAGCCCATGCGCGCAGTGATTCGAGTCGACCGTCTGAACAAGAGCTTCGGCCGCAAACAGGCGTTGCTCGACCTGGCGCTGTCGGTGCAGCCGGGCGAGATGGTGGCGCTGATCGGTGCCTCCGGCTCGGGCAAGTCGACCCTGCTGCGGCATTTGGCCGGCCTGGCCTGCTGCGACCGCACCGGCGGCGGCAGCATCGAGGTGCTTGGTCGCCAGGTGCAGGCCGAAGGCCGCTTGAACGGCGAGGTGCGTCGCCTGCGTGCCGACATCGGCTACATCTTCCAGCAGTTCAATCTGGTCGGCCGCCTCAGCGTGCTGCAGAACGTGTTGCTCGGCGGCCTGGGCCGCATGCCGCGCTGGCGTGGCAGCCTCAGCCTGTTCAGCGCCGAGGAGAAGCAGCGCGCCATGGACGCCCTCGAACGGGTCGGGCTGGCCGATTTCGCTGCCCAGCGCGCTTCCACGCTATCCGGCGGCCAACAGCAGCGCGTGGCCATTGCCCGCGCCCTGTGTCAGCAGGCCGAGGTGATCCTCGCCGACGAGCCGATCGCCTCGCTCGATCCCGAGTCGGCGCGCAAGGTGATGGAAATTCTCGCCGACATCAACCGCCGCGACGGCAAGACGGTGGTGGTGACCCTGCATCAGGTCGACTACGCGGTGCGCTACTGCCAGCGCGCCGTGGCGCTCAAGGGCGGGCGCATTCATTTCGACGGACCCACCGCAAGCTTCAACCCCGACTTCCTCAATGACCTCTACGGCGGCGATCTCGATATCAGCCTGCTGCTGCCGCAAGGGCAGCGCCCACGCGCCGTGGAACGTCCGCTGACGCTGGCCAAGGCCTGACGTCACTTTCCTCATTCGAAAAACCAACGCCAACTAGCAACAGGAGTGTGCTCCATGTTCAAACGCATCGGCCAGGTGCTGGCTGCTTCCGCGCTCATCACCGGTTCCCTGCTGGGCTCGGTCCAGGCCGCCGAGGAACTCAACTTCGGCATCATCTCCACCGAGTCCTCGCAGAACCTCAAGGCCATGTGGGATCCCTTCCTGGCTGACATGAGCAAGCAGACCGGGGTGAAGATCAACGCCTTCTTCGCTCCGGACTATGCCGGGATCATCCAGGGCATGCGCTTCGACAAGGTCGACGTGGCCTGGTACGGCAACAAGTCGGCGATGGAAGCGGTGGACCGCGCCGGCGGCGAGATCTTCGCCCAGACCGTGGCGGCCAACGGCGCGCAGGGTTACTACAGCCTGCTGGTAGCGCACAAGGACAGCCCGATCGACTCGGTCGAGGACATGCTCAAGAATGCCAAGAGCCTGACCTTCGCCAACGGCGACCCGAACTCCACCTCCGGTTACCTGGTGCCCGGTTACTACGTGTTCGCCCAGAACAACGCCGACGCCGGCAAGATCTTCAAACGCTCGCTCAACGGCAGCCACGAGGTCAACGCACTGTCGGTGGCCAACAAGCAGGTCGATGTCGGCACCTTCAACAGCGAGGGCATGGAACGTCTGGAAATCACCGCGCCGGACAAGGCCGCGCAGCTCAAGGTGATCTGGACCTCGCCGCTGATTCCGTCCGATCCCATCGTCTGGCGCAAGAACCTGCCGCAGGAAACCCGCGACAAGCTGCGCGACTTCTTCATGACCTACGGTGCCAAGGCGGAGGAGAAGAAGGTGCTCGAGGGCCTGCAGTGGGGTCAGTTCAAGGCTTCCGATAACGATCAGTTGCTGCCGATTCGTCAGCTCGAGCTGTTCAAGAAACGCACCGAAGTGGCCAACAACGACAAGCTCAAGGATGCCGACAAGCAGGCTCAGCTCAAGGAACTGGACGCCGAACTGGCCAAGCTCGAGCAGCGCATGGCCGAGCTTGAGAAGCAGGGCGGCGCCAGCGCCGGTTGATCCTGGCAGCCCCTCGGCATCGACCGAGGGGCTGACTGCAGTCGTTTTCCCCGAGATGCCTCGATGACCACTTTGACCACCCATACCCCGACCGTCGATAGCAAACGCAGCTGGTTGCAGTTGATCGGCTGGGGCCTGTTCTGCGCCGTGCTCGCCTGGTCCTGGCAGGGCGCGGAAATGAACCCGCTGGCGCTGGTGCGCGATGCCGGCAACATGGCCACCTTCGCCGCCGACTTCTTCCCGCCGGATTTCAGCAACTGGCAGCACTACCTCAAGGAAATGGTCGTCACCGTACAGATCGCCCTGTGGGGCACGGTGCTGGCCATCGTCTGCGCCATTCCGCTGGGCATCCTCTGTTCCGAGAACATCGTGCCCTGGTGGGTCTACCAGCCGGTACGCCGGGTGATGGATGCCTGCCGTTCGATCAATGAAATGGTCTTCGCCATGCTCTTCGTCGTCGCGGTCGGCCTCGGTCCCTTCGCCGGCGTGCTGGCGCTGTTCATCAGCACCACGGGGGTGCTGGCCAAGCTGTTCGCCGAGGCGGTCGAGGCCATCGATCCGGGCCCGGTCGAAGGCGTGCGTGCCACCGGTGCCAGTGCCCTGCAGGAGGTGATCTTCGGCGTCATCCCGCAGGTGCTGCCGCTGTGGATTTCTTACTCGCTGTACCGCTTCGAGTCCAACGTGCGCTCGGCCACCGTGGTTGGCATGGTCGGCGCCGGCGGCATCGGGGTGATCCTCTGGGAGGCCATTCGCGGCTTCCAGTTCGCCCAGACCTGCGCCCTGCTGATCGTGATCATTCTGGTGGTGAGCGCCATCGACATCCTCTCCCAGCGCCTGCGCAAACTCTTCATCTAAAGGAGATGGGCGCCTGCGAGCGCCTTTCTTAAGCCATGCACTTGTCTAGACGAATCGAACCGCTGTACCGCGAGCTGGCCGCCGTGCTGCGCGAGGAGCTGCAGCGCATGAGCCCGGGCGACTACCTGCCGGGTGAGCTGCAACTGGCTGCGCGCTTTGCCGTCAACCGCCACACCCTGCGCCGCGCGGTGGACGAGCTGGTGCTCGAAGGCCGCCTGCTGCGCCGCCAGGGCAAGGGCACCCAGGTGCTGGCCAAGCCGCTGGTGTATCCGGTGGAAGCGGGCAGCGCCTTCAGCCAGTCGCTGTCGGCGCTCGGCCACCGCGTCGAGGCCAGACTGATCGAGCGCCTGAGCCGCACTGGCAGCAGTGAGGAATGCCAGCATTTGCAACTGCCCGACGGCAGCGAATTGATCGAGCTGACCACCCTGCGCCTGCTCGAAGGCCAGCCGCTGAGCCTGATCCGCCACCGTTTCTGCGCCAGCCTGGCGCCACTGTTGGCCGACTACCAGGGCGGTTCGCTGCGCCAGTACCTGGCCGAGCGCGACCTGCCGCTGGCGCGCACTTTCAGCCTAATTGGTGCGCGTCTGCCCAGCCGCGAAGAAGCCGCGCACCTGCTGATGCCGCGCCATGCGCCGCTGCTCAGCGTACTCACCCTGTCCCGCGACCCCGCTGGCCGGGCGGTGGAGCTGGCGCAGTCCAGTAGCCGCGCCGACCGCTTCCAGTACCAGGTAGCGACCTGATGGAGACCCGCATGAACGACCTTGATCCGAACATCGCCGCGCGCCAGCGCTGGATGGGCGTGCTGGCCCGCGCCGGTGACGCCCTCGATGCCCACGAGGCGGCGCTGAAAGACAGCGCCTATCAGCTGATCCGCGCCCCCGAGGTAGGCATGACCCTGGTGCGCGGGCGCATGGGTGGCACCGGCAGCGCCTTCAACCTCGGTGAGATGACCGTGACCCGCTGCGTGGTGCGCCTGGCCGACGGCCGTACCGGCTACAGCTACCTGGCTGGTCGCGACAAGCGCCGCGCCGAACTGGCCGCCCTGGCCGACGCCCACCTGCAGGGCGGTGACCAGGCGCGCTGGCTCGTTGACCTGATCGAACCCCTGGCCCGCCAGCAGCGCGAACAGCGACTGGCCCGGGCCGCACAGACTGCCACCACCCAGGTGGAGTTCTTCACCCTGGTCAGAGGAGAGGATTGATGACTACGCCGCACAGCTCGCACTGGCTGCAACCGGCTTTCGACGACCCGGTGCTGGACGCCCAGCTCAGCTTCCGCGCCGCCCTCGCTGCCCTGGCCGAACCGGGTATGCCACGGGCCATGGACCGTGCCCACGCGCTGGGTGGTCTGACGCCGGCCACTTATGGCCTGTGCCTGGCCTTTCTCGACAGCGACACGCCGCTATGGCTGGCGCCGCGCTTCGATACACCGTTGATTCGCGCCAACCTGGCCTTCCACTGCGGTTGCCCGATCGTTGCCGAGCGCGAGATCGCCCTGTTCGCCCTGCTCGATGAGAGCGAACTGGATGATTTGTCGGATTTCGACAACGGCAGCGAGCGCTACCCGGATCAGTCCTGCACGCTGCTGATCCAGCTCGACGATCTGCACGCCGGCCCGGCCCTGCGCTGGCGCGGTCCGGGCATCAAGGATGTGCGCAGCGTCAGCCTGCCGCTGCCGGCCACGTTCTGGCAGCAACGCCAGGCGCGCAGTGCCTTTCCCCGTGGCCTGGATTGCTTCTTCGCCGCTGGCGGCGAGGTCATCGGCCTGCCGCGCAGCACCCGCGTGCTGATCGAGAACGAGGAGGCCGCCTGATGTATGTCGCCGTCAAGGGTGGCGAACGCGCCATCGACAATGCTCATCAGCTGCTGGCCAATCGTCGCCGTGGCGATACTTCCATCGCCGAACTGAGCGTGCAGCAGGTGCGCCAGCAACTGCCGCTGGCCGTGGCCCGCGTCATGAGCGAAGGCTCGCTGTACGACGAGGAACTGGCCGCGCTGGCGATCAAGCAGGCAGCCGGTGACCTGATGGAGGCCATCTTCCTCTTGCGCGCCTACCGCACCACGCTGCCGCGCTTCGGTGCCAGCGAGCCGCTGGATACCACGCAGATGCAGCTGGTGCGGCGCATTTCCGCGACCTTCAAGGACCTGCCCGGCGGTCAGCTGCTCGGCCCGACTTTCGATTACACCCACCGCTTGTTGGACTTCGCTCTGCTGGCCGAGGGCGAGTATCCGGCGCCGGAAGCAGTCGCTACCGATGAGCCCAAGCCCTGTCCGCGAGTGCTGGACTTTCTCGCTGACGAAGGGCTGATGGCCCGTGAGACGGACGACGGCGCGCCGGTGCCCGATATCACCCGCGAGCCGCTGGCCTTTCCCGCCAGCCGCGCCGAGCGTCTGCAGGCGCTGGCCCGTGGCGACGAGGGCTTCCTCCTGGCGCTGGGGTATTCCACCCAGCGCGGCTACGGGCGCAATCACCCCTTCGCTGGGGAGATCCGCATCGGCGATGTCGAGGTGTGGATGACGCCCGCCGAACTGGGCTTCGCCGTGCCGCTGGGCGACATCGAAATCACCGAATGCGAGATGGTCAACCAGTTCGTCGGGGAAAGCGCCGAGCAGGCGCAGTTCACCCGCGGCTACGGCCTGGCCTTCGGCTACGCCGAGCGCAAGGCCATGGGCATGGCCCTGGTCGACCGCGCGCTGCGTGCCGGCGAGTACGGCGAAGAGGTGCAGGGCCCGGCGCAGGAAGAGGAATTCGTGCTGATGCACTGCGACAACGTCGAGGCTGCCGGCTTCGTCTCGCACCTCAAATTGCCGCACTACGTCGACTTCCAGGCCGAACTGGAACTGATCCGCAAGCTGCGCCGTCAGGCGCCGGCAGAGGAGAACCGCTGATGAACCTTTCCATCGCAAGCGGCGCCCACGAGGCGTCGGCCTACAACTTCGCCTATCTGGATGAGCAGACCAAGCGCATGATCCGCCGCGGTCTGCTCAAGGCGGTGGCGATCCCCGGTTACCAGGTGCCTTTCGGTGGCCGCGAGATGCCTCTGCCCTATGGCTGGGGCACCGGCGGCATGCAGCTGACCGCCGCCATTCTCGGGGCGAACGATGTGCTCAAGGTCATCGATCAGGGCGCTGACGACACTACCAACGCGGTGTCGATCCGCCGCTTCTTTGCCCGTACAGCAGGTGTCGCCACCACCGAACGCACGATGGAGGCCAGCGTGATCCAGACCCGCCACCGCATCCCGGAAATGCCGCTGTCGGCCGGGCAGATCATGGTCTACCAGGTGCCGATTCCCGAGCCGCTGCGCTTTATCGAGCCGAGCGAGCAGGAGACGCGGACCATGCATGCGCTGGAGGATTACGGCGTGATGCATGTGAAGCTGTACGAGGACATCGCCACCTTCGGCCATATCGCCACCGCCTACGCCTATCCGGTGACGGTGGACGAGCGCTACGTGATGGACCCCTCGCCGATCCCGAAATTCGACAACCCCAAGCTGGACATGAGCCCCGCGCTGATGCTGTTCGGCGCCGGTCGTGAAAAGCGCCTGTACGCAGTGCCGCCCTTTACCCGGGTGGTTAGCCTGGACTTCGAGGATCACCCCTTCGCGGTCCAGCAGTGGGACGAGTGCTGCGCCTTCTGTGGCAGCAGCGAGTCCTACCTCGACGAGTTGATCGTCGACGACGCCGGCAGCAAGCGCTACGTCTGCTCCGACACCGACTACTGCCGCCAGCGTACCGAGGAGAACCTGCAATGAGCGCCGCCGAACGTCTGCAACCTGCCGTGGCAGCGGCCGAGCCGCTGTTCTCGGCGCGCGACCTGACCCGCCTGTACGGCCCGGAAAAGGGTTGCCAGGGCGTGAGTTTCGACCTCTATCCCGGCGAGGTGCTGGGCATCGTCGGCGAGTCGGGATCGGGCAAGTCCACCTTGCTCAGCCTGCTCTCCGGCCGTTGCCGACCGGATCGCGGCAGCGTGAGTTATCGCGCGCGCAGTGGTCAGTGGCTCGACCTGTACAGCGCCAGCGAGGCCGAGCGGCGCACGCTGCTGCGCACCGAGTGGGGCTTCGTCGAGCAGAACCCGCGTGACGGCCTGCGCATGGCGGTGTCGGCCGGCGCCAACATCGGCGAGCGGCTGATGGCTCAGGGCGTGCGCCACTACGGAGAGCTGCGCGCCGCCGGGCTCGACTGGCTGAGCCAGGTGGAGATCGACCCGGCGCGCATCGATGACCTGCCGCGCACCTTCTCCGGTGGCATGCAGCAGCGCCTGCAGATCGCCCGCAACCTGGTCTCCGCGCCGCGCCTGGTGTTCATGGACGAGCCCACCGGTGGGCTGGACGTATCAGTGCAGGCGCGCCTGCTCGACCTGCTGCGCGGCCTGGTGCGCGAACTGGACCTGGCGGTGGTGATCGTCACCCACGACCTGGCGGTGGCGCGCCTGCTGGCCGACCGCCTGATGGTGATGCGCCGCTCGCGCGTGGTGGAGGCGGGGCTGACCGACCAGATTCTCGACGACCCGCAGCATCCCTATTCGCAGCTGCTGGTGTCGTCGGTGTTGCAGCCATGACTGAGAGCTGCCCGCTTGCGCATTACGCGGGATGTAGGGCGGGTGTAACCCGCCACGGCAATGGCGGGTTACACCCGCCCTACGGCCTGCAACCGTCAACCCGTAGCCCGGATGAAATCCGGGAAGCCCGTGCCCGCCACCCCCGGATTGCATCCGGGCTACGACAGCAATCGAGGTGTGTATGAACAACCTGATCGAGGTCAGCGGCCTCAGCAAGACCTTCACCCTGCACCAGCAGAACGGCGTCGTCCTGCAGGTGCTGCGTGATCTGAATTTCGCCGTGCGCGGTGGCGAGTGTCTGGTGCTGCACGGCCAGTCCGGCGCCGGCAAGTCGACCCTGCTGCGCACCCTGTACGGCAACTATCTGGCGGCCGGCGGCAGCATTCGCATCCGTCACCAGGGCGAGCCGGTGGAGCTGGTCGGCGCCGAACCACGCCAGGTGCTGGCGGTGCGTCGGCACAGCCTGGGCTACGTCAGCCAGTTCCTGCGGGTCATCCCGCGCGTCTCGACCCTGGACGTGGTGATGGAGCCGGCGCTGTCACGCGGCTGGACGCGCAGCGACGCCGAGGCGCGGGCCAAGAGCCTGCTGAGTCGGCTGAATATCCCCGAGGCGCTGTGGCAACTGGCGCCGGGCACCTTCTCCGGCGGTGAGCAGCAGCGCGTCAACATCGCCCGCGGCTTCATGGTCGAGTGGCCGGTGCTGCTGCTGGACGAACCCACCGCCTCGCTGGACGACGCCAACCGCCAGGTGGTGCTTGAGCTGATCAATGAGGCCAAGGCCGCGGGCAGCGCGCTGATCGGCATCTTCCACGACCGCATCGCCCGCGAGGCGGTGGCCGACCGTTACCTCGACATGAGCGCCGCCGCGGCGCAACCGGAGTACGTCTATGTCGTCTGAGCAGATTCTCAGCAACGCCCGTATCGTTACTGCCGAACGCGAGTTCCTCGGCTCGCTGCTGCTGCGTGACGGGCTGATCGCCGCGGTGGATGAGGGCACCAGCCGCCTGCCGCAGGCCCAGGACCTGGGCGGCGACTACCTGCTGCCGGGGTTGGTGGAGTTGCACACCGACAACCTGGAAAAGCACATGACCCCGCGCCCTGGTGTGGACTGGCCCTCGGCTTCGGCGGTGCTGACCCACGATGCGCAGATCGTCGCCGCTGGCATCACCACGGTATTCGATGCGCTGTCCATCGGCGACATCAACCCGCGTGGCCGGCGCATGCAGCAATTACCCGCGATGATCGAGGCCATTGCCGCCGCCGAGGCGGCCGGGCAGACCCGCGCCGAGCACCGCCTGCACCTGCGCTGCGAGCTGTGCCACCCCGATGCTCTGACCATCTACCGCGACCTGGTGGAGCACCCGTTGGTGGCGCTGGTGTCGGTGATGGACCACTCACCCGGCCAGCGCCAGTTCGCCAAGGTGGAGAAGTATCGCGAGTACTACATGGGCAAGTACCACCTGAGCCCGGCGGAGATGGAGGATTTCCTTCAGGAGCAGATCGCCAACTCGCGCCAGTACAGCGACCGCCAGCGTCGCGCCATCGTCGAGGACTGCGACAGCCGGGGTATCTCGGTGGCCAGCCACGACGATGCAACCCTGGCCCATGTGCAAGAGTCGGCCGGCTTCCGCATGGCTATCGCCGAGTTCCCCACCACCCTGGAAGCGGCCAAGGCCAGCCACGAGCTGGGGCTGAAGGTGCTGATGGGCGCGCCGAACCTGGTGCGCGGCGGCTCGCACTCGGGCAATATCGCCGCCGCGGAACTGGCGCGTCACGGCGTACTGGATATCCTCTCCAGCGACTACTACCCGGCCAGCCTGCTGCATGCGGCCTGGCTGCTCGCCGGGCAGGACAACGACTATGATTTGCCTGCGGCCATCGCCACCGTAAGCCGCGCGCCGGCCAGGGCGGCCGGACTGGATGATCGCGGCGAGATCCGCGTCGGTCTGCGCGCCGACCTGGTACAGGCCAGGGCGCATGGCCAGCAACCGGTGATCCAGCAGGTGTGGCGCCAAGCACGAAGGGTATTCTGATGCAGGGCAGGTTGATCTATCTGATGGGGCCTTCGGGCTCGGGCAAGGACAGCCTGTTGCAGGCCGCGCGTGCGCCGCTGGAGGCGCACGGCTGCCGTTTCGCCCGGCGGGTGATCACCCGCAGCGCCGAGTCCGTCGGCGAGGACGCGCTGGGCGTCACCCCGGCAGAGTTCGAGCGCCTGGAAGGCGAGGGTGCCTTCGCCCTGAGTTGGCGTGCCAATGGCCTGGCCTACGGCATCCCGCGCGAGATCGACGACTGGCTGAGCGCCGGCCAGGACGTGCTGATCAATGGCTCGCGCGGTCATCTCGAGGCGGCTCGTCAGCGCTATCCGCAGCTGCTGGCGATATTGCTGCAGGTCGACGAAGCGGTGCTGCGCCAGCGCTTGCTAGCCCGTGGCCGGGAAACGCCGGAGCAGATCGAGCAGCGCCTGGCGCGCAGTCGCAAGTTGCAGCAGGAGGATAGGGAACGCACTGTCATCCTCGACAACTCCGGCCCCCTGCAACAAACCGTCAGCCGCCTGCTGCATCTGCTCGATGAGACCCGCCAATGCGCCTGACCCTGCTTGGCACCGGCGATGCCCGTCAGGTGCCCGTGTACAACTGCAGTTGCCCGGCCTGCGATGCGGCGCGCGTGTATCCGGCGCGGCGCCGTGGCCCCTGTTGCGCGCTGATCGAATGCGGCGCGCAGCGCTGGCTGATCGACAGCGGCCTGACCGATCTCACCGAGCGCTTCGCGCCGCACAGTCTCAGCGGCATTCTGCAGACCCACTACCACGCCGACCACGCCCAGGGCCTGTTGCACCTGCGCTGGGGCCAGGGACTGGTGATTCCGGTACATGGTCCGGATGACCCGGAGGGCCTGGCCGATCTGTACAAGCACCCCGGCATTCTCGACTTCAGCCAGCCGTTCGCCGCCTTCGAGCGCCGCGCATTGGGTGAGTTACGGGTCACCGCGTTGCCGCTGACGCATTCCAAGCCGACCTTCGGTTACCTGTTCGAAGGGCAAGGGCTCGAAGGGCAGGGCCGGCGCATCGCCTACCTTACCGACACGGTCGGCGTACCCGAGGCCAGCTGCGCCGAGCTGGATCGCGCGCCGCTGGATCTCTTGGTGCTCGATTGCTCCACCGCGCCGCAGCCGCTGGCGCCGCGCAACCACAACGACCTGACCCGCGCGCTGGAGGTCATCGAACGTTTGCAGCCGAAGCAAGCGGTGCTGACCCATATCGGCCATAGCTTCGACGCCTGGTTGCTGGATCATCCCGACGCGCTGCCGCCGGGGGTGACGCTGGCCAGCGACGGGCGCGTGCTGTGAACAACGCCCGTCGCCTGACGTTGCTGCTGTGCACGGCCGAGACCCTGGGCATGGCCGGCTTCGCCCTGTTCGCCGCGCTGCTGCCGGAGTTCCAGCAGCTGTGGGGGCTCTCCAACACCGAGGCGGGCTGGATCGGCGGCGGCTTCTTTCTCGGCTACATGCTCGCCGTGCCGGTGCTCACCGGCCTGACTGACCGTCACGACGCGCGACTGATCTACCTGGCGGCCATGCTGCTGACGGCGCTGGCCAGTGCCGGTTTCGTCTTCGCCGAAGGCTTCTGGTCGGCCTTGGCCTGGCGGGTGCTGGCCGGTATCGGCCTGGCCGGCACCTATATGCCAGGACTCAAGGCGCTCTCCGAGCGTATCGACGGCGCCGCGCAGTCACGCGCCATCGCCTTCTACACCGCCAGCTTCGGCCTGGGCACGGCGCTGTCCTTCATTCTCGCCGGCGAGCTGGCCAAACTCGGCGGCTGGCAATTGCCGGCGCTGCTCAGCGGCGCCTGCGCCTTGCTGGCCTGGGCCATGGTGCAGTGGGGGCTGGCGCCCAAACCGGTGGTGGCCCATGAGCCACGCCGGCTGCTGGACCTGGCGCCGCTGAAAAGCCGCGCGGTGCTGGCCTACTGCCTGGCCTATGCGGTGCACAACCTGGAGCTGTTCGCCCTGCGTGCCTGGCTGGTGGCCTTCGTGGTGTTCGCCGGGCGCTTGCAGGGCGTCGAGCCCTGGCTGTCCGCCACCTGGGTGGCGATGCTGGCGACCCTGATCGGCATGCCGGCGAGCATCCTCGGCAACGAGCTGGCGCTGCGGGTCGGCCGTGAGCGCTGGCTGATCGCGGTGATGCTGATGTCGGCGCTGCTGGCCGGGCTGATCGGCCTGGGCGCGGCGCTGCCTTTCTGGGCGTTGCTGCTGTTGATCCTGCTCTACGCGGTGACCGTCACCGCCGACTCCGCCTCGCTCACTGCCGGGCTGATCGGCGCCGCGCCGGCCAGCCACCGCGGCGCGGCCATGGCGCTGTATTCCTGCACCGGCTTTACCGGCGCCTTCCTCGGCCCGCTGCTGTTCGGCATGTGCCTCGACGCTCTGGGCGACGACCGGTTGCTCGGCTGGTGGGCGGCCTTCGCCCTGATGGGGCTGCTGCTGTTGCTCGGGCCGCTGGCCTTGCGCTGGGCGGGGGCGGCCCCTGGGGATTCCGGGGCAGAGGCGACTTTGGTACGCACGGCGCAGCCTGGGGGCCAACGGCTGCCTTAGGCCTCGGCTTGCGCTCGCCGGACTGATACAGGGTGCGCACGGCCCGCGGCGGCCCTAATCCAACGGCAGCTCGGTGGTGCGTTTGACCTCGCTCATGGCGATATGCGAGTGCGCCTCCTGCACGTGCGGGCGCTGCAGCAGGTGGTCGCGCAGAAAGCGCTCGTAGTCGGCGATGTCGCGCGCCACCACCTTGAGCAGGTAGTCCGAGCCGCCGGCCATGGTGTAGCACTCCAGCACCTGCGGGTAGCCCACCACCGCCTGCTCGAACTCTTCCAGATTGCCGCGACCGTGGGCCGACAGCTTGATGTCGACGAACACCGTCATGCCCAGGCCCAGCTGCTTGGGGTTGAGCAGGGCGACCTTGCGTTCGATCAGGCCTTCCTCCTGCATGCGGTGAATCCGCCGCCAGCACGGCGATTGCGACAGCTCGACCTTTTCCGCCACCTCGGCGGCGGACAGGTCGGCGTCGTGCTGCAGTAGGCGAAGAATCTTGCGGTCGATGGGGCTCAGCTTGTCCTGCATGACTGTTTCCATTTTCTTGTGATTGTTGGAAGGATCATGCGCAGTATCAGCAATTCGGCCTGCAAATAGAAAGAAAAAAGCGGAACTCCTCGGTCATGATCTTTGCCAGTCGTCCCGTACAGCGATCCTGGCGGGGCAGAACAGGGTGGCACCTACCGTTGCCATCCCCGCTCTCCATAAGAATAAGAGGAGCACCCCATGTCACTGGCCGAGATCCGCCTGGATGACAAGTACCGTCTCGCCACCGGTCACCTCTACCTGACCGGCACCCAGGCGCTGACCCGCCTGCCCATGCTGCAGAAGCAGCGTGACGCCGCCCATGGTCTGAACACCGCCTGCTTCATTTCCGGTTACCGCGGCTCGCCCCTGGGCAACCTGGACAAGAGCCTGTGGGACGCCAAGCAGTACCTCAAGGACAACCACATCCACTTCCAGCCCGGGGTCAACGAAGAGCTGGCCGCCACCGCCTGCTGGGGCAGCCAGCAGACCAGCCTGTTCCCCGGCGCGCGCTACGACGGCGTGTTCGCCATGTGGTACGGCAAGGGCCCGGGTGTGGATCGCTGCGGCGACGTGTTCAAGCACGGCAACTCGGCCGGCGTCTCCCCCCATGGCGGCGTGCTGCTGCTGGCAGGCGACGACCATGGCTGCAAGTCTTCGAGCATCGCCCACCAGAGCGAGCACGCCTTTATCGCCGCCTCGATTCCGGTGTTGAACCCGGCCAACGTTCAGGAAATCCTCGACTACGGCATCATCGGCTGGGAACTGTCGCGCTACAGCGGTTGCTGGGTGGCGCTGAAGACCATCGCCGAGAACGTCGATTCCTCGGCCGTGGTGGATGTCGATCCGCTGCGGGTCGAGGTGAAGATTCCCACCGACTTCAAGCTGCCGGAAGACGGTGTGCATATCCGCTGGCCGGACCCGCCCCTGGTCCAGGAAAAGCGCCTCAACACCTACAAGATCTACGCTGCGCGTGCCTTCGCCCTGGCCAACAACCTCAATCAGATCAAGCTCGATTCGCCCAACCCGCGCCTGGGCATTATCACCACGGGAAAATCCTATTTGGACGTGCGCCAGGCGCTCAACGACCTCGGTCTGGACGAGGCGCTCTGCGCCCAGGTCGGCCTGCGCGTGCTCAAGGTCGGCATGAGCTGGCCGCTGGAGCCGGTGTCGGTGCACGAGTTCGCCGAGGGCCTGGACGAGATTCTGGTGGTGGAGGAAAAGCGCAGCATCATCGAGGACCAGCTGACCGGTCAGCTCTACAACTGGCCGGTGGGCAAGCGCCCGCGAGTGGTCGGTGAGTTCGATGAGGACGGCAATTCGCTGCTGCCGAACCTCTCCGAGCTGACCCCGGCGATGATCGCCCGGGTGATCGCCAAGCGCCTGGCACCGATCTATTCCAGCCCGGTGATCGAGGAACGCCTGGCCTTCCTCGCCGCCAAGGAGGCGGCGCTGGCTGCGCCCAAGCACCACACCGCGCGCACCCCGCATTTCTGCTCCGGCTGCCCGCACAACAGCTCGACCAAGCTGCCGGAAGGCAGCCGCGCCCTGGGCGGCATCGGTTGCCACTACATGACCCAGTGGATGGACCGCAACACCGACACCTTCACCCAGATGGGCGGCGAGGGCGCCACCTGGATCGGCCAGGCGCCGTTCACCGACACCCCGCACGTGTTCCAGAACCTCGGCGACGGCACCTACTTCCATTCCGGCCAGCTGGCCCTGCGCGCCTCGGTCGCCGCCGGGGTCAATATCACCTACAAGATTCTCTACAACGACGCGGTAGCCATGACCGGCGGCCAGCCCATCGACGGCGAGCTGCGCATCGACCAGCTCAGCCAGCAGGTCTATGCCGAGGGGGTCAAGCGCATCGCCCTGGTCAGCGACGAGCCGGACAAGTACCCGACCCGCGCCACCTTCGCGCCAATCGTCACCTTCCACCATCGCCGCGAGCTGGACGCCGTGCAGCGTGAGCTGCGCGAGTTCAAGGGCGTGTCGGTGATCCTCTACGATCAGACCTGCGCCACCGAGAAGCGCCGCCGGCGCAAGCGCGGCAAGCTTGTGGATCCGCAGAAACGCGCCTTTATCAACCCGGCGGTGTGCGAGGGCTGCGGCGACTGCAGCGTCAAGTCCAACTGCCTGTCGGTGCTGCCGCTGGAGACCGAGCTGGGGCGCAAGCGCGAGATCGACCAGAACGCCTGCAACAAGGATTTCAGCTGCCTGGAAGGCTTCTGTCCGAGCTTCGTCACCGTGCATGGCGGTAGTCTGCGCAAGCCCGAGGCGGTTGGCCTGGGCGCGCTCTTCATCGCCCTGCCGGAGCCGCGCCAGCCTGCGCTGGAGCGTCCGTGGAACATCCTCCTGCCCGGCGTCGGCGGCAGCGGCGTGACCACGGTCGGCGCGCTGCTGGGCATGGCCGCGCATCTCGAAGGCAAGGGCTGCACGGTGCTGGATCAGGCCGGCCTGGCGCAGAAGTTCGGCCCGGTGGTCACCCATATCCGCATCGCCGCCAAACAGGAGGCTATCTACGCGGTGCGCATCGCCGCCGGCGAGACCGATCTGCTGCTCGGTTGCGACCTGGTGGTTTCCGCCAGCGAAGAGGCCCTGGCCAAGCTCAACGACAAGATCGCCCATGCGCTGGTCAACAGCCACGAGGCGGCCACCGCCGAGTTCACCCGCAACCCCGATGCCCAGGTGCCCGGCGCCGCCATGCGCGAGGCCATCGTCGAGGCGGTCGGCGCGGCCAAGACCCAGTTCGTCGATGCCACCCGTCTGGCTACCCGCCTGCTTGGCGACAGCATCGCCACCAACCTGTTCATGCTCGGCTACGCCTATCAGAAGGGTCTGGTGCCGGTATCGGCCGAAGCCATCAACAAGGCCATCGAACTCAACGGCGTGGCCGTGCAGCTCAATCAGCAGGCCTTCCTCTGGGGCCGTCGCGCCGCCCACGACCTCGCCGCGGTGGAGAAGCTGGCCGCGCCCAAGGTGGTCGAGGCGCCGCGTTGCCAGAGTCTGGAGGAGATCGTCGAGGATCGTGCGCAGCGTCTGAGTGCTTACCAGAACGCCGCCTACGCCGCGCGCTACCGCGAGCTGGTCGAGCGCGTGCGCCAGGCCGACACTGACGCCGAGCAGCGCCTGAGCAAGGCGGTGGCACGCTATTACTTCAAGCTCCTGGCCTACAAGGACGAGTACGAGGTGGCGCGCCTTTACAGCGACGCCGCCTTCCGCAAGCAGCTCGAGGCCCAGTTCGAGGGCGACTACCAGCTGCAGTTCCACCTGGCGCCGAGCTGGCTGAGCAAGCCCGATCCGGTCACCGGTCAGCCGCGCAAGCGCGCCTTCGGTCCCTGGATGCTCAAGGCCTTCGGCGTGCTGGCGCGCTTCAAGTTCCTGCGCGGCACGGTGCTCGATCCGTTTGGCCACAGTGCCGAGCGCAAACTCGAACGCGAGCTGATCGAAGAGTACGAGGCGACCGTCGCCTATCTGCTCGCCGAGCTCGATGCCGGCAACTACCGCACGGCGGTGGCCCTGGCCGAGATTCCCGAGCAGATCCGCGGCTACGGCCACGTCAAGGAAGCGGCGCTGGCCAAGGCACGTGAGCAGGCCGCGCAGCTCAAGGCGCGCATGGCCGTCAGCGAGATCGCCGCGGTGCAGCTGTTCGAACCGGCCGCCTGATCCTTCCCCCGTCACCCCTTGCCACCCCCTCCCGTCTGGGAGCGGGGCGGCCTTTTACAATCCGATACCCGAGGTAACCCGATGTCCGTCTTCACCCACGTCGACTTCGATCAGCACGAACAGGTGGTCTACGGCCACGACAAGGCCAGCGGCCTGAAAGCCATCATCGCCATCCACGACAGCACCCTCGGCCCGGCCCTGGGCGGCTGCCGCATGTGGAACTACGCCTCGGACGAGGAGGCGCTGCGCGACGTGCTGCGCCTGTCGCGCGGCATGACCTACAAGTCGGCCCTGGCGCGCCTGCCGCTGGGTGGCGGCAAGGCGGTGATCATCGGCGATCCGCACACCGGCAAGAGCGCGGCGCTGTTCCAGGCCATGGGCGATTTCGTCGACAGCCTCGGCGGGCGCTACATCACCGCGGCGGACTCCGGCACCGGCGTGGCCGAGATGCAGATCATGGCCGAACGCACCCGCCACGTGGCTGGCGCCGGCCAGCGCGAAGCCTTCGGTGGCGGCAGCCGCGATGGCGATCCGTCGCCGTCCACCGCCTACGGCGTGTTCATCGGCATCCAGGCGGCGGTAGCCCATCGTCTCGGTCGCCAGGATCTTTCCGGCATCCGCGTGGCCATCCAGGGCGTCGGCCAGGTCGGCTTCGGCCTGGCCAAGCTGCTCAAGGACGCCGGCGCCCAGCTGTGGGTGACCGATATCCAGGCCGCCAACGTACAGCGCGCGGTCGCCCAGCTCGGCGCCACCGCGGTCGGCCAGCACGATATCTACGGCCTCGATGTGGACGTCTTCGCCCCCTGCGCCCTCGGCGCCATCGTCAATCCGCAGACCCTGGAGGCGCTGCGCGCGCCGATCATCGCCGGCGCCGCCAACAACCAGCTGGCCGACGCCAGCCTGGCCGAGACCCTGCGTCGTCGCGAATGCCTGTACGCGCCGGATTACGCGATCAACGCCGGCGGCATCATCGATGTCTGCTACGAGCGCACCGGCGGCAGCGCCGCTCAGCTCAGGGCGCATATCGAAGGCATCGGCCCGACCCTGACGGAGATCTTCCAGCGCGCCGAGCGCGAGGGCGCGACCACCACCGCGATCGCCGACCGCATGGCCCGCGAGCGCCTGCAGGGCGGCCTCTGAGCCGCGCGCACCGAACCCGGGGTGGCTCGACCACCCCAGGCTCCTGACTTTCACAACAACAAGAGGGCAAGTCCCAATGAGTCAAGACAGCATCGCCGCCGGCGCCTTCGCCGGTGCCTCCAGCAGCGCCGGCCGAGGCCTGTGGTCGTCGCGCTGGGTGTTCTTCCTCGCCGCCACCGGCTCGGCCGTGGGCCTGGGCAATATCTGGAAGTTCCCCTATATCACCGGGCAGAACGGCGGCGGCGCCTTCGTCCTGGTCTACCTGGCGTGCATCCTGGCCATCGGCATCCCGCTGCTGATGGCCGAGGTGATGATCGGCCGCCGCGGCCGCGCCAACCCCGAAGGCGCCTTCGCCGCCCTGGCCAAGGAGGCGCGGGCCAGTCGGCACTGGCGCTGGCTGGGTACCCTGGCGGTGCTGACCGGCTTTCTCATTCTCAGCTTCTACACGGTGATCGCCGGCTGGGCCGTGGCCTACACCCCGGCGGCCATGAGCGGCAGCTTCGCCGGGTTGAACGGTGAGAGCAGCGGCGCGTTGTTCGGCGCCATGTTGGCCGACCCTTGGCAGCTGGCCGGCTACGGCACCCTGGTGCTGGCGCTGACCCTGGGCATCGTCGCCTTCGGCGTGCGCGGCGGCCTGGAGCGCTCGCTGCGTTTCCTCATGCCGGGGCTGTTCATCCTGCTGCTGGTGCTGGTGGGCTATGCCGCCACCACTGGGCATTTCATGCAGGCGGTGCATTTTCTCTTCGACGCCGACTTCAGCAAGCTCAGCGCCCAGGGCGTGCTGGTGGCGCTGGGGCATGCCTTCTTCACCCTCAGCCTGGCCAGCGGCGCGATGATGGCCTACGGCTCCTACCTGCCGGCCGGCACCTCGATCGCCAAGACCGCGCTGATGGTGGCCCTGGCCGATACCGGGGTGGCGCTGCTGGCCGGCCTGGCGATCTTCCCGCTGGTGTTCGCCAACGGCCTGGAGCCGGGCGCGGGGCCGGGGCTGATCTTCGTCACCCTGCCGATCGCCTTCGGCCAGATGCCCCTGGGCCAGCTGGTCGGCGGGCTGTTCTTCATCATGCTGGCGATCGCCGCGCTGACCTCGGCGATCTCCCTGAGCGAGCCGACCATCGCCTGGCTGACCGAGAAGTTCGGCATCAGCCGCTTCAGGGCGGTAGCGCTCAGCGGTATCGCCCTGTGGCTGCTGAGTCTGGGCACTGTGCTGTCGTTCAATGCCTGGAGCGAGGTGACCCTGCTGGGCAAGACCTTCTTCGACAGCCTGGATTACCTGACCACCAACCTGCTGATGCCGCTGGGCGGTCTGGCCACCGTGCTGTTCGCCGGCTGGGCGCTGAGCCGCAAGACCGTGCAGGAGGCCATCGGCATCGAGCAGCCCGGTCTATTCGCGCTGTGGTGGCAGGTGCTGCGGGTGGTCACCCCGCTGGGCATCCTAGTGGTGTTCCTGCATAGCCTCGGGTTGTTCTGACAACCGCTGGAAGGCGGATGGATAAGGCGTCATCCACCCTAGGTCGGGTAGGGTGGATAACGCGCAGCTTATCCACCAAAGGCCTCAATCCAGCGCCAATGCCAAGCTGACGCCATGGGGCCGGAAGCCCAAGCCCTCATAGAAACGGTGCGCGGCCTCGCGGCTCTGGCTGCTCGACAGCGCCAGCTTGTAGCAGCCCCAGGCGCGGGCCTGCTCCGCTGCGCGCTGCATCAGCGCCTGGCCGATACCCAGGCCGCGCGCCTCGCCGTCGACCACCACGTCTTCGAGGATCGCCGAGCGGGCGAAGTTGTGCGCCAGGTGTTCGATCAGGATCAGGGTGCAGGTGCCGAGCAGTTTGCCGTCGCGTTCGGCCACCAGCACCAGGCGATCCTTCGCCGGCTCGGCGAGGCGCAGGGCGAGCAGGGCGGCGTCGGGCGGCGGTTCGTCTTCGCCCAGTTGCTGCAGCAGGGCGGCCAGCGGCTTGGCGTCGGCGCTGCAGGCGGCGCGGATGACGTAAGCGGCGAAGGGCGAGTCGGGCAGGGTATCGGTGAGGCTCGGCATGGCGTGGCTCCCGGGCGGTGGGTCGAAGGAGTATGGCGCGCTGTGCGTGGCGGTGGCATGACAAATCCGTGCGACGCCGCTAAGATGCCGCCCGGCCTTCGCGATCCCTTGCGCGCGGCCTTGTCCCCTTAGTTCAACGGATAGAATAAGCCCCTCCTAAGGGCTAGATGCTGGTTCGATTCCAGCAGGGGACGCCACCTTCATCCTCTCCGATCCGCCGCGGTTCTCCGCACTTTCCTCTGATTCAGAACGACCGCTCTCCGCTATCGGCCGCGTTTCAGGTGCCTGACATGGCGCTTGTGAATGCCTCGCTTGACCCCCTTTGAAAGCCCGCGGGACCTCTAAACCGCGGCTTCTGTTCCCCTGGTCTCCGTCCCGACTCGCCTTTGAAAGGCCGTGCTAAGACGTACGTCTCTATATCAGCATTTATTCTTATATGCTGTTGCAAATCATTATCAACAAGGTCTAGTATCCGCCCACTTTCATCCGGACTGATGAGGCGCGACATGACCACGGAATTGCCCTACGACTTCATAGCCATAGGCCTGGGGCCTTTCAATCTCGGGCTGGCATGCCTGGCGGAGCCTCTGGGGACCCGCAGCCTGTTTCTCGACCGAAAGGCCGAATTCAGCTGGCACCCCGGCATGCTGCTGGACGGCACCACGCTACAGAATCCCTTCCTTGCCGATCTGGTCTCGATGGCCGATCCCACCAGCCGTTTCAGCTACCTCAACTACTGCAAGCAGCAGGGCCGCTTGTACAACTACTACATCCGTGAAAACTGGTACCTGTCGCGCCAGGAGTTCGACCGCTATTGCAAGTGGGCGGCGGCGCAGCTGGACAACCTGCGTTACCAGCATGAGGTGCAGGAGATCTGGTACGACGCCGCGCTGCCCGGTTATGTCCTGGCAGGGGTGCGTGGCGATACCGGCGAAGGCTTTCAGTACAGCTGCCGCAAGCTGGTGATCGGCATCGGCGGCGTGCCGCACGTTCCCGCCTGCTGCAGCCCAGGCGACGTCCGCCAGGCGCTGCATACCTCGGCTTACCTGGGGAGCAGGCAGGCGCTGCAGCGGTGCCGCAGCATCACCGTGATCGGCAGCGGGCAGAGTGGCGCCGAGGTCTTTCAGGACCTGCTGGAGCAGGCGCCGCAGCATGGCTACCAGCTGAACTGGGTGACCCGTGCGCCGCGCTTCTTCCAGATGGAGAACGCCAAGCTCACCCTCGAGTTGATCACCCCCGACTACGGCCGCTATTTCTACGGCCTCGCCGACGGGGTCAAGCAGCAGATACTCGATGACCAGCGCAGTATCTACAACGGCATCAATCAAGCGCTGATCGAGCGCATCTACCAGACCCTCGACGAGCGTCAGCAGCAGGGCCTTGCCGGTGTCCGGCTGCTGCCCAACCTGGCGTTGCAGCAATGCCGGCGGGACGCTGCCAGCGGGCAGTGGCAGCTGGAGTTTCAGCACGCCCAGACGGGCGCGCGCTATGGCCACGCCACCGACGGCCTGGTGTTCGCCACCGGCTATCGCTACCAGCTGCCGAGCTTCATCGAAGGCATTCGCGAGCGGATTCGCTGGGATGCCCAGGGGCGTTACGCACCCTCGCCGAACTGGGCGGTGGATCATCGGGACCGCGAGATCTTCGTGCAGAACGTCGGCTTGCACAGCCATGGCCTGACCAACCCCGATCTCGGCCTGGCCTGCTGGCGCAACGGGCGCCTGCTCAACCAGCTGACCGGGCACGATGCCTACCCTTGCGAGGCGCGCACCGCCTACCAGGACTTCCAGCCGCCGGCCGACAGCGGCTTCGTCGCGCTCGGGCAGGGGGGCGTTTCTGCATGAACCTGCGCACCACCATTCTGATCATGTCGGGCTTCGGCGTGATCAGCGATTCGATTCTGATCGCCTTCTACCCGCAGTTCTTCGAAACCCGTTACGGCGTGACCAGCCCGGTGCACGTGGGGGCCTATATCGCCGCCATCTCGATTGCGGTGATGTGCATGCTGCCGGTCTGGGCACGGGTCGCCAGGCGCATCGAGACCATGCACCTGCTGCTCTACACCCAGGGGGCGGCAGCGCTGTTCTGCCTGGCCTCGATCTGGGCGCCGAGCGTCGAGAGCTACTGGGGGCTGAGCCTGATGATGTTCATGACCAAGGCCAGCTACCTGCTGATGTTCCCCTACCTGATGCGCCTGGAGGAGCCGCAGAACCACAGCCTGGTGATCGGCCTGCTGTCGGTGGTCATCCATATCGGCGCGATCTTCGGCGCTGCCGTCGGTGGCATGGCGCTGGAGCATCACGGGCCGAGTTTCTGCATTGCCCTGATGGCCGCCGGGGATCTGGCGCAGATGGCACTGTGTCTCTACCTGATCCGCACGGGACGGGTGGTCAAGGTACTCAGCCGCGAGGAGCAGAGCGGCCAGGCGCCGGTACCGCGGCGCAGCCCGCAGGCGCTGTCGGCGCTGCTCAAGCTGTGCCTGCTGATGTTTCTCTTCGACTTCAGCGCCTACCTGGTGCGGCCGTTCTTCACCCTGTACTGGGAGGCGCGCACGGGGCTGCACGAGCCGCTGCTGACGGGGCTGGTGTTCGCCATCCCCGGCATCGTCGCCTTGCTCGCATTGCTGTTCAAGCACCTGGTCGCGCAGCAACCGCGCTGGGTCGATCACACCCTGTTCAACCTGTTGCTCGGTGCGCTGGGCCTGGCGCTGCAGGCCAGCGACTCGCTGGAGCTGATCATCGTCGGCCGCTGCCTGTATGGATGGGCGCTGTATCAGGTGATCGTCAAGCTCGAGGTCACCCTGTTCAAGGTCAGCACGCCGGATGCCTATGCCCGCGACTTCGGCGTGACCAACTTCTTCCAGAATCTCGGCGTGCTGCTGTCTTCGTTCGGCGCCGGGTTCCTGGTCAACCTGGTCGGTATTCCGCTGACCTTCGTCATCGCTGCGGCAGGCCTGCTGCTGACGGCGATCATCGACCGCGGCTGGTTCGGCGTCGACCGCCGGCATGCCGCTCCGGGAGAACTCTGCCATGCCAACTGAAGCCATTGCGCTGAGCCGTCCGCGGGCGTTGCTCGATCCGCATTTCACCTTGCGGCCGCTGCGCCTCGACGAGGATGTCGCGGTGATCCACCCCTGGTACCAGATGGATTACGCCCACTACTGGAACATGCAAGACATGACCCTGGAGGCGACCCGCGACTTCTACGCCGACGCCATGGGCAGTGGCCATATGCGCGCGTTCATGGGTTTCTACCGTGGCGCGCCGGCCTTCGTCATGGAGTGCTACGACCCCCGGCACGACCCGCTGGGCAAGCTCTATGCGGTGCGGCCCGGCGATCTCGGCATGCACTTTTTCGTCGGCCCGAGCACCCAGCCGATTCGCCACTTCACCCGTGACGTGCTGCGCGCGGTGATGGCCTTTCTCTTCGACGAACTCGCTGCCCGCCGGGTGGTGGTGGAGCCGGACATTCGCAATCACAAGGTACACCGCCTCAACCGCCTGGTCGGTTTCGTCGAGCAAGGGCCCGTGGAGCTGCCTGCCAAGACTGCACTGCTGGCGTTCTGCACGCCCGCCGATTTTTTCCAATCACTTGAAGGATCAAGCCCGCTATGACTTCTCCTCGTCTGGATCATCCTGTCGCTGCCGTCGCCCACCTCACCCCGGAGCTGTGGCGCAAGGTCAATCGCTTGCTGGTGCGCAAGGCCATCGCCGAATACGCCCACGAGCAGCTGTTCGACCCGCAGCCGCTGGGCGCGGCCGAGCGCGCAGGCTGGCAGCGCTACGAGCTGGCAGCCGACACCGAGGGCTGCGTGTACCGCTTCGAAGCGCGCACCATGGCCTTGCGTCATTGGCATATCGAGCCGGCCAGCATCGAACGCCTGCTCGATGGCCAGCCGCAGGCGCTCGATGCGCTGACCTTCGTCATCGACCTCAAGCGTACGCTGGGTATTCCGGCGGACAAGCTGCCGGTGTACCTGGATGAAATCAGCAGCACGCTCTACGGCGCCGCCTTCAAGCACGGCGAGCGCGCGCTGAGCAGCGCCGAGCTGGCCGACGCCGACTACCAGACCATCGAGGCGGCGATGATCGAGGGCCACCCAGGCTTCGTCGCCAACAACGGCCGCCTGGGCTTCAACGCTTTCGACTACCACGCCTACGCACCGGAAACCGGCTCGCGCTTCGCTATCATTTGGCTTGCTGTGCACCGCGACAACGCGCACTTCGCCGCCGTGCCCGGGCTGGACCACGAGCAACTGCTGCGTGAGGAACTGGGCGAGGCGCAACTGCAGGCCTACCGCCAGCAATTGCAGGAGCAGGGGCTGAATGCCGATGACTACCTGCTGATGCCGACCCATCCCTGGCAGTGGTTCAGCAAGCTGAGCCTGATGTTCGCCGCCGACATCGCCCAGCGCAAAATCGTGCCGCTGGGGCGCAGCAGCGACGAGTATGTGGCCCAGCAGTCGCTGCGCACCTACTACAACCTGTCGCAGCCGCAACGCTGCTACGTGAAGACCTCGCTGTCGATCCTCAACATGGGCTTCATGCGCGGCCTGTCGCCTTACTACATGGCCGGTACGCCGGCGATCAACGCCTACCTCGACCAGTTGATCGGCAGCGACCCGGTGCTGCGTGAATACGGTTTCAGCATCCTGCGCGAAGTCGCCTCGGTGGGTTATCGCAACCGCTACTACGAGGCGGCGCTGGAGACCGACAGCCCGTACAAGAAGATGCTGTCAGCGCTGTGGCGGGAGAGCCCCGGTAGCCGCCTGAAAAGCGGCGAACGGCTGATGACCATGGCCGCGCTGTTGCACGTCGACCCACAGGGCCAGGCGCTGCTGCCCGAGCTGATCCGCCGCTCCGGGCTGACCCCGCGGGCCTGGATGCGCCGTTACCTGGATGCCTTCCTGCGACCACTGATGCACTGCTTCTATGCGCACCACCTGGTGTTCATGCCGCATGGCGAGAACCTGATTCTGGTGCTCGACGGCCATGTACCGGTGCGCGCGATCATGAAGGACATCGCCGAGGAGTCGGCGATTCTCGACAAGGACGCGCAGATGCCGCCGGGGCTGGAGCGGTTGGCCGTGGACGTGCCGGAGGACTACAAGATTCTCGGCATCTTCATCGACGTGTTCGACGGCGTGTTCCGCCATATGAGCCAGATCCTCGAAGAGAACCAGTGCATGAGCGAGGCCGAGTTCTGGCGTGGTGTCGCCGAGTCGGTGATCGACTATCAGCGCGCGCACCCGGAGCTGGCCGAGCGCTTCGCGCGCTACGACTTCTTCGCGCCGAGCTTCCTGCATTCGTGCCTGAACCGCCTGCAGCTGAAGAACAACCTGCAGATGGTCGACCTGGCCAACCCGGCGGGCAGCCTGATCATGGCCGAGCCGCTGGCCAACCCGGTCGCCCCGTTCGCGCCGCGCAGCGAGCACGAGCCGGTGCCACGGCGTAGCGCCGAGCTGCAGCGCTAGCTGCCCGCCCCGTCAGGCGGCGCCTGGCGGGGCAACGACTTCCATGGCCCGGATTGGGTCATAGCCCAGAGCCTGAGGCGTTGCTGCGCCGACGCGGGCGGGATCGGTGCAGGCCGATTTCCGCTGGCCGGTGCCCGTCCGCCTCGCACTCGCTGCAAGGAGCCAAGCATGTACAACCCCAGTCGCACCGCTCAGTTTGCCGCCACGCCCTACGATTTTCGCCCCACCGAGCCGCAGTTGCCGATTCGCAGTTACTGCGACCCGGCGATCTACGAATGCGAGCAGGAGCTGATCTTCCGCCACTGCGCCAACTACATCGGCCACGAGAAGATGGTGCCCGAGCTGGGCGACTGGTACGCGCTGCCGCATGAGGAGCACAGCCGCATCCTGGTGCGCAACGAGCATGGCGTGGAGCTGCTGTCCAACGTCTGCCGTCACCGTCAGGCGCTGATGCTCGGCGATTTCAGCCCGGGCAGCGATGCCAGTGCGGTGCGCCGCGGCAATCTGCGCGCCACCGGCAACCGCATCCTGTGCCCGCTGCACGCCTGGACCTACGACAGCAGCGGGCTGATCGTCGGTGCGCCGAAGTTTGCGCAGAAGCCCTGCCGCAACCTGCCGCGTTACCCCCTGCACAACGTCGCCGGCTTTCTCTTCGAGGGACCGCGCGATCCAGTCGCCGACATCGGCGCGCTGTTCCGCCGCCCGGACATGGATTTCTCCGACTACCAGCTCGACCACGTCGAGATGCACCCGTGCAAGTGCAACTGGAAAACCTTCATCGAGATCTACAACGACGACTACCACATCGCCTCCTTCCATCCCGGCCTGCGCCGCTACGTGCGCAGCGAGGGGCTGCAGTGGGACTACGGCGACTGGTACAGCCTGCAGCGCATCAACGTGAACCCCAACCTGGCGCGTGCCGGCACCGATACCTACCGCGCCTGGCATGAAGGCCTGATGGCCGTGCATGGCGATGCCGCGCCGGATTTCGGCGCCATCTGGGCCAGCTACTACCCGACTCACATGATCGAGGTGTTCCCCCACGCCCTGGTGCTTTCCACCGTGTATCCCAAGGGCGTGCACGAGTGCCTCAACGTCGTCGAGTTCTACTACCCGCAGGCGCTATGCGAGGGCAACCGCGAGCTGGTCGAGGCGCACCGCGCCGCCTACATGGAAACCGCCATTGAGGACGACGAGATCGCTGAGCGAACCGATGCCGGCCGGCGTGCGCTCTACCAGCGCGGCATCGATGACAGCGGCCCGTACCAGATACCGCTGGAGGAGGGCATGCAGCATTTCCACGGCTGGTATCGCCAGGTGATGGGCCAGGCCCTGGCAGCCGAGCGCCGCTGAGGCGCGGGTATCGGCCCGACATGGAGGTTGCCGCGATGAACTGAAGTCCCCTTGCGCTGTGCCAACGCCTTATCCCACTCAACCAAGAAAAAGTGTCTGCCCCCATAAACGCGATGTATCACTCACGACACCCGGCGCACCTGCGCGCCAGCTGCAGCCCCGGCATACTGGCCATGGCCCTGTGTCTGGCGCCACAGGCCTGGCCAGTGGTGGCCTGACTCGTCTGTTCTCGATTCGCGATGGCAATGGCAGCCGCACGCGCACCTTCATTCCGCAGAACAGCCTGTATCTCGCCACCACCTATCGGGTGCCGCAGGTGCAGGGCCTGAAGCTGGGCGGCAGCGTCAACTGGCAGAGTGAGATCTTCCGCGAGCAGGGCACGTCCACTAGCAGCGCGACCATCGTCAGCGGTCGGGGCTCCTACGCCGTGGTCAATGCGCTGGCCCGCTACGACCTCGACCCGCACTTCAATGTCTCGCTCAACGTCAACAACCTGTTCGACCGCAAGAACCTGACCAGCCTGTACTGGGCGCAGTCCTATTACGCGCCGTCGCGCAATGCGACCCTGAGTCTGAGCTGGACGTACTGAGCAAGGCTGTGCAGCGCCGCCGGCGCCTGGCCGGCGGCTGCTTCAGTCCACCTTTGCCAGTTCCTCGCGCAGACGGCGCTGGCGTTCCGCCGGCTTGAGCTTCGGGCAGGTGCTGCAGAATTCGCCGTCCTCGCGGCGAAAATGCTGGCAGCAGGCGTTGCGGCCCAGCGCCAGGCACTCGCGGCCGTCGTCCAGGCGAACCTCGAGCAGTGCGCTGCTGCGCGGCATGGCTAGCGCTCGCAGCCAGCAGGCCTCCAGTTCGCGCAACGCCGAGTTGGGCAGGCCCAGCCGGCGCTGCACCAGTAGCAGCGCGGCTCGCGTGCAATCGACGGCGAACAGTCTGGCGAGCTTGGGAGGGATGCTGGCGACGCGGTCGAACTCGTCCAGTTGCCGTTCGACGAAATCGCCAATCTGCCCGGCGGCGAGGGCGATCAACTCTTGCTGCTCGCCGCGCTGCGGGCTATGCGACGGCAGGCTGAAGCCACCGACGAAGCCGTCGCAGACCGATTGCCCCAATTGTCCCAGGCAGGGTGCGCGGTGCTGCAGGTGCACGGCCAGCAGGCTGAGGTAGATCGGTTGCCAGATCAGCAGGGCCCAACTGCGGGTGGTCCAGTAGTGGTGGCCGGCGCCGGGGTGGGCGCGTTGCCAGTGCGCGTGCAACGCGGCGATCCGTTGCGGGTTGCCTGGGCTGGCGCACTGCAGCTGATCGGGGCTTGGCGTGCCGATACGGCCGTGCAGGGCAGGGACAGTGGCGCGCAGGGTGGTAAGCAGCGCGGCGAGGTCGCCAGAGGCATCGGACATGAAGGTGAAACCCTGCAGCTTCGCGAATGGTTCGGGGCGATGGCAGGGAATCTAGCAGGACATTGCTAATGATACAAATTAGCAATTAGGAATGTGTTTCATTGGTAAGCAAGAGGCCCACGCTGGGTGGCCTCTTGCCGTGATACGCGTCGGCGATCAGCCGTCGCTGCGCTCCTGCGCCATGCATGCGGCGGCGGTGAACAGCACGTCGGTGGAGGAGTTCAGCGCGGTTTCCGCCGAGTCCTGGACGATGCCGATGATGAAGCCGATGGCTACCACCTGCATCGCCACCTCGTTGGGGATGCCGAACAGGCTGCAGGCCAGCGGGATCAGCAGCAGCGAGCCGCCGGCCACGCCCGAGGCGCCGCAGGCGCTGATCGAGGCCAGCACGCTGAGCAGCAGGGCGGTCGGCAGGTCGACGGCGATGCCCAGGGTATGCACCGCGGCCATGGTCAGGATGGTGATGGTAATCGCCGCGCCGGCCATGTTGATGGTGGCGCCCAGCGGGATCGACACCGAGTAGGTTTCCTCGTGCAGGCCCAGGCGCTGGCTCAGCTGCAGGTTGACCGGAATGTTGGCCGCCGAGCTGCGGGTGAAGAAGGCGGTCAGGCCGCTCTCGCGCAGGCAGGTGAACACCAGCGGGTAGGGGTTGCGGCGGATCTTCCAGTACACCAGCGCCGGGTTGACCAGCAGCGCCACCAGCAGCATGCAGCCGACCAGCACCACCAGCAGGTGCAGGTAGCCGAGCAGGGCATCGAAGCCGGATTCGGCCAGGGTCGCGGCGACCAGGCCGAAGATGCCCAGCGGCGCCAGGCGGATCACCAGCTTGACGATGGCGGTGACACCATCGGAGAGATCGCCCAGCAGCTGCTTGCTGCCGGTGCTGGCATGGCGGAAGGCGAAGCCCAGACCGATGGCCCAGGCCAGGATGCCGATGAAGTTGCCTTTGAGCACCGCATTCACCGGATTGTCGACGATATTCAGCAGCAGGGTCTTGAGCACCTCGCCGATGCCGCCGGGGGGCGTCAGTTCGGCGGCCTGGCTGCTCAGCACCAGCGCCGAGGGGAAGGCGAAGCTGGCCACCACCGCCACCAGCGCGGCGCTGAAGGTGCCGATCAGGTACATCAGCAGGATCGGGCGGATATGGGTCTGCTGGCCGTGCTGGTGGTTGGCGATGGACGACATCACCAGAATGAACACCAGTACCGGCGCCACCGCTTTCAGCGCCGAGACGAACACGTTGCCGACGAAGCCGACGGACAGCGCCGCCTGCGGGGCGATCAGGGCGAGGACGATACCGGCCAGCAGGCCGATGAAAATCTGCATCACCAGGCTGGTGCGGTTGAGCAGCTGCAGGGCAGGGTGAATGGCTTCGGACATCGCGGGAGTCTCTGGTTGCTGGGCCGCGCGCACAAGTGGCGTTGGGCCCCGGGCGACAGGGCTTCCGGCCGGGCGCGAGAGGCTCGGCGGAAAAAATAGCGCGCGACTCTAGCACAGTCGCGGCGGGCGTCGACCGCGCCGGGGCGATCAGGGCGACAGGGTGCAAGCCGGTGTCGCATCTCGGCAAGCGGCGAGTGCTTGAAATATCGAACATCCGCTGCGTATTTTGTCCATCTCGCCGTCGGCCGACGGTATTCGAGCACACAAGGACAACCACAGATGAGCACTGCCAGCCGCCCTGCACTGGAAACCCTCCTGCGCGGCATCGACGAAATCGAGTGCGTGACCCCGGACCTCAACGGCGTGCCGCGCGGCAAGGTGATGACCGCCGCCGGCTTCCTCGAAGGGCGGCGGCTGCAACTGGCCCGCGGCGTGCTGCTGCAGTGCATCATGGGCGGCTACCCGCCGGCGCGTTTCTACGGCGGCGACGACGGCGACCTGGCGCTCAACGCCGTGCCGACGCAGATCCACCGCCTGCCCTGGAGCGAGCCGCAGCGCGCGCTGGCCATCTGCGACGCCGACGAGCTGGACGGGCGCAGCAGTGGCCTGTCCACCCGCGGCCTGCTCAAGCGCGTGCTGGCGCGTTACGCCGAGCATGGCTGGCAGCCGGTGGTGGCCACCGAGCTGGAGTTTTTCGTGTTCGCGGCGAATGCCGATCCGCTGCAGCCGTTCCAGCCGCCGGTCGGTCTGGACGGCCGCCGCGAGGATGGCGGTGCGGCGTTCAGCGTCAGCTCCGGCAACGGCCTGCGCCCCTTCTTCGCCGAGGTCTACCGCTGCATGGCGGCGCTCGGCCTGCCGCGCGACACCTCCATGCACGAGATGGGCGTCAGCCAGTTCGAGATCAACCTGCTGCACGGCGATGCGTTGCAACTGGCCGACCAGACCCTGCTGTTCAAGCACCTGCTCAAGGAGGTCGGGCTCAAGCACGGTCTCAGCGTGGTGTGCATGGCCAAGCCGCTGGCGCATACCCCGGGCAGTTCCATGCATATCCACCAGAGCGTGGTGGAGCGGGGCAGCGGGCGCAATATCCTCAGCGCCGACGACGGCGAGGCGACGGCGGCCTTTTATCACTTCATCGGCGGTCAGCAGGCAGCGCTGGCCGATTTCACCCTGCTGTTCGCCCCCCATGTGAATTCCTATCAGCGCCTGTGCCATCCCTATGCCTCGCCGAACAATGCCTGCTGGTCGGCGGACAACCGCGCCGCCGGCCTGCGCATCCCGGCCAGTGCGCCGGTGGCGCGGCGGGTGGAGAACCGCCTGCCGGGCGCCGATGCCAACCCCTATCTGGCCCTGGCCGCCAGCCTGGCCGCCGGGTTGCACGGTCTGGAGCGCGAGCTGCAGCCGAGTGCGCCGATCCAGGGCGAGTTCGAGGTGCCCGACGAATTGGCGCTACCCTGTACCATGCACGCCGCCATCGAGCGTCTGAAACGCAGCGAGTTGGCGGTCGAACTGTTCGGTGCGGAATTCATCGAAGGTTACATCGCCAGCAAGACCCTGGAGCTGACCAGCTTCTACGATGAAATCACCCCCTGGGAGCGCCGCGTGCTGGCCGCGCAGGCCTGACCGGCCGCCGCTCCCTATGTATTCGCGCAGTACCGCGCGCCCTGCCGGGCGCGCCCCGCACAAGGAGCCGTAGCCGTTCATGCGCCCGATCTGGAAGTCCTTCCGTTCGCTGTACTTCGCCACCTTGCTGATGCTGCTCGGCTCCGGCCTGCTCAGCACCTACCTGGCCCTGCGCCTGGCCGACACGGTGGACGGCCTGTGGGTCGGCGCGCTGATGGCGGCCAACTATTTCGGCCTGGTGCTCGGCGGCAAGCAGGGCCATCGGCTGATCGCCCGGGTCGGGCATATCCGCGCCTACGTCGCCTGCGCCGGGGTGGTCACCGCCGCGGTGCTCGGCCATGGCCTGGTGGAGTGGCTGCCGTTCTGGCTGCTGCTGCGCATGCTGGTGGGCCTGGGCATGATGTGCCAGTACATGGTGATCGAGAGCTGGCTCAACGAGCAGGCCGAGGCCAGCCAGCGCGGCCTGGTGTTCAGCGGCTACATGGCGGCCTGCTACCTGGGGCTGATCCTCGGCCAGCTGGTGCTGGTGGTGCACCCGACCCTGGGCCCGGAACTGCTGATGCTGGTGGCCCTGTGCTTCGCCCTGTGTCTGGTGCCGGTGGCGCTGACCCGGCGCCTGCACCCGGCGCCGCTGCACCCGGCGCCGCTGGAGCTGCGCTTCTTCCTCAGCCGGGTGCCGCTGTCGCTGACCACCGTGGCCGTGGCCGGGCTGCTGATCGGGGCCTTCTATGGCCTGGCGCCGCTCTATGCCACGCGCATGGGCCTGAGCACCGAGCAGGTCGGCCTGTTCATGGGCAGCTGCATCCTCGCCGGCCTGCTGGTGCAGTGGCCGCTGGGCTGGCTGTCGGACCGACGCGACCGGGTACTGCTGATCCGCGGTTGCGCCGCATTGCTGCTGCTCGCCGCGTTGCCGCTGGCGCTGCTGCAGCAGGTGACGCTGCTGCCGCTGATCGGTATCGGCTTCGTGGTCAGCCTGATGCTGTTCAGTCTTTACCCGCTGGGGGTGGCGCTGGCCAACGACCACGTCGAGCCGGAGCGGCGGGTGTCGCTGACCGCCATGCTGCTGGTGACCTTCGGTGTCGGCGCCTGTATCGGCCCGCTGTTGGCGGGGGTGCTGATGCGCCTCTATGGCGCCCACATGCTCTACGTGTTCGTCTGCTGCTGCACGCTGATCCTGGTCTGGCGCATCCGTCCCGAGTCGGTCACCCACCTGCATCAGGTCGAGGACGCGCCGTTGCATCACCTGGGCAGCCCGGCCAATGTGGCCGGCTCGCCACTGATGGCAGCGCTCGATCCGCGGGTCGACGAGCAGACCGTGCAGGAGCAGATGCAGGACCCCGTCGCGGCGCCAGAGGAGCCGGCGGAGGCGCCACGGGCGACGCCATGAGCCGCCTCAGCGTCGTCATCCCGGCGCTGGACGAGGCCGCGGCGCTGCCGGCGTTGCTCGAAGATCTGCGCACGCTGCGCAGTGCCGGCGCCGAATTGATCCTGGTCGACGGCGGCAGCCGCGACGGCACGCCACAATTGGCGGCCGCGCGGGTCGACCGCCTGCTGCACAGCCCGCCCGGTCGGGCGCGGCAGATGAACGCCGGCGCGGCGCAGGCCGGCGGCGACTACCTGTGGTTCCTGCATGCCGACACCCGGCTGAGCCCGGCTTGCCTGGCCGCGCTGCAGCAGGCGCTGGTCGATGAGCCGGGCTGGGGGCGTTTCGATCTACGCCTGTCGGGCGCTGGCCCATCGCTATGGTTGATCGGCCAGATGATCAACCTGCGTTCGCGCCTGACCGGCATCGCCAGCGGCGATCAGGGCATCTTCGTGCGCCGCGAGCTGTTCGAGTCGCTCGGCGGCTATGCCGACATCCCGCTGATGGAAGACCTCGAGCTGTGCCGGCGGCTCAGGCGCGTGGCCCGGCCACGTTGTCTGCGCCCGCCGCTCTCGACGTCGAGCCGGCGTTGGGAGCAACATGGAACCTGGCGCACGGTCTGGTTGATGTGGCGTCTGCGCCTGGCCTACTACCGCGGGGTCAGCCCGGAGCTGCTGGCTGGCCGTTACCGAGGAGGAGCACGACGATGACCACGCTGTCACTCCACCTGCTGGCGCGCGCACCCGTCCCCGGACGGGTGAAGACGCGCCTGATTCCGACATTGGGCGAGGAGGGCGCCAGCCGCCTGCAGCGGGCGCTGCTGGAACAGACCCTGGCCCTGCCGCCGCTGGCCTTCGAGCAGCGTTTCCTGTGGCTGGATGGCGATGCCGACCGCCCCTTGCAGCAGTTGGCCGAGCGCCAGGACTGGGTGCTGGTGGAGCAGCCGGCCGGCGACCTCGGCGAGCGCATGCGGCGTATCGCGGCGCTCGGCCTGGCCGAGCACGACGGCGTGGTGCTGATCGGCAACGATTGTCCGGCGCTCGACGGCGCCTACCTGCAGCAGGCCTGTGCGGCACTGGACGAGCACCGTGCGGTGCTCGGCCCGGCGGAGGACGGCGGCTACGTGCTGCTGGGCCTGCGCAGCCTCGATCACAGCCTGTTCGAGAACATGCCCTGGGGCGGCGAGCAGGTGCTGGCGCGCACCCGCGAGTGCCTGCAGCGCCTGGCCTGGCCGCATCTGTTGTTGCCGACGCTATGGGATGTGGACCGGCCGCAGGATCTGGCGCGCCTGGCGGAGCTGGATCAGCGCTGGCGCAACCTGGTGCACTGACCTTAGAACAGGCCGTCGCTCTCGCTGCGCCGCGCTTCGCGCTGCAGCTGGTAGACGAAGCGCTCGACCTGGCGCTGCTCCAGACCGCTCATGCGGTAGAAGCGGGTGCCGACGAAGGTCATGTCGACCTTCTCCTCGTACTGCACGTGGCGCAGCTCCACCGCACAGGTCATGGCGCCGAACGGCAGTTGGGCGGTGAGGCGCTCGTGCACCTGGCCGTTGTGCAATTGCTGGCTGAGGTCGCCGGCAAAGCGCAGTTTGCAGCCGGTGGCGGAGATGTCCAGCAACTGGCCGGGGAGCGGTTCGCGCAGCTTGTCGCCGGCCAGCACCACCTTGATCAGGTCGCTCTGCTTGAGCGGCGCGCGGTAGGCGCTGCGGCGCTGGTGATAGATCACCTCCTGCGGCAGCGGCGCCCAGTAGCAGGGCGCCCCCTCGAACTCGCCCAGTTGCACGTCGTGCTCGCAGCTCCAGGCCACGCGCACGCCCTCACGGTAGGCCTCGACGCTGAAGGCTTCGCCCTGCTTGAGGAAGCGCTCGCCATCGTTGGGAATGATTTCGTCCAGCGCCACGCGGTTGCGCTCGCGGTCGATTTCCACCAGGTAGCTCTGGAATCGCTGGCTGCGATCCTTGAACTGGATCACCAGCGGGTCGTGGTTCTGTTGCAGTTGGCGCAGGGTGGCAATGATTTCCACGGGTGCCTTGAGCACCTTGGGTGGCTGAGGACCATTTTCCTCGTTGAACGCGCTGGACACAGTTCGGAACTCTCCGAGTCATCGACTACAACGGCACTAGAATACTGGCAGAGTGCCTGCGTGTCCCTGTGCTTTTTCTTGTGGTGGCTCAGGCCTGGCTGAGTGGCCTTTGCTGGGCGATTCTAGCCGCACTGCCACGGCTGTCATAGAGCCCCGGCGTCTCACCGCCGCGGAGGATGCCGAGGATGCTGCCGACCGAGGCCTGGTTGGCGCGGATCAGTCGGCCGTTGCGCAGGTTGGCCTCCTGGCACCGTTGCAGCAGGGCGGACAGCGCTTCGCTGCGTGCCAGCAACTGTTCGCCCAGCGCGGAGCCTGCCGCCAGTGCGCCGAGGCCGTCGCGGTCGGCGCTCAGGCCGGCGGCCAGCAGCAGGCGACTGCGCTCGCCGCCGTGCTGCTGGAGCAGGGCGAGCAGGGGTTGTTTGTCGCTGAGCAGGCTGTCCAGGCGCGGCAGGTCGCGCTCGGTCAGGGCCTGGAATTCGGCATCGATCAGCTCAAGCAGTTGCTCGGCGGTGCCGATATCGGTGGTGAACAGGTCAAGCAGGGCAGTGTCGTGCATGGCGGGCTCTTGGGGGTCGGGCGTCCAACACCCCCAGCGCAGCCCTGGGACTAGCGCTGGGATTCGAAGTTGAGCAGTTTTTCGGCGACGCGCTGACTGTCGACCTGGTAGCTGCCGTCGGCAATCGCCTGTTTCAGCTGGGCCACGCGCTCCTTGTTGACGATCGGCTGATCGCGCAGCTTCTCGCCGATCTTCTGCAGCTGCTGCGCCTCGCGGCTCAGCTGTACCGGCTCGCCGGTCTTGGCGGTGTTCTGCTCATCGCCGCCGGCGACCGGCGCCTGAGTCGGCGTTGCCGGCTCGTTGCGATTGCCAGCCTGAGTCGCGCCGGTACGCCCCGCGTTGGCGGGCGTATTGGCATTGTTCAGCCGGTTGAAGTCGATGACCATGATGCAGAACCTCGGACGATATGGTGGACGCTTGCCAAGCTTTCGGCCGCTGCCGGTAAAACTTTAGGGCTATTTTCGCTGCGTCGTTAAACAGTGTAGGAAATCGCCTGGCTGTTGCGCTACAAGAAACATGCCTACATGGCCACTTGCACTTGTCCGGGCCCGATCACGCGGGCGCGCACCACCCGTTGCGAACGCAGGTTGCGCACGTTGATCTGCTGGCCGGGAGCGCCGTCGCTGAGCGCTTCGCCGGGCATGCGTACGTTGATCGTGCCGCTGCTGGCGCTGATCACCACCTGGTCGCCGCGACGGATCGCCTCGGCCACCTGCAGGTGGTTCGGCGCCAGGACCTGGTTGCTGCCCAGCTGGCGCGTCAATTTCTTGCCGATCGCCTGGGCCGGATCGGTCAGGTAGCCCTGACGGAGCTGGCCGACGTCGCGCTCGACCATGCTCAGGTCGGCGGCGCCGACCACGCTCATGCGTTTGAGCGGGCGGGTCAGCACCGCCACCTGGCGAAACAGGCGCACCTCGGCCGGCACGAACACAGTCCAGGGCGCGCTGCCTTCGCAGCGTACCCGCGTGGTGACGCGCCCAATGGGTTGTGCCGGGCTTTCGAGCTGCGTAGTCAAAGGCTGGTCGCACAGAGGCAGGCGCAGCCGCGGGTCGAGTCTACTGACCTGGATCTCATGGCGGCCCTGGATTTCGCTACGCTGTAAATGGTCGACCACGGCCTGCTCAAGAAAGGCCTCGGTGGCGCCGATAAGCTGGTCGGTACTGGTGAAGGCCGCCGCAGCGCTGCCGCTGTAGCCGATCACTGGCAAAGCGAGTAAAACGGGCAGGGCGTCCAGGCACTTTGCCAGCAGCTGACGGAATGATGACGTTCTTGGCTTCATGACCAATGCAAAGCAAGCCCCGTGCCGCCTGCTAGGCTGCAAGGGGTTGGCGTTACTAGACGAGAAGGAGTCCGGGCATGGCCGGGTTGATGGATTCGGTTAACCAGCGCACCCAACTGGTAGGGCAGAACCGCTTGGAGTTGCTGCTGTTCCGCCTGGAGGGCCCGCAGTTGTATGGCATCAACGTGTTCAAGGTTAAGGAGGTGCTGCAGTGCCCCAACCTCACCATCATGCCCAAGTCCAGCCCGGTGGTGCGCGGGGTGGCCAATATCCGCGGCGGCACCATCCCGATTCTCGACCTGTCCATCGCCACCGGGCGGGCGGCCCTTGAAGACCTCAAGACCAGCTTCGTGATCATCACCGAGTACAACACCAAGGTGCAGGGCTTCCTGGTGCGCTCGGTGGAACGCATCGTCAACATGAACTGGGAGGAGATCCATCCGCCACCCAAGGGCGCCGGGCGCGACCACTACCTGACCGCGGTGACCCGCCTCGACCAGCAGCTGGTGGAGATCATCGACGTGGAGAAGATTCTCGCCGAGGTGGCGCCCACCTCCGAGGTAATCTCCGCCGGGGTGATCGACGAGCAGGTGCAGAGCAGTGCGGTAACCAAGCACGTGCTGATCGTCGACGACTCCTCGGTGGCGCGCAAACAGGTGTCGCGCTGCCTGCAGACCGTGGGCGTGGAGGTCACCGCGCTGAACGACGGCCGCGAGGCGCTCAATTACCTCAAGCAGATGGCTGACGAGGGCCAGCGCCCCGACGAGGAGTTGCTGATGCTGATTTCCGACATCGAGATGCCGGAGATGGACGGCTATACCCTGACCACCGAGATTCGCAGCGATCCGCGCATGCAGAAGCTGCATATCCTCCTGCATACTTCGCTGTCCGGGGTATTCAACCAGGCGATGGTGAAGAAGGTCGGCGCGGACGATTTCCTCGCCAAGTTCAAGCCGGACGACCTGGCCTCTAGGGTGGTCGAGCGGATTCGCGTGGCGGATGGGGGCTGAGGGGTGACCTTCGGCGAATGTTATGGTCGGTGAGGCGGCACTAGTGTCTTCAGGTAATTTGGATTTCGAGCAGTTCCGGACTTTCCTGGAAAAGGCCTGCGGTATTCTGCTGGGCAGCAACAAGCAGTACCTGGTCTCCAGCCGTCTGAACAAGCTGATGGAACAGAACGGCATCAAGACCCTGGGCGAGCTGGTGCAGCGCATGCAGAACCAGCCGCGCAGCGGCCTGCGCGAGCAGGTGGTTGATGCCATGACCACCAACGAAACCCTGTGGTTTCGCGACACCTACCCCTTCGAGGTGCTGAAGAATCGGGTGCTGCCGGAGTTGATCAAGGCCTATCCGGCGCAGCGCCTGCGCATCTGGTCGGCGGCCTGTTCGTCCGGGCAGGAGCCCTATTCGCTGTCGATGTCGATCGACGAGTTCGAGCGGACCAATATCGGCCAGCTCAAGGGCGGGGTGCAGATCGTCGCCACTGACCTGTCGCCGTCGATGCTGGCCAACTGCAAGTCCGGCGAGTACGACAGCCTGGCCATGGGCCGCGGCCTGGCCCAGGAGCGCCTGCAGCGTTATTTCGACCCCAAGGGGCCGGGCCGCTGGCAGGTCAAGGCGCCGATCAAGAACCGCGTCGAGTTTCGCCCGCTCAACCTGCTGGACAGCTACGCGGCGCTGGGCAAGTTCGACATCGTGTTCTGTCGCAACGTGCTGATCTACTTCTCCGCCGAGGTGAAGAAGGACATCCTCACGCGCATCCATGCCACCCTCAAGCCGGGCGGCTACCTGTTCCTCGGCGCGTCCGAGGCGCTCAACGGCCTGCCCGAGAAGTACCAGATGGTGCAGTGCAGTCCGGGCATCATCTATAAGGCCAAGTAGTGGCGCGATCGCCCTCAGTGGAGCAGAACGGGAGGCCTAGGCCTCCCGTTTGCGTTTCCTGGCCTGGGGATCTCGCCTGCCCGCTGTCCGGACCCCGTTGCGCCGAGGCGGCACCCCGTGGGAGGCGCGTCAGCGGCGACTTCCACTCTCCTGAACCTTCCGTGGCCCGAAGGCAACCCGGTGGGGCTTCCCTGGCCGGCAATCGCATCCGGGCTACTCAGTTTTCGCGGGCGCCATTCGATCTGTCCATTGGTGATCGAGGCCGCTCCCCGGCATCACCGCCGGGCGGCAAACAGTCGAACGGCCTTTGCCGCTCGCTTGCCTACGGGCGGTAAGGGCTTGCCGCTTTGCCGCTTGCGTCGTCTCGTTATTTGTTTAAGTAACTGATTTATAAGTGATTTATTAGTTGGCACAAGCTTTGCTGAATGTCTGGCAGGAAAGACCAGACTGCCCCAGCGGCAAAGGTTGCAGAGCATGAGCATCAATTTCGGCAAGGCCCTCGGTATCCACGAACAGGCACTCGGCTTCCGCGCCCAGCGTGCCGAGGTGTTGGCCAACAACATCGCCAACGCCGATACCCCCAACTACAAGGCGCGCGACCTCGACTTCGCCAGCGTGCTGGCCGCGCAGAGCGCCAAGCAGCAGCGCGGCAACGTCGCCCTGGCGCGCACCGACGGCCGCCATATCGGCGCCGAGGGCATCGCCACCGGCCAGGCCGAGCTGGCCTATCGCACGCCGCTGCATGCCTCGCTGGACCAGAACACCGTCGACCTGCAGATGGAGCAGTCGAACTACGCCGAGAACTCGGTGCATTTTCAGGCCAGCTTCACCTTCCTCAACAGCAAGTTCAAAGGGCTGACCAGCGCCCTGCGCGGCGAATAAGGAGCGCGACCATGTCCCTTGCCAGTGTCTTCAATATCGCCGGAACCGGCATGAGCGCGCAGAGCACGCGCCTCAATACCATCTCCAGCAACATCGCCAACGCCGAAACGGTGTCCTCAAGCATCGACCAGACCTACCGCGCCCGCCATCCGGTGTTCGCCACCGTGTTCCAGCAGGCGCAGGGCGGCGACCGGGGTTCGCTGTTCGCCGAGCAGGACGAGGCCGGCCGTGGCGTGCAGGTGCTCGGCGTGGTCGAGGACCAGAGCAGCCTGATGCCACGCTACGAGCCGGATCATCCGGCGGCGGACGCCGGCGGCTACGTGTACTACCCCAACGTCAACGTGGTCGAGGAGATGGCCGACATGATTTCCGCCAGTCGCGCCTTCCAGACCAACGTGGAAATGATGAATACCGCCAAACAGATGCTGCAGCGCGTGCTGACCCTGGGTCAGTAAGTCAGCGAAAGGGAGTCAGGCATGAGCACAGTCAGCGGCACCAGTTCGGTACTGGATCAGTACCAGATCAAGCAGGACACCACGCAGAACAAGGAACTCGGCAAGAACGAGTTCCTCAACCTGCTGGTGGCCCAGTTGAACAACCAGAATCCGCTGGAGCCGCAAGGCAACGGCGAGTTCATCGCCCAGCTGGCGCAGTTCAGCCAGGTCGAGGGCATCGAGAAGCTCAATACCAGCATGGAGTCGCTGCTCTCCGGCTATCAATCGTCGCAGGCGCTGCAGGCCTCGTCGCTGGTCGGGCGCAAGGTCATAGTGCCGAGCGAGAAGGCGGTGGTCGACACCAGCGAGAGCTTCAAGGCCAGCACGGTGCTGCCGGTCAGCAGCAGCAACGTCTACGTCAACGTCTACGACAGCGCCGGCTCGGTGGTCGCGCGCATCAACCTGGGCGAGCAGGCTGCCGGCAACGTCAGCTTCATCTGGGACGGCAAGGATTCCAGCGGCAAGCTGATGCCGCCCGGCACCTACAAGTTCGAGGCGCAGGCCACCTACGGCGACGAGACCAAGGGCCTGTACACCCTGCTGCCGGCCAACGTCGACAGCGTCACCCTGGGCGGCAGCGAGCTGATGCTCAACCTCGCCGGCCTCGGCAGCGTTCCGATTTCCCAAGTGCAAGTCATCGGCCAATAACTATTGCCGCCGGCAGTTCCGGCAAAGGAGTCCTCCATGTCGTTCAATATTGGTCTCAGCGGCCTGCGCGCCGCGACCAAGGATCTCAATGTCACCGGCAATAACATCGCCAACGCAGGCACCGCCGGCTTCAAGCAGTCGCGCGCCGAATTCGCCGATGTCTATGCCGCCTCGGTGCTGGGGTCCGGCTCCAACCCGCAGGGCAGCGGGGTGCTGCTCGGCGACATCTCGCAGCAGTTCAACCAGGGCAACATCAATTACACGCAGAACGCCCTGGACCTGGCGATCAACGGCAACGGCTTCTTCGTCACCAGCAACAACGGCGAGATCAGCTACACCCGCGCCGGTTACTTCGGCACCGACCGCGACGGTTTCATGGTGAACAACTTCGGCTATCGCCTGCAGGGCTACTCGGTCGATGCCAACGGCAACCTGCAAAACGGCATCGTCAACGATATCCAGATCCAGACCGCCAACCAGGAGCCGCGCGCCACCGCCAACCTGGATCAGACCTTCAACCTCAACTCGAACAACACCGTGCCGAGCACCGTGCCGTTCGACCCGACCGATCCGACCAGCTACAACTCGTCCACCTCGACCAACATCTACGATACCCAGGGCAACGCCCACGTCTTCACCCAGTACTTCGTCAAGACCGGAGCCAACAGCTGGACCATGAACGTGCTGATCGACGGGCGCAATCCGGACGATCCGACCCTGACCACGCCGTCCAGCGTCGATCTGCAGTTCACCACCGCCGGCCAGCTCGACGTGGCCACGCTGATCGCCTCGACGCCGACCGGCTTCACCGTGGCCGCCGACGGCACCATCGACCTGACCAGCTGGGTGCCGGCCGCGCCGGACAACTCGGTGCCGCCGGTGTGGGGGCCGAACGGGGCGACGGCCAACGCGACGGGGGTCAATATCGATCTGCGCCAGGCGACCCAGTTCGCCAGTTCCTTCGCGGTCAACAGCGTCAGCCAGGACGGCTATACCACCGGCCAGCTGGCCGGCCTGGAAATCGACGACACCGGGGTGATTTTCGCCCGTTACACCAACGGCCAGTCCAAGGTGCAGGGACAGGTGGTACTGGCCAACTTCGCCAACGTGCAGGGCCTGACGCCGGTGGGCAAGACCGCCTGGGTGCAGTCCTTCGAGTCCGGCGAGCCGGTGGTCGGTACGCCGCGCGCCGGCACTCTGGGCGCGCTGCAGTCCGGCGCCCTGGAGGACTCCAACGTCGAGCTGTCCGATCAGCTGGTCAACCTGATCGTCGCCCAGCGCAACTACCAGGCCAACGCCAAGACCATCGAGACCGAAAGCGCCATCACCCAGACCATCATCAACCTGCGTTGATGAAACCTGCTCCGGCAAAGCGGCAAGCCTGGCTTGCCGCTTTGCCGTTCCGGCGCCGGCAAACTCTCGCCGCCGGCGTTCTCCGGATTGCCGTTCTGTTTTGATAAAGCCTTTTAAATCAGCTGCTTGAGTGATCTTTTCGAATCTGGCACGGCGCTTGCTGAATAGCTTGCAAAGAGCCACGGGCAACAGGCCCTCTCGGAGAATCACCATGGACAAGCTGCTGTACGTCTCCATGACCGGCGCGCACAACAACACCCTGGCGCAGCGCGCGCACGCCAACAACCTGGCCAACGTCTCCACTTCGGGTTTCCGTCGCGACTTCGAGCAGGCGCGCTCCATGCCGCTGTTCGGCGACAGCTACCCGGCGCGCGTCTACGCCATGAGCGAGCGCCCGGCCACCGACTTTCGTCCCGGCTCGCTGCAGGAAACCGGCCGCGACCTGGACGTGGCGGTCGGCGGTAAGGGCTGGATCGCCGTGCAGGCGCCCGACGGCAGCGAGGCCTACGTGCGCACCGCCAGCCTGAACATCGACGCCCTCGGCATGCTGCGCACCGGCAACGGTTTGCCGGTGATCGGCAATGCCGGGCCGATTGCCGTGCCGCCGGAGCAGAAGGTGGAGATCGGCCAGGACGGCACCATCAGCATTCGCGCCCTCGGCGAGGACCCCAATGTGCTGGCCGAGGTCGACCGCATCAAGCTGGTCAACCCCGATCCCAAGTCGCTGGAGAAGGGCAGCGACGGCCTGATCCGGGTCAAGGGCCAGGCCGCGGCGCCGGCCGATGCCCTGGTGCAGGTGACCTCCGGCTTTCTCGAGTCGAGCAACGTCAACGCCGTCGAGGAGATGACCGCGATCCTCTCGCTGTCACGCCAGTTCGAGCTGCAAGTGAAGATGATGCGCACCGCCGAGGACAACGCCTCGTCCATGGCGCGGGTTTTGCAAATTAGCTAATTATCAGCACGCGGCGCCATGAATCTGGCGTCCGAGGAGAGTCGATATGCTTCCGGCACTGTGGGTCAGCAAGACCGGTTTGTCCGCCCAGGACATGAACCTGACCACCATTTCCAACAACCTGGCCAACGTCTCCACCACCGGCTTCAAGCGCGATCGCGCCGAGTTCGAGGACTTGCTGTACCAGATCCGTCGCCAGCCGGGCGGCCAGTCCAGCCAGGACAGCGAACTGCCCTCCGGCCTGCAGCTGGGCACCGGGGTGCGCGTGGTCGGCACGCAGAAGATCTTCACCGCCGGCAGCCTGCAGACCACCGAGCAGCCGCTGGACCTGGCGATCAACGGCCGCGGCTTCTTCCAGGTCCTGCAGCCCGACGGCACCGTCTCCTACACCCGCGACGGCAGCTTCCACCTCGATTCCGACGGCCAGATCGTCACCTCCAGCGGCTTCGCCCTGGAGCCGGCCATCGTCCTGCCGGGCGAGGTGCGCACCTTCACCGTCGGCGAGGACGGCACCGTGTCGGTGACCACCGCCGGCAACGCCCAGCCGCAGATCATCGGCAACATCCAGCTGGCCGACTTCGTCAACCCGGCCGGCCTCGAAGCCATTGGCAACAACCTGTTCCTGGAGACCGGCTCCAGCGGCGCGCCGCAGGTCGGCAACCCGGGCCTCAACGGCCTCGGCACCACCCTGCAGAACACCCTGGAGAACTCCAACGTCAGCGTGGTGGAGGAGCTGGTGAACATGATCACCACCCAGCGCGCCTACGAAATGAACTCCAAGGTGATTTCCACCGCCGATCAGATGCTGTCCTTCGTGACGCAGAACCTCTGATCCTTTCTTGATTTAGTTGTGAACGCCGCGAGGTAGTGGTTATGAACCGGCAAATACTCTGTTTCCCCCTGTTGGCTGGCCTGCTGCTCGGCAGCGGCTGCGTGGCGCCGACAGCCAAGCCGGACGATCCCTATTACGCCCCGGTGTTGCCGCGCACGCCGCTGCCGGCGGCGCAGAACAACGGCTCGATCTACCAGGCCGGCTTCGAGAACGGCCTGTACGACGACCGCAAGGCGTTCCGCGTTGGCGACATCATCACCATCACCCTCAACGAGCGTACCCAGGCCAGCAAGAACGCCAACAGCGACATAGAGAAGGACAGCAGCGCCAACATGAGCATGGGCGCCCTGTTCGGCGGTGGCGTGTCGGCGACCAACCCGCTCACCGGTGGCCGCATGACCCTGGACACCGAGTTCTCCGGTTCGCGTGACGCCAGTGGGGCCAGTCAGGCGGGGCAGAGCAATAGCCTGTCCGGCTCGATCACCGTCACCGTCGCCGAGGTACTGCCCAATGGCATCCTCGCCGTGCGTGGCGAGAAGTGGATGACCCTCAATACCGGCGACGAGCTGGTGCGCATCTCCGGGCTGGTCCGCGCCGACGACATCGCCACCGACAACACCGTGGCTTCGACCCGGGTGGCCGATGCGCGTATCACCTATTCCGGCACCGGCGCCTTCGCCGACGCCAGCCAGCCGGGCTGGTTGAGCCGCTTCTTCCTCAGCCCGATGTGGCCGTTCTGAGCGAGGCTGTATCCATGAAATCCTGGCTGAACCCCCTAGCCGCGAGCTCCGCTCGTCAGGCGTTCAACGTCGCTCCGGCGCGCGAGTCGAGCTCGCCGCTGCGCGCTCTGCTTCCCGCGACCCAGGCGCGGCCGCTGCAGGCAAGCTCCTGCCGCCGGCAATTCGCCGCCGCCCATCGCGGCTATCGCCGCCGTGGCGCCAACGACTGGCTGCTGCTGGCGACCATGCTGGCGTGCCTGCTGCTGAGCCTGCCGACCCAGGCCGAACGGCTCAAGGACCTGGCCTCGATCCAGGGCGTGCGCAGCAACCAGCTGATCGGCTACGGCCTGGTGGTGGGTCTCAACGGCAGCGGCGACCAGACCACCCAGACCCCCTTCACCGTGCAGACCTTCAACAACATGCTGGCGCAGTTCGGCATCAAGGTGCCGCCGGGCGGCAACGTGCAGCTGAAGAACGTCGCCGCGGTGTCGGTGCATGCCGATTTGCCGGCGTTCGCCAAGCCGGGGCAGACCATCGACATCACCATTTCCTCCATCGGCAACGCCAAGAGCCTGCGCGGCGGCAGCCTGCTGATGACCCCGCTCAAGGGCATCGACGGCAACGTCTACGCCATCGCCCAGGGCAACCTGGTGGTCGGCGGCTTCGACGCCGAGGGCGGCGACGGTTCACGGATCACCGTCAACGTGCCTTCGGCCGGGCGCATTCCCGGCGGCGCCACGGTGGAGCGGCCGGTGCCCAGCGGTTTCGATCAGGGCAACAGCCTGACCCTCAATCTCAACCGCCCGGACTTCACCACGGCGAAGAACATCGTCGACCAGATCAATGACCTGCTCGGCCCGGGCGTGGCTCAGGCCATCGACGGCGGCTCGATCCGCGTCAGCGCGCCGCTCGACCCCAACCAGCGCGTCGACTACCTGTCGATCCTGGAGAACCTCGAAGTGCAGGCCGGCCAGGCGGTGGCCAAGGTCATCATCAACTCGCGCACCGGCACCATCGTCATCGGCCAGAACGTGCGCGTGCAGCCGGCGGCGGTGACCCACGGCAGCCTGACCGTGACCATCACCGAGGACCCCATCGTCAGCCAGCCCGAGGCCTTCTCCGGCGGCCAGACCGCCGTGGTGCCGCGTTCGCGGGTGGACGCCGAGCAGGAGGCCAAGCCAATGTTCAAGTTCGGCCCCGGCACCAGCCTCGACGAGATCGTGCGTGCGGTGAACCAGGTGGGCGCGGCGCCCTCCGACCTGATGGCCATCCTCGAGGCGCTCAAGCAAGCCGGCGCTCTCCAGGCCGACCTGATCGTGATCTGAGGACAGCGCCATGGATTCCAGACTCTCTGCAGGCCTGCTCGGCAACGGTAAGAGCCCCACCGACAGCGGCGCCTTCACCGACCTGAACCGCCTCAACCAGTTCAAGGTGGGCGGCGACAGCGAACAGAACATCCGCAAGGTCGCCCAGGAATTCGAGTCGCTGTTCATGAACGAGATGCTCAAGGCCATGCGTTCGGCCGGCGAGGCGTTCGGCGAGGGCAATTTCCTCAACAGCAACGAGAGCAAGACCTACCAGGACATGCACGACCAGCAGCTGTCGGTGACCCTGGCCAAGGAAGGGCGCGGCATCGGCCTGGCCGATGTGCTGGTGCGGCAGATGTCCAAGCTCAAGCAGCCCTCCAGCCGGCCCAATCCCTTCGCCCAGATCGAGCAACCGCTGAGCAAGGCGAGCGCAGCCGAGAGCGAAAAAGTGGCCAGCAGCGAAGGCTTCCGCGACGAGGTGGCGCTGCTCAACCGCCGCCGTCTGGCGGTGCCGGGCAAACTGGCCGATCGCCTGCTGGCCGGTATCGTGCCGTCTGCCGGGGAAGGCGAGGGCAAGGCCCTGGCCGGTGGCGACTGGATTCCCGCACAAAGCTTCGCCGCGCCCAAGGCCGATGGCCTGAGCCTGAACAACAGCGATGCCATCAGCGGCCGGCGCATCGCCCAGCCGCCGCTGGCGCCGGGCAAGGCCGCGTTCGCCTCGCCGCAGGAGTTCGTCGCCACCATGCTGCCGATGGCCGAGGCGGCGGCCGAGAAGATCGGCGTCGACCCGCGCTACCTGGTGGCCCAGGCCGCGCTGGAGACCGGCTGGGGCAAGTCGATCATTCGCACCCGCGACGGCGAGAGCAGCCACAACCTGTTCGGCATCAAGAGCCACAACAGCTGGGACGGCGAGTCGGCGCGGGTGCTGACCACCGAGTACAAGGGCGGCAAGGCGGTCAGGGAAGCGGCCAGCTTCCGCGCCTACGACTCCTACGCGCAGAGCTTCGACGACTACGTCAGCTTCCTGCAGAGCAACGGGCGCTACGAAAAAGCGCTGAACGCCACCGAGAATCCGGAGCGTTTCGTCAAGGAACTGCAGCAGGCCGGCTACGCCACCGACCCCAACTATGCGCGCAAGATCGCCCAGATCGCCCGCAAGATGCAGACCTACCAGGCCGTGGCGGCTGCCGATAGCGCCACCACAAGGACTTGAGGCTGAACCATGGCTGACCTACTCAGTATTGGCCTGTCCGGGCTTGCCGCCAGCAAGACCCAGCTCAGCGTCACCGGTCATAACATCACCAATATCAATACACCGGGCTATACCCGTCAGGATGCGGTGCAGGCCACGCGCATTCCGCAGTTCAGCGGCGCCGGCTATATCGGCTCGGGTACCAGCCTGGTGGACATCCGCCGCAGCTACAGCGAGTTTCTTACCAGCCAGTTGCGCTCCAGCACGGCGCTGGCCAGCGACGTGGCGGCCTACAAGAGCCAAATCGATCAGCTCGACTCCTTGCTGGCCGGCTCCACCACCGGCATCACCCCCTCGCTGCAATCCTTCTTCGCCGCGTTGCAGACCGCGGCGGAAGATCCGGCCAATATCCCGGCGCGGCAACTGGTGCTGTCCGAGGCCGAGGGCCTCTCGCGGCGCTTCAATACCGTTTACGAACGGCTCAATGAGCAGAACAACTTTCTCAACAAGCAGATGGTGGCGGTCAGCGATCAGGTCAACCGCCTGGCCACCAGCGTCGCCAGCCTGAACAACGCCATCGCCGTCGCGGCGGCCAACGGCCAGCAGCCCAACGACCTGCTCGATGCCCGCGACGAGGCGGTGCGCCAGCTGTCCACCTACGTCGGCGTCACCGTGGTGCCGCAGGACGACAGCAGCTACAACCTGTTTATCGGCAGCGGCCAGCCGCTGGTGGTGGGCGCCACCGCCAGCCGCCTGGAGGTCGGGCCGGGGAAGGGCGATCCCACGCGCTTCGAGGTTCAGTTCGTCAGCGGCAACTCGCGCCAGACCATTACCACCCAGCTCAGCGGCGGCGAGCTGGGCGGCTTGATCCGCTATCGCCAGGAGGTACTGGACTCCACCTTCAACAGTCTCGGCCGTCTGGCCCTGGCCGTCAGCGATCAGGTCAACAGTCAGCTTGGCCAGGGCCTCGACCTCAAGGGGCAGGTGGGGAGCGCGCTGTTCGGCGACTTCAACGATCCGGCGTTGGCAGCACTGCGCGTACGCGTTTTCAGTAGCAACAGCAGCAATGCCCAGCCCTTGCTCAACATAGGCGACACCAGCCTGCTGACTGCCAGCGACTACCGCCTGGAGTTCGACGGCACCAACTACACGGCGCGCCGCCTTAGCGATAACGCGATGATGAGCGTGACCGAGAATCCTCCCGGCACGCTCAGCTTCAGCGACAGCAATGGTCGCGACCAGGGCTTCACCATCGACGTCGGCACGCCGGCGCCGGTGGCAGGTGACATCTTCCTGCTGCAGCCGACCCGTCGCGGCGCCGGCGACATTGCTGTCGTGCTCGATCAGCCCGACCAGTTGGCCTTTGCCGCGCCGGTGCGGGCCGAGTCCAACCTGCAAAACCGCGGCACCGGCGCCATTAGCCAGCCTGACCTGCAGTCCGTGCTGAATCTGGGCAGCCTGACCGGCGCTCTGCCGGTAACCCTGACCTACGACGAGGCCGCCGGTGATTTCACCGTGCCGGCTGGCGCCACCCTGACCCGTATCAACGCCGATGGTACGCCGGCCGCACCGGCCACCTTTCAGCCCGGGCAGACCAATAGCTACGAACTGCAGCTGGCCGATGGCAGCACCCTGCGCCTGACCCTCAGCGGCCGGCCGCAGCAGGGCGACACCTTCGCCGTTGCCTTCAATGCCAATGGCGTATCCGACAACCGCAACGCGCTGAAACTGGCCGATCTGCAATCGAAGGCGACCATCGGCGTCGACCCCGCCGCGCCAGGAAGTACCGGTGTGAGTTTCGCCGATGGCTACGGCGATCTGGTCGAACGGGTTGGCACCCTGACCGCTCAGGCGCGTCTGGATGGCGAGGCGACCACGGCGATTCTCAAGCAGGCCACCGACAACCGCGATTCGCTGTCGGGGGTCAACCTGGACGAAGAAGCGGCCAACCTGATCAAGTTCGAGCAGTACTACAACGCCTCGGCGCAAATCATTCAAGTTGCCCGCTCTTTGTTCGATACCCTGATCAGTTCATTTAGATAATCCGTAGGTGCGCAAGGCGCACCCTACGACTCCGTCAATGCTCGACGGTCGCATCAAGAGGCTCAAGCATGCGCATCTCTACCATCCAGGCATTCAACAATGGGGTTTCCGGCCTGCAGCGCAACTACGCCAATGCCATCCGTACCCAGGAGCAGATCAGTACCGGCAACCGCATTCTCACCCCGGCGGACGACCCGGTGGCTTCGGTGCGCCTGCTGCAGCTGGAGCAGCAGCAGTCGGTGCTGGGCCAGTACCAGTCCAACCTGACGGCGGCGAAGAACAGCCTGACTCAGGAGGAGGTTACGCTTCAGTCGGTGACGACTGTTCTTCAGCGGGTTCGAGAGCTAGTCGTACAGGCTGGCAATGGCGCCCTAGGGTTGGATGATCGTAAATCTATCGCGGCAGAACTCGCCGAGCGCGAAGACGAACTGTTGGCGCTGATGAATACCCGTAATGCCCGTGGCGAATATCTTTTCTCCGGGTTCCAGGGTAAATCGCAGCCGTTCGTCCGTCAGGCTGATGGCAGCTATCTGTACATGGGGGACGAAGGGCAGCGTAAGCTGCAGATCGCCAGCTCCTTGGAAGTACCCATTAGCGACAATGGCAAGCAGGTTTTTCAGAGCGCCCTCAATGCGGGCCGGCTAACGGTTACCGACAATTCCAGTCCAGCGGCGCCCGCTGGCATGATCAGTGGCGCGCTGGTGACGGATGAGGTGGCGTTTGCTAACTTTCCAACTGGCGGTGTGCAAATCGACTTTGATGCCGTCGATCCAAAAAACTACACCATTACCCCGTTACCCTCGGGCACGGCGACGACTGGTCGCCTTTCCGATATGGGCGACACGTTAGTCGCTTACGGCGGCATTAGCTTTTATGTCAACGGCACGCCGCCGCCGTCCTCCAGCTTCGCGCTGGAGGGGCCCGGGCCGGCAGCCTCCGCAGTAGGTACCGATCCGTCGATCAAAACGGGGATCCTTGATGCTATTTCGCAGCTGCGCCAGGTCCTTGAAACCAGTACCGATGGTCGAGAAGTACGTGATGCCGTTGCTCTGGGGCTCTCCAACATTTCCAGCGGTATGGCCGCTGTGGACATGGCGCAGGGCCAAATAGGGGCCCGGCTGAATGTCGTGGATTCCAGTCAGACCGACAATGAGGATGTCACCTTGGTCAATAAGGCGGTGCAGGCTGAATTGCGAGAATTGGACTATGCGGAAGCGCTATCGCGCTTGTCATTTCAGCAGTTGATCCTGGATGCGTCGCAGAAGAGCTATGTCGCGATTACGCAATTGAATCTTTTCAGCAAGTTATGAGTGGCGTTCGTAATAATTACGTTTCTTTGGCATGGTCTTGCTTGGCGGATTTCTTGCATTCGTTTTAATCATAAAAACTTTACGTCGCAAAACTGACACCCTGCGAGGCAGGAAACGGTAGACGTAGGATGCGGATTCATCCGATATACGGTGCGAATATGACCAAACCAATCCCAGTCACCAGCCCGTTGCTGCCGCCCCTCGAAGAATTTCTGCCATATCTGGAAGAGGTGTGGGAAAGCCGTCGTTTGACGAACGGCGGTCCCATGCATGAGCGTCTCGAGCAGCAACTGGCCGATTATCTGGGGGTCGAGCACATCTGCTTGTTCGCCAACGGTACGCTCGCCTTGGTGGCGGCCCTCCAAGCGCTGCGGATCTCCGGCGAGGTAATCACCACCCCGTATTCCTTCGTTGCGACCGCGCATTCGGTGGTGTGGAACGGCCTCAAGCCCGTGTTTGTCGACGTCGATCCGGTTACTTGCAATCTGGACCCCGCACGAGTCGAGGAGGCCATCACGCCGGCCACCTCCGCGATCATGCCGGTGCACTGCTACGGAATTCCCTGCGATGTGGATGGGATTCAGCGAGTGGCCGACACTTACGGTCTCAAGGTCATCTACGACTCGGCCCACGCATTCGGTGTGCGTCAGGATGGTGTCAGCATCCTGCGAAGCGGGGATTTGTCGGTCCTGAGCTTTCACGCGACGAAAGTGTTCAATACTTTCGAGGGCGGCGCCATCATCTGTCCGGATGCAAAAATCAAGAAGCGTATCGATTACCTGAAGAACTTCGGCTTCGCTGACGAGGTGACGGTGGTCGCTCCAGGCATCAACGGCAAGATGAATGAGGTGCAGGCAGCCTTTGGGCTTCTCCAGCTCAAGCATCTGGACGGCGCGCTAACGGCTCGCCGGCAGTTGTTTGAGCGTTATCGCGAAGCTTTCCGAGATGTTCCGGGGTTGCGTCTGGTTTCGCCCTCGCCGGGGCTGGACTGGAACTATTCCTATTGCCCCCTGTTCGTGGACGATCAGCACTTTTCGGTTTCCCGCGATGTTCTGTTTCGGCGCTTGCGCGACGCGGAAATTCTTGCCCGCCGTTACTTCTATCCGCTGATTTCGGAGTTTCCCATGTACCGTGGGCTCGACAGCGCTCAGCCCCAGCGGCTCGGCAACGCTTTCGGCATATCCCGCCAGGTGATTTGCCTGCCGATTTTCCCACATATGCAGGAGCAGGAGCAGGATGAGGTCATCGCAATCATCCTCGATACCGCGCTCGTCTGAGTCGGTGGTCGATTGCGTTCGCTACGTTATTTTTACCGGCGCCAACGAGCGCGCCGTGGTTGCTATATGCCGTCACTTCCGCCGGAGCGGGATCGCCTGTTCCCTAATCGCCAGACCAGGACAGGATCCTTTGCGCAAGACCAGCTTCGTCGGTTGGATCGAAGCGGTCCGTGGCGTGGATCGGCTAGAAGCCGACGATATGTTGGCGGCATTTACGCAGATCAAGGCACGTCATGCAGGAGAGCGGCTGATCTTCTTACCCACCGCGGAGTCGATCATTCGACTTGTGCTTGATAAGCGTGAGGCGTTCGAGGCGGCCGGGCTGGAAGTACCCCTGGTGGACAAGTCGCTCTACGAGAGGGTTTCTGATAAGGCCAGCTTTCTGGAACTCATGGCCGGGGTCGGCATGAGCCTTCCGCCGCGCATCGACAGGGTGGTCGCCAGCGATCTTCCGATGGTCGCCAAGCCCTTCCATGAAGTGTCGCCGCGTAGCGGCCGCAAGCTCTATCCGGAGCTTATCTTCACCGAACAGGCGCTTGAGGCCTTTCTCGCCGGGAGGGGAGGCGAGGACTATTTCTTCCAGCGTTACCTGGACGGGCGCAGTTACTACTTTCTGGCCTTCTTCCCACGCTCCGGCGAGCCGACGGTGCGTTATCAGGAGAACCTGTTGCAGCAGCCCAACGGCAAATCGATGCTGGCGGCCCGCCTGTGCGAGTGTCCGGATCCCTGGAGCGAGCAGTGCCTGATTCGCGGTTTCCAGTCGGTGGGATTCTTCGGTTTCGTCATGGTTGAGCTGATCGAGGCGAACGGCGTTTTCCATCTTATCGAAGCCAATCCCAGGTTGTGGGGACCGTTCGAGTTGGCCATCAAGGCAGGCCTCCGACCGGAGGCCATCGCAGGGGCAGCGGGCCATGAGCGCGGCAGCAAGCGTGCGCTCTATTTATGGACGAGTGGCTTGGCCCTCTCTCTGTTCGCGGGCGGACGGCCTCGTCGCTACCCGCAGTACCTGCGCAAGCTGGTATCTCGTCCCTCCGCTCTGCTCGGCGCGGATATCTATCTACGAATGGATACGTTGCGTTTGCTAGGGCACGAGTTGAAAAGCGCACTAGGCCTGACGATCCATCAGGTCAGGAGCAGACTGTCGGAGACGAACCTGTGAGCATCATCTTGCAAGAGCGAGAGTTCATTTCCAACTCGGGGAAATGGACAGGGCTTCACGTTCAGTCATGTCCTCAAGCCGGCGTACTTCAGATGACAAGCTCGATTCAGACTCTTGCGTCAGAGAATAGTTGCGAGCTTTTCCGTATATCGAAGGGAACAAATGTTCGCCTGAAAATCATTCATTCTTGAGGGGGGCCAGATGCCCGTATCAGCCGAAAAGCTTGAAGAGCTCAAACGCCTATTCGCCAATACTGCTCGCACACGCAAACATTCCGCTTATCAATTGTTGTCGGAGCCAGTAGCGGAACTGTTGGGCGACGTCGATGTGGAAATACGCCATAAGAACGAAGTTGAGCGCCTGGCCTATATAAAGGCGAAGGTAGGGTTTTTCAACTGCAAAGTACTTGATATCGGCTGCAACACCGGGTTCTTCCTGTTCGAATCGCTGCGGGCAGGTGCCACCCGGGCCATGGGCTATGAGGGCAGTGTCGAGCATGCAGCCTTCGTCCAGGAAGCCGCTTCGTTACTAAACATGGAAAATGTCTTGGAAGTTCGGCCGCATTACTTCGATTTTGAATCAATGCCTGGGCGGTTCGACGTCGCACTGCTGTTGAACGTTCTGCATCACGTCGGCGATGACTATGGCGATCCTGCCATAGGTATAGACCAAGCCAGGGCCACCATCCTCCGGCAACTCAATCGAATGAGCCGGATCTCCGGCCGATTGGTGTTCCAGTTGGGATTCAACTGGCGTGGTGATCCGGATCACTGCCTATTCCTCCACGGCACCAAGGCCGAAATGATCGACTTCATCCGTGAAGGAACCTCGGGCTACTGGAATATCGACGCTATAGGTGTCGCGGTACGCCAGGGAGACGAAATTTCCTATCGAGACGTAAACGAGCGAAGCATTCAACGGGACGACTCTCTAGGCGAGTTCCTCAACCGCCCGATTTTCATCATGAGTTCTCTCGGTGCCATGGAATAAGGAGTTCGCATGAAAAGCAGGCTGCACTTCAAACCTGGACATCCGTACTACATCGCTGCTCCTGATTACCGCGAGTCGTCCTCTGGCATATGTGTACTCCATTACCTGTGTCATGCCTTAAATCTGGAGGGGTTAGAAGCCTATATAGTGGGCGCCAAGCGGGTCAATCCGGACCTCAAGACACCGTTGCTGACCGATACGATCAAGAGAAATCACCAGCAGGCTAAAAAAGTACCTATTGCGGTCTATCCGGAAACCGCTTCTGGCAATCCGATGATGGCGCCGGTGGTAGTTCGCTACATTCTCAACAAGGAAGGACTGATTCGCGGCAACCAGCTTGGCGCCAGCGATACGGACCTTTTTTTCTATTTTCGCGAGGAGTTCGTAGAGTCGGGGAGAGTAGTCGATTTGCTCACACTGCCCGGCACGGATATGGAGATGTTTGCCCCCGATCCTTCGCGCCAGCGTGCGGGAAGCCTCCTCTATTTGAATCGGGTGCCGCGGGACGCGGTGGATTTCTCCACCCTGCCCCCAGATCTAGAAGTCCTGTCGATGGCAGATCCGTTGCCCCTCGCCCAACTGGCGGAGAAGTTCAAGTCCGCCGCTGTGCTCTATTCATTCGAGACGTCATCCACCTGCACAAAAGCCATGCTTTGCGGATGTCCGGTCGTTGCCCTGCAGGCCGCTGGCTATGAGCATTTGGCGTTCACTGAGGAGACGTTCCGTTTTTACCGTCATAGCGGTGTGGCGTCGGACGATTCGGAGCGGGCCTTGCGCGATGCGGTGGAGAGCCTGCCGGAAATTCGCTCCTGGCACAGTGAGTTGGAGGAGTGCTTCTGGGAGCAGCTGGTCGTGTTTACCCGGAAGACGCAGGCGCAGGCGAGCAGAGAAGCTGCCAGCCAACGCTTCTGGCTGGATCGTTGGATGAATGCCAGAGTGCCGGCGGAAACCCATGTGCGATTGATTAATTCCAGCCTTGAAAGTAATCCGGTCGCGCCGCTAGTGAATGTGGTGATCAAGGATCTAGTCGGTGACCTGCAGCGGGTAATTGCGACCATCAAGAGCTTGGACAACGATCGCTGCTTTTACAGAAATGTGAAAATCACGGTGCTTACGTCGCTCGATATCCCCAGGGAGAATTCGTCGGAAGGACTCCGTTTTGTCCGAATCACCAAGCAGAATCTGGTGGATACGCTGAATCAGGTCGCCGTCGGAATCGACTTCGAATGGCTGATGCTGGTGGAGGCAGGGACCGAGTTCACTGCCGCCGGATTGCAGACCTTGGCGATCGAGTTGCTGGCGGCGCCGGGGTGCCGAGCGGTCTACGGGGACGAGTTGGAGGTCGACGATGAGGGCACCCGCGCGCCGTTGTTGAGGTCTGGGTTCAATCTTGATTACTTGCTTGCATTTCCCGGTGCGATGGCTTCTCACTGGTTGTTCCACAAGCAAACCTTAATTGCCCTCGATGGCTTCAATCCCGAGTTCACCGATGCGTTTGAGTTGGACTTCATCCTGCGGATGGTAGAGCACGGTGGTTTCTCGGGGCTTGCTCATGTCGATGAACCCCTAGTGGTCGTCGCGAGAAAAGCGCCTGCGGACAAGGCGGATGAGCTCCGTGCGATTAGTCGGCACCTGAGGGTACGTGGCTATGAGGGGGCCTCGGTTGTGCCCGTGTTGCCAGGACGCTATCGCATACGTTACGCGCACAAAGACCAGCCTCTGGTTAGCATCATCATCCCAATCGAAGACGATCTAGCAAAACTTGAGCGGTGCGTCGAAAGCATCCTGGAAGTTACACGCTACCAGAACTATGAGGTGGTGCTGGTCGGCAGCATGGACGACTCGTCGCCCGTGCGCGAATGGCTGGACACGCTTGCAGGGATGGGGGCCGGACGAATCAGGGTTGCGCACTACGATGGTCGTTTCGACCTGTCCGCGATGTGCAATCTGGGAGCAACTGCCGCGTGCGGCGAATACCTGCTTCTGCTTGCCAGCAACACATGGCAGAGCCAGCCGGAATGGTTGGAGGAAATGCTGAATCACGCTCTTCGTCCGGAAGTGGCCGTTGTGGGGGCCAAGGTTCTCTATCGTTTCGGTCCGGTCAAACACGCCGGGATCATCCTTGGGCTGCGTGGGCCTGCAGGTGGTGCATTCATTGGTGAGGCGGGAAATGCCCCTGGTTACATGAGTCGTTTGCTGGTCGATCAGAGCTATAGCGCCGTGAGTCGTGCCTGCATGCTGGTACGTAAGTCAGCTTTCGATGAAGTGGGTGGTATGGGCTGTGATGATATTCGCGAAGAATATGCCGACGTCGACTTCTGCCTGAGGCTCGGCCAGGCCGGCTATTTGATTCTATGGGCCGCTAATGCCGTGGTTCGTCAGGCCGGTGAGTCGCCGGTGGAGGGCGTAGAGGCGTCTTTCGAGTCGCAAGAGCAGCAAAAGGCCCGGATCGCTATGTACGACAGATGGTTACCCGTGCTTGCCCGGGATCCGGCCTACAACCAGAACCTGACCATTAGTGGTCTGGGTTTTACTCCCGATTATTCCAAGACTCGGGAATGGCAGCCGATCGGGCAGCCCCTGCTTCCTCGCATCTTGTGCCATCCATCGGATGGTGGCGGATGCGGGCATTATCGAATTTACCAGCCGTTCATAGCCATGGAGCGAGAGGCACTTATCGAAGGGATTTCCAGTGGGTCGTTATTGGCGCCGGTGGAACTTGAACGGTTTGCTCCAAATAGCATCATTTATCAACGCCAGTTCACGCCTCATAGCCTGCTTTTGCGAGAGGAATCGAGCATCTACAAGGGGGTCTTCCGCGTGATGGATATGGACGATTTCATCCCCGGAGTGCCGGAAAAAAGCATTCATTACAACCAAATTCCTAAGAACGTAATGGCATACATCAACAAGTCGCTGAGCCTAGTGGATCGCTTTGTAGTTTCCACCGAGCCGCTGGCAGAGGCCTTCAGAGGGCTCCACCCCGACATCCGGGTTGTGCAGAACCGCCTGCCGGTGGAGTGGTGGGGGGGGCTTCGGAGTCAGCGACGAGTCGGCCGTAAACCTCGCGTCGGTTGGGCTGGAGGCACCAGTCACACCGGGGATTTGGAGCTGATATTCGACGTGGTGCGAGCCTTGGCGAACGAGGTCGAGTGGGTTTTCTTCGGAATGTGCCCTGAAATGCTTAGACCATATATCCATGAGTTCTACACTGGGATTTCGATCGAGAGGTATCCAGAGCGCCTGGCATCACTGAACCTGGATCTTGCTTTGGCGCCGCTGGAAATGAATCTATTCAACGAGTGCAAGAGTAACCTGCGCCTTTTGGAGTACGGCGCTTGCGGTTTCCCGGTGATCTGCACGGACATCGTGACCTACCGTTGCGGCTTGCCGGTCACCCTGGTGGAAAATCGCACCGAAGACTGGATCGAGGCGATTCGTGTGCATCTTGCTGACCTTGACGAGACTGCCAGGAAGGGCGATGCCCTGCGTGCGGCGATACACCGGGACTGGATGCTACAAGGCGAGGCACTGTTGGAATGGCGCAAGGCATGGCTGCCTGATTGAGCCTATACACATCCACGTAGGCATTCGACCGGGCATGCCCCAGTTTTTCGAGCGCTCCCCTAAAGCTTTCCGTCGCCTCGCCGATGAATGGGATAAGGCTTGAGCGGCGTGCTTTCCCCAGGTTGCTCGAGTTAGGTAAAAAAAACGCGTATTGGGGCTAAAGGTTTTTTTTCAGGCGACGATACGCTAAGTGAACGCGAACTCAACGGCCGCATGAGCTGGCTCGGAGTCGCAAGCTCAGGCAAATAGGCCCAGTCCTTCGGAGGACAAAATCATGGCATTGACCGTAAACACCAACGTTGCTTCTCTCAACACTCAGCGCAACCTGAACAAGGCATCCGACTCGCTGAGCGTGTCGATGCAGCGCCTCTCGACTGGCTCGCGTATCAACAGTGCCAAGGACGATGCCGCCGGTTTGCAGATTTCCAACCGCCTGACCAGCCAGATCAATGGTCTGAACGTGGCAATTCGCAATGCCAACGACGGTATCTCCATTGCTCAGGTTGCGGAAGGCGCTCTGCAGCAGTCCACCGACATCCTGCAGCGCATGCGCGAGCTGGCTCTGCAGGCAGCCAACGGCAGCAACAGCAGCGTCGATCGCGAATCGTTGAATCAGGAAGTGGTTGCGCTGCAGAGCGAGTTGGATCGTATTTCCGACACCACAAGCTTTGGTAGTGGCTCTAACAAACTTTACCTTTTGGACGGCAGTGCCTTCTCCGGTGATGTGGCGTTCCAGGTTGGTGCCGATGCGAATGAAACTATCAACGTGACCATGGGTTCTGCAGCCTTCAATGCTTCCGGTTTGGGCGTGGCGTCTGGCGATGTGGATATCACCACTGCTTCTGGCGCTCAAGCTGCTGTTTCTGCCATTGACGCAGCGATGGCGACGATCGACAGTCGTCGCGCCGAGTTGGGTGCTGTGCAGAACCGCTTTACCAACACTATCGCCAACCTGCAGAACATCGCTGAAAACGTATCCGCGTCCCGTGGCCGTATCAAGGACACCGACTTCGCGGCTGAAACTGCTAACCTGACCAAGAATCAGGTGCTGCAGCAGGCCAGTACCGCTATCCTGGCACAGGCTAATCAGCTCCCCTCCGCTGTGCTCAGTCTGCTGCAGTAAGGTCGAACCTGATAAACAGGGGAGGGGTCGCAGGACGCCTACCCCTGTTTTTGCCTTTTCGAGGAGGCGGTTATGGATATCAATGTTCAAGGCGTCAGGAGTGCTGGCGCAGTTGATATTAAGCCGGCCGCAGAGCGGAAGACGCAGCGTCCCGATCTGGCAGGTGCTGATTTCGATGAGCGGGAGTCTGTCTCCGTCAGGAACATCAATGCAACTTCTCTCGCGGATGGCGCCGGAGTCATTGGAGTTATCAATGATGCGGTGGTCTCTCTCCAAGAGTTTGCACAATCCATCCAGCGCGATCTTTCCTTTCGAGTGGATGATTCCAGCGGGCGGGTTGTGGTCGAGGTTCGGGATCAGTCATCAGGAGAGGTCATCCGGCAGATTCCGTCTGAAGAGGCTCTGCAGCTGTTGAAGCATCTGGAGGAGGCTCGGAGCCTGATGGTCAATACAACAGCATGAGCGTCCTGGCCTAGATCCTGCAGGTTTTGCAGTGACGTGGTTGGCGTCAGAAGACTGTCGAGAGGTGAAGCATGGCAACTATTACTGGCACCGGCCTTGGCTCCGGGCTTGACATCAATTCGATTGTAAAGTCGCTTGTTGATGCCCAGGCTGCCCCTAAAACTGCCCAGCTCGATCGTCTCAAGAGTCAGGCCGACGCCAAGATTTCTGCTGTAGGGCAATTCAAGAGTGCTTTGGAGGCCTTCCAGAAGGCGATGAAGGACTTGAGCTCTGGTAGCGCCTTTTCCGCTTTGGCTGCTTCTTCTTCGAATGCCGAGCAAATTACGGTCAGCGCTTCCGGCAGTGCCGTTGCCGGTAGTTATCAGGTGAAAGTCAACCAGCTGGCTACATCCTCCAAGGTTGTGACCGCTAATGTCGTTTCCGACACAGTCTTCTCGGCAGGCTCGCTCAGCATAAGCCTTGGGACCGATGAGCCGTTTACCGTGGATGTTGCTGAGGGCGCCTCTCTAGTGGAGGTTCGCGATGCGATCAACGCCAAGCTCAAGGACAGTGGAATTACCGCCAACGTGGTTAGCGACCCGGCCAATACCGAGGCAGGGGCCCGTCTGATCCTGAGTTCCACCACCACCGGTATGGGCAAGGATATTTCCGTTAGTGGCTCCAATGCATCCCTGTCCCTCCTTGCCGTGGACGGCACTCAGCAGCAGGCAAATGGCGCAGCGGGACACATCACCAAGGCGCAGAACGCTGAGTTCGAGGTCGATGGACTTGTGCTGTCCAGCGCGACCAACAAGGTCGAAGGTGCAGTTAGTGGTATGACCTTTGAGTTGCTGGCTGACAGTGTGGGTAAAACCACTATCTTGACGGTAGGACCGAACAAAAGCGGTCTCAAGGAGTCGGTTCAAAAGTTTGTCGATGCCTACAATCAGGTCGTCAAGGTGACTAGCTCCCTTACCAAGGTGACCCAGGGGAGCGATGGCACGACCACCACGAGCGGTGCACTTGTGGGCGACTCTACCGTCCGTCAATTGATGGGCTTGATGCGCAAGGAACTCACCACCGCTAGTGATACGGGTAATGACTCCATCAAGATTCTGGCCGACTTGGGGATCAAGAGTCAGCAGGACGGCACTCTGACTATAGATCAGACTAAGCTGGATAAGGTGATTCAGGACAGTCCCGAGACCATTGGCACCTTCTTCGCGGGCGCGGATGGTTTGTTCAAGCGGCTGGACGATCAGATCAAGGTTTATACCCAGACAGGAGGGATTCTGAAAGAACGCTCCGACTCGCTGCAAGGTACCCTCACAAGCGTCAGCAAACAGCGTGATGCCCATACTCGTGCCATGACGGCGCTAGAGGCTCGTCTCTATGCGCAATACAACGCGATGGACAATCTTGTGGGGCAACTCACTAGCACTGGAAACTCGCTGTTGGCTAGCCTGGAGGCGCTTTCGGCGCGATCTAAATCGTGATCTGGCGAAGCGCTGTAGAAATTCCTGCTAGGGACTAAAGATCTTGGTTTTCCGGTCGATTATCTTAATAGGTAGATAGCCACCTCCGAGAGTCAAAATGATGAACGCCGCTTCCGCTCTTCGTCAGTACCAAGCTGTAAAAACGGATATTTTGGTGTCCGATGCCAGCCCACATCGGTTGATCCAGATGTTGATGGATGGTGAACTTTCCCGTTTAGCGCAGGCGCGAGGGGCGCTTGAACACGGTCAACTGGCCGTTAAAGGGGAGCTGTTAGGCAAAGCAATATCCATTATTGGGGGGCTGCGTGGGGCGCTCGATATGGAGCGCGGCGGTGAAGTTGCCATCAATCTGGATCGACTTTATGAGTACATGGGGAATCGTTTGGTTGAAGCCAACTCCAAGGCTGATGTAACCATCATCGACGAAATTTCTGGGCTGATGCGTACTATCAAGTCTGGCTGGGATGGAATTGCGCCCTAAGCGGCTTGAGTTAGAGGGGGGGGCCTATGATCAATACTGTCCAGCATTTGCAGGAAACCGGCATGGCCTTGCGCGACGCCCTGACCAAGCAGGACTGGGCGGCCATCGGCGAGCTGGACCTGCAATGCCGTATGGCGGTCGATGCGGCCATGGTCGAGAGTCGCGATGAAGAGCAGCTGCGCGGCAGCATGGAGAACCTGCTGGCGCTCTACCGTGAGCTGGTGACCGTTTGTCAGGCCGAGCAGCAGCGCTTGGCCGGCGAGTTGGTGCAGCTCAATCAGTCTCGCCAGGGCGCCAAGGTTTACCAGCTGTTCGGCTGATTTGGCCGCATTTTCCCGAGCTTAGCCGCCAGGTTTGGCTCGGTTTCCCTCTTTCAGTTTTCTCCTTTCTGCTTCTTTTTATCGGTTGCCACTACCCGACTGTGCGAACAGCTGCTTAGCTATGGTCATAGGCGAGCAAAAAAATTACGCCATAAAATTGACTGTATCCAAAATATTGACTTTACTAGTGGCCAATTGCCGGTGTGCGCCGAGGATCTGGCGCGCAATTTCCTTCACTCCTCGAGTCAGATAAACACAAGATGTGGCGTGAAACCAAAATCCTGCTGATTGACGACAATGCCGCGCGCCGCCACGAGCTGGCGATCATTCTGAATTTCCTCGGGGAAGAGCACCTCGCCTGTAGCAGTCAGAACTGGCAGGACGCGGTCGCCGAGCTGAGCTCCAGTCGCGACGTGCTCAGCGTGTTGCTGGGCGAGGTCGAGTCCAAGGGCGGTGCGCTCGAGCTGACCAAGCAGATAGTCGGGTGGGACGAGTTCCTGCCGCTGCTGACGATCGGTGAGACCGCGGCTGGCGACTGGCCGGAGGACCTTCGTCGGCGCGTGCTGGCCAGCCTGGAAACCCCGCTGAGCTACAACAAGCTGCTCGATTCGCTGCACCGCGCCCAAGTCTATCGCGAAATGTACGACCAGGCCCGCGACCGCGGTCGGCAGCGCGAGCCCAACCTGTTCCGCAGCCTGGTCGGCACCAGTCGCGCGATTCAGCAGGTGCGGCAGATGATGCAACAGGTGGCCGACACCGAGGCCAGCGTGCTGATCCTCGGCGAGTCCGGCACCGGCAAGGAGGTGGTGGCGCGCAACCTGCACTATCACTCCAAGCGCCGCGAAGCGCCCTTCGTGCCGGTCAACTGCGGTGCGATTCCCGCCGAGTTGCTGGAGAGCGAGCTGTTCGGTCACGAGAAGGGTGCCTTCACCGGCGCCATCACCAGCCGGGCAGGGCGCTTCGAGCTGGCCAATGGCGGCACCCTGTTCCTCGACGAGATCGGCGACATGCCGCTGCCGATGCAGGTCAAGCTGCTGCGCGTACTGCAGGAACGCACCTTCGAGCGGGTCGGCAGCAACAAGACGCAGACCGCCGACGTGCGCATCATCGCCGCCACCCACAAGAACCTGGAGAAGATGATCGAGGACGGCAGCTTCCGCGAGGATCTGTACTACCGCCTCAACGTTTTCCCCATCGAGATGGCGCCGCTGCGCGAGCGTATCGAGGACATCCCGCTGTTGATGAACGAGCTGATCTCGCGCATGGAGCACGAGAAACGTGGCTCGATCCGTTTCAACTCGGCGGCCATCATGTCGCTGTGCCGCCACGACTGGGCGGGCAACGTACGCGAGCTGGCCAACCTGGTCGAGCGCATGGCGATCATGCATCCCTACGGGGTGATCGGCGTCGGCGAGCTGCCGAAGAAGTTCCGTCACGTCGACGACGAGGACGAGCAGCTGGCCGCCAGCCTGCGCGACGAGTTGGAGGAGCGTGCGGCGATCATGGCCGGTCTGCCGGGCCTGGACACCCCGGCCATGCTGCCGCCCGAGGGCCTGGACCTGAAGGACTACCTGGGCAATCTGGAGCAGGGCCTGATCCAGCAGGCGCTGGACGACGCCGGCGGCGTGGTGGCGCGTGCTGCCGAGCGTCTGCGTATCCGCCGCACCACCCTGGTGGAGAAGATGCGCAAGTACGGCATGAGCCGTCGTGAAGAGGAGGGTCAGGACGAGGATTGACTCGCCACTGATCCGTCCGCCACTGGCGGATACTCGATCGATAAAGCCGGAGCTTTGACGCAGCCTCCGGCTTTATTTTTCAAGTGATTGAAAAATAAAGCTAAAAAAGTAGGCACGGGGATTGCTAAACCTCTCTCACCTGACCGTCTTCTGACGGTGCGTTGTGCGAGAGAAGAAGATGAAAGCAAGCGTTCGCCCCTCCGAGCCAGTCGAGCCGAGCCCTTCGGCGCCGCTCGAGCAAGCCAGTCGTGCCGGTCTGGAGCAGGCTTTCGCCCTGTTCAACCAGATGTCCAATCAGCTCAGCGAGTCCTACAGCCTGCTCGAGGCTCGCGTCAGTGAACTGAAGGGGCAGTTGGCGCTGGTCAGCGCCCAGCGCATGCAGGAGCTGGCGGAGAAGGAGCGTCTGGCCCATCGCCTGCAGAGCCTGCTGGACCTGCTGCCGGGCGGCGTCATAGTGATCGACGGCCAGGGTGTGGTGCGCGAGGCCAATCCGGTGGCGCGCGCGTTGCTCGGCCAGCCCCTGGTCGGCATGCTCTGGCGCCAGGTGATCGCGCGCAACTTCGCCCCGCGCGAGGACGACGGCCATGAGATCTCCATGAAGGACGGCCGTCGCCTGTCCATTGCCACCCGCTCGCTGCATGGCGAGCCGGGGCAGCTGGTGCTGCTCACCGACCTGACGGAAACCCGTCGCCTGCAGGATCAGCTGTCGCGCCACGAACGCCTCTCCGCCCTGGGGCGCATGGTCGCTTCCCTGGCCCATCAGATTCGCACGCCGCTGTCCGCCGCTTTGCTCTACGCCAGCCACCTCAACGAGCAGGTGCTGCCGGCCGAGCAGCAGCAGCGCTTCGCCGGGCGTCTCAAGGAGCGCCTGCACGAGCTGGAGAACCAGGTGCGCGACATGCTGATCTTCGCCCGTGGCGAGCTACCGTTGCCGGATCGCCTCGGCCCGCAGGCGCTGTTCGCCGCCCTGCGTGCCGCCGCCGAACCCCATGTGACCGGCATGACGGTGCGTTGGCAGTGCGACGTTCGCGCCGGCGAGCTGCTGTGCAACCGCGACACTCTGGTCGGCACCCTGCTCAACCTGATCGACAACGCCATCCAGGCGGGCGGGCGCGAGGCGCGGCTGAAGGTCCACCTGTATCGCCGCGACAATCAGCTGCGCCTGTGCATCAGCGACAACGGCCCGGGCATGGATGCCGCCACCCTGGCGCGCCTGGGCGAACCCTTCTTTACCACCAAGACCACCGGCACCGGCCTCGGCCTGGCGGTGGTCAAGGCCGTGGCGCGCGCCCACCAGGGTCAGCTGCTGCTGCAATCGCGGGTCGCTCGCGGCACCTGCGCCATCCTTTCCCTGCCGCTGCTCGATGTGGCGCCCAGAATGAATCAGGAGTGATCCCCATGGCTGCCAAAGTTCTGTTGGTCGAAGACGACCGCGCCCTGCGCGAAGCCCTGGCCGATACCCTGTGTCTCGGGGGGCATGACTACCGCGCGGTGGATTGCGCCGAGGCGGCGCTGGTCGCCCTGGGCGAGGAGCCGTTCGGCCTGGTGGTCAGCGACGTCAATATGCCGGGCATGGACGGTCACCAGTTGCTGGCGCAGATCCGCGGCCGCTACCCGCAGTTGCCGGTGCTGCTGATGACCGCCTTCGGCGCGGTGGAGCGGGCGGTGGATGCGATCCGCCAGGGCGCCGCCGATTACCTGGTCAAGCCGTTCGAGCCGCGTACCCTGCTGGAGCTGGTGGCGCGTCACGCCCTGGGCTGCTTGAGCGCGGGCGACCGCGACGGCCCGGTGGCGCTGGAGCCGGCCAGTCTGCAGCTGCTGGAGCTGGCTGCGCGGGTGGCGCAGAGCGATTCGACGGTGATGATCACCGGCGAGTCCGGCACCGGCAAGGAGGTGCTGGCGCGCTATATCCACCAGCAGTCGCCGCGTGCCGGTGGCCCGTTCATCGCCATCAACTGCGCGGCGATTCCCGACAACATGCTCGAGGCCACGCTCTTTGGTCACGAGAAGGGCGCCTTCACCGGCGCGGTGACGGCGCAGCCGGGCAAGTTCGAGCTGGCCGACGGCGGCACCATCCTGCTCGACGAGATTTCCGAGATGCCCCTGGGCCTGCAGGCCAAGCTGCTGCGCGTGTTGCAGGAACGTGAAGTGGAGCGGGTCGGCGCGCGTAAACCGATCAGCCTGGATATTCGCGTGCTGGCCACCAGCAACCGCGACCTGGCCGGCGAGGTCGCGGCCGGGCGCTTCCGCGAGGACCTCTACTATCGCCTGTCGGTATTCCCCCTGGCCTGGCGACCGCTGCGCGAGCGGCCCGCCGATATCCTGCCGTTGGCCGAGCGATTGCTGGCCAAGCACGTCAAAAAAATGAATCAGTCCCCCGTACGCCTGTCCGAGGCCGCCGCGCAGAGCCTGCTGCATCACCAGTGGCCGGGCAACGTGCGCGAGCTGGACAACGCCATCCAGCGCGCCTTGATCCTCCAGCAGGGCGGCGTGATCCAGCCGCAGGACCTGTGCCTGCATGCGCCCATCGGCCAGGCGGTGCAGGCCCCGGCGCCGCGTCTGGCGGTGGTGCCCAGTGCGCCGGCGGCCTCGCCGCAGGCGGTCGAGGCGCCGGGTGCGGTGGATGCCGGCGCGTTGGGCGAGGACCTGCGCCGCCGCGAGTTCCAGGTGATCATCGATACCCTGCGTGCCGAGCGCGGCCGCCGCAAGGAGGCCGCCGAACGCCTGGGCATCAGCCCGCGCACCCTGCGTTACAAGCTGGCGCAGATGCGCGATGCCGGTATGGACGTCGAGGCTTATCTCTACGCCAGCTAGCGCTGAAAGTTGCAAGCCGTAAGCTACAAGCGGCAAGTAACAGCTTCGTAGGTTGGGTTAGCGGCGCGGTACACCGGTCGATAAACCGGATGCGATAGTGGCGCGGCGCGTAACCCACCAAGCGATCGACCGCGTTGCGCCGATGGTGGGTTACGCCGCTGCCCTTGTGGCGTGATGTCTGGTAATCAGCGCATGCGGCTAACCCACCCTACGCTCTGTCCGGAGTGGGCTTCTTCTCGCGGCTTAAGGCTTGCAGCCTGTAGCTGGCTCCTTTGGCACCCTTGTTGCAGTTACCCCTGCAACGCACCGCAAGTGTCAAAAAGCGGGCAGTGGAGGAAGTCATGAGCCAGGGTGTTGAATTCAATCGCTTGATGCTGGAAATGCGCGCCATGCAGTCCGAGGCGATGGCGCGGCAGAAGCCGGCCGTCAGCGAGCCGGTGCAGGGCGCGCCGAGTTTCTCGGAGATGCTCGGCCAGGCGGTGACCAAGGTCAACGAGACCCAGCAGGCCTCCAACAAGCTGGCTACCGCCTTCGAGATGGGGCAGAGCGGGGTGGACCTCACCGACGTGATGATCGCCTCGCAGAAGGCCAGCGTGTCCTTCCAGGCCATGACCCAGGTGCGCAACAAGCTGGTCCAGGCTTATCAAGACATCATGCAGATGCCGGTTTGAGGGTTGATTGATGGCTGAAGCAGCAGTAGCAAACGTACCGGCCAAGGCGGACGCGGCGCAGGTCAAGGGCCCGCTGCTGGGTCTTAGCTTCCTGGAAAACCTCGCGGACATGTCGGTGCTGCGCCAGCTCGGCCTGCTGGTCGGCCTGGCTGCCAGCGTGGCCATCGGCTTCGCCGTGGTGCTCTGGTCGCAGCAGCCGGATTACCGTCCGCTCTACGGCAGCCTCAACGGCATGGACGCGACCCAGGTGGTGGAAACCCTCAGCGCCTCGGGCATCGATTACACCGTGGAGCCCACCTCCGGCGCGCTGCTGGTCAAGGCCGACGACCTGGCACGGGCGCGCATGCGCCTGGCCGCCGCCGGCGTGGCACCGACCGACAACAGCGTCGGCTTCGAGATTCTCGACCGCGAGCAGGGCCTGGGCACCAGCCAGTTCATGGAAGCCACCCGCTACCGCCGCGGCCTGGAAGGCGAGCTGGCGCGCACGGTCTCCAGCCTCAACAACGTCAAGGCGGCGCGCGTGCACCTGGCCATGCCCAAGGCCTCGGTGTTCGTCCGCGACGAGCGCAAGCCGTCGGCCTCGGTGCTGGTGGAACTGTATCCGGGCCGCGCCCTGGAGCCGAGCCAGGTGATGGCCATCGTCAACCTGGTCGCCACCAGCGTGCCGGAACTGGACAAGGGCCAGGTCACCGTCGTCGACCAGAAGGGCAACCTGCTCTCCGATCAGCAGGAGCTGTCCGAGCTGACCATGGCCGGCAAGCAGTTCGACTACAGCCGGCGCATGGAAAGCCTGCTGACCCAGCGCGTGCACAACATCCTGCAGCCGGTGCTGGGCACCGGCCGCTACAAGGCCGAGGTGGCCGCCGACGTCGATTTCAGCGCGGTGGAGTCCACCTCCGAGATGTTCAACCCGGACCAGCCGGCGCTGCGCAGCGAGCAGCAGGTCAACGAACAGCGGCAGAGCAGCCTGCCGCCGCAGGGCGTGCCCGGCGCGCTGTCCAATCAGCCGCCCGGCCCGGCCGCGGCTCCCGAGCAGGCGACCGCCGCCGCGGCGCCCGCCGGTCCGGTGGCGGCCGGCCAGCCGCTGGTGGATGCCAACGGCCAGCAGATCATGGACCCGGCCACCGGTCAGCCGATGCTGGCGCCGTACCCGGCGGACAAGCGCGAGCAGTCCACCCGCAACTTCGAACTGGACCGCTCGATCAGCTACACCAAGCAGCAGCAGGGCCGCCTGCGCCGCCTGTCGGTGGCGGTGGTGGTGGACGATCAGGTGCGCGTCGACCCGGCCACCGGCGAAACCAGCCGGGTACCCTGGAGTGCCGACGATCTGGCGCGCTTCACCCGCCTGGTGCAGGACTCGGTGGGCTTCGACGCCAGCCGCGGCGACAGCGTCAGCGTGATCAACACCGCCTTCACCACCTCGCTGGGCGAGGAAATTCCGGACATTCCGTTCTACACCCAGCCCTGGTTCTGGGACATCGTCAAGCAGGTGCTCGGCGTGTTGTTCATCCTGCTCCTGGTGTTCGGGGTGCTGCGTCCGGTGCTCAACAACATCACCGGTGGCGGCAAGGGCAAGGCGCTGGCCGGCGGCGACGTCGAACTGGGCGAGATGGCCGGCCTCGATGGCGAGCTGGCAGACGATCGGGTCAGCCTCGGCGGGCCGCAGAGCATACTGCTGCCCAGTCCCAGCGAGGGGTATGATGCGCAACTGAACGCGATCAAGAGCCTGGTGGCGGAAGACCCTGGCCGCGTCGCCCAGGTCGTGAAAGAGTGGATCAACGCCGATGAGTGACAACCGTACCCCCGCCAAGCTGAGCAAGGTCGACAAGGCCGCCATTCTCCTGCTGTCGCTCGGCGAGACCGACGCCGCCCAGGTGCTGCGGCACCTCGGGCCGAAGGAAGTGCAGCGGGTCGGCGTGGCCATGGCCGGCATGCGCAATATCCATCGCGAGCAGGTCGAGCAGGTGATGGGCGAGTTCGTCGAGATAGTCGGCGACCAGACCAGCCTGGGCGTCGGTGCCGACGGCTACATCCGCAAGATGCTCACCGCGGCCCTCGGCGAGGACAAGGCCGGCAACCTGATCGACCGCATCCTGCTCGGCGGCAGCACCAGCGGCCTGGACAGCCTCAAATGGATGGAACCGCGCGCGGTGGCCGACGTGATCCGCTACGAACACCCGCAGATCCAGGCCATAGTTGTCGCCTACCTCGACCCGGACCAGGCCGGCGAGGTGCTCAGCCACTTCGACCACAAGGTGCGCCTGGACATCATTCTGCGCGTGTCCTCGCTCAATACCGTGCAGCCCTCGGCGCTCAAGGAACTCAACCAGATCCTCGAGAAGCAGTTCTCCGGCAGCGCCAACACCACCCGCGCCACCATGGGCGGGGTCAAGCGCGCGGCGGACATCATGAACTTCCTCGACAGCTCGGTGGAAGGTCAGCTGATGGACTCGATCCGCGAGGTGGACGAAGACCTGTCGACGCAGATCGAGGACCTGATGTTCGTCTTCGACAACCTCGCCGACGTCGACGACCGCGGCATCCAGGCGCTGCTGCGCGAGGTGTCCTCCGAGGTGCTGGTGCTGGCGCTCAAGGGCGCCGACGAGGCGATCAAGGACAAGGTGTTCAAGAACATGTCCAAACGTGCCGCCGAGTTGCTGCGTGACGACCTGGAAGCCAAGGGCCCGGTGCGCGTCAGCGACGTCGAGGCGGCGCAGAAGGAAATCCTCACCATCGCCCGGCGCATGGCCGAGGCCGGCGAGATCGTGCTCGGCGGCAAGGGCGGCGAGGAGATGGTCTAAGTCATGGCGGCGGGCAAGGAGTCGGAAAGCGAGCTGATTCGCGCCAAGGACCTGGGCGCCTTCGACCGCTGGGCGCTGCCCAGCTTCGACGCGCCAGGCGAGGCGCCGACCGAAGTCGAACCGGCGGTGGACGTGGCGGCAGAGGCCGAAGTCGAGGCGCAGGACGTCGGGCAGAGTGAGGAGGTGGCGCTAGAGGACGTCAAGCCGCTGACCCTCGACGAGCTCGAGGCCATCCGCCAGGACGCCTACAACGAGGGCTTCGCCACCGGGGAGAAGGACGGCTTCCACGCCGGCCAGCTCAAGGCCAAGCAGGAGGCCGAGGCCGCCCTGGCGCTCAAGCTGGGCCGCCTGGAGCAGGTGATGGCGCAGTTGTTCGAGCCCATTGCCGAGCAGGACCAGCAGCTGGAAGTGGCCCTGGTGCGCCTGGTCAGCCATATGGTGCGCGAGGTGATCCAGCGCGAGCTGGCCAGCGACTCCAGCCAGATCCGTCAGGTGCTGCGCGAGGCGCTCAAATTGCTGCCGATGGGCGCCGACAACGTGCGCATCCAGGTCAACCCGCAGGATTTCGAGACCATCAAGGCGCTGCGCGAGCGTCACGAGGAAAGCTGGCGCATCCTCGAGGACGACAGCCTGCTGCCCGGCGGTTGCCGCATCGAGTCGGAGCACAGTCAGATCGACGCCAGCGTCGAGACCCGCCTGGCCCAGGCGCTCAAGCAGCTGTTCGAGCAGCAGCGCGCGCAGATCACCCAACCGCCGGAAGCGGATATCAGCCTGGATCTGGATGGCGGCGATGCGCCTTGATCGGGTGAGTTTCGCCAGGCGCCTGGGCGGCTACGCCGAGGCCATCCACCTGCCCAGCCAACCCATACTCGAAGGCCGTCTGCTGCGCATGGTCGGCCTGACCCTGGAGGCCGAGGGCCTGCGCGCCGCCATTGGCAGCCGCTGCCTGGTGGTCAACGGCGACAGCTATCACCCGGTGCAGGTCGAGGCCGAGGTGATGGGCTTTTCCGGCAACAAGATCTACCTGATGCCGGTCGGCAGCCTGGCCGGCATCGCCCCCGGCGCGCGGGTGGTGCCGCTGCCCGACGCCGGGCGTCTGCCCATGGGCCGTTCCATGCTCGGCCGGGTGCTCGACGGCGCCGGTCGCGCCCTGGACGGCAAGGGCGGGATGAAGGCCGAGGACTGGGTGCCGCTGGACGGGCCGACCATCAACCCGCTCAAGCGTCACCCGATCAGCGAGCCGCTGGACGTCGGCATCCGCTCGATCAACGGCCTGCTCACCGTCGGCCGCGGCCAGCGCCTGGGCCTGTTCGCCGGCACCGGCGTCGGCAAGTCGGTGCTGCTGGGCATGATGACCCGCTTCACCGAGGCGGAGATCATCGTGGTCGGGCTGATCGGCGAGCGCGGTCGCGAGGTCAAGGAGTTCATCGACGAGATCCTCGGCGAGGAGGGCCTCAAGCGCTCGGTGGTGGTCGCCTCGCCGGCCGACGACGCGCCGCTGATGCGCCTGCGCGCGGCCATGTACTGCACGCGCATCGCCGAATACTTCCGCGACAAGGGCAAGAACGTCCTGCTGCTGATGGATTCGCTGACCCGTTTCGCCCAGGCCCAGCGCGAGATCGCCCTGGCCATAGGCGAGCCGCCGGCGACCAAGGGCTACCCGCCGTCGGTGTTCGCCAAGCTGCCCAAGCTGGTGGAGCGTGCCGGCAACGCCGAGGCCGGCGGCGGTTCGATCACCGCCTTCTACACCGTGCTCTCCGAGGGCGACGACCAGCAGGACCCGATCGCCGACGCCGCCCGCGGCGTGCTCGACGGCCATTTGGTGCTGTCGCGACGGCTGGCCGAGGAGGGCCATTATCCGGCCATCGACATCGAAGCCTCGATCAGCCGGGTGATGCCGCAGGTGGTGTCGCCCGAGCATCTCAAGCAGGCGCAGCGCTTCAAGCAGCTGTGGTCGCGCTACCAGCAGAGCCGCGACCTGATCAGCGTCGGCGCCTACGTGCCGGGCGGCGACGCCGACACCGACCTGGCCATCGCCCGCCAGCCGCAGATGGCCCAGTACCTGCGCCAGGGCCTGCACGACAGCGAACCGCTGGAGGGCAGCAGCCGGCAGCTGGCGGCCATCTTCAACCCGGCGGCGAACAAGGCCTAAGCCATGGCGGCGAGTCGAGCGGCGCGCCTGGCGCCGGTGGTGGACATGGCCGAGAAGGCCGAGCGCGAGGCGGCGCGCCAGCTCGGCCATTGCCAGGGGCTGGTGAGCCAGGCCGAGGCCAAGCTGGGCGAGCTGGAGCGCTTTCGCGGCGACTACCAGCAGCAGTGGATCAGCGAGGGCAGCAAGGGCGTCTCCGGGCAATGGCTGATGAACTACCAGCGCTTTCTTTCACAACTGGAAACGGCCATCGGCCAGCAGCACCAGAGCCTCGACTGGCACCGCGCCAACCTGGAGAAGGTGCGCGCCGTCTGGCAGCAACGCTACGCGCGCCTGGAGGGGCTGCGCAAGCTGGTGCAGCGCTATATCGACGAGGCGCGGCTGGCCGAGGACAAGCGCGAGCAGAAGCTGCTCGACGAGCTGGCGCAGCGCCTGATCGACCGCGGCGAGCCCTGAAGACGGGTTGTCGTGGGGCAGGGCAGGTGCTACACCTTGGGTGCGTATGCCGCCAATCAGGCAAGGTCTCGACAAAGGAGCAGGACATGGCCATCACCTCGCAGCCGTCGGCCGACGGGCAAGAGCTGACCATCGCGATTCGAGGACGTTTCGACTTCGCCTCCCACCAGGAATTTCGCGACGCCTACGAGCGCGTCAACATCACCCCCAGGCGCTACCTGGTCGACTTGCAGGGCACCAGCTACCTGGACAGCTCGGCGCTGGGCATGCTCCTGCTGCTGCGCGATCACGCCGGCGGCGACACAGCGCAGATCCGCCTGCTCAACTGCAGCAGCGATGTGCGCAAGATCCTGGCGATCTCCAACTTCGAGCAGCTGTTTCAGATCAACTGACCATGGCCGAGCGCCTGTCGATCCTGATCGCCGAGGACAACGCGGCCGATCGCATGCTGCTGTCGACCATCGTCAGTCGCCAGGGCCACCGGGTGCTCACCGCCAGCAACGGCCTGGAGGCGGTCGCGCTGTTCGAGCAGGAGCGCCCGCAGCTGGTGCTGATGGATGCGCTGATGCCGGTGATGGACGGTTTCGAGGCGGCGCGGCGGATCAAGCAGCAGGCCGGCGAGGCGCTGGTGCCGATCATCTTCCTCACCTCGCTGACCGAAGGCGAAGCGCTGGTGCGCTGCCTGGAGGCCGGCGGCGACGACTTTCTCGCCAAGCCCTACAACCGGGTGATACTCGCGGCCAAGATCGGCGCCATGGATCGCCTGCGCCGCCTGCAGGACACCGTGCTGCAGCAGCGCGACCTGATCGCCCGGCACAACGAGCACCTGCTGCGCGAGCAGCGGGTGGCCAAGGCGGTGTTCGACAAGGTGGCGCACTCCGGCTGCCTGGATGCGCCGAACATCCGCTACCTGCAGTCGCCCTACGCGCTGTTCAACGGCGACCTGCTGCTGGCGGCCTACAAGCCCTCCGGCGGCATGCACGTGATGCTCGGCGACTTCACCGGCCACGGCCTGCCGGCGGCCATCGGCGCCATGCCGCTGGCCGAGGTGTTCTACGGCATGACCGCCAAGGGCCATGCCCTGGCCGAGATCCTCCGCGAGATCAACGCCAAGCTAAAACGCATCCTGCCGGTGGGCGTGTTCTGCTGCGCCACCCTGCTCAACATCAGCAGCCAGCGCGGCCTGCTCGAGGTGTGGAACGGCGGCCTGCCGGACGGCCATCTGCTGCACGGCGATGGCCGCTCGCGCCAGCCCCTGGTATCGCGTCATCTGCCGCTGGGCATTCTCGAACCGGCGGCCTTCAGCGACCGCTGCGAGGTCTACCCGCTGGCCCCGGGCGACCGCATCTTCCTGCTCACCGACGGCGTGCTGGAGGCCTGCGACCAGCAGGGTCAGCTGTTCGGCGAGGCGCGTCTGCTGGCGCTGCTCGACGCCAACCGCCAGCCGCAGGCACTGTTCGAGGAAATCCAGCAGGCGCTGCTGGAATTCCGCGGCGAGGTCCAGGACGACGTCAGCATGCTCCAGGTCGGCCTCGCCGAGGACGCCGCCCGGCCACGCCCGCTGGCCTTCGCCGACAGCGGGCAGAGCAGCCCGCTGGACTGGTCGGCCAGCTTCGAGTTTCGCGCGCAGAGCCTGCGCCACTTCAATCCCTTGCCCTTCCTGCTGCAGCTGCTGCTCGACGTGCAGGCGCTGCGGCCGCGCGGCGGCGAGCTGTACACCGTGCTCGCCGAGCTCTATTCCAACGCCCTGGAACACGGTGTGATGGGCCTGGACTCGGCGCTCAAGCAGGATGCCCGCGGCTTCGCCGAGTACTACCGGCAGCGGCGCCTGCGCCTGGCGGCACTGAGCGACGGCTACGTGCGCTTTCACCTGCAGTTGCTGCCGCAGGCCGGCGGCGGGCGGCTGATCGTGCGGGTCGAGGACAGCGGGCCGGGCTTCGATCCGGCCGCCGTGGCCGCGCTGCAGGACGAGGCCCTGTGCGGGCGCGGTCTGGCGCTGGTGCGCGAGTTGAGCGATGGCTTTGTCTGCAGCGCCGACGGCCAGGGCGTCAGCGTGGAGTTTTGCTGGTCCGCTGGGGCATAATCCCAGCCTTGTTGTTCAGGGAGTGACCCGGTGTCCGATATCCACCTCGACGATGCCGTCCTGGCTGCCCTGCAGGACGTCATGGAAGACGAGTACCCGATTCTGCTCGATACCTTTGTCGCCGACTCCGAGGAGCGCCTGCGCCTGCTGCGCCAGGCCGAGCGCGAGGCCGATGCCCAGGGGCTGCGCCTGGCCGCGCACAGCTTCAAGGGCAGCTGCAGCAACATGGGGGCGGTGCTGCTGGCCGGGCTGTGCAAGCAGCTCGAGGACGCCGGTCGCCGCGAGGCGCTGGAGCTGGCGCCGGCGCTGATCGAGCAGATCGAGCGCGAGTTCGCCATAGTGCGCATCCTGTTCAAGTCCGAGCGCCAGCGTTATCGCGTCTGAGTCGCGCGCGACCGCCCTGCATCTGCAGATTTTTCCCCGACTTGGCCCAGCCTTTGCTCTGACACCGTCACGACCCATCAGACGGAGAGCGTCCATGTCCGCGATGCCCGATCTACGCCTGCAGGCCACGCCTGAGGTAAAGAGCAAAGCGAAGCCGCCGGCGAAAGCGCCGGAGCCCAGCAAGAACGAGGCCTCCAGCTTCGCCGAGGTGTACGCCAAGGAGCGCCAGGCCAAGCCCGGCGAGCGTGCCGGCGGCGCGGCCACGCCTGGCGAGGAGCGCCCGGCCGGCGCCAGCGGCGAGCCGGCGGCCAGCGCCGAGGCTGCCGCCGAGCAGCCGGACGTTGCCGCGGACGGCAATTCCTTGCCGGCCGAGGGCGAGACGCCCGCGGAACTCGATCCGCTGCTGGCCATGGCCCTGGGCGGCATCCAGGCGCAGGCCGCGCAGGCTGCGCCGACGGGCGAGGCGCTGCCGGCATCCGCCCTGGCGGTTGCCGGCATGGCCGACGCCCAGGCCGATGGCGAGGGCGGCGAGCCGGCGCTGGAGACGGAGGCGCTCGATCCGCTGGCCCTGCTGCAGCAGGCGCCGGAGGAGGAGGGCCAGGTCGAGCTGGGCAAGGAGGCGGCGGGCAAGGGCACGCGACTCGCCACCGGCAGCGATTTCGCCGCGGCCATGGCGGCGATGGGCAAGGGCGAGGAGAAGGCCAAGCCCGGCGAGGAGGCGGGGTTGGAGCTGCCGCTGGACGATCTCGCCAAGGATGCCCTGGACAGCCTCAAGGACAGCGTGCAGCCCAACCGCCCGGATCAGTTCGTCAGCAAGCTCAACGCCCTGACCCAGGCGCTCAACCAGCAGACCGGGGCGGCGCCGCGTCTGCCGCTGGTGCCCGGGCAGCCGGTGGCGATGCAGCAGGGCGGCTGGAGCGAGGCGGTGGTGGATCGGGTCATGTGGCTGTCCAGCCAGAACCTCAAGTCGGCCGAGATCCAGCTCGATCCGGCCGAACTGGGCCGTCTGGAGGTGCGGGTGAACCTGTCCCAGGACCAGGCGCAGGTGACTTTCGCCAGCCCTAACGCCGGGGTGCGCGAAGCCCTGGAAGGGCAGATGCAGCGCCTGCGTGAACTGTTCGCCCAGCAGGGCATGAACCTGGCCGATGCCAACGTCTCCGATCAGTCGCTCAGCCGCGGCTGGCAGGGTCAGGGTGAGGGCGGGCGTGGCGGCGCCAGCGGCGGCGATGGCCGGCTGGCCTCGGACGAGTCGTTGCCGAGCGCTGCGCAGGAGCTGCGCAGCGAGCGTTCGAGCGCAGGCCTGGGCCTGGTGGATTACTACGCCTGAGCCCGGTCGCCGGGCCTGTTTCGCCAGCCTCGCATTCGCCCGGGCGGCCTGCCGGCCTCCCGGGCGAATGCATTTTGGATGACAGCCGGCGCGCACCGCTGTTAAATCCGCAGCCCAGAGTTAGACAAGCGAGCCGCTAGGCTGGCATAACACTTGCTCTCAACCCCCTGAAAGCGGAAAGAACTCCGACAGTGACGGATTATTGGCATGGCTAAGAAAGACACGGCGACCGGCGACGACCAGGGGGCCGGCAAGGGCAAGCTGAAGCTCATCGTATTGATAGTGCTGGCCCTGTTGCTGGCCGTTGGCCTGTCCATCGGCGGCACCTGGTTCGTCCTCAGCAAGGGCGACAAGGCCGCGGATGCCGAACCCGCGGCGGCGTCCGCCAGCGCGGCGCCGGTGCGCCAGGCGGCGCTGTACCAGGAGCTGATGCCGGCCTTCGTGGTCAATTTCAACTACCAGGGACGTACCCGCTACCTGCAGGTCAGCATGGCCCTGATGAGCCGCGACGCCGCCGGCCTGGACAAGCTCAAGGTGCACATGCCGGTGCTGCGCAACCGCCTGGTGATGCTGCTCGCCGGCCAGGATTTCGCCGCCCTGCAGAGCGCACTGGGCAAGGAGATGTTGTTGCAGCAGGCGCTGGCCAGCGTGCAGGAACTGGCCCAGCAGGAAACCGGCGGCACCGTGGTCGAGCAGGTGCTGTTCACCAACTTCGTATTGCAGTAGCCGGGAGCGAACATGGCCGTGCAAGACTTGCTGTCCCAGGACGAGATCGACGCGCTGCTGCACGGCGTCGACGACGGCCTGGTCGATACCGAGGACGCCGCCGAACCGGGCAGCGTCAAGCAATACGACCTGACCAGCCAGGATCGCATCGTCCGCGGACGCATGCCGACCCTGGAGATGATCAACGAACGCTTCGCCCGCTACACCCGCATCAGCATGTTCAACCTGCTGCGCCGCTCGGCGGACGTGGCGGTCGGTGGCGTGCAGGTGATGAAGTTCGGCGAGTACGTGCATTCGCTGTACGTGCCCACCAGCCTCAACCTGGTGAAGATGAAGCCACTGCGCGGCACCGGCCTGTTCATCCTCGACGCCAAGCTGGTGTTCAAACTGGTGGACAACTTCTTCGGCGGCGACGGCCGTCACGCCAAGATCGAGGGCCGCGAGTTCACCCCCACCGAGCTGCGTGTGGTGCGCATGGTGCTCGACCAGGCCTTCGTCGACCTGCGCGAGGCCTGGCACGCGGTGATGGACATCAACTTCGAGTACGTCAACTCGGAGGTCAACCCGGCGCTGGCCAATATCGTCAGCCCGAGTGAAGTCATCGTGGTGTCCACCTTCCATATCGAGCTGGACGGCGGCGGCGGCGACCTGCACATCACCATGCCCTATTCGATGATCGAGCCGATCCGCGAGATGCTCGACGCCGGCTTCCAGTCCGACGTCGACGACCAGGACGAGCGCTGGATCAAGGCCCTGCGCGAGGACATCCTCGACGTCAGCGTGCCGCTGGCCGCCACCGTGGCGCGGCGCCAGCTCAAGCTGCGCGACATCCTGCACATGCAGCCGGGCGACGTGATCCCGGTGGAGCTGCCGGACAACGTGATCATGCGCGCCAACGGCGTGCCGACTTTCAAGGTCAAGCTCGGCGCACACAAGGGCAATCTGGCCCTGCAGGTGCTCGAGCCGATCGAGCGTCAGCGCTGACGGCGCTGGCAACCCCATTGAGCCAGGCGAGGAAAGACGATGGCAACTGAAGAGAACACCAGCCCCGAGGAGCAGGCGCTGGCCGACGAGTGGGCCGCGGCGCTGGCCGAGGCCGGCGATGCCGGTCAGGACGACATCGACGCCATGCTGGCGGCGCAGGGCGCCGCCCAGCCTGCGGCGCCGCGCGCGCCGATGGAGGAGTTCGGCAGCGCGCCGCCCTCCAGCAATCTGCCGGTCGGTCTGGAAGGGCCCAACCTGGACGTGATCCTGGATATTCCGGTGTCGATCTCCATGGAAGTGGGCAATACCGACATCACCATCCGCAATCTGCTGCAGCTCAATCAGGGCTCGGTGATCGAACTCGACCGCCTGGCCGGCGAGCCGCTCGACGTGCTGGTCAACGGCACCCTGATCGCCCATGGCGAGGTGGTGGTGGTCAACGAGAAGTTCGGCATCCGCCTGACCGACGTGATCAGCCCCAGCGAACGCATCAAGAAGCTGCGCTGACCATGAATCGATTCCTCGTCCTGCCGTTGGCCCTGCCCATGGCTGCCCTGGCCGCCGAGCCCGCCGGCCAGGCGACGACGCCGCTGGCCGGCAGCGATATGGCCGGCCAGCTCGGCCAGTTGCTGCTCGGCCTGCTGCTGGTGATCGGCCTGATCTTCCTGCTCGCCTGGCTGCTGCGCCGGGTGCAGCAACTGGCGCCGCGCGGCGGCCAGGTGATCAAGCTGCTGGCCAGCCAGTCGCTCGGTCCGCGCGACCGCCTGGTGCTGGTGCAGGTGGGCAACGAGCAGATCCTGCTCGGCCTGTCCGCCGGGCGCATCACCCCGTTGCACGTGCTCAAGGAGCCGGTGCACCTGGCCGACGCCGAGCCGGCCACGCCGGAGTTCGCCCAGCGCCTGATGGAGCTGCTGGGCAAGGATCAGAAGGACAAATCCTGATGTTGCGTTTGTTGCTGGTGCTGCTGCTGAGCCTGGGCGCCTCGTTGGCCTACGCCGAAGATCCGCCGCTCGGCAGTTCGCTGATCCAGCAGGGCGGCAACCCGCTGTCGATCCCGGCCATCACCCTGTCCACCGACGCCGAGGGCCAGCAGGAGTATTCGGTCAGCCTGCAGATCCTGCTGATCATGACCGCGCTGAGCTTCATCCCGGCGTTCGTCATGCTGATGACCAGCTTCACCCGCATCATCATCGTGTTCTCCATCCTGCGCCAGGCGCTGGGTCTGCAGCAGACGCCGTCGAACCAGATCCTGGTCGGCCTGGCGCTGTTTCTCACCCTGTTCATCATGGCGCCGGTATTCGATCGGATTAACCGCGACGCGCTGCAGCCCTACCTCAACGAGGAGATCGTCGCCCAGGAGGCGCTGACCCGGGCCGAGGGGCCGATCCGCGACTTCATGCTGGCGCAGACCCGCGAGAGCGACCTGGAGCTGTTCGTGCGCCTGTCCAAGCGTACCGACCTCAATGGCGTCGAGGACGTGCCGCTGACCATCCTGGTGCCGGCCTTCGTCACTTCCGAGCTGAAGACCGCATTCCAGATCGGCTTCATGATCTTCATCCCGTTTTTGATCATCGACATGGTGGTGGCCAGTATCCTCATGGCCATGGGCATGATGATGCTGTCGCCTTTGATCATCTCGCTGCCGTTCAAGATCATGCTGTTCGTCCTGGTCGACGGCTGGGCACTGATCATGGGCACCCTGGCGGCCAGTTTCGGCACCCTGTAGCGAGGCTCCGATGACTCCCGAGATCGCGGTAGACCTGTTTCGCGAAGCGCTCTGGCTGATCGTGCTGATCGTCGGCCTGGCGGTGGTGCCGAGCCTGGTGGTCGGCCTGATCGTGGCGATGTTCCAGGCCGCCACGCAGATCAACGAACAGACCCTGAGCTTCCTGCCGCGTCTGATCGTGATGCTGCTGACCCTGATCTGGGCCGGGCCCTGGCTGGTACGCCAGCTGATGGAGTACACCCAGACCCTGATTCAGAACATTCCCTACCTGATCGGTTGAGAGCTCATGAGTAAATCTACTGCGCTCGGCATCTCGCGCTTCGGCTGTGCTCGCAATGCTCATGTATTTCAATACACTGCGCTTGCTGCGCGCAGGCGAAACGCGACCTGCCTTCGCTCGCGACGTTTTCTGCACGAGCTCTGAGGCGCGAATGCTGGAGCTGAGCAACGAACAGATCGGCGGCTGGGTCGGCCAGTTCCTCCTGCCGCTGTTTCGCATCGCCGCCATGTTCATGGTCATGCCGATCATCGGTACCCAGCTGGTGCCGATGCGCGTGCGCCTGTACCTGGCCCTGGCGGTCAGCGTGCTGCTGGTGCCGACCCTGCCGCCGCTGCCGCAGGTCGATGCGCTGAGCCTGCGCAGCCTGCTGCTGATCGCCGAGCAGGTGCTGATCGGCGCCATGTTTGGCTTCGTCCTGCAGCTGTTCTTCCACCTGTTCGCCGTAGCCGGGCAGATCATCGCCATGCAGATGGGCCTGGGCTTCGCCTCCATGGTCGACCCGACCAACGGCGTCTCGGTGCCGGTGCTCGGCCAGTTCATGCTGATGCTGGTGACCCTGCTGTTTCTGGCGATCAACGGCCACCTGGTGGTGCTGGAGATCCTGGCGGAAAGTTTCGTCACCCTGCCGTCGGGGCAGGGCTTGATGGTCAATCACTACTGGGAGCTGGCCGGCAAGCTGGGCTGGGTGATCGGCGCCGGCCTGCTGCTGACCCTGCCGGTGGTCACCGCGCTGTTGATCATCAACCTGGCCTTCGGCGTGATGACCCGCGCCGCGCCGCAGCTGAACATCTTTTCCATCGGCTTTCCGCTGACCCTGGCCCTGGGCCTGGTGATCTTCTGGGTCGGCCTGTCCGATTTCGGCAGCCTGTTCCAGGCGCTGGCCAGCGAGGCCCTGCAGCAGCTGGGCGAATTCGCCCAGGTGCGTTGAGGAGAGGCCATGGCCGAGAGCGAAAGCGGCGCCGACAAAAGCGAGGAACCCACCAGTAAGCGGCTCGAAGAGTCGCGCAAGAAGGGCCAGATCGCCCGCTCCAAGGAGCTCAACACCCTGGCGGTGACCCTCACCGGCACCGTGGCGCTGATCGTCTTCGGCGCCTACATGGGCAACGTGATGCTCGACCTGATGCGCGGCAACTTCAGCCTGCCGCGCGAGGTGCTGATGAGCGAAGGCAGCATGGCGCAGTACCTGCTGGCCTCCGGCAAGCATGCGCTGCTGGCCTTGCAGCCGTTCTTCATCGCCCTGCTGATCGCCTCGGTGATCGGCCCCATCGCCCTCGGCGGCTGGCTGTTCTCCGCCGAGGCGTTGCAGCCCAAGGCCAGCCGGATGAACCCGCTGGCCGGGCTCAAGCGGATGTTCTCGGTGCAGGCGCTGGTGGAGCTGGTCAAGGCGCTGGCCAAGTTCCTGGTGATCCTGGCGGTGGCGCTGGTGGTGCTGGCGGTGGATCAGGACGACCTGCTGGCCATCGCCAACGAGCCGCTCGAGCCGGCCATCCTGCACAGCCTCAAGGTCGTCGGCTGGAGCGCGCTGTGGCTGTCCTGCGGGCTGATCCTGATCGCCGCGGTGGATGTGCCGTTCCAGCTGTGGAGTCACAAGCAGAAGCTGAAGATGACCAAGCAGGAGGTGCGCGACGAGTACAAGGACACCGAGGGCAAGCCCGAGGTCAAGGGGCGCATCCGCCAGCTGCAGCGCGAGATGGCCGAGCGGCGCATGATGCAGGCGGTGCCGCAGGCCGACGTGGTGATCACCAACCCGACCCACTTCGCCGTGGCGCTGAAATACGACCCGGACAAGGGTGGCGCGCCGGTGCTGCTGGCCAAGGGCGGCGACTTCCTGGCGCTGAAGATCCGCGAGATCGCCCAGGAGCATCGGGTGATGGTGCTGGAGTCGCCGGCGCTGGCGCGGGCGGTGTACTACTCCACCGAGCTGGAGCAGGAAATTCCCGCCGGCCTGTACCTGGCGGTGGCTCAGGTGCTGGCCTACGTCTACCAGCTGCGCCAGTACCAGGCCGGCAAGGGCAAGCGCCCGGGGCCGTTGCCCGACCTGCCGATCCCGCCGGACCTGCGCCGCGACGAATAAAGCGGGTGGAACCCTGGTTGGGCCGAGCGCAGCGAAGCCCAACCGGAGCGGAGTTGGCGGTCGGGGCGCGTTGGGCTTCGTCGCTACGCTCCTCAACCCAACCTACGTGTTACGTGCTTGTAGCTTGCCGCTACCTTTCTGGAACGCTTCTTGCCATTACCCCAGCAGGGCGCAGTTTCGCGTCAAAAGATTGAATCGGCTGGGGTAGGGACGTGGCAGTAGATCGCGCACAAATCATTGGAGAGGTACGCAGCAACCTGGCGGGTCTGCGCCACGGCAACCTGGGTATCCCGCTGCTGCTGCTGGTCATGCTCGGCATGGTCATGCTGCCGATCCCGCCCTTTCTGCTCGACGTCTTGTTCACCTTCAGCATCGCCCTGTCCATCGTCGTCTTGCTGGTCAGCATCTACGCCCTGCGGCCGCTGGATTTCGCCGTCTTCCCCACCATCCTGCTGGCGGCCACCCTGCTGCGTCTGGCGCTGAACGTCGCCTCGACCCGCGTGGTGCTGCTCAACGGCCACGAGGGCCACGGCGCGGCGGGGCAGGTGATCCAGGCCTTCGGCGAGGTGGTGATCGGCGGCAACTACGTGGTCGGTATCGTGGTGTTCGCCATCCTTATGATCATCAACTTCGTGGTGGTCACCAAGGGCGCCGGGCGCATCTCCGAGGTCAGCGCGCGTTTCACCCTGGACGCCATGCCCGGCAAGCAGATGGCCATCGACGCCGACCTCAACGCCGGCCTGATCGATCAGGCCGAGGCCAAGAAGCGCCGCAGCGAGGTGGCCCAGGAGGCCGATTTCTACGGCTCGATGGACGGTGCCAGCAAGTTCGTCCGCGGCGACGCCATCGCCGGCCTGCTGATTCTGTTCATCAACCTGATCGGCGGTATCGCCATCGGCGTGCTGCAGCACGGCCTGCCGTTCGCCGAGGCGGGCAAGGTCTACACCCTGCTGACCATCGGCGACGGCCTGGTGGCGCAGATTCCCTCCCTGCTGCTGTCCACCGCCGCCGCGGTGATGGTGACCCGGGTGTCCACCTCCGAGGACATGGGCGCCCAGGTCAACCGGCAGATGTTCGCTTCGCCGCGCGCGCTGGCGGTGGCGGCGGCGATCATGATCACCATGGGCCTGGTGCCCGGCATGCCGCATTTCTCCTTTATCAGCCTGGGCCTGGTGGCCGCCGGCGCCGCCTACTGGATCGCCAACAAGCAGCGCAAGACCAAGGAAGAGGAAGTCAGGGAAGTGCAGCGCCAGCAGGAGCTGCTGCCGGCGCAGAAGGCGCAGGAGGTCAAGGAACTGGGCTGGGACGACGTCACCCCGGTGGACATGGTCGGCCTGGAGGTGGGTTACCGGCTGATTCCGCTGGTCGATCGCAACCAGGGGGGGCAGCTGCTGGCGCGGATCAAGGGGGTGCGCAAGAAGCTGTCGCAGGAGATGGGCTTTCTCATGCCCTCGGTGCATATCCGCGACAACCTCGACCTGGCGCCCAACGCCTACCGCTTGACCCTGATGGGCGTCAGCGTGGCCGAGGCCGAGGTCTACCCGGACCGCGAGCTGGCGATCAACCCCGGCCAGGTGTTCGGCCCGCTCAACGGCATCGCCGCCAAGGATCCGGCGTTCGGCCTGGAGGCGGTGTGGATCGACCCCAGCCAGCGCGACCAGGCGCAGTCGCTGGGCTATACCGTGGTCGACGCCAGCACCGTGGTCGCCACCCACCTCAACCAGATCCTGCACAAGCACGCCCACGAGCTGCTGGGGCACGAGGAAGTGCAGCAGCTCATGCAGCTGCTGGCCAAGAGCTCGCCGAAGCTGGCCGAGGAACTGGTGCCGGGGCTGGTGTCGCTGTCGACCCTGCTCAAGGTGCTGCAGGCGCTGCTGCAGGAGCAGGTGCCGGTGCGCGACATCCGCACCATCGCCGAGGCGATCGCCAACGTCGCGCCGAAGAGTCAAGATCCCGCCGCGATGGTCGCCGCCGTTCGTGTGTCGCTGGCCCGCGCCATCGTGCAAAGCATCGTGGGACTAGAGCCGGAGCTGCCTGTGATCACCCTCGAGCCCAGGTTGGAACAGATATTGCTCAATAGCCTGCAGAAGGCCGGTCAGGGCAGCGAGGATGGCATCCTCCTCGAACCGGGCATGGCCGAGAAGCTGCAGCGTTCCCTGGTGGAAGCAGCGCAGCGCCAGGAAATGCTCGGCAAGCCGGTGATCCTGCTGGTGGCCGGGCCGATTCGGGCGATGTTGTCGCGCTTCGCGCGGTTGGCGGTCTCCAGCATGCACGTGCTGGCCTACCAGGAAATTCCGGACAACAAGCAGGTCACCATAGTCGCCACTGTGGGCCAGAACTGAGGTAAAGGGTCATGCAGGTCAAACGCTTCTTCGCCGCCGATATGCGGGCCGCCATGAAACTGGTGCGAGACGAGCTGGGCGCCGATGCCGCGATCATCGGCAATCGCCGGGTGGCCGGCGGCGTCGAGCTGACCGCCGCGCTGGATTACCAGGTGACGCCGTCGCCGGTACGGCCGAACCCGGCCCTGGAAGCCGAGCTGCGCAAGACCCAGGCGCGCATCGCCAGCGCCCAGGCCGAACTGGCCACCCGTGCCGAGCAGGACGCCGGCAAGGATCGCCAGCTGTTCGCCAACGAGTCGCTGGTGGCGCCGGAATTGCCGGCCACCCCAGTCAAGCCGCAGCGCCCGGCCGAGCCTGCACCGGTGCAGCCTGCGGTCGATCCGCGCGCGCTGGACGCCATGCGCTTCGAACTGCACGGCCTGCGCGAACTGATCGAAATGCAGCTCGGCTCCATCGCCTGGGGCCAGCTGCAGACCCGCCGCCCGCAACAGGCCAACCTCTGGCGCCGGCTGCAGCGCATGGGCCTGTCTGCCGAGCTGTCGCAGGCGCTGCTGAACAAGGTCGCCGACGTCGCCGAGCCGCGCCAGGCTTGGCGCATGCTGCTGGCCTACCTGGCTCACGCGATCAAGACGCCGAAAATCGAGCCGCTGGAAGAGGGTGGGGTGATCGCCCTGGTCGGCCCCGCCGGCATGGGCAAGACCACCACCCTGGCCAAGCTGGCGGCCCGTTACGTGCTTAAGCACGGCGCGCAGCAGGTCGCCCTGGTCAGCATGGACAGCTATCGCATCGGCGCGCAGGAGCAGCTCAAGACCCTGGGCCGCATCCTCGGCGTGTCGGTGACCCAGGTCGACCCCGGCCAGTCGCTGCTGCAAGCCTTGGCGCCGCTGGCGAAGAAACGCGTGGTACTGATCGACACCGCAGGTCTGCCAGGCAACGACCCGGCGCTGCGCCTGCAGCTGGAGAGCCTGGCGGCGCGCGGCCTGCAGGCGAAGAATTACCTGGTCCTGGCGGCCACCAGCCAGAGCCAAGTGCTCAAGGCCGCCTACCATAGTTACAAGCGCTGCGGCCTGGCAGGCTGCATACTGACCAAGCTGGACGAAGCCGCCAGCCTGGGCGAGGCTTTAGGTCTGGCTATAAGCCAGCATCTGCCGGTAGCCTATGTCGCCGACGGCCCGCGGATTCCGGACGATCTGCAGGTGCCGCGCAGCCACCAACTGGTCAGCCGCGCGGTGGGCCTGCAGGCCGCCGAGGAGCCGAGCGAGGACGCCATGGCGCAGCTGTTCGCCGGGCTCTACCAGAGCCCGGCGCGACGCGCCGGCTGAGGCAGCGAGAAGAGAATGTTGCACCCTCGGGCGACGCCGTCGCCGGAGTGAACGGCCGGATGGCCAAGTCGAAGTTAGACAAGGTGTGTAGAAAACATGGGTATGCATCCCGTACAGGTGATCGCGGTGACCGGCGGCAAGGGTGGCGTCGGCAAGACCAATGTGTCGGTGAATCTGTCCATGGCCCTGGCCGATCTCGGTCGGCGGGTGATGCTGATGGACGCCGACCTCGGCCTGGCCAACGTCGACGTTCTGCTGGGGCTGGCGCCCAAGCGCACCCTGGCCGATGTGATCAGCGGCGAGTGCGACCTGCGCGACGTGCTGCTGCAGGGGCCGGGCGGCATCCGCATCGTGCCGGCGGCGTCCGGCACGCAGAGCATGGTCAACCTCTCGCCGATGCAGCACGCCGGGCTGATCCAGGCGTTCAGCGAGATCAGCGAGAATCTCGACGTGCTGGTGATCGACACCGCCGCCGGCATCGGCGATGCGGTGGTCAGCTTCGTCCGCGCCGCCCAGGAGATCCTGGTGGTGGTGTGCGACGAGCCGACCTCGATCACCGATGCCTACGCGCTGATCAAGCTGCTCAACCGCGACCACGGCATCAGCCGCTTCCGCGTGCTGGCCAACATGGCGCACAGCCCGCAGGAGGGGCGCAACCTCTTTGCTAAGCTGACCAAGGTGACCGATCGCTTCCTCGACGTCGCCCTGCAGTACGTCGGCGCCGTGCCCTACGACGAGTGCGTGCGCAAGGCCGTGCAGAAGCAGCGCGCCGTCTACGAAGCCTTCCCACGATCCAAGTGCGCCCTGGCGTTCAAGGCGATAGCCCAGAAGGTCGATACCTGGCCGCTGCCGGCCAACCCCCGCGGCCATCTGGAGTTTTTCGTCGAACGTCTGGTGCAGCAACCGACGGCAGACAGCGCCGTATGACAGCAGCTTCTGGACTTCGTATGTACAACAAGGCGCAGGCGCAGGATTCGCAGCACCAGTTGATCGAGCGCTATGCGCCTCTGGTCAAACGTATCGCCTATCACCTGCTGGCCCGTCTGCCGGCCAGCGTGCAGGTCGACGACCTGATCCAGGCCGGCATGATCGGCCTGCTCGAGGCCTCGCGTAAATACGACTCCAGCAAGGGTGCCAGCTTCGAAACCTTCGCCGGCATCCGCATCCGCGGCGCCATGCTCGACGAAGTGCGCAAGGGCGACTGGGCGCCGCGTTCGGTGCACCGCAACAGCCGCATGGTCAGCGACGCGATCCGCGTCGTGGAAGCGAGAACCGGGCGCGACGCTAAAGATCAGGAGGTTGCGGCCGAACTCCAATTGAGTCTGGAAGATTACTACGGCATCCTTGGCGACACTTTGGGCAGCCGCCTGTTCAGTTTCGACGACCTGTTGCAGGACGGCGAGCACGGCGGGCTGCACGAGGACGCCGGGCACACCCACCTCGAACCTTCGCGGGACCTCGAAGACGAACGCTTCCAGGCGGCATTGGCCGAGGCCATCGCCGGTCTGCCGGAGCGCGAACGCCTGGTGCTGGCGCTGTATTACGATGAAGAACTGAACTTGAAGGAAATCGGCGAAGTGCTGGGGGTCAGCGAGTCGCGCGTCAGCCAGTTGCACAGCCAGTGCGCCGCGCGTCTGCGTGCGCGCCTGGGCGAGTGGCGCGCCAGCTGAGTCGGTTTCACGATTAAAGGACGTCATTGCGTGTGCAATACGTTTGGGACTGTACGGAGGTCGACTTGGACAAGAACATGAAAATCCTCATCGTTGACGATTTCTCGACGATGCGACGGATCATCAAGAACCTCTTGCGTGATTTGGGTTTCACCAACACCGCAGAGGCCGACGATGGCACCTCGGCGCTGCCCATGCTGCAGAGCGGCAGTTTCGACTTCCTGGTGACCGACTGGAACATGCCCGGCATGACCGGCATCGACCTGCTGCGTGCGGTGCGCGCCGACGAGCGCCTCAAGCACCTGCCGGTGCTGATGGTCACCGCCGAGGCCAAGCGCGATCAGATCATCGAAGCGGCCCAGGCCGGCGTGAACGGCTATGTGGTCAAACCCTTCACCGCCCAGGTGCTGAAGGAAAAGATCGAGAAGATCTTCGAGCGGGTCAACGGCTGATGTCGGCCGCGAGGGTGCTATGGAACACGATGACTCCATCTTGGGCGACCTCGAGTCGACCCTGAAAAGCAACGCCCGCGAGTTGGTCGACAGCCTGGAAAAAGGCAACTTCGGCGCCGCGGTACAACTGATCAACGAGCTCAACAAGGTCCGCGACCGCGGCCTGTACCACGAGGTCGGCAAGCTGACCCGCGAGCTGCACAACGCCATCGTCAACTTCCAGCTCGATCCGCGCATGCCGCATGCCCAGGAGCTGTCGCAGATCGCCGATGCCACCGAACGCCTGAATTACGTGGTCACCATGACCGAGAAGGCGGCCAATCGCACCATGGACCTGGTCGAGCAGAGCGCACCGCTGGTCAACGACCTCAGCGACGAAGCGCAGAGCCTGAGCGCCGAATGGGGCCGCTTCATGCGCCGCGAGATGGGTGCCGAGGGCTTTCGTGAGCTGGCCAAGCGTATCGAGTTGTTCCTCGCCCGCAGCGAGCGCGACAGCAGCAAACTGTCCGGCCACCTCAACGACATTCTGCTGGCGCAGGACTACCAGGACCTCACCGGGCAGGTGATCAAGCGCGTCACCCAGCTGGTCACCGAGGTGGAAAGCAACCTGCTCAAACTGGTGCTGATGGCCAGCCAGGTCGACCGTTTTGCCGGCATTCAGCACGACCATGAGCAGCTGCGCGCCGAACAGGAAAAATTAAAAGAGCCATCTCGGGGTGAAGGTCCGCAGATTCATGCCGATAAGCGTGATGACGTCGCTGCCAGCCAGGACGATGTCGATGACCTGCTGTCCAGTCTAGGATTCTAAGGAGTTCCCCCCTATGAGCTTCGGCGCCGATGAAGAAATCCTCCAGGACTTCCTGGTAGAGGCCGGCGAGATCCTCGAACAGTTGTCCGAACAGTTGGTCGAGCTGGAAAGCCGCCCGGACGACATGAACCTGCTCAACGCCATTTTCCGCGGTTTCCATACCGTCAAGGGCGGGGCGGGATTCCTCCAGCTCAACGAGCTGGTGGAGTGCTGTCATATCGCCGAGAACGTCTTCGACATCCTGCGCAAGGGTGAGCGACGCGTCGACGCCGAGCTGATGGACGTGGTGCTCGAAGCCCTGGATGCGGTCAACGGCATGTTCGGCCAGGTGCGCGAGCGCAGCGAGCCGACCCCGGCGTCGGCCGAGCTGCTGGCGGCGCTGTCGCGGCTGGCCGAGCCGGCTGGTGCCGAGCCCGCCGCCGTGGCGCCGGCTGCCGCGCCGAAGTCCGAGCCCGAAGCCGTCGCCTCCGGCGACATCACCGACAGCGAGTTCGAGCAGCTGCTCGATGCCCTCGGTGAAGCGCCGGCCGGCGACAGCGTGGCGGCCAGCGACGAGATCACCGACGACGAATTCGAATCCCTGCTCGACCAGCTGCACGGCAAGGGCCAGTTCTCCGCGGCCGCTGAGAGCTCCGGCGGCGCGGCCGTGGCGGTCGCCGCCGTCGCGGCGCCGGCCGGCGACGAAATCACCGACGACGAATTCGAGGCGCTGCTCGACCAGTTGCACGGCAAGGGCCAGTTCGCCGGCGCGGTCGAAGCGCCAGCGCCGGCCGCCCCGGTGGCGGCGGCGAGCAGCGACGAGATCACCGACGACGAATTCGAATCCCTGCTCGACCAGTTGCACGGCAAGGGCAAGTTCGTCCCGCCCAGCGAAGCGCCGGCCGCGCCGGTGGCCAAGCCGGCTGCCCCGGTTGCCCCAACCAAGCCGACTGCGGCGAAACCGGCGGCCAAGGCCGAACCGGCTGCACCCCGCCCGCCTGCAGCTCCGGCGCCTGCGGCGGACAAGGCGCCGGCGGCCAGCGAGGCGGAAACCACGGTGCGGGTCGATACCGCGCGCCTGGACGAGATCATGAACATGGTTGGCGAGCTGGTGCTGGTGCGTAACCGCCTGGTGCGCCTGGGCCTCAACAGCGGCGACGAGGCCATGTCCAAGGCGGTGTCCAACCTCGACGTGGTCACCGCCGACCTGCAGACCGCGGTGATGAAGACCCGCATGCAGCCGATCAAGAAGGTCTTCGGTCGCTTCCCGCGCCTGGTACGCGACCTGGCGCGCAACCTGAAGAAGGAAATCAACCTCGAGCTGGTGGGCGAGGAAACCGACCTCGACAAGAACCTGGTCGAGGCCCTGGCCGACCCGCTGGTGCACCTGGTGCGCAACGCCGTCGATCACGGCGTGGAGACCCCGGAAGAACGCGAGAAGGCCGGCAAGCCGCGCGGCGGGCGGGTGGTGCTGTCCGCCGAGCAGGAGGGCGACCACATCCTCTTGTCGATCACCGACGACGGCAAGGGCATGGACGCCGACGTGCTGCGCGCCAAGGCGGTGGAGAAGGGCCTGCTGGACAAGGATGCAGCCGACCGCCTGAACGAGTTCGAGTGCTACAACCTGATCTTCGCCCCGGGTTTCTCGACCAAGACCGAGATTTCCGACGTGTCCGGCCGCGGCGTCGGCATGGACGTGGTCAAGACCAAGATTTCCCAGCTCAACGGCACGGTCAACGTGTTCTCGCAGAAGGGGGCGGGCTCGAAGATCATCATCAAGGTGCCGCTGACCCTGGCGATCATGCCGACCTTGATGGTGATGCTGGAAAACCAGGCCTTCGCCTTCCCGCTGGTCAACGTCAACGAGATCTTCCACCTCGACCTGTCGCGCACCAACGTGGTCGACGGCCAGGAGGTGGTGATCGTCCGCGACAAGGCGCTGCCGCTGTTCTACCTCAAGCGCTGGCTGGTGCCGCAGGCCTTCCACGAGGGCCAGCGCGAGGGCCATGTGGTGATCCTCACCGTGGGCAGCCAGCGCATTGGCTTTGTCGTCGATCAATTGGTCGGGCAGGAAGAAGTGGTAATTAAGCCACTGGGCAAAATGCTGCAGGGCACCCCGGGCATGTCCGGGGCCACTATTACCGGCGACGGTCGCATTGCCCTGATTCTTGACGTGCCCAGCATGCTCAAGCGCTACGCCCGGCGTATCTGATTGATCAGCGGCACGGTCTGCATGCGTGCCGTTTAGGAGTGTTTATGGCTGTTAAGGTTTTGGTGGTGGACGACTCCGGCTTCTTTCGCCGGCGTGTTTCGGAAATTCTCTCAGCCGACCCGGATATCCAGGTCATCGGCACTGCCACCAACGGCCGAGAGGCCATCGAGCAGGCGCAGTCACTCAAGCCTGACGTGATCACCATGGACTACGAGATGCCGATGATGGACGGCATCACCGCGGTGCGGAACATCATGCAGCGCTGTCCGACGCCGGTGCTGATGTTTTCCTCGCTGACCCACGAAGGCGCTCGCGTCACCCTCGACGCTCTGGACGCCGGCGCGGTGGATTTTTTGCCGAAGAATTTCGAGGACATCTCGCGCAACCCGGAGAAGGTCAAGCAGCTGCTGTGCGAGAAGGTGCACAGCATCGCGCGCAGCAACCGCCGTTTTAGTTCGGCCGCGGTCGCTCCGGCGCCGGCTACGGCCAGCCCTGTGTCCGCGCCGGGCAGCCGGCCGGCGGCAACCACGGCCCGCCCGGCCGGCCTGCAGCCGCGCCCGGCGAGCCCGGCTGCGGCGCCTGGCGGCGCAGTCGGTGCCAGTTCCGCGGCGCCCAAGCGCAAGGCCTACAAGCTGGTGGCCATCGGTACCTCCACCGGCGGCCCGGTGGCCCTGCAGCGGGTGCTGACCCAGCTGCCGGCCAATTTCCCGGCGCCGCTGGTGCTCGTCCAGCACATGCCGGCAGCCTTCACCAAGGCGTTCGCCGAGCGTCTGGACAAGCTCTGCCGCATCCAGGTCAAGGAAGCCGAGGACGGCGACCTGCTGCGCCCCGGCCTGGCCCTGCTGGCCCCCGGCGGCAAGCAGATGATGGTCGACGCCCGTGGCGCGGTGAAGATCCTGCCCGGCGACGAGCGCCTGAACTACAAGCCCTGCGTCGATATCACCTTCGGCTCGGCGGCCAAGTCCTATGGCGACAAGGTGCTGGCCGTGGTGCTCACCGGCATGGGCGCCGACGGTCGCGAAGGCGCGCGCCTGCTCAAGCAGGGCGGCAGCCAGGTATGGGCGCAGGACGAGGCCAGCTGCGTGATCTACGGCATGCCCATGGCGGTGGTCAAGGCCAACCTGGCCGACGCGGTCTACGGCCTCGACGAGATCGGCCGGCACCTGACCGAGGCCTGCCTGTAATGAACCCTCACACGGGCGCGTGCGCATGGATGTACTGAGCCTGATCGGCGTCATTCTGGCGTTCGTCGCGATTCTCGGCGGCAACTACCTGGAGGGCGGCCACGCCGGCGCGCTGCTCAACGGCCCGGCGGCGCTGATTGTGATCGGCGGCACCCTCGGCGCGGCCTTCCTGCAGGCGCCGGTCAGCGTGTTCAAGCGCGCCATGGCCATCCAGCGCTGGATCTTCTTCCCACCGCGCATCGACCTGATCGGCGGTATCAACCGCGTGGTCGGCTGGAGCATGGTGGCGCGCAAGGAAGGCCTGCTCGGTCTCGAGGCGGTGGCCGACGCCGAGCCCGACCCCTATGCGCGCAAGGGCCTGCAGCTGCTGGTCGACGGCGCCGAACCGGAATCCATCCGCAGCATCCTCGAGGTCGATCTGTACACCCAGGAGGCGCGCGATATCCAGGCGGCCAAGGTGTTCGAGAGCATGGGCGGCTACGCGCCGACCATCGGCATCATCGGCGCGGTGATGGGCCTGATCCATGTGATGGGCAACCTGGCCGACCCGAGCATGCTCGGCAGCGGCATCGCCGTGGCCTTCGTCGCCACCATCTACGGCGTCGGCTTCGCCAACCTGCTGCTGCTGCCGGCCGGCAACAAGCTCAAGGCCATCGCCATGCGCCAGTCGCGTTACCGCGAGATGCTGCTGGAGGGCATCCTGTCCATCGCCGAGGGTGAGAACCCGCGGTCCATCGAGCTGAAGCTGCAAGGCTTCATGGACTGATGGAGGGCTGTCATGGCGCGTCGGCGGCAGCATGAAGAACACGAGAATCACGAGCGCTGGCTGGTGTCCTACGCGGACTTCATCACCCTGCTGTTCGCCTTCTTCGTGGTGATGTACTCGATCTCCTCGCTCAACGAGGGCAAGTACAAGATTCTCTCCGAGACCCTGACCGGCGTGTTCAACCAGCCGGATCGCTCGATCAAGCCGATCCCGGTGGGCGAGGAGCGGCCGCGCACCGGCGAGCCCGAGCGCGCCTCGCTGGACGAGGCCAACAGCGAGACCCCGGACGACTCCCTGCAGGACATCGCCGCCAGCGTGCGCCAGGCTTTCGGCGAGCTGATCCAGAACGAGCAGCTGACCGTGCGCGGCAACGAGATGTGGATCGAGATCGAGCTGAGTTCCAGCCTGCTGTTCCCCAGCGGCGACGCGCTGCCGAACAACCAGGCGTTCGACATCATCGAGAAGGTCGCCAAGATTCTGGCGCCTTATCAGAATCCGGTGAAGGTGGAAGGTTTCACCGACAACCTGCCGATCCAGACCAGCCAGTTTCCGACCAACTGGGAGCTGTCTTCGGCGCGGGCGGCGAGCATCGTGCGTATGCTGGCCATGGACGGCGTCGATCCGGCGCGGTTGGCGGCGGTCGGCTACGGCGAGTTCCAGCCGGTGGCGGACAACGCCACGGCCGAAGGGCGGGGGCGCAACCGCCGCGTGGTGCTGGTGATTTCGCGCAACCTCGACACCCGGCGCAGCGCCGGCAGCACCGCGGCGCAGCAGTCCGGCGCTGGCACGCAACCTGCACCGGCGCCTGTGTCGGAGGTTCCGCAATCGTGAGCCGTCAAATCCCAGTCGCCTGCTGCGTGCCGGCGACAGCCATTCTCGGCCTGAACGCCTCATGCCGGGAGGATGAAAGAAGATGAAAGTCTGGGCAGTAGCCAATCAGAAGGGTGGTGTCGGCAAGACCACCACCTCCATCGCCCTGGCCGGCCTGCTGGCCGATGCCGGCAAGCGGGTGGTGGTGGTCGACCTCGACCCGCACGGGTCGATGACCAGTTATTTCGGCCATGATCCCGATGCGCTGGAGCACAGCTGCTTCGACCTGTTCCTGCACCAGGGCGGCGTGCCCCAGGGCCTGCCCAGGCAGCTGCTGCACGGCACCAGCCACGAACGCATCTCCCTGCTGCCGTCGAGCACCGCGCTGGCCACCCTGGAGCGCCAGTCGCCGGGGCAGAGCGGCCTGGGCCTGGTGATCGCCAAGAGCCTGGCGCAGCTGTGGGAGGATTTCGACCACGCCATCATCGACAGCCCGCCGCTGCTCGGCGTGCTGATGGTCAATGCCCTGGCCGCCAGCCAGCAGCTGGTGATCCCGGTGCAGACCGAGTTTCTCGCGGTCAAGGGCCTGGAGCGCATGGTCAGCACCCTGGCCATGATCAACCGCTCGCGCAAGCAGGCGCTGCCCTACACCATAGTGCCGACCCTGTTCGACCGCCGTACCCAGGCCTCGATGAGCACCCTGCGGGTGCTGCGCAACAGCTATCCCGAGCACCTCTGGCAGGCCTATATCCCGGTCGATACCCGTCTGCGCGATGCCAGCCGGGCCGGGCGCACGCCCTCGCAGTTCGATGCCGGCAGTCGCGGGGTGATCGCCTATCGGGCGTTGCTCAAGCACCTGCTGAGCCATCAACCGGCAGCGCAGGTGGCCTGACATGCCCGTCTGTGTTGAACTGGCGCACTCAAGTCGGGCCGGGCTGCGGCCGATAGGCTGTACAGGTCTCCATCACGGGTTTCAGTCATGAGTCGTACCCTCGCCACCGCCACGCGTTCCCAGCTGGCCCTGCAGTCCTACCTCGACGGTCTGTTGCAGGAGGCCGCGGCCGAGCTGGAGATGTCCGTCAGCCTCGAGGAATTCGAGAGCGCGGTGCTCGAGGAGCAGGTGCGCGATGCGCGTCTGACGGCGCCTGCGCCGGTCGCTCCCGCACCTGTCGTCGCGCCGCGCGCGCCGGTGGCCCTGGTGGTCGCGCCGGAGGTGGAGGTGCAGGTGCAGGCGCCGCCGCTTGCCGCGCCGCTCGAAACGCCGCCGGCGCAGCCGGCCGCGCTGCAGCTGGAGGGGCGGCCGAGCTGGGCCGAGGAGCCGTTCGAGTGCCTGCTGTTCGATGTCGCCGGCCTGACCCTGGCCGTGCCGCTGATCTGCCTGGGCTCGATCTATCCGCTGGAGGGCCAGGAGCTGACGCCGCTGTTCGGCCAGCCGGACTGGTTTCTCGGCATCCTGCCGAGCCAGGCGGGCAACCTCAAGGTGCTGGACACCGCACGCTGGGTGATGCCCGATCGCTACCGCGAGGATTTCCGCGAGGGCCTGCAGTACGTGATCTCGGTGCAGGGCTATGAATGGGGGCTGGCGGTGCATCAGGTCAGCCGCTCGATCCGTCTCGACCCGGCCGAGGTCAAGTGGCGCAGCCAGCGCACCCAGCGGCCCTGGCTGGCCGGTACGGTGATCGAGCACATGTGCGCGTTGCTCGACGTGGCGGCACTCGCCGAATTGATCGCCAGCGGCGGCGCCAAGCGCCTCGCCGCCGGCAAGCTGCACTGAGAATTGGCGGGCCCGCGCATGCGCCGGGCTCTAAAGTTGATGACAAGCGGGTCGACCCGCGCATGCCGCAGCGAGCGGTTTTTGACGAGGCTAGGGACATGAAGAAAAGTTCTGCACAGGGTGCCGAAGATCCGATTCTGCAGTGGGTGACCTTTCGCCTGGACAACGAGACCTATGGCATCAACGTGATGCAGGTGCAGGAAGTGCTGCGCTACACCGAGATCGCCCCGGTGCCGGGGGCGCCGAGCTACGTGCTGGGCATCATCAACCTGCGCGGCAATGTGGTCACCGTGATCGACACCCGCCAGCGCTTCGGCCTGGGCTCGGCGCCGGTCACCGACAACACCCGCATCGTCATCATCGAGGCGGACAAGCAGGTGGTGGGCATCCTGGTCGACAGCGTGGCCGAGGTGGTCTACCTGCGCCAGTCGGAGATCGAGACCGCGCCGAACGTGGGCAACGACGAGTCGGCCAAGTTCATCCAGGGCGTGTGCAACAAGAACGGCGAACTGCTGATCCTGGTCGAGCTGGACAAGATGATGACCGAGGAAGAGTGGTCGGAGCTGGAGAGTATCTAGTGCTCGAAGCCGCCCTGATCGCCCTGGCGCTGCTCTGCGTGGCGCTGGGCATCGCCTGCCATGGCCTGTATCGCAACCAGCAGCGCATGCTGGCGGAGCAGGCCAAGTGCGATGCCGTGCGCGACGCGCGGATCAAGGAACTGGGCAAACGCCTGGATGCCTACCTGACCGGCAGCATCCGCATGGGCGAGGAGTTGCACGAGCTGCGCCGGGTGGTGGCGCCGCTGCCGGACAAACTCAGCCAGATCGAGCAGCGCGACCCCAGCAGCCTGTCCTTCACCCAGGCCGCGCGCCTGGTCGGCATGGGCGCCAGCGTCGAGGATCTGACCCAGTCCTGCGGCCTGAGCCAGGCCGAGGCCGAATTGATCAGCCGCCTGCACCAGTCCAAGGCGCAATAATCGACGCATAGTCGTCGGCGTTCTTAAAAGCTCGTCCGATCTTCGCCAATCAATCCTAGTACGCCCCCTGGCCACGCCTAAGCTGATGCTGTAGGCATCGCTGCGGGGTGTTCGTCATGCATCGCCTGATTCTGCTGTTGGTCGGCTGGCTGCTGTGCCTGCCGCTCGCCGCCCAGGACGCGCCGCTGGAGGTACGCGGCGCGATCACGGTCAACGTGCTGCAGGCCAAGCACCTCTACGACCACGGCGCGCTGTTCATCGACGTGCGTCCGTCGCGCGAATGGGGCTGGGGCCATGTCCACGGTGCCCTGCATATGGACCTGGCCGGGCGCTTCGCCGGGCTGCAGCAGGGGCACTGGCCGCGCGAGCTGCCGCTGGTGATCTACTGCGACAGCGAGGTCTGCCCGCAAAGCGCGCAGGCGGTGCAGCAGGCGGTGGCCTGGGGCTTCAGTCGGGTGTTCTATTTCCGCGGCGGCTACTTCGCCTGGCAGCTGTTCGACTTCCCCAGCGGCAAGGGCGCGGCCGGCGAGGCGCTGGCGGTCAGCCTGCCGGTCCCATGAGCCGCGGCAGCGGCGGGCTGACGTCGCGCTCGGCGTCGGCCGCGAAGCCGGGCGGGGTCTTGCCCTGCAGGTACCAGGCGAAGGCGATGATCTCGGCGATGCAGCGGTACAGCGCCTCGGGGATGGCGTCGCCCAGCTCCAGGCGGGCCAGCAGGCGCACCAGTTCGGCATTCTCGTAGATCGGCACCTCGTATTCGCGGGCGATGGCGAGGATGGCCTCGGCCAGCTCGTCGTCGCCCTTGGCGCTGAGCACGGGGGCGTTGTGCCCGTCGTAGTTGAGGGCGATGGCCTGGCGCGGCTCGGCCTTGCTCTTGCGGCTCATGCGGTTTCGTCCACCCAGCGTTGTTCCAGCGTGGTTTTCGGCCCCTGCGGCGGCAGGCCCTGGCTGCAGGCCAGTTCGCCGACCTCGAGGCCGGCGGCCTGCAGGCGTTCGCGCAGGTTGCCGAGTTCGGCGCCGATCAGATTGGCGGTATCGGCGCGCTCGGCCCACAGCTGGCTGGACAGGCTGCCGCGCAGCAGCTGGGCGCGCACCTGCAGCGGGCCGAGGTGGTCGAGGTCGAAGGCCAGCTCGACGCGCCAGAGGGTTTCCTTATGCTCCGGCTTGTCCGCCTTGCCGCTGTCCTCGCGCTGCAGCTTGATCTGCAGCGGGATCAGCTCCTGCTGGTGGCGCATGGGCAGCTCCAGCTGCCAGGTGGTCAGCAGGTTGCCGTTGGCATCTACCTGGGTCTGCGCCAGGCTCGACAGCTGGTGGGTCTGCAGGCGCGAGACGGCCGCGGCGGCGAGTTTGAGCAGGGTTTCCAGGTCGGCCTCGCCATCCAGGTTCTGCAGCAGCCGCGACGGCAGGGGAAAGCCCAGGGCCTGTTGGCGCGCGGCGCCGGCGGGGCTGAGACCGCCGAGCATCTGCCGGGCCAGCGCCGGCAGCGCCTGGCCCATGGCGCCCTGCAGGCCGGCGAGGGTGGCGGCGCCGCCGGGCAGTTGTGGCAACAACTGGGCGATCAGGCGCAGCAGGTTGGCTTTCAGGTCCTGGGGCAGGGCGGCGGTCTGGCCCTGCAGCAGCTTGGCTTCCAGCAGCACGCCGCTGCCTTCCAGGGCCTGGGCCAGGCCCTTGGCCGTGCTCAGTTGGGTGCTGTCGGGCAGAGCACCGAGCAGGCGCTCGATGCCGCTGCGCAGCTCGCCGCTCAGTTCGGCCTTGCCGGCCAGGCCCTGCAGCCCCTTGAGCAGGCCCTCCAGCGAGGCCTGGCGATTGTGCTGGGCGGCCAGTTGCTGGCCCAGCACCAGTTGATCGAGGCGGCCGCTGAGCGGCAGGAAATTCAGGCTCTGGCTGCCCTGTACTTGGGCGCTGAGCAGGCTGCCCAGAGGCAGCGCCAGCGGGCTGTCGAGGGCCAGCTGGCGGCCGGCCAGCGGGGTGTTGAGCAGGTTGACCAGCAGCCGGTAGACCGCCTGCGCACCCTGCGGCGGCAACGGTTCGCGGCTGGTCACCTTGCCCTGCACCAGGGTGCCGGGCGGCAGTTGTTGCAGGTCGAGGCTGGTCAGCGGCTTGTCGCCGCCGGCCTGCAGCGCCAGGGCCAGGCGGGTGTCGGACAGCGCGGTGACCAGCAGCGCGCTGCCCTGGGCCAGCGGGCGCGGGCTCTCGGCCTGCAGGGTGGCCTGGCGTCCGCCCGCCAGGGTCAGCTTGAGCAGCAGTTGGAAACTCTGCGCCTGTTCCTTGAGGGCGATCACCTCGGCCTTGGCGCTTTCGCCGGCCGCCAGCAGGCCGTCCAGCGGCTGCAGCAGGCGCACGGCCAGGTCGGCGGCGCTGACGGCGGGGCGCACCGCCGGCGGCGTGGCGGGAAGCGGACGGGGACTGCTGATTTCGCTCATGAGCGCTCGGTAGGCCGAAAGTCTATTAACACCCTGTCGAAAATGCTGACTGCGGGGACAGTGATGCGACATGTATAATGCCGCCCCGTTCCGCACCGCACTTCCGGCTCGCGTCAGTATAGCGGCCGGGGCACCGCCGACTTTAACCCTGCCAGGTAGCGATGACACCTCCCGCCCCCCTTCTCGAAGCCGTGGCGCTCAGCTGTGAGCGGGATTGGCGCATGCTTTTCGAACACCTGCATTTTCATCTGCAGGCCGGCGACATGCTGCAGATCAGCGGCCCCAACGGCAGCGGCAAGACCAGCCTGCTGCGCCTGCTGGCCGGGCTGATGCAGCCCACCGCCGGCAGCATCCGCCTGCAGGGTAGGCCGCTGGCCGAACAGCGCGGCGAACTGGCGCGCAATCTCTTGTGGATCGGCCACGCCGCCGGCATCAAGGGCCTGCTGAGCGCCGAGGAAAACCTGGCCTGGCTCTGCGCGCTGCACACCCCGGTCGGCCGCGAGGCGATCTGGCAGGCGCTGGCCGCCGTCGGCCTGCGCGGCTTCGAGGACGTGCCCAGCCACACTCTGTCCGCCGGCCAGCAGCGCCGCGTCGCCCTGGCGCGCCTGTACCTGGCCGATGCGCCGCCGCTGTGGGTGCTCGACGAGCCTTTCACCGCGCTGGACAAACAAGGGGTGGCGCAGCTGGAGCAGCACCTGGCGGCGCACTGCGAGCGCGGCGGGGTGGTGGTGCTGACCACCCACCACAGCCTGCAGCACAAGCCGGCCACCTACCGCGAACTGGACCTGGGGCAGCACGCCGCATGAGCAACGTCTTCAGCCTGCTGCTCGCCCGTGAAATGCGCTTGCTGGCGCGGCGTCCGGCCGAACTGGCCAACCCGCTGGTGTTCTTCGCCATAGTGGTCGCGCTGTTCCCGCTGGCGGTGGGGCCGGAGACGCAATTGTTGCAAACCCTTTCGCCGGGACTGGTGTGGGTGGCGGCGCTACTGGCCGTGCTGCTCTCGCTGGACGGGCTTTTCCGCAGCGATTTCGAGGACGGCTCGCTGGAACAGTGGGTCCTTTCGTCGCACCCCCTGCCTCTTCTGGTGTTGGCCAAGGTGCTGGCACACTGGCTGTTCAGCGGTCTGGCGCTGGTGCTGCTGGCGCCCCTGCTGGCGCTGATGCTCGGCCTGCCCGGGCGCTGCCTGCCGGTGCTGCTGCTGTCGCTGCTGCTCGGCACCCCGGTGCTGAGCCTGCTCGGCGCGGTGGGCGCGGCGCTCACCGTCGGTCTCAAGCGCGGCGGCCTGCTGCTGGCGCTGCTGATTCTGCCGCTGTACATCCCGGTGCTGATTCTCGGCAGCGGGGCGCTGCAGGCGGCCCTGCAAGGATTGCCGGCGACCGGCCACCTGTTGTGGCTGGCCAGCCTCACCGCCCTGGCGGTGACCCTGACACCTTTTGCAATTGCCGCCGGCCTGACCATCAGCGTCGGCGAATAATAACGAACCGTGAACCGTGGCCCGCGCTTCCCCGGATTGCATCCGGGCCACGTTTGAGTGATGAGTCGAGCGATGAACTGGACGTGGTTTCACAAGTGGGGTTCGCCCAAGTGGTTCTATGAGATCAGCGGCCGCTGGCTGCCCTGGCTGAGCATCGCCGCCGGGCTGCTGATCGCCGCCGGGCTGGTCTGGGGCCTGGCCTTCGCGCCGCCGGACTACCAGCAGGGCAACAGCTTCCGGATCATCTACATCCACGTGCCGGCGGCCTTCCTCGCCCAGTCGATCTACGTGATGCTGGCGGTCGCCGGCCTGGTCGGTCTGGTGTGGAAGATGAAGCTGGCCGACGTCGCCCTGCAGCAGGCCGCGCCCATCGGCGCCTGGATGACCGCCATCGCCCTGCTCACCGGCGCCATCTGGGGCAAGCCGACCTGGGGCACCTATTGGGTGTGGGACGCGCGCCTGACCTCGATGCTGATCCTGCTGTTCCTCTACTTCGGCGTGATCGCCCTGGGCAACGCCATCAGCAACCGCGACAGCGCGGCCAAGGCCTGCGCGGTGCTGGCCATAGTCGGGGTGGTCAATATCCCGATCATCAAGTACTCGGTGGAGTGGTGGAACTCGCTGCACCAGACCGCCACCTTCAAGATCACCGAGAAGCCGGCCATGCCGGTGGAAATGTGGCTGCCGCTGCTGCTCGCCGTGCTCGGCTTCTACTGCTTCTTCGGCGCCGTGCTGCTCTACCGCATGCGCACCGAGGTGCTCAAGCGCGAGGCACGCAGCAGTTGGGTGAAAGCCGAGGTCGAATCCCTGGTGGAGGGCAAGGCATGAGTTTTTCCTCCTTCGCCGAGTTTCTCGCCATGGGCAGCCATGGCGCCTACGTGTGGAGCGCCTACGGCATCAGCCTGGCGGTGCTGGCGTTGAATGTGGCGTGGCCGATCCTGGCGCGCCGCCGTTACCTGCAAGACGAGGCGCGCCGTTTGCGCCGGGAGAAGTCGAAGTGAATCCGGTCCGCAAGAAACGTCTGTACATCGTTCTAGCCATCCTCTGCGGCGTCAGCATCGCCGTGGCCCTGGCGCTGACCGCGCTGCAGGAAAACATCAACCTGTTCTACACCCCGACCCAGATCGCCGACGGCGAGGCGCCGCTCGATACCCGCATCCGCGCCGGCGGGCTGGTGGAGGAGGGCTCGGTGAAGCGCTCGCCGGACAGCCTGGAGGTGGACTTCGTGGTCACCGACGGCGCCAAGGGCATCACCATCCGCTACCAGGGCATCCTCCCCGACCTGTTCCGCGAGGGTCAGGGCATCGTCGCCCTGGGCAAGGTCAACGAGCAGGGCGTGCTGGTGGCCGACGAAGTGCTGGCCAAGCACGACGAGAACTACATGCCGCCGGAAGTGATGCAGGCGCTGGAAAAGAGCGGCATGAAGCAGCAGCACGACGCCGCCACTGCCGGCAAACAGGCCTACCAGCAGGAGAGTGCGCAATGATTCCCGAACTCGGCCATCTGGCGATGATCCTGGCGCTGTGCCTGTGCCTGGTGCAGGCCACGCTGCCGCTGATCGGCGCCTGGCGCGGCGACCACCAGTGGATGAGCCTGGCGCAGCCGGCCGCCTGGGGCCAGTTCGCCTTCCTGCTGTTTTCCTTCCTCTGCCTGACCTACGCCTTCATGGTCGACGACTTCTCCGTCGCCTACGTGGCCAACAACTCCAACAGCGCGCTGCCTTGGTACTACAAGTTCAGCGCCGTATGGGGCGCCCACGAGGGCTCGCTGCTGCTGTGGGCGCTGATCCTGGCCGGCTGGACCTTCGCCGTGGCGATCTTCTCCCGCCACCTGCCGGAAGAGATGCTGGCCCGCGTGCTGGCGGTGATGGGCATGATCAGCATCGGCTTCCTGCTGTTTCTGATCGTCACCTCCAACCCCTTCGAGCGCCTGCTGCCGAATGCGCCGATGGACGGCCGCGACCTCAACCCGCTGCTGCAGGACTTCGGCCTGATCGTCCACCCGCCGATGCTGTACATGGGCTACGTCGGCTTCTCGGTGGCCTTCGCCTTCGCCATCGCCGCGCTGCTCGGCGGCAAGCTGGACGCCGCCTGGGCGCGCTGGTCGCGGCCCTGGACCATAGTCGCCTGGGCCTTCCTCGGCATCGGCATCGCCCTGGGCTCCTGGTGGGCCTACTACGAGCTGGGCTGGGGCGGCTGGTGGTTCTGGGACCCGGTGGAGAACGCCTCCTTTATGCCCTGGCTGGTGGGGACGGCTTTGATTCACTCGCTGGCGGTCACCGAGAAGCGCGGGGTGTTCAAGAGCTGGACCGTGCTGCTGGCCATCGCCGCCTTCTCCCTCAGCCTGCTCGGTACCTTCCTGGTGCGTTCCGGGGTGCTGACCTCGGTGCATGCCTTCGCCACCGACCCCGAGCGCGGCGTGTTCATCCTCGCCTTCCTGCTGCTGGTGGTGGGCGGCTCGCTGGCGCTGTTCGCCCTGCGCGCGCCGGTGGTGCGCAGCCAGGTCGGCTTCGGCCTGTGGTCGCGCGAGACCCTGCTGCTGGTCAACAACATCGTGCTGGTGGTGGCCGCGGCGATGATCCTGCTCGGCACCCTCTACCCGCTGGTGCTCGACGCCCTGACCGGGGCCAAGCTGTCGGTCGGCCCGCCTTACTTCAACGCGCTGTTCGTGCCGCTGATGGCGCTGCTGATGGCAGTGATCAGCGTCGGCGTGCTGGTGCGCTGGAAGGACACCCCGCTGCACTGGCTCGGGCGCATGCTGGCGCCGGTGTTGGTGGCCAGCGTGGTGCTGGCGCTGGTCGCCACCTTCGTCCACGGCGACTTCCACTGGGCGGTGCTCGCCGTGTGCCTGCTGGCGGCCTGGGTGGTGCTGGCCGGTGCCCGCGACATCCTCGACAAGACCCGTCACAAGGGCCTGCTCAAGGGCCTGCCGAGCCTCGGTCGCAGCTACTGGGGCATGCAGATGGCACATTTCGGTTTCGCGGTATGCGCCCTCGGCGTGGTGCTGACCAGCCTGGGCAGCTACGAGCGCGACCTGCGCATGGCGCCGGGCGATTCGGTGGAACTCGGCGGTTATCGCTTCCAGTTCGACGGCGCGGTGCACCATGAGGGGCCCAACTTCATCTCCGACAAGGGCACGGTGCGGGTGTTCGACGGCGAGCGGCAGATCAAGGTGCTGCACCCGGAGAAGCGTCTGTACACCGTGCAGCAGGCAACGATGACCGAGGCGGGCATCGACGCCGGCTTCACCCGCGACCTCTTCGTCGCCCTCGGCGAGCCGCTGGAGCAGGGCGCCTGGGCGGTGCGCGTGCACATCAAGCCGTTCGTCCGCTGGATCTGGCTGGGCGCACTGCTGATGGGCCTCGGCGGTTTCCTCGCCGCCAGCGATTCGCGTTACCGGATCAAGGTGCGCACCCGCGTGCGCGAGGCCCTCGGCATGGCGGAGGCCAAGGCATGAAACGACTGTTGCTGCTGCTGCCGCTGCTGGCCTTTCTCGGCATCACCGTGTTTCTCTACCGCGGGCTGTTCCTCGACCCCTCGGAGCTGCCCTCGGCGCTGATCGGCAAGCCCTTCCCGGCCTTCAGCCTGCCGTCGCTGGACGATCCGGCGCGCACCCTGACTCAGGAGGACCTCAAGGGCAAACCGGCGCTGGTCAACGTCTGGGCCACCTGGTGCCCGGCCTGCCGTCACGAGCACCCGGTGCTGAACAAGCTGGCCGAGGCCGGCGTGGTGATCCACGGGGTCAACTACAAGGATGAACGCGCGCCGGCGCAGCAATGGCTGCGCGACCTGCACAACCCCTACCAGCTCAACATCGAGGACGCCAAGGGCAGCCTCGGCCTGGACCTGGGCGTGTACGGCGCGCCGGAAACCTTCTTCGTCGATGCCCAGGGCATCATCCGCCACAAGTTCGTCGGCACCATCGACGAGCGCGTCTGGCGCGAGAAGCTGGCGCCGATCTACCAGCAACTGGCCGACGAGGTGCAGCCATGAAGCGCCTGCTGCTCAGTTGCGGCCTCAGCCTGGGCCTGCTGGCCGGCGCCCAGGCCGCCATCGACACCTTCGAGTTCGCCAGCGAGGCGGAGCGCCAGCGCTACCGCAACCTGATCGAAGAACTGCGCTGCCCCAAGTGCCAGAACCAGAACATCGCCGACTCCGACGCGCCGATCGCCATGGACCTGCGCAGCGAGATCTTCCGCATGCTGGAGGAGGGCAAGAGCAACGAGCAGATCATCGACTTCCTGGTCTCGCGCTACGGCGACTTCGTGCTCTACAACCCGCCCGTCACCGGGCGCACCCTGCTGCTCTGGTACGGCCCGGCCGGCCTGCTGCTGATCGGCTTCGGCGTGCTCGGGACCATCGTCCTGCGCCGCCGCAAGCAGCAGAAGACGCGCCCGGCCGCCGGCCTCTCCGCCGATGAGCAGCAGCGCCTCGCCGCGCTGCTCGAGCAAAACTCTCAGGACAAGAAAGACCAATGATCGATTTCTGGTTGCCCGCCGGGTTGCTGCTGCTGACCGCCCTGGCGTTTCTGCTGATCCCGGTGCTGCGCATTCGCAAGCTGCAGGCCGAGGAAGACCGCACCGCCCTCAACGTCACCCTCTACCAGGAGCGCCTGCAGGAGCTGGAAACCCAGCGCCAGGCCGGCGTGCTCGACGACGCCCAGCTCGAGGCCGGCCGCGCCGAGGCCGCGCGCGAACTGCTGGCCGATACCGAAGGCGTGCAGCGCCGCAGCGGCGTGCTCGGCGGCAAGATCCCGCTGCTCGCCGCCATCCTGGTGCCGCTGCTGGGCGTCGGCCTGTACCTGCACTGGGGCGCCCTGGCTCAGGTCGAGCAGACCCGCCAGCTGGCCGCGCAGCAGCCGCAGAGCATCGAAGAGATGACCGCGCGCCTGGAACAGTCGCTCAAGGACAACCCGGAGTCGGCCGAGGCCTGGTACTTCCTCGGTCGCACCTATATGGCCCAGGAGCGCGCCGGTGATGCGGCCAAGGCCTTCGAGCAGGCGGTGAAGCGGGCCGGCCGCGCGCCGGAGTTGCTCGGCCAGTGGGCGCAGGCGCTGTACTTCGCCGGCGGCAAGCAGTGGAGCGACGAGCTGCAGGCGCTGACCGACGAAGCGCTGAAGACCGACCCGCAAGAGGTGACCAGCCTCGGCCTGCTCGGCATCGCCGCCTACGAGAGCCAGCGTTACGCCGATGCGGTGCGCTACTGGGAGCGTCTGGTGGCGGTGCTGCCGGAACAGGACCCGTCGCGCGCGGCGATTGCCGGCGGCATCGAGCGCGCCCGTCAGCAGATCGGCGAAGGCGAGCAGCCGCCGGCCGCTGCCGCGCCGGGCGCCAAGGTGCATGCCCTGGAAGTCAGCGTGGCGCTGTCGCCCGAGGTGCAGGCGCAGGTACAGCCGGACGACAGCGTGTTCGTCTTCGCCCGCGCCTTGAGCGGCCCGCCCATGCCGCTGGCGGTCAAGCGCCTGAAGGTTTCCGACCTGCCGGCGCAGGTCAGCCTGTCGGATGTCGATGCGATGATGCCCGAGCTCAAGCTGTCCGGCTTTGCCCAGGTGCAGCTGGTGGCGCGGGTATCGCGCGAGGGCAATGCCACCCGCGGCGAGTGGATCGGCCAGCGCGGGCCGGTGTCGAACACCGCGCGCGACACCCAGGCGCTGCTGATTGACAGCCGCGACGGTCAGGCGCAATGAAGCGCCTGGCGCTGCTCGGCGCGCTCAGCCTGAGCCTGGTCGGTTGCGCCGTGCAGCCCAGTGCGCCGCTCGGCTCGCTGCCGCCGGTGCAGCAGCCGTCGCACCCGCGCTACGCGCCGCCGCCGGGCGTGGCCAGCCACTGGAACCCGGCGCTGGGCGTCTACGTGGTCGAGGGCGCGCGCGACCTCTACTACCGCGAGCGCATCTTCTATCGCTGGGCCAGCGGCTGGAGCTGGTCGCCGCAGCCCGGCGGGCCCTGGCGCGCCACCGACAGCAGCGGCATCCCGCCGGGGCTCTACCGGCATTATCAGAGTCGCTGAAGTCTGTCCGCTCGACACACGGCGCCCCAGGGCGCCGTTTTGCGTACTGGGGATCGGCCCGGTCGAGACTGTTCAGGGTTGGCGCCGCGGCGCACTGTCCTTCACCGCCTGACGCCAGCGTTGCGCGCTAGCCTTGACCAGCCAGCAGGCGAGGATAAAGGGCATGGTCAGCGCCGGTATTTCGAGAGCGGCGAAACCCGGTTGCAGCAGTAGGGCCAGCAGCAGGCCGCACAGCGGCGCGATGGGGTTGCGCTGCACCTGGGCCAAGGCGATGGCGGCGAGGCTGGCGTTGTAGCCGTAGAGTCCGGCCAGGGCGCCGTCGCTGGGCCAGCCCTGCAGCAGGGCGAGGGCGAAGCCGGCGCTCGAGCCCAGCACGGCCCACAGCGCGGCGCGGCGGTCGGCCAGCAGCAGGCCGAGCAGCAGGGCGAGGCCGGCCAGCGGCGCGTCGAGGAAGATCACCTGGCCCAGGCCGCGCAGCACCGCCAGCAGCAGCTCCACGCCGGCCAGCTCGGGCGTGGCGGGCGCCGGCGCTGGCGCTGCCGGCGGCAGGCCCAGCGGGGCGGCCAGGGCCAGCAGCGCCCAGCCCAGCATGACGAACGGGAAGGTGAAAGCCGGCAGCCAGCCATGCTGGCGCATGCGCCGCATCCAGGGGGCCAGCAGCAGGCTGGAGAGCCCGGCGCTGGCGACGATCAGCAGCGGCAGCAGCGGTGTCCAGGCCAGTTTCAGGCTGAGCAGCAGGCCGAGCAGGATGCCGTTGTAGCCGTACAGGCCGATGGCGATGTCCGCCTGCGGGTAGCCGCGGCGCTGCGCCACCAGCATCGAGGCCAGGCCGCCGAGCAGCGCGCCGCCGAGCAGGTCGGGTGCGCCGAGCACAATCGCCAGCAGCACCAGCAGGCCGCAACCGGGGTGCTGCTGCAGGAAGATCTGGGCGAAGCCGCAAAGCAGGGCGCGCAGGCCTTGCAGGGCGTGCTGGGAAGAGAGAGGCGACATGCTGGACTCGAAACAAAAAGAGGCGCCCGATGGGCGCCTGCAAACTGGTTATGCCCGCGCGGGGCTTGGGGAGCGCGTTCTTCCTGGATTCATTCGCGGCTGAAGCCGCTCCCACAAGGCCGCGTGTAGTGCGGATGAAGCCGGGGAAGCAGGGGATTTCCCCGGATTTCATCCGGGCTACGGTGCTGTATTGCGTTGAGCGCCGCCGGCTCAGTGCAGGGTTTCGATCCTCAGGCTGTTGGTGCTGCCGGGCTGGCCGAAGGGTTCGCCGGCGGTGATCACCACGGTGTCGCCGCGCTGGGCCATGCCCTGGGCCTGGGCGATCTCCAGTGCAGTGCTGGTGACCTCCTCGACCTTGTGCAGGCGCTCGTTGACTACCGAGTAGATGCCCCAGGCCACGGTCAGGCGGCGCGCGGTGGTCAGGCTCGGGGTCAGGCTGAGGATCGGCGCCTTGGGCCGCTCGCGCGAGGCGCGCAGGCTGGAGCTGCCGGATTCGGTGTAGTTGACCAATGCCGCCACCGGCAGGATCGAGCTGATACGGCGAATGGCGCAGCTGATGGCGTCGCTGGCGGTGGCCTCGGCCTGCGGGCGGCCGACGTCGAGCTGGCTCTGGTAGTCCGGGCCGTTCTCCACCTGGCGGATGATCTTGCTCATCATCTGTACGGTTTCCAGCGGGTAGTCGCCGGAGGCGGTCTCGGCCGACAGCATCACTGCATCGGCGCCTTCGGCGACGGCGTTGGCCACGTCGGTGACTTCGGCGCGGGTCGGTGCCGGGGAGAAGCGCATGGATTCGAGCATCTGCGTGGCGACGACCACCGGGCGGCCCAGTTGGCGGCAGGTGCGCACGATGTCCTTCTGAATGCGCGGCACGTTCTCGGCCGGCACTTCCACGCCCAGGTCACCGCGCGCCACCATGATGGCGTCGCACAGCTTGGCGATTTCTTCGAGATGCTGCACCGCCGAGGGCTTCTCGATCTTGGCCATGAGGAAGGCCTTGCCCTGGATCAGTTCACGGGCCTCGACTATGTCCTCGGGGCGCTGCACGAACGACAGCGCCACCCAGTCCACGCCCAGCTCCAGGCCGAAGGCCAGGTCGCGGCGATCCTTCTCGGTCAGCGGCGACAGTTGCAGCACGGCCTCGGGCACGTTGACGCCCTTGCGGTCGGACAGCTCGCCACCGGCGATCACCTCGGTGATCACGGCGTCATTATGCTTGGCGGTCACTTTCAGGCGCAGGCGGCCGTCGTCCAGCAGCAGGCTCATGCCCGGCTGCAGGGCTTCGATGATTTCCGGGTGGGGCAGATTGACCCGGCTGGCGTCGCCGGGCGTGGCGTCCAGGTCCAGGCGCAGGCTCTGGCCGTTGACCAGTTGCACCTTGCCGTCGGCAAAGCGGCCGACACGCAGCTTCGGCCCCTGCAGGTCCATGAGGATGCCGATGGGCTGGCCCAGCTCGTGCTCCACCTGGCGCACCCACTGGTAGCGCTGGGCGTGATCGGCGTGCTCGCCGTGGCTGAAGTTGAGGCGGAACAGGTTGACCCCGGCTTCCACCAGCTGGCGGATATGCGCGGCGTCGCGGATCGCCGGCCCGAGGGTGGCGAGGATCTTCACTTTCTTGTCGGCGTTCATTGGGCAGGGCTCTCAAGGATCAGAATGGCGCGGAAATCGTTGACGTTGGTACGGGTCGGCCCGGTGACGATCAGCTCGTCGAGGGCGGCGAAGTAGCCATAGCCGTTGTTGTTGTCCAGTTCGTCGCGGGCGCTCAGGCCCTTGATGCCGGCACGGGCATGGCTGTAGGGCGTCATGATGGCGCCGGCGTTGTCTTCGGAGCCGTCGATGCCGTCGGTGTCGCCGGCCAGCGCGTAGACGCCGGGCAGGCCCTTGAGGCTGTCGGTGAGGCTGAGGAGGAATTCGGCGTTGCGCCCGCCGCGGCCGTTGCCGCGTACGGTGACGGTGGTTTCGCCGCCGGAAAGAATCACGCACGGCGGTTTGATCGGCTGGCCATGCAGCTGCACCTGACGGGCGATGCCGGCGTGCACCTTGGCCACGTCGCGCGACTCGCCTTCCAGGTCGCCGAGAATCAGCACCGGCAGCCCGGCCTCCTGGGCCTTGGCAGCAGCGGCGTCGAGCGATTGCTGCGGCGTGGCGATCAGCTGGAAGTGGCTGCGGGCGAGCACCGGGTCGCCCGGCTTGACCGTTTCCGAGCGCGGGTCCTGCAGCCAGGCGCGTACGTTGGCCGGGATGTCGATGGCGTAGCGGGCGAGAATCGCCAGGGCTTCGGCCGAGGTGGTGGGGTCGCCTACGGTGGGGCCGGAGGCGATCACCGTGGCCTCGTCGCCGGGTACGTCGGAGATGGCGTAGGTGTAGACGGTGGCCGGCCAGCAGGCCTTGGCCAGGCGGCCGCCCTTGATCGCCGAGAGGTGCTTGCGCACGCAGTTCATCTCGCCGATGGTGGCGCCGGATTTGAGCAGCGCCTTGTTGATCGCCTGCTTGTCCTTAAGGCTAATGCCCTCTGCCGGCAGCGCCAGCAGCGAGGAGCCGCCGCCGGAGAGGAGGAAGATCACCCGGTCGTCTTCGCCAAGGTTCGACACCAGCTCCAGTACACGGCGGGCGACGCGCTCGCCGGCGTCGTCCGGTACCGGGTGAGCGGCTTCCACCACCTCGATCTTCTTGCAGTCGGCGCCGTGCTCGTAGCGGGTCACCACCAGGCCGCTGACCTCGCCTTGCCACTCCTGCTCGATCACCTCGGCCATGGCCGCGGCGGCCTTGCCTGCGCCGATGACGATGACGCGGCCGCTGCGGTCGGCGGGCAGGTGGTCGGCCAGCACCTGGCGCGGATGCGCGGCAGCGATGGCGGTGGCGAACAGGTCGCGCAGCAGGCGTTGCGGATCGAAGGTCATGGCGGCTTTCTCTTGTTCTGGGGTGACGCTGGATCGATTCCAGTCCGCAGGCGCCGCATGGCAGCGCCTGGGGAGTGGAATCGACCGACCTGGCAATCGGGCCGTGACACCTCCTGCCAGGAAGGTCGAAAGGGTGCCGGGGCTCGCCCGGCCAATCGGTGCGCACGGCGCACCCTACCGTGCGCCGTGTGCGGCGATTTACTCGCCGCGGATATTGAAGTTGGCCATATGCTCCAGACCCTTGATCAGAGCGGAGTGGTCCCAGCCGCTGCCGCCGAGGGCCGCGCAGGTGCTGAACACCTGCTGGGCGTTGGCGGTGTTGGGCAGGTTCAGGCCCAGCTCGCGGGCGCCGGACAGCGCCAGGTTGAGGTCCTTCTGGTGCAGGCTGATGCGGAAGCCCGGATCGAAGGTGCCCTTGATCATGCGCTCGCCGTGCACTTCGAGGATCTTCGAGCCGGCGAAGCCGCCCATCAGCGCTTCACGCACCTTGGCCGGGTCGGCGCCGTTCTTAGCGGCGAACAGCAGGGCTTCGGCGACTGCCTGGATGTTCAGCGCGACGATGATCTGGTTGGCCACCTTGGCGGTCTGGCCGTCGCCATTGCCGCCGACGCGGGTGATGTTCTTGCCCATGGCCTGGAACAGCGGCAGGGCGCGTTCGAAGGCGTTCGGGCAGCCACCGACCATGATCGACAGGGTGGCGGCCTTGGCGCCGACTTCGCCGCCGGACACCGGGGCGTCCAGGTAGGCGGCGCCGGTGGCCTTGATCTTCTCGGCGAAGGCCTTGGTGGCGGTGGGGGAGATCGAGCTCATGTCGATCACCACCTTGCCGGCGCCGACGCCCTGGGCGATGCCGTTGTCGCGGAACAGCACGTCTTCGACCTGCGGGGTGTCCGGGACCATGACGATGATGAATTCGGCTTCCTGGGCCACTTCCTTCGGGTTGGCCAGGGCGATGCCGTTGTCGCCCAGCAGGTCGGCCGGCGCCTTGTCGAAGTGCTCGGAGAAGAACAGGGTGTGGCCGGCCTTCTGCAGGTTCTGCGCCATGGGCTTGCCCATGATGCCGGTGCCGATAAATCCGATTTTAGCCATGCGTAGAGTCTCCTCAGATTGCGTTGTGCGCTTTCATCCAGCCGAGGCCGGCAGCGGTGGTGGTTGCCGGCTTGTATTCACAGCCGATCCAGCCCTGGTAGCCGATGCGGTCCAGGTGCTCGAAGAGGAAGCGGTAGTTGATCTCGCCGGTGCCCGGCTCGTTGCGGCCCGGGTTGTCGGCCAGCTGCACGTGGTTGATGGCGGCCAGGTTGCTCTCAACCGTGCGGGCCAGGTCACCTTCCATGATCTGCATGTGGTAGATGTCGTACTGCAGGTACAGGTTGGTGCTGCCGACCTTGTCGCGGATGTCCAGCGCCTGCTTGGTGTTGTTCAGGTAGAAGCCGGGGATGTCGCGGGTGTTGATGGCTTCCATGACCAGGCGGATACCGGCGCCGGCCAGCTTGTCGGCCGCGTAGCGCAGGTTGTCGACGAAAGTCTTTTCCACGGTCGCGCAGTCCAGGCCCTGCGGGCGGATGCCGGCCAGGCAGTTGATCTGCTTGTTGCCCAGCACCTTGGCGTAGGCGATGGCCTGGTCGACGCCGGCGCGGAACTCCTCGACGCGATCCGGGTGGCAGGCGATGCCGCGCTCGCCCTTGCCCCAGTCGCCGGCCGGCAGGTTGAACAGCACCTGCTCGAGCTGGTTGGCGTCCAGGCGGGCCTTGATCTCTTCCACCGGGAAGTCATAGGGGAAGAGGTATTCCACGCCGCTGAAACCGGCTTCGGCGGCGGCGGCGAAACGGTCCAGGAAGTCCACTTCGGTGAACAGCATGGACAGGTTGGCAGCAAAACGGGGCATGGTGTGCTCCTTGTCGTAGCCCGGATGCAATCCGGGGCGGTGTTGCGGTCTTCCCGGATTGCATCCGGGCTACGTCGTGGTGGCCGGGTGCGCGTGGCACACCCGGCGTACGGATCAATCCAGCAGCGAGATGGCGGTCGGCGCGTCGACGCCGCGCTCGGCCAGTTCCTCGAACTCGTTGATGGCGTTGATCTCGGTGCCCATGGAGATGTTGGTGACGCGCTCCAGGATGATCTCCACCACCACCGGCACGCGGTGCTCGGCCATTAGGCGCTTGGCTTCGGCGAAGGCGTTCTGCAGCTCGTTCGGATCGAACACGCGGATCGCCTTGCAGCCCAGGCCCTCGACCACGGCGACGTGGTCGACGCCGTAACCGTTGAGCTCCGGCGCGTTGATGTTCTCGAACGCCAGCTGCACGCAGTAGTCGATGTCGAAGCCGCGCTGCGCCTGACGGATCAGGCCCAGGTAGGAGTTGTTCACCAGCACGTGGATGTACGGCAGGTTGAACTGCGCGCCGACGGCCAGCTCCTCGATCATGAACTGGAAGTCGTAGTCGCCGGACAGCGCCACCACGTTGCGGTTCGGGTCGGCCTTGACCACGCCGAGGGCCGCCGGAATGGTCCAGCCCAGCGGGCCGGCCTGACCGCAGTTGATCCAGTGGCGCGGCTTGTACACGTGGAGGAACTGCGCGCCGGCGATCTGCGACAGACCGATGGTGCTGACGTAGCAGGTGTCCTTGCCGAAGGCTTCGTTCATCTCTTCGTAGACGCGCTGCGGCTTGGCCGGCACGTTGTCGAAGTGGGTCTTGCGCTGCAGGGTGCGCTTGCGCTCGCGGCAGGCTTCGACCCAGGCGCTGCGGTCCTTCAGCTTGCCGGCGGCCTGCCACTCGCGGGCCACTTCGAGGAAGGCGTCCAGCGCGGCGCCGGCGTCGGAGACGATGCCCAGATCCGGGTTGAACACGCGGCCGATCTGGGTCGGTTCGATGTCGACGTGGATGAACTTGCGGCCCTCGGTGTAGACCTCCACCGAGCCGGTGTGACGGTTGGCCCAGCGGTTGCCGATGCCGAACACCAGGTCGGAGGCGAGCAGGGTGGCGTTGCCGTAGCGGTGCGAAGTCTGCAGGCCGACCATGCCGACCATCAGCTTGTGGTCGTCGGGGATTGCGCCCCAGCCCATCAGGGTCGGCACCACCGGTACGCCGGTCAGCTCGGCAAATTCCACCAGCTTGTCCGCCGCGTCGGCATTGAAGATGCCGCCACCGGCGACCAGCAGCGGGCGCTCGGCCTCGTTGAGCAGGGCGATGGCTTTCTCGGCCTGGATGCGGCTGGTGGTCGGCTTGGCCACCGGCAGCGGCTCGTAGGCGTCGATGTCGAATTCGATCTCGGCCATCTGCACGTCGAACGGCAGGTCGATCAGCACCGGGCCGGGACGGCCGCTGCGCATTTCCTGGAAGGCGCGCTGGAAGGCGCGCGGCACCTGGCCGGGCTCCATCACGGTGGTCGCCCACTTGGTTACTGGGCCGACGATGCTGGTGATGTCGACCGCCTGGAAATCTTCCTTGTGCATGCGCGCACGCGGCGCCTGGCCGGTGATGCACAGAATCGGGATGGAGTCGGCCGACGCCGAGTACAGGCCGGTGACCATGTCGGTGCCGGCCGGGCCGGAGGTGCCGATGCACACGCCGATGTTGCCGGCATTGGTGCGGGTGTAACCCTCGGCCATGTGCGAAGCGCCTTCGACGTGACGGGCCAGGACGTGATCGATGCCACCGAGTTTCTTCAGTGCGGCATACAGGGGGTTGATGGCAGCGCCGGGGACGCCGAACGCGGTATCGACGCCTTCGCGGCGCATCACCAGTACGGCTGCCTCGATTGCTCTCATTCTGGCCATAATCTTGTGCCTCTTTTGTTATCAGATTGTATACAAAACACCTGGCTCGGATTCTATGCAGGCCATGACTTCGCGGTCAACAATTTTTCCGGTGCAGCCTGTCGCCTGGCCAAATTCTTTTGAAACGCCCGTTTGACGGGGTTGGCAGTGCAGGCGAAGAGGTGTGTCGCGCTAACTGTATACAATAAAAAATAATATTGTATGTAGTGGTTGAATTTTTTGTTTCTGGTGGGATAGTGAGGGCGAGCTTTGGATTGCCTGGGGCCGTCGGCATGCGCAGTGCCGGCCTCGCTCCGGGCGTTTCGTTCCCTTCGTCACTTCAGGAGTCATCCGCATGAGCAACTTGAACCTGCAAACCGCCAACGCCATCGGTAACCGCGCGCTGGCCGTGGGCCGCGAGATAAAGGCGGCGCCGCTGACCGTCGCCGTACTGGATGCCGGCGGGCATCTGATCTGCCTGCAGCGCGAGGACGGCGCCAGCCTGCTGCGCCCGCAGATCGCTATCGGCAAGGCCTGGGGCGCGCTGGCCCTGGGCAAGGGCTCGCGCCTGATCGCCGCCGACGCGCAGCAGCGCCCGGCCTTTATCGGGGCGGTGAACAACCTGGCCCAGGGTAGCCTGGTGCCGGCGCCGGGCGGCGTGCTGATCCGCGACGAGCGCGGCGAAGTGATCGGCGCCGTCGGCATCACCGGCGACACCTCGGATATCGACGAGCAGTGTGCGGTCAGCGCGCTGGAGTCGCTGGGGCTGAAGGCGGATGCCGGGGCGTAGGGTGAGCCGGGCGCACCGGCTTTACCGCCGGTGCGCGTTACGCCCGGATTGAATTCGGGCTACGACTGTGGGGGGATTGGCCGCGACTGCGGCTTGGAGGCGTCGCCGCTAAAGCGTCGCCCACGTTGCGTAGGGTGGATGTCGCTTTTTACATCCACCGGAGCGGTGGATCGGTAAGGCGCGATCCGTCCTGCAGACTGCCGAACATCTCTTTAACTCGGTACGCACGGCGCACCCTGCTGCGGTCAGCCGCTTAGACGCTGCTCACCAGCTCGGAAGCCGTGGACGGCGCCGGTGCCACTTCGCACCCCTTGAGCACCAGGCGGATGATGGTCTGCGCCGCGGCTTCGTAGTCGGCGTCGTCCAGGCTGGCCTTGCCGGTGACGGTGGAGATCTGCCAGTCGAAGTCGGCATAGGTCTGGGTCGCGGCCCAGATGCTGAACAGCAGGTGGTGCGGGTCGACCTGCGCCATCAGGCCCTGGTCGACCCAGCGCTGGATGCAGGCGATGTTGTGCTTGGCCTGGGCATTGAGCTGCTCGGTCTGCTCCGGCGACAGGTGCGGCGCGCCGTGCATGATCTCGCTGGCGAATACCTTGGAGGCGTAAGGCAGCTCGCGGGAGATGCGGATCTTCGAGCGGATGTAGGCGGTCAGCACCTCGCTCGGGTGGCCCGCCTGGTTGAACGGCGCGGAGGCGGCCAGCAGCGGCTCGATAATGCTTTCCAGCACCTCGCGGTAGAGGTTTTCCTTGGACTTGAAGTAGTAGTAGACGTTGGGCTTGGGCAGGCCTGCCTTGGCCGCAATGTCGCTGGTCTTGGTGGCGGCGAAGCCCTTGTCGGCGAACTCTTCGCTGGCCGCGCGCAGGATCAGCTCTTTGTTTCGTTCGCGAATGCTGGTCATAAGGCCCTGTGATCTGCTCAGCCGCCGGGCGGCGGTCGGGCATGGTAGCACCGGCCTTGCGCGGGGCTCAAGCCAGCGGCCACGGGCCGCACAGCGGCTATCTGACCCTTGGGTCAAATTCCTGTATACAAAAAATCGCTTTTCTGTTTCTATCCCTGTCAGCGATATCCATAACAAAAAGTCTCGGCGCGCGACGCTGCAGGAGACCCACCGTGAATACCCATCAGCTCGTCGATCCCTTCGGGCGGCGCATCACCTACCTGCGGCTGTCGGTCACCGACCGCTGCGACTTTCGCTGCACCTACTGCATGAGCGAGGACATGGTCTTCGCCCCGCGCCAGCAGATTCTCAGCCTGGAAGAACTCTACGCCGTGGCCGACGTCTTTATCGGTCTCGGGGTGCGGCGCGTGCGCATCACCGGCGGCGAACCGCTGGTGCGCAAGAACCTGCTGAGCCTGCTGCAGCGCCTGGGCGCGCGCGCGGAGCTGGACGACCTGGCGATCACCACCAACGGCACGCAGCTGGCCGAGCTGGCGCCGCAGCTGCGCGCGGCCGGCGTGCGCCGCCTGAACGTCAGCCTGGATTCGCTCAAGCGCGAGCGTTTCGCCGCCTTCACCCGGCGCGACAAGCTCGACCAGGTACTGGCCGGCATCGACGCGGCGCGCGCCGCCGGTTTCGAGCGGATCAAGCTCAACAGCGTGGTGCAGCGCGGGCGCAACGACGACGAGGTACTCGATCTGGTCGAGTTCGCCATCGCCCGCGGCCTGGACATCAGCTTTATCGAGGAAATGCCGCTGGGCAGCGTGGTCAGTCACAGCCGCGAGCAGACCTTCTGCTCCAGCGACGAGGTGCGCGCGCGCATCGAGCAGCGCCATGCGCTGGTGCGCAGCAGCCAGGTCACCGGCGGGCCGTCGCGCTACTGGCAGGTGGTCGGCAGCGAGACGCGGGTCGGTTTTATCTCCCCGCACAGCCACAACTTCTGCGGCGACTGCAACCGCGTGCGGGTCACCGCCGAAGGCAAGCTGGTGCTCTGCCTCGGCCACGACAACGCGCTGGACCTCAAGCGCCTGCTGCGCGCCCACCCCGGCGACGGCGCGCGCCTGCGCCAGGCACTGATCGAGGCGCTGCGCCTGAAACCCGAGCGGCACCACTTCGCCAGCGACGAGCAGGTGCAGGTGGTGCGCTTTATGAGCATGACCGGCGGCTGAGCCGCCTGACCGGATTCCCAGAACAACAATAAGGAGGCTTGCAATGAAGCCCGTATCACTGTGTCTGCTGTCTGCCGTTCTGCTGACGCCCACTGCCCTGGCGCAAAGCTATGTGGTCGGCGTCGAGGATCTGCCGTTCGCCCCGCACTACAGCCTCGACGCCCAGGGCGACTACCGCGGTTTCGCCCGCGAGGTGCTGGATGCCTTCGCCGCCGACAGCGGTATCAGCCTGAGTTACAAGGCGCTGCCGGTGGAGCAGCTGTTGCCGGCGCTGCAGCGCGGCGAGATCGATTTCAAGTACCCGGACAGCCCGCACTGGGCGCAGACGCAGAAGGCCGGCATGACCCTGCACTACAGCCAGGCGGTGGTCGATTACGTCGACGGCGTGCTGGTGGCGCCGCAGCGCCAGGGCCAGGCGCTGGAGGGCATCGCTCGCCTGGCTATGGTGCAGGGCTGGACGCCGCGCGGTTACGAGCAGCGCATCGACAGCGGGCAGATTCGCCTGAGCTACAGCGACGACCTGCGCCAGATGATTCGCCAGGCGCTGAAGCAGGATACCGACGGCGCCTACTTCAACGTGGTGGTGGCGACCCATTACCTCGATAACATCCGCGCCCGCCCCGGCGCCCTGGTGTTCGACCCCAAGCTGCCGCACACCCGCGGCAGCTTCCATCTGTCGAGCGCTCGCCAGCCCGAGCTGATCGCGCGCTTCGACCGTTTTCTCGGCGAGCGCGCGGCGCAGGTCGCGGCGCTGAAGGACAAGCACCGGGTCGAGGCCAATCTGGACAGCGAGTACATCGGCCTGGAGCAGTGGAAGGTGGACTTTCTCGAACGCCAGAAAGCCAAAGCCGGCGCACGGGCGCCGGCTTCGTCCACCCCGTGAGGCTTCAGACGACAGCGCTGGCGCGCTTCACCGCCTGGGCCTGGCCACGCATCAGCCCGTAGTGCAGGGCTGCACCGAGCAGCGCGCCGAAGATCCAGGCGTAGCCCGACAGCTGGCTCAGGCCCGGGGTCCACACCGAGGCGACGGAGAACACCGAGGCGACGGCGAAGGCGATCAGCGCCTTGCGGTTCCAGCCGCCGTCGAAGTAGTAGGCCGAGCCGACCTCGGCGCTGAACAGCTGCTGCAGGTCGAGCTTGCCGCGGCGCACCAGGTAGTAGTCGGCGACGATGATGCCGTACAGCGGCGCCAGCACCGCGCCCAAGGTGTCGACGAAGGCGGCGATGCCGACGTTGCTGATGAAGGCCACCCACAGCGCGCCGATGAAGAAGGCGATGGCCGCGGTGATGAAGCCGCCGGTGCGCGCGCTGATATGCGCCGGCGCCAGGTTGGCTAGGTCGTAGGCCGGCGGGATGAAGTTGGCCACCAGGTTGATGCCCACGGTCGCGGCGAAGAAGGTCAGCGCGGCGATGATGGTCAGGCTCAGGTTGTCCACCCGCGCGACGATGTCGGTGGGGTTGGTCAGCGTCTCGCCGAACACCACCACGGTGCCGGCGGTGATCACCAGGGCGATCAGCGAGAAGAACGCCAGGCTCACTGGCAGGCCGAGGAAGTTGCCGACGGTCATCTGCTTTTCGCTTTTGACGAAGCGGGCGAAGTCGCCGTAGTTGATCACCACCGCGGCGAAGTAGGCGACCATGGTGCCGACCACGGCGAAGAAGGCGGCTACCGGGCCGGCAGCATACTCGCCGCTGCCGTCGAAGATATTGCCCAGCTCGCCGAGCAGGCTGGGGCCGGCCTGGTACCAGATCATCGCCATCAGCGCGATCATCACCACGTAGACCAGCGGCCCGGCCCAGTTGAGGAACTTGGTGATCCAGTCGATGCCGCGGATGAACAGCGCCACCTGGAACACGCAGACGATCAGGTAGGACAGCCAGCCGATGGCGGTCATGCCGAGGAAGGTGGCCGGCGCCTCGGGCTGCAGCAGCGAGTTGAGCAGCAGCGCCACCGCGGTGGAGGCGAAGTAGGTCTGCACGCCGTACCAGAAGATCGCGACTATGCCGCGGACCAGGGCCGGGAAGTTGGCGCCGCGCACGCCCATGCTGGCACGGGCGAACACCGGGAAGGGAATGCCGTACTTCACGCTCGGCTTGCCGGTCAGCTGCACCAGGCCCATGACGATGAAACCGGCGAGGACGATGCCGGCCAGCACCGCCCAGCCGTTGAGCCCGTAGGAGATGAACAGGGTGGCGGCCAGGGTGTAGCCGAACAGGCTCTGGATGTCGTTGGACCAGACGTTGAAGATCTCGAACCAGCCCCATTTGCGTTTCTCCGGGGCGAGCGGGGCGAGGTCCTCGTTGTGCAGCGAGGTATCGATGTGCTTGATGCGGAATTCTTCGGCGTTGGACATGGACAGCTCCCAGTTTTGTTCTTGCGCCTTGGCGGCGTATGAGGAGATTTGTCTGCAGGTTCCGTTCCGTTTTTGTAGACGCCGTTCGGCCGATCTTGTGTATACAGCCGTTTCGGCAGAATTTCGGTAGGAACCTGATTGCCTTGTACACATAAAACGCGCCCCTGAATATGGCTTTCTGACAAATTGCACACAAAAAACATATTTATTGTGTGCAAAAACTTGACCTTCTGGTCAGTTGTATGCTTGCAAAGCATTGATGGAGAAGCCGGATAGGGCGGCTCGATCCTGCACCGATGCGGTGCTGGGCCTGGTTCATGAGCGCTCGGTTGGTGCGGGGGTGAAGCCGGTTTGGTAAAGGCGCTGCTCCGTGCGCCCCTTGCGCTCGGCGCAAAGAAAAAGGGGGAAGGGCGCAAGGCCCATCCCCCTTTTTACCCGGCCGTCGTCCCTACCCGACGTCGGCCAAGTGCGGTGTGGCAGCGGTCAGAAGTGGTACTTGACCAGTGCCTGCACGGCGGTCTGGTCGAAGCCGTCGGTGGAACCGTCCACCGGCTTCACGCCGTACTTGTTGTGCCACATGTTCACTTCGGTGCCGACGTAGAGCTGGCGCTCCTTGCCGAACAGGGCCTTGCCGGCGTCCCACTTGACCTGGATCGAGGAACCCACCGAGGTCTGGGTGCCGGCGTCGCTGGATGGTGAGCGCCAATCGACGAAGCCGTCGACCAAAAAGTCCTGCTGGCCGACGCTGAAGGGGTAGGCGGCGGAGACGGTCAGCTGGGTGGCGTAGCCGTTGCTGTCGCTGTCGGCGAAGAAGGTGTGGTTGTTGATCTTCACCCGGTACAGGTTGGTCTTGAAGAAGGCGAAACCGGGCACGTCCCAGTCCAGGCCGACGCCGTACAGGTAGTTCTCCGGGCCGGGGCCGCCTTCGCCTTTCTCGTAGGTGAAGGCGGCGTAGACGTCCTTGATCGGGCCGGCGGCCAGCTTCTGCCCGGTCAGCCAGCTCAGGCTGACGCGCGGGGAGAACTCCATGTAGTAGAAGGAATCCTTGTCGTGCTGGCGGAAGGTGCCGTTGTCGAAGCTGCCGCGCGACTGCACGTTGTCGGCGCGGATGTAGTCGAGGAAGTAGAACACGTCGCCCCAGGCCCAGCCGCTGGCGTGCTCGAAGGTGAAGGTGGTCTGGGTGCGCTGCTCCTCGCCATTGAAGTTCATGCGCTGGAAATTTTCGCCGTACAGGTAGGACAGGCTGTTGTCCTGCCAGTAGAGCAGGTCGCCGGCGAGCGCCTGCTGGCCGGAGAACAGTCCGGCGGAGAGGGCGAGGCAGTGGGGCAGATGCTTGAGTTTCATGGATTTTCCTTATTGTTGGAGTGCAAGCAGGTAGCTCCCGGCGGCGCGCCGCCGGGAGGGGGAAGCGAGGTTGGCGGTCAGCTCGGTCGCGCGTCCGGGGTAAGGTCGCGGCTGAGGGTCTTGAGGCTGCCGTCGTCGACGGCCTCGTCGTCCTGGCGGTTCTGCAGCACGGTGTGCAGGTGTGCCTCGGGGTCGTAGTCGTCTTCCTCGACCTCGTGGGTCTCGTCGGGCAGGAAGATGTTCAGCACGATGGCGCTGAAGGCGCCGATGGTGATCGGCGAGCCGAAGATGTTCTTCAGCACGTCCGGCATGTGCGACAGCACGTCCGGCACGCCGGCCACGCCCAGGCCCAGGCCCAGGGAGATGGCCACGATCAGCACGTTGCGGCGGTGCAGGCCGGCTTCGCTGAGGATCTTGATGCCGGCCACGGCGACGGTGCCGAACATGATCAGGGTGGCGCCACCGAGCACCGGCTTGGGCATCAGCTGCAGCACCGCGCCGACCACCGGGAACAGGCCGAGCAGCACCAGGATGCCGGCGATGTAGAAGCCCACGTGGCGGCTGGCCACGCCGGTGAGCTGGATCACCCCGTTGTTCTGGCTGAAGGTGGTCATCGGCAGGCTGTTGAACATGGCGGCGACCGCCGAGTTGCAGCCGTCGGCCAGCACCCCGGACTTGATCCGGCGCATGTACAGCGGGCCCTTGACCGGCTGCTTGGAGATGATCGAGTTGGCGGTCAGGTCGCCGGCGGTCTCCAGCGGGGTGATCAGGAAGATCACCGCGATCGGCACGAAGGCGATCCAGTCGAAGCCGAAGCCGTACTTGAACGGCTGCGGCACGCTGATCAGCGGCACCTCGGCCATGTTGGCGAAATCCACCCGGCCGGTGAACCAGGCCACCGCGAAGCCCAGGGCCAGGCCGATGATCACCGCCGACAGGCGCAGCACCTGCGAGGAGGCGCGGTTGAGCAGGACGATGGTACCCAGCACCAGGCCGCCGAGGGCCAGGTGATGCAGGGCGCCGAGGTCCGGCGCGCCGTAGCCGCCGGCCAGGTCGGTCATGCCCACCTTGATCAGCGACAGGCCCATCAGGCAGATGATGGTGCCGGTGACCACCGGGGTGATCACCTTGCGCAGCTTGTTGATGAACTGGCTGAAGGCGATCTCGACGAAGGCGGCGCAGAAGCAGATGCCGAACAGCGTGGCGAGTATCTCCTCCTCGCTGGCGCCGCGGCCCTTGACGATGAAGCCGGCGCTGAGCACCACGCTGAGAAAGCCGAAGCTGGTGCCCTGCAGGCACAGCAGGCCGGAGCCGATCGGGCCGATGCGCTTGGCCTGGACGAAGGTGCCGAGGCCGGAGACGAACAGCGCCATGCTCACCAGGTAGGGCACGTGGGCACCGAGGCCGAGGGCGCTGCCGACGATCAGAGTGGGGGTGATGATGCCGACGAAGCTGGCCAGCACATGCTGCAGCGCCGCGAAGATGGCAGGGGCGAAGGCTGGGGTGTCGTCCAGCTGGTAGATCAGGTCGCTGTTGCCGGAAGGCGCAGCTGGGGCTTGGGTGTTGCGGTCTGTGGTCATGTCATAGCCTGCCAGTTGTTTTTATATGGTCATGGGCTTACACGAGGCTTCACGGCACCTCTGCTCTGCTCGAAGGAAAGCTGTCCAATCGGTCAGAATGTGCCGACTATACAACTTGTGGACATGGTTAAAAACAATTTATTTATGGATTGTGCACAAAAACTGAACCGCCGGTCAGCTTGCGCTGCCGGCGGTTCGGCGGGGTGTCGGGTTGGCGGTTGAGTCGCTCCCGCACGAAGCGGGGGCGTAGGGTGGGCTTTAGCCCACCAACGGTGGTCAGCGTGGGCTAAAGCGGATCGCCGCCCGGCCCGCCCTACAAGGCCCCCGAGCCTGCCCTGGCTAGCCACACCTAACAGGGACATCGCCTAAAAAAATGCCGCGCCCAGTCACGGGCGCGGCATGTGTGGCAATCAGTTGGTCTGGGCGCCCTGGGCGATCCAGCTGCCGATCAAATCGCGCTCGTCCTGGGTCATCTGGGTGATGTTGCCCAGCGGCATGATCTGCGTGGCCACGGTCTGCGCATGGATCTTGGCCGCCTGCGCCTTCATCTGCTCGGGGGTGTCGAGCATGAAGCCGGCCGGCGCGGTGCTGAACATCGGGCTGCTCGGGGTGGCCGAGTGGCAGACGGTGCAGCGCTCGTGGATCACGCTCTCGACCTTGGCGAAGTCGGCGCTGTCAGTGCTGGCGGTTGCGGCGGCTGCGGCGCTTTCGCTGGCGGCGGGCGCTGCGGGGGCGGCTTCGCTCACTTCCTCGACCTTGGCCAGGGTTTCGCTGGCGGCCTGTTCGACCACGGCCACCGGTGCGGCGGTCGGCGCCTGACGTACCGGGGCGGTGACGTAGGCCAGGCAGATCATGCCCAGTGCCGCGGCCGGCAGGGTCCAGACGTACTTGCTGCTGTCGTGGCGGGTGTTGAAGTAGTGACGCACCAGCACGGCCAGGATCGCGATACCGGCCAGGATCAGCCAGTTGTACTGGCTGCCGTAGGTGCTCGGGAAGTGGTTGCTGATCATGATGAACAGCACCGGCAGGGTGAAGTAGTTGTTGTGGCGCGAGCGCAGCAGGCCCTTGGCCGGCAGGGTCGGATCGGGCGTGGTGTTGTCTTCGATCGCCTTAACCAGCGCGCGCTGGGCCGGCATGATGGTGAAGAACACGTTGCCGACCATGATGGTGCCGATGATGGCGCCGACATGGATGTACGCAGCGCGGCCGCTGAAGATCTGGCTGAAGCCATAGGCGGCGGCGATGATCAGCACGAACAGCACGGCGCCGAGCAGGGCCGGGCGCTTGCCCAGTGGCGAATCACACAGGAAGTGATAGATCACGTAGCCGGCGATCATCGAGCCGAGGCCGATGACGATGCCCATGGCCGGTGCTAGCTCGACGCCCGGCTTGATCAGGTACAGGCTGGGGTTGAGGTAGTACACCACCAGCATCAGGGCGATGCCCGACAGCCAGGTGGCGTAGGCCTCCCATTTGAACCAGTGCAGGTTCTCCGGCATTTTCGGCGGAGCCAGCTTGTACTTTTCCAGGTGGTAGATGCCGCCGCCGTGAATCGCCCAGAGGTCGCCCGACAGGCCCTCGCGGGGATTGCTACGGTTGAGGTTGTTCTCCAACCAGACGAAATAGAAGGATGCGCCGATCCAGGCGATGCCGGTGATCATATGGATCCAGCGGATGCCCAGGTTTAGCCATTCGGTGAAATGTGCTTCCACGATCTGTACCTCTTTCCCGGGGGAGGCACGCCAGCCCCGGGCTTCTCTTATTGGTGGGGGTTGAGGAGAAGGAGCTCGTCCTCATTGAAGAAATGCTCATCGCAGTTGTTGCCGGAACCACTGCGATCAACCACCAGGAAGTCATCCCGCTTTTCGATCGTCAGCACCGGGTGGTGCCAGACGCCGCGATGGTAATTGACGCCCTGCCTGCCATTGCTGAGGAAGGCACGGACGGACCCTGATACAGGTACATCGCCAACTGGCGCGACCACGATCAGAAAGGGGTTGCCGAGCAGCGGAATGAAGGCCTGGCTGCCCAGCGGATGGCGTTCCAGCATGCGGATGGTCAAGGGCATCTGCAGCGCCTCGGCGCTGAAGATGCTGATGATGGCCCGATCCTCCGGCTGCGCGGTCTCCACCGTGGCCAGCTTGTGATAGCGGCGGGTGGAGCCGTTGTTGATCATGAAGAAGTCGCTGCCCTCGGTTTCGATCACGTCACCGAAGGGGGCGAAGGCTTCTTTGCTCAGGGGCTCGATGGTCAGGCTACGCATGGCTGTTCTACTTGTTCTGCTCGGTTGAATGGGACTGCGGCCTTACAGCTGCTGCAGGCGGAACATGGCGATCTTGTTGATCTCGGCCAGGGCGGTGGCGAATTCCTGCTCCGGCGTGTTGTGGATACGCTCTTCGAAGGCGGCCAGGATCTGGTGGCGGTTGCTGCCCTTGACGGCCTTGATGAAGGGGAAGCCGAACTTGGCCTTGTAGGCGTCGTTGAGTTCGGTGAAACGGGCGAACTCCTCGGCGGTGCATTCGTGGATGCCGGCGCCGGACTGTTCGGCGGTGCTGGAGGCGGTCAGCTCGCCGCGCACGGCAGCCTTGCCGGCCAGGTCCGGGTGCGCGTTGATCAGTGCCAGCTGCGCTTCATGGCTGGCGGACAGGAGGATATCGGCCATGCGCTGCTGCAGGCCGTCGATCTCGTCGACGGATGCGTCCAGGCCGAGATCGTAGGCCTTCTCGGCGACCCAGGGCGAGTGCTCGTAGATGTCGGCGAAGGCGGCAACGAAGGCCTCGCGGCTCAGCTGGGACGGGGTCAGGGTCTGGAAACGGCTCATTTGCTGCTCTCTTGTTCGGCGGTCGCACGGTAGGGGTGGGTGGCGTGCCAGTGCTTGGCGATGTCGACGCGGCGGGCGCACCAGACCTTGTCGTGGCTCTTCACGTAGTCGAGGAAGCGTGCCAGCGAAGCCAGGCGCGCCGGGCGGCCGAGCAGGCGGCAGTGCATGCCGATCGACAGCATCTTCGGTGCGCCGGCCTCGCCCTCGGCGTAGAGCACGTCGAAGGCATCCTTGAGGTATTCGAAGAAATCGTCGCCCTTGTTGAAGCCCTGCACCTGGGTGAAGCGCATGTCGTTGGTGTCCAGGGTGTAGGGGATCACCAGGTGCGGCTTCTCCGCGGTGCTGGCCGGGTCCCAGTAGGGCAGGTCGTCGTCGTAGGTGTCGGAGTCGTAGAGGAAACCGCCTTCCTCGCGCACGATGCGCCGGGTGTTCGGGCCCAGGCGACCGGTGTACCAGCCCAGCGGGCGCTCGCCGGTCAGCTCGGTGAGGATGCGGATGGCCTCGAGCATGTGCTCGCGCTCGGTGGCCTCGTCCATGTTCTGGTAATCGATCCAGCGGTAGCCGTGGCTGCAGATCTCGTGACCGGCGGCGACCATCTGGCGGATCGCCTCGGGATGACGCTGGGCGGCCATGGCCACGGCGAACACGGTCAGCGGAATGTCGTGTTTCTTGAACAGGTTGAGCAGACGCCACACGCCGGCGCGGCTGCCGTACTCGTAGAGCGACTCCATGCACAGGTTGCGCTGGCCCTGCAGCGGCTGGGCGGCGACCATCTCGGAGAGAAAGGCCTCGGATTCCTTGTCGCCGTGGAGGATGTTGCGCTCGCCGCCTTCCTCGTAGTTGAGCACGAAGGACAGGGCGATGCGGGCATCGCCCGGCCAGTGCGGATGCGGAGGGGTGTCGCCGTAGCCGATCAAATCGCGTGGGTAATCAGCGCTCACTGCAGTCTTCCTATCTGGAACGTTGCGGTCACTGCGCGCCTCGGGATCGGAAGGCTGCGCGACCGGGATGGCTAATTGTATACAAAGTTAGTTGCCGTTTGTAAATCGACTTTTCGTCATTTTCTTCCCTGGTCGAGCAAGCAAGAATCTTGCCTGATTGGTCAGCTATGTGCTCCGCTGCTGGCGTGGCTGCTGAGTTGCATGCCGATGGGGCGCGAACGATCCGGTTGTCAGGTCGGGCTTTTTGCTGGAGTTATTGTGTACAATTTTTGTATAAAGTGTTTTATATTCGCTCTGCGTGCTATCCTGCCAGAGCGTCGGAGCACTGCGACGAGCCGATTTCAACAGAGTAGAGGAGGTGTGGTGTCCGTGTAGCCGCAGGCCGCGACGGGCGCCCGAGAGCCATGGGACGTTTGACTACGCATGTACTGGACGCCGCGCACGGTTGTCCGGGGAGTGACATCAAGGTCGAGCTGTACCGCGTCGAAGGCGCGCAGCTGGAGCTGATCAACAGCGTTACCACCAACCACGACGGCCGTTGCGATGCGCCGGTGCTGCAGGGCGAGGACTACCGCACGGGCGTCTACCAGCTGCACTTCCACGCTGGCGACTATTACCGCGCCCGTGGCGTGAAGCTGCCGGATACGGCGTTCCTCGATGTGGTGGTGCTGCGCTTCGGCATCGACGCCGGCCAGGAGCACTACCATGTGCCGCTACTGATTTCCCCCTACAGCTACTCCACCTACCGCGGTAGCTGAGTGACTGGCGGGCCAGCTGCTCGTCAGACGAATGCTTGTCACCCTCAGACTCGTTCGAGTCCTTAGGCCCGCTCACACTGCGGGCTTTTTTTTGCCCGCGTTGCAGGGCTGTGTTGCCGGTCGCTTTGTGGGGCTGGCGGCGCTGGGAGTGTCATGGGGATCGCCAGGTCACCCGAGCGCCGGGTAACCCAGCATAGCGCTTGTCGCTAGGCTGCCTGGTCGGCCACTGGTGGGGAAGCAGCATCTAGGGTGCGCGGCGCCCTCCTACCGGGCTATCGCTGCTTGTGCCAGGCTCGGATGCAATCCGCGAAAGGCTGGGCGACATGCTTGCGGATCGCGCCGAGACTGCGCGTCCCGACGCCAATGGCCAAACGAAAAGCCCCGGCACATGGCCGGGGCTTCGATCAACACCAGGTTGCCGTCAGAGGAAGGCGAACTTGGCGATAAAGATCACGCACAGCACGTACAGGCTCAGCGAGACCTTGTCGCGCTGGCCGGTCAGCAGCTTCAGCGTGGCGTAGGTGAGGAAGCCCAGGGCGATGCCGTTGGCGATGGAGAAGGTCAGCGGCATCATCACCACGGTGACGATGGCCGGGATGGTGTCGGTGTGGTCCTTCCAGTCGATATGGGCCATGCCGCTCATCATCAGCATCGCCACGTAGATCAGCGCGCCGGCGGTGGCGTAGGCGGGGATCATGCCGGCCAGCGGGGCGAAGAACATCGCCGCGAGGAACAGCACGCCCACGGCCACGGCGGTCAAACCGGTGCGGCCGCCAGCGGCCACGCCCGAGGCGCTCTCCACGTAGCTGGTCACCGGCGGGCAGCCGACCACGGCGCCGACCACGCTGGAGGTGGAGTCGGCCTTGAGCGCGCGGGACAGGTTCTGGATCTTGCCGTCTTCGTCCACCAGGTTGGCGCGGTGGGCCACGCCCATTAGGGTGCCGGCGGTGTCGAACATGTTCACGAAGAGGAAGGCGAGGATCACGCTGATCATGGCCACGTTGAAGGCCCCGGCGATGTCCATGGCCAGGAAGGTCGGCGCCAGGCTCGGCGGCATCGACACCAGGCCTCCGTACTCCACCAGACCCAGGGCCCAGCCCAGCGCGGTGACGCCGAGCATGCTGAAGAGGATGGCGCCGAACACGTTGCGGTGGCTGAGCACGGCGATCAGCAGAAAGCACACGGCGGCGAGCAGGGCGTTGGGGTTACCGAACGAGCCCATGGTCAGCAGGGTGGCCGGGCTGTCGACGACTATGCCGGCGGTCTTCAGGCCGATCAGGCCGAGGAACAGGCCGACCCCGGCGCCCATGGCAAAGCGCAGGCTCATGGGGATGCTGTTGAGCAGCCACTCGCGGATCTTCGACAGGCTCATGATCATGAACAGCACGCCGGAGATGAACACCGCGCCGAGGGCGATCTGCCAGCTGTAGCCCATCTCGCCGACCACGGTGTAGGTGAAGAAGGCGTTGAGGCCCATGCCCGGCGCCAGGCCCACCGGCCAGTTGGCGTACAGGCCCATGAGGAAGCAGCCCAGCGCCGCGCCGATGCAGGTGGCGACGAAGGCCGCGCCGTGGTCGACGCCGGCACCGGCCATGATGTTGGGGTTGACGAAGATGATGTAGGCCATGGTGACGAAGGTCGTCAGGCCGGCCAGCAACTCGGTTTTGATGGTGGTGCGGTGCTCGGTCAGCTTGAAGAAACGGTCGAGCAGACCGGTTCTTGCCAGTTGAGACGCGTGTTGTTCTTGTTTGACGCTTTCCACAGCGGGTACTCCTCATCTCTCTTGTTGTGTACCGCCCAGAGCCTTGCGCGAGGACAGCGGCTCTCTGAGGCAGGCGGTGCGTTCGCGGTGCTTCCTGGCTAAGTTGTTGACCGAGCGGTCAAGAAGTCACTCAGGCGCGATTATGCTGTTGTATACAAAAAATGCAATTAATGTTTTTAATGTTGCACAAATCGAACCCTGGGCCAATTTCGCCGCGAGAACGGGTGTAATTGGCGACAATGGCCGTCGCCGATTTTTAGAAAATTCATTTAAAACAAATAGATAGGATTTTGTGTGACGCCGTGCTCGGCATCGCGATCGAGGTCGCCGGACAGGGGGCTATGCCTGGTTAGCCGGTAATGGCCTGAGAAATGCCGGCTATATAAGGAAAGAATTTGAGCCGGCCCGCCGTTCGTCGCTTGCCCCCGGCTGAGCCCGAAAAGGGGTGGTCATACAACTCTGGTGCATCGATTGGTTGAATTGTGTACAATTGTCCGAATTTTTTTCCGATGATTTTTCTCCCGGTGCTTGTCAGCTACCGGGTAGAACACAGTAGAGTCGCAGTGTCGCCGACTCTCATTGACGCGAGCCAGAATGAACGATCAATTGCAGCCCCTCAAGAAGCAGCCGCGCACCGGCAAAAGCAGCCGCAGCGGGACTCAGGACGATGTCGTATACGCCCATATCTTCGATGCCATTCTCGAACAGCGTCTGGCGCCCGGCACCAAGCTGAGCGAAGAGGCCCTGGGCGAGATCTTCGGCGTCAGCCGTACCATCATTCGTCGCGCGCTGTCGCGCCTGGCCCACGAGGGCGTGGTGCTGCTGCGACCGAACCGCGGTGCGGTGGTCGCCAGCCCCAGCGTCGAAGAAGCCCGGCAGATCTTCTACGCGCGCCGTCTGGTCGAGCGCGCCATCACCGAGCTGGCCGTCGAACACGCCACCGCCGAGCAACTGGCCGAGCTGCGGCAGATGGTCAGGGACGAGCAGGACAGTTTCTCCCGCGGCGATCGCGGCGCCGGCATCCGCCTGTCCGGCGAGTTCCACCTCAAGCTGGCCGAGGCCGCGCGTAATGCGCCGCTGGTGAGCTTCCAGCGCAGCCTGGTGTCGCAGACCTCGCTGATCATCGCCCAGTACGAAAGCGGCAGCCGCTCGCATTGTTCCTACGACGAGCACAACCAGCTGATCGACGCCATCGAGGCGCGCGATGCCGAGCGTGCGGTGCACCTGATGATGCACCACATGGACCATATCGACAGCAAGCTCAATCTGGACGAGGAAAGCGCCTCGGATGACCTGCACGCGGTGTTCTCGCACCTGCTGCAGACCAAGAAGAAGTCCGGGCGTAGCGCCGCCAACCGCTGATTGACGGCGCTGTAGAAAAAAGCCCCGATGTTCGCGCCTCGGGGCTTTTTTGTTTCAGCGGGGTAGGGGGTGCTGTGCGCACCACGGCCCCTGGAAAATCGCTGGTGCGCGCGACCTGGGCGGACCCGCGACCCCCTACGCTTAGCGCTGGTGCACCGACACGCCGGCGGCGAAGGTTTCCTTCACCGAGCGGTCGTCGCCGAGCATGGTCAGGGCGAACAACCGCTCTTCCAGGCTCCTGGCCTGCTGCATGCGGTAGCTCATCAGTGGCGTGGCGTTGTAGTCCAGCACCAGGAAGTCGGCGTCCTTGCCGGGCAGGAAGTTGCCCAGCCGGTCGTCCAGGTACAGCGCATTGGCGCCGCCCAGGGTGGCCAGGTACAGCGACTTGAACGGGTCGAGCTTCTTGCCCTGCAGCTGCATGATCTTGTACGCCTCGTTCAGCGATTGCAGCTGGCTGAAGCTGGTGCCGGCGCCGACATCGGTGCCCAGGCCGACGCGCACGCCATGGGCTTCCAGCTTGTTCAGGTCGAACAGGCCGCTGCCCAGGAACAGGTTGGAGGTCGGGCAGAAGGCCACCGCCGAGCCGGTTTCGGCCAGGCGCTTGCACTCGTCGTCGCACAGGTGCACGCCATGGGCGAACACCGCGCGCGGGCCGATCAGCTTGTGGTGGTCGTAGACATCGAGATAGCCCTTGCGCTCGGGGAACAGCGCCTTGACCCATTCGATTTCCTTGCGGTTCTCGGACAGGTGGGTGTGCATGTAGAGGTCCGGGTACTCGCCCAGCAGCTTGCCGGCCAACTCCAGTTGCTCCGGCGTGCTAGTGGGGGCGAAGCGCGGGGTGACCGCATAGTGCAGGCGACCCTTGCCGTGCCAGCGCTCGATCAGCGCCTTGCTCTCGGCGTAGCCGGTTTCGGCGGTGTCGGTCAGGTAGTCCGGGGCGTTGCGATCCATCAGCACCTTGCCGGCGATCATGCGCAGGTTGAGCTTGTCGGCCTGCTCGAAGAAGGCGTCCACCGATTGCGGGTGCACTGTGCCGAACACCAGAGCGGTGGTGGTGCCGTTGCGCAGCAGTTCCTTGAGGAAGATCGCCGCCACGTCGCTGGCGTGAGCCTTGTCTTCGAACTGCCGCTCGGTGGGGAAGGTGTAGGTGTTGAGCCAGTCCAGCAACTGCTCGCCGTAGGAGGCGATCATGCCGGTCTGCGGGTAGTGGATATGGGTGTCGATGAAGCCGGGGGTGATCAGCGCGTCGCGGTAGTGCTGGACGTCGACGCCGGCCAGTTTCGGCAGCAGCTCGGCAGCGGCGCCAACCTGGACGACCTTGCCATTTTCGATCAGCAGGATGCCGTCCTCGAAATACTCATAGGACTGCTCGACGCCGACCACGGCCGGGTCGGCGAGGCTGTGCAAAATGGCGGCGCGGTAGGCTTTGACGTTGGTGGTCATGGGGCTCAAATCTCAGATCAAGGTAGTACGGGTAGGTTGGGCTGAGCTCCGCGAAGCCCAACACGAGGGTGGTGAGCCTGGCGTTGCCGCAAACCGGGCCCGCCGGGCGGAGTGCTGCGCACTCCCTGGTGGGCCGGGCCGCGATCGGCTTCGCAGCGTTCAGCGCCAACCTACGGCTGGGTGCGGCGCGAGGCGGGCAGCAGTTTGGCGACGCTGGACTCACCCTTCTTCACGTCCTGGCCGAAGCTGGCGTTGTAGGTGGCGATCACCTCACCGGCGATGGACACGGCAATTTCTACCGGCAGCTTGCCTTTCACTTCCGGCAGACCCATGGGGCAGCGCATGCGCGCCATCAGGGTTTCTTCGAAGCCGCGTTCGCGCAGGCGATGCTCGAACTTGACGCGCTTGGTCTTCGAGCCGATCAGGCCGTAGTAGGCGAAATCGCCGCGCTTGAGGATCGCCGCGGTCAGCTCCAGATCGAGCTGGTGGTTGTGGGTCATGACGATGTAGTAGCTGCCGGGCGGCATGTTCTCCACCTCGTCGACTACATCGTCATTGACGATCTTCTCCACGCCGGCGGGGATATGCTCGGGAAATTCGTTCTCCCGCGAGTCGATCCAGCGCACCTTGCACGGCAGGCTGGCGAGCAGCGGCACCAGCGCGCGGCCGACATGGCCGGCGCCGAACACGGCGATCTGCGCCTGTGGTTGACCCATGGGCTCGAACAGCAGCACGGTGGCGCCGCCGCAGCACTGGCCCAGGCTGGCGCCAAGGGAGAAGCGCTCCAGACGGGTGTCCTGGCTGCGGCTGGCGAGCATCTCGCGGGCCATTTCCATGGCCTTGTATTCCAGATGGCCGCCGCCGATGGTTTCGAAGATGCGCTCGGCGGTGACCACCATCTTCGAGCCGGCATTGCGCGGCGTCGAACCGCGCTCTTCGATGATGGTCACCAGCACGCAGGCTTCACCTTTTTGCTGCAGCTCGGCGAGGGCACTGATCCAGCTCATTTGCTCAGCCTCCAGGAAGGCGTGGTCTGGCCCGGGCGCGGCAGGCGCCAGTTGCTCGGCGACGGGTCGAGAATCGGCACCGGTGCCGGGCGAGCAGGGCGGTTATTCGGTTCGGTGTGTTTTGTCATTGTTGTACACCTGCTTTGTTCTTCATTCACGCCTCTGGTGGACGATGCTTCGCGGTTGTCCACCCTACGAACCGCCGTAGGGTGGTTGTCGCGCAGCACATCCACCAAGGTGTTTAGCGTTACGCCGGTTCGACCTCGGCAGCGCTGGCCGTCTTGGCCGAAGCCTTCAGCTTGCGCACCTGCTCCACGCCCCAGAGCACGCGCTCAGGGGTGGCCGGAGCGTCGATCTGCGGTTGCACCTTGTAGTCCGCCAGGCTGGCCACGGCGTCCTTGAGGGCGCACCAGGCGGCGATGCCGAGCATGAATGGCGGCTCGCCCACGGCCTTGGAGTGGAACACGGTGTCTTCCGGGTTCTTGCGGTTCTCCACCAGCTTCACGCGCAGGTCGATGGGCATGTCGGCGATGGCCGGGATCTTGTAGCTGGCCGGACCGTTGGTCATCAGCTTGCCCTTGGCGTTCCACACCAACTCTTCCATGGTCAGCCAGCCCATGCCCTGGACGAAGGCGCCTTCGACCTGGCCGATGTCGATGGCCGGGTTCAGCGAGTCGCCGACGTCATGCAGGATGTCGCCACGCAGCATGCGGTATTCGCCGGTCAGGGTGTCGACTAGCACTTCCACGCAGGCCACGCCGTAGGCGTAGTAATAGAAGGGGCGGCCGGCGGCCTTGTCGCGGTCGTAGTAGATTTTCGGCGTGCGGTAGAAGCCGGTCGACGACAGCGAGACCTGACCGAAGTAGGCCTTCTGGATCATCTCCTCGAAGGACAGGAAGTGGTCGCGCACGCGCACCTGGCCGTTGCGGAACTCGACATCCTCCGGGGTCACCTTGTACTCGCGCACCAGGAAGTCGACCAGGCGCTGCTTGATGGTTTCGGCTGCGTTCTTTGCCGCCATACCATTGAGGTCGGCGCCGCTGGAGGCTGCGGTCGGCGAGGTATTGGGCACCTTGTCGGTGTTGGTGGCGGTGATCTGGATGCGCTCGATATCGACCTGGAACACTTCGGTGACGACCTGCGCCACCTTGGTGTTGAGGCCCTGGCCCATCTCGGTGCCGCCGTGGTTGAGGTGGATCGAACCGTCGGTGTAGATGTGGATCAGCGCGCCAGCCTGGTTGAGGAAGGTGGCGGTGAAGCTGATGCCGAATTTCACCGGGGTCATGGCCAGGCCTTTCTTCAACACCGGGCTTTTTTGGTTGAACTCGATAATTTCGCGACGGCGCTTGGCGTACTCGCAGCTTTGCTCCAGCTCGGCGGTCATTTCGTGAATGACGTTGTGCTCGACGGTCTGGTGGTAGTGGGTGACGTTGCGCTCGGTCTTGCCGTAGTAGTTGAGCTTGCGCACTTCCAGCGGGTCCTTGCCCAGGCTGCGCGCCACGGCGTCCATCACTTCCTCGATGGCGACCATGCCCTGCGGGCCGCCGAAGCCGCGGTAGGCGGTGTTCGACGCGGTGTTGGTCTTGCAGCGATGACCGTTGATGGTGGCGTTGCCGAGGAAGTAGGCGTTGTCCGAGTGGAACATGGCGCGGTCGACGATGGAGCCGGACAGGTCCGGCGAGTAGCCGCAGTTGCCGGCCAGGTCCATCTCGATGCCGTGCAGCAGGCCATCGTCATCGAAGCCGACGTCGTACTCGACATAGAAGGGGTGACGCTTGCCGGTCATGCTCATGTCTTCCATGCGCGGCAGACGCATCTTGGTCGGCCGGCCGGTGAGGTGCGCGATCACCGCGCACAGGCACGCCGGGCCGGCGGCCTGGGTTTCCTTGCCGCCGAAACCACCGCCCATGCGGCGCATGTCGATGACGATCTTGTTCATCGGCACGCCGAGCACTTCGGCGACCAGCTTCTGCACCTCGGTGGGGTTCTGCGTCGAGGTGTAGACCAGCATACCGCCGTCTTCGGTGGGCATGACCGAGGAAATCTGGGTTTCCAGGTAGAAGTGCTCCTGGCCGCCGATATGCAGGGTGCCCTGCAGGCGACGCGGGGCGCTGGCCAGCTTGCTGGCCGAGTCACCGATGCGGTGGGTGTGGCTGGCGAGCACGAAATGCTTCTTGCGGTAGGCCTCGACCACGTCGAGCACCGGCTCCAGGTCCTCGTACTCGACGATCGCGGCCATGGCCGCCTTGCGCGCGGTTTCCAGGCTGTCGGCGGCCACCGCCAGCACCACCTGGCCAACGTACTCGACCTTGCCGTCGGCCAGCAGCGGGTCGCCGGCGACCACCGGGCCGATGTCCAGCTGGCCCGGTACGTCGTCCTTGGTGATGGCGATGGCCACGCCCGGAAACTCGTAGCAGGGGCGGGTGTCGATGCGCAGGATGCGCGCATGGGCGCGATCCGACTGGCGCGCATAGACGTGCAACTGGTTGGGGAATTCCAGGCGGTCGTCGACATAGACCGCTTCGCCGGACACGTGCTTGTCCGCGCTCTCGTGCTTGACGCTGCGGCCGACGCCGCTGGTCATGCCGGCGCGGAACAGGGCGGCCAGCTCTTCCTGGGATTTGTGTTCGATATGACTGGACATCTTCGCCTCCAAAACTTCGCATGCCGCCGGGCGCGCCGGCGGCGTATCAATTCACTGCGCCATCAGGCGTAAGCGGTAACCCGGGTCTCGACCTCGGGCGACTGCTGCTCCAGGAAGAACTTGCGCAGCAGGTTCTGGGCAGTGAGCAGGCGGTATTCCTTGCTGGCGCGGAAATCCGACAGCGGGGTGAAGTCCTCACCCAGCGCGTCGCAGGCGCGTTCGATCACACCCGGATACCAGGCCGAGCCGACCAGGGCCGCTTCGCAGGCGCTGGCGCGCTTGGGGATGGCGGCCATGCCGCCGAAGGCGATGCGCGCTTCGGTGACCACGCCGTCGACGATAGTCAGGTTGAAGGCCGCGCAGACGGCGGAGATGTCGTCGTCCAGGCGCTTGGACACCTTGTAGGCGCGGAACGCCTGGTTGGCCTGGGCGCGCGGCACGATGATCTTCTCGATGAATTCGGCTTCCTGGCGGGCGGTCACCTTGTAGTCGAGGAAGTAGTCCTGCAGCGGCAGGATGCGCCGGGTGTTGCCCTGGCGCAGGGCGATCTGCGCGCCGAGGGCGATCAGCAGGGGTGGGGCGTCGCCGATGGGCGAGGCGTTGCCGATATTGCCGCCCAGGGTGCCCTGGTTGCGAATCTGCAGCGAGGCGAAGCGGTGCAGCAGCTCGCCGAAGTCCGGGTACTCGCGCGACAGCGCTTCGTAGCAGTCGGACAGGGCCGCGGCCGCGCCGATCTCGATGGCGCTGTCGGTCACTTCGATACGCTTCATGTCTTCGATATGGCCGACGTAGATCATCACCGGCAGCTCGCGGTGGAACTGGGTGACTTCCAGGGCCAGGTCGGTACCGCCGGCGAGCAGGCGGGCTTCGGGGTTGGCGGCATAGAGGTCGGCCAGGTCGGCCACGGTCAGCGGCACCAGGCAGCGCTTGTCGCCACTGTTGAGCTCGGCAGTTTCACGCGGAGCGATGGCCTGGAGCTGGGCCACGGTGTTGCTTTCGAAGGCGTCGAACTGGTCCGGCTGCTTCTGGCAGCAGGCCTGCTCGGCGGCGTCGATGATCGGGCGGTAGCCGGTGCAGCGGCACAGGTTGCCGGCCAGGGCTTCCAGGGTCTGGCCCTTGTCGTAGCCGGTGGAGTTCTTCTGCAGGGCAAACAGCGACATGATGAAGCCAGGGGTGCAGAAGCCGCACTGCGAGCCGTGGCAGTCGACCATCGCCTGCTGCACGCTGTGCAGCTTGCCCTGGTGCTTGAGGTCTTCGACGGTGATCAGTTGCTTGCCGTGCAGGCTGGAGACGAAGGTCAGGCAGGAGTTGAGGGTGCGGTAGCGTACGCGGTCGCCCTCGAGCTCGCCGACCACCACGGTGCAGGCACCGCAGTCGCCGGAGGCGCAGCCTTCCTTGGTTCCGGTTTTGCCGACGTGCTCACGCAGGTAGTTGAGCACGGTGACGTTGGGGTCCAGGGCATGCTCGGTGCGCAGCTCCCGGTTGAGTAAAAACTGGATCAAGGACGACCTCCAGGCACTTTATTGTTATGACTCGGTTGGCTGGCCAGGTGATGCACGCACTGCAAGGCCCTGGCGCGGGCTGCCATGGGGCCAATCTAGAGTTTTCTGACTTTTGGGTCAACAAATATTTGACCTTGCGGTCAGCCGATTGTCATGCAATTCGGTTATGAGCCGGGCGCGAGTCGAGAGGCCTGTTTTCAGGCTAGCGGCTTTTGTGCCAGCGGTGTGCCTGGATCGCCAGGAGGGGCGCTTGTCGATGTCTGCCAGAGCGCCCGCGTGCGGGGTCAGCGGCGCACGGTCAGCGCCTGGTTGACCTTGAGCCAGCCCTGCACGGCCTCTTCGCCGACTTCGGCGAACACCCGCTGCAGCAGGCGCGCCTGTTCGCGGCGCAGGGCCTGCTCCAGTTTGGCGCCTTCGGCGGTGAAACCGAGCAGGCGCTTGCGCTTGTCGTCCGCCGCGGCCTCGCTGTGCACCAGGTGCATTTCCATCAGCTGGCGCAGCGGCGTGTTCAACGCCTGCTTGCTCACGCCGAGATAGCCGAGCAGTTCCTTCATGCTCAGCCCCGGGTACTTGGCGATGAAGAACAAGATGCGGTGGTGCACTCGCGACAGGCCGCGCTTGGCCAGCATCTCGTCGGGCTTGGCGGTGAAGGCCTGGTAGCCGAAGAAAAAGGCCTCCATGGCGGCCTGCTGGACGGCCGGGTTTTTCATGGCCTGCCATCCGTGGCGGCCACCCTGCGGGCCGTCGCTGGGCGACGTTAAAAATTTCTCGGGGAAATTTTTTAGGTCAGTCATATTGACGTATCTCTGGGTGGCGTCGTAGTTTCGGTCAAGCAGTTTGACTTAAATTTCCAGCCTTTTGCACCCCAGGTAATCCCATGGCCTTCTCCGAACGCATCGCCCGCCTGAAAAGCTCCCTGATCCGTGAAATTCTCGCCGCGGCGCAGCGTCCGGAGGTGATGTCCTTCGCCGGCGGGCTGCCGGCCGAACCCATGCTGCCGAAGGTGGACTGGGCCGAGATGCCGGCGAGCATGGGCCAGTACGGCATGAGCGAGGGCGAGCCGGCCCTGCGCGAGGCCATTGCCGCCGAGGCGCGCGCCCTGGGCGTGCCCTGCGAGGCCAGCCAGGTGCTGATCGTCAGCGGCTCGCAGCAGACCCTGGACCTGGCGTCCAAGCTGTTCATCGATCCGGGCACCGAGGTGCTGCTCGAGGCGCCGACCTACCTGGCCGCACTGCAGGCCTTCCAGCTGTTCGGCGCCGCTTGCATCAGCATGCCGCAGGAGGCCGATGGTCCCGAGCTGGCGGCGCTGCGCCAGCGTCTGGAAAAGCACAAGCCGGCCTTCGCCTACCTGATCCCGACCTTCCAGAATCCGTCCGGCACCCGTTACAGCGAAGCCAAGCGCGAAGCGGTGGCGGCGCTGCTCGACGAGTTCGGCGTGACCCTGATCGAGGACGAGCCGTACCGCGAGCTGGTGTTCGATGAAGGCCAAGCCACGCCCATCGTCAGCCGCCTGAAGAAGGCCAGCTGGATCTACACCGGCACCGTATCCAAGACTCTGCTGCCGGGCCTGCGCGTCGGCTACCTGATCGCCACCCCGGATCTGTTCCCGCACCTGCTGCGCCTTAAGCAGTCGGCCGATCTGCACACCAACCGCATCGGCCAGTGGCAGGCACTGCAGTGGCTGGGCAGCGAGCAGTACCGCGGCCACCTGGCCGAGCTGCGCGATTTCTACCGCATCCGCCGCGATGCCATGCAGGCCGCGCTGCTGGAGCACTTCGCCGATCTGGCCGAGTGGGAGATTCCGCAGGGCGGGCTGTTCTTCTGGCTGACCCTGAAGCAGCCGCTGGATACCCGCACATTGCTCGATGCGGCCCTGGCGCAGAACGTCGCCTTTATGCCGGGTGAGCCGTTCTTTATCGATCCGGACGCCAACGCCGGTCATCTGCGACTGAACTTCAGTCATGTGGCGCCGGAGCGCCTGGGCGAAGGCCTGCGCCGGCTGGCAGCGGTGATCCGTGAAGCGCAGGGGCGTGATTGAGTTTTCCCCCTGTAGGAGCGGCTGGGCGGCATTCCGCTTCAGCCGCGAATTTCGCGGATAAACCCGCTCCTACAGAAGCTGGGCTGATTGGCGGCGAGCTTGCCGCGAGGATTGATGTAGGGAGGGCAATGCGATGTACAAGGTCTACGGCGATTACCGTTCGGGCAACTGCTACAAGGTCAAGCTGATGCTGCATCTGCTGGGCAAGGAGTACCAGTGGATTCCCGTCAATATCCTCAAGGGCGAGACGCAGAGCGAAGCCTTCCTGGCCAAGAATCCCAACGGCAAGATTCCGGTGCTGGAGCTGGACGACGGCACCTGCCTGTGGGAGTCCAACGCCATCCTCAACTACCTCGCCGAGGGCAGCGAGTTCCTGCCCAGCGAGCCGCGCCTGCGCACTCAGGTGCTGCAGTGGCAGTTCTTCGAGCAGTACAGCCACGAGCCCTATGTTGCGGTGGCGCGTTTCATCCAGCTCTACCAGGGCATGCCCGAGGAGCGCCGCGAGGAGCACGCGCGCTGCCTGAAGCTCGGCTACAAGGCCCTGAAAGTGATGGAGAAGCAGCTCGAACGTACGCCCTATCTGGTCGGTGAGCATTACTCCATTGCCGATATCGCCCTGTATGCCTACACCCATGTGGCCGGCGAGGGCGGCTTCAGCCTCGAAGCCTTCCCGGCCATCCGCGCCTGGCTCGAGCGGGTGGCCAGCCATCCGCGTCATGTGACCATGCTGGGCTGATCAACGCTCGGTGGTAGCCTGCGTCTTCGCGGCGCAGCGCTGTCGCCACAGCAGTGGGCTCATCCCGGTCTCGCGTCGAAAGGTGCGGGTGAAGTGCGACTGGTCGCAGAAACCGTGGGCATGGGCAATCTGCGTCAATGGCTGATCGGTGGCCAGCATCATCGCCCTGGCCGCTTCGATACGCTTGCGCGCCACGTAGGCCAGCGGCGTGATGCCGAAGGTCTGCTTGAACACATGGGAGAAGTGGCTGCTGCTCAGGTTGAGCTGAGCGGCCAGGTGGCAGGTGCGGATCGGTGTATCCAGATGCCGGCTGATGTATTCGTCCAGACGCCGCGTTTGCCAGCGGTTTAGGCCCGCCGTATGGCGCAGGTCGCTCTCGCTGCCGCCGTTCGCCTGTCTTAGCAGTTCCATGGCCTGGTCGAGGTAGACGTAGGCGCGCAGGGTGTCTTGCTGCAGGGCCGCTCCGGCATCGGCCAGCAATTCGGCGATCCTTGCCAGCGTCTGAGCATTGTCCAGCGCCTTTGCCAGACAGGGCATGATGCCCTGAGTTTCTCCGAGCGAGCCCATATGAAGCCTCCTTGTCTGGTCGCACGCAGAGCATGCGCGGCGGAGCTGTCGGCGCCCAGCTCACAAGGTGGGGACGGGGAGCAACACTAAAGTGGCAGGCCGACCTCGAGGACCCCGCGCTGCACGGCGATGGCCACGGCGTGGGTGCGGTTGTTGGCGCCGAGCTTGTCCATGACCAGGCGCATATGCCCCTTGACCGTATCCTCGGTGATGCGCAGTTGCAGGGCGATATCGCGGTTGGAGTAGCCCAGTGCCGCGGCCTGCAGCACCTCCACCTCGCGCGCGCTGAGGCACTGCTGGCCGATATGCTCGGCCAGTTCGGCGGCGATCTCCGGCGGAATGTGGCGTTTACCCGCGGCTACCTGACGGATGGTCGCGACCAGTTCCTTGCGCAGGCTGCTTTTCAGCAGATAGGCCTGGGCGCCGGCCTGGATGGCGTGCAGGGCGCGCACGTCGCCGCGGTAGGTGGTGAGGATGGCGATGCGCGCATCCGGGCATTCGCTACGGATCGCCTGGATGCTCTCGATGCCGTTCATGCGCGGCATCTGCAGGTCCATCAGGGTGACGTCCGGGCGCAGGCGGCGGAAGCAGTCCAGCGCTTCCTGGCCGTCGCCTGCCTCGCCCACCAGCTCGATATCCGCCTGAGCGGCGAGAACGGCGGCGATGCCCTCGCGCAGCAGCGGATGGTCATCGGCGACCAGCACGCGGATGGGGGTGGCGATGCTCATGGGTGCGGGCTCCTCGTGAGTCTTTTCCAGGGTAGCCAGCGGCGCGCGCAAGGCTCCTTCTGCCGGTAGGCCAGTACGCCGACCAGTGTCAGCCGGACCTGGCTGCCGCGCCCCTGGGCGCCGTGAATGCTGAGGGTAGCGCCAATCTTCGCGGCGCGCTCGTACATCCCGCGCAGGCCCCAGTGATCGGCGGCCTCGCTGCTGTCCAGGTAATCGGCGCGAATGCCGCAGCCATCGTCGACCACCTGCAGCTCGAACTGGCGCGGGTCATAGTCCAGCTGCAGCTGCACGAGGCTGGCGCGGGCATGGCGAAAGGCGTTGCCGACGGCCTCGCGCGCCAGCAGGTACAGCTCATCGTGAACCACCGGATGCAGCGCAATGGGCGTGCCCTTTATGTCGATCCGATAGGTTACGCCCGGGTGATCGAGCAGATGCTCCAGCTCGCCCAGTGCCTGGGGCAGGTCGACGGGACCTTGAGGCACGCTGCGCAGATCGCGCACCCGCTCGCGACCCTCGTTGATCACCTGGTCGGCGCGGTCCAGTGCCTTTTCCAGCAGGCCGCGGCTGGGCTGTCCGACGGGCAGGCTGTCGGCCGCGGCCTGCACGTGCAGCATCAACCCCTGCACCCCCTGCAACAGGGTGTCGTGCAGCTCGCGGGCGATGCGCTCGCGCTCCTCGTGACGCTCTTCCAGGCGGGTGCGCAGCCGCTCCGCCGCGCGCCGCATGTTGCTGCGGTAGAGCAGATGCAGGCTGCCGAGCAGGGCGAAGCCGAGCGCCAGGAGAAACCACGGCTGGCGGTAGAACAGCGGTGCGATGCTGAAGTCGAGTTCGGCGTCCTGTTCGCTGGCGACCCCGTTCTGGTTGAGGGCGCGTACCCGGAAGCGGTAGTCGCCCGCGGGCAGGCCGGTGTAGGTGACTTCCCGCTGGCGGCCGGCGGATTGCCAGGCGTGATCGAAGCCGTCGAGGCGATAGAGAAAATGCAGGCCCTGCGGCGCCGACAGGCTCGGCGCGCCGTAGCCGATGACCAGACGCCGGCTGTCCGCCGGCAGCTCGGCGGTTGCACCGAGCGGCAGCGCCTCGCCGTCCACCACCAGCGATTCGATGCGCACGCGCGGCGCCGCACTGTTCTGCGGGGCGCGCAGCGGGTTCAGGCCGACCACGCCGTTGCGGGTGACGAACCATAGCCGATTCTCGCCGGCGCGCACTGCGGTGGGCAGGGCCAGTACCTGGTGCGGGTCGTTGGCCAGGCCGCCCTGTGCATCGTAGGTGCGGTAGCGGATCTGATGCGCGGGGTTGGCCAGGGCCAGGGCGATCTCCGCGGCGGGCAGCTGGAAGATGCCGCCCTGGCCCTGCAGCCAGAGATCCTCACCGGCCTCGACCCGCACCGGGACGATGGCGTAGAGGTTGTCGAACAGGCCGTTGTCCGGCAGCGGCAGGCGCTGAAAGCGCTGCCCGTCGAAACGCGCCAGGCCACGCTGGCCGCCGACCCAGGCATGACCGGGCTGATGGGCCATGGCGGTCACATGGCCGACATCCAGGCCTTCGGCCGCGCCCCAATGGCGTTCGCCACCGTCGTCGTGGCGGACGATCAGGTTGTCGCGATAACCGAACCAGCGGCCGCCATCGGGCGCCAGGGCGGCGCTGACCGGCATCTGCTGCGCCGGCTTGGCGCTCGGCGGCGGCAGCCCGTGCCAGCGCCCGTCGCGCAGGACGAACAGGCCCTGGCGGTTCAGCGACAGCCACAGCGCGCCGTGGCGATCCACCAGCATGGCGCGCACCGCGGAGTCCAGGCTGCGTTGCTCCGGCAGCTCGGCGACTTTTTGCAGGCTGTCGCCGCTGCTGCGCCAGATGCCCTGTGGACCGGCCAGCCAGGCGTTGCCCTGGCTGTCGCGGGCGGTGGCGCTGATCGGCGTCTGCAGCGGCAGATGCTGCAGGCCGTCGCGATCCAGGCGCATCACCGGCAGGTTGCTGCTGCCGGCCCAGAGCGCGCCGGTCCGATCCGCCACCAGGGCCAGATTCTGCGCATTGGCGGGCAAGCCCGCCGGTTGCAGCGGTCGGTCGCGCAGGCGGTCCAGGCCATCGTGGGTGCCTACCCAGAGGCTGCCTTCGCTGTCCTGATGCAGCGGCGCAACGAGGTCGGAGCTGAGCCCGTCGCGAGCAGCGAAGCGTTCGATGGCGTTGAAACCGCCCAGCGCGTGGCGATCCGGCTGCGCCACATGCAGCAGGCCGTTGCCGGCGGTGCTCAGCCACAGCGCGCCACGTTGGTCGAACAGCAGGGCGTTGACCGGCTCGCCGACCCCGATGCGACTGGCCTGCCCGGTCGAGCTATCCAGCCGCAGTACCGACTCGCCGTCGCGTTCGGCCAGCCACAGCGCGCCATCGGGCGCCTGGACGATCTGCCGGGGACGCCTGACTGCGATGCCGCTGTCGCGCAGCGTCCGGGCGCCGGGCTCCAGCGTATAGAGGCGCCGCTCGTCGGCCACCCATAGCCGGCCGTTGCTATCGACCAGCAGGGCGTAGGCGTTCGCGCCGACGAAGCCGGCCTGGCTGGAAAGCTGCTGCCAGCTTTGCCCGTCGAAGCGCAGCAGACCGTCGTTGGCCGCAGCCCATAGCTGGCCGTCGGCGGTCTGCGCCAGGGCGTAGACCGTGCCGCGGCCCAGGTCGAAGGCGGCCGCGACCTCGCCCTCGGCGTCGATCAGGCGCACGCCGCCGTTGCGCAGGCCCACCCACAGGCCCTGGTCGCTGGCCAGCAGACTGGAGACTATGCCCAGTTCCTGCTGATCGGCGGCGCGGTAGCGGGTGAAACTCAGGCCGTCGAAGCGATACAGCGAATCATGGGTGCCGAGCCACAGATAGCCGTCGCGGGTCTGCGCCAGGGCGCCGATCTGGCTGGGGCTGTCGTCGTTGAGCGTCCAGCGCCGATGTTCGAAGCGTTGCTGCAGTTCGCCAGCGTCGGCGCGAACGGCGGCGCTGAGCAGCAGGCACAGCAGGGCCAGTGCCACGAACAGAGGATGAAGCTGCGAGGCGGTCGGCGATTCAGAAGCGTCCCAGCTGGTTTTGTGCCCATTCGATGCAGTAGTCGGCAATGGTTTCCCAACCCGGTTCGGCAATCAGCCAGTGGCTGTAGCCGCTGAAGTGTTTGAAAGTGGTGACCGCCGTCGAGCCCCGGTGGCGCCGATAGGCCGCCGCGACCGCAGTGGGGCGGACGCTACGGTCCGCGCCTGCAGCAATCAGCAACAGCGGTGGGCGGTCGGGATTGCCGAAGTCGATACGGCTACCGATGCCCAGCGCGTTGTCGAAGAATACCCGGCCTGGTGCCGGCACGATATGCCGCGCGTATGCGGCGGCCTGCCGCTCTGGCGTCAGTGTCTGCGCCATAGTGCGGGCGAAATGTTGCGGGCTCATGTGCAGCACGCCGCGCCAGCACGCCTGGCGCAGCAGCCAGGGCCCGCTGCCGCGCAGCCCTTCCAGCCCACCATGGGCCGGTGGCGCGATGGCGATGCCGGCGCAGCCCAGGCCGCGGTCGAGCAGCAGCTGCACCAGCAGGCCGCCAAGGTCGTGACCGATCAGCAGCGGCGGCTGTGCGAGGTCGCCGATCTGCCCTGCGTAGTGAGCGAGAATGGCGGCGATGCCCAGGCTGGCCGTTGCCCGCGGCGGCTGGCTGCGCTGACCCGCCGGGTCGGCAGCGAGCAGCGGCCAGGCCGGCGCGCTGCAGCTATAGCCGCAGGCCTCGAAGCGGCGGCGAAAGCGGCTCCAGATCAGCGGGGTGAGCCAGGTTCCGTGAATGAACAGGGCCTGCCGGCTCATGGCGGCGAGCGTCCTGCCGCCACTACGCCGTCATCGCGGATCGCTGGCATGCTGCGCTTCCGAAGGCTCCGGCGCCTGTTTGCCCGGCGTCAGGAAGTGGTCGATGCGTATCGCGACCCCGGTGCTCTGGAACTGCCTGGCCGCCGCCTCGATGCGTTGCTCGGCGCGGGTGACCCGGCCGTGGTGGCGCAGGTGTTCGAGCCAGGACTCGTCGAAGAAGAACTCCTGCCAGTGGCGCGGGTTCTCGCTGCTCTGTACCAGGCCCCAGGAGAACGCACCGTTGCGCCGACGCATGCGTGCCACCTCGCTCATCGCCTGGCGAAAGGCCGTGGCATGTTCCGGGGCGATGTCGTAGTGCAGGGTGACCATCACCGGGCCGCGCTCGAGGTCGGCTTCGTCGGCCAGGATCGGCGCCGGCCAGTGCAGCGACGGGGCGAGATCCTCGGCCTCGGTAACCGGCAGCGGGAAACGCGGCGTGAGCAGCCCACCCAGCGCCAGGCAGCCGGCCGCGGCGACCAGGGCGAGCGGGATCGACGCCTGGCTGGCGACGAAGCCCCAGAGCGCGCCACCGGCGGCCATGCTGCCGAAGAACACCAGGATATAGACCGACAGCGCCCGCGCCCGTACCCAGTCCGGCACCGAAGTCTGCGCGGCGACCTGCAGGCTGGACAACACGGCGATCCAGGCCGCGCCGCTGAGCAGCATCACCGGCAGCAGGGCGGCGAAGTGGCGCAGGCTGGCCAGGGCCAGCAGCACCAGGGCATAGAGCAGGCTGGCCAGCAGCACCAGACGGTCGCTGCTGATGCGCTCGCGCACGCGCGGCAGCAAGGTGGCGCCGAGCACGGCGCCGACGCCGACGCTGCCCAGCATCAGGCCGAAGTCGCTGGCGCTGCCCTGCAGCTCGCCGCGCACGATCAACGGCAGCAGCGACATGCCGGCGCTGGCGCCGACGAAGAACGCCGCGGCGCGTACCAGCACCGCCTGTAGCGGTTTCGAGGCGCGGCTGTAGCGCCAGCCGGCACGCATGGCGCCCAGCAGGCGTTCGGCCGGGAAGCTGGCGACCTGGCGCTCGCGCTTCCAGGTCAACAGCACCGCCATCACCGCGAAGAACGACAGGGCGTTGAGGGCGAAGGTCGCCCAGGGGCCGCTCAAGCTGACCAGCACCCCGGCGATGGCCGGGCCGAGCGCACGGGCGACATTGATGCCGAGGCTGGACAGGGCGATGGCCGAGGGCAGGTCGCGCTTGCTCACCAGTTCCGGCGTCAGCGCCGACCAGGCCGGCATCATCAACGCGGTACCGACGCCCATGGCCAGGGTCATGCCCAGCAGCAGCCAGACGGTGGTCAGGCCGAGCAGGGTCAGTACGGCCAGCAGCGTCGCCACCGCCGCCATCCACAGCTGCACGCCGAGCAGATAGCGGCGCTTGTCGACGATATCGGCCATGGCGCCGGCCGGCAGCGCCAGGAGGAACATCGGCGCCGAGCCGGCGACCTGTACCAGCGCCACGTGCATGGGGTTGGCCGACAGGCTGGTCATCAGCCAGCCGGCACCCACCTCGTGCATCCAGGTACCGATGTTCGAGGCGATGCTGGCCAGCCACAGCCAGCGGAAGGTGCTGTGCTTGAGGGCGCCCCAGGGCGAGGGTTTTTCGCTGGCCATGTCAGAAGGCAAAGCAGGAGCAGCCGAAGGCGCCCCAGAAGCCCTGGTGATCGCTCACCGGCACACTGCTGCGACGCGCACGGTCATGCTGGTGCTGATGCACGGCGCAGGCGCCGACGCACTGGTGGATGCTGGCGGCCATGGGCGCGGCGACCGGCTTCCAGTGCCCGGGCACCATCGTCACCGGCGACCAGTCCGGCAGTACCGGCAGCGTCGGCGGGGCGAGCTTGTCGAACTCGCCGGTGCCATGCACCACCTTGCCGCCGACGATGGTCAGCACCGACTCCAGCCACTTGATCTGCTCTTCCTCGATGCTGAAGAAGTCCGCCGTCAAGGCCACCAGGTCGGCGAGCTGGCCTACCTTGATCTGGCCCTTCTTGCCCTGTTCGCTGGAGAACCAGGCGCTGCCGTGGGTGAACAGCTGCAGCGCGGTGTCACGCGGCAGCCCCTGCGGGTTGAGCGTGGTGCCGCCGACCGTCTTGCCGCTGACCAGCCAGTACAGCGCCGTCCAGGGGTTGTAGCTGGCCACGCGGGTGGCGTCGGTGCCGCCGCCGACCGGCACGCCTTCGGCCAGCATGCGCTGGATCGGTGGGGTGGCTTCAGCGGCCTTGGCGCCGTAGCGGTCGATGAAGTATTCGCCCTGGAAGGCCATGCGGTGCTGGATGGCGATGCCGCCGCCGAGCGCCCGTACCCGCTCGATGTTGCGCGGGCTGATGGTCTCGGCATGGTCGAACAGCCAGGGCAGGCCGTTGAACGGCATGTCGCGGTCGACCTTCTCGAATACGTCGAGCATGCGCGAGATGGATTCGTCGTAGGTGGCGTGCAGGCGGAACGGCCAGCGCTGCTCGACCAGATGACGCACCACCGGCTCCAGATCGGCTTCCATGCTCGGCGCCAGGTCCGGGCGCGGTTCGACGAAGTCCTCGAAGTCGGCGGCAGAGAACACCAGCATCTCGCCGGCGCCGTTATGACGCAGGAAGTCGGTGCCGTCGCCCGGCTTGACGATCTTGCTCCAGGCCTTGAAGTCTTGCAGTTCTTCCTTGGGCTTCTGGGTGAACAGGTTGTAGGCGATGCGCACGGTGAGCTGATCCTTGTCGGCCAGCTCCTGGATCACCTGGTAGTCGTCGGGGTAGTTCTGGTAACCGCCGCCGGCGTCGATGGCGCTGGTCACGCCCAGGCGGTTGAGCTCGCGCATGAACTGGCGGGTGGAGTTGACCTGATACTCCAGCGGCAGCTTCGGCCCCTTGGCCAGGGTGGCGTAGAGGATCAGCGCATTGGGCCGGGCGATCAGCATGCCGGTGGGCTGGCCGCTGGCATCGCGCTGGATCTCGCCGCCGGGCGGGTTCGGCGTGTTCTTGTCGTAGCCCACGGCGCGCAGCGCGGCGCGGTTGAGCAGGGCGCGGTCGTAGAGGTGCAGGACGAACACCGGGGTGTCGGGCGCCGCCTTGTTCAGCTCATCCAGGGTCGGCAGACGTTTCTCGGCGAACTGGAACTCGGTCCAGCCGCCGACCACGCGCACCCACTGCGGCGTCGGCGTGCGGTCGGCCTGCTCCTTGAGCATGCGCAGGGCGTCGGCCAGCGACGGCACGCCTTCCCAGCGCAGCTCCAGGTTGTAGTTGAGGCCGCCGCGGATCAGGTGCAGGTGCGAGTCGTTGAGGCCGGGAATCACCGTGCGCTTTTGCAGGTCGATCACGCGCGTGGCATCGCCGCGCAGGGCCATGGCTTCGGCATCGCTGCCGACGGCGACGAAGCGTCCGTCCTTGATGGCCACGGCGCTGGCCTGGGGTTTTTCGCGGTCGACCGTGTGCAGGCGGCCGTTGTACAGAATGAGGTCGGCACTCATGTTGCCTCCTGGTGAACTGGCGGATGAGTCGCCGGACAAGGCGGCGAAGGGCAGGGTGGACCACAGTGCCCCGGCGGCGCCGAGCACGCTGCTGGTGGCGAGAAAATGGCGACGTTTCGGGTCGGAGGGATCCTGGCTCATGGTCGATCCTCGTCGGTGCTGGGGCTCAGCCAGGCGGCGAACAGCCGCGTGGCCATGGGCATGAACAGGTACACCACGAGCAGGACGATGCTCAGGGTGATCACGATGTTGCTCGGCAGGTAGCCGCCGAGCCAGGGAGCGAGCTGAAACAGGGGTTGCCAGAGCAGCGGCACCAGCAGGCTCAGCGGCAGGATCACCAGGAAGGTGACGCAGACCTGTTTCCAGCGGGGCGGCGGCGTCTGCGCGCTTTCCGGCATGAACCAGAATTCCTTGCCCTGGGCGATCTCCAGCTGGTCGCCGGCGCGCAGCAGCGGCTCGACCTCGGCGATCAACTGGCGCCTTTGCTCCGAGTCGATCCAGTTCTGCAACTGCTGCAGGCCGGCGAAGCGCAGCACGCAGGTGAATTGCGCCAGGCTGGCCTGACGGCTGCGCACCACGTCCACGCCGAGGTGGCCGGGGCATTGGCTGGCGGTGGCGATGATGCGCCGTAGCCAGGCCTCGTAACGCGGCACATGGTCGGGGCGCACCTGGTGGCGCACCACCAGGGTGACGGTTTCCTGTTGCGTCTCGCTCATGCTGGAGACTCTGCGCGTGGCCTGGGTCTTGCCGAGCCGGTGACGTGCGGCGGGGCGCGTCACCGGCTCGGCCGTCATCGGCTCAGATGGGGGCTGCCACCGGGGCCAGGGTCGGACCGTGCTGCACACGCTCAGGCGCCTTGTGCACCATGGTGTAGGCGTAGTCCACGCCCATGCCGTAGGCACCGGAGTGTTCCTTGACCAGGGCCATGACGGCGTCGTAGGTGTCGCGGTTCTTCCAGTCGCGCTGCCACTCCAGCAGTACCTGTTGCCAGGTCACCGGCACCACGCCGGCCTGGATCATGCGCTGCATGGAGTAGTCGTGGGCGGCCTGCGAGGTGCCGCCGGAGGCGTCGGCGACCATGTAGATCTCGTAGCCGGCGTCGTGCATGGCGGAGAGGGCGAAGGTGGTGTTGCACACCTCGGTCCACAGGCCGGAAACGATGACCTTGTTGCGGCCGTTCTTCTTCAGCGCGTCGCGAACCTTCTGGTCGTCCCAGGAGTTCATCGAGGTGCGCTCGAGCAGCGGCGCGTCGGGGAACACGGCGAGCAGTTCGGGGTAGGTGTGGCCGGAGAAGCTTTCGGTCTCGACCGTGGTGATGATGGTCGGCACGTTGAAGATCTTGGCCGCCTTGGCCAGGCCCACGGTGTTGTTCTTCAGGGTTTGCCGATCGATGCTCTGCACGCCGAAGGCCATTTGCGGCTGCTGGTCGATGAAGATCAGCTGGCTGTTGTGCGGGGTCAGGACTTCGGTTTTTGGATTGCTCATAGCGGTTACCTGTCGGTGAGGCGGTGGACGATGCACGCATCCCGTCGGTCGTTACCGTCGGGTAGACGAAAGGACTATTGCAGAGCGGTCGCCGCCTGGATTGGATGTAACTGCGGTTCTGGTATCGGGCTGTGGCGCTCAGGCCAGGTGTTCGCGCAACGCCGCGCCGGCCTGCTGCATGGCAGTGCGCACCGCAGGTACCTCGGCGATCACGTTGAGCAGGCCGTAGTCGTGGATCATGCCGTTGTAACGCACGGCGCTGACCGCGACGCCGGCCGCGCCCAGGCGGCGGGCGTAGGCTTCGCCTTCGTCGCGCAGCACGTCCATCTCGGCGCTCTGCACCATGGCCGGTGGCAGGCCTTGCAGCTGCTCCAGGCTGGCGCGCAGCGGCGAGGCGTGGATCTCGTTACGCTGCTTGGGGTCGGTGGTGTAGTTGTCCCAGAACCACTCCATCATCCCGCGGGTGAGGAAATGCCCCTCGGCGAACTGGTTGTAGGAGGCGTTGTTGAAACTGGCGTCGGTCACCGGCCACAGCAGCAGCTGAAAACGCAGCTTCGGCGTACCGGCCTCTTTCGCCTTGATGGCGACCACGGCCGCCATGTTGCCGCCGACGCTGTTGCCGGCCACGGCCAGGCGCGAGCCGTCGACACCGATCTGGCTGCCATTGGCGGCCACCCATTGGGTCGCAGCAAAGGCCTGGTTGATCGCAGTCGGGTATTTCGCTTCGGGCGAGGGGGTGTAGTCGACGTAGACCGCCGCGGCGCCGGAATGCACCACCAGGTCGCGGATCAGCCGTGCGTGGGTCGGATAGTCGCCCAGCACCCAGCCGCCACCGTGGAATAACATGAAGCCCGGCAGGTTGCCCTGGCTGCCCGCCGGGCGCACCACCACCAGCTTGAGCGTCTGGCCGGCGGCCTCGATGCTGTGTTCGCGGGTTTCCACGGCCGATAGATCGACCTCGATCGAGGCTTGCGCGCCTACCAGCACGGCGCGGGCTTCCGCAGGCGATAGCCGTTCCAGGGGCGTGCCACCACCGGCGGCCAGGGCTTCGAGAAAGGATTGGGTGTTGCGTTCGACGCCGGGACTGCCGGCGCCCAGGTTGGGGGAGGGCTGCATGGCGATTGACCTCATGATGGTTGAAGGAGCTGTAGCGCTACTGCGTCGGGCATCTTCTGCCCCTGAGGTCGAGCCGGCTTGTACCGGCCTGCCGTTTTGGCATCAGGCTGCTGCCGGGCTGCTAGAGTGAGAGCGGAGTCGCTGGCGTCCGCACGAGGTGGGCATGACAGGGGAAAGTCGCAAGCTGGGTCTGGGGTCGCTGACCGCGCTGGTGGTGGGCTCGATGGTCGGTGGCGGGATCTTCTCGCTGCCGCAGAACATCGCCGCACGGGCCGATGTCGGCGCCGTGCTGATCGGCTGGGGCATCACCGCGGTGGGCATGTTGGCGCTGGCCTTCGTCTTTCAGAACCTGGCCAACCGCAAGCCGCAGCTCGATGGCGGGGTGTACGTCTACGCCAAGGCGGGCCTCGGCGATTACATGGGTTTTTCCTCGGCCTGGGGCTACTGGATCAGCGCCTGGCTGGGCAATGTCGGCTACTTCGTCCTGCTGTTCTCCACCCTGGGTTACTTCTTCCCGGTCTTCGGCCAGGGCAATACGCCGCTGGCCATCGCCTGTTCCTCGGTGCTGCTGTGGTGCGTGCACGCCCTGGTGCTGCGCGGCATCAAGGAGGCGGCGCTGATCAACCTGATCACCACCGTGGCCAAGCTGGTGCCGATCCTGCTGTTCATCGTCATCGTCGGCCTGGCCTTCGACCGCGACATCTTCACCCGTGACATCTGGGGCCGCAGCAATCCGCAGTTCGGCGGCGTGCTGGAGCAGGTACGCAACATGATGCTGGTCACCGTGTTCGTGTTCATCGGCATCGAAGGGGCGAGCGTGTACTCGTCGCGCGCCGAGCGCCGCCGCGATGTGGGCAAGGCCACGGTTATGGGTTTTCTCGGCGTGCTGGCGCTGCTGATGCTGGTCAACCTGCTGTCGCTGGGGGTGATGAGCCAGCCCGAACTGGCGGCGCTGCAGAACCCGTCCATGGCCGGGGTGCTGGAACACGTGGTGGGGCGCTGGGGCGCGGTGCTGATCAGCATCGGCCTGGCGGTGTCGCTGCTCGGCGCGCTGCTGTCCTGGGCGCTGCTGTGCGCCGAAATCCTCTTCGTCTCCGCCAAGGACGGCACCATGCCGGCCTTCCTGCGCCGGGAAAACGCCAACCAGGTGCCGGTCAACGCGCTGTGGCTGACCAACGGCATGATCCAGCTGTTTCTGCTGATCACCCTGTTTTCCCAGGGCACCTACCTGTCGCTGATCTACCTGGCCTCGTCGATGATCCTGGTGCCCTACCTGTGGTCGGCGGTCTATGCGCTGCTGCTGGCGCTGCGCGGCGAGACCTACGAAGGCCAGGCCGGGCTACGCCGCAAGGATCTGGCCATCGGCCTGCTGGCGGTGGGCTACGCGATCTGGCTGCTGTATGCCGGCGGGGTCAAGTACCTGCTGCTGTCGGCGCTGCTCTACGCGCCGGGGGCGCTGCTGTTTCGCCAGGCCAAGCGCGAGCAGGGGCAGGTGCTGTTCACCCGCTACGAATGGCCGATCTTCGCCGCCGTATTGCTGACCGCCGTGCTGGCCGGCTATGGCCTGTATGCCGGTCACCTGACACTGTAGGGCTGGACAAAGCGGCCAGCGCGCGGATAATCCGCCCCATCGCCCTCTGACTCTGGCCTCGCGACCCCTATGCGCAAATCCCTGCGTACCGCCCTGATCTGGATGCTGATGCTGGCCCTGCCGGCACAGGCCATGGCGGCGCTCGGCATGCAGTTGTGCGAGCAGGTGCATCGCAGCGGCGCCCTGCAGATGAGCTCGACTCAGCAGGGCGAGCACGGCGAGCACCACGACATGACGGCCGATAGCGCACATGACGCGCATCAGGATGACGCGCCTGCTGCCAGCAGCGAGGCTCCCGGCGATGGCAGCCTCTGCACCCTGTGCGCCTTCTGCGTCGGCGTCGCCGCACCCAGCCAGCCGTTTCTGAACGACTCTGCCCTGCAAGCCGTCGAGCCGGCCGTAGCCTAGCCCGACCGCCTTATCGTCGGCGTGGCCGACACCCCCGAACGCCCCCCGCGTCTTTCTCTCGCCTGAGCCCCTTAGGTAGCGCCGTCCTGCGGCGCCTGTAGCTCACGCGGCCGCCTGGCCGCCGTACGCGAGAACACATCATGACTTTGCATTCCCTTGCCGGATGGCTGCTGGGCATCGCTGCCCTGGCGCTGCCCAGCAGCCTGATGGCGGCCCAGCCCGACCCGCTGGACGCCAACGCCGCCGTGCCGGCGCAGGATTACCGTTCACCCTTGCAGCACTACCGCGCCCAGGCCGACGAGCCGTTGCAGGACTGGCGCGCGGCCAATGACCTGGTCGGCCGTATCGGCGGCTGGCGCACCTACAGCATGGAGGGCTGGGAGCAGCCGGCCGAGCAGGGTGCCGAGCCCGCCGAGGGAGGTGGCCATGACCACCATTAAATCCGCCGTGCTGCTCTGCGCCGCGCTGCTGTTGGCCGGCTGCGCCGGCTTCAGCCAGGACGGCGGTTTCGACCCGGTGCAGCAAAACGCCGAGCGCCAGCTGGACAAGCAGCTGCTGTGGGCGCGCGACGAGGCCGGGCGCGGGCAGATCGAGGCGCGCGTCGCCGAGCTGCTGGCCGAACCCCTGAGCCTGGACGCCGCGATGCAGCTGGCGCTGCTCAACAATCGCGGCCTGCAGGCGTCCTTCGACGAGCTGGGCATCGGCGAGGCCGAGCGCGTGCAGGCCGGGCGCCTGCCCAATCCCGGCTTCTCCTACGGCCGTCTGGAGAAGGGCAGCGAGGTCGAATACGAGCGCGGCCTGCACCTGAACCTGGCGCGCCTGATCGCCCTGCCGCTGACCTCGCGCCTGGAAGGGCGGCGCTTCGAGCAGCTGCAGCGGCAGACCAGCCTGGCGGTGTTCGACCTGGCCAGCGAGACGCGCAAGGCCTGGTACCAGGCGGTCGCCGCCGAGGAGAGCCTGGTCTACGCGCGGCAGGTGCTGGACGCCGCCGAAGCCGGCGCCGAGCTGGCCCGGCGCCTGGCCGCGGTGGGCAACTTCAGCAAGCTGCAGCAGGCCGAGCAGCAGAACTTCTACGCCGAGGCCGGCATCGGCCTGATCCAGGCCGAACAGGCGCGGGTGCGCAGCCGCGAGCAGCTGACTCGCCTGCTCGGCCTGTGGGGCGAGCAGCTCGACTACCGCCTGCCCGAACGCCTGCCGGCGCTGCCGAACAGCGCCGACCAGCTGCCGGACGTGGAGCGCCTGGCCATGAGCCAGCGCCAGGACATCCAGGCCGTGCGCCTGGATGCCGAGCGCCTGGCGCAGAACCTCGGTCTGACCCGCACCACGCGTTTCATCAACGTGCTGGAACTGGGCGTGGTCAACAACCGTTCCAACGAGGAGCCGACCCAGCGCGGCTACGAGATCAGCGTCGAACTGCCGCTGTTCGACTGGAGCGGTGCCAAGGTGGCGCGGGCCGAGGCGCAATATCGCCAGGCGCTCAACCGCGCCGCCGAGACGGCGATCAACGCCCGCTCGCAGGTGCGCGAGGCCTACCACGCCTACCGCAATGCCTTCGAGCTGGCGCAGCACTACCGCGCCGAGGTGCTGCCGCTGCGCCAGCGCATCGCCGAGGAAAACCTGCTGCGTTACAACGGCATGTTCATCAGCACCTTCGACCTGCTCGCCGATGCGCGCCGCCAGGTGCAGGCGGTGGACGGCTACCTGCAGGCGCAACGCGACTTCTGGCTGGCTCGCGCCGACCTCGACATGGCCCTGTTGGGCGCGCCCAATCCCTCGCTCGGCGCGGCGCCTGCCGCTGCTGCCGAGCCGGCCGCCGCCGGCCACTGAACAAGGAAATTCCCAGATGGTTTCACGACGCGATTTCTTTCTCGGGGCCGGCGCCATCGGCGCTGCGGTGGCCACTTCGGCGGTCAGCCGGGTGGCCATGGCGGCCCTGCCCGAGCCGGTGCTGCAGGCCAGCGCCGACACCCAACCGCCGCTGCAGCCGAACAATGGGCGGCCCTACAACCCGGTGGTCACCCTCAACGGCTGGACCCTGCCGTGGCGGATGAACAACGGCGTCAAGGAGTTCCACCTGGTCGCCGAGCCGGTGGTACGCGAGCTGGCGCCCGGCTACAAGGCCCACCTGTGGGGCTACAACGGCCAGTCGCCGGGGCCGACCATCGAGGTGGTGGAGGGCGACCGGGTGCGCATCTTCGTCACCAACAAGCTGCCCGAGCACACCAGCATCCACTGGCACGGCCAGCGCCTGCCCAACGGCATGGACGGTGTGGCGGGCCTGACCCAGCCGGCGATCCCGGTGGGCAAGACCTTCGTCTACGAGTTCGTCGCCCGTCGCCCCGGCACCTTCATGTACCACCCGCACGCCGACGAGATGGTGCAGATGGCCATGGGCATGATGGGCTTCTGGGTCACCCACCCCAAGGAGCATCATCCGCTGATCAGCGAGGTGGACCGCGACTACTGCTTCCTGCTCAGCGCCTACGACATCGAGCCGGGCGCCTACACGCCGAAGATCATGCAGATGCTCGACTTCAACCTCTGGACCTTCAACAGCCGCGTGTTCCCCGGTATCGACCCGCTGGTGGCGCGCCAGGGCGAGCGCGTGCGCCTGCGCGTCGGCAACCTGACCATGACCAACCACCCGATCCACCTGCACGGTCACGAGTTCGAGGTCACCGGCACCGACGGCGGGCCGACCCCGGTCGGCTCGCGCTGGCCGGAGGTGACCGCCGACGTGGCGGTGGGGCAGATGCGCCAGCTCGAGTTCATCGCCGACGAGGAGGGCGACTGGGCACTGCACTGCCACAAGAGCCACCACACCATGAACGCCATGGGCCACGACGTGCCGACCCTGGTCGGCGTCGATCACCGCGACATGACCCGCAAGATCGCCAAGCTGGTGCCGGACTACATGGTGATGGGCGAGCGCGGCATGGCCGACATGGCGGAAATGCAGATGCCGCTACCCGACAACACCGTACCAATGATGACCGGCGACGGTCCGTTCGGCTCGGTGGAGATGGGCGGCATGTTCACCATGCTCAAGGTGCGCAAGGAGCAGGCCGCCGGCGACTACCGCGACCCCGGCTGGTTCAGGCATCCGGCCGGAACTGTGGCCCATGAGTGGAAGGGCGTACTGGCCAGCCCGAGCCGCTCGCACGACGGCGGCGGCCAGTCGATGCCGCTCAAGCAGCCGCTCGAGACGCCGGTGGAAGTGCAGGTACGCAAGCCGGGCGGGCATGCCGGGCATTGACGGGGATCGGGTTGGCATGTGCCGCCCGGCCATAACGCAATTTGAGGAAATGGATCGATGAAATCACTACAGCTACTGGTACTGACCCTGGGCGGATTACTGGGCAGCCCGGCGGCGCTGGCCCACAGCGAGGCGCACAAGGGCCATCAGGCCGCCGCGACGATCAAGGAGCAGAAACCCTGGGGCATTGCCGGCGATGCGGCGCAGGTCGACCGCACCATCGAGATCCGCATGACCGACCAGATGCGCTTCACCCCGGACCATCTACAGGTCAGGCAGGGCGAGACCATCCGTTTCGTCCACCGTAACGACGGGCAGATGCTCCATGAATTCGTCATCGGCACCCGCGCCGAACTGGACGAGCACGCCGCGCTGATGGCCAGGTTTCCCGGCATGCAGCACGACGAGCCCTATATGGCCCACATCGCGCCGGGGCAGAGCGGCGAGATGATCTGGACCTTCAACCGCGCCGGCGAATTCGATTTCGCCTGCCTGATCGCCGGCCACTACCAGGCCGGCATGGTTGGCACCATCCAGGTGCTGGCCGACTGACCTAAGAGAGGAAACACGCATGAAGAAGCAACTGATGATCGCGGCCCTGGCCGCCCTGTTCAGCCTGCCGCTGCAGGCCGCCGACCCCGCGCCGCTGAGCCAGGGCGAGGTGCGCAAGGTGGACGCCGCCACGCAGAGGATCACCCTGCGCCACGGTCCCATCGCCAGCATCGGCATGCCGCCGATGACCATGGTCTTCGAGGTGCAGCCGGCCAGTCTGCTCGAGGGCGTCGAGGCCGGCGATCAGGTGCGCTTCCAGGCGCGCCAGGAAGGCAACCGCTATATCGTCACCGAGTTGCAGGTAGTCGAGTAGCCGCGATCTGCCGCAGCCTCGCTCAGCGCTGTGACTGCGGCGCCACGGCGGTCTGCAGCTGCGCCTGCGGCATGCCGATATGCTGGCCCTGGGAGTAGTCGATGCCCAGGGCCAGCACCTTCTCCTGCACCGCCGCCGAATGCACGAACTCGGCCACCGTCTGCATCTTCAGGCTGCGGGCGAACTGCACGATGCCCTGGGTCACGGCGTAGGCGTCGGGGTCGCTGTCGAGCTGGCGGATCAGGCTGCCGTCGATCTTGATCAGGTCGACGTTGAGCCGCAGCAGGTGCTCGAAGTTGCTGTAGCCGGTGCCGAAGTCGTCGATGGCGATGCGGCAGCCGAGTGCCTTGACCTCGTCGATGAAGGCGCGCACCTGGCTGTAGTTGTCGATGCCCTCGGACTCCAGGATTTCGAAGATCAGCCGCGGGCCGATGCCGCTCTGCTGCAGCTTGAGCTTGATCGCCCGGCTCAGCTCGGGGTCGATCAGGTCCTCGTAGGACAGGTTGAGGGAAAATTCGTAGGGCAGCTCGCGAAAGCGCTCGAAGCACTTGTCCAGCATCACCCGGGTAATCTGCCGGTGCAGGCGGATCTTCTTCGCCACGCCGAGAAAACGCCCCGGGTTGATCACCTGGCCGTCGTCGTCGCGCATGCGCACCAGGCACTCGAACTTGTCGATGCTGGCGCTGCGGTTGTCGTGGATCGGCTGGAAATAGGGCAGCAGCCGGTCGTCCTGCAGCGCCGCCTTGACCTTGTTGGCCCACAGCAGGTTCTGTTCGTACTCCTCGCGGATCTTCAGCGCCGGGTCGTAGAGCAGGTGGTTCTTCTGCTGCAGGCGCGCCAGCTTGAGGGCGATGGCGGCCGAGGCGAGCAGGCTGTCGCGGCCCTGGCGCGCCTCGTCGGCGCTGAGGCTGGCGGCGCCGAGGGTGGCGTTGAAACCGATCTCCTGGCCCTGCCAGTCCAGGCGCTGGCGCTGGATAAAGGCGCCCAGCTCGGCCATGCGCGCCTCCAATTGCTCGCCGCTGTGGCGCGGCAGCAGCACGGCGAACTCGTCGGCGGTCAGGCGGTACAGGCGCGCCTGGCCAGCGTCGAGGCGCAGGTGCTGGCTCAGGTGCGCGCCGAGGTGGCGGAGGATCTGGTCGCCGCAGGCGTGGCCATAGAAGCCGTTGATCTCCTTGAAGGCGTCCAGGTTGAGCAGGATCAGGCTCGGCCGCGGCGTGCGCCTGAGGTCGAGCAGCAGGCGGGCGCGGTTCGGCAGTTGGGTCAGCGGGTCGGTGTAGGACGCCTCCAGCTGGCGCATGGTGCTGGCGATCAGGCGCAGCAGCAGGGCGCCGAGCACCAGCAGCACCAGGCCGGTGACGGCGAGGATGCGGTAGTTGCTCTGGCGCATCGGCGCCAGCACCGCGTCGATCTCGTTCTGCGGCACGCCAAGGCCGAACAGCATGTTGGCGCGGGTCATGGCGAACAGCAGGGCATAGCGCTCGCCGTCGATCTGCAGCTCGCGACTGTACAGCGGTGCGCGTTCGCCGCCGTTCGCCCCGGGCGCGGCGGCGCGGGCCAGTTGCTCGGCGAGGATGGCGTCCATGATGCGCTGCGCGGCCGGCGTGTCTTCCTGCTCGCTGAGGCTGCTCAGCTTGCGGTTGTCGCGGTCGAGCAGGAAGGAAAAGGTGTTGGGGGTGAGCTTGATGTCGCTGATCAGGCGCACCACGTCCTCGCTGCGCCAGTCGCTGCTGGCCAGGCCGATGATGCGTCCGCGACGGTCGTGCAGCGGGGTGGCCAGGGTGATCACCGCGGCATCCGGCAGCGGGTTGTAGTAGGCGGCGCTCCAGAGTAGCGGTTCGGCCAGGGCCTGGCTGCGATCCTGCTCGCTGGGCAGCAGGCTGCGGTACCAGTCCTGCCGGCGTGGGTCGCCGGCCTGGCGGCGCACCTCGATGCGCCGGTCGGCGCTCCAGTGGGCATAGATTCCGGGGGCTTCGCCCAGCGCCGGAAAACGCCCCGGCTCGTACCACAGGCCGACGCCGAAGGCATCGGGAAAATCGCGCAGCTTCTGCTCCAGCTGCGCCGCCAGTTCGTCGGCCAGCGCATTGCGCTGTAGCAGCTCGCCGATGCGCGCGAGGTTCTCGGTGTGCTGCTCCATGCGCCGGTGGTGGCCGTTGATGCGGCCGAGGTTGGCGTAGAAGCTGCCCTCGATCTGGCCGCGGCGCAGCTCGGCCATGGCGCGCTGGGAGAAGTCCAGGTTGAGCGAGGACATCACCCACATAGCCGCGATGAACAGCGCCACCAGCAGCAGAACCAGCAGCATCAGCAGTTGCTTTGAGGATTTCAGCGGCACGCCGGGCAGTCGGGGCAGGGCGAGCATCAGCGCTGCTGCTCCAGGGCCCGGCGCACCTGCAGCTGGGCTTGGGCGATCTGGCCGTCGTCGAGCTGCACGCGCAGCTGCTGCAGCCTGGCTGCGGCGCGCGGCTCGCCGTTGTCCCGGGCCAGGCTCAGCCAGACAAAGGCGGACGCGGCATCGGGGGCCACGCCGCGGCCTTCGGCATACAGCTCGCCGAGCTGGTACTGCGCTGCGGCGCTGCCCTGGCGCGCGGCGCGCAGCAGCCAGTCGCGCGCCTTGCCGTTGTCGATGGCGATGCCCTCGCCGTGCAGGTAGAGCAGGCCGAGGGCGAGCTGCGCGTCGCGATGCCCCTGGCGCGCGGCCTGTTCGAAGCGTTGACGGGCCTTGCTCGGGTTCGGCGCGGCGCCCTGGCCGCGTTGGTACATCTGCGCGCTCTGGTACTGGGCACGTGCCAGGCCCTGCTCTGCGGCCTGCTCGAACCAGTTCAGGGCGCTGGCCGGGTTCTGCTCGACGCCCTGGCCGCGCAGGTACAGCTGACCGAGCTGGTAGCGGCCGTCGGGCGAGCTTTCGGCGGCGCGGCGCGCCCAGTGCAGCGCCTCGGGGTAGCGCTTGAGGCTGCTGGCGATCACCGACAGGTTGTACTGCGCCTTGCCATCGCCGGCTTCGGCCGGCCCCAGGCAGGCGTCGCGGGCCTGGCTGTAGTTCTTGATGGTGAACAGCAGGTAGCAGTCGTTGGCCTGCTGGCGGTCGATGCCGCTCGCGACGGGCGCGGCTGTCGACGCGTCGCGGGGGCGCGGCTGGGCGCTACTGGCGGCGGGGCGCGGCGTCGTGCCTGGCCGGGCAGGCGGCAGCAGGGCGGCGAACTGTTCGATCTGTTCCTGGCAGGAGTCGCCGTAGCTGGCGCGCATCTGTTGCAGGGTGGCGGGTGTCTTGTCGCGTTCGGCGTAGCGGCTGGCGACTTGCTGGCAGCGGCGCTGGCGTTCTTCCACCACTTGGCGCAGGTGTTCGGCGCGGCTGGCGTCGCTGCCATGCTGGTTCAGGTAACGGGTCAGCGGGGCGATATAGGGTTGGTCGAACAGCTGCGCCAGTTCCTGGTCGTACTGCGCGTTGTTGTGCGAGGCGCCCCAGTTGCCCAGGTTCTGCGCCTGTTGGCTGATCAGCTCGCCGGTCTTGCTCAGCAGCTCGGCCGATCTGGCGATCAGGTCGTCCTTCGGCGGCAGGCTCGAGCAGCCGCTCAACCAGGGTAGGCAGAAAAGACAGGCGATCAGCGTGCGCACGGTTCCCCCCAACTTCACGGCTGCCGAGGCAGCGGGCAGCGTCTGCGTGCCGGCCTGTTCACTCTAGTCGAAAACCGCACAGGGTGATCGTGCGTGTACGCGGGGAGGGCGGAAGGGGCGGGAGTCGGCCGCGGCTGATGGCAGCCGCGGCCGGCGGGGACTCAGTTCAGCGCGTCGGTCAGCGCCTTGGCCGGTACCAGCTTGACCACCTTCTTCGCGGCGATCTCGATGGCCTTGCCGGTCTGCGGGTTGCGGCCGGTGCGTGCCGGGCGCTCGCTGACCTTCAGCTTGCCGACGCCGGGCAGGGTGATCTCGCCGTCGTTTTCCAGCGCGTCGCTGACAATTTCGCCCAGCTGATCGAGCAGGGCGCGTACCGAGGTCTTCGGCAGGTCGATGGCCTCGGCCAGGTCGCCGATCAGTTGGTCTTTGGTGATTGCCATGATGTAACTCCATTTTCGGGTGAGGGTTTCGGCCGCGGTGCCGGGTCTCTCTGGCCCGGGCGCTGTGGCCGAAAGCGGGGGAACGCTAGCACAAAAGCCGGCGCTCGGGCGCGGCGGTGAACTGGCATTAGTCGTCGGCTCCGGGCTGCTGGTTCCAGCGGGCGAGCAAAAAGCGCAGCTGGCCGCGGATGCCCGGCTCGCTGGCGCTGTCGAAGGGCAGGCGAATTTCCAGGCTGCCGTCGGCCTGCAGGGTGCCACCGAGTGCCTGGTTGGCGGCATGCACGCCCTGGTTCTGCCAGGCGTGGTGCACCTGCCAGTCGCCGCCGGCGGCGCCGGGCGGGGTGATTTCCAGCACCAGGCTGTTGCGGAACAGGTAGCTGCCCTCGTAGTGCTGGTTGACCCAGAGTTTGCGCTCCACCTCGTAGTCCGGCACCCGCACGTTGAACGTCAGGGTGTAGGCCAGGCCCTTGCGCCGCTGGTTGACCCGCGCGCGGTCGGCGAGAAACAGGCTGCCGAGGTACAGCTTGCCGTGCTGCTTCGGCGCCTTGAGCCAGTGCTGGTGCGCCAGGCAGGCCACCGAGTCCTCCTCGGCGGTGCGCCGGCTGAGGTACCACAGCTTGCCGCGCGGCGCGGCGAGCACCTCGAACTGATACAGGGCGTTGACCGTCTGGCCCTGGGCCTCGGCCTTGCGCAGCTCCTTGGGCAGCGCGATGGCGTCGACCTCGGCCCAGATGTCCACGCGCACGTCGCCGAACAGGAAACGGCTGAGGTTCTGGTAGGCCTCCTCGCTGTTGACTATGCCGAAGTAGCCGGAATGCGCGCGGTAGGCGAAGGCCTTGGCGCAGGGCGCGCCCGGCTTGCCCTGGGCGTCTAGGCCGCACAGGGTGGCGTTGTCGATGCGCACCAGGCCGTCGCTGCCGTGGCCGGCGAAGGTGCGCGACAGGCCCAGGCCGGCCTCGTAGTCCAGGCGGTTGGTGCCGACCATGCAGAAGAAACGCTTGGACGCAAAGCGCGTCTCGGGCAGCCAGTCGACCCGCTCGGTGGCCTGGTAGGCGGCCTCCAGGCCGAGGAAGCCGGCCAGGCGCTCGCGGTTGAAATTGCTGATGTCGCTCAGGCTCAGCCAGCTCGGCGGATTGATGCCGAGCAGGTCGATGCCGTTGTGCGGGGTGGCGTAGGTGAACACCTTGTCCACCAGCTTCGCCGCGCCCTTGGGGTCGAGCTTGGGGTTCTGCAGCAGGCCACGGCAGACCAGGCCGCCCATGGAGTGGGCGACCAGGTAGCAGCGAAAGTCCGTGGCGGCGATGGCGTTCTTCGGGTTGCCGCAGACCAGCTCGCGCACCTTGAGGATCAGCTCGCCGAGCTTGCCGGCGAACACCTCCAGGCTCGGTGTGCTGCCGATGCCGAGCAGGCGTGAGGCCTCGTCGTAGTAGCGGTAGACGATGATCGAACGGCTGCCCATGCGGTTGTCCGGGTTGGCCGCCCATTCCGGGTCGAGGATGTCGTAGCCGTCCTCGTACACGTCCTGGTAGCCGAACTCAGAGGCCAGGCGGATCACCGGCGACTCGAAGACGAACTTGCGCGGCTGACGCGTCTTCTCCGCCACCGCGCGGTACACGGTGGAGCCGAGGTTGAAACCGCAGAAGGGATCGGCGCTGGTCTGGTCGATCTCGCCGGGCGTCATGGCGTAGCCGCGCACGTAGATGATCGGGTGGAAGGGGCTGTGCGGGTTGGCCATGGGCGCTCCTGAACGGGTGCGCGCGTGCCTCGGGACTGCTCATCAGGGCCGGACTGCGGGATGCGACGAGTTGCGCGGGGTGCCAGCCAAGGCTAGCCGAAAGCCGCGGCTTGTCGCGGCATTTGGTCGGCCGGGCGGTGCGCCGGTGCGCCTCGTCTAAGCTACTGGTACCTGGCTAGTGCCGGAGTGCCATCATGTTGCGCGCCTTCGGCGACCTCGGCTTTCGCTGGAAAATCGCCTTGCCCATCCTGCTGCTGGCCGCCTTGCTGGTCACCATGGGCGTGCTCGGCATGCGCGGCATCGCCCAGGTGGCCGAATCCAGCACCACCCTGACCAACCGCCATCTGCCCGCCATCAGCCTGCTGCTCAACGCCGACCGCGACCTCTATCAGGCTTTCGTCGCCGAGCGCAGCCTGCTGGGCGAAGGCGCCAGCGCGCATGTCGCCGGGCTCAAGGCGGCCCATGCCGAGAACCTGCAGCAGGCCTACGACCGCGTGCACAGGTTCGCCGACATGCAGCCGGGCAGTGAGGCGCTGGCGCTGGTGGCCGAGTTCGACCGCGGTTTCGAGCGCTGGAAGGCCACCTCGCAGCGGGTGCTGGAACTGGCCGCCAGCGATCCGGACGGCGCCAGCCGGCTCAGCTTCGGCGACAGCGAGGCGCAGTTCGAGGCGGCGCGCACCGCCATCGACAAGCTCGGCGAGCTGGAAGATGGCGCCGCCAACGCGGTCGGCACCGCCGCCATCGCCCGCGGCGAGGCACTGGCCTGGCAGCAGGGGCTGATCATCGCCATCGGCCTGGGCGTGTGCCTGGTGCTGGTGCTGGGCTTTCCGCTGCTGGTGACCCGGCCGCTGCACAACCTGCTGTACCGCATCGAGCAGATCGCCGATGGCGACGGCGACCTGCGGGTGCGCCTCGACGTGCTGTCGAAGGACGAGCTGGGCAAGCTCAGCCATGCCTTCAACCGCTTTCTCGACAAGCTGCAGCCGCTGATCAAGGAAGTCGGCCGGGTCACCGGCGAGGTGGCCGACTCGGCGCAGAGCCTGGCCGGCATGGCCGCGGCCAACGATCGGCTGATCAGCAGCGAGCATGCCGCGGTGGATCAGGTCAGCACCGCCGCCACCGAGATGAGCGCGGCGGTGCATGAGGTGGCGCGCAACGCGCAGAACGCCGCCGATGCCGCACGCCATGCCGAGGTGCAGTCGCGCGAGGGCGCCGAGGTGGTCGGCGCCACCATCCATTCGATTCGCCAGCTGGCCCAGGAGGTGGAGAGCGCCTCCGACACCATCCAGACCCTGGAACAGGAAACCGCCAACATCGGCGCGGTGCTGGCGGTGATCAAGGGCATCGCCGAGCAGACCAACCTCCTGGCGCTCAACGCCGCCATCGAGGCGGCGCGGGCTGGCGAGCAGGGTCGTGGCTTCGCCGTGGTCGCCGACGAGGTGCGCGCCCTGGCGGCGCGCACCCAGGAATCGACCAAGGACATCCAGCAGATGATCGAGCGCCTGCAGGTCGGCGTGCAGAACGCGGTCAAGGCCACCCATTCGGGCAGCGCGCGGGCGCGGCAGAGCGTCGAACAGGCCGCCGGGGTCGACCAGGCGCTGAGCGTCACCGGCGATTCGGTGCAGCGCATCAACGACATGGCCGCGCAGATCGCCACCGCCTGCGAGGAGCAGAGCAGCGTCACCGAGGAGATCGCGCGCAATATCAGCGATATCCGCGACCTGTCCAACGAGGCGGCGCAGACCTCGGAGCAGAGCACCCGCGCCAGCCGACACCTGTCCGAGCTGTCCCATGGGCTGGCCCAGCTGGTGGGCCGTTTCCGTGTCTGAATAGGGCAACCGACGAATCTAAGTGATTGAAGCGGTTGTAACTTTGCGTTTAGTCGCTACAATGGCGCGGCCCGTCGCCAGGCGGGCAGCGTTATGGTGGCCCTGCCGGTCCCCTCGCATTGATCAGCCGTGAACCCGGTCAGGCCCGGAAGGGAGCAGCCGCAGCGGTGACATCGAGTGCCGGGGTGTGGCTGGTGGGGTCCACCTCCAGTTTCTAAGTCTTTAATTCTAAAAGACTTTTCTCGCCAAAAATCGAAGAGTGGAACAGCGTTTAGGTACACCTGAGTGGTGCACCATGCTGGGCATTCTAGTCGACAGAATTTCTCCTCTCCAAGCTCACTTCAATGCTTAGCCGTGCCACAGCGTCGGTGACAGGTGCCATGCCGTCCATCTCTAGTCAATTTCGCCGTTCTGGGGAGATTGGCTTTCTTGTTTGTCGCGGTATAGTGGCCTTTTGATTTGGTTTGAGTTTCCAGTCCGGAAAAGTGATTGCGACGGCGAGGCTATGCACGGATAGCGATGAAGAAACTCCGACTCTGACCTTGATTTGAGCACCGGTGGGATCCATGAAAATGCTGGGCGAAGATTTAATCATAAAAATGTGGGAGTCGTTGGTCGATAAAGGTATTGGTGGAATACTGCGGCCATGGCATGAGCAGCGTCTTGATAAGCAACGACTTCAAACGAGACGAGCTGAAATGCTCCTAATTGCTCAAACAGAGCTAGATGTGAAGAAAATAGCTTCCGGGGAGGCTGTGTACTGTTCGGATGGTAGCGTTAAGCTGCTTGCGGATAATAGAGGCAGAGTTGGCGATGCCTTTGAAAAAATTGAGCCAGATGTGGGAGATATAAGTGTCGTTGATTTGGCTGTTTCAGCCGCAAAGTCTGAGTCAGTTAAAAGAGAGATAAACGTAGCAAAAGCGATTATGTACGCAGAGACAGAGCTTTCATCTGGTGCTGAGGATTCGGTTGATGAAGATATAGATGGAGACTGGATTTTTGCTTGGAGAGAGTATGCAGGGAGAGTTTCGTCGGAAGAGTTGCAGGCTTTATGGGGAAAGGTTCTTGCTGGCGAGGTGAAGAAGCCTGGAACCTACTCAATGAGAACTCTGGAGTTTTTAAAGTGCCTGTCCAGGGGGGAGGCAGAGGTCATCGAGAGAGTTGCTAGGTTCGTTATTACAAACGCAATTGCAAAGAATCTTGAGGATTTCTATAAGTCTAAGGGGGTTGTTTTTAAAGACTTCTTGCTGTTGCAGAATCTCGGGTTGATTGCTGGGGTAGAATCCTTGGGTCTGCAAATGCAGTATTCGTCCAGGGCTTCTGATCGATATGTCAACTATATGTTTGCGGGGGCTAAAATTATTATTATTGAAGACTCCGACGCTTCGAAGATGATTAGTATCCCAGCTTACTCAGTTACCCCATTAGGTATGGAAGTATTTAGGTTGTCGGGTGTAAGTGCTGATCTTGACTATGTAGAGGAGGTAGCAAGGCTAATTTCTCAGCAAGTTTCGACTGTAAAGATTGCAGATTTTGTGCCGACGGGCAAAGAGGAGGGGAACTATTTCAATGAGAGGTTTGTTAAACCATTATCGGGTGATCCTGCCGCCTGAGTTTCGATCCAATTTCATAGTTCTTCCTTAAATGGAGGTTTTAAGCCCGATTTTTTGTTTCCTTCCAAAAAACGCGATGGTCAAGTGGTCGAGTGTGCGGTGGGCGAGGGTATCAGAGACTGCATACGTGTGCGAGGAGACAACTCTCCCTGTGTAAATCCATTTCCCGCCGAAAAATGATCTTGCATAGGGTGGGGGGTCTATGGAGCTGGTTGGAAAATAATCTAGGGGCTTCCCCTGGAGCGCTGACTTAAAGCGAGAAGTGCTTAACCGTGCAAGACAGGGGGTAGTCTGGAGCTGGGCTTTTTCAAAATAAGTTATGCCGCTATGGTGTCTAGGCGGCTGCTGGTGCAACGCTTGAAAGATGCACTACCCTATGTAGCCAGAAACGAGAGAAGCCCCTTGACGGAGCTCCTAGGGGTCTGTAGAGGCTATTATGCTTTCATTGCTCGTTGCACACTAGACAAGCTCACTCCAAGCTGTTCAGCAGCTTTACGGAATGACACACCACTAACTACAAGGGTGCGGATTGCATCGTCGTCAACTGACTTGGCACGCCCCTTGTACACGCCATTCTCCTTCGCCTTGGCAATTCCTTCCCGCTGACGTTCACGAATCATCGAACGTTCAAACTCGGCAAAGCTCCCCATCATACTCAGCATGAGTTTCTGCATGGGGCTGTTCTCCCCAGTGAACTCAAGATTTTCTTTGTGGAAGCGGACGTGTACACCTTTGGTATTCAGGTCTTCCACCAGCTTGAGGAGGTCGGCTAGGGAGCGGGCTAGGCGGTCGATACTGTGCACATGGATGGTGTCACCTTCTCGCACGTACTCAAGCAGGGCTTGGAGCTGAGGACGATGTGTGTCCTTGCCAGATGCCTTGTCAGTGAATGTCTTGTCCAGGGTGATGCCGTCAAGCTGACGTTCTGTGTTCTGGTCAACCGAGCTAACGCGAACGTATCCAACCTGTGCCATCTCACACCCCTTCGTATTCATTAGCCTCTAGAGACTCGAACTCTACTGTATGCATTACACGAATGCAATCCTAATGAATACGGCTCTATCAAGGTGCGTGTATTCACTGAGCTGTGAGCTTGAGGGTGTACTCAATTGACTACGGCAGGGCTTAGGCAGCATCTCCAAATCGCTATTGACGTAGAGCTGATTTTCTTAGCCTGGGGATTCTCAATGTTACATACATCGTTCGTCTGGAGTGTGTTGAATATGGCGCTCGTGTGTGAATCAGAGGTATTTGTGTGTGCGTATTTTCAAGAAAATTCATTTATGGCTGTGAAGAACCGTTCTGCTTAGCATCTGTGTAAATGACCCAGGTATAATGCGGGCTACAGACGTGTTACATATTAGAAGCTGTATGAAAGCCATACATTTAACAATGGATTATGGCTAATTAATAATGATTATTTACACGCACCCTTGGAGGGAGAGGAATTCTCACAGCTCACGCTGTGTGTTGATTACACGGTAGGATCAAGAGCAGATACATGAACACAAACAATATTCTTCAATCTGTAAGTGTATATATACCAATGGTTGACCATTGGTGCGGATACCACTCCCAATGCTACGCATTTGAGCCATCACACTAAAGATCGAAGATCAAAAGCTAAGAGTAGGGAGCAAAGTATTTTTATACCCATCACGCACTACGAATTAGAACTATTCTGATAGGTCGAACGAAGTTCGGAGCTTGCCCACTCTACAAGCGTCAGCTTTGAGTTGATCCAGTTACTATGGATGGAGAAAGGGAATAAATTATTAATTTATTATTCCCCTAACAACACTGTTGAGTGTAAAGCTATCAGCTGTCGCTGATGTGTTGAAATAAATCAATGCGGGAGCATTCAGTAGTGCAATATTGCAAGCGCAAGCTTGAGACTGACACTTGCTTGAATTTATCTAGTTATCATAGTAAGGGGAGAAAGAAATGATGATAATCATCTCCCCTAAATTCTTTTGTGTAAAACCTTCCGATGCTACGCATCAGGTGTAACTCCCGTCAGAGGTTGACCTCTGGTACAGAGTATCTCATTACGTTAGTGGTAATCTTTTTGATTGGGTGTACTGTGTTTTTTTTGTATGCCATAATATTATATTCTGAGAGTAACACTGTAAGCGGAGCTTACCCCCGAAGAGCAGTTACGTTCAGAGCTTTCGCTCTACCCGTGCGAGAGTTCTCTTCCCCGTGCATTGCACGTCGAGCTTCACTCTCTTATAATGAGGAATTTTGCAACCCCCTTGAATTTAGGGGGCTACAGTCCGATTTTTCCCTAGATTTTTTGATAAACCTACGAAAGCTTATGCTGCATTCCGTGCGGTGCAATCATGCCCCCTTGCTTGGCTGTCCTGTCGCATTGTATGGCGATACCAAGTATCAACTGCAGCATCCCGAAGTGGGTCTGAGCCACGGAACACTAACCACGGATTGAGTAGGAGCTTGACCTCGCCCTTTCGCATCGCACCACTGCGCGAGGTGAATACCTTGAGTAACCCTGCGTCCACAAGCTTGGCCAGTTTAGTAAGTAGGTTCGATTCGGCCACCCCAAGACGCTCCGACAGGTCTGCCTGCGGCATAACAATCACATTGCGATACAGTACAAGCTCGTGGAGTTGGAGCAGCAGAGCCAGCATCGGCTTGCTGATTTGAGAGTTTCCACCCTTTCGGAAGCGCATACCCAGCGCCATGTCCTGTGCAGCGTACAGCGCATGCGTGGTGTGGGTAGGGAGCTTGCGACGGTCAACGTGCTGTTTCAGGTAGTCCGCCCATTCATCGACGCTCAAGACTTCGTCAGGCGCCCTGTGAAAGCTTGGATGAAATGGCGTGAGGGGAGTCGGGCTCTGAATGTACTCACCGATGATCTCGCCAGTTTTGATGTCAACGATGAAGCCACCAACTACATCGGCTCGCTTCTCAATGATTGCAGCGTGGATGGCCGCAAGGCTGGGCCCAGTAATGTGGGGGGTGTTGCTGGGTGTATTGCATGAGGGGATAACGCGGTTTTCCATATGGTTCTCCTTCTTCAAGTTCAGGTCATAGGCAAGTCCTCTCGGTGATGCCGTGGTTCGGTTGGTAAATCGCAGGCAATAAAAAGCCCCCTTGCAAGGCACCGGATGGAATTTCACGGTGGTCGCGTGGAGGCTTTTCGTGCTGATCTTCTGTTCGTCGGAACAGGCGCCCACTATATCTAAATGCCTACCGTTTGTCAATAATGTCTTGCATTTTCTGAATTGCGTGATCTGAAGGTAGGCCCCGCATAGCCTGTGACATGGCAGTGAGTTGTAAGCGACTGCCGTAGACACCGAAAGTCACAGTGTTGTCTTCATGCCCAGCCATCCGCTTAATCAGCGAGTCCTGTACGCCAGCCTCTCGTAGGTCGTCGATGAAGGTGTGCCGGAAGCTATGGAAGGTCTTTCTGGGGTCATCGATGCCCAGCTTCGTCTTGTAGCGGCTGAACCACTTCGATGGGGCATGACCAAGCTTGTCGCGGGTCGCTTCCAGATCGGGGAAGAGGCGGTAGTGACCGGCAGCTCTAACGGTTTCTACGTGCTCCAGCAATCCAAGACTCAGTAGCTGATGGTGTATTGGCAGAATTCGGCGGCTGCTCTGGTTCTTGAGCTTCTGGCCTTTACGGCTGTCGTCGATTCGGATGCACGGGATGCCTTGGGTGGTGGTGATGTCATCGACGTGCAACTGACACAGCTCTTCCAGTCGAGCGCCAGTGAAGCGGGCGAGGAGGGGGAGCCAGTACCGCCACGGGTGCTTGCGGGCCTCGTTGCTCAGTGATTCTAGGTTGAGCAAGGCCTTTAGGTCGCAAGGGTCAAATGACAGGCGGGCGTCCTTTGCTGAGCCAGTCATGACTTTCATCCCTGTTAGGGGATTTTGTTCGATGTAGCCGTTTTTCTTGCACCAGTGGAAGAAGGACGTCAGCTTGCGAAGGCGATTGTTGATCGTGACAGCAGTGATGGTCTTGTAGTTCGTGGGCGAGTCGATCACCTGCCGCAGAGTCTTTCCTTTGAACTCCGGACGCTGGGCAAAGTACTGCGGGCAGCGAGCCAAACGCTCCTTCAGGGTGCGGGCCTGCTCCACATCAAAAGCTGAGACGGGCATGTCGCCCATCAGATCAAAGAAGTCCCGCAGGGCTCGCTCCACGTCCAGTGTGTTGACTGTTCGCCAGGCACCGCTCCGCTTCCCCTCATCTATGTACAGCTTCGACAGGCTACCCAAAGTAGTGCCTTCAGAGCAGGTGCTTTCCGTGCTGCTTCTACGGGCTCTGGCGGGTGTTTGGATGGCTGCCGGTATAGGGGCGCTGTCTCGCCATTCCGCACACAGGAAGCGCAGTCTACGGGGCTCTGTGAGCGGCTGGGCGACTATGTGCTGATGGACTCGTTCTGCGAGTGTGCTGGCGAGAAAGAGGGCAGTTCTGCGGTCCCGAATGCCCAGGCTCAAGCGCAATGTGTGACACCTCGGGTAGAGATGTTTCGGAAGCCGGAGATTCAGGTAATAGACGGCTCCGCGACGGGTGATGAAGGCCATGTTGTACACCTGTGTGGTACAGCTAAGTTGTACAGTGCTAGCCACACCCCAGATTTTTGGCCGTGCTTCAGGCGTGCTCGTTCGCCCGAAATGAACCTGAGTGTACCCCTATCAAACCCCGATCAGCCCAGACGCAGTGCGGCTTCCAGCAAACTGCGAGCATGCTTGCATGCCACCCTGGCCAAGGCCCGGAAGGGAGCAGCCGCAGCGGTGACATCGAGTGCCGGGGTGTGGCTGGTAGGGTCCACCTCCAGTTTCTCCGGCGTCCGCCGGGTCTCAGCAATTCCTCCTCTTTATCAGCATCTGCCAGTGGCGGCGTTTTCCTGCGCGCAAGAAAAAGCCCGCGACGGGCGCGGGCTTTGCGGTCTGCGAGGCTCAGGCCAGGCGATAGCTGAGCACGCTGTCCTGTTCCTTGAGGGTCTTGCGCAGGTCGGCGGGGATATTGCCGGCGCGCACCGCCAGTTCCAGGCGGATTTCCTCCAGGCCCTGGGCGAAGGCGTCGCGGTCTTCGAGCTGGGGTTTGCCGAGCACGCGGCTGTAGACCGTGCTGTCGCTCTCGTCGAGCAGGGCGAGGACGATGCTGCCATCCGGGCGCGGCGGGCTGAAACTGGCGCGCAGCGGGCTGAACAGACGCTCGACGAGTTGCTGGTTGGTGAGTTCCATGACCTTACTCCATCCTGAGGGTGACACTCTGTGACCCGCGGAACCTGGGTAAGTTCAGGCGGTCAGCGACTGTTTGGTGCGCTCGATCACGCGCTGCAGCGATTCACCGCTGTACTGACCGGGGTACAGCCGCTGGCTGTACTGGGCGATTCCGGCCTGGTTGACCAGGGTGAAGCTGAAGCTGCCCTTGCGAGTGGCCTGGATGCGGCAGTCGAAGGGCGCGAAGGCGCGGGTTAGGGTGCCAATGGCATCCTGAATCTGATGTTGAGTATTCATTTTTCTGGGTACTTCCTAAAAACAGCTGCGCGTCAGTGCGCGGAATATTGCTCCATGAGGTCGGCCTGCTATGGCCATTGGCATGAACCTGCTCGGAGCTTGATTAGCACGATAAAGTTCCGATGTTACGGTTCTTCAACGGGTCGGTACGTCGGAGGCAGGCAAAGCACTGCGCCAGGTGGCGAGTCGGCCTGATCAGTCAGCAGGTGGGATCGGGGAGGGCGGCAGCAGCGGCGTGCTACGCGTTGAACCGGGAAACCAGCGAGAGGGCGCGAGGCCCGAATGACTTACAGCGTGGTACGAACGCGGCGTATGGTAACGGCTTGGTCAAGAATTAGCCAGCGACATTTTTCCTCCGTGCCGCGCGCCAGAGGGCGGGCGCGGGCGGCGGATGCAATTTGCCGGTCGCTCCGCTAGGATTAGCCCACTTTGCTTTCCTCATACGACGGTTTTCCATGAGTTATCAGGTTCTTGCACGTAAATGGCGTCCGCGCTCGTTCCGCGAAATGGTCGGCCAGACCCATGTGCTCAAGGCCCTGATCAACGCCCTGGACAGCCAGCGCCTGCACCACGCCTACCTGTTCACCGGCACCCGCGGGGTGGGCAAGACCACCATCGCGCGGATCATCGCCAAGTGCCTGAACTGCGAGACCGGCATCAGCTCGACGCCCTGCGGCACCTGCTCGGTGTGCCGGGAGATCGACGAGGGGCGCTTCGTCGACCTGATCGAAGTGGACGCCGCCAGCCGCACCAAGGTCGAGGACACCCGCGAACTGCTCGACAACGTGCAGTATTCGCCGAGCCGCGGGCGCTTCAAGGTCTACCTGATCGACGAAGTGCACATGCTTTCCACCAGCTCGTTCAACGCCCTGTTGAAGACCCTGGAGGAGCCGCCGCCCCACGTCAAATTCCTCCTCGCCACCACCGACCCGCAGAAACTGCCGGTCACCGTGCTGTCGCGCTGCCTGCAGTTCTCGCTGAAGAACATGCCGCCGGAGCGGGTGGTCGAGCACCTGACTCACGTACTGACTGCCGAGAACGTGCCGTTCGAGGACGACGCCCTGTGGCTGCTCGGCCGCGCCGCCGACGGCTCGATGCGCGACGCCATGAGCCTGACCGACCAGGCCATCGCCTTCGGCGAGGGCAAGGTGCTGGCCGCCGACGTGCGCGCCATGCTCGGTACCCTGGATCACGGCCAGGTCTACGGCGTGCTGCATGCGCTGATCGAGGGCGATGCGCGGGGCGTGATCGAGGCGGTGCGTCACCTGGCCGAACAGGGCCCCGACTGGAACGGCGTGCTGGCCGAGATGCTCAACGTGTTGCACCGCGTGGCCATCGCCCAGGCCCTGCCGGAGGCAGTGGACAACGGCCAGGGCGACCGCGAGCGGGTGTTGCAGCTGGCCCAGGCGCTGCCCGCCGAAGACGTACAGTTCTATTACCAGATGGGCCTGATCGGCCGTCGCGACCTGCCGCTGGCGCCGGATCCACGCGGCGGCTTCGAGATGGTGCTGTTGCGCATGCTGGCCTTCCGTCCAGCCGATGCCGACGATGCACCGAGGGTGACGCTAAAGCCCTTGGGGATCAGCCAGGCCACTGCTGATTCCCAACCAAGCCCAGTGGCCGGCCCCGCTATGGCGGCGCCGGCTGCCGTCATTGCCGCCGCGCCTGCCGCAGTCGTTGTCAGCGCGCCGGCGCCCATCGCGCCGGCACCGGTGATCGCGGCCCCGCCGGTAGCAGCGCCGCTGCCTGTTGCCGAGCCCGAGCCGATTCAGCCGCCGAGCCCAGAGATCGGCGCCACGCCGCCCGCCGAGCCTGAGCCCGAGCCAGCTGCCGCGGCAAGCGACCTGCCCTGGGAAGCGCCGACGCTTGCCGCACCGGCCAGCGAACCTATGCCCTCTGCGCCCCTGGTCGAGCCAGTGGCGGCCGTTGCGGCCGCCGAAGCGCTGGTCGAGGCAGCGCCAGCGGCAACTCCGCCTGCCCCGGCCGAGCCACCCGCGGCAGGCGCAGCGGAGGGCGACGAGGACGAGCCGCCGCTCGGCGATTACGACTATGTGGAAATGGACGCCGAGACGCTGGATTACGATTTCGGCCAGGCCGAGGTCGCGGCGCCGGCCGCCGCCGAACCCCTGCCCGCAGCCAAGCCGGCTACCGGCCTGGCCGCCGAGTGGCTGGCGCTGTTCCCGCAGCTCGGCCTGGGCGGCATGACCGGCAGCATCGCCGCCAACTGCACGCTGATCGAGGCCAACGGTGACGATTGGCTGCTGCACCTGGATCCGGCGCACAGCGCGCTGTTCAACCCGACCCAGCAGCGCCGCCTCAATGACGCGCTGAACCAGCAGCAGGGGCGCAGCATCAAATTGCGCATCGAGCTGCGCAAGCCCGAGCAGGAAACCCCGGCGCAGGCCGCCGCGCGTCGCCGCGCCGAGCGTCAGCGCAGCGCCGAGGCGTCGATCCAGGCCGACCCGCTGGTGCAACAGATGATCCAGCAGTTCGCCGCCAAGGTGCGCGACGGCAGCATCGAGCCCATCGACACCCCCAGTTAACCCCCGAACACCGAGGATACCGAGATGATGAAAGGTGGCATGGCCGGCCTGATGAAGCAGGCTCAGCAGATGCAGGAAAAGATGCAGAAGATGCAGGAAGAACTGGCCAACGCTGAAGTCACCGGCCAGTCCGGCGCCGGCCTGGTCAGCGTGGTGATGACCGGTCGCCACGACGTCAAGCGCATCACCCTGGACGACAGTCTGATGCAGGAAGACAAGGAAGTGCTCGAAGACCTGATCGCCGCCGCGGTCAACGACGCGGTGCGCAAGGTCGAGCAGAACAGCCAGGAGAAGATGGCCGGCATGACCGCAGGGATGCAGCTGCCCCCCGGTTTCAAAATGCCTTTCTGAGCATGTGACGCCCAGCCGGCACGCATTACTGCGTTGCGAAAGGCCCTCCTCATTTACAGACGTAAACTCCGGTGCTCGGGGCCTTTCGCGCCTTGTACTGCATACCGTCTGATCGCCCCCGTGGCGGCGGTTGGATCAAATGCGCCAAGTGTGTAGCCCGGATGCAATCCGGGAATGCCCAGTGACATCTTTCCCGGATTGCATCCGGGCTACGAACCTGTAGGAACCCCATGAGCTTCAGCCCCCTGATCCGTCAACTGATCGACTCCCTGCGCATCCTCCCCGGGGTGGGACAGAAGACCGCCCAGCGCATGGCCCTGCAGCTGCTCGAGCGCGACCGCAGCGGCGGCCTGCGCCTGGCCCAGGCGCTGAATGCGGCGATGGAAGGGGTCGGCCACTGCAAGCGCTGCCGCAGCCTGAGCGAGGACGAGCTTTGCCAGCTGTGCCTCGACGAGCGCCGCGACGACAGCCTGCTGTGCGTGGTGGAAGGGCCGATGGACGTGCATGCGGTGGAGCACACCGGCTATCGCGGCCGCTACTTCGTGCTCAAGGGCCATCTGTCGCCGCTCGACGGTTTGGGCCCGGAGGCCATCGGCATCCCCGAACTGCTCGAGCGCATCGCCGCCGGCAGCTTCAGCGAAGTGATCCTGGCCACCAACCCGACGGTGGAAGGCGAGGCCACGGCCCACTACATCGCCCAGTTGCTGGCCGGCAAGGGCCTGGTCGCCTCGCGCATCGCCCACGGCATGCCGCTGGGCGGCGAACTGGAGCTGGTCGATGGCGGCACCCTGGCTCACGCGCTGGCCGGACGCCGGCCGATCAGCCTCTGATCAGCCGTAGTCTCTGGCGTCTCTGCCATGCCCACGATCGCCACCGCCCTGCGCCGCGCCGCCCTGCTGCTGGTGCTCGGGGCACCGCTTGCCGCACAGGCCCAATGTCCGAGCGGGCAGGTGCAGGTCTGCCTGGGCGGCTCCTGCCTGTGCGTGCCCGATCCGGTTCGGCTGCATGAGGACGGCCTGAACCTGGCGGCGACACGACTCGAGGCCTGGCTGCTGCAATCGCGCCAGGCGACGCTGCGGGCCGGCACCGAGCCGCTACCGCTGATGATCCGCGCGCAGCTCGCACCTTTCTACGACGCCGCGTTGCTGGACGAAGTGCGCTTTCGCGTGGGCATCACCGAGGAGATGGACGCCGCCACCCTCATGTTGCAGAACCCGGACGTGCAGGCCGTGACCCTGGTCGATGTGGTGGTGTTTCGCAGTGACCAGGCCGCCGAGCACGACGTGGCGCTCTGGGCCCATGAGCTGTGGCATGTGCAGCAGTATCGCGACTGGGGCAGCGATGGCTTCGCCCAGCGTTACACCCGCGATTTCCAGTCCGTGGAAGGGCCGGCCTACGAGATGCAGGCGCGGGTCAGAAGGGCCTTGCGCGAGCAGAAATAAAACGCTCGCTTGAAAACCAAGCAAGCGCTAGGTTAGGGTGGCCGAAACAATAACGGGAGAACCCCGCATGGCCGCCCCTCAGTCGTACTTCGATGATTCCCACCAACTGATCCGCGATTCGGTGCGGCGGTTCGTCGAACGCGAGATCCTGCCGCATATCGATGACTGGGAGGAGGCCGAGGAGTTTCCCCGTGAGCTGTACCTCAAGGCCGGCGCGGCGGGCATCCTCGGTATCGGCTACCCGGAGCAGTATGGCGGCAGCCACGAGGGCGATGTATTCGCCAAGGTGGCGGCCAGCGAGGAGCTGATGCGTTGCGGCTCTGGCGGTCTGGTGGCCGGGCTCGGCTCGCTGGATATCGGCCTGCCGCCGGTGCTCAAGTGGGCCAGGCCGGCGTTGCGCGAGCGGGTGGTGCCGCAGGTGCTGGCCGGCGAGAAGATCATGGCGCTGGCGGTGACCGAGCCATCCGGCGGCTCCGACGTGGCCAACCTCAAGACCCGCGCAGTGCGCGACGGCGATTGCTACCGGGTCAGCGGCAGCAAGACCTTCATCACCAGCGGCGTGCGCGCCGATTACTACACGGTGGCGGTGCGTACCGGCGGCGAGGGCTTCGGCGGCGTCAGCCTGCTGCTGATCGAGCAGGGCACGCCGGGTTTTTCCGTCGGGCGCAAGCTGAAGAAGATGGGCTGGTGGGCCTCGGACACCGCCGAGCTGTTCTTCGACGACTGCCGGGTGCCGGCGGAAAACCTGATCGGCGCGGAGAATGCCGGGTTCGCCTGTATCATGGCCAACTTCCAGAGCGAGCGTCTGAGCCTGGCGGTCATGGCCAACATGACCGCGCAGCTGGCGCTGGAAGAATCGCTGCGCTGGGCGCGCGAGCGCCAGGCGTTCGGCAAGCCGCTGGGCAAGTTTCAGGTGCTCAAGCACCGCCTGGCCGAGATGGCCACCCAGCTGGAGGTGTCGCGCGAATTCACCTATCGCCAGGCGGCGCAGATGGCCGCGGGCCGCAGCGTGATCAAGGAAATCTCCATGGCCAAGAACTTCGCCACCGATATCGCCGACCGCCTTACCTACGACGCGGTGCAGATCCTCGGGGGCATGGGCTACATGCGTGAGAGCCTGGTGGAGCGGCTGTACCGCGACAACCGCATCCTCTCCATCGGCGGCGGTACGCGCGAGATCATGAACGAGATCATCGCCAAGCAGATGGGGCTGTAGAACCTGCCGTGGGAGGGGCTTTAGCGGCGATCATCCTTTAAGAAAGGGTGGAAAAGCTCGCCGCTGAAGCGCCTCCCTCGGGGCATGGTCCTGTGCGGTTATCAGGACACCGCCTGGCTCTGCGCCGCCTGGCGCAGGCGGGCGATGTCGCGCTGCGGCGGCGAGCCGAACAGGCGGCTGTATTCGCGGCTGAACTGCGACGGGCTCTCGTAGCCGACGCGGTAGCTGGCCGCCGCCGCCTCCAGGTTGTCGCACAGCATCAGTCGGCGCGCCTCCTGCAGGCGCAGCTGCTTCTGGTACTGCAGCGGGCTGAAGGCGGTGACCGCCTTGAAGCGGTGATGCAGGGTCGACGGGCTGAGGTTGACCTCGCGCGCCAGCTCCTCGATGCGCAGCGGCTGATCGAAGTTCTTGCGCAACCATTCGATGGCGCGCGAGATGCGCTGGCTCTGGCTGTCGGCGATGACCACCTCGTGCAGGCGATGGCCCTGCGGGCTGAGCAGCATGCGGTAGAAGATCTCGCGCAGCGCCAGCGGCGCCAGCATGGCGATGTCGCGCGGGGTTTCCAGCAGGCGCAGCAGGCGGATCACCGCGTCCAGTAGGCGTGGGTCGAGGCGATCGAGAAACAGTGCGCGTTGCGAGGCGGCATCGGGGGGCGCGATAGGCGGCATCTCGGTGAGCAGGCTGCTGATCAGCGCCGGATCGATTTCCAACGCCAGGCTCAGGTAGGGCCGCTGCGGGCTGGCCTCGATCACCCGACCGGTCACCGGCAGCACCACCGAGGCCACCAGGTAGTTCAGCGGATCGTAGACGTAGAGCTCGTCTCCCAGGCGGATCTCCTTGCTGCCCTGCGCGATGATGCACAGGCAGGGGTCGTACACCGTCTGCATCGGCAGGCTGGGCGTGGTGGCCCGCGCCAGTTTCAGGCCGGGAATGGCGGTGACATGCACCCCGTCTTCGGGCACGAAGCGTTCGACCAGGCGCGCCAGTTCATGGCTGAGTTCGGCCAGCGGGGTCTCGAGCGCGCTGGTGCTGTGCGTGGGTGACTGCATGGCAAATCTCCTGAGCAAGCGTGAAGCCTAGCCAGGTTTTTCAGGCAAGTCATGAGGGGTGGCAGGATTAGGCAAATATTCGCCAGGAATGGGCAAATCGCCGATGAAACAAGGTGTTTCATCCATGGCGTTAACCCCTGTCGATTTCTCTTCGGTCAAATTGTCTTGGCAGTTTTAGGCAAGAATTGGCCAGTAATCGACTAACGCTCACACGCCGGCCGACCTAGTCTCTGCAGGCATCGCCGATTGCCCTGCCGTCAGCGCCGACAGAGGCAAGCCACTGCGCCAATTCAGCGGCAGTCGCGCTATCGCCCGCTGATCGGTGATTGGGCCCCATTCGCCACAAGGAGGACAGGCCATGTCCAGCAAATGGCTGCTCGCGCCCCTGACCCTGCTGCTGCTCGCCACCGCCTGGCTCGATTCGCGGGCCGGCGACTGCGCGCCGTTCGGCGAGCCCGACGCCGCGCCCCACGTGCTGCAGCGCAACGCCGCGGGCCTGTACTGAATGCATTCCAGGAGGTTGTCATGTGCATCGTTCACCGTATGACCTTTCGCGCCCGCCAGCGCCGTTCGGCGCAACTGGGCCAATGCCTGGCCCGGCTGGATGGCGTCGGCATCGATGGATCGGGCTGCCTGGAGCTGCGGATTTTCCCGCTGGCCGGCGATGCCCCGGGCTGGCAGGTGGAGGGGCGCTGGCGCTCGGTCGCGGCGCGGGACGCCTTTCTCGCCGGCGAAACCTTGCGCGGCGTGCTGGCCGAGGCCATTGGCGCAGACCTGATCGCCAGCCTCGAATGCGCGCTGGAGCCACTGCAACAGGTGGCCTGAGGCGTCGGCCGTGTCCGCGGCGTGTTGGGCGAGGGCGGCAGAGGCACGGCTTGCCTTTGTGAATTTATCAGCGTAGATTTTCATGAAATTACAAATTGATAATTTCATGAGGCGCCCATGTTCCGCCACGCCAGCCAGCACGTCGACAGCTACTACACCCACAGTTGCGCCGATCGCCTGAGCGAGCATGCGCCGCTGCAGGGCGAGCAGCGCTGCGAGGTGCTGGTGATCGGCGGCGGTTTCAGCGGCCTGCACACGGCGCTGCGCCTGGCCGAGGCGGGCAAGCGGGTGATCCTGCTGGAGGCCAGTCGAGTGGCCTGGGCCGCGTCCGGGCGTAACGGCGGCCAGGCGATTCTCGGCTGGTCCTGCGATATGCCGCCGCTGGAACGAGCCCTCGGTCTCGAACGCGCCCGCCGGCTGTGGGACGGCATGACCTGGGCCGCCGGCGAGCTGCGCGAGCTGCCGCAGCGCCACGGCTTCGACTGCGACTACCGCCGCGGCCACCTGTGGACCGCGGTGCTGCCGCGGCGGGTGGCGTTGCTGCACGAATGGCAGGAGGAGGCCGCGCGCAAGTGGGGCCATCGCACGCTGCAGTTCGTCTCCCGCGAGCAGATGCCGGAGTGGGTCGCCAGCGAGCGCTACCAGGCCGGGCTCTTCGATCCCGAGGCCGGTCACCTCAATCCGCTCAAGCTGGCCCTGGGCCTGGCCGAAGCCTTCGTCCGCGCCGGTGGACGGCTCCATGAGCAGAGCCGCGCGCTGAGCCAGCAGGCGCATGCCGGGGGCTACCTCGTGCGCACCGCGCAGGGCAGTGTGCAGGCCGAGCAACTGGTGCTGGCCTGCAACAGTTATATCGACAGCCTGGAGCCGCGCCTGGCCCGGCGCATCCTGCCGGTGGGCACCTACCAGATCGCCACCGCGCCGCTCGGCGCCGAACGCGCCGCGGCGCTGCTGCCGCGCAACGCCTGCGTCACCGACAACCAGTTCGTGCTCGATTATTTCCGCCGCACTCCCGACCACCGTCTGCTGTTCGGCGGCGGCTGCACCTACCTGGGCGGCCTGCCGCAGGACATGGCGGCGGCCACCCGGCCGTTCCTCGAACGGGTGTTCCCGCAGCTGGCCGGCGTGGCCATCGACTTCGCCTGGGGCGGGCATATCGACGTGACCCGCGCGCGCACCCCGGATATCGGCGGCGAGAACGGCCGCTACTGGCTGCAGGGCTACTCCGGCCACGGTGTGTTGCCGACCCTGGCGGCGGCGCGGGCGGTGAGCGACGCCATCCTCGGCCAGCCCGACGAGCTGGCGCTATACCAGCAGCTGCGCAATCCGGCGTTTCCCTTCGGTGAGCGCCTGGCCGCGCCGCTGGAGGCCATCGGCAAGGCCTGGTATCGACTGCGTGACTATTTCTGATTACGAGGCGGCGATGGACAAGCACGAAGAAATGGCCGCCCTGGCCATCCTCATCCACGACCTGCGCAAGCACAAGAAGGTCACCCTGAACGAGTTGGCCGAACGTATCGGCCGTTCGGTGGGCTTCCTGTCCCAGGTCGAGCGCGGCCTGTCGCGGCCGACCGTGGCGGACCTGACCGCCATCAGCGAGGCGCTCGACGTGCCCACCACCTATTTCTATAACCTGCCCAGGCCCAAGGCGCTGGACTGGGTGACCCGCCCGGACGAGCGGCGCACCCTGTATTTCGCCGGCGGCATCACCGACATCATGGCCTCGCCGACCCTGCAGGGCGCCTTCACCCTGCTCGAAAGCCTGCTCGAATCCGGCGCCAGCAGCGGCGAGCGGCAGATGAGCGACCGCTCGGAGCAGGGCGGTTACGTGCTCGAAGGCCAGCTGACGCTGTGGCTGGGCGAGGACGAAAGCGGCGCCACCCTGCATGCCGGCGACGCCTTCCAGGTGCCGAGCTATGCACGCCTGCGCTACGCCAACCCGGGCGACACCCCGACGCGGGTGCTGTGGATTTACACCTGATTCTGCGACGTGGACACAACAACAATGACTACCGATGCACTGCTCGATGAAGTTCGCCAGTTCCGCCAGGCCCACCCCGAGGTGCGCTTCGTCGACCTGATCTGCCTGGACATCCCCGGGCATTTCTACGGCAAGCGCTACCCCGTGGAAATGCTGGAAAAGGTCGCCGCCGGCAGCGCCCTCAAGCTGCCGCAGAACTGCGTGCTGCTCGGCGCCCAGGGCGGGCTCTACGAGATCGGCGACTACTGCTTCCACGACGGCGACCCGGACGCGCCGCGGCGGCTGATCCCCGGCACGCTCAAGCCGGTGAACTGGGAGCGCCAGCCGCTGGGGCAGATGCTGATCAGCTCCGACGGCACCGAAGCGCCCATCGAGTTCGAGCCGCGCGAGGTGCTGGCGCGGGTGGTGCAGCGCCTGGCCGCACGCGGCATTCGCCCGGTGGTGGCCTTCGAGCTGGAGTTCTACCTGTTCGACAAGGCGCTCAAGGATGGCCTGCCGCAGTTCCCCCGCGACGACCTGAGCGGCGATGCCGACGATCAGCCGAACATGCATATCGAGAGGTTGTCGCGTTTCGCAGGCGTGCTCGGCGACATCACCGAGACCGCGCGCCTGCAGGGCATCGACGCCACGGTGATCACCGCCGAGCTGGGCCCGGGGCAGTTCGAGATCAACTTCGGCCACAATGCCGACCCGCTGCAGGCCGCCGACTGGTCGGCGCTGTTCTGCCGGCTGACCCGCGGCGTGGCGCTGAAGTACGGCCATCGCGCCAGTTTCATGGCCAAGCCCTACCTGCAGCATCCGGGCAGCGGCATGCACGTGCACGTCAGCCTGTACGACGAGGCCGGCGACAACCTGCTGGCGCGCGACGCGCAACGCCCGTTGCGCCATGCCGTGGCCGGCTGCTTGCAGCTGCTGCCGCAGCTGATGCCGATCTACGCGCCGAACCACAACAGCTACCGCCGCTTCGGCGCCATGGTCAACTCGGCCAGCCGCGCCAGCTGGGGCTTCGAGGATCGCGACGCCTGCGTGCGCATCCCCGAGTCGGATGCGCGCAACCTGCGCCTGGAGTTCCGTCTGCCCGGCGCCGATGCCAACCCCTATCTGGTGCTGGCGGCGCTCCTGACCAGCATCGAGCAGGGCCTGGACGCGCAGGCCGAGCCCATCGCCCCGCTCAACGACGACCGCACCAGCGGCGTGGATTTTCCCAAGGACATGCTCGAAGCGGTGCGCCGCATGCAGGCCGGCGAGCGGGTCGCCGCCGGCCTCGGCAGCGAGTTCGTCATGGTCTATTGCGAGAACAAACGCCAGGATCACCTGGCCTTTATGCACGACATCAACCCGCGCGAATACCGCTGGTATCTGTAAGGAGGCGCCATGCACAACCCGAAAACCGCCCAGTGGCAGGCCATGAGCCGCGCCCATCACCTGGCGCCGTTCAGCGACTACAAACAGCTGGCCGAGAAGGGCCCGCGCATCATCACCGAGGCCAAGGGCGTCTACCTGTGGGACAGCGAGGGCCACAAGATCCTCGACGGCATGGCCGGGCTCTGGTGCGTGGCCGTCGGCTACGGTCGCGAGGAGCTGGTCGAGGCCGCGGCGACGCAGATGCGCCAGCTGCCGTTCTACAACACCTTCTTCCAGACCGCCCACCCGCCGGTGCTGGAGCTGGCCCAGGCCATCGCCGAACTGGCCCCCGAAGGCATGAACCACGTGTTCTTCACCGGTTCCGGCTCGGAAGGCAACGACACCATGCTGCGCCTGGTGCGCCACTACTGGGCGTGTCAGGGCAAGCCTGCCAAGAAGATCATCATCGCCCGCGAGAACGGCTACCACGGCTCCACCGTGGCCGGCGCCAGCCTCGGCGGGATGAAGGGCATGCACGAGCAGGGCGACCTGCCGATCCCCGGCATCGCCCATATCCCGCAGCCTTACTGGTTCGGCGAGGGTGGCGACAAGAGCCCGGACGAGTTTGGCCTGTGGGCCGCCGACCAGCTGGAGGCGAAGATTCTCGAGCTGGGCGTGGAGAATGTCGCCGCCTTTATCGCCGAGCCGATCCAGGGCGCCGGCGGCGTGATCATCCCGCCCGAGAGCTACTGGCCGCGGATCAAGGAAATCCTGGCCAAGTACGACATTTTGTTCGTCGCCGACGAGGTGATCTGCGGCTTCGGCCGTACCGGCCAGTGGTTCGGCAGCGACTACTACGATCTCAAGCCCGATCTGATGACCATCGCCAAGGGCCTGACCTCGGGCTACGTGCCCATGGGCGGGCTGATCGTCAGCGACCAGGTGTTCGCGGCGATCGAGGCGCACGGCGACTTCAACCACGGTTTCACCTACTCCGGTCACCCGGTGGCGGCAGCGGTGGGCCTGGCCAACCTGCGCCTGCTCAAGGAAGAAGGCATAGTCGAGCGGGTCAGGACGGAAACCGCGCCTTACCTGCAGAAGCGCCTGCGCGAGCTGGCCGAGCATCCGCTGGTGGGCGAGGTGCGCGGCGTCGGTATGCTCGGCGCCATCGAGCTGGTGCGGGACAAGGCGACGCGCACGCGCTTCTCCGGCGAGGTGGGCGTGGGCATGGTCTGCCGCGGTCATTGCTTCGACAATGGTCTGATCATGCGCGCCGTGGGCGACACTATGATCATCGCGCCGCCGCTGGTGATCAGCCGTGCGGAGATCGACGAGCTGGTGGAAAAAGCACGCAAGTGCCTGGACCTGACCTGGGAACAGGTTCGTAGCTCTGTGTGAGCAGCCGCGAGGGACGATGAGCAAAACCAAACCCCGCCACCGGTAACGGTGGCGGGGTTAGTTTTTTCAGCCGCTGGCTCGAGGCTGTTCTTCGGCGCTCGGGCGACCCGATCCAGCGCGGTGCGCACCGCCGTAACCCCGGGTCAACGCTGGCCGGCCACGACCGGCAGCAGCCACTCGCTTCAATGCAAGAACCCTGTGCACTGGGCTCCGGCAACCACCAAGGATCCATGGCTCAGGAATGCGGGTAACTGTCCACCACCCGCTGGTACTGGCTCGGCGAGGCGCCGATATGGTGCTTGAAGAAGCGCGTGAAATGCCCCTGCTCGGAGAACCCCAACGACTCGGAAAGCAAGCCCAGGGTGCCACTGCGTTCGCTGTCGAGCCAGGAAAAGGCACGCCGCATCCTCGCCGCATTGAGCAGCAGGTTGGGGGTCATGCCGGTGTCCTTGCGAAACAGGGAATAGAAGTGCGCGCGCGACAGACCGCAGCTTTTGGCCGCATTGTCGATTGGCGCCGGGTCATCCAGGTGATTGAGCAAATAGTCGGTACCTTTGCGCACCCGCGCGTCGCGGTAGTCATTGACGGTACGAACGCCCATCCGACAGAGGTGCCGCCACTGCGAGGAGTCTTCGATCAGCTGGATGAGGAAGTCGAACAGGTAAAACTCGATACGCTCCTGTGGAACCAGGCCAGGGCTGTGCATTTCAGCAATCAAGCGATCCGCCAGATTGCGGTTTTGCGTGCTCAGTTCCATGGAGGATTGCGCAAAAAAGTCTGGCCGACTGCTCAAGGCGAGCGACTGTTGCGCGGTGGCCAGCCAGGCCGGCTCGATGTACAGAGCCAGAATCAAGGTATTGCCGGCACCTGCCTGATAATCGAAATAATGCGGTTCCCAGGCGTTGACCAGGACCGCATTGCGGTCGGTCAGCGGCACCTGACGGCCACGGACGTTGAAGAAGGTGTCGTCTCCCGCCACTTTCACCAGCACATGGCATTCCGAATGGGTATGCATGACCAAGGGTTTGTTCATGTTCAACAAGGCAACGCGGCCGAAATTGCCATGAAATACGCGTTGAGCGTCCGACATAAGCTGTTCTCCCTCATCCGCAGGATGAGCGTTGTCCGCAGCGCTTGGTTCTCTCTGCGCCGTCTTGGAAGATTTCCCTCGGGGCGGTTAGCCGAAGGTCGGCAGGCGTATCGATATCCAGGTGGATACCTGGACCCTCCACGGCGGGCGCCGCGTGCTCACGGAGGAATTCAGGGGCACCGCTATCGCCATCGAGTCCCTGCAGCGCTGGCCAGAAATCTTGGCCAAACCACAGCGGATGTGCTGAGTAGCCTCGATAGCGGGGCTGCGCAATATTTGATCGATTTGCCTTGGCGCACAAGTATCCATGAGTCGTAGAGCCGATCCGGGGCATATCGCCGCGCAATACCGCCAGCGCCAGGGCCGCGACCTGCTCACAAGGCATGACGCGCCTTGCCGTGGTACACGCGCAGGACATCCGCCATGACCGCCAGGGCTATTTCCGCCGGCGCCTTGCTGCCCAGATCCAGACCGATGGGCATGTGCAGGCGCGCGATCTGCTCGTCGGACAGGCCGCCAACGCGCTTGAGCCGTTCGGCGCGCTTGGCCGAGGTGGCCTGCGAGCCCATGGCGCCAATGTAGAACGCCGGGGTGCGCACCGCTTCCATCAGCGCCAGGTCGTCGATACGCGGGTCGTGGGTCAACGCCACCACTGCGGTGGCGGCGTGGCAGCCTCCGGCGCCGATAAACAGCGAGGGCAGCACGCGCTGCATCTGCACGCCGTCGAGCACGATGTGCTCGACCTCCTCGCGGGGGTCGCAGGCGATCACCTCGCAGCCGATGGCGCGGGCAAAAGCGGCGCAGGCCTCGGCCACCGGGGAGAGCCCGGCGAGAATCAGGCGCAGCACCGGACCGACATGAATGCGCACCGTTTCATCGACGACTTGCACCCGTTCGCTACCCTGACCGGCGTCCGGATCCAGGCGCAGCGCACCACTGCCAAGGTCGACATGACGCACCAGGCGATGCTGACCGAGCAAGGCCGCCTGCAGGGCTTGCAGGTGCTCGATCCACTCGCCGCTGGGCGCGCGGTGTTCCACCAGCACCACCAGCACCCCACCGCAGGGCAAGCGCAGGCGCCGACTCTCCTCGGCGCTGTCGCCGTAGCGGACAATCTGCGCCGGCTCGCGCAGCTCGCCACGCGCCAGGCTGGCGAGGAATTCCTCCTCGACACAGCCGCCGGAGAGTGAACCGACATGCTCGCCGGCACCGCTGGCCACCAGCATCGCCCCCGGCGCACGCGGCGCCGAGCCATAGGTCGAGAGAACCGTACAGAACCACAGCGCACGACCGGCAAGGGCCCAGTCGAGCGCCTGGCTGACAACCTGTAGATCGAGATGGCGCATGCTTCCAGTACCTCGTAGAGCCGCTATCACCCGTGCCTTAACAGGGGAGGCAGCAGACGCGAAGTTGCCCGTTTCGCCCCTGTCCAGACATGCACGGGTGCGGGAAATCCCCGGTGACGCCTGCGTTTTGTCGTTGCAGCGTTTTATCAGCCGTCCGCCGGATGGTCAGGTTACGGCACGCAATGGCGCACGCCTTGCCAACCCGATGGAATATTGGTCTTTACGTCTGCCGATTTGCCTTTTCGTCTAAATAAGGGCTGATGGGCCAATAAAAAAGGCCCGCGAGAGCGGGCCAAGCCATCACCCGGGATACCGGGAAGGGCTCAAAACAAAGTCAGGCTGTAGCTGAGGATCAGCCGGTTCTCGTCGATGTCGGTGCGGTAGTTGGAGCGCGCGGTGACGTTGCGCACGCGCACGCCGAGGCCCTTGAGCGCGCCGCTCTGCACCACGTAGCCGATGTCCAGGTCGCGCTCCCAGTCCTTGCCCTCGTAGCGCGCACCGCCGCGGTTGGTGGCCTGGGCATCGACGTTGTCGCCGCGGATGTAGCGCACCCCGGCCACCAGGCCCGGCACGCCCATGGCGGCGAAGTCGTAGTCGTAACGCGCCTGCCAGGAACGCTCGTCGGCCGAGGCGAACTCGAATGTGGGCACCTCGTTGCCCAGCGGCGCGATGTTGGCGAACACCCGCGGGAAGGCGTCATCGCCGAACATCGCCTGGTAGCCGAGATAGAAGGTGTGGCCGCCGTGCTTGGCCGACAGCAGGGCAAACAGCGCTTGGTTGTCGATCTCACCGAGCAACTGCTTGCCGTCTTCGGCCGAGTCGTAGAAACCGAGGTTGGCGCCCAGGGTCCAGGCGCCGAGCGGCTCGCTGTGCTTGAGGCCGATGAAGCGCTGGTTGTAGATATCCTCCAACTCGCCGTACCAGGCGCTGGCGGTGGTGCGGCTGGCGTTGAAGGCGTAGTCAGCGCCGGCATAGTTGAAGGCGTCGCTGCTCGCCGCGCGCTGCGGCAGGTGGCCGAGGGTGGCCAGCATCTGGTCGTCGCCGGCCTCGTTGCGCAGGCTGGTGGAGTTGAGGTGGCCGGCCTGCAGGGTCAGCCCGGCCAGCTCGTTGGAAACCAGGCTGACGCCCTGGTAGCTGGGCGGCAGCAGGCGAATGTCCGAGTAGGTCAGCACCGGCAGGTTGGGCTGCAGCTCGCCGACCTTCAGCTCGGTCGCCGACAGCTTGACCTTCAAGGCGGCGCCCAGGCGGCTGTAATCATCGGCCGCCTTGCCGCTCTCGCGGGTCGGCAACAGGCCGGTGTTCACCCGATCCGGGCTGCTGTCGAGCTTGAGACCGAGCAGGCCGATGGCATCCACGCCGAAACCGACGGGGCCCGGGGTGTAGCCGGACTTGACGTTGAGGATGAAACCCTGCGCCCACTCCTCGGCCTTGGACTGCTGGTTCGGCCCGACTATGTCGGAGAAGTCGCGGCTGAAGTAGTAATTGCGTGCTTGCAGGGTTGCCGTGGCGTCCTTGAAAAAATCGCTGTCGGCCGCCAAAGCCTGGAACGGCAACCCCAGCAGCAAACCGGTGTAGACCAGGCAACGGGTGGCTTTGCATAGGCGAGTTAAGGTAAAGGTCATAGTTATACGCTCTCTTTCTTATTCGATTTTTAGGCAAAAGAGCTCCCACGGGCCTCGTGCCGGTCCATGTGTGGCAGTGGGAACTCTTGAGGGGGACAGCGTTTAAGACGTGCGCGCTGTGTCGTTACTGGCCGACGGCCAGGCCACTCTAGGCGGTCCGCTCACGGCGCAACTCGCCGAGCACCCAGGACACCGCCACGCCGATCACCAGCGCCCAGAACGGCGCGCTGATACCGAACAGGCTGAACTTGCTCATGGCCACCACCAGGGCGACGAATGCACCGATCTGGCAGCCGGTTTCTTTGTGGAAGGCCTGCTGCAACGAGCTGAGCAACACGCCGATCATCGCCAGGCCGGCGACCACCAGGATCAACTCACGCGGCAAGGCGAGGATGAAGGGCACGGCGACACCGGCGAATACGCCGAACAGGGCGAACAGCACGCCATTGACCAGGGTCGCCCCGTAGCGTTGACGCGGATCGTCGCCGGCCTGCTCGGAACTGCAGATCGCCGTCATCGGCCCGGCGATATTGGCGTTGTGCCCGCCCAACAGCCCGGCCAGCATGCCGCCCACGCCGCTCACCACGGTCATCTCATTGACCGGCGGCTTGTAGCCCTCGACCATCAGCACGCCGGTGGCCTGGGCATTCTCGGCACCGATCACCAGCGCCGCCAGCGGCACCGATATGGCGAAGAAGGTCGCCAGGGTGAACATGGGCGTGGTGAAAGTCGGCATGACGAAGGCGATATCCACATCCGCCGGTTTCAGCAGGCCCAGGGCCAAGGCCGCGGCGAAGCCCACCACCCCGGCAGCCAGCACCGGCGGCACCGCCTTGACGAAGCGCATGACCAGGAAGAAGGTCAGCGCCGCCAGACCGGCCATCAGCGGTACGCTGCCGACCGCCTCGACCGCGCCGACGCCGAAGCGGATCATCGCGCCGGCGATCATCGCCATGACGATGGGCATCGGCAGCCAGCGCATCAACTTGCCGATCAGCCCGCTCAAGCCGAGCAGCAGGACCAGCGCACCGCTCATGATGAAGGCGCCGACCGCCTGGCGAAAATCCAGACCGCCGAGTGCCGCGATCATGATCGCCGCGCCAGGAATCGAGTAAGCGCCGCAGATCGGCTGGCGGTAGCGCAGCGCCATGCCGATGCTGATCAGTCCGCCGAGCACGTAGATGGCGAATAGCCAGGCAACCGTCTGGCCATTGCTCAAATGGCCGGCTTCGGCGGCGCTGATGACGATCAGCGCCGGCCCGGAACAGCCGAACAGCGCGGCTACGACCCCGGCGCTGACCGACTTGAGGGTGAATGCCTCTCGCAGTGAATAGCCTGCTGAGACCTCGGAGGGTGATGCAAAAACCGTGTTCGCTTTATTGCCAGGCATGACCCGTTCTCCGCGATTGTTGTTGTACTGCGGTATGGCCGTTGTCTGCCGGGGCCTGCCGCAGGCAAGCCCCGACGGGAAGATCACTCGCCGCGGAATACCGCCGGGCGCTTGCTGTGGAACGCTTCGACGCCTTCCTTGAAGTCATGCGAGCTGCGCAGGCGGCTGTAGCAGTGGCCTTCCATCTCGATGGCCACGCTCAGCGGCGCGTCTTCGTTGTCGTTGATCAAGCGCTTGGCCGTGCGCTGGGCCAGCGGCGAGAAGCGCCGCAGTTCTTCGACCAGCGCGTCTACCGTGCTGTCCAGCTCGGCGTCCGCGACGCACTCGGTGGCGATGCCCCAGTCATAGGCCTGTTCGCCGCTGATGCGCTTGGCGCGCATGACCATGTGCTTGGTGCGGGCCACGCCGATGATCTTCTGCAGGCGCGCCGAACCGCCGGAGCCGGGGATCTGCCCGAGATTCTGCTCGGGCAATGCATAGCGAGTGGTCTCCGAGGCGATGCGGAAATCGCAGGCCAGCGACAGCTCGAAACCGACGCCGAAGGTGTAGCCACGGTTGGCGGCGATCACCGGCTTCTCGCAGCGCACCGGCGCGGCGACGTTCCAGGCCAGCTTGGAGACGTGCTCCGGCGAGGCCTCGAGGAAGCCCTTGATGTCGCCGCCGCTGGAGAAGTGCTCGCCCACCGCGCGCAGCACGATGACGCGCACCTGCGGATGCGCGTCAAGCGCTTCGAAGACCTGGCGCAGCTGGTCGCGCTGGGCCATGGAGATGACGTTCAACGGCGGGCGGTTGAGGATGATGTCGGCGCGCTCACGGGCCGCATCGACCTCGACCTGGAAGCCGTCGAACGGGGTTTCGAGAAATTGCTGGGTCGCTTGCAGTTGCATGATGGATGTCCTCGGGATAGTGAGCAGTCAGCCTTTTTGGGCCTGTTCCTGGTGCTGGGCCAGCAAGACGCGGCGCAGCACCTTGCCAACGGGGGATTTGGGAATTTCGTCGATGAACTGGTAACGCCGCGGCCGCTTGAACTTGGCCAGGCCGGAACTGATGCAGTGGGCATCCAGTTCGCTTTCGCTGACCTCGGCACGCCGCTTGATGAAGGCGGCGATGATCTTGCCCCACTGTTCGTCCGGCAGACCGACCACCACCACTTCCTCGACGGCGGGGTGCAGTGAGAGCACGTTCTCGATCTCCACCGGGCTGACGTTCTCGCCGCCGGTGATGATCAGGTCGTCCACCCGCCCGGTGACGAACAGGTCGCCGTCCTCATCGAAATAGCCGGTGTCGCCGGTGAAGTACCAGCCGTCGCGCAGCGCCTTGGCCGTGGCTTCGGGGCGGTTCAGGTAGCCTTCGAACGCCTCGTCGCTGGCCAGGTCGGCGACGATCTGGCCTTCTTCCATGGGCTTGCTTTGCACCTGTGCCGATTCGGCGTCGATCGGCACCACCCGCACCCGCTGGTTCAGCGCGCTGCGCCCCGAGGAGCCAGGCTTGCGGCTGGCCTGCTGGTCGATGGTGAAGGTATAGATCTCCGAGCTGCCGTAGTGGTTGACGAACAACTGCGGCTGGAACGCCTGCTCGACACGGCGCATCAGCCCGTCGCTCATGGGCGCGCCGGCGAAGCCGATTTTCTCCACGCTGGCGACCCGTTCGCGGGCGAAGGCCGGGTGCTCGATGAGCATGTGATAGAGGGTCGGCACCAGGTACAGGTTGCTGACCTGTTCCCGCTCGATGGCCTCCAGGGTGGCCTCGACGTCGAACTTCGGCACGCAGACGAAATGCCCGTCGATCAGCGCCATGGCCAGCAGCGAGCGCACCCCCATGGTGTGGTACAGCGGCATCACGCCGAGGGTGCACTCACCGTGGCGATAGAGGTTCTGCGCCACATGGGCGACCGCCGCGGCGCGTTCCGCGCTATGCCGGCGCGGTACGCCCTTGGGCTTGCTGGTGGTGCCGGAGGTATAGAGCAGCAGGGAGAAATCCTCGGGCGTGGCGCGCAGGATGGTCGCCGTCGGCGCCTCTGCGCAGAGTTCGGCGAAGCTCAGGTCGGCGTCCGCGGCGCGCTCACCCGCGGCGATCCGCGGCAGACCGTTCGCCGCCGCGCAGGCAGCGACCGCAGCCACGGTGGCGTCGTCGTAGGCCAATGCGCGGACCTGCGCATCCTCGATGCAGTAGGCCAACTCCTCGGCAGTCGAGCGCCAGTTCAGCGGGGTCATGACGATGCCGGCGAACTGGCAGGCCCAGTGCAGGGTCGCCATCTGCCAGCGGTTCTGCATGGCCACCAGCAGGCGATCACCTCTGCCCAGTCCGAGTGACGCGAGGCCGTGGGCGGCACACTGGATATCGGCTAACCACTGTTCGTAGGTTTTTTTCACTGTGCCGTCGCTGACCGCAGTGGCCAGCGGGCGGCGTTCCACGGCAGCGAGGAAGCTGCGTCCGAGATCGAACATTATTGTTTTACCTCTTCGTTCGTTTGGCGTTGGGCAGCCACTTCCAGCACCGCCTGGACGATGCCGGTGTAACCGGTGCAGCGGCACAGGTGCCCGGAAAGCATGTCGCGCACTTCGGCCTCGCTCGGGTCGGGCTGCCGCTCGAGGAAATCCACGCAGGACATGAGGATGCCCGCAGTGCAGAAACCGCACTGCAGGGCGTGATGACGGCGGAACGCCTGTTGCAGGTCGCTCAGCGTGTCGTCGTCGGCCAGCGCTTCGACTGTCTCGATACGCCGCTCGTGGGCCTGCACGGCGAGCATCAGGCAGGAGCGCACGGCGACGCCGTCCACCAGCACCGTGCAGGCGCCGCAGACGCCGTGCTCGCAGCCGACATGGACGCCGGTGGCGCCGAGGTCGTGGCGCAGGAAATCGCACAGCTGGGTACGCGGCTCGGCCAGGCCTTCGCGCGAGCGGCCATTGAGCTCGAGACGGACGGGAAAACGTTGTTCGGCGGTTGCGCGCATATTCAGACTCCTTCGATGAGCCGGTGACCCAGCTCGCGAATCAGTTGCCGGCGGTAGGCCGCGCTGGCGTGCACATCGTCCTGGGCGTCGAGTGACCAGGCGGTTTCGTTGAGCGCGTCGGCCAGCGGCGCGCCGCGCGGTAGGCTGCGCACCACCGGGCGATCGGCGACCCCACCGACGCCCAGGCGCACCTCGTCGGTGCCGACACAGGCGGCCAGCGAGACGATGGCGAAGTCGCCGTGGCGCATGGCGATTTCCCGGAAGCGGTAGCCGATGCCTTCGCGCTTGAGCGGGAAGCGCACCTCGACGAGCAGTTCGTCGGCACGTTTGTCGGTGGTGAGAATGCCCTGGAAGAACTCGGCGGCCTTAACCACGCGCTTGCCCTTCTTCGACTCCAGGACGATCTCGCCGCCTAGGGTCACCAGGCACAGCGGCAGCTCGGCGCTGGGGTCGGCGTGGGCCACCGAACCGCACACGGTGCCGCGGTTGCGGGTCTGGAAGTGGCCGATCCAGGGCATCGCCAGGGCCAGCAGTGGCACCTCGTCGAGCAGCGTCGGCCGCGCCAGCAGTTGCGCCTGGCGCACCGCGGCGCCAACCGCCAGGCAATCCTTGCGCGGCTCGATATAGTCCAGGTCGGCGACCTGGTTGATGTCGATCAGCAGCTTGGGCTGGGCCAGGCGCATGTTCAGCACCGCCATCAGCGATTGCCCGCCGGCAATGATGCGCGCCTCCGCGCCATACTCGGCGAGCAGCTCGAGCACCTGGCGACGGTTCTCGGCGCGGACGTAATCGAAGGCAGCCGGTTTCATTGCGCACCTCCCTTGCCGAACAGCCTGGCGAACAGCGCACGCAGACGGCTCCACCAGCCACCGGCGATCGCCTGGCCACTGACCCGCTGCGATAGGCGGGTGAAAATCTGTCCGATGATCACTTTCGAGGCCCCTTGCATCATGCGGCTGCCGACCGCGGCGACCTTGCCGCTGACGGCGACCTGGTATTGGTATTCCAGGCGCGTGTGACCGTTCTCCAAGGCGACGAAATGCACCCTGGCGTGGCCCTCGGCCGAGCCCATGGAGCTGGTGCCGGAGCCGGACAGGCGTAACGAATGCGGTGGGTCCAGCTCGCTCAAGGCGACCTTGGCCTCGAAGCGTGCGCGGATCATGCCGACGCCGACGGTGACGTCCGCGCGGTAGCGATTCTCGCCCTGCAGTTCGAGGGCATGGCAGCCGGGGATGATCGCCGCCAGGGTGGCCGGGTCGAGCAGGGTGTCGAACACCTGCTGTGGCGGCGCCGGGATCACCACCGCATCGTTGGCGCGCAGGGCCGAACCAGCGGCCGGCTCTGCGGCGAAACCGTCGTCCTGCTGCATGCCGGCCGGCCGCGGCGGCTCGTCGATGCCGATCAGCGTGCGCACCTTCGAGGGAGTCAGCGGCAGGCGGATGTCGGCGCGGCCGAGGGCATCGGCCACGGCGTTGGCGATGCATACCGGCGTGCTCATGTTGTTGCCCTCGCCGACGCCCTTGGCCCCCAGGGGGGTGAACGGCGAGGGTGTTTCCAGATGCAGGATCACCGGCTCGAGCACTTCCGGGGCAGTGGGCACCAGGTAGTCGGCGAAGGTTCCGGAGAGGAAGCTGCCGTCCTCGCCATAGGCGAACTCCTCCATCAGCGCCGCGCCAAGCCCCTGGGTAAAGCCGCCGCGGATCTGCCCGTCGACCAGTGCGGGATTGAGCAGGCGGCCGGCATCATGGCAGGTCACGTAGCGGTCGATATGAATTGCGCCGGTGACGCGGTCGATCTCCAGGCCACAGATGTCGAAGACGAAGCCGTAGCACAGCGAGCTGTTGATGAGATCGTCGTCGTCCGGCGCCATGAGCTGCGGCGGGCTCCAGAATGCGGTCTCGCGCAGGCCGCCCGGTTCGCCTTGCGGGAGCAGGCCCGGGGTCCAGTGGGTGGCGCCGGCGATGCGGTGAAAGGCTGCGGAAGGACCGCCGTCGGCGACGAAGATCTTGCCGCCTCCGAAGCGGATGTCTTCCGCCTTGGCTTGCAGTTGCGCGGCGGCGATCGCGGCGAGGCGATCGCGCACCTTCAGCGCGGCCTGGTAGACCACCCCGGCCACCGCGCCGGCGAAGCGACTGGAGTAGTTGCCCGAGGCGATCGACCAGGCATCCTTCTGGGTGTCCAGTTCGACGTTGACCACTATCGATTCCAGCGCCACACCGAGCACATCGGCGACTATCTGCGCCACCGCGGTCTGGTGCCCCTGGCCCTGGGGCGTCGAGGAGACGTGCACGCTGACGTCGCCGAGCGGGCCGATGTTGATGGTCGCCGTGCTCACCGCACCGTTCTTCGGCCCGGCCTTGCGCCGTTCCTCGGGCGTCATCGCGGCGGTGATGTAGCCCATGTTGGAGATCGACGGCTCGATCACCGCGGCATAGCCGATGCCGTACAGCCGACCTTCGCCGCGCGCCTGCTCGCGGCGGCGCAACAGTTCGTCGAGACCGCCGTCCCTGACCGCCAAATCGATGCCGGCCTGGTAATTGCCGGAATCCAGCAGGGCGCCGGCCGCGGCCCGGTAGGGGAAGGCGTCGGCCGGTACCAGGTTGCGGCGGATCACCTCGAGCGGATCGAGATCCAGCTGCACGGCGATATGCTGCAGCAGACGCTCCAGGGCGAAGTACACCTGCGGGCCGCCGAAGCCCCGGTTGAGGCCGGTGGGGGTCTTGTTGGTCAGCACCACGCGGTTGCGCACCAGCAGGTTGCGAATCGCATAGGCGCCCGTGAGGTTGCCGTGCATGCGATAGAAGGTGGCCGGCTCCGGTGCGCGCAGGTAGGCGCCGCAGTCGTCGATCTGGTCATAACGCAGGGCGGTGATGCGACCGTCGGCCTGCACCGCCGCCTCGATCTCGGTGACCCGATTGGTCGCGGAGGACGCGCCCTGCAGATGCTCGAGGCGGTCTTCGACCCATTTCACCGGGGCTCCGACCTTGCGTGCCGCCAGCCCCATCATCACCACGTAGGGGAACACGCCCTGTTTGATCCCGAAGCTGCCGCCGGAGTCTTTCGGCGTGCGCAGACGCAGGCGGTTGCTCGGCACGTTGAGCGCGCGGGCCATCACCGTGTGCAGCGCATAGGGGCCCTGGAAGTTGGCCAGCACATCGTAGATGCCGGTGGCGCGTTCGTACTGGGCAAGCACCACGTAGCATTCGATGGGGGTGCAGGAGCTGCGCGGAAAGCGCACCTTCAACGATACTCGGTGCGGCGCCTGCGCGAAGGCCTGTTCCGGTTCGCCGTAGCGGAAATGCCGCTCGTTGACCACGTTGCTGCCGACTGCCTCATGCAGCACCGGCGCCTGTTCGGTGGTGGCGGCTTCCGGGTCGATGATCGGCGGCAGCGGCTCATAGTCGACACGTACGCCTTCCAGGGCGTCTTCGGCCAGGTAACGGCTCTCGGCGATCACGACCGCCACTGGCTCGCCGACGTAGCGCACCTTGTCCACGGCGATGCACCAATGCTCCATCGGCTGACGCACGCCGACCGGGAATGGCAGGGCCCACCGCTTGACGTCCTCACCGATGAGTACGCCGTGCACGCCTTTCATCAGCAGCGCTTTGGAGAAGTCCACGGCGGTGATGCGTGCATGGGGATGGGGGGAACGGACGATGGCCGCGTGCAGGGTACCGGGCGCGGTGGCAGCATCGTCGGCATAGCAGCCCAGGCCACGCAGCAATGCAGCATCCTCGACACGGGTCTGACGAGCGCCGATATGGCCGCTGTGCTGGGTAACGGGGTCAGGCTGATATAGGTTCATCACTACTTCTCGCGTTTATCGCTGTGCGCGATTGACTCGTAGTGAAGAGTAGGGATCCCGGGCTGCCGGCCGCCTTGCCCGGGCCGATGAATATCTGCCCGGCCGTCCGCTGGCTTGCCTTTCAGTCTGACGGGGTGAGGACGGCGGCGTTCTTCCGGACGCGCTTTGGTATGGGCAATGCTGCTTGGGCCGCCTCGGTGGGTCGTCGAGCGTTCACCTGGATCACCTTGGTGTCCACCGGGATGGCGGACGGATCCGCAAGGGCGGTTCTGGTTGCAGCAGGCGCTGGACAGCTGCTCGTGGGCCGGTGCCGCTGCGAGCGGTCATCTTCGCAGTGACCACATCGCACCAGGGGCTGGGGGGTACGCCGATGGCAATCGGCATGGCGATTCAGTGGCAAGCCGCAGCGATACGGGATGGCGGCGGTGTTTCCTCTTGGGCCCGCTGACGGCCAGGCCGTCAGCGTTCGCCCCAGTGTGTCAGACGATGGTCAAGGTGACGTCGATGTTGCCGCGGGTGGCATTGGAGTAGGGGCAGACGATGTGCGCGCGGTCCACCAGGGTTTGCGCCGCTTCGCGGTCCAGGCCCGGCAGGCTGATGCGCAGCTCCACCTCGATGCCGAAGCCGGTGGGGATCGGGCCGATGCCCACGGTGCCTTCGATAAAGGAGTCGGCCGGGATGCTCAGCTTGTCGCGGGCGGCGACGAACTTCAGGGCGCCGAGGAAGCAGGCCGAATAGCCGGCGGCGAACAGTTGTTCCGGGTTGGTGCCGTTGCCGCCGGCGCCACCGAGTTCCTTCGGCGTGGTCAGGGCGATGTCCAGTACGCCGTCGGAGGAGACGGCGCGGCCTTCACGGCCGCCGAAGGCTTCAGCGGTAGCACGGTAGAGAACGTTTTCGATGGTCATGGCGGTATTCCTCTTGAGATGCGATGGGGGGTGCGTAGGTATTCGTCGATCAGCCTTCGTGGCTGACCAGCCATTCGGGGTACAGGCCCTTGCCGTTCTGGCTGGCTTGACCATTGTCGGCCAGAACCGGGGCGGAAAGAATCAGCGTGGCGGTCAGTGCGATCAGGGTTTTCATCGGTTTCTCCAGGACTTCGGTGGGTAGCGGGTGGAGACGACTGCGAAGTCTCCGTGGAATGTTTCGCGCTAATGTTTTGTGCGCAAGTCATTTCCATGGAGCGAACTGTAGTCCTCATATATTTTGCGCGCAAGATAAATTTTTGAGTATTTCGCTATAACCCTGGAACTTCAGAGCATAAGCAGGCGTGACGGGGGATAGAGCCGATGGAAGTGCTCGGGTGGGGGCGTGCGGACCTCGACTGGACCTTGAGGTGGCGGCCGCTCAATCGCTGCCGGTGCGATGGGCGGCATGAGCGCCTGGTTTAGAGCGATTGCTGCAGGTGGCTGCGCAGTTCCACCAGATCCGCTTTGAGCGAGGCGAGCTTCTCCAGGCTCAGGCCGGAGGCCTTGAGGATGCAAGCCGGCAGCGCCTTGGCCTGCTCGTGCAGGGCGCGGCCCCGGTCGGTGAGGTAGAGCTGCACCACGCGTTCGTCCTGGCTGCTGCGTACCCGCTGCAGCAGGCCCTCGCTTTCCAGGCGCTTGAGCAGGGGGGTGAGCGAGCCGGGGTCGGTGAGCATGCGTGCGCTGATCTCGCCGACGGTGATGCCGTCGTTCTCCCACAGCACCAGCATGGCCAGGTATTGCGGGTAGGTCAGTCCCAGTGCCTGCAGCAGCGGCTTGTAGGTCTTGGTCATCAGCAGCGAGGTGGAATAGAGGGCGAAACACAGCTGGTTGTCCAGCAGCAGCTCGGCGCAGGGCTGCACTTGGGTGGTCATGGCGGTGGCCTGTGAGGGGGAAGTGTGCTTAAAACTAGCGCGCCAATGATCTTTGCGCCAGAGGAAGGTGCGGGCGTCACCCGCACCTCGACTAGGCTAGCCGCAGGATACGCGGGTGATGACGCGCTGGTCGTCGACGTTGAGATTGAGGCGCTGGCCGTTGTATTCCAGGGTCACCACGCTGCCGGGGGTGAGCACGCGGGCGGTGCTGGCGCCGGCCTGCTGGCGGGCCTGTTCGAGCAGTTCGGGGGTGGCCACCTGGCCCTGCAGGTGTTCCACTGCCGAGGAGGTGCAGCCCTGGCTGGGGTCGGCGGGCTTGGCCGGCGGTTTGTCGGTGGTGCTGCAGCCGGCGGCGAGCAGGGCGGTGGCGAGAATCAGGCTGAAACGGGTTTTGAGAGTCAACGCTGTGGGCTCCTTTTCCATGGGGATTATTGCGCGCCTTCGAGGCGCGCCAGACGTTCTTCGAGGGCGGCGATGCGCGCTTCCAGTTCGACCAGGCGTTCGTCGTTAGGTGCCGAGGTCTCGCTACGCGAACTGGGGCGGCTGGCCAGCAGGCTTTCCAGGTCGGCCGGCTCGCCCAGCAGGTGCATATAGCGATCCTCGCGCTGGCCGCTCTGTCGCGGCAGCAGCACCACCAGGCCGCGGCCGATCAGGCGCTCCAGCTGGTGCTGGACTTCGGCGACGTCGTCGAAGTCGTGCATGCGGTTGCTGCGTGTCAGCAGTTCGCTCAGGGTCTGCGGGCCGCGCAGCAGCAGCAGGCCGAGCAGCACGGTCTGCGGCTTGACCAGCTCCAGCTGCTTGTCGCAGCGCTGCTCCCAGCGGTCGGCGCGGCTGCCCATGACCAGGCGCACCAGCTCGCGGCCTTCCAGGCTGCGCAGGTAACGGCCGACTTCGCCGGTCTCCAGGTTCATCAGCGGCTCGCGGCTGGTCTTCTGGTTGCAGGCCAGTTGCAGGGCATTGAGGGTCAGCGGGTAGCTTTCCGGGGTGGTCAGCTGCTTTTCGATCAGGCAGCCGAGCAGGCGCACTTCGATGGCGTGCAACGGGCTGTCGCCGACCAGGGGGGAAGGGGTATGGGACATGGGGGGATCCTGCCGCGGGGAAATAGCCTCTAGCCTAGCGGTATCCGCCCTCAGCCGACAGGCTCCAGTGTGCCTTGCAGCAGATTCAGGCTGGCGTCCAGCACCTGCTGGCGGGCTTCGCCGCCGGCCAGCATGCGCGCCAGCAGCACGGCGCCGAGGCATTGGGCGAGGATGGCCCAGGCCAGTTGCGGGTCGTCCAAGATCTCGGCCCAGGCCTGCTGCAGTTGCACTATCCAGTCCTCGACGCGTTGGCGTACGGCCAGGTCGGCGCGGGCGATCTCGGCGCCGAGGGCGGGCAGGGCGCAGCCCTGCTGCGGCTGCTCGACGTGGGCCAGGCTGAGGTAGGCGGCCAGGCAGCGCTTGAGTTTGTCGCGCCCGCCATCGCCGGCGCCGAGGCGGGCCAGGCTGTTGCTCAGCTCGCGTTCGAGCAGCGCGGCGAACAGCGCGTCCTTGGAGTCGAAATGGCTGTAGAAGGCCGCGCCGCTGAGGCCGATGGCCTTCATCAGGGCGTCCACGCCGGTGGTGGCGAAGCCGCCCTGCTTGGCGATGGCGCCGCTGCTGGCGAGCAGTTTCTCGCGGGTTTCGGCCTTGTGTTCGGCGGAGTAGCGCATGGTTCTCTCCGGAAGGATGTCGCTTGACCTGGCGCGAAGCCTAGCATAACGTCCGTTCACCTAACGACCGTTTAGTTAGCGAGGTAGGCCATGAGTGACGTACACAACAAGAAAGTCGCACTGGTTATCGGCGCCGGCGATGCCACCGGCGGCGCCATCGCCCGGCGTTTCGCCCGCGAAGGCTATGTCGCCTGCGTCACCCGGCGCAGCCTGGACAAGTTGCAGCCGCTGCTCGAGCAGATTCGCGCCGAGGGCGGCGAGGCCCATGGCTTCGCCTCCGATGCGCGCCAGGAAGAGCAGGTGGCCGAACTGGTCGAGCACATCGAACGGGAGATCGGCCCGATCGAGGCGATGGTCTTCAACATCGGCGCCAACGTGCCCTGCAGCATCCTCGAGGAGACCGCGCGCAAGTACTTCAAGATCTGGGAAATGGCCTGCTTCGCCGGGTTCCTCACCAGCCAGGCGGTGGCCAAGCGCATGGTCGCCCGCGGCCGCGGCACCATCCTGTTCACCGGCGCCACCGCCGGTCTGCGCGGCGCCGCCGGGTTCGCCGCCTTCGCCGGCGCCAAGCACGGCGTCCGCGCCCTGGCGCAGAGCATGGCGCGCGAGCTGGGGCCGCTGAACGTGCATGTCGCCCATGTGGTGGTGGACGGCGCGATCGACACCGCCTTTATCCGCGACAGCTTCCCCGAGCTCTATGCCAAGAAGGACCAGGACGGCATCCTCGATCCCGAGCATATCGCCGACAGCTACTGGTACCTGCACAGCCAGCCGCGCGACGCCTGGACCTTCGAGCTGGACCTGCGGCCCTGGATCGAGCGCTGGTAATTGCCCCATAACCACAAGCGAGTGACCGCCATGAGCAAGAGCGTGGAATTCTTCTTCGACCTGGGTAGCCCGGCCTCCTACCTGGCCCATACCCAACTGCCCGCCATCTGCCGCGACAGCCGCGCCGCGCTGGTCTACCGGCCGATGCTGCTGGGCGGCGTGTTCCAGGCCACCGGCAACGCCTCGCCGGCGCTGATCCCTGCCAAGGGCCGCTACATGCTGCGCGACCTGGCGCGCTTCGCCGAGCGCTACGGCGTGGCGATGCGCTTCAACCCGCATTTCCCGCTCAATACCCTGAGCCTGATGCGCCTGGTCGTCGCCATCCAGCTGTATCAGCCCGAGCGCTTGGCGGCGGGCCTGCAGGCGCTGTTCCAGGCCATCTGGGTGGATGGCCTGAATCTCGGCGATCCGGCGAAGGTGGCCGAGGTACTGACCGCGGCCGGCTTCGACGCCGAGGCGCTGCAGGCGCAGATCGCCGAACAAGAGGTGAAGGACGCGCTCAAGGCGACCACCGAGGAGGCGGTCAAGCGCGGCGTGTTCGGCGCGCCGACCTGCTTCGTCGGCGGCGAGATGTTCTTCGGCCAGGATCGCCTGGATTTCGTGCGCGAGGCGCTCGCGCGCTGAGGCTCTGGCACAATGGCCGGCGTTACCGCCGATCATTGTGCGAGACCCCGATGAACCCCGAAGCGCTGAAACTCCTGGTGACCCGCCGCATGCCCTACGGCAAGTACAAGGATCGGCTGATCGTCGACCTGCCCGGGCACTACCTCAACTGGTTCGCCCGCGCCGGCTTTCCCAAGGGCGAGCTGGGCCAGCTGCTGGCGCTGATGCAGGAGATCGACCACAACGGCCTCAAGCCGCTGCTCGATCCGCTGCGGCGGGATGCATAGCCCGGATGCCACCGGGGAAAGCCTTGCGCTCTGCCGCGGATTTCATCCGGGCTACGGGCTGCGGTGCACCCAGGGTCAATGCCAGCTGCGGCCGTGGTCGAGCTTCTGGTCCACCAGCCATTTGCCGTGGGCGATGGAGGCGCGCTGCGCCTTATTCAGGTCGTCCATGAAGGCATAGTCCACCGGCAGGGTCTGGCGCTTGCTGGTGTGGCCGTCGGGGTCGGTGATCTGGCAGCCGCCGGCCCAGGGCGTGGGCAGGCCTGGGTGTTCCATCACCGTGGCGCGAATGATGTGGTCGCGGTGGGTGCAGGTCATGGTGCTCATGGGCTTATCCTCATGGCGAGGCGCCGCCCCGGGCGTCGACGCTGGCCCGAGGGTTCCAGCCGGGGGCCGGAATCGGCGCCGCGTGGATGAGTGTTGCGTCGGTTTCCCCACCATAGCCCAGATGGCGCAGCGCCGGGCGTTACCCGACAAAACGCACGGGACCGGCATGGGCCGGCCCCGTGGTGGCGCTTTTACTCGGTCGCCTCGCGCACCTTGCCTGCCCCCTTGGGCTTGGGGGCGAAGCGCGCGGCCAGGCGCATCGAGACGGTCACCAGGCGCTGGTACAGCGCCGGCATGCTGCGCTGCATCCAGTCCAGCACATGAGCGTCGGCGCCGATCAGGATGCGCCGCTTGTTGGCCAGCACGCCGCCCACTATGACCTTGGCCGCCTGTTCCGGCGTGGTGCGCAGCAACTGATCGTTGAACTGCTGGCGCGCCTGCTCGGCGGCTTGCCCTGTGACCTTGGCCAGGCTGTCGTTCATCCGCGCGGTCTTGGCGATATTGGTGCGAATGCCGCCGGGGTGCACGCAGCTGGCGGACACGCCGCAAGCGTCCATGTCCAGCTCCTGGCGCAGGGATTCGGTGAAACCGCGCACGGCGAACTTGCTGGCGTTGTAGGCGCTCATGCCGGGCTGGGAGAACAGGCCGAAGACGCTGGAGACGTTGACCACATGGCCGGCGCCGCTCGCCTTGAGATGGGGCAGGAAGGCCTTGGTGCCGTTGACCACGCCCCAGAAGTTGATGTTCATGATCCACTCGTAGTCGGCGTAATCGTTGCCTTCCACGGTGCCGCCCTGCGCCACGCCGGCGTTGTTGAAGATGGCATTGACCCGGCCGAACTCGGCCATCACCTGCTCGGCCCAGGCCTGCATGGCGGCGCGGTCGGCAACGTCGACCCGCTGCTGGCTGACGGTGACGCCAAGCTTGCGCGCCTGCTCCGCGGTTTCGTGCAGACCCTCGAGATTGACGTCGGACAGCGCCAGGTGGCAGCCCTGGCGGGCCAGGTGGTAGGCGAGGGCGCGGCCGATGCCGGAGCCGGCGCCGGTGATGGCGGCTACTTTGTTTTCGAAGGATTTCATGCGCTGACCTCCTGCACGTCGAGGATGAGGGCGTTGCTCTGCGCCGGGTGCACGGCGTCCTTGCGGCTGAAGTGGTAGGCCGCCGAGTCGAAGTGGCGCGTCAGCATGCGAAAGCGCCAGGTGAAACCGGGCCATACCGTGCAGTTGCGCCCGCTGACGGGGTGCAGGTACCAGCTCATGCAGCCGCCGGCGTTCCACACCGTGCCGCCGAGGGTGCCCTGGATCCTCCGGTTGAAGGCGTCCTGCGCCTCGCGCTTGGGTTCCAGGCTCTGCAGGCGGCCGTCCTCGACCTGCTTGAGGGCGCCGAGCACGTAGGCGATCTGCGACTCGATCATATAGACCATGGAGTTGTGGCCCAGCCCGGTGTTCGGCCCCATGAGGAAGAACAGGTTGGGGAAACCGGCGGTCATGGTGCCCTTGTAGGCTTCCGGGCCCATCGGCCAGGTGTCGAGCAGGTCGACGCCGCCGCGGCCGAACACCGTGCCGCGCGGCAGCGGGTCGCTGGGGGTGAAGCCGGTGCCGAAGATGATGGCGTCGACCTCGCGCTCCTGGCCATCGGCGGTGCGCACGCCGTGCGGCAGGATTTCGGCGATGCCGTCGGTGATCACCGCGACGTTCGGCTGCACCAGCGCCGGGTAGTAGTCGTTGGAGATCAGCACGCGCTTGCAGCCCATGGTGTAGTCCGGGGTGACCTTGGCGCGCAGCACCGGGTCCTTGATCTGCCTGTTGATGTACAGCTTGGCGATGCCCTGGGCCAGGCGCAGCAGGCGCGGGGCGAAGGCGAAGGCGATCACCCGGCTTTCGAGGATGCCGTACAGGGCGCCGCGCCAGAGCTTCTGCGCCAGCGGGAAACGCCGGAAGCGGGCGCGCTCGCCGTCGCGAATGGCGCGGTCGGGCTTGGGCATGATCCAGGGCGCGGTGCGCTGATAAAGGTCGAGGCGCTCGACCTGCTTCTGGATCTGCGGCACGAACTGGATGGCCGAGGCGCCGGTGCCGATCACCGCCACGCGTTTGCCGGTGAGGTCGTAGTCGTGGTTCCACTGCTGCGAGTGAAAGACCTCGCCGGTGAAGTGCTCCAGGCCCTTGAGCTTGGGAATCGACGGCGTCGACAGCGCACCCATGCCGGAGACCACGAACTGCGCGCTGTAACGGTTGCCGGCGCGGTCCTGCAGGTGCCACAGCTCGGCCTGCTCGTCCCAGCGGATCTGCACCACCTCGGTGCCGAGCAGGGTCTTGTCCTGCAGACGGTACTTCTCCCAGCAGCCTTCCAGGTATTGCTTGATCTCCGGCTGCTTGGCGAACATCCGCGTCCAGTTCGGATTGGGCTCGAAGGAGAAGGAATACAGGTGCGATTGCACGTCGCAGCCGCAGCCCGGGTAGTTGTTGACCCGCCAGGTGCCGCCGACGCCCGCCTCTTTCTCGAACAGGAGGAAATCCTGCTCGCCCTGTTGCTTGAGGCGTATCGCCATGCCGAGGCCGGAGAAGCCGCTGCCGAGGATGGCGATCTTGCACTGGCGGGCAGCGGTAGGGGGTGACACGGGCGCATTCATGGGCGAACTCCTGCTTGTCGTTCTTGTTGAGGTCTACAGCTGTATACCTGGGTAGACAGATGTATACTCGCGGCGCGCCAGCGGACCAACAAGCCAACTTTCGGTAGGGGTGAGGATGCACAGCGACGAAACGCAGCTACGCGACAAGGCCGGCGAAGCGCCCGGCAAGCGCCTGCTGATGGAGGCGGCGTTACGTCTCACCTCAACCAGCCGCAGCCTCAGCGGCCTGGGCCTGCGCGAGCTGGCGCGCGAGGCCGGGCTCAACCCCAATACCTTCTACCGGCATTTTCGTGACGTCGACGATCTCGGCCTGAGCGTGATCGGCGAGATCACCCAGCTGCTGCGCCAGCCATTGCGCGACCTGCGCCGCGAGGCCGCGCAGCGCGCGGTCAAGGACGAGGGGCCGGTGCTGCCCAAGCTGCTGGGCATCGACCTCGGCCGCGGTCGGCGCGTCTGTCACGAGACGGTGCAGCTGTTCTTCGACTTCGTCGCCGAGCACCCCGAGGCCTTCATCATCGGCGTGCGCGAACTGCACGGCGCTTCGCCAGTGCTGCGCGAGGCACTGCGCCAGGTGATGGACGATTTCGCCGACGATATGGCCGAGGACATCCTCGAGTTCAAGCTGCTGCCGGGTATCGTCAGCGCGGCAGCGGTGCGCCAGGTGTCCGGACTGATAAGCCGCAGCCTGTTCGAGCAGTCGCTGGACTATATCGGCCAGCCGCAGCGGCGTGAGGCGATCCGCGCGCTGGCCGAGGAGCAGATCGTCATGCTGTTCACCGGCGCCAGCGTGCTGCAGAGCCTGGGGCAGCTGCGTCTGGGCTGAGGGTCGTCCGAGGCGCTTGGCCAGGAGCGGATTTATCCGCGAATTTCGCGGCTCAAGCCGCTCCCACAGTGCCTGCTCCGGGGCGCACAGGCGAATGAAAAAGGGCGGCCAGGGCCGCCCGAAGGGACATCAGTTGGCGAAGCCGAGGCGCTGGCGCCAGCGGCTTTCCAGTTGCGCGGTGTCGTGATCCTTGGGGTGGAAGCCGGGGCGGTAGTAGTCCAGGTAGGGGCCGATCAGCTTGGTGAAGAAGCCGTTGCGCGGGCCGAACAGCGTCTTCAGGCCGAAACCCCAGCTGCGCCAATTGAACAGCTGGCCGTCCTTGCGCAGCAGGTGCACCTGGAACCAGCCGATCACGCCGAGGAAGATCAGGGTGGTCAGCATCATCACCAGGGTGCGGGTGAAATAGCCGCCGTAGACCTTCTGGTACACGTCGTAGCAGACCGCCTTGTGCTCGTTCTCCTCGATGGCGTGCCACATCCACAGCTGGTACAGCTTGGGGTCGTTCATCTGGGTGGTGAGGTCTTCGCGCTTGAGCAGCTGCTCGGCCATGGTCGCGGTGAAGTGCTCCAGGGCGCAGGTGGCGGCCAGACGCTGCTTCTTGGTGCTGACCTTGGTGACCCACTCCAGCAGCACCTTGATGCGCAGCTCCAGGCGCTCCAGGTCGATATCGTGCTCATTGGCGTAGTCGTTGTAGGCCGCGTGCTCCTTGGAGTGCATGGCCTCCTGGCCGATGAAGGCGCTGATGTCCTTCTTCAGCTGCGGTTCGCTGACCTGGTCGCGCACCGCCCGCACGCTGTCGACGAAGAACTTCTCGCCATAGGGGAACAGCGACGACAGGTTGTTCATGAACTGGCTCATGAAGGGATCGTCGTAGAACCAGTACTTGGGCGTCTCGGAGAAGCTGAAGTCCATGCGGCGAACCGGGAAGCTGGATTTCGGCTGGGGCAGGGTGGCGCTGGCGCTCATCGTTCGAGTCCTCTTCTGGGGAGCCGGTGCTCCCGGTTGTTGTGCGGCTCTGGGCGACACGAGCAATCGTGTCATTGAACGATGTAACTATCGGGCGCAGGCGCGCCGGACGCCGCCAACTTAAGGCGGGTCGTGTCGGACAGGCGCGAGGGACTGAAGGGGCCAGGGCGGGGCAATCCGCCCTGGTCGAGGTGAGCGCGGGGTTAGCGGCTCTGGCGGCGCAGCTCGGCGATTTCGCTGCGCAGCGCCCTGAGCTCGTCGAGGATGGCCTGCTCGCGGGCCTCCGCGGCCTGTTCCTCGGCGCTGGGCTCGTGGCTGCTCTGCATGGCGTTGACGATCACCGCGATGAACAGGTTGAGCATCATGAAGGTGGCGATGAGGATGTAGGGCACGAAGAACAGCCAGGCCAGCGGATAGGCCTCCATCACCGGACGCACGATGCCCATCGACCAGCTCTCCAGGGTCATCACCTGGAACAGGGTGTAGAGGCTGGCGCCGATGTTACCGAACCACTCGGGGAAGCTCTGGCCGAACAGCTGGGTGGCCATTACCGCGGCGACGTAGAAGATCAGTCCCATCAGCATGACGATGCTGCCCATGCCCGGCAGCGAGGCGAGCAGCGCCTGCACCACCTTGCGCATGCTCGGGTTGATCGAGATCAGGCGCAGCACGCGCAACACGCGCAGGGCGCGCAGCACGGCGAAGGGGCCGCTGGCCGGTACCAGGGCGATGCCCACCACCAGGCAGTCGAACACCGCCCAGGGATCGCGCAGCAGGCCGGGGCCGCGGGCGGCGAAGCGCAGCGCCAGCTCGATGACGAAGCAGGCGAGGATGATGGCGTCCAGGGTCAGCAGCGGCCGGCCCCAGTCGGCCATGATCGCCGGCGAGGTCTGCAGGCCGAGAATGGCGGCGTTGATCACGATCAGCAGGGTGACCAGGCGCTGCACGGCCAGGCCGTCCATCAGCTGGCCCAGGCGCTGGCGCCAGTCGGCGGGGGATTGCTTCAGTTCGAGTTCGTTCATGATTACTTCAGTGGATATCGGTGGTCCGGATGCCATCCGGGATGGGGCGCACGCCTTTCCCGGATGCCATCCGGGCTACGCGCGGCAACTGCTCAACGATCGTCGAGGGCGAAGGCGGTCAGGCAGAAGGTGGGGATGCCGATGTCCTGCAGCTTCTGCGAGCCGCCCAGTTCCGGCAGGTCGATGATCGCCGCGGCTTCATGGATGCTGGCGCCCATGCGTCGCACCAGCTTGGTGGCGGCCAGCAGGGTGCCGCCGGTGGCGATCAGGTCATCGAAGATCAGCACCGAGTCGCCCTCGCAGAGGCTGTCGGCATGCACCTCGAGGAAGGCTTCGCCGTATTCGGTCTGGTAGCCCTCGCTGAGCACGTCGGCCGGCAGCTTGCCCTGCTTGCGGAACAGCACCAGCGGCTTGTTCAGTTCGTAGGCGATGATCGAGCCGATCAGGAAGCCGCGCGCGTCCATGGCGCCGATATGGCTGAACTCGGCCTCCACGTAACGCTGGATGAAACTGTCGGCGACCATGCGCAGGGCGCGCGGCGACTGGAACAGCGGGGTGATGTCGCGGAAGATCACCCCCGGCTTGGGAAAGTCCGGCACCGGGCGGATCAGGGTCTTGATGCTGAATTCGTCGAAAATCATCGCGGGTTCCTGAAAGGCGCTGCGCCCACGACTCGCGGGCGAGCTCAGACGTCGAGGTTGCCGCCGGCCAGGGCGCACAGCTCGATGGGGTCGAGAATGTGCACTTCCTTGCCTTCGGCTTCGAGCAGCTTGTTCTGTTGGAAGCGGGTAAATACGCGAGACACCGTCTCCACCGCAAGGCCCAAATAGTTACCAATTTCGTTGCGCGACATGGCCAGGCGGAACTGGTTGGCGGAGAAGCCGCGGGCACGGAAACGCGCGGAGAGGTTGACCAGGAAGGTGGCGATGCGTTCGTCGGCGGTCTTCTTCGACAGCAACAGCATCATCTGCTGATCGTCGCGGATCTCCCGGCTCATGACGCGCATCAGCTGGCGGCGCAGCTGCGGCAGCTGCAGGGCCAGGTCGTCGAGGCGCTCGAAGGGGATCTCGCACACCGAGGTGGTCTCCAGCGCCTGGGCCGAGACCGGGTAGCGCTCGCCGTCGACGCCGGACAGGCCGACCAGTTCGCTGGGCAGGTGGAAACCGGTGATCTGCTCCTCGCCGGCGTCGCTCAGGCTGAAGGTCTTCAGTGCGCCGGAGCGCACGGCGAACACCGAGCCGAAGGCGTCGCCCTGGCGGAACAGGAATTCGCCCTTCTTCAGCGGGCGGCCGCGCTTGACGATCTCGTCCAGCGCGTCCATGTCTTCCAGGTTCAGCGAGATCGGCAGGCACAGGCTGGCCAGGCTGCAATCCTTGCAATGGGCTTGATGCTGCGCACGCAGCTTGATGCTCTCGGACATCGTTGGGCTTCCCGGGTAAACACGCAATGTTCGTAAGGGTACAGCAGGGGGCGGATGCCGGCCAGTCGTAGCAAGGTCTGACCATCCGCTCAAGTTCGTCGCCAGGCGGCCGACCCAGACAGTGGAACCTTAGTTCAACGCAGGGAGCAGCGCGATGCGCATCGAATCCGGCGCTCCGCTGGCCAATCTGGTCCGCGGCGTGCAGCGACAAAATAGCGCAGGCGAGCGCAGTCCCGAGGAGGTGCGCGAGGGCCTGCGCATCAGTCTCTCCGAGCTGGGCAGGAGCCTGTCGGCCAAGGCCGGCAAGAACCAGGACATCGACGACAGCGGGCTGCCCGACAGCATCAAGCAGCTGCTGAAGATGATCCGCGAGCTGAAGGCGCAGATCGCCGAGAAGCAGGCGCAGATCGAGGCGATCATGAGCGATCAGAGCCTCGATGCGGAAACCAAGCGCCAGCAGCTTGAAGGGCTGCAGACCGAGCTGGCGTCGCTCAACAGCGCCTTGACGGCGGCCAATGCCAACCTGATCAAGCTGATGCGCGACAACGGCCTCAGCGACGAGCAGATGATGACCGCCGCCAGCCTGGCGATGGCCTAGCCCTGATCGCCGGCAAGCCGGCTGCTAACCGGTCAGATCACCCGCGAGAAGCGCTGGCGCACCTGGTCGTTGAGGTAGCGGTCGAACAGCATGCACAGCGAACGTACCAGCAGGCGGCCGGCGGGCAACACTTCGAGGCGTTCGGCGTCGAGTCGGATCAGGCCGTCGCGGGCCAGCTGCTGCAGCTCGGGCCAGAGCGCGGCGAAGTAGTCGCGAAAGACCAGGCCGTGGGCCTGCTCGATGGCGGCGAAATCCAGCTGGAAATGACAGATCAGCTGCTGGATCACCGCGCGGCGCACGCGGTCGTCGGCGTTGCAGTGCAGGCCGCGGCGGGTGGCCAGTTGGCCGTTGCCGAGGCTCTGCTGGTAGCTGGCGATGTCGCTGTCGTTCTGGCTGTAGAGGTCGCCGATCTGGCTGATGGCCGACACCCCCAGGCCGATCAGGTCGCAATGACCGTGGGTGGTGTAGCCCTGGAAGTTGCGCTGCAGGGTGCCTTCCTCCTGGGCCACGGCCAGCTCGTCGTCGGGCAGGGCGAAGTGGTCCATGCCGATGTAGCGATACCCGGCGCGGGTCAGCTGCTCGATGCTGGCCTGCAGCATCTCCAGTTTCTGCGCCGGGCTGGGCAGGTCGTCGGCGCTGATGCGCCGCTGCGGCATGAAGCGCTCGGGTAGATGGGCGTAGTTGAACAGCGACAGGCGATCCGGCTGCAGGGCGATCACCTCGGCGACGGTACGGGCGAAGCGCTCGGGATTCTGCTTGGGCAGGCCGTAGATCAGGTCGATGTTCACCGAGCGGAACTGCAGGGTGCGCGCCGCCTCGACTATGGCGCGGGTCTCCTCCAGGGTCTGCAGGCGGTTGACCGCGCGCTGCACCTCGGGGTCGAGGTCCTGCACGCCGAGGCTGACGCGGTTGAAGCCCAGCTCGCGCAGCAGGCCCATGGTCGACCAGTCGGCCTCGCGCGGGTCGATCTCGATGCTGTAGTCGCCGGAGTCGTCGTCCAGCAGGTGGAAGTGCTGGCGCAGGTGCTGCATCAGCCGGCGCAGTTCGTCGTGATTGAGGAAGGTCGGGGTGCCGCCGCCGAAGTGCAGCTGCTCGATCACCTGGCCCCGGTCCAGGTAGCGGCTGATGATCTCGATCTCGCGTTCGAGCTTCTCCAGATAGGGCAGGGCGCGGCCGCGGTCCTTGGTGATCACCTTGTTGCAGGCGCAGTAGTAGCAGATGTGCGCGCAGAACGGGATGTGCAGGTACAGCGACAGCGGGCGCTTGCCCTTGCGGCTGTCGCGCAGGGCGTGCAGCAGGTCGAAGGGGCCGATGTCGTCGTGGAACTGCACGGCGGTCGGATAGGAGGTGTAGCGCGGGCCGGCCAGATCGTAGCGGCGGATCAGGTCGGCGTCCCACTGGATGGCGTCGAGCATGGAAAAAATCCTGGAAAGGCAGTGGGGCCAGTCTAGGGAGTGCGGCGGCGGCGGCTGTTGATCTGAGTCAGGTCGCCGTGTGTTCGCCTGGCGCGCGCGTTACATGTCCCGGCGCGTCTGTAGGTTGGCGCTGAGCGTAGCGAAGCCCAACGGGGGGGCGGCGGCGTTGGGCTTCGTCGCGTCGCTCCTCAACCCAACCTACTGCGTAACAGATCGTTGGATATGGGCGTCTCAGTGCCCCATCAGCCAGTGCTGGTGCGGGCCGGGCAGGGTCCAGAGGCCGAACAGGATGACCAGCAGGCCGCCGGCCATGCGAATGCCGCGCTGGCGCAGCAGGGCGGTGACGCGTTCGGCGGCGAGGCCAGTGGCCAGCAGCACCGGCCAGGTGCCCAGGCCGAAGGCCAGCATCAGCACGGCGCTGTCGACCGCGTTGCCCTGGCTGGAGGCCCACAGCAGGGTACTGTAGACCAGCCCGCAGGGCAGCCAGCCCCACAGCCCGCCCAGCACCAGGGCGCGCGGCAGGCTGGTGACCGGCATAAAGCGCCGGGTCAGCGGTTGAATGTGGCGCCACAGGCCGCGGCCGAGCGCCTCGATACGGGTCAGGCCGCTCCACCAGCCGGCCAGGTACAGGCCCATGGCGATCAGCAGCAGGGCCGCCAGGGTGCGCATCACCACTTCGCCGGCGCTGCCGGCAATGGCCCAGCCGGCCAGACCGAGGAGCAGGCCGGCGGCGGCATAACTGAGGATGCGGCCGAGGTTGTAGGCCAGCAGCAGGCGCAGGCGGCGGCCGCGCTGCTCGGCCGGGATGGCCAGGGTCAGCGCGCCCATCAGGCCGCCGCACATGCCCAGGCAGTGGCCGCCGCCGAGCAGGCCGAGAATCAGCGCCGACACCAGCAGCGGCGCCAGCTCAAGCATCGGGCTTGTCCTGCTTGTTCTGGCTTTCGGCCTGCTCGACGCCGGCCTTGTGCAGCGGGTCTTCGTCGTCGAACAGGATGCTGTGCGCCGGGCCGTCGAGGTCGTCATACTGGCCGCTGTCCACCGCCCAGAAGAACAGCCAGATGGCGAAACCGACCAGGGCGATGGCCACGGGGATCAGGATATAGAGGGCGGACATGCGGTCTCCATGGTGGCATCTGAGTAGGGGCGGGCTCTGCTCGCGAACCGCTTCTTCGCGAGCAGCGCTCGCGCCTAGGTGTTCGGGGTGCGGCTCAGGCGCAGCGCATTGAGCACCACCAGCAGCGAGCTGAGCGACATGCCCACCGCGGCCCAGATCGGCGTGATCCAGCCGAGGGCGGCGAAGGGCAGCACCAGGCCATTGTACAGGGTGGCCCAGGTCAGGTTCTCGACGATGATGCGCCGCGTGCGCTTGGCCAGGGTCAGGCCCTGCACCAGGCTGCCCAGGCGGTTGGACAGCAGCACCGCGTCGGCGCTGGTCTTGGCCAGGTCCGAGGCCGAGCCCATGGCCACGCTGATGTCGGCGGCGGCCAGCACCGGCACGTCGTTGACCCCGTCGCCGAGCATCAGCACGCGGCGGCCGGCGCCGTGCAGCTGCTTGAGCACCGCCAGCTTGGCATCCGGGGTCAGGCCGCCGCGGGCATCCTCGATGCCCAGCTGGCGAGCCACCTCGCCTACCATCGGCGAGCTGTCGCCGGACAGCAGGTGGATCTGCCAGCCACGGGCGCGGGCGGCGGCGATCAGCTCGGGCGCATCCTCGCGCAGGCGGTCGTCGAGCACGAACCAGGCCAGCGGCCCTCGTTGATCGCCCAGCAGCAGCCATTGGCCGTGCTCGCCGGCAATCGACGGCACGGCCTGGCCGCTCAGGGCGCAGACGAAGCTGGCCTCGCCGATGCGCAGCAGGCGGCCGTCGACGCGGCCCTGCAGGCCCTGGCCGGGATGGCTGTCGACCGACTCGGCGGCGCGCGGCGCCTGGCCGAAGGCGCGCGCGATGGGGTGTTCGGAGCGGTTCTCCAGGGCCGCGGCCAGTGCCAGGCAGGCGTCCTGGTCCAGCTCGCGCAGCGGCTGGATGGCCCTGAGCGTCAGACGGCCCTCGGTCAGGGTGCCGGTCTTGTCCAGCACCAGGGTGTCGATCTGGTTGAGCCCTTCGAGCACATGGCCGCGGGTCAGCAGCATGCCCAGTTTGTGCAGGCTGCCGGTGGCGGTGGTCAAGGCGGTGGGGGTGGCCAGCGCCAGCGCGCAGGGGCAGGTGGCCACCAGCAGCGAGAGCACCACCCAGAAGGCGCGCTCGGCATCGATCTGCCACCAGGCCAGGCCGACCAGCGCCGCGGCGATCAGGATAAACAGCAGGAACCACTGCGCCACCCGGTCGGCGATCTCCGCCAGGCGCGGCTTCTCGCTCTGCGCCCGCTCCAGCAGGCGGACTATGGCCGACAGACGGGTGGCGTCGCCCAGGGCCTGTACCTCGATGGTCAGCGGCCCTTCGACGTTGAGCGTGCCGGCGGTAACGCTGTCGCCGACGCTGCGCGGCTGCGGCAGGTATTCGCCGGTGAGCAGCGACTCGTCGACGCTGGACTGGCCGGCCAGCACGCGGCCGTCGGCGGGAATCAGTGCGCCGGGCTGGACCAGCACGCGTTCACCGGTCTGCAGTTCGCTGAGCAGCACGCGCTGGCTCTGGCCGCCTTGGTCCAGACGCAGGCAGGAGGCCGGCAGCAGCTTGACCAGCTGCGCGGTGGCCGCCGCCGTGCGTTCGCGGGCGCGCCGCTCCAGATAACGGCCGGCCAGCAGGAACAGGGCGAACATGCCCACCGCATCGAAGTACAGCTCGCCCTGGCCGGTGACGGTGGACCAGATGCCGGCGACGTAGGCGCCGCCGATGGCCAGCGACACCGAGACGTCCATGGTCAGGTGGCGGGTGCGCAGGTCGCGCAGGGCGCCGCGGAAGAACTGGCCGCAGCAGTAGAAGACGATGGGGGTGGTGAGGAACAGGCTGGTCCAGCGCAGGATCTTGTCCAGCTCTGGCGACAGGTCGATGTTGAATTCCGGCCAGGTGGCCATGGTCGCCATCATCACCTGCATCCACAGCAGCCCGGCAACGCCCAGCTCGCGCATGCTGCGGCGGTTCTCCGCGGCCAGGCGCGCGGCGGCCTGGTCGGCCTGCCAGGGGTGGCCGGCATAGCCGATGCGGCGCAGCTCGGCGAGCAGCTGGCTGAGCGGCAGCTGGCTGTCGCTCCAGCGCACCTGCAGGCGGTGGTTGGACAGGTTCAGGTGCGCCTCGGCGACCCCGGGCACGCCGCGCAGGTGTTTCTCGATCAGCCAGCCGCAGGCGGCGCAGCTGATGCCTTCGATCAGCAGCTGGGTCTCGCTCAGCTCGCCGTCCTGCTGAACGAAGGGCTGCTGCACCTCGCTGCGGTCGTACAGCGCCAGCTCGTCCGGCAGGGCCTGGGGCAGCGCCTGCGGGTTGGCGGCGTTCTCGCTGCGGTGCTTGTAGTAGTGCTCCAGGCCGCCGGCGACTATGGCCTCGGCCACCGCCTGGCAGCCGGGGCAGCACATTTCACGGCTCTGGCCGAGCACCTCGGCACGATAACGGCTGCCGGCGGGAACCGGCAGGCCGCAGTGGTAGCAGGGAGTAGGGGCGGGCATCGGCAGGGTCAGTAGGAGGGGTTGTCACCGATCATGATGGTCTGGCCATCGGCGATGTTCTCTTCCTCGAACAGGCGCCAGCTCTGGCTGCCTTCCTGGCCGAGCAGTTCGACGAAGCGGCGGCCGCTGACCTGGTCGACCATCTGCCCACGGTACTGGCCATCGGCGCCGGGTTGCAGGATGACGCGGCGATCGCGCTCCGGCTGGGTCGGCGAGATCAGGTTGAGGACGATCTGCTGCGGCCGGCTGTTGCCTTGCAGGCTCAGGGTCGCGGTGCCGGTGCTGTCGTCGAGCACCAGCTCGCCGTGCAGCTGCAGGCGCTCGGCCAGCTTCTCGCGCTCCAGCGACTGGTTGATGCCCTTGCCGACGTCGTAGTAGTCGTCGGAGATCAGCCCCGGCGGATTCTTGGTGGCGATGGTGAGCAGGGTCAGACCCTGCACCACCGAATAGCCCAGCAAGAACAGGATGAACCAGGGCCAGAACTGCTTGTACCAGGGTTTGACGGGCGAAGGGGTTTGCTCGGACATGCTCTTTCCGTTGTCAGCGGACGCTCGGGCCGATAAAGCGGCTGTCGGCGTCGTTCTCGATACTGGGGTCGTCCAGCGCGCGCACGCGGAAGACGATTCCGTTGGCGCTGGAGGGCAGTTTCTCCGGGGCGATGGACAGCTCTACCGGGAAGGCATACACCTCGCCGGCCAGCGCCCGCACCTCGCGCTTGCCCTCGTAGACCAGGCCGTCGAGGCCTTCGGCCTCGACCAGGTAGGTCATGTCGCGCTGCGCCTTGTTCATGATCTTCAGGGTGTAGACGTTCTCGATGTGGCCGCGCTCGTTCTCGCGGAACAGCACGCGGTCCTTGATCACGTCCAGCTCCACCAGCGGGCGGGTGGCCACCGCCCAGGCGAACAGGCCGATCATCGCCAGCAGCGCGACGGCGTAGCCTATCAGGCGCGGGCGCAGCAGGTGGGTCTTGTGCCCGGAAAGATTGTGTTCGGTTGTGTAGCTGATCAGCCCCTTGGGGTAGTTCATCTTCTCCATGATGCTGTCGCAGGCGTCGATGCAGGCGGCGCAGCCGATGCACTCGATCTGCAGGCCGTCGCGGATGTCGATGCCGGTGGGGCAGACCTGCACGCACATCTTGCAGTCGATGCAGTCGCCCAGGCCCTGGGCCTTGTAGTCGGCGTCCTTCTTGCGCGGGCCGCGGCTCTCGCCGCGGCGCGGGTCGTAGGAAACGATCAGGGTGTCCTGGTCGAACATCACGCTCTGGAAGCGTGCGTAGGGGCACATGTAGATGCACACCTGCTCGCGCAGCCAGCCGGCGTTGCCGTAGGTGGCCAGGGTAAAGAAGCCGACCCAGAACACCGCCCAGCCGTTGGCCTGGAAGGTCAGCAGTTCGGGGATCAGTTCGCGGATCGGCGCGAAGTAGCCGACGAAGGTCAGCGCGGTGACCAGCGAGACGCCGAGCCAGATGCCGTGCTTGGCGGCCTTGCGCGCCAGCTTGGCGCCGCTCATGGGTTGTTTGTCCAGCTTCATGCGCTGGTTGCGGTCGCCCTCGGTGACCTTCTCCGCCCACATGAACACCCAGGTCCACACGCTCTGCGGGCAGGTGTAGCCGCACCAGACGCGGCCGGCGAACACGGTGATGAAGAACAAGCCGAAGGCGCAGATGATCAGCAGCCAGGACAGCAGCATGAAATCCTGCGGCCAGTAGCTGGCGCCGAAGATGTGGAATTTGCGTTCCGGCAGGTTCCACCAGACGGCCTGGCGACCATCCCAGTTCAGCCACACGGTACCGAAGAACAGCAGGAAGAGGAGGGCGCCACCAGCGAGTCGAAGGTTGCGAAACAGACCGGTGAATGCGCGGGTGTAGATCTTCTCGCGACTGGCGTAGAGGTCGACGCTGGCATTCTTGGCAGAAGGAGGGGTGACGTCCTGGACGGGGATCTGTTCGCTCATCAATGCATACCAAAGCGGTTGGTTGGCAGCCCGGGCCGATACGTGCCGGTCAGGGTCAATTCACGGTAGCTACATGGTACGCCCGAAAGACAACGCCCGGGTGCGACCAGCGGTCGCGTCCCGGGCGTTCATTGACCCTTGTCAACAGAGTCGTTCTGCGATTACTGCTCTTCGGCCTTGTGCGACAGGCTGTACACGTAAGCGGCCAGCAGGTGCACCTTGTCGTTGCCGAGGAATTCTTCCTGGGCCGGCATGTTGCCGTGACGACCGTAGCGGATGCTCTGCTGCAGTTGCGCATAGCTGCTGCCGTAGATGAAGGCTGCCGGGTTGGTCAGGTTGGGCGCGCCCATGGCCGGGGTACCCTTGCCGTCGGCGCCGTGGCAGGCGAAGCAGGTACCGGCGAAGACCTTCTGGCCCGCTGCGATATCGGCTTCCACGCCTTCCGGCAGTTCACGACCAGCCAGCTCGGTCAGCACGTAGGCGGCGACGTTGCGCACGCCGTCTTCGCCGATGGCCGGGCCCTGGGCCGGCATGGCGCCCTGGCGGCCAGCGAGGATGGTGGTCTTGATGGTTTCCGGCTCGCCGCCCCAGCGCCATTCGCTGTCGGTCAGGTTGGGGAAACCGTAGCTGCCCTTGGCGTCGGAGCCGTGGCAGACCGAGCAGTTGGAGGCGAACAGGCGACCGCCCATTTTCAGGGCTTGTTCGTCCTTGGCCACTTCCTCGATCGGCATGGCGGCATATTTGGCGAACAGCGGGCCGTATTGCTCGTCGGCACGCGCCATTTCCTTTTCCCACTGGTGCACGCCGGTCCAGCCAGTGTGACGCATGGAGCCGTCGGCGATCTGTACGCCAGCAGCGAAGGGGGTCTGCTTGTCGCTGTCGACGTAGTCGTAGCCCGGCAGCACGCCTTTCCAGTTGCCCAGGCCCGGATACAGGGCCAGGTAGCCCAGGGCGAAGACGATGGTGGCGACGAACAGCATGAACCACCACTTGGGCAGCGGGTTGTCATACTCCTCGATGCCGTCGAAGGCATGGCCGACGGTTTCCTCGGTGGTCTCCTGGCGCTGGCCCTTGCGGGTGCCGAAGATCAGCCAGGTCAGGGCGAAGATGGTGCCCAGAGACAGAATGGTTACGTACCAACTCCAGAACGTGGTCATTGGTTATTGCTCCTGGAAGAGTCTTGGTCGCGCTTGGACTCGGGCTCGTCGGCGAAGGGCAGGTTGGCAGCCTCGTCGAAGCTGGACTTGCGCTTGCTGCTGTAGGCCCAGAGCACCACGCCGATGAAGGCGATGAACACCACCGCCGTGCCGATGCCGCGAATCATCCCGATGTCCATAGCGTTTTACCGTTTGTTCTTGATGGAAGTGCCGAGAACCTGCAGGTACGCGACCAGCGCGTCCATTTCGGTCTTGCCTTTCACCGCATCCTTGGCGCCGGCGATGTCCTCGTCGCTGTAGGGGATGCCGAAGCCACGCATGACTTCCATCTTCTTCGCGGTGTCGCGGCCGTCGAGCTTGTTCTCCACCAGCCAGGGGTAGGCGGGCATCTTCGACTCGGGCACGACGTTGCGCGGGTTGTACAGGTGGGCGCGGTGCCACTCGTCCGAGTAGCGGCCGCCGACGCGGGCCAGGTCCGGGCCGGTACGCTTGGAGCCCCACAGGAAGGGGTGATCCCAAACGCTTTCGCCAGCGACGGAGTAGTGGCCGTAGCGCTCGGTCTCGGCGCGGAACGGACGGATCATCTGCGAGTGGCAGCCGACGCAGCCTTCCTTGATGTAGATGTCGCGACCTTCCAGCTGCAGCGCGGTGTAGGGCTTGAGGCCCTCCACCGGCTCGTTGGTGACGTCCTGGAAGAACAGCGGGACGATCTGCGTCAGGCCGCCGATGCTGACGGCGATCACCATCAGCAGCGCCATCAGGCCGATATTCTTCTCGATGATTTCGTGTTTCATCAGTGAGTGCTCCCCGCGGTGAACTGCGCAGCCGCTTCGTATTCAGCCGGCTTGGCGGCACGCACGGTGCGGTAGGTGTTGTAGGCCATCAACAGCATGCCGGTGACGAAGAAGGCGCCGCCGATCATGCGCACGATGTAGCCGGGGTGGCTGGCTTCCAGCGCTTCGACGAAGGAGTAGGTGAGGGTGCCGTCCTCGTTCACCGCGCGCCACATCAGGCCCTGGGTGATGCCGTTGACCCACATCGAGGCGATGTACAGCACGGTGCCGATGGTGGCCAGCCAGAAGTGGGCGTTGATCAGGCCGACGCTGTGCATCTGCTCGCGGCCGAACACCTTGGGAATCAGGTGATAGAGCGAGCCGATGGAGATCATCGCGACCCAGCCGAGCGCGCCGGCGTGGACGTGGCCGATGGTCCAGTCGGTGTAGTGCGACAGGGCGTTGACGGTCTTGATCGCCATCATCGGGCCTTCGAAGGTCGACATGCCGTAGAACGCCAGGGAAACGACCAAAAAGCGCAGGATCGGGTCGGTGCGCAGCTTATGCCAGGCGCCGGACAGGCTCATCATGCCGTTGATCATGCCGCCCCAGCTCGGTGCCAGCAGAATCACCGACATGGCCATGCCCAGGGACTGGGCCCAGTCCGGCAGCGCGGTGTAGTGCAGGTGGTGCGGGCCGGCCCAGATGTACAGGGTGATCAGCGCCCAGAAGTGCACGATGGACAGGCGGTAGGAGTAGATCGGACGCTCGGCCTGCTTGGGTACGAAGTAGTACATCATGCCGAGGAAGCCGGTGGTCAGGAAGAAGCCCACGGCGTTGTGGCCGTACCACCACTGGATCATCGCGTCGGTGGCGCCGGCGTACATGGAGTACGACTTGAACAGGCTGACCGGCATTTCCATGCTGTTGACGATGTGCAGCATGGCGGTGACCAGGATGAAGGCGCCGAAGAACCAGTTGCCCACATAGATGTGCTTGGTCCGACGCTTGACGATGGTGCCGAAGAACACCACCAGGTAGGTCACCCAGACCACGCCCAGGAGGATGTCGATCGGCCACTCCAGCTCGGCGTATTCCTTGGAGCTGGTGTAGCCCATGGGCAGGGTGATCACGGCGAGCACGATCACCGCTTGCCAACCCCAGAAGGTGAAGGCAGCCAGACCGTCGGAGATCAGGCGCGCCTGGCAGGTGCGCTGAACCACGTAGTACGAGGTGGCGAACAGTGCGCATCCGCCGAAGGCGAAGATCACCGCGTTGGTGTGCAGCGGGCGCAGACGGCCGAAGCTGGTCCACGGCAGGTTCAGGTTGAGTTCCGGCCACACGAGTTGTGCGGCGATGAACACACCTAGACCCATCCCAATGACCCCCCAGATCACCGTCATAATGGCGAACTGGCGGACCACCTTATAGTTATAAGCAGTCTGACTGATTGCTGTGCTCATGCTAGGGGTTCCACGGTTAATGGAGTTTTATGGGGCAAAAATCGGCGGCAAGTATGGAGAAAGCAGGTAGCCATTGCAACGCAACATACCGACGCGATTAGGGTTTCAGAGCCTTTCGCGTGCCTTGGCCGGGGGCCTCGGTAGTGGCGTTGGCAGACTTTTGCGCAACCAGTTTGCGCGGCGCTAAGAAGGGATCGCCTTGGAGTTGTGGCAGATGGCGACTGAAAGGCAGCTTAGCCCAGTTCAAGGGAATTGCCGGGCTATTGGTCGGCGGGTGCGACACTGGGTCGCAGACATATAAAGGAAGGGCCGGCGACCCGTTTGCAGTCGCCGGCAGGCTGAGGGTTACTCGGCGTCGCCCTGGCTCAGCTTGAGCACGTAGGCGGCCAGCAGGTGGGCCTTGTCGTTGCCGAGGAAGTCTTCCTGGGCGGGCATGTTGCCGCTGCGGCCGTAGCGGATGGTCTGCTGCAGCTGGGCGAAGCTGCTGCCGTAGATAAAGGCGCCGGGCTGACGCAGGTTGGGCGCGCCCATCAGCGCCATGCCGCTGCCGTCCTGGCCATGGCACGCCGAGCAGGTGCTGGCGAAGATCTGCTGGCCGGCGGCGAGGTCGGCCTGCGCATCGTCCGGCAGCTCGCGGCCGCCCAGCTCGCTGAGGACGTAGGCGGCGACGTTGCGCACGCCGTCCTCGCCGATGGCCGGGCCTTGCGCCGGCATCATGCCGATGCGGCCTTTGAGGATGCTGGTCTTGATCGTCTCCGCCGCGCCGCCCCAGCGCCAGCTGCCGTCGGCCAGGTTGGGGAAGCCGTAGCTGCCCTTGGCGTCGGAGCCGTGGCAGACCGAGCAGTTGGAGGCGAACAGGCGGCCGCCCATCTTCAGCGCCTGCTCGTCCTTGGCCACCTCCTCGATGGGCATGGCGGCGAACTTGGCGAAGATCGGCCCGTACTCCTCGTCGGCGCGGTCCATCTCGCGCTGCCACTGGGCGACCTGGGTCCAGCCGCCTTCGTAGCCCGGCAGCCAGCCCCTGAAGTTGCCCAGGCCGGGGTAGAGCAGCAGGTAGGCGATGGAGAACAGCAGGGTGCCGAGGAACAGCATGAACCACCACTTGGGCAGCGGGTTGTCGTATTCCTCGATGCCGTCGAAGGCATGGCCCATGGTCTGCTCGGTGGGGTTCTTGTGCACCTCGCTCTTGCGGGTGGCGAAGATCAGCCAGAACAGGGCGACCAGGGTGCCGATGGTCAGCAGGGTGATGTACCAGCTCCAGAAGGGGGTCATGCGTCAGTCCTCGAAACGGCGGGCTTGGCTTCGTCGGCGAAGGGCAGGTTGGCCGCAGCGGCGAAAGCGTCGCGGCGTTTGCCGCTGTAGGCCCAGAGGGTCACGGCGGTGAAGGCGATCAGTACCAGGGCGGTGCCCAGACCGCGCAGGGTGCCGACATCGATCAGCTCGAACATGGCGTTCACCTCTTGTTCTTCACGGCGGTGCCGAGCACCTGGAGATAGGCGACCAGGGCGTCCATCTCGCTCTTGCCCTTCACTGCCTCGCCAGCGCCGGCGATATCCGCGTCGCTGTAGGGCACGCCGAGGGTGCGCAGGGCGCTCATCTTCCTGGCGGTGTCCTGGCCGTCGAGCTTGTTCTCCACCAGCCAGGGGTAGGACGGCATCTTCGACTCGGGCACGACGTTGCGCGGGTTGTACAGGTGGGCGCGGTGCCACTCGTCCGAGTAGCGGCCGCCGACCCGTGCCAGGTCCGGGCCGGTACGCTTGGAGCCCCACAGGAAGGGGTGATCCCAAACGCTTTCGCCAGCGACCGAGTAGTGGCCGTAGCGCTCGGTCTCGGCGCGGAACGGACGGATCATCTGCGAGTGGCAGCCGACGCAGCCTTCCTTGATGTAGATATCGCGACCTTCCAGCTGCAGCGCGGTGTAGGGCTTGAGGCCCTCCACCGGCTCGTTGGTGACGTCCTGGAAGAACAGCGGGACGATCTGGGTCAGGCCGCCGATGCTCACCGCGAGGATCATCACCAGGGCCATCAGGCCGATGTTCTTCTCGAGAATCTCGTGTTTCATCAGTGCGCTCCTTCAACCGAGAACTGCGCGGCGGCTTGCACCTCGGCCGGTTTCGCCGCGCGCACGGTCAGCCAGGTGTTCCAGGCCATCAGCAGCATGCCGACGAAGAAGATGGCGCCGCCGATCACCCGCACCACGAAGCCGGGGTGGCTGGCTTCCAGCGCCTCGACGAAGGAGTAGGTGAGGGTGCCGTCCTCGTTCACTGCGCGCCACATCAGGCCCTGGGTGATGCCGTTGACCCACATCGAGGCGATGTACAGCACGGTGCCGATGGTGGCGAGCCAGAAGTGGGCGTTGATCAGGCCGACGCTGTGCATCTGCTCGCGGCCGAACACCTTGGGAATCAGGTGATAGAGCGAGCCGATCGACACCATGGCGACCCAGCCGAGCGCGCCGGCGTGGACGTGGCCGATGGTCCAGTCGGTGTAGTGCGACAGGGCGTTGACGGTCTTGATCGCCATCATCGGGCCCTCGAAGGTGCTCATGCCGTAGAAGGCCAGCGACACCACCAGAAAGCGCAGGATCGGGTCGGTGCGCAGCTTATGCCAGGCCCCGGAGAGGGTCATCATGCCGTTGATCATGCCGCCCCAGCTCGGCGCCAGGAGGATCAGCGACATCACCATGCCGAGGCTCTGCGCCCAGTCCGGCAGGGCGGTGTAGTGCAGGTGGTGCGGGCCGGCCCAGATGTACACCGCGATCAGCGCCCAGAAGTGGACGATGGACAGGCGGTAGGAGTAGACCGGGCGTTCGGCCTGCTTGGGCACGAAGTAGTACATCATCCCGAGGAACCCGGCGGTGAGGAAGAAGCCCACGGCGTTGTGGCCGTACCACCACTGGATCATCGCGTCGGTGGCACCGGCGTACAGCGAGTAGGACTTGGTCAGGGTCACCGGGATCTCCAGGTTGTTGACCACGTGCAGGATCGCCACGGTGAGGATGAAACCGCCGAAGAACCAGTTGCCCACATAGATGTGGCTGACCTTGCGCTTGACGATGGTGCCGAAGAAGACGATGGCGTAGGCGACCCAGACCACCGTGATGAGGAGGTCGATCGGCCATTCCAGTTCGGCGTATTCCTTGGAGCTGGTCCAGCCCAGCGGCAGGCTGATGGCGGCCAGGACGATCACCAGTTGCCAGCCCCAGAAGGTGAAGGCGGCCAGCTTGGGCGCGAACAGCGCGGCCTGGCTGGTGCGCTGCACCGCGTAGTAGCTGGTGGCGAACAGCGCGCAGCCGCCGAAGGCGAAGATCACCGCGTTGGTGTGCAGCGGCCGCAGGCGGCCGAAGCTGGTCCACGGCAGGTTGAAGTTGAGGTCGGGCCAGGCCAGCTGGGCGGCGATGAAAACGCCGAGTCCCATGCCGACGATGCCCCAAACCACCGTCATAATGGCGAACTGGCGAACCACCCTGTAGTTGTAGGCGGAACGGGTTGTTGTGTTCATGTCTGGGTTTCCATCCACGGTTATGGCAGAGCGGCCGATAACCCTGGCGTGCGCAGGCATGAGCAAGCCACGACCGCCACGGATATCGACGCGAGGCAAGCATGAGCAAAGGGCCATCCGGGTTTATTGACGCCGATCAATGCGCGCAGGGGCTGCCCTGGCTGTGGGACAGGCCGGCGGGCGAGGCGCGCGCGACGCTGATCCTCGCCCACGGCGCCGGGGCACCGATGGACAGCGAATTCATGCAGCGCATGGCCCAAGGCCTGGCGGCGCGCGGGGTTGCGGTGCTGCGCTTCGAGTTCGCCTACATGGCCGCGCGGCGTGTGGACGGCAAGCAACGCCCGCCCAATCCACAGGCGCAACTGCTGCAGCAATGGCGCGATGTGCATGCCCGGGTGCGCCAACAGGTCGCAGGGCCGCTGGCCATCGGCGGCAAGTCGATGGGCGGGCGCATGGCCAGTCTGCTGGCCGACGAACTGGGCGCCGACGCCCTGGTCTGCCTGGGCTATCCCTTCTACGCCGCCGGCAAACCGGAAAAGCCGCGGGTCGCGCACCTGGCCGAGCTGCGCACCAAGACGCTGATCGTGCAAGGCGAGCGCGACGCCCTGGGCAATCGTGAGGCGGTGGCCGGCTATGCCCTGGCGCCGGCGATCCGCCTGCACTGGCTGACGGCAGCCGACCACGACCTCAAGCCGCTGAAAAGCTCGGGCTGCAGTCATGAGCAGCACCTGGCCGACGCGGCGCAGGCGGTGGCGGACTTTCTTGCCGGGGCGTCGCAGCCGCGGCTTTAGTTGCGAAGGAGGCAGCAGTGGTGCGCCGCGCGTACCAGCCATAGCGGCTACCCGGGCAAAAAAACCGCCCATAGGGGCGGTGCAGAACATCGGTCGAAGACTTCGACCAGGAGAGAGGGTGTGCGCTGCTGGCCTTGTGTGGCCTGGCGCAAGTCGCCTGGGCCGAGCCGCCGCAGTCAATCGGCTCCGGCTCGGCGGCGACAACTGCCGGCGAGTATGGGCAGTACGCCCGCTGCGGGGAAATCGCTTCTGCCTATCTGCCCCATAGACAAGGCAGCTGCCACCTAACGGGGCGGCGTGCGACCCGTGGGTCACGGCGTTGCACCTCGTTGGTGCGCGGGTCTCGGGTTTTTTTATCAGGTCGTTGAAATAAAAGGAATTACTGCGCTGGCTCGGGCCTTGCAAAGCTCCCCGCAAGTCCGGGTGACAAGGAGTACGGCATGGCCCGCACCTTTTATGACGAGATGTACGACGCGAGCGGCGCAGTCCGCCCGCACTACCGTGAATTTGCCCGCTGGCTGGCAGAGACGCCGGACGAACTGCTGGCCCAGCGCCGCCGCGAAGCCGACCTGCTGTTCCACCGCGCCGGCATCACCTTCACCCTCTATGGCGACGATCAGGGCACCGAGCGCCTGATCCCCTTCGACATCGTCCCGCGCAGCATTCCGATGAGCGAATGGCGCATGGTCGAGCGCGGCTGCATCCAGCGCGTGCAGGCGCTCAACCTGTTCCTCGCCGACCTCTACCACGACCAGCGCATCATCAAGGCCGGCATCATCCCGGCCGAGCAGGTACTGGCCAACGAGGGCTATCAGATGGCCATGCAGGGCCTCGACCTGCACCGCGACATCTACGCGCACATCGCCGGGGTCGACCTGGTGCGTGACGGCGACGGCAGCTACTACGTGCTGGAAGACAACCTGCGCACCCCCAGCGGCGTCAGCTACATGCTCGAAGACCGCAAGATGATGATGCGCCTGTTCCCCGAGCTGTTCGCCGCGCAGCGCGTGGCGCCGGTGGACCACTACCCGAACCTGCTGCTCGACACCCTGAAGAGCTCCAGTGCGCTGGACAACCCTACGGTGGTGGTGCTGACTCCGGGGCGCTTCAACAGCGCCTACTTCGAGCACGCCTTCCTCGCCCGCGAGATGGGCGTGGAGTTGGTGGAGGGCGCCGACCTGTTCGTCCGCGACGACAAGGTGTACATGCGCACCACCGCCGGTGCGCGCCAGGTCGACGTGATCTACCGCCGCCTCGACGACGCCTTCCTCGACCCGCTGGCCTTCAACCCCGACTCCATGCTCGGCGTGCCCGGCCTGCTGGCCGCCTACCGCTCGCGCAACGTGGTGCTGGCCAATGCCATCGGCACCGGGGTGGCGGACGACAAGTCGGTCTACCCCTTCGTCGGCGACATGATCCGCTTCTACCTAGACGAGGAGCCCATCCTGAACAACGTGCCGACCTGGCAGTGCCGCAAGCCGGAGGAACTGTCCCACGTGCTGGCCCACCTGCCCGAGCTGGTGGTCAAGGAAACCCAGGGCTCCGGCGGCTACGGCATGCTGGTCGGGCCGGCGGCGAGCAAGGCCGAGATCGAGGCCTTCCGCGCGCGGCTGATGGCCAAGCCCGAGGCCTACATCGCCCAGCCGACGCTGAGCCTGTCGACCTGCCCGACCTTCGTCGAGCGCGGCATCGCCCCGCGCCATATCGACCTGCGCCCCTTCGTCCTGTCCGGGCGCGAAACCCGCCTGGTGCCCGGCGGCCTGACCCGCGTGGCGCTGCGCGAAGGCTCGCTGGTGGTCAACTCGTCGCAGGGCGGCGGTACCAAGGACACCTGGGTGGTGGAGGACTGAACATGCTGTCGAGAACTGCCTCCGATCTGTACTGGATGTCGCGCTACCTGGAGCGCGCCGAGAACCTCGCGCGCATGCTCGACGTCAGCTACTCGCTGTCGCTGATGCCGCAGGACGGCCGCGGCGACGGCCTCGATGAACTGGCCATGCCGCTGCTGATCACCGGCACCCTGGACGCCTACCTGGAATGTCACGGCCCGCTGCACGCCGAGCGCATGCTGCATTTCTTCGCCCTCGACGCGAGCAACCCGGCGAGCATCTACTGCTGCCTGCAGGCCGCGCGGGCCAACGCCCATGCGGTGCGCGGGCGAATCACCGCGGACATGTGGGAAAACATCAACGCCACCTGGCTGGAGATGCGCGGCATCGCCGAGCAGGGCCTGGGCCGCTACGGCATCAGCCGCTTCTGCGAGTGGGTCAAGGAGCGCTCGCACCTGTTCCGCGGCGCCACCTTCGGCACCATCATGCGCGGCGAGGCCTACCGCTTCATCCGCCTGGGCACCTTCATCGAACGCGCCGACAACACCCTGCGCCTGCTCGATGCGCGCTACGAGATGCTCGGCGAGGAGATCGACGAGCTGGAAGAACGCACCGCGCGCAGCTACTACCAGTGGAATGCGCTGCTGCGTGCGCTGTCGTCGTCCGAGGCCTTCGCCGAGATCTACCGCGGCTCGCCGCGCACGCGCAAGGTCGCCGAACTGCTGCTGCTGCGCCCCGAGGTGCCGCGGTCGCTGCGCGCCTGCATGGAGGAACTCAACCTGATGCTCGCCGGCCTGCCCGGCGACAACGGCCGCTCGGCGCAGCGCCTGGCCGCCGAGCTGGATGCGCGGCTGCGCTACACCGGCATCGACGAAGTGCTCGGCGAAGGCCTGCACGCCTGGCTCACCGACTTCATCCTGTTGGTGCGCCAGCTGGGCAACACCATCCACACGTCCTACCTGGAGGTCGCATGAGACTCTCGATCAGCCACGACACCACCTACCGCTACGACGACCAGGTGCGCGCGAGCATCCAGTACCTGCGCCTGACCCCGCACGACAGCGAGCGCCAGCAGGTGCTCAGCTGGCAGCTCGACCTGCCGCGCCCGGTGCGTGCGCAGCTCGACCCCTACGGCAATATCCTCCATGTGCTGACCCTCGACGAGCCGCACGAGGCCATCGTCATCGGCGCCCGCGGCCAGGTCGATATCGACGAGGCGCGCGAGGCCGAACACGAACGCCAGTCGGCGCTGCCGTTCCTGCGCTTCACCCGCCTGACCGAGGCCGACGACGCCCTGCGCGAGTTCGCCAGCCAGCAGAGCAAGGCGCGCAGCGACCGCAACGCGCTGATCGAGCTGATGCACGCGCTCAACGCCCATATCGCCTACCAGCCGGGGATCACCGCGGTCGACACCAGTGCCGCCGAAGCCTTCGCCGGGCGCCGCGGCGTGTGCCAGGACCACACCCACGCCTTCCTCGCCTGTGCGCGCAGCCTGGGCGTGCCGGCGCGCTACGTGTCCGGCTACCTGTACACCGACAACGCCGCGCACCTGGCCAGCCACGCCTGGGCCGAGGCCTGGCTGGACGGCGCCTGGTACAGCTTCGACGTGACCAACTGCCTGGCCAAGCCGGAGCGCCACCTCAAGCTGGCGGTCGGCCTGGATTACCTCGACGCCTGCCCGGTACGCGGCATGCGCCGCGGCGGTGGCGGCGAGCAGATGCACGCCCTGGTGCAGGTGGCGCCGCTGCTGCAGGTGCAGCAGCAGTAGCCGCGTTGCGCGCTGGCTCGCCCCTACGACCAAAGTGCCGGTTGGACCGGGCGAAAGCAGTATTGTCGGCGCCTCGCGCCGGGGCGACTCTGGGCGCGGACTGCCCCGAGTAGCTGCGATGCATGGCGTTTCACCTTCTTTCTCCGCCGGCCGCCACCGCCTGCGCCTGAGCAATGGCGCCACGCTGGACGTGACGCAGCAGCCCTGGGCCGAGCGGGTGGGCATCTGCCTGCGGGTGGCGGCGGGCAGCCACGACGAGCCGGTCGCCTATCCCGGGCTGGCGCATTTTCTCGAGCACCTGCTGTTTCTCGGCAGCCGCGACTATGGCCCCGAACAGGGGCTGATGGCCTATGCCCAGGGCTGCGGCGGCCAGGTCAACGCCTCGACCCAAGCGCGCCATACCGATTTCCTCTGCGAGCTGCCGGCCGAGCGCCTGCAGCCGGCGCTGGCGCGCCTGTTCGACATGCTGTGCCGGCCGCTGCTGGACAGCGCCGCGCAGCTGCGCGAGCGCGAGGTGCTGCAGGCCGAATACCAGGCGCGCAGCACCGACGCCGACAGCCGCATCGAGCACGCCCTGGGCCAGGCGCTGGCGGCGGGGCACCGCTGCGGCGACTTCCTCGCCGGTGATCGCGCCAGCCTGGCTGTCGAGCAGGCCGCCTTTCAGCAGGCGCTGCACGGCTATCACCGGCGTCATTACCAGGCCGGCAACATGCGCCTGACGCTGGTCGGGCCGCAGTCGCCGGAAGACTTGCTGGCCATCGGCGAGGCCCTGCTGGCGCAGTTGCCCGCTGCCGACTCGCCGACCATCGGCGAATCCCCGCCGCCCATGCTGCCGCTGCGGGCGCCGCGCCTGGGTCTGCAGCAGCGCGCCGCAGCGCTGCACCTGGGCTTTGCCGTGCAACTGAGCGAACCCGGCCTGGCGTCGGCGCTGGCGCTGCTGCTGGACGTGCTGCAGGACCCGGCGCCTGGCGGGCTGCTCGCCGGCCTGCGCCAGGCGCGGCTGTGCCGGCAGTTGCGGGTGCGAGTGCTGTACTGCCACGCCGGGCAGTGCCTGCTGCGCCTGGACTGCACCGCAGCGGCGCGGGGCGCCGCGCTGATCGCCGAACTGCTGGGCTGGCTGCGCCAGGTGCGGGGCGACCCCGCCTGGCCGGCGCGTCTGGCCGACTGGCGTCAGGCCCAGGCCTTGCGCCAGTTCGGCATGGGGCCGCTGGCCTTGGCGCGCAGCCTGCAGGACGCCGAAGCGGAGCTGGACGACGCCCGCCTGCTGCAGACCCTGGGCGCCTTGCTCGCCCAGCTGGCCGGCGGCACTGGGCTGATCGAGCTGGCGTGCGACAACCAGGCGCGACCGCCGTGGCCGGCCACCGGCCTGGCGCTGCCGCTGGCCGCATTGCCGGCGCGCGAGCTGCCTGCAGCGCAGCTGAGCATGGGGCTGGCACCGGTCGAGTCGCTGCTGACGCTGCCCGCGGCGGCCTCGCCCGGCCTGCCGCTCGCGCGCTTGCGTCACCATCCCGGCGCGGCCGCTGGCGGGCCGGCGGCGCTGCATTGGCGCGGCGAGGTGGCCGGGCAGCATGGGCCTGCCGAGCTGCAGGCCCTGCTGCTGGCACGCATCGCCGATCTGCAACGCGGCTGCGAACGCCTGGGCGTCGCCCTGCCGCTTGAGGTGCAGGCAGGCGGCTGGAGCCTGGCGCTGCACGGCGCCGCGGCCCTGTTGCCGGCCTGCAGCGCGCGGCTGTTGCCGCTGTTGCTGGCGCCGCCGACCGAGGCGGCCGAACCGGCCACCGGCGGCCTGCTGCTGCGCCAGTTGCTGCAGCAATTGCCGCAGCTGGGCGGCGGCGGCAGTGGTGGCGGTCTGCAGGGGCTGAGCGTGGGCCTGGGGCCAGGCGAGCGGGCGCAGCTCGACGCGCTGTTCGCCGCGGTCGAACCCTTGCCCGCCGGGCAACCGCTAGCAGCGCGAAACCACGAGCTGCTGTGGCGCGAGGTGGAGCAGCCGGGCAGCGAGGCGGCGCTGGTGCTGCTATGCCCGCTGGCGGATATCGAGCCGCGCAGCGAGGCGGCCTGGCGCCTGCTCGGGCAGCTGCTGCAGGGGGCCTTCTACCGCCGCCTGCGCGGCGAGCTGCAACTGGGCTATGCGCTGTTTGCCGGTTACCGCCAGGTGCAGAGCGAGCGCGCGCTGCTGTTCGCCCTGCAGTCGCCGGTGTGCGAGGCGGCCGGCATCTTCGAGCATATCCACACCTTTCTCGATCAGCAGCGCCAGCGCCTCGCCGCGCTGTCGGCGGCGGAGTTCGCCCGCTGCCGCGACGAGCTGGCGCAGGCCCTTCGTGCGCCCAAGAGCAACCTGGCCCGCGCCGAACAGTTGTGGCAGCTGCAGCTGGCCGGGCTGAGCGAGGCGCACCCGCAACGGGTGCGCCAGGCGCTGGCCGAGTTGACGCCGGACGAGCTGCAGGCGGCTTATGCGCAGTTGATGCAAAGCGGCAGCTGGCGGGTGCTGGCCAGCGGGTCTGGGCCGCGCGTCTAAGCGTGCTTTTCTTGGCTATGCCCCTGCTAGCCGTTGCTCGGGCTCCAAGGAAGGCTCGGGGGCCTGTGGGCCGGGCGGCGATCCGCTTTAGCCCGCGCCAACCACCGGTGGTGGGCTAAAGCCCACCCTACGGGCCTTTGTACCCACTCCCAACACTTAACGCAGACATAGCCTTTTTCTTTCCCCTTCTTTTCGATGGTCTTCGCGGCGCGCGGCGCACCTTAGGGTTTGCCGCCGGTAGTCGGTGCCCCCTGCGCTTCTACGCCCAAGGATTGTCCCGGTACTACGACCTTTCGCCCGCTACCGGTAGCGGGTCGGTCGCGGGCCGCCCGGGGCAAGTCGGGCAGGGCGCGCCAAAGCAGCGGGCAAACGCTGCCAAGGCAGCGTATGGCCGGCCCCGGCGCCTTTCGATAATCGCCTCCGACCCGACTGCCCTGGCGGTCGCCACTCAAGCGGAGAGCGTTATGCACAACAAGAAGATCGCCAACCCCCGGTTTCTGCCCCTTGCCTTGACTGCGGCCGTCGCCCTGGTCGGCGCCCAGCAGGCCGCCGCCGAGATCGTCCTGTACGACCAGGACGCCACCACCTTCTCCACCGACGGCTATATCAACGCCTTCTACGTCAACAGCGACGTGGATCGCGAAGGCGAGCAGTTCGACCGCCGCCAGTCGCGGGTGAAGATGGGTTTTCTGCCCAACTGGATCGGCTTCAACTTCGGCAAGCAGATCGACGATCTCAAGCTCGGCGGGCGTTCCTCGTTCTGGGTGACCATCAACGACAGCGAGCAGAACGGCACCGACACCGCCATCGACGTGCGCCAGTTCTACGGCACCGTGGCCAACCCGGAGTGGGGCGAGGTGCTGGTGGGCAAGGACTTCGGCCTGTTCTCGCGCTCCAACATCTTCCTCGACGAACTGCTGGCCGGTTACGGCAACGTCTCCGATACCCTCGGCCTGGTCGACGGCACCGGGGTGTCCTTCGGCAACATCGGCACCGGCTATCCGTACCCGTTCCCGACCTCGCAGATCACCTACCGCAACAACCACCTGGCCGAGGGCCTGCGCCTGGCGGTCGGCATCATGGACCCGGTGGACACCAACGACGACAGCGCCGTGGGCAAGGCCTACCAGGAAGAGCCGCGTTTCGAATCGGAGGTCAGCTACCAGTTCGACCTGGGTGGTTCGACCATCTACACCTGGGTCAACGGCGCCTACCAGACCTCGGAAAACACCGACGACAGCGTCGATACCGTGACCTCCAAGGGCCTCGGCTACGGCGTGCAGGCCAAGTTCGGCGGCCTCTCGCTGACCGGCTCGGGCTTCCAGGCCAAGGGCATCAACCCCTTCTTCACCAACAACCTGGGCGAGCCGACCCTGCGCGACATCGACAGCGACGGCTACCTGCTGCAGGGCTCCTACACCTGGGGCAAGAACCGCGTGGCACTGTCCTACGGCAAGACCGAGGACGACGGCAACGGCCTGGGCGTGGCGGCCGACTACGAGACCCGCGGTCTGGCCTACTTCCGCACCATCAACGACAACCTCAAGCTGGTCGCCGAGTACAACCAGTACGAGATCGATGCCGCCGAGGGCAGCGGCCTGAACGAGGACACCGACACCTTCGCCGTGGGCGCCGTGCTCAGCTGGTAAACACCGTTGCACAGGGCCGGGCAGGGGGCGACCGCTGCCCGGTCTTTTTTTGCCTGCGCCTCGTAGGATGCGCCGTGCGCACCCGGTTGCCGCTGCTGCGCCCGGCCTGGCGGCCCCGCGACACCCTACCTAGGAAGGCCCGACCCAGTACTCAAGTAGCATGGGGCAGCCATCATCCGCTTCGTAGAATTTCCCCCTATCCAGCAGGTGTATTGGGGCGTCTTATGGCCTTGGAACAGTCGGAAGGCGTGCTCAGCGCCGTTTCCAGTGCAAAGGATGTGGAGCAGGCCGCCCAGGAGCTGGCGCGCCAGCTGATCCATCCCTACCTCGGCTTCGTGCTGTTCTTCTGCTCGGCCGAGTACGACCTCGAAGCCCTCGGCCGGGCCCTGGAGCAGCACTTCGGCGGTGTCAGCCTGGTCGGCTGCACCAGCGCCGGCGAGATCACCCCGCAGGGCTACGGCCGCGGCTGCGTGGTGGCGCTGGGCTTCGACCTGCGCTGCTTCTCCATCGCCAGCGCGCTGATCGACGAGATGGAGCGCTTCAACCTGCTCGATGCGCAGCAGCTGGTCGACGTCCTGGTGCGCGACTGCCGCAGCAACGAGCTGGCCTCGATCAAGGGCCACAGCTTCGCCCTGACCCTGCTCGACGGCCTGTCCAGCCGCGAGGAACTGGTGCTCGGCGCGCTCAGCGCGGCGCTGGGCAGCATTCCGCACTTCGGCGGCTCGGCCGGCGACGACAACCACCTGACCCACACCCACGTCTACCACGGCGGGCGCTTTCACAGCGGCGCGGCGGTGGTGGTGCTGTTCAATACCTGGCTGGACTTCGAGGTATTCAGCACCCACCACATCCAGCCCCGCGCCGAGAAACTGGTGGTGACCCGCGCCGACAGCGCCAGCCGCCGCGTCTACGAGCTCAACGCCGCGCCGGCTGCGCAGGAATACGCCGAGCTGATCGGCGTGCCGCTCGATGCCCTGGACCACCGGGTGTTCGCCGCCTACCCGCTGGCGGTGCGCATCAGCGATCACTACTACGTGCGCTCGATCCAGCAGGTGCACGACGACCTCAGCCTGAGCTTCTACTGCGCGGTGGAGAACGGCATCGTCCTCACCGCCATGCGCCCCGGGCCGCTGCTGCCGAATCTCGAGCAGCTGTTCGCCGGCCTCGAGCAGCGCCTCGGTCCGCTGTTGCTGACCATCGGCTGCGACTGTTTCCTGCGCCGCCTGGAGATCGAGAACGACGGCGGCAGCCTGCCGGTGTCGGCCTTTCTGCGTCGGCAGCGGGTGATCGGCTTCAACTCCTACGGAGAGCAGTTCAATGGCATGCACATCAACCAGACCTTCACCGGAGTCGCCATTGGCCGCCCCGGCCGTGGCTGATGGCGCCGAGCTGCAGGCGCGCCTGGCCGCGCTGGAAGGCGAGAACGCCAAGCTCAGGCGGATCAACGCCGCGCTGATCGAGCGGGTGGAGTCGATCCACTCGCGCGGCGACGATGCCTACGCCGCCTTCCAGCATTCGGTGGTGCTGGCCGAGCAGGTGCGTGAACGCACCGATGCGCTGAACCAGGCGATGGCCGAACTGAAATCCAGCAACCAGCTGCTCAGCGATGCGCGGCTGCGCGCCGAGACCGCCCACCAGCACCTGATCGACGCCATCGAGAGCATCTCCGACGCCTTCGTGCTGTTCGACGACCGCCAGCGCATCGTCCTGTTCAACAGCCGTTTCAAGGCGCTGTGGGCGCGCAGCCGGGCGCGCATCGGCACCGGTACGCGGCTGGAGGAGATCAGGCGCCTGAGCCGCAGCACCGGCCTGGTGGTGGAGGCGCAGCTGGGCAAGGAGGGCGAGCCGAGCCTGTTCCGCCTGCAGGACGGCCGCTGGGTGCAGGTCAGCGAGCGGCCGACCCGCGAGGGCGGGCTGGTGATCCTCTACACCGACATCACCGAGGTCAAGCAGAGCGAGGCGCTGCGCCGCGAACAGGCCCTGGCGCAGAAATCGCGGCTGCTGCAGCGCGCGGTGGACAACCTGTCCCAGGGCATGGCCATGGTCAACGCCGAGGGCGCGCTGGAGCTGTGGAACCACCGCTTCCTCGAACTCTGCGGCCTGGCGCCGATCAGCGCGCATCGGCCCTTCGCCGAGGTGATGGCCGAAAGCGAGCTGGAGCCGCTGACCCCGGCCAGCCGCGATATCGCCGGCAAGCCGCTGCGCCAGGTGGAGGTGCGTCTGTTCGACGGGCGCATGCTCGAGGTGCGCACCCATCCGCTGCCCACCGGCGGCTTCGTCAACACCTTTACCGACATCACCGAGCGCCACCGCCAGGCCCAGGCGCTGAGCGACAGCGAGCGCTGGATCCGCCTGATCACCGACCACGTGCCCGCGCTGATCGCCTACCTGTCGGCCGACCTGGTCTACGAGTTCACCAACAAGGTCTACGAGGAGTGGTACTGCTGGCCGCGCGGCGCCATGCTCGGCCAGAGCCTGCGCGAGGTGCACAGCGAGGAGCACTGCCGGCGCCTGGAGCCCTACGTCGAGCGGGCGCTGTCCGGCGAGAGCGTGACCTTCGAGTTCGCCGAGACCAACCACAGCGGCCAGGAGCGCTACATGCTGCGTTCCTACGTGCCCAACCGCCAGGCCAGCGGCGAGGTGGTGGGGATCTTCGTACTGATCCGCGACATCACCGAGCGCCGGCGCACCGCCGAGGCGCTGCACCAGGCCTACCAGCACCTGGAGCAGCGGGTGCGCGAGCGCACCGCCGAGCTGACCACGGTCAACGAGCAGCTGCGCCGCGAGATCGACGAACGCACGCAGATGGCGGCGCGCCTGCGCGAGGCCAAGGGCGAGGCCGAACAGGCCAACCTGTCGAAGACGAAGTTCCTCGCCGCGGTCAGCCACGACCTGCTGCAGCCGCTCAATGCCGCGCGGCTGTTCACCAGCGCGCTGCTGGAGAAGAAGGACCTGTCCGGCTGCGCGCCGCTGGTGCGCAACGTCAGCAACTCGCTGGAGGACGTTGAGAGCCTGCTCGGCACCCTGGTGGATATCTCCAAGCTCGACGCCGGGGTGATCAAGCCGGATATCGCGCCGTTCGCCGTCAGCGAGCTGCTGGAGAACCTCGCCGCCGAATACCATCAGATCGCCGGTAGCGAGGGCCTGCGCCTGGACTACCTGCCCAGCTCGGCGCTGGTGCGCAGCGACGTGCAGTTGCTGGCGCGGATCCTGCGCAATTTCTTGAGCAACGCCATCCGCTACACCGCCAGTGGGCGCATCCTGCTCGGCTGCCGGCGGCGCGGCAACAGCCTGTCGATCGAGGTGTGGGACAGTGGCATCGGCATCGCACCGGACAAGCTCGGCGAGATCTTCCAGGAGTTCAAGCGCGGCGACACGGTGCAGCGCAAGCAGGACCGCGGCCTCGGCCTGGGCCTGGCCATAGTCGACAAGATCGCGCGCATGCTCGGCCACCGCATCCGCGTGGCCTCGCAGCCGGGCAGGGGCTCGATGTTCGCCGTCGAGGTGCCGCTGACTCGCCTGGCGCCCAAGGCGCGGGCGCTGCACGACAGCCCGGACCAGCTGCTCGAGCGCCTCTCCGGCGCGCGGGTGTGGGTGCTGGATAACGACGCGGCGATCTGCGCCGGCATGCGCACTCTGCTCGAAGGCTGGGGCTGCCGAGTGGTCACGGCGCTGAGCGAAGAAGACCTGGCGCGCCAGGTGGACAACTACCACGCCGAGGCCGACCTGCTGATCGCCGACTACCACCTCGACGACGAGCGCAACGGCGTCGACGCGGTGGCGCAGATCAACGCCCGGCGCAGCGCCGCGCTACCGGCGCTGATGATCACCGCCAACTACAGCAACGAGCTCAAGCAGCAGATGCGCGAGCTGGGCCACAGCCTGCTGCACAAGCCGGTAAGGCCGATGAAGCTGAAGGCGGCGATGAGTCATCTGCTCGAACGCGGCGGCTTGGGCGCCTAGGAGCAGGCGCTTCGCCCGTGGCCGCGCCATAAAAACGCCGGATCGGAGCATCGACACATAGCGGGGCATAGCCAACAAAAAGCCCGGCATCAGGCCGGGCTCGGATAAAGCGGGACGGCCTCAGATCAGATGCTGCTTGTCCAGCTCGATGGCCGCGTCCAGGGTCTCCAGCAGCGCCTTGCGCACCTTGAGCTTGGTGTTCTTGTGCGCGGTCATGTTGATCTTCTTCATCTGCTGGGCCACGGCCTGGGCGGTGGCCAGCAGTTGCTCGGCCGGTACCACCTTGTCGAGGAAGCCGGCGTCCACCGCGCCCTGCGGATCGAACATCTCGCCGTTGATCACCGAGCGGTGGAAAGCCGACTTGCGCAGGCGGTCGCGGGCCAGTTCGATGCCGACGTGGTGCATGGTCATGCCGATCTGCACCTCGTTCAGGCCGATATTGAACGGCCCTTCGACGCCGATGCGGTAGTCGGCCGACAGCAGGATGAAGGCGCCCTTGGCCACCGCATGGCCCGGGCAGGCAACGATGATCGGGTAGGGGTGGGCGAGCATGCGCCGCGCCAGGGTCGAGCCGGCCGCCACCAGGTTGATCGCGTTCTGCGGGCCGGAGGTCATCACCTTGAGGTCGTAGCCGCCGGAGAGGATGCCCGGCTGGCCGGTGAGGATGACGATGGCGCGATCCTGCTCGGCGCGATCCAGCGCGGCATTGAAGGCGGCGATCACGTCGGGGGAGATGGCGTTGACCTTGCCGTTGCTCAGGGTCAGGGTGGCGATGCCGTCTTCGAGTTGGTAGCTGATCAGGTCGCTCATGGCAGTTTCCTTATTAAGGCCGCGGGGCTGAATGTGGGCCGAAGGTACTCAGCCACACCGCTGCGGTAAAGCGCCGCGGCTGACCGGCGGGTCAGCGATTTCGCCTATTGCCGCGATGGCCGATGGCAATTGGTCGAGGGTTAGGGGCGGCAACTAGAGTGGGCGGCGAATCGAAGGAGTCGCCCATGAATCTGTTGTCGTCCATCCTCTGCGTCGCCGCGGCGCTCGTCCTGCTTCTGGTCTCGGTGCTGATCGGCGAGCGCCCGCAGCTGCACAACCCGCTCGGCGTGCTGGCCCTGTTCGCCGTCGGCCTGTTCATCTCCCTGGGTTTTCTGCTGTTCGGCCACATGCGCTTCGACGAGCTGCTCGGCGAGCGCCGCGGCGAAGACCCGTCCTGCTCTTAAGCGCATGAATCTTCTGAAAAAAAATTTGCCATCGGGAAAACATTCGACTAAATTAGCGCGCCTCGACGGGCTACACGCAAAAACGTCGAGATCCGGTGAAGTGTCCGAGTGGTTGAAGGAGCACGCCTGGAAAGTGTGTATACGGGAAACCGTATCAAGAGTTCGAATCTCTTCTTCACCGCCACTTTCGCAATACCTAAAGCCCTGAAAGCTAACAAGTTTTCGGGGCTTTTTGCTTTCTGGCTTTCGGCAGGTGTCGAAGAAGTGTCGAAAGCCCGATTTACTCGTAGTGCGACCAGAGCCGGAGCACTTTGACGGTCTGTTCATCCTGCAGCACCTGATAGACCAGGCGATGCTGAATGTTGATGCGCCGGGAGTAGGCGCCGGCCAGGTCACCAACCAGCTTTTCGTAAGGCGGTGGGTTCTGGAAGGGGTTTTCCCGTACCACTTCCAGCAGCGCTTTTGCCTTGTCCTTCAAGCCCGCTGCAGCGAGCTTCTGAGCGTCTTTCTGTGCTTGCTTTGTGTAGACGAGCTGCCAGGTCACCAGTCCAGTTCCTTAGCGCATTCGTCTACCGGTTCGGCCATGCCTTCCTTGATGGATTCGCGCATGCCAGGCACGGAGAGCAGGTACAGGGTCTCCTGAATCGCTTCCCAATCCTCGGCCGAGAGCAGGACGGAGTTAGTCCGCTTGCCGGAGATCAGAATGGGCTGGTGAGACTCGGCCGACTGATCCATCAGCCGATACAGGTTGGTGCGTGCTTCGCTTGCAGTAAGAGTTTGCATGGAGTGGTTCTCCTGGGTAGTGCCGCAAGCGTACGCTAAAACGTACGACATGTTAATGTCCCTCGTCGGTTAGTGGATTGAGCCGTAATGCGTCCTGCAGGTGGTCCGGCGACAGGTGCGCATAACGCATGGTCATAGCCAGCGACGTATGCCCCAGGATCTTCTGAAGCGTCAGGATGTTCCCGCCCCGCATAACGAAGTGACTGGCGAAGGTGTGCCGCAGCACGTGGGTGGCTTGGCCGGCTGGTAGTTTGATCGAGGTTTTCTCCAGCACCCGGCTAAACGTCAGCATGCAGTTGGTGAACAGGCCGTGCCGCTTGAAGTAGATCTGCAGAGCCTTTTCCAATTCCCTATCGATCGGAATCGACCGAGTTCGCTTCGACTTGGTATTGGCAAAGGTCACCATGCCGTTTCGCACCCGTTCCGGCGTCAGGGCCTGGGCTTCTCCCCAGCGGGCACCCGTAGAAAGGCAGACCCGAGCGACCAGGCCAATTCCGGGGCTTGTCGTGCGGTCGTCCAGGGCATCGAGCAGCTCCTTTATCTGGCAGGTAGACAAGAAGGAAATCGGGCGCTCCTGCAGGCGCAGCGGACGAACCTTGGCCAGCGGGTTGGGGTAGTCGATATCGCCCAGGCGGTGCAGCTCGTTGAATAAGGCTTTGAGGTAGCCGAGCCGGTTGTTTAGCGTCTTGCCCTGGATGCCGGCATGGAGCAGCGCGCTTCGCGTTTCGCAGAAGGCATTGCCGGTGAGATTGGCGGCAACAGGGTTGCCCAGGTCTTTGGCCAGGTTCTGCAGGGTGCGCAGGATCGCGGCACCATCAGCCAGGGCATGGCCGTGCAGTTCGTGATAGCGCGTGCAGAGTTCGGAGAGGCGGCGACGATCTTTCGGCTTGGGCGTCCAGGCAGGGGACTCGACACATTTGGCCCGGCAGGTGGCTTCGAAGCGCTGTGCCTCACCCTTGGTCTTGAAGGTCTTGCGGAAGCGCTTGCCCTTGATGGGCTCTACGTCCACCTTCCAGCGGCCATCGGGCAGTTGTTCAATCGCCATCAGACAGCACGCCCCCAACGCACATGCCGTTCTTCAAGGATGCCCTTGATGTGCTTGTACAGGCCATCTTCATCCATGCCCTTGGCGGCATAGTGGTCGCGGATCACCGGCCAGCACTCCCAATCCTTGAGCCGGTGAAATGCTCGCCTAGCGCCCACTCGCTCCCGTGCCAGCAGGCTGACGAAGTTTCCCAGGAACAGTTCCACGTTCTTGCCGGAGAATCCCCGCGAGGTCTTGTAGCTGCGCCGGTACTCGGTGTCATCGACCAGGGAATCCACCGGCAGATCGACGCGCACGTCATCGCGGATCAGCGTCCAGATCGGTTCGAAGTAGCCGGGGCGGGCCAGTAGCTTGAACTGGCGCAGACCGTAGCGCCACAGGCCGTCGAGGTGCGGGGCGAAGGCGGCATAGCTGTCGGTTTCGATGAACTGGCCTGTGTGCAGATCGACCGAGCCCGAGGCGAATTGTTGGATCACGGAGTGGTGATAACGCAGCTCGACGCGCCACACGTCCTGTTCCGGGTTGTAGTTGTCCAGGTCGCCTTCGTCGAAGCTGTCCCGACGACGCCAGGCGCCTTCCCAATAGTCGAGCTTGTCAGCGGAGCGCGCCTGTAGGGTCTTGTTGTAGATACCGAGCTGGACGCTACCGGCCGAGCCAAACAGGAAGGATTGGCCCTTGCCGTAGGTGGCGGACTCCAGCGTCCACTGGATTTCCTTGATGCCGGAAATGTCGCGGGCCGCACGTGCGCGGCAATGCATCCGTGCATTGAGGTCGGCCGGGGGCGTCCAGCCCTGCAGGTCTAGCGCGAGGTGGACGGCGCACTGGTTGCGCTCGACGTTGGTCAGGACGTGGCTGGCGTAGTAGTCCAAACGCTCTTGCAGGCGCTCAGGCGAGAAGGCGTCGATGGCATGCGGTGACACCTCGATTTTCAGGTGGGGGCCGATGTTTTCGAGCTTGGCGTTGAAGTTCTTGATTAGCAGGATGACGCCGAGGTCGGCGTTCTGCAGCTTGTACTGATAGCCCGAGTCCTTGCCGACGCGACCCGAATGCCAGCGCTGGCCGGCGAAATCCACCAGGGTGCCGGGCTTGTCAAATAGGCACATGATTTCCGGGCGGATCAGTCCCCGGTAAAGCTGGCGGACGGTATCGACGCCGCAGTGCAGGATGCGGACGTTGGATAGGTCGGTTATCCGAGCCGTTTGATGGTCGAAGAACAGTCGCCCGGCTGGCGATTCGTTGAACTCTCGGTCTACCCGGATTTGGTCTTTAACGGCCATCTTCTACCGCTCCATATAGTGACGAATTGAAACTGTTCTTCTTGGTTTATCTGACGTGCTACAGGGACGTCAGCGGCGTGCGCGCCGCTCGCTCCCTCTGAACTGAACCGCTCGCTCGCGGCGCGCTCACCGCCACGGCCTGGCCGCGTACTCGCCGTTCGGAACGACACTCACCGGAACGCTAAGCGTGCTCACAGGCTGGCCGGCCGTTGGGGAACCGCTTGCAGATGCCGCAGACACACCATTGAGCTCTTGTCGGTTGCCAGAGGTGTCTCGCTGCGGGGGACTGCCCGGGCATAGGGCGGTAGCGGCATAGCCCATGGGGTGGCTGATATGCACGACGCAGGGGCCATGAATGCGCACCAGATAGCCCAGGCTGCGCAGGTCACTCAGGGACTGGCGCAACACCCGTCCCTCGCTGTCGATGACGTCGAACTGCCCCAGCTCGCGGGGCTGGCCATCGACGGTGGCGACCATCACGGCACGGACGGCAAAGGTGCGAGGGGCGTAAGGGTGATTCAGCTGACCAGCCAGGACATCAGGCGGCTGATTAACCAGATCATCGCCAGCAGGAGCAGGAGGCGTATCAGCAGGAAGCGCAGGACTCGCCACGCCGGGCGCAGCAGCTGGAACAGGAGCGCTCGCAGGGGCTTGAGCGCTGCTAGGAGCGCCGAACTTAGGTGTGCCAAGAGATAGTAGAGCGACAAACAGACAGGCAATAAATGCCAGTAGAAAAAGTAGCTTAGGCGACTTGAGCAGGCTCTTTCCGGCCTTGGTGTCTTGAGCTTTTCCGGTGGCGGTGGATTGGTAGAGCCGGAAGGTGTCGGGCTTGATTCGCTTGTATTCAATGATGGTGCCTTCGGCGGGTGGCCGGTTGAGCTGGGCGTCATGCTGGGCCTCCTTGTAGCGGCCTTTGATACCGATCACGGCAAGGTTGGAATGCTTGTAGGCCATCTCGCAGGTCATGCGGATGTCGTCGCGGATGTAGCTGATGTTCGGGGTGGTCAGCACCACGTCCCAGTTCCAATGGCGGTGGCGGGTCCAGCCGTCGAGCCAGTTCATGGGCCGGTCTGCGGCTTGGGCGGCTTCGGAGCCGCCTGGAAAGTCGAAGCGCTCAAGGTCGCGCTCGCGCCATGCCTTGGGGAATACCAGCTGGGTTTCGTCGAAGATGATGAACGCGCCTCGGGGTGCCCACTGGAACCACGTGCGCATACGCTCCATGTCGGCCTGTTGTTCCAGGTCGAGGTTGATGATGTCGACGCTTTCGGGAAGGTCGGGCATGACTTGCAGCACCCGCTCCAGGGTGAAGCCGCGCACGTTGGTGATGATCAACCGGCCTTCTTTCAGGGCCGGTACGGCGTCGTCTTGAATCGCGCCGGAGGTCTTGTAAGAGCCGTTGGGGCCGTGATGGATTTTGATCGACATGGTTAGCGCCCTATGAACGGAACAAACTTGAGGGCGAGGCGGGTCGAGAGCGCGGAGAAGATGATGTTCAGCGCCTGGGGTATGCCAAAGAAGTTCAGCGCATCGACGACCTCGGCCGGCAGGGCGCCCCATCGTTGGCGGACGGCCTCGGCCAAGCCAATGTCTTGCATGACCTCTTGGGCCGCTTGATAGGCCACTTCCAGGGCCAGCATCTGCACCTTTATCCACGAGTAGATGGCGGCCTTGGTCAGCAGGACCAAGCCGTCTTTGACGAAGTCGTAGATGCCGGAACTGAGGAAGTCCCAGATGAACTGGAAGAAGGCGAGGATCTGGTCGAGAAAGCCGGCGAGCCAATCGAGCATGGTGTTTACCCTCTAAGCACGATGACGGCGGCCAGGGCGGCGGCAGCCAGGAGCAGGACATAACGCAGGTAGGAGAGCTGGTCGGAGTAGTCAGCCGGGCAGATGCGCAGGGTTGCGCCGCCGGTGCTGATGGAAAAGACCTGACAGGGCAGCGAACCGCTGCTGTCGTTGAGGTTGAGGTCAAACACGCCCCTGAACAGGGCGCTGTATTCGCCGAGCTTCTGGTCCAGTTCGGCGCGGGCATCGGCAATGCGCTGGTCCCATTCGCTCAGGCCTTCGGCGAAACTCCCCGGCTCGCCTTGCTCGAGGCTACGAGAGGGGCCGGCCGGTCCTTCGGACTCTTCACAATCAACGATGCACGTGCCTTCGCCGGTACCGCTGCCATCACCCGCAGAGCCGGTGCCGCACTTGGAGCCTTTGCAGGCGGTTTCAGAGGACACGGTGTTGCCGTTGCCATCTTTGATGGTGACGTTGGTTGTCTTGGTGGTGGTGGACGAGCAGGAGCCGGCACCGCTGCACTTAACCTCGGTGCGTACATCCGTTTTGGTTGTTGTGGTGGTGCCGTCGGGGTTGGGTTTGCTCTCAACCTTGGTGTCGATCTGCACGCCGTTGGAGCTGGGCACCTTCTTGTAGTTGCAGTTCCAGTCAGCGCCGTTGAAAGACCCGCAATTGGTGCTCTCGCCAGGGACGCCCTTGTAGTCGAAGGATTGGCAGCTGACCATGCCCTCGCCATCGGCGTAATAGGAGCAGGGTTGGCTATCGGTAACGACTGGCGGCGTTTCGGGCGTGCAGTCGACGTCAGGGTCGCAAGGGCCTTGGCCGCCAGAGGGATCGCCAGTAAAGCCGAACTCGCCATCACCGGCTTCGCCCGTGAACTGTACGGCCACTGAGCATTGCGCCGCGGTGCTTTGCATCTCGACGCACACGCCGTTTGAGCATGCCTTTCGCGGTGCCGATTGCTTGCAGCTCTTGTAGGGGCTGGGGCCTACCGGAACAGCTACACACCCTTGAACATCGAGAGTCGGCGGGCCACTGGGGACGCCGTTGGAATCGAACTGAACCGTCGTGGTGACTTCCCGCACATTGTTTTCGGCGTATTTGCACTGCGACGGCTTATCGGCGAAAACAAAATCTACACACTCACCGGCACTGTTTTTAATCTGGGGTAATCCCGTAGTCCCCTTGGGGCCGCAGACTTCACCGTTGGGTGCCTGAGGTACCTTACAAGCGCCCGTCAATGGATCAATGCCATCTGGACAACTTGGCGGCGTATTTGAGTAGGTCTTGTCGTTACGGTCGTAAAGAGGGCCACCAGGATAGGTCGAAAACTTATAGCGGCAACGAAAATAGTTACTTTCAGGGACGAGAGAATAACCGCCAGAACGGTAGGGCGAGTTGTTGAAAAGATAGGCGCAAGCTGCGTCGGGGGTGGACCTTTGAATAGTGGGATAAGTATCAGTGACCCAGGAGGCAGCAAATGAGTAAGAGGAAAAAACAAACAGCCCAAGGGAAATAAACAAGAGCCGACGAGTCATGTGTAACCCTGCCAAAAAAACGAGATACAGCGCCAGGACGGTGAGTATCAGGACGAAGAATTGGTAGCTCATGGCGGTATCCGGATAAGAAAACCCCGCCGAAGCGGGGTTTGTTGCATCGGCAGACCAGTCAGAAGAACTCGCCGATTCGAAAGCCGGTGATGAAGGCACCGGCGATGAATGCGCCAAGCATCACTGACCAGAGCATTGGCGCGGGCCCTTAGGCTTTGCGCAGCATGCTGAACACCACGCCGACGCAGGCCAGGACGGCCAGCGCCAGGGCGATGTAACCGGCGATGGTGCTGGCGTCAGCCTGACCGTCAGCGATCTGCGTCTGAATGGCGGCGGTATCCACCACAGCCGCGAAGGCCGGGACGGTGGCGACGGACACCACAGTGCCGATGCAGGCGTTGCGGGCGAAGGAGCGGACACGACCGAAAGCGGTAGCGCCGTTTTGCAGCTGGGTTTTCAGTTGGTTCATGGTTGTTACCTCATGCGTCGTAGGACAGATGCGACCAATCCACCGGAAAGGCCGATTGCGAACGCCATCAGCGTTCCGCCAAAACCAATGGCGAAGGCTTCTGGCGAAAATCCCCCTGAGACCAAGATGTCCACATAGCCAGCGGCCTCGGGAGGAATCAGGAAGGCCTGTTGCCAGCCAAGCTGCGTGCACGACAACGAGTTGTCGGGGTTGGTGACCCATTGCATGCAGACCTGAACGGCAACGACCGACATTCCAGCCCCCTGTCACTCGGCCAAGCTCGGGTCGCGGACGACCTCGGCGGCATCGAGACAATCAGGGCAGAGGGCGTAGGCGGGCGCCTGGCGCAGATCGGGGAGCAGGTCGGAATGTGGAGCGGGTTGGCTGTAGAGCTGGCCCATGGGCTGCCCGCAGCAGTCACACTTCACGCGATCAACGATCAGCACGGCGGCGCCCTCCCGTTAGGCCTTGGCCGGTTCCGGCTGGGTGCCGGTGGGCTTGGGCTGTTGTTGGGCGGCCGGCTGCGAAGCGGGCTTGGTCTGCGGCTTGGGGTTCACCGCTTCGATGTGCAGGGCGAGATTCTTGCCCTTGTTCTGGCCGCCGCGAGCGACGTCGAAGGTGATGCGCACCAGCTCCAGCGGGGCGAACTGGGCGCCGGCTGCAAAGACTTCGTCGGCGGCGTCTTCTGCGATGGCCATGCCGATGATGGACAGGCCGTGTTCGGTCTTGCCGTCCGGTTCGTCGCCGTAGAAGACCTTGGCGTATTTGGTGTCATCCACCTGGGTCATCTGAGTACCCAGAAATGCAACTTCCATAGTCGAACGTGCCATTTGTGTTTCCTCGCTTAGTTGCGCGTTATTGCGCGGTTTTGCCTTTTTGCAGGCCGAGTTAGCCCAGGCAGAGGAACTTGTTAAGTTCGCCAATGCCAGGGATTGCGCGGCTTGCAACGGGTTTCTGTGTGCCTAGTTATACGCTACTGAAAAGCTAAAAAACACTCTTGAATAATTAACGTGTGCCGCTGCTTATTGAGCTAAATAGTGCTGCAATGACACTTTCAATTATTCCGATACTTCAATTTGATTCATGAATCTGGAGAACACCAAGGGCTTTGCCCTTGTCATCCCACTCTTGCCGCCGAGGGCTCGGGAGCGCGGGGCGGTGGAGCTGCCCCACACTCACGAGCGAAGGCTATTTAGGGTGGTGGGTGTTCAAGGGTGCGCTCCGCCCGTGCTTCCGTTCGCCGGATCGGTGAAGCGTGATCCGACGAGCCGGGAGCGCGGCCCTTGACCTGTTCAGCAGCGGCAGCGTTGGCCGGATCGCTGGGGGCGCGACGCTTGGCCTTGGCCTCTTTGCGGTCCATGTAGATGACATAGCCAACCAAAAACGGGGCGCAGATCAGTGCTATGAGGATCAGGCAACCGATCAGCACGTAGACGAGATAGAGAACCTGGGCGAGAAACCCCATGAGCGCTTCTAGCAGGGCTTCGAGCTGCAGTAATGCCTCCGTGATGCTCATGCGCTCACCCCACCAGTTCGAACGGTTCGCGCAGGGGCACGAAGGGCGTGGGTTTGCCGGTGTCGTGCACAACGCTCCAATACTTCGGCGGTCGGCTCGATGGCTTGTGTTTCTCGCAGGTATAGGCCGGCGTAACGTGGGTCCGACCATTTACCTTGGACCATTGCGCGGGGCGGCAGTCGGTGCATTGTGTGGATCGGCAGGTATCCGAGTTCGACGATGTTGGGAGCGTCGCCCAGTTTCGATTGACGTAGCACACAGAGCAGTCGCAGTTCTCGGGGTGCGGGTGTCGCACGAACGCCATGTACTTGCCCTGGGGATTGCGGGCAAAGCAGCCCGGACAGCCGCACTCCCTGGGGTGTGACAGCAGGTACTGACTCGTGTTGGTCATTGGCCGACACCTCTGGCTTGGCTTTGGCGAAGCTGGCTTGCAGGCGGGTGACGATTTCGGCGTTCAGGGAGCGGTTCGCCTGTTGGGCGGCTTGCTCTGCCTGGGCGCGGAGGGCTGGCGGCATGCGCAGCTTGAATTGCGGGTCAGTGCGGCTCATTGGCTCACCCCCGTAAACAGCACCACGCGGGTTTTGCCGAGCTTCACGCTCTCGACGGTGCCGGTTCTGATCCAGTACGCGACCTGTTCGACGGGAACACCCGCCAGGGCGGCGAAGGCGGCTTGCGTATAGAAAGGAGGATTCATGCCGTCCACTCCTGTTCCAGCAGCCAGGTGCGGAGCAGGGCACTGTTGACCATGCGGCGCTTGCCTAGCTTTACGGTGGGGAGAACGCCTTTCATTGCCCAGGCACGCGCGGTGCCGTAGGTCAGGCCGTTGCGTTCCGCCCAGGATTCGACGGTTTCCACATCCTGCTGCGGGCCTACCAGCTTCGAAGGTTCCAGCTCTTCCAGTTCCATGCTCGTTCCGTCACTATTCGTGTCAATGCCAGTTATTCAGCACTGCGTTATCCAAAATGGATCATGTCGAAACGGATAATGCCATTGTTGATCCATATTGGATATATCACCTATAGATCAAGTGGCTATGATTAAAGAGCGCGTTATAACGATTTTGAAAAGCTCAGGGATTCGGCTTCCTGAGCTAGAGGAGCGAACTGGCATCAGTCGCTACACCTGGAACAACCTGAAAAACACCGCGAGAAAGCGAGAAATCAAGGCTGAGGAGATTGAAGCTATCGTTAAGCTCTTTCCTCAATATGCCTTGTGGGTGGTCAGTGGCGAGGTAGCGCCAGAAGCAGGGCAGACAAGCCCCGAATACGATCAGGCCAATTCAAACTTGCCCAATCAAAACGCGGGATAGCGATTACAACGGAAGTAGCTAGGCGCTGGTACATGCGTTAATAAAAAGGGTCTGGGGAGACTTATGCTTAAAAAGATATATCTAAAAGAAAATGTTTCAGAGGAGGAGCGTATAGCTGCCGAAGCAGAGAAGGATTATAAGTACTACTCTAGTCTTGGAAAGCGTAAAGGATATGCGTCCGGAATACTTTTTCTAGCAACGTTGGCGGCACTTGCTCTGTCTTTGTTTTTAATACTTACTCCATCTGATATGAGCTTTGTTATAGGTGGTGAGGCTTTCGACAAGCCCATAGGTAAAGGAGTGTTAGGTGTCGCGATTGGAGTGGCTATCTCTGCTTATGTGGCGAATTTGTTTTTCTCTTATTTGAGGCCGGGTGAGATTTCCCGGAACGAGGCGGTTGGAACTGGCCAAAGAACAGACAAGTTATTAGGGAGCTATGAACGGCGGCTAGCCGCAATTGAAAGGAGATATGACTCCATTCTTGAAAAGCTCCAAGGAGGTGCGGGGGGCGGGGAGATTTTCAGTGAGGAAGAAAGAAAGCAAATACTGGATGATCTGAAGAAAAGATTGGAGAGTGATGTTTTTGAGGATTACTTTAATGGTTTGATTCTAAGGGTTAGAGAGAGTCTGAAATTCAAGCAGCGTGAAGATGTTTTCGCAAAAACAATTGCTAGGCTTGAGGTTGAGATTCAGAATCAATCAAAAAGAGGAAATGTTAATCTCTTGCTGGGTATATTTACTACCATTTTTGGGGTTTTGGTTTTGGGTTACTCGGTTCTTCAGGCGCCTATCTTTAAAGATGCTATGGAGATTACTTCCCACTTCCTTCCTAGAATATCTTTGGTTGTCGTGATAGAGGTTTTTGCGTACTTCTTTTTGCGCTTGTACAAGCAAAGTCTTGATGAGATTAAGTTTTTCCAAAATGAAATGACTAATGTTGAAAGTAAATATCTTGGGCTTTATGTGGCTGCTGAAGGTGAGTATAAGGAAGGCATGCTGGCGGTTATAAATCAACTTTCTTCAACGGAGAGAAATTTTATCTTGGAAAAAGGGCAGTCCACGGTATCGCTTGAGCAAAAGAAAGTAGATGCTGCTACTAATAGCGCTGCTCTTGATGGAGTGACATCAATATTATCTGAGTACATGAAAAGAAAATAAATAGCTTTTCCGTTTACTAGGCTTAACAGCGCATGGAGGCGGCATGAAATCTGACTGGGACGATGCACCAGATTATCTACGCAGTAAGAAAAAGCCCAGCCCATGGCGGATGGTGGCAATCCTGGGCGTGTGCTCCGCGATTACGTGGGGCGTGATCTCGTTGTTTGCCAAGCCAATCATTATTGACATTGACCAGCTCAAGCAGGCCATCCGCGTAGACGGCAAACCGCTGTTTAGCCAACAACCAGCGCCACAACCCTACAGCGAGCTGGAAGGGCCTATAAGGCTGCCCTCCATTCCCATTGATCCGCCCGCGCAACAGGTTGCGCACCAGTCCGCCACTCAGCCTCAGTCGCACGCATCGATCCAGTGGACTGATAAAGAGATAGAGAGGGCGGTTGCCAGTTCGAAGAACGTATTCAGCGACAGCAACTACACCCCTAAGCAGCCGGCCAGCACCTACACACCGCCTGCAACCCATCGTATAGCCCAAGCACCCCAGCAGACCCAGCAGCGCCAAGCCAAGCAGGTAAGTCGTGAGCATACGTCCAAGTGGATCAAGAGTTGGAACGGCGGCACGAACTACCTAGCGGAATGGCTATCCGTGAATAACTACATCGACGGCACGAGCGTATGCGCCAATCACCGGCGCGGATCAATCGACTACCGCGAATGCCGCAAGGCAGCAAAACAGCACTTCCACGAAGAGTGCAGAACCTGGCGTGCCCGTTATGACAATGACCGTAAAGATTATAGTGGTCGAATGAAGACGCGCTATTGTTCTGCGGCTAGTAGCTTTAACCCGATGGGGTGACTATTGAAAGTGGATGGGCATGTCAATGAATAAAGAATGGATTGAAAGTTTTGTATGTTTGTTCGGGATGGTTCCATTAAAAGAGCTTTTTGTGGGTGCGTTAGGTGCGCTTGTGGGAGGTTATTTCACGCTAAGAGGCGCAAGGGAATCACATCGTCTGGAGTTTGAACGAGGGCGCGTGTTGCAACTGGAGAATGCCAAAAGAGCATTGGTCTTAATAAGGATAGAAATAACTGCTGCGTGGGATGTGTTTTACTCGGAATATGGTCAAGAAATTCTAGCCGAAGAAAAAGGAACGCCGAATTTTTCGATACTCCCATTGAGTGGGTCAAATTTTGTTGTTTACGAAAGCTTGCTGGGGGAGCTTTCTACTATTGATCCCGGGGTCGCCGAAAAGATAGTTAGAATTTATAGTAGGGCTAGAGGTTTGGTTGAAAATGTCAGGCTGAATAATTATGAGGCAGAGCAGTGCTTTAAAGTTGCGTCGGAATACGTGCAGGCCATAGATAAGGATTTATTGTCTATGGCTGGTGACAGAGCTGAAGAAAGTGTGAGAGCTGAGCACTATTCAATGAAGGCTCTAGAGCACGCCGAGATTATTAATATGGGAATAACTTCACAGGCCGTGCGTGATTTGGCGGGTGAAGTGAAAACGGCCCTTGGTTTGCTAGAGCCTGCAATCGAAAAAGCTATAGAACAATTAGATGAACAGATCTCGCTTATGAGGGCTAGAAGTAAGATCGATTAAATTTGAGGCTTAGAGGTGAGACAGCCAGACAGGTAGATCCTTTGCAGAATGCAGTACGCGCCAAACATCAATATGGCTGTCTTGCTCGACGTAGAACACAAGGTAAGGGTAGCGGTGGAGCGGCCAGGAGCGTAGGCCGGGCAGGTCTAGTTCATGGGCATAGCGTGCTGAGCCGGAGGCGGGGTGGCGGCTGATCTGCTTATAGGCTCGCTCCAGGGCGTCAATAAAGCCTAGTGCGGCTTTCTCGGCTTGTTCTTCGAGGTAGTAGGCAATAGCGCTGTCTACGTCTCGGTTTGCTAGCTCACGCGGGATGATGGGCTTTTGCTTCATCCTTGAGCGTTCCGCACACGGGCACGGAGTGATTCGAAGTAGTCAGCATCGGCAGGGGCGGCGGGAGTGGATGCAGCACCGGCAAGCAGTAAGCCACGGAGACGTTGGCGATCCTGATCCTTGCGAATCAATTCGCGGACGTATTCACTGCTGGTGCCGTAACCGCGCTGGTTCACTTGCTCATCGACAAAGCTTTTGAGGGCGTCCGGCAGGGAGATATTCATAGTGCTCATTGGGCATGCCTCTTTGCCAAATTTTGCCAAGGATTGTAGCGCGGGTTTGGGCGCTGGTGTCGAAAAAGTGTCGAAATCATAGGGTCGTATAGCGACGAATCGGACAGGTGCGGGGAGCGGAAAGCCCCGTATTGAGCGGGTTTGGCACTAATTGACACGCTACCGAAACGGGTTCGAATCTCTTCTTCACCGCCACTTTCAAAAAGCCCAGCCTTGCGCTGGGCTTTTTCGTTTTCGCCTGGCCGATCTGCACGGCGCCTGCGCTCGGCAGGCGCCGCTCGCTAGTGGCTTCGGGCGTGCTGGCCTGCGCATCGCGAGCGCTCCCGAGACCGGTCAAGTCCAGGGCGCCGCAGTCTCTCTATTTCCAGTACTCCGCCGTCTATCCGCGTGCCAGAGTGGTGCGTGTGACGCGGGGCAATTTGTATGGTTTGTAAATACGCTTAACTGGCAAATAACAGTAAATATCATGAACTGCGATTCCGGCTGGCGGCAGCGGAGCGCTGTCGAGGTTCCCGGCGTTCGTTGCATCTGCTGGGCGGTCCTTTCTCTTTTGCGGAGAGATACGCCCAGGCAGCCGTGCTTCAAACTCAGCCCGTTGACTCTGGCCATGCTGATGGCCGGCGCCCCCTACGCCCTGGCCGCGGATGCGCCCGTCGTGCTGGCTCTCTATCAAGCGGACATCTGAGCGGCCGGCCGCGATCCATTGGCAATAACCATGGTGACTATCGAAAGCACTGATTTCCGCGCGGCCGGCCAGGCGCCTAAGGTGGACTCAACGCAGATTCAGTTGGAGGTCGTTATGTCCCGTATCGATGTGGTGTCCCTGGTCGGCAGCGCCGTACCCGCCGAACTCAGGTCCGACGGCCATATGGCGTGCTGGCTGCTGATGGTCGACGGCCAGCCCAAGGCCGGCCCCTTCGCCTCGCGCGAGGCCGCGCTGGCCTGCCAGGCGGTGTGGCTGCTGAGCACTGCCGCGCGCGACGAGGGCGCCGCGCTGCTGGCCTGATTCCATGGTTTTCCTGCGCGTGCTCCCGCGCTCCCCTTGGCCCGCCTCTGGCGGGCTTTTTCTTGTTCGCGAGGTACACTGGCGGCCTTTTTCCGAGGGGCGCATGCGTGGCGAAGTGGGACATTTTCTGCAGCGTGGTGGATAACTACGGCGATATCGGGGTGACCTGGCGTCTGGCGCGTCAGCTGGCCGCCGAGCACGGCCATGCGGTGCGCCTGTGGGTGGACGAGCTGGCCGCCTTCGCGCGCCTGTGCCCCGAGGCCAGCACCACGGCCGCCCGCCAGCAGCTGGCCGGCGTCGAGCTGTGTCACTGGAGTGCGCCCTGGCCCGCGGTGGAGCCGGCCGAGGTGGTGATCGAGGCCTTCGCCTGCCACCTGCCGCCCGCCTATATAGAGGCGATGGCCGCCAGCGGGGCGCGGCGGCTGTGGCTGAACCTGGAATACCTCAGCGCCGAGGACTGGGTGGCCGGCTGCCATGGCTTGCCGTCGCCGCAGCCGGGCGGCTTGCAGAAATTCTTCTTCTTCCCCGGCTTCGTCGCTGGCACCGGCGGCCTGCTGTGCGAGGGCGATCTGCTGGCGCGGCGGCGCGCCTTCCAGGCTGATGCGGCGGCGCAGCAGGTCTTTCTCCAGCGTCTCGGCGTGACGCGCCAGGCCGGCGCGCGGCTGATCTCGCTGTTCGCCTACGAGAACCCGGGGCTGGCGGACTGGCTGCAGGCGCTGGCGGACGAGCGCCAGGCCAGTCAGCTGCTGGTGCCGCAGGGCAAGATCCTCGGCGACCTGCAGGTCTGGCTCGGCGAGGACAGGCTGGTCCCCGGCGACCGCCGGCAGCGCGGCAGCCTGCAGATCCAGGTGTTGCCGTTCATGGCGCAGGACGACTACGACCGCTTGCTCTGGTGCTGCGACCTCAATGCGGTGCGCGGCGAGGATTCCTTCGTCCGCGCGCAGTGGGCCGGGCGACCACTACTCTGGCACATCTATCAGCAGGAGGAGGGCGCCCACTGGGAGAAGCTGGAAGCTTTTCTGGCGCTGTACGGCGCCGAACTGTCGCCCGCGGCGGCCGCCGCCCTGGGCGAATTGTGCCGCGCCTGGAACGCCGGCAAGGGCATGGGCGAGGCCTGGGACAGGCTGTTGCCGGTCTGGCCGGAGCTGGCGGCGCACGCCGAGCGCTGGTGCGTTGAGCAGGCCGCTCGGCCGGACCTTGCCACGGCGCTGGAACAGTTTTACCGAAATTGGCTATCATACGCGGCCTAGATTTCTGTACCTCCCGCATATTTCGGATATTCGTATGAAAACCGCACAAGAAATGAAGCCCAACAGCGTGGCCCTGATCGACGGCCAGCCGTGGCTGATCCAGAAGGCCGAGTTCACCAAGTCCGGCCGTAACAGCGCCATCGTCAAGATGAAGCTGAAGAACCTGCTCAACGGCTCCAAGACCGAGACCGTGTACAAGGCCGACGACAAGATGGAGCCGGTGATCCTCGAGCGCAAGGAAGTGACCCTGTCCTACATCAGCGGTGAGGACTACGTGTTCATGGACCCGGAGTACAACTCCTACGAACTGCGCGCCGAAGATCTGGAAAGCGTCCTGCCGTTCATCGAAGAAGGCATGACCGACGTCTGCGAAGCCGTGTTCTTCGAAGGCAAGGTAATCTCCGTCGACCTGCCGACCACCATCGTGCGTCAGGTGGTGTACACCGAGAACGCCGCTCGTGGCGACACCTCCGGCAAGGTGATGAAGCCGGCCAAGCTGCGCAACGGCACCGAGATCAAGGTCGCCGAGTTCGTCGGCATCGACGACTGGATCGAGATCGACACCCGTGACGGTTCCTACAAGGGCCGCACCCAGGCGCCGCAAGCCTAAGCCTGCGCGTCAGACAAAACCCGGCCTTGCGCCGGGTTTTTTGTGCCCGGAATTCGGGCTCTGCCGCCGGCAAGGCTCCGGCTTTGTCGTGGCCAAAGCTCCTCCCACGGTTTCCCGTGCTATTGCTGCGGCGTCGCCAGGCCGGCCTGCAGGGCCTGGTCCCAGGGCGGTGGGAAGCCGAAGCGCTGCTTGAGAAAGCTCAGCAGCAGGCGCGTGCGCGGGCTGGCTTCGCGTTCCAGGCGCAGGGCGTAGATGCTCACCGGCTCTGCCGGCGGCAGGCCGGTCTCGCAGAACAGCGGCAGCAGTTCGCCGCGCTGCAGGTGCTCGCTGCTCAGCCAGGTCGGCAGGTGGGCGATGCCCAGGCCGGCGAGGGCGCTGAACAGCAGGGTTTCGGCGTTGTTGGTGGTCAGGCGCAGGCGTTTGGGCTTGCACAGCTGCAGCTTGCCGTCCGCCTCGAAGCGCCAGGCGTAGGGCGGCGCCAGGCTGTCCCAGTCGAGGCCGTCGTGCTGCTCCAGCTCCAACGGGCTGCGCGGAATGCCGCGGCGGCGCAGGTAGTCCGGGCTGGCGCAGAGGATGCGGGTCATCGAGGCCAGCGGCGTGGCGACCAGGCGGCTGTCCGGCAGCGGGCCGATGCGCACGACTATGTCCACTTCGCCGAGGTGTTCGCCGTGCAGGTCGGTGAAGCTGTCGATCAGGCGCAGCTGCACGTCCAGCCCGGGGTTGGCGCCGAGAAACTCGGCGATGGCCGGGGCCAGGTGGCGGCGGCCGAAGGGCGAGGGCGCGTCGATGCGGATCAGCCCCTCCGGCGCGCTGCTCAGCGACACCGCCTCGGCGCGCGCCAGGTGCAGTTCGGCGAGGATGCGCCGGGCGCGTTCGGCGAAGGCCAGGCCGGCCGGAGTGACGCGTACCGCGTGGGTGCTGCGGCTGAACAGGCTGCTGCCGAGGCCGCGCTCCAGGGCGTCGATGCGCCGCGCCACCGCCGAGGGCGTCAGCGGGTGGCGGCGCGCGGCGGCGGAGAAGCTGCCGGCCTCCAGCACGTCGAGAAAGAGTTGCAGCTGGTCGGTCAGGGCATCGGGGTTCATGGCGACTCTGTTGTGCGTGATAAGCGCAGCCATTGTGCGCGGCTATGCGTTTCCGCGCCAGCCGCCCCTGATTAGCATGCGCCCATTGCCTGGAGGTGCCATGAATCTGCTCGATCTATCGCTGAATCTGTTGCTGGGCCTGAGTCTGGGCACCCTGGGCGGGCTGTTCGGCATCGGCGGCGGGCTGATCGCCATTCCGGTGCTCGGCGTGCTGTTCGGCCTGGATCAGCAACTGGCCCAGGGCACAGCCCTGGTGATGGTGGTGCCCAACGTGATGCTGGCGCTGTGGCGCTACCACCAGCGCAACCGCATCGATCCGCGCCACGCGCTGCTGCTCGGCGGCTCCAGCCTGCTCTGCGCCTGGCTGGCTTCGCTCTACGCGGTGGGGCTGGAGGCGCGCACCATGCGCTGGGCCTTCGTCGGCTTCCTGCTGGCCCTGGCCGCCTACAACCTGCTGCGCATGTCGATGCGCCAGGCGCCGGCCAGCGCCGAGCTGCGTCATCCCTGGGGCTGGTTCGGCGCGCTGGGCGGAGTCTCCGGCGCCATGGGCGGGTTGTTCGGCGTCGGTGGTGCGGTGGTGGCCACGCCGGTGCTGACCAGCCTGTTCGGTACCAGCCAGGTGGTGGCCCAGGGATTGTCGCTGTCGCTGGCCTTGCCCAGCACCGGGGTGACCCTGCTGACCTACGCGCTGCACCAGCACGTCAACTGGTGGATGGGCGTGCCCCTGGCGGTGGGCGGGCTGCTCAGCATCAGCTGGGGCGTGCGCATGGCCCACGCGTTGCCGGAGCGCCTGCTGCGCAGCCTGTTCTGCGGTTTTCTGCTGGTCTGTGCGGCGCTGCTGGCCCTGGAGTAGCGGCGGCGGGCGCTGCGGGACTGCCTCCGGCTACAGGCGAAAGCCCTCGACTATATGTTTGGCCAGGCACTCGGTGACCGGCGACTGGCTGGCCTCGTTGCGCAGCAGCACGATGCTCGCCGAGGGCATGGTCGGCAGCCCCTCGGCCTCGCCGATGATGCGCATGTCCGGGGTGATCAGGCTCTGCAGCTGCGCGGTGATCGCCAGGCCGGCGCTGACCACCGCCATGATCGCCGACAGGCTGGGGCTGGTGTAGGCGATGCGGTACTCGCGCTCCATGGCGTCCAGCGCATTGCACGCCCAAGAGCGGCAGAAGCATTGCGAGTTGAACATCGCCAGCGGCAGCGGCTCCTGCTCATGCGGGCTGAAGCCTTGGGCCTCGGCCCAGACGATGCGCTCCTGGCGCAGCAACTGGCCGATTTCCTTGCCCGGTTCGCGGGTGACGATGGTCAGGTCCAGGTCCTGGCGCTGCAGCAGCTGGAACGAGGGTTCGCAGTGCAGCTCGACCTGCACCATGGGGTAGGCCTGGGCGAAGCGCGAGAGGATGCCGGGCATGAAGCGCATCACGTAGTCGTCCGGCGTGCCGATGCGCACGGTGCCGACCATGTGCGGCTCGCGCAGGGTGGTCAGCAGCTCGCCGTGTAGCTTGAGGATGCGTCGGGCGTAACCGAGCAGCAGCTGGCCCTCGGCGGTCAGGCTGACCTGGCGGCCGTCGCGCTGGAACAGCGGGCGCTGCATCACGTCTTCCTCGAGGCGCTTCATCTGCATGCTCACCGCCGATTGGGTGCGGTTGACCGCCTCGGCGGCGCGGGTGAAGCCGCCCTGGTCGACGATGGCGACGAAGGTGCGCAGCAGTTCGCTGTCGATGCTGGGGTACAGGGCCATCCATCAATCTCCCAGATGCAGTGCATAAGAAACATTCGTTGGATTGATCTTAAGCCCGGCGCGAGACTGGCGCCAACCCCACAGGGAGGGCAAAGAGATGAAAGGTCAAAAAGGTTATGCCGTCGCTCAGCCGCTGCACTTCGCCGCTCCGCGCCTGGGCGCCCGCTTGCTGTCGATGGCGCGTCAGTTGCGCCGCTGGTGGCAGCTGGCCGAGCAGCGCCGCCGTCTGGGCATGCTCGACGATGCCGCGCTCAAGGACATCGGCCTGAGCCGCGCCGATGCGCTGCAGGAGAGCGAGCGGCCGTTCTGGGACGATCCGCTCAAGCGCTGAGAGCCTGTTCAAAGGCTCGCGAGCTAGAGCAATGCAATACCGATGGCGGCCCCGCCAAAACAGGCGAGGGCCGGTCGGAGTCGCGCTCGACTTTACGAGCTGTAAATGAGCAGCCCGAGCCTGTTTTTAACGCAGCAGTGCCGACGCGCAGCAGACTTTGAAGCGGTTCTGAGGCCCTGGCGCTGTGGGGCTCGCCGGCCCGGCAGCGCGGCCCGATACCCGCATCATGCAATGGATAGACAAGGAGTGCCCATGCCCGGTTACCACCTGGCCCAGCTGAATATCGCCAACCTGGCGGCGCCGCTGGATTCGCCGCCGCTGGCCGATTTCGTCGCCAATCTACAGCGCATCAACGCCCTGGCCGAGGCCTCGCCGGGCTTCGTCTGGCGCCTCGCGGACGAGGGTGGCGACGCCACCGCGTTGCGCCCGTTCGGTGAGGACGTGCTGGTCAATCTGTCGCTCTGGCGCGACGTCGAGAGCCTGAGCGACTACGTCTACAAATCGGCCCACACCGAGATGCTCAAGCGCCGCCGCGAATGGTTCGAGCCGGTGGCGCAGGCGCATCTGGTGCTCTGGTGGGTGGCGGCCGGACAGCGGCCGAGCCTCGAGGAGGCGGCCGAACGTCTGCAGCGCCTGCGCCGCGAGGGGCCGACGCCTGCGGCCTTCAGCTTTCGCCAGCGCTTCCTGGCGCCCGACGCGCAGCCGTCGTTGCCACTGGAGCTGGCGCGCGACTAGTCTGGGCGCATCGCCACACCAGGGACGGCCCCATGCCCGATTCACTTTCCCTCGCCGAAGCCCGGCGCCTGGTACTGGCTGCCCAGGGCTTCGGTCGTACCCCGCGCGGCGCCGTCGGCCGGCGTCAGTTGCTGAGCCAGGTCGAGCGCCTCGGCGTGCTGCAGCTCGATTCGGTCAACGCGCTGGTGCGCTCGCACTACCTGCCGGCCTTTTCCCGTCTCGGCCACTACGCGCCCGAGCTGCTCGACCAGTTGGCCTGGGGCAAGCCGCGTCAGCGCGCGCTGTTCGAGTACTGGGGCCACGAGGCCTCGCTGTTGCCGCTGGAGATCCATCCCCTGCTGCGCTGGCGCATGCGCCGCGCGGCGCAGGGACGCGGCATCTACCGGCAATTGGCGGAATTCGGCGCACAACGCGGCGAGGTGATCGCTCGGGTGCTGCAGGCGGTGCGCGAGCAGGGCGCGCTGGGCGCCGGCAGCCTGTCGAGCCGCCAGCAGCGCGCCGGCCCCTGGTGGGACTGGAGCGAGGAGAAGCACGCGCTGGAATGGCTGTTCGCCGCAGGCGAAGTGACGGTGGCCGGACGCCGCGGTTTCGAGCGCCTGTACGACCTGCCCGAGCGGGTGATTCCCGCCGCCATCCTCGCGCAGGCTGAGCCGGACGAGGCCGAGGCGCAGCGCCGCCTGCTGCTGCGCTCGGCCGCGGCGCTGGGACTGGCCACGGAACCGGATCTGCGCGACTACTACCGGCTCGACGCCGCCGACTGCAAGGCGCGTCTGGCCGAGCTGGTCGAGGCCGGCGCGCTGCGGCCGCTGCGCGTCGAGGGCTGGAAGGCGCCGGGCTACTGCCTCGGCGAGCCGAGCATCCCGCGCAGGATCGAGGTCAGCGCGCGGCTGTCGCCGTTCGACTCGCTGATCTGGGCCCGCGAGCGCACCGAGCGCCTGTTCGGCTTTCGCTACCGCCTGGAAATCTACACCCCGGCGCACAAGCGCGTGCACGGCTACTACGTGCTGCCGTTCCTGTACCAGGAGCGCCTGCTGGCCCGCGTCGACCTGCGCAGCGAACGGGCGCAGGGTCGCCTGGCGGTGCATGCCGTGCATCTGGAGGCGGCGTCGCCGAGCGAGGACGCGCTGCCGGCGCTGGCCGGCGCGCTGCGAGCGCTGGCGCAGTGGCTGGGGCTGGACGGGGTGGCGCTGCACTGCCGCTCGCAGCCGGCGCAGCGCTTGCGGCCGCTACTGGCGAAACCGTAGGGTGGGTTAGCGGCGCTGAGCGCCAATCTTGCAGGCGCGGATGAGAGCGGCGCGCCGCGTAACCCACCAGGCGATGGCTCGCGTTGCGCCGATGGTGGGTTACGCCGCGCCAGGTACAGCGAATCGGCCGGTAGAGGTGATAAGCGGCTAACCCACCCTAGGGTATCCGACCAGCCCCTGGCTCAGCTGCCCCATGACGGTACCGAAAATAACAACTTTCCTTTATGAATCAATTTCTTATGCTGAAACATCAACAGGTCCTAGGGCAGGCACTTCCCTAGCGGCGCACCTGCTTGAGCGTCTCGGCGATCATAAAGGCCAGTTCCAGCGACTGGTCGGCGTTCATCCGCGGGTCGCAGTGGGTGTGGTAACGGTCCGACAGGCTGTCCTCGGTGACCGGGCGGGCGCCGCCGATGCATTCGGTGACGTTCTGCCCGGTCATCTCGATATGGATGCCGCCGGCGTGGCTGCCTTCGGCCTGGTGCACGGCGAAGAACTGTTTGACCTCGGCGAGGATCTGCGCGAAGTCGCGGGTCTTGTAGCCGCTCGAGGCCTTGATGGTGTTGCCGTGCATCGGGTCGGAGCTCCACAGCACCTGGCGGCCTTCGCCCTGCACCTTGCGCAGCAGGCGCGGGAAGTGCTGCTCGACCTTGTCGGCGCCCATGCGCACGATCAGGTTGAGGCGGCCCGGGTCGTTGTCCGGGTTGAGCACGTCGATCAGGCGGATCAACTCGTCCGGGTCCATGCTCGGGCCGACCTTGACCCCGATGGGGTTCTCGATGCCGCGCATGAACTCGACGTGGGCACCGTCCAGCTGGCGGGTGCGGTCGCCGATCCACAGCATGTGCGCCGAACAGTCGTACCAGCGCCCGGTGAGGCTGTCCTGGCGCACGAAGGCCTGCTCGTAGTTCAGCAGCAGCGCCTCGTGGGCGGTGAAGAAGCTGGCTTCGCGCAGCTGCGGCGCGCTGTCCATGCCGACCGCGCGCATGAAGGCCAGGGTCTCGTCGATGCGGTTGGCCAACTGGTGGTACTTCTCGGAGAGGGCCGAGTTGGCGATGAAGTCCAGGTTCCACTGGTGCACCTGGTGCAGGTCGGCGAAGCCGCCCTGGGCGAAGGCGCGCAGCAGGTTGAGGCTGGCGGTGGCCTGGTGGTAGGCCTGCAGCAGGCGCTCCGGATCCGGCACGCGGCTGGCGGCGTCGAACTCGATGGCGTTGACGATATCGCCGCGGTAGGCCGGCAGGGTGACGCCGTCGATGGTCTCGCTGCCGGAGGAGCGCGGCTTGGCGAACTGGCCGGCCATGCGCCCGACTTTCACCACCGGGCAGCCGGCGGCGAAGGTCATGACGATGGCCATCTGCAGCAGCACCTTGAAGGTATCGCGAATCTTCGCTGCGGAAAACTCGGCGAAGCTTTCGGCGCAGTCGCCGCCCTGCAGGAGGAAGGCGCGGCCCTGGGTGACCTCGGCGAACTGCCGGCGCAGCTCGCGCGCCTCGCCGGCGAACACCAGCGGCGGGTAGCCGGCCAGGGTCTGCTCGACCCGGTCGAGGTGGGCGGCGTCGGGGTATTCGGGTTGCTGCTGGATGGGTTTGGCTCTCCAGCTTGCGGGGCTCCAGGCGTGCGACATGCGGCGTCTCTATCGGCTAATCGGACAGACCTGCATGGTAACCGATAAGCCCGCTGGCCGTAGGGTGTGTGGGCCCGCCAGGCCGTGCGCACCGAGGGCCGGGTGCGGTGCGCGCGCAGCCTAGGCGGTGGTCGGCTGCAGGTCCGCCGCCGGCTGGCGGCGCGGCAGCACCTCGCGGCCCGGCAGGAAGCGCCCGTAATCCTGCGTCTTGCCCAGCTCCTCGGGGTATTCCAGGCCGCGGCGGTAGGCGATGCGGCCATTGATCAGGGTGGCCTCCACCGCCGCATCGTTGCGCTTGACCAGCCGCGTCAGGCCGAGCACTTCCATCGGCGCCTCGGCGATGGCGTCCAGCTCCTCGGTGAGCCCCTCGGGGTTGATGATCACCAGGTCGGCGCGGTCGCCGACGCGGATATAGCCGGCGTCCACGCCGATAAAGTCGGCCAGCTCGCCGCTGCAACGGCGCACCGCCTGGCCCAGTTCCATGAAGGGCGTGCCGGCCAGCTGCGCATCGCGCACGTACTTGAGAAAGCGCAGCGGGAAGTTGTACTGGGCGATGGAACGCAGGTGCGCGCCGGAGTCGGCAAACCCGGGATGGGTCCAGGGGCTGGCCAGCAGCTTGCGCATGATCGGCTCGCGATCGTTGCCGTAGCAGGTGCTCCACTTCAGCGCTTCACGGTACTGGCAGGCCAGCTCGAAGTAGGCGTCCACCGCGTCCAGGCCACGCGCCTCGCCCAGTTGCTTGAAGTTCTTGCCGACCAGGGAGGCGTCCGGGCACTCGGTCACCCAGCAGTCGGAGAAGTCGCGGTGCCACAGGCCCTTGGTCAGCACCGCCTTGACCTGCTGCTTGAACAGGGCGCGGAACGCCGGTTCCTTGACCTTGGCGTAGAGCTCGTCCGGGTCCTTGATGTTGCGCAGGATCTCGCCGGCGCCGAACTCCTCGAAGGCGTTCACGTTGAGCCCTTCCAGGCGCAGGGTGAAGGGCGCGGGCAGGGTCTGCCAGCGGAAGTGGCCGCGCAGCACCTTGTTCGCCAGCCAGCCGGAGAGGCGGGTGAAGCGGTGCAGCAGCGGCTGCGACTTGAGGTCCAGCGCCGTGAGCATGGTGCACTTGAGCGGCTGTCTGAACCAGCCGTGGGCCTGCCAGAGGAAGGCGAACACATTGACCTTGGTCACCGCGTTCGGCGCGCCCTGCAGCACCGCGCCGCGGCGGCGGAGGATGGCGAACAGGCGCGAGAACTCCTTCCAGCTGGCGAAAGTCGAGGGCAGCGGGCTGGACCAGGCGCGCTCGCCATCCATCTTGTCCAGGCGCGTGGTCATCACCGACAGGCCGATGCAGCCGGCGTCCAGCGCCTCCTCCAGCAACTGCTCCATGCGCTGCAGCTCGGCCTCGCTCGGCGCCACCTTGCTGGTGGCGCGCGTGAGGCCCATTACCGCTACGCGCAGCTCGGAGTGGCCGAGGAAGGAGCTGACGTTCGGGCCCAGTGCATGCTGGTCGTAGAAGGCGCGGTAGCCGGCGGCGTCGCGCCAGCTCTTCTTCTCCTTGAGGATCGGCAGCACGTATTCGCGCGGCACCGCCTCGACGCGGGTGAACAGGTCCGAGCAGTCCTCGGCGTCGGCCAGCACCATGCTGATCGAGCAGGAGCCGATGGTCACGCTGGTCACGCCGTGGCGCACCGACTCCTTGAGCGCCGGCGCGGCGATCACTTCGGCGTCGTAGTGCGAGTGGATTTCCAGAAAGCCCGGGGTGACCCACTTGCCGGCGGCGTCGATCACCTCGGCGCCGCGCTCATCCAGCGGGCTGAGGCTGAGGGTGTCGATGCGGCCATGCTTGATGCCGATATGGCGCAGCGCGCCGGGGGCGCCGCTACCGTCGAAATACAGGCCGTTGTTGATGACGATGTCGAAACTCATGCGAGGCTCCAGGGGGCCAGCAGCAGAACGCCGGTGACCAACAGCAGGCAGTAGATGACGAGGCGGAAATGGCGCTCGTCGAAGCGCCGGTGCAGGCGTTCGCCCAGCCATAGGCCGAGCAGCAGCAGCGGGGCGTAGGCGAGCACCTGGGGCAGGGCCGGCTGCAGGCGGCCGTCGAGCAGGAAGGCGGCGGTCAGCAGGCTGTTGAGGCTGAACCAGACCGTCACCAGGGTGGCGCGAAAGCGTGCCTTGTCCAGCGCCGTGCCGGCCAGGCCGTAGACCAGCAGCGGCCCGCCGGAGGCGAACAGACCGTGGCTGAGGCCGGCGCCGAGGGTGAGCAGGCGGGTCAGCCAGGCCGGGCGCAGCGGTAGCGCCGCGGCATGGCGCAGGCGCCACAGTTCGCGCCCGGCGAACCACAGGATCAGCAGGCCGAAGCCGCGCTTGAGCAGCGCCGCGTCGAGATAGGGCAGCAGCAGGTAGCCCAGCGCTGTGCCGGCGAGCATGCCCGGCAGTATGGTGCCGAGCAGCAGCGGGCGGTCGATCTGCGCGCGGTGGCGCCACACCAGGTAGCCGGTCATGCCGATGTTCAGCGGCACCAGCACCGGCAGCAGCTGGTCGATGGGCAGCAGCAACGCACCCAGCGACAGGGCGATCACTATGCTGCCGAAACCGGTGACTGCCTCCAGGGTGTAGGCCAGCAGGATAAAGGCGCCGAGGGCGTAGGGGGCGAAGGCCATCAACCCAGCTCCCCGGCGAAGCGCCGGCTCATCTGCCGGTAGTAGAGGGCCGGGGCGACGCGCCAGAGCAGGCTGGCCAGCCAGCTGCCGCGATCCGGAAACAGGCGCTCGCGGCGCGCGGCCAGGGCCTTGAGGATTTCCCCGGCCATCCAGTCGGCGCCGCGAATGCGGCCTACAGTCGAGCGCGCATGGCCGGCCGGCTGGCCGTCGCCGCCCAGGGCGTTGCGCTCGATGGGGGTGTCGAGAAAGCTCGGGTAGACCATCAGCAGGCCGATGCCGTCGCGGCCGATCTCCGCACGCAGCACCTCGAAGGCCTGGCCCAGGGCGCTTTTCGCCGCGCAGTAGCCGGCGCGGCCGAGCACCGGCATCCAGCCGGCCATGGAACCGATGGCGACGACCTGGCCGCGGCTCTGGCGCAGCAGCGGCAGGGCGGCGAGGGTCAGCTCCAGCGGCGCGTGGTAGTCCACCGCCATGACCTTGCGCAGCACCGCCGGGGCGGTGCACACGGTGGGCGAACGGTGGGTGATGCCGGCGTTGTTGAGCAGCACGTCGAGGCGGCCGAAGCGCGCGCGGCAAGTCGCCAGCAGCTGCTGGTGCAGCGCCGGATCGGTGATATCGCCGGCCACGCCGAGCACGCGCGCTTGGCCCAGTTCCCTGGCGCGCGCGGCCAGGCCGCTCGCGTCGATATCGGTGAGCAGCAGGGCGTCGCCGTGGGCGTGGCAGGCGCGCGCCAGTTGCCAGCCGAGGCCGCTGGCGGCGCCGGTGATCAGGACGACTCGCATCATTTTTCTCCGAGAGCGATCAGCGGGGCTGTGAGTGGCGGCGGCGGGCGGCGCGACCAGAACCAGGCCAGGGCCAGGCCCGAGACCAGGTGCCAGCAGCCCCAGAAGGCGGCGATCAGCAGCATGCCGCCGGCCTGGGGGAAGAAGGTGAAGATGATCACCAGGCCCAGCGCCGAGTTCTGGATGCCCACCTCCAGGGTGATGGCGCGGCGTTCGGCGGCCGCCAGGCCGCTCAGCCGCGCGCTGAGGTAGCCGATGCTCAGGGCCAGGGCGTTGTGCGCCACCACCAGCCAGAAGAACAGGTGGAAGTGCGTGGCGAACTGCTCCAGGTTGCGGCTGAAGGCCAGGGCGACGAAACCGAGCATCACCAGCAGGGCGAACAGGCGCAGCGGTTTTTCCACCTTGAGGGTCAGCTGCGGAAAGCGCCGGCCGACCCACATGCCGGCCACCAATGGCAGACCCAGCACCAGCAGCACCAGCAGGAGCAGGCCGAGCGGGTCGAGGGCGATCTGCGTCAGCAGCGGCCGGGTGTAGGGGTTGAGCCAGGCGTACAGGGCGAAGTTCAGCGGCGTCAGCAGGCTGGCGGCGAGGCTGGACACCGCGGTCATGCTTACCGACACGGCGACGCTGCCGCGCGCCATCCAGGTCATGATGTTGGAGAAGCTGCCGCCGGGGCAGGCGGCGATCAGCGCCATGCCCAGGGCCAGCTCCGGCTGGATGCGCAGCGCCCAGCAGGCCAGGCAGGTCAGCGCCGGCAGCAGCACGAACTGCGCCAGCAGGCCGATCAGCGGCGCCTTGGGCGCGCGGGCGATGCGGCGGAAGTCCTCGGCGCGCAGGTCGAGCGACACGCCGAACATCATCAGGGCGACGATCAGGTTGATCAGCACCAGGCTGCTGGGGTCGAAGGCGATAGTGACGGCTTCCACGTTCAGGCTCCCTGGGCGGCCGGCACGGCGCCGGCGGCCAGCTCGCGGCGCAGCGCCGCGCTGTGGGTGGCGATGCGCTGACGATAGCTGTCCTTGTGCACGTAGTAGGCCATGCGCTCCAGATCCAGGTACCGGTAGCCGCCGTCCAGGCGCTGCCCGGCGCGTTCGCGCTTGAGCCGGCGCAAGGCTTCGGCCGCCGGACTGCCGGCCTGCAGCTGGCGGATGTACAGGGCCACCAGCTCGGCCTGCTCGTCGCGGCCCTGCCAGCCGAGACCGGAGGCCTCGACCATGCCGAGCATGAACAGGTCGTCGCGCTCGGGGTGGAAGACGTTGAGGTACAGCTGCGGCGCGCCGGCGCCCTGCGGCCAGTTCAGCTCGCCGCGTTCGATAAAGGGATAGTCGAGCTTGTAGCCGGTGGCCATCAGGATCAGGTCGTACTCGCCCTGTTCGCCGTTGGCGAAGCGCACGCTGTGGCCGTCCACCGCGACGATATCGCCGCGGGCGCGGATATCGCCGTGGCCGAGGTGGTGCAGCACCAGCGAGTTCATCACCGGGTGCGACTCGTACAGGCGGTAGTCCGGATCCGGCAGGCCGTACTGCGACGGCTTGCCGACCAGGGCGCGCACCAGCAGGCCGTCGACCAGCTGCTTGAGCCGGCGCGGCAGCTTGATCGCGCCGCCGAAGGTGTCGGTGGGCTTGCCGAGAATGAACTTGGGCAGGAAGTAGTAGCCGCGGCGCACCGACAGGTCCACCGAGGCGGCGCGGTGCACGGCATCCACCGCGATGTCGCAGGCCGAATTGCCGCAGCCGACCACCAGCACGCGCTTGCCGGCGAAGAGCTCGGCGCTCTTGTAGGCGGAAGAATGCAGCAGCTCGCCGCTGAACTCGCCCGGCAGCGCCGCCAGGTTCGGCGTATGCAAGGTGCCATTGGCGATCAGCACGCCGTCGAAGCGCCATTCGCGGCGCTCGCCATGGCGCTCGCTGATCAGCTGCCAGCCTTGGTCCAGGCGCTGCAGCTGCACCACTCGGGTGTCGAACTGGTAGTGCGGGTACAGGCCGAACTGCCGCGCGTAGTCGCGGAAATAGCGGCGCATCTCGCTGTGGTGCGGGTAGGGCGCCACCTCGGCGCGCATGGGGAATTCGCTGAACTCGGTGGTGCCCTTGGAGGAAATCAGGTGGGCCGAGTGGTACATGGTGCTGTGCGGGTTGTCGATGTCCCACAGGCCGCCGACATCGCTGTGCAGCTCGAAACCGACGAAGTCGATGCCGTGCTTCTTCAATTGCCGGGCCGTGCACAGGCCCATGGGACCGGCGCCGATGATGGCGTACATGGCGAACCTCGTTATTGTTATGAGTGAGCAGCGCAAGTGCTGGAATTATCGCGTGACCGGGGGCGGCCGCTTCAATGACAATCGGCGCCTTTGCCCCGTCGCTTCTGGTGCGGGATGTCACTGCTGGAGGGAGAGCCATGCCGGGATTGCCGCCGAGCGACGAGTTGCAGATGCAGGACGAGGTGCTGCTGGCCGAGGTGCGCGATGCCTTCGGGGTGATCCGCGTGGTGCAGATCGGCGCCTACCGCTTCCTCGAGTTCGGCGAGGCCATCGAGCAGAGCTGCGTGTTCGCCGGCGACCCGAGCTGGCTGGAGTACGACTACACCCGCGCCATGCTGCTCGGCGCGTTGTGCCACGATGCGCCGGAGACCGCGCTGTTTCTCGGTCTGGGCGCCGGCAACCTGACCCAGGCCTGCCTCAAGTTTCTAGCCTTGGAGGATGTCGAGGCCATCGAGCTGCGCCCGGACGTGCCGCGCCTGGCCATGGAGTTTCTCGGCCTGGACGACGACCCGCGGCTGACCATCCGCATCGGCGACGCCACCGAGCTGCTGGGCAGCGCCGAGACCGCCGACCTGATCTTCCTCGATCTGTACACCGACCAGGGCCCGGGCGCCGGCCACCTGGCCTGGCGCTTTCTCGAACGCTGCCGGGAAAAGCTCAACCCCGGTGGCTGGCTGATCATCAACCAGTGGGCCGGCAACGACGGCAAGCCGCTCGGCGCCGCGCTGCTGCGCGGGCTCTACCACCGCCATTACTGGGAATGCCCGGTGAAGGAGGGCAACGTGGTGCTGCTGATCCCCGCCGACCTCGATCAGCAACTGGATCGCGGCCGCCTGCAGGCGCGCGCCGGCGAGCTGGCGCCGCGCCTGGGCTACTCGCTGCAGCCCTTGATCGAGGCGTTGCGCCCGGCCACCTGAGGCGCAGGGCAGGGTGGATGTCGCTGTCTGCAGCCACCAGAAGCGGTGGATCGATGACGCGCGATCCACCCTACGCAAGCCTGGCTTGCAGGCCGTCATGCATCGACTGGTTCCGCTCAGCGCCCCTGAAAATTCCCCGGGCGCCGTTCGAGCATGGCGCGCACGCCCTCGGCGGCGTCCTCGCTCGCCATCAGCTGCTTGACCGTGCCGTGCAGCGCGGCCGCCGCCGCGGCTTCGCCCTCGCGCACCGCCTGGCGCGCCGAGGCCAGGGTGGCGCGCACGCCCAGCGGCGCCTGCGCGGCGATGCGTTCGGCCAGGCGCAACGCTTTGGGCAGCAGTTCCTCGCTGGCCAGCACCTCCTGCACCAGCCCCAGGCGATAGGCCTCGTGAGCGTCGAACTCGTCGCCGGTGAGCAGCCAGCGCATGGCGTTGCCCCAGCCGGCCTGCTGGTGCAGGCGCAGGGTGGCGCCGCCGAAGGGGAAGATGCCGCGCTGCACCTCCATCTGGGCGAAGCGGGTGTTGCTGGCGCACAGGTTGATGTCCGCGGCCAGCATCAGCTCGATGCCGATGGTGTAGCAGTAGCCCTGCACCGCGAGCAGCACCGGCTTGCTCACCCGCGGTCCGCCGAACACGCCCCAGGGGTCGCAGCCGCCCGCGGGAATCTGCCAGCCGGCGGCGAACTGGGCGGCCACCTTGGCCAGGTCGAGACCGGCGGTGAAGTGCTCGCCATGGGCGAACACCAGCGCCACGCGCGCCTCGTCGTCGCGCTCGAACTCGCCGTAGGCCAGGCACAGGTCGTCGAGCATGTCGAGGTCGAAGGCATTGCGCTTGGCCACCCGGTCGAGGCCGAGCAGCAGGATGTGGCCGCGTTTTTCGCGGCTGACGCGGCCGCGGTCGGAGGAGGTCATGAGGATGATCCTTGGCTCGTGGAGGAGGTCGCAGGGATATAGCCGGCCGCCGCGCGCTTGTCCATGGCGGCGACCGTTTGGCAGCGCACGGCCGGGAAAACTGCAAAAACCGCCACCCGCGTCAGGAATTTCCGGTATAGTGCGCGCCGGCCAATTCTCTGGCCACGTTCAGGTAGCGCAATTCGCCCGAAGCCCGACTTCGGCAGCCAGTCCCGCAGCGGACTATCCTTGACGATTCACTTTTCATCACGTCTTCGCAAATCCCCGCCGAACCAGGCTGCCAGGGTGACCCACAAGGTCTTACACGGCATGCGCAGCTTTGGAACATGGGTCTTTGCGGATGCACTAGAGGCAGACCCATGACCCAGGAAATCGGCGGCTTCGCCGCGCTCGGACTTCACCCCAATATTCTCGCCGCTCTGACCGCCGTCGGTTACGAAGAGCCCTCGCCGATCCAGGCGCAGGCGATTCCGGTGATCCTCGCCGGCCACGACATGATCGGCCAGGCGCAGACCGGCACCGGCAAGACCGCCGCCTTCGCCCTCCCGCTGCTGTCGAAGGTCGACCCGGCCAAGCGCGAGCCGCAGGTGCTGATCCTCGCCCCGACCCGCGAGCTGGCCCTGCAGGTGGCCACCGCCTTCGAAACCTACTCCAAGCAGATGCCCGGCCTGAACGTGGTCGCCGTTTACGGCGGCGCACCCATGGGCCCGCAGCTCAAGGCCATCCGCCAGGGCGCGCAGGTCATCGTGGCCACCCCGGGCCGTCTGGTCGACCACCTGCGTCGCGACGAGAAAGTGCTGTCGACCATCCAGTACCTGGTGCTCGACGAGGCTGACGAGATGCTCAAGCTGGGCTTCATGGACGACCTCGAAGTGATCTTCGAAGCCATGCCGGAAAGCCGCCAGAGCGTGCTGTTCTCCGCGACCCTGCCGCACTCGATCCGCGCCATCGCCGAGAAGCACCTGCGTAACCCGCAGCACATCAAGATCGCCTCCAAGACCCAGACCGTGACTGCCATCGAGCAGGCGCACCTGATGGTCCACGCCGACCAGAAGCACGCCGCCGTACTGCGCCTGCTGGAGGTCGAGGAGTTCGATGCGCTGATCGGTTTCGTGCGTACCAAGCAGGCCACCCTGGACCTCGCCGCCGCGCTGGAAGCCAAGGGCTACAAGGCCGCCGCGCTGAACGGTGACATCGCCCAGAACCAGCGTGAGCGGGTGATCGACTCGCTCAAGGACGGCCGCCTGGATATCGTCATCGCCACCGACGTGGCCGCCCGCGGCCTCGACGTGCCGCGCATCACTCACGTGATGAACGTCGACATGCCCTATGACCCGGAATCCTACGTGCACCGTATCGGCCGGACCGGTCGTGCCGGCCGTACCGGTCGCGCGCTGCTGCTGGTGACCCCGCGCGAGCGCCGCATGTTGCAGGTGATCGAGCGCGTCACCGGGCAGAAGGTCGGCGAAGTCAAGCTGCCGAACGCCCAGCAGGTGCTGGATGCGCGGATCAAGAAGCTCACCAGCAGCCTGGCGCCGCTGGTGGCCGATGCCGAAGCCAGTCATGGCGAGCTGCTCGACCGCCTGACCGCCGAAATCGGCTGCAGCCCGCGCGCCCTGGCCGCCGCCCTGTTGCGCAAGGCGACCAACGGCCAGGCCCTGGATCTGGCCAGCGTCGAGCGCGAGCAGCCGCTGGTGCCGGGCGCCGGTGGTGCGCCGCGCGAGCGTCGTGAGCGTGATGGCGAGCGCAGCACTGAGCGCGGTGAGTACCGCGAACGTCGCGCGCCGCTGCCGTTGACCGAAGGTCGCGTGCGCTGCCGTACCGCGCTGGGCACGCGCGACGGTATCGCCGCGAAGAACCTGCTCGGCGCCATCCTCAACGAGGGCGGCCTGGCTCGCGAAGCCATCGGCCGTATCCAGATCCGCGAGACCTTCAGCCTGGTCGAGCTGCCGGAAGACGGCCTCGATCGCCTGCTCGGCAAGCTCAAGGACACCCGCGTTGCCGGCAAGGCCCTGAAGCTGCGCCGCTACCGCGAGGATTGATCGCGCAGCGATAAACGAAAAAGCCCCGCCAAGTGCGGGGCTTTTTCGTTTCTGGCCTGTAGCCGGATGCAGTCCGGGGCCGATGGGCTTGCCAGGCGCGTAGCCCGGGTTGAGCGCGCCGATACCCGGGCAAGGCCCTGTGCGCCGGTTCAGCCGAAGCGGTAGATATCCATGCCCAGCGCCCCGTAGGTGAAGCCGGCGTGCTCCAGCTTGAAGGCGCCGCCGGCGCCGCGGGCGAAGAACAGCGGCAGCAGGTGCTCGTCCGTGGGGTGGTTGCGCGCGGCGTGCGGCGCCAGCTGGCGGTAGCGGTGCAGGGCGTCTTCGTCGTCGGCTTCGAGTTGGGCCACCATCCAGTCGCGAAACTCCCTGGCCCAGGGGGTGACCACCCCGGGGCCGGCGCGCCAGTCGAGCTCGCTGAGGTTGTGGGTGATGCTGCCGGAGCCGATCAGCAGCACGCCTTCGGCGCGCAAACCGGCCAGGGCGCGGCCGACGCGGGTCTGCAGCTCGGGGCCGAGCTGGCTGGGTAGCGACAGTTGCAGCACGGGGATATCGGCGGCCGGGTACAGCAACGACAGCGGCACCCAGGCGCCGTGATCGAAGGGGCGCTGCGGGTCGAGCGCGGCGGGCAAGCCGGCATCGCTCAGGCGCTGGGCAATCTCTGCCGCCAGCGCAGGCGCGCCGGGGGACGGGTACTGCACGGCATACAGGGCGGGCGGAAAGCCGCCGAAGTCGTGCCAGGTTTGCGGGCGTTCGGCACTGGTCAGTTGCAGGCGATCGCTTTCCCAGTGCGCCGAGACCACCAGCACGGCGCGCGGGCGCGGCAACTCGGCCGCCAGGCGGGCCAGGGCCGGGCCGCTGGCGCCCGGTTCGAGGGCGAGCATGGGGGAGCCGTGGGAGATGAACAGCGAAGGCAGCATGGTGCTAACTCCTGGAGTAGGATGCTGCCATCTTGGTGGTTGGACCTATCCGATACCAGCATAAATTCTTGAGCCTTATCATCGATTTACCTGGAGGTTTTGCGTGCACGAAAGTTTTTGGCAGGAGCGCTGGGCGCGCGATCAGATCGGTTTTCACCTGGATCAGGTCAATCCCTACCTGCAACGGCACTGGCCGGCGCTGGCGGTGCCTGTGGGCGCGCGAGTGCTGGTGCCGCTGTGCGGCAAGAGCCTGGACTTGGCCTGGCTGGCCGGCCAGGGCTATCGCGTGCTGGGCGTGGAGCTGGCGGAAAAGGCCGTGCAGGACTTCTTCGCCGAGCAGGGCCTGCAGGCCGAGGTCGTCCGGCACGGGGCGTTCAAGCTCTACCGCGCCGGCGCGCTGGAGCTGTGGTGCGGCGATTTCTTCGCCCTGCGCGCCGAGGACGTCGCCGATTGCCAGGCGCTGTTCGATCGCGCCGCGCTGATCGCCCTGCCGCCGCAGATGCGCGAGCGCTATGCGGCGCACCTGACGGCGATTTTGCCGCGCGGTTGCCGCGGCCTGCTGATCACCCTGGATTACGCCCAGAGCCAGATGGACGGGCCGCCCTTCGCCGTCGGCGACGACGAGGTGCAACGGCACTTCGCCGCCGCCTGGCAGGTGCAAGAGTTGCAGCGCGAGGACGTGCTGGCGGGCAACTGGAAGTTCATCCGTCACGAACTCAAGGCGCTGGACGAGGTGGTCTATCGGCTGGAGAAGCTTGTGTAGGCTGCGCCACGCGCGCCGCCAGGGATGCTGCACGCGGCCCTATGAAGCAAAAAAGGCGACCCGCAGGTCGCCTTTTCTTTGTTGCTTGCGATCAACCCAGGCGGCGCAGCGCCTCGATGCGATCTTCCAGCGGCGGGTGGCTCATCAGCAGGCCGGCCAGGCCGTTCTTCAGGCCGCCGTTGATGCCGAAGGCGGTCAGGCTGTCCGGCATGTTCACCGGCACGCCCTGTTCGGCGCGCAGGCGCTGCAGCGCGGCGATCATGGCGCCGGTGCCGGCCAGGCGGGCGCCGGCTTCGTCGGCCTTGAACTCGCGTTTGCGCGAGAACCACATGACGATGATGCTGGCCAGGATGCCCAGTACCAGCTCGGCGAAGATGGTCGCGACGAAGTAGCCGATGCCATGGCCGTCCTCGTTCTTGAGGATGGCCTTGTCGACGAAGTTGCCGAAGATGCGCGCGAAGAACATCACGAAGGTGTTCACCACGCCCTGGATCAGCGCCAGGGTGACCATGTCGCCGTTGGCCACGTGGCCGATCTCGTGGGCCAGCACCGCGCGCACTTCATCCGGGGAGAAGCGCTCGAGCAGGCCCTGGCTGACGGCGACCAGCGCGTCGTTCTTGTTCCAGCCGGTGGCGAAGGCATTGGACTCGTAGGCGGGGAAGATACCGACTTCCGGCATCTTGATCCCGGCTTCGCGCGACAGCTCCTCGACGGTCTGCAGCAGCCACTGTTCGTGGCGGGTACGCGGCTGGGTGATGATCTGGGTGCCGGTGCTCATCTTCGCCATCCACTTGGAGATGAACAGCGACACCAGCGAGCCGGCGAAACCGAACACGGCGCAGAAGATCAGCAGGCTGCCATGGTTCTGGCCGGTGAAGCGATCGACCCCCAGCAGTTTGAGGGTGATGCTGGCGATGATCAGCACCGCCAGGTTGGTGGCCAGGAACAACATAATGCGCATCATGGTGTGAACGGACTCCTCACGGGGAAAGACGTACGAGTAATGCGGGCTATATAAGGGCGCGCCCCCCAGGGTTTCAACCAGCGACTATTTCAAACTATGTCGCCTGAACCCTGCAGGTTGCTCTCGAACAGCAGGCGGGTCAGGCGCGCGGTACGTTCGCCGTGTTGCTGGGCCAGCGCCTCGCGCAGTTGGAAGGCCAGGGTAGCATGCACCCGGCGCACGCTGGGCGGTAGCGCCTGGCCCTCGCCCACGGCGTGGGGAATGGCCCGCGACAGGCGCAGGAAACCCTTCTCGGTCAGCACCGCCTGGTCCAGCGCGTCGTAGGCGATGGTCGACTCGAAGCGCAGATAGCCTTCCTCGGCCAGCCACAGCAGGGCGCCGAGGCAGGCCTGGTGGCGCTTGCTCGGCAGGCCGAACTCGTCGGGCTCCTCGCGGCCGATCAGGTCCTCGACGTACAGCGCCAGCTTGCGCGGGAAGGCCTGATAGAGCAGCAGCAGGCCGCCGGCGGCGTCCTTATAGAAGTCGTCGATCTGCAGATCCATGCCGGCCTACTGGCGGTAGCCCTTGAGGAAGTTGCCGATGCGGCCGATGGCCTGCTCCAGGTCGTCGACCCTTGGTAAGGTGACCACGCGGAAGTGATCCGGCCAGGGCCAGTTGAAGGCGGTGCCCTGGACGATCAAGAGTTTCTCCGACAGCAGCAGGTCGAGGACGAACTTCTCGTCGTTGTGGATCGGGCAGACCTTGGGATCGATCCGCGGGAAGGCGTACAGCGCGCCCATCGGCTTGACGCAGCTGACCCCGGGAATGTCGTTGAGCAGTTCCCAGGCGCGGTTGCGCTGCTCGAGCAGGCGGCCGTTGGGCAGCACCAGGTCGTTGATGCTCTGGTAGCCGCCGAGCGCGGTCTGGATCGCATGCTGGCTCGGCACGTTGGCGCACAGGCGCATATTGGCCAGGATGTCCAGGCCCTCGATATAGCTCTGTGCCTTGTGCTTGGGCCCGGAAATGGCCACCCAGCCGGAACGGAAACCCGCCACCCGGTAGCTCTTGGACAGGCCGTTGAAGGTCAGGCACAGCACGTCCGGCGCCAGCGAGGCGGTGCTGATGTGCACGGCCTCGTCGTAGAGGATCTTGTCGTAGATCTCGTCGGAGAACAGCACCAGATTGTGCTGGCGCGCCAGCTCGACGATATCCAGCAGCACCTCGCGCGAATACACCGCGCCGGTGGGGTTGTTCGGGTTGATCAGCACCAGGGCCTTGGTGTTGGGGGTGATCTTGGCGCGCATGTCGGCGACATCGGGGAACCAGCCGGCCTGCTCGTCGCACAGGTAGTGCACCGGCTTGCCGCCGGACAGCGCCACCGCGGCGGTCCACAGCGGGTAGTCGGGCGCCGGGATCAGCACCTCGTCGCCGTTGTTGAGCAGCGCCTGCATGGCCATCACGATCAGCTCGGAGACGCCGTTGCCGAGATAGATGTCCTCGATGCCGACGCCTTCCACCTGCTTCTGCTGGTAGTACTGCATCACCGCCTTGCGCGCGCTGAACAGGCCCTTGGAGTCGCTGTAGCCCTGTGCGGTTGGCAGGTTGCGGATGACGTCCTGGAGGATTTCCTCCGGCGCCTCGAAACCGAACGGCGCCGGGTTGCCGATATTCAGCTTGAGGATGCGCTGGCCTTCCTCTTCCAGACGTTTGGCGTGCTTGAGCACCGGCCCGCGGATGTCGTAGCAGACGTTGGCGAGCTTGTTCGATTTGCTGACCTGCATGTAAGGGATCCCGAGCGATGGATAACCCGCCGAAGCACGCTGCAAAAGTCTCGCGACGGAGAATCTTGGCAGCCTGTAACGCGGGTGACAGACTGGCGTCGAATCATACGTGGCGGCCTGAGCGCGGCAAAGGTGCCAGTCCGGCTTTTTTAAGCGAGGATGCGCCCAGGTCGCGGCCAGGTAGCAGCGGCTTCCGCCGCGAACTCAACGCGCCCCGCGTACAACCAAGGCCAGCGCTGTCACGCATCGCCTGGCTTTTATCGAGGAGGAACCTTGCCCGTGGACAAACTCGACAAACCCCTGGAGGCCTGGCGCGAGGAACTGTCGCAGGAGCAGTTTCATGTCTGTCGCCTGGGCGGCACGGAGCGGCCCTTTACCGGCGAGTATCACGACAGCAAGACGCCGGGGATCTATCACTGCGCCTGCTGCGGCGAGGCGCTGTTCGACTCCGACGCCAAGTACGACTCCGGCAGCGGCTGGCCGAGCTACTTCCAGCCGGTCAGCGACGAGGCGATCGCCCGGCTCGACGACTTCAGCCATGGCATGCACCGCATCGAGGTGAAATGCGCCAAGTGCGACGCCCATCTCGGCCACGTGTTCCCCGACGGGCCGCGGCCGACCGGGTTGCGCTACTGCATCAATTCGCTGTCGCTGAAACTGCTGCCGCGCGCTTGGGGGGGGGGGGGAGCGCCAGGCGCCTGATCTGCCAGGCGCCTGGTCGCCTCAGCCCTGCCGCCGGGGCTGCTGCTGAGCCTTTTCCAGCTCGGCGCAGGCCTGCTGGATCATGCCTTCGGTGATCGGCACTTCGCGGCCCTGGCCATCGATGATAAAACCGCCCACCGGCATCTGCGGATGCTTGACCGGGGTGGCGGGGCGTTGGGCGGCAGTGTCGTGCAAGCTCATGGCCTGTCTCCTCATCAGTGATGCGCGCCAGTCTAGAGCGGCTAGATGAAGGCGCGGTGACAATTGCGACGGCGCTGCTCCGTCACAAAACACATAGCAAAGGTCGTATTGCAGGCGGCGTGCCAGCCTGTCTCGAACGAGGAATTCATGTCGCGTTTCCATATAGGTCTGATCATCAATCCGCTGGCCGGCCTCGGCGGCCCGGCGGCGCTCAAGGGCAGCGACGGCGTGGCCGGACAGGCGCTGGCCCTGGGTATCGAGCCGAAGGCGGCGCAGCGCACCCGCACCGCGTTGGAGCAGTTGCTGGGATTGCGCGAACGCATCGAGTTCGTCAGCTACCCGGGCGCCATGGGCGGCGATCTATTGGCGCAGCTGGGCTTCGCCCATCGCCTGCTGGGCAAGTTGGGCGCAGGCGCCACCACCGCCGCAGACACCCGCCGCGCCGTGCGGCAGCTGCAGGACGCGGGGGTGGCGTTGATCCTGTTCGCCGGTGGCGATGGCACGGCGCGGGACGTCTGCGCCGCGGTCAGGCAAGGGCAACCGGTGCTGGGCATTCCGGCCGGGGTGAAGATCCAGTCCGGCGTCTACGCCATCAGCCCGCGTGCCGCCGGCGAGCTGACCGCGCGCCTGGTCGAGGGTGGTCTGGTGCGCCTGACCAGCGGCGAGGTGCGCGATATCGACGAAAATGCCCTGCGCGAGGGCCGGGTCACCGCGCGCTGGTACGGCGAACTGTGCGTGCCGCAGGAGGGCGGTTATGTGCAGGCGGTCAAGCAGGGCGGGGTGGAGTCCGAGGAGCTGGTGCTGGCCGATCTCGCCGCCTGGCTGGAGGCGCAGTGGGAGCCGGGCGTGCGCTATGTGTTCGGCCCCGGCTCGACCCTGCACGGCCTGGCGCAGAACCTGGGGCTGGACACCACGCTGCTGGGCGTCGATGTGATCGAAGACGGCCGGGTGATCGCCCGTGACGTCAACGAGGCCGAGCTGCTGGCCCTGGTCGACGGACATCCGGCCTATCTGCTGGTCACCGCCATCGGCGGCCAGGGCCATATCCTCGGCCGCGGCAACCAGCAGATCAGCCCGCGCGTGCTGCGCGCCATCGGCCTGGAGCGCCTGCGCGTGGTGGCCACCAAGCGCAAGTTGGCCACGCTGGAAGGCCGCCCGCTGCTGGTGGACAGCGGCGAGGTGACCCTGGACGACGCCTTTCCCGATGCCGTGCGGGTCTGGGCCGGGTATAAGGAAGAACTGCTGTATCCCTTGGCTCGATAGGAGATCGCGATGCGCATGCTGGTTCTACTGTCGGCCTGGGCGCTGGCGCTGGCCGCGCAGGCCATCGAGGCTGACAGGTTGGTGCTGGATGCGCGCCAGCAGGTCGGCGTGACCCTGAGCTATGACCCGGCTTACCGCCAGTTGAACTATCCGGGCGGCGATGTGCCCATGGCGACCGGGGTGTGCACCGACGTGGTGATCCGCGCGCTGCGCCAGCAGGGGCTGGATCTGCAGGAGGCGGTGCACCGCGACATGCGCGGCAATTTCGCCGTCTATCCGAAGAGCTGGGGGCTGAGCCGTCCCGACGCCAATATCGACCACCGCCGCGTGCCCAACCTGATGACCTGGTTCAAGCGCCAGGGTTGGTCGTTGCCGGTCAGTCAGGACGCTTCCACCTACCGGGCTGGCGATATCGTCACCTGGGATCTGGGGCGCGGCCTCACCCATATCGGCATCGTCAGCGATCGCCAGGCTCTCACGGGGACGCCGCTGATCCTGCACAACATCGGCCGTGGCGCTCAGGAGGAAGACATCCTCTTCGCCTTCCGCATCACCGGCCACTACCGCCCGCTCGCTCGACAGGCGAGTGCCGCACCATGACTGAACCTGTACTGCCGCCCGGTCTCGTCGCTGGTGAGCGCGTCGTGCTGTTCGACGGCGTCTGCAAGCTGTGCAACGGCTGGGCGAAATTCCTCATCCGCCACGACCGTGCGCGGCAATTTCGCCTGGCCTCGGCGCAGTCCGCCCAGGGGCAGGCATTGCTGGCCTGGTACGGGTTGCCCAGCGAGCGTTTCGACAGCATGGCGCTGATCGAAAATGGTCGCCTGCTGCTGCGTTCCGACGCCGTGCTGGGCATCCTCGCCCAATTGCCCTGGCCCTGGCGGGGGCTGGCCGGGTTGCGGCTGATCCCGCGACCGCTGCGCGACTGGTGCTACGACCGCATCGCGCTGAACCGCTACCGCCTGTTCGGGCGGCATGACGTATGCCTGCTGCCCAGCGCCGACCACGCCGAGCGCTTTCTGCATGACTGAGCGGCCGCTGGTGCGGATGGCCTGGCTGGCGCTGGTTTCTATCTATTGCTGAGGCGACCCGAAACCCCATGACATCGCTGCTTTCCTCCCGTCAGCGCGGCGCCTTGCGCCTGGCCTGGCGCTTTATCGCGCCCTATCGCGGGCGGGTGCTGGGCGCCTTGCTGGCGCTGCTGTTCACCGCGGCGATCACCCTGTCCATGGGCCAGGGCATCAAGCTGCTGGTGGATCAGGGCCTGGCCACCCAGTCGCCGGCGGCGTTGCGCCAGTCGCTGGGGCTGTTCTTCGTCCTGGTGCTGGCCCTGGCGCTGGGCACCTACACGCGCTTCTACCTGGTGTCCTGGCTGGGCGAACGGGTGGTGGCCGATATTCGCCGGCGCGTGTTCGATCACCTGATCGAGCTGCACCCGGGCTTCTATGAGAGCAACCGCAGCTCGGAGATCCAGTCGCGCCTGACCGCCGACACCACCTTGCTGCAATCGGTGATCGGCTCGTCGCTGTCGATGGCGCTGCGCAACCTGATCATGCTGGTCGGCGGCAGCGTGCTGCTGGTGGTGACCAACCCCAAGCTCAGCGGCATCGTGCTGGCGGCGCTGCCGCTGGTGGTGGCGCCGATCCTGATCTTCGGCCGTCGCGTGCGCGCGCTGTCGCGCCTGTCGCAGGACCGCGTGGCCGACGTCGGCAGCTACGTCGGCGAGGTGCTGGGGCAGATCAAGACGGTACAGGCCTACAACCACCAGGACGAGGACAAACGCCGCTTCGGCCTGTCCGCCGAGGCGGCGTTCGCGGTGGCGCGCAAGCGCATCGCCCAGCGCGCCTGGCTGATCACCCTGGTCATCGTGCTGGTGCTCGGCGCCGTCGGGGTAATGCTCTGGGTCGGCGGCATGGACGTGATCGCCGGGCGCATTTCCGGCGGCGAGCTGGCGGCCTTCGTGTTCTACAGCCTGATCGTCGGCTCCTCGTTCGGCACCCTGAGCGAGGTGATCGGCGAGCTGCAGCGCGCCGCCGGTGCGGCCGAACGCATCGCCGAACTGCTGCGCGCGCGCAACGAGATCGCTGCGCCGCAACAGGGGCTGCAGCATTTGGCGCAGCCGGTGCGCGGCGAGATCGAGCTGCAGCATCTGCGCTTCGCCTATCCGGGGCGTCCGGAGCACTACGCGGTCGATGGCATCAGCCTGCAGGTGCGCGCTGGCGAGACCCTGGCGCTGGTCGGGCCGTCCGGCGCCGGCAAGTCGACCCTGTTCGACCTGCTGCTGCGCTTCTTCGACCCGCAGGCCGGGCGCATCCTGATCGACGGCGTGCCGATCGAGCGGCTCGACCCGCGCGAGCTGCGTGCCTGCTTCGCCCTGGTGTCGCAGAATCCGGCGCTGTTCTACGGCACGGTGGAGGACAACATCCGCTACGGCCGCCTCGATGCCAGCCAGGCCGAGGTGGAAGCGGCTGCGCGCGCGGCGCATGCCCACGAGTTCATTCAGCGCCTGCCGCAGGGCTACCAGACCCACCTGGGCGACGCCGGCCTGGGGCTTTCCGGCGGTCAGCGCCAGCGCCTGGCCATCGCTCGCGCCTTGCTCGCCGATGCGCCGATCCTGCTGCTCGACGAGGCCACCAGCGCGCTGGACGCCGAGAGCGAGCACCTGATCCAGCAGGCCCTGCCGCGCCTGATGGCCGGGCGCACCACCCTGGTGATCGCGCACCGCCTGGCCACGGTGAAGCAGGCCGAACGCATCGCGGTGATCGAGCAGGGGCGCCTGGCGGCCATCGGCAGCCACGCGCAACTGCTGGCCGGCAGCCCGCTCTATGCGCGCCTGGCCGAGTTGCAGTTCGGTGAGGCCGGCTAGCCCTTGGGTTTGATCGTCGCGGCCGCGCCGGCCGAGGCGAGGATGATGGCGCCAATCGCCAGCCACTGGTTCCAGCTCAGTTGCTCGCTGAGGAACAGCAGCCCGGAAAGCGCGGCGATGGCCGGCTCCAGGCTCATCAGGATGCTGAAGGTGCGCGCCGGCAGGCGGGTCAGGGCGACCATCTCCAGGCTGTAGGGCAGCGCCGAGGACAGCACCGCCACGCCCAGGGCGATGGGCAGCAGATCCACCGAGAACAGGCTGCCGCCGGCCTGCCACAGGCCGATGGGCAGCACCAGCAGGGCGGCGACCCAGGTGCCCAGGGCCACGGTCTGGCGGCCGTGGGCGGCGCCGGCCTTCTGCCCGAAGACGATATACAGCGCCCAGCACAGCCCGGCGCCGAGGGCCAGGGCCATGCCCAGCGGGTCGAGCTGGGTCTGCGCCAGATCGCTGGGCAGCAGCAGCCACAGGCCGAAGACCGCCAGGACGATCCAGGCGAAATCCAGCAAGCGCCGCGACGACAGCAGCGCCAGGCCCAGTGGCCCGGTGAACTCCAGGGCCACGGCGACGCCCAGCGGAATGCTCTGCAGCGACATGTAGAACAGCAGGTTCATCCCGCCCAGGGCCAGGCCGTAAGCCAGCAGCGGGCGGTAGGCGGCCAGGTTCGGGCGGGTGCGCCAGGGCTGCATCACCAGCGACAGGATGATCGCGCCGAGCACCAGACGCAGCGCCGTGGAGCCCTCGGCGCCGACCAGCGGGAACAGGCTCTTGGCCAGCGAGGCACCGCTCTGGATCGAGATCATCGCCACCAGCAGCAGGCCGATAGGTGCGAGAAGGGCGGTACGGGGCATGGGGCGGTCCTTGGCGGGCTAATCGGCTTTCAGGTGCATCTGAGCGTAGGTGCGCCGTGCGCACCGAGGGTTCCGAACTTCTGCGGGAGCAAGAAAAAACCGGCCGCGAGGGCCGGTTCTTCGAGGCGCTGCGGCAGCTTAGAGGTATTCGCAGAGGTAGGCGGTGTCCACTGCCACCTTCAGCTGGAACTTGCTGTTGGCCGGTACGGTGAAGTTGCTGCCGGCCTCGAAGGTGCTCCAGCTGTCGCTGCCCGGCAGCTTCACGGTCAGGGCGCCGGCGACCACGTGCATCACTTCCAGCTGGCTGGTGCCGAATTCGTACTCGCCCGGGGCCATCACGCCGATGGTGGCAGGACCTTCGGCCATGGCGAAACCGATGGATTTGACGGTGCCGTCGAAGTACTCGTTGACCTTGAACATCTGCGATTCCTCGGGAGGGTTTAAAAAGGGGCCGCCAGTATGCCCAAGCGCCTTTTCTTCGTCATCAGTCTTTGAGCGGCAGCACCAGCGGCAACAGGCGAGCGGTGTTGCGCGCGTCGGTCAGCGCGCGATGCTGCGCCCCTTGGAACTGCAGGCCGGCCAGTTGCAGGGCGCTGTGCAGGCCGATCGGCCGCGGCAGCTGACGGGCCTTGGCGAAGGCCTGCTTGAGGTTCAGGTGCGGCACCGCGGCGAGCAGGCTGGCGAGCTGGTGCCGGCGCCATTCCTGCTCCAGCTGGCGGCGGTCGTAGTCGCCCCAGCTGCTCCAGCCCACCAGCCGCGGCGCGTGTTGGCCGAGCCAGCGCTCGAACTGCGCCCAGACCTGCGGCAGGGGCGCCGCGGCGTCGACCTCGTCCTGGCTGATATGGGTCAGCTCGCGGCAGAAGGCGGTCAGGCAGGGGCGTCGTTGCGGTTTGACGAAACGCTGGAAGTGATCGCGCTCATGACCGTCGGCGCCGACCAGGCTGGCGCCGATCTCGATGATTTCCATTTCCTCTACTGGCCAGCCGCCCTCGTCGGTGGTGGCTTCCAGGTCGATGATCAACCAATGTCCCATAGGCCCTCCCTTGCGTGCGCAGGCAGTATGGAAGGGCTTTCCGGCCAGGGCAAACCCCGTGTTAGGCTCTGCCGTCTATGTCTGGAGGAGGTAGCTATGGCGAAGGTCGCGTTTATCGGCTTGGGGGTGATGGGCTATCCGATGGCCGGGCACCTGGCCCGCAACGGCCATCAGGTGACGGTGTACAACCGCTCGCCGGGCAAGGCCGAACAATGGATGGCCGAATACGCCGGTAGCAGCGCGCCGACGCCGCGCGAGGCGGCCCAGGGCGCCGAGCTGGTGATGTGCTGCGTGGGCAACGACGATGACCTGCGCGGTGTGGTGCTGGGCGAGCAGGGCGCCTTCGCCGGCATGGCGCCGGGCGCCATCCTGGTCGATCACACCACGGCGTCGGCCGATGTCGCCCGCGAGCTGGCGGCGCTCGCCGCCGAGCGCGGCCTGGGCTTTCTCGATGCGCCGGTGTCCGGCGGCCAGGCCGGCGCGGTCAACGGCGTGCTGACGGTGATGGTCGGCGGCGAGGCCGAGGCCTATGCCAGCGCCGAGCCGGTGATCCAGAGCTACGCGCGGATGATCCGTCTGATGGGCGCTGCCGGCAGCGGCCAGCTGACCAAGATGGTCAACCAGATCTGCATCGCCGGCCTGGTGCAGGGGCTGTCCGAGGCGCTGCATTTCGCCCAGCGCGCCGGTCTCGACGCGCACGGCGCGATGGAGGTGATCAGCAAGGGCGCGGCGCAGTCCTGGCAGCTGGAAAATCGCCACAAGACCATGCTGGCCGGCGAATTCGACTTCGGCTTCGCCGTGGACTGGATGCGCAAGGACCTGTCGATTCTGCTCGACGAGGCGCGGCGCAATGGCGCGCAGTTGCCGGTGACCGCACTGGTCGACCAGTTCTACGCCGAGGTGCAGGCCATGGGCGGCGGGCGCTGGGATACGTCCAGCCTGCTGGCGCGCTTGCAGCGCGGCCGCTGATCGCAAAAGGCCTCGACTGGCGGCGCGCGCGAAATTAGCATCGCCGCCGTTCTATCCGCATGTCGAGGTTTGTCATGGACTGTCGTGCAGGCTGCGGTGCCTGTTGCATCGCGCCTTCCATCAGCTCGCCGATTCCCGGAATGCCCCAGGGCAAGCCGGCCGGCGTGCGTTGCATCCATCTGTCCGCCGAGCATCTCTGTGCCCTGTTCGGACGCCCGGAGCGGCCGGCGGTGTGCGTCGGCTTCAGCGCCGACGAACAGGTCTGCGGCGATAGCCGCGAGGCCGCCATCCGTCTGCTGGGGTGGCTGGAACAGGCCACGGCGGTGCCCTGAACGCTGGGAGTGTCGATGAAAGGAGGCGTGCGAGGCGCTCTGCTGGGCCTGCTGCTGTTGGTCGCGAGCGCGCCGGCCGCGGAGCTGCAATGGCGGTTGGCCCGGGAGGAGGGCGGTGTGCGCGTGTACCTGGCCGAGGTGTCGGGTTCGCGCTACCAGGCCTATCGCGGCGTGGTCACCCTGCGCACGGATATGCCGACCCTGCTCGCCCTGCAGGAGGACGTCGCCGCCTCCTGCGCCTGGATCTACGCCTGCAGCGAGCAGCGCCTGCTCGGCAGCGAAGGCGCGCTGAGCTGGATCTACAGCCGTTACGCCACGCCCTGGCCGGTGACGCCGCGCGATTCGGTGCTGCAGGTCGCCACCGAGGTCGGCGCCGACGGCAGCGTCACCCGTCGGCTCACGGCGGCGCCGACGCGCTTGCCGGAGCAGCGCGGCTATGTGCGGGTGCGCAAGCTGGAGGGCATCTGGCGCTTGCGGCCGCTGGGCGAGGGTCGGGTGGAGGTGGTCTACCAGGCGCATACCGAGCCGGGCGGCAGCGTGCCGTCCTGGCTGGCCAGCAGCTTCGTCGTCGATGCACCGCTGCAGACGCTGAAAGCGCTCAAGGCGCTGGTCGAGGGTTCTGGGCTGAAGTAGGGTGTATCCGCGAAGTTCGCGGATAAAAATGCCCTGGTGGAGAAAGATCGCCGCATGTACTGCGAGCCAATAAAAAGGCTGCCATCGGGCAGCCTTTTTTGCGTCGCGCTGGCGATCAGTCGCGGCCGCTCGGCAGGTCGCGCTGCTCGTAGCCGGTGTACAGCTGGCGCGGACGGCCGATCTTGTACGGGCTGGAGAGCATTTCCTTCCAGTGCGAGATCCAGCCGACGGTACGCGCCAGGGCGAAGATCACGGTGAACATGGAAGTCGGGATGCCGATGGCCTTGAGGATGATGCCCGAGTAGAAGTCGACGTTCGGGTAGAGGTTGCGTTCCTTGAAGTACGGATCGTTGCGCGCGATCTCGTCGAGCTTCATCGCCAGTTCCAGCTGCGGGTCGTTGATGCCCAGCTCGGCCAGCACTTCGTCGCAGGTCTGCTTCATCACCTTGGCGCGCGGGTCGAAGTTCTTGTACACGCGGTGGCCGAAGCCCATCAGCTTGAACGGGTCGTTCTTGTCCTTGGCCTTGGCGATGAACTTGTCGATGTTCTCGACGCTGCCGATCTCGTCCAGCATGCTCAGCACCGCCTCGTTGGCGCCGCCGTGCGCCGGGCCCCACAGCGCGGCGATGCCGGCGGCGATACAGGCGAAGGGGTTGGCGCCGGAAGAGCCGGCCAGGCGTACGGTGGAGGTGGAGGCGTTCTGCTCGTGGTCGGCGTGGAGGATGAAGATCTTGTCCATCGCCTTGGCCAGCACCGGGCTGATCGGTTTGATCTCGCACGGGGTGTTGAACATCATGTGCAGGAAGTTTTCCGCGTAGTTCAGGTCGTTACGCGGGTACATCATGGGCTGGCCCATGGAGTACTTGTAGGTCATGGCGGCGATGGTCGGCATCTTGGCCACCAGGCGCATGGCCGAGACTTCGCGGTGCTGCGGGTTATTGATGTCCAGCGAGTCGTGATAGAAGGCGGACAGGGCGCCGACCACGCCGCACATGATGGCCATCGGGTGGGCATCGCGGCGGAAACCGTTGAAGAAGGTCTTCAGCTGCTCGTGAACCATGGTGTGGTTCTTGATGGTGCTGACGAACTTGGCCTTCTCTTCCTTGCTCGGCAGTTCGCCATTGAGCAGCAGGTAGCAGGTTTCCAGGTAGTCGGATTGCTCGGCGAGTTGCTCGATGGGGTAGCCGCGGTGCAGCAGGATGCCCTTGTCGCCGTCGATGTAGGTGATCTTCGACTCGCAAGAGGCGGTCGACATAAAGCCAGGATCAAAGGTGAACCGACCCGTGGCGGTCAGGCTCCGCACATCGATTACATCGGGACCCATGGTGCCGGTCAGAACGGGCAGTTCGACGGGGGCATTGCCCTCGATGATCAACTGCGCTTTTTTGTCAGCCATATGTGGCCTCCTAGTTATGCTTGAAATCATCAGACAGCCCCCCACGCAGGGCCCGCACCACTATAGTGGGATAAATCCGAAAGTCAATTTGCGAAAACCCAGGCGGCAGAAGGGTTTCGGCGGGTTTTTCCGCGAAAAAAGGCCGCTATTTACGCCATTTGTTCAGCGCCTGCAATGCGCTTTTTGGGGTAGGCCATTGCATTGTCATTAGTCTGCTAACTGTCTATACTCTGCGCCCGACCGCCAGGGGCTTTGCGGCCATATCATGGCGGTCGTCACTCCTTGGGTGATGGGTACCTGACCAGTGCACTTCCCAACAACTTTGCCCTGATAGTTAGGGGCTCTCAGTGTGATAAAAGCCGTGAATAGCCAACGACCTGTAAACCTAGACCTTAGGACTATCAAGCTCCCAATCACCGCTTACACGTCCATTCTGCACCGCATCTCCGGTGTCATCCTCTTTGTCGGTATCGCCATCCTGCTGTTCGGCCTCGACAAGTCGCTGACCTCCGAAGAGGGCTTCGCCCAGGTGAAAGAATGTCTGGCCAGCCCGCTGGCCAAGTTCGTGATCTGGGGTCTGCTGTCCGCTCTGCTGTACCACCTGGTGGCCGGTGTACGCCACTTGATCATGGACATGGGCATCGGCGAGACGCTGGAAGGCGGCAAGCTGGGCTCGCAAATCGTCATCGCCGTCTCGGCGGTCGTGATCGTGCTGCTGGGGGTGTGGATATGGTAACTAATGTCACGAATTTCTCGCGTTCGGGCCTCTATGACTGGATGGCGCAACGCGTGTCTGCGGTCGTTCTCGCGGCTTACACGCTGTTTCTGCTGGGCTATGTGATCTGCAATCCGGGCATGGGCTACGCCGAATGGCACGGCCTGTTCTCGCATACCGCAATGCGCATCTTCAGCCTGCTAGCCCTGGTTGCACTGAGCGTGCACGCCTGGGTCGGCATGTGGACCATCTCCACCGACTACCTGACGCCGATGGCGCTGGGCAAGTGGGCGACCGGTGTGCGTTTCCTGTTCCAGGCCGTGTGCGGCATCGCCATGTTCGCGATGTTCGTCTGGGGCGTGCAGATTCTGTGGGGTTTCTGATTCATGGCTAGCATCCGTACTCTCTCCTATGACGCCATCATCGTGGGTGGCGGCGGCGCCGGCATGCGTGCTGCGCTGCAACTGGCCCAGGGCGGTCACAAGACTGCCGTGGTCACCAAAGTGTTCCCGACTCGTTCGCACACCGTTTCCGCTCAGGGTGGCATCACCTGCGCCATCGCTTCGGCCGACCCGAACGATGATTGGCGCTGGCACATGTACGATACCGTCAAGGGTTCCGACTACATCGGTGACCAGGACGCTATCGAATACATGTGCTCCGTCGGTCCGGAAGCGGTGTTCGAGCTCGAGCACATGGGCCTGCCGTTCTCCCGTACCGAGCAGGGCCGCATCTACCAGCGTCCGTTCGGTGGTCAGTCCAAGGGTCCGGACAATCCGACCCAGGCAGCCCGTACCTGCGCCGCGGCCGACCGTACCGGTCACGCCCTGCTGCACACCCTGTACCAGGCCAACCTGAAGGCCGGCACCTCGTTCCTCAACGAGTGGTACGCCGTCGACCTGGTGAAGAACCAGGACGGCGCCATCGTCGGCATCATCGCCATCTGCATCGAGACCGGCGAAACCGTCTACATCCGCTCCAAGGCCGTGGTCCTGGCCACCGGCGGTGCCGGTCGTATCTACGCCTCCACCACCAACGCCCTGATCAACACCGGCGACGGCGTGGGCATGGCCCTGCGTGCCGGCGTGCCGGTGCAGGACATCGAGATGTGGCAGTTCCACCCGACCGGCATCGCCGGCGCCGGTGTACTGGTCACCGAAGGCTGCCGTGGCGAGGGTGGTTACCTGATCAACGCCCATGGCGAGCGTTTCATGGAGCGCTATGCGCCGAACGCCAAGGACCTGGCCGGTCGCGACGTGGTCGCCCGTTCCATGGTCAAGGAAGTGATCGCCGGCAACGGCTGTGGCCCGGACAAGGACCACGTACTGCTCAAGCTCGATCACCTCGGCGAAGAAGTGCTGCACAGCCGCCTGCCGGGCATCTGCGAACTGTCCAAGACCTTCGCTCACGTCGATCCGGTGGTCGCGCCGGTTCCGGTGATTCCGACCTGCCACTACATGATGGGCGGCGTGGCCACCAACATCCATGGCCAGGCCATCACCCAGGACGCCAACGGCAACGACAAGATCATCGAAGGTCTGTTCGCCGTGGGCGAAGTGGCCTGCGTATCGGTGCACGGTGCCAACCGTCTGGGCGGCAACTCGCTGCTCGATCTGGTGGTATTCGGCCGTGCTGCCGGCCTGCACCTGGAAAAAGCGCTGAAAGAAGGCGTGGAAGTCCGCGGTGCCAGCGAGACCGACATCGAGCAGTCGCTGGCGCGCCTGTCCGGCGTCAACCAGCGCAGCACCGGCGAAGACGTCGCCCCGCTGCGCAAAGAGCTGCAACAGTGCATGCAGAACTACTTCGGTGTATTCCGTACCGGCGAATACATGCAGAAGGGCATCCAACAACTGGCCGACCTGCGTGAGCGCATCGCGAACGTCAAGATCGCGGACAAGAGCCAGGCGTTCAACACTGCGCGTATCGAAGCGCTGGAACTGCAAAACCTGCTCGAAGTCGCCGAAGCGACCGCGGTGGCGGCCGAGGCTCGCAAAGAGTCCCGTGGCGCCCACGCTCGCGAAGACTTCGAGGAGCGCGATGACCAGAACTGGCTGTGCCACTCCCTGTACTTCCCGGGTGAGAAGCGCGTGGCCAAGCGTGCGGTCAACTTCGCGCCGAAGACCGTTCCGGCATTTGAACCCAAGGTTCGGACTTATTAAGGGTGACTGATATGTTGCAAGTCAGTGTTTATCGCTACAACCCGGAGAAAGACGCCGCTCCGTTCATGCAGGACTTCCAGGTCGACACCGGCGGCAAGGACGTCATGGTTCTCGACGTGCTGGCGCTGATCAAGGAGCAGGACGAAGGCTTCTCCTACCGTCGCTCCTGCCGTGAAGGCGTATGCGGTTCCGACGGCATGAACATCAACGGCAAGAACGGCCTGGCCTGCATCACCCCGCTGTCCGCGGCGGGGCTGAAAGGCGGCAAACTGGTGATTCGTCCGCTGCCGGGTCTGCCGGTCATTCGTGACCTGGTCGTCGACATGAGCATCTTCTACAAGCAGTACGAGAAGGTGCAGCCGTTCCTGCAGAACGATACCCCGGCTCCGGCCATCGAGCGTCTGCAGAGTCCGGAAGAGCGCGAGAAGCTGGATGGCCTGTACGAGTGCATCCTGTGCGCCTGCTGCTCGACCAGCTGCCCGTCGTTCTGGTGGAACCCGGACAAGTTCCTCGGTCCGGCCGCGCTGCTGCAGGCCTATCGCTTCCTGGCCGACAGCCGCGACACCAAGACCGCCGAGCGTCTGGCCTCGCTGGACGATCCGTTCAGCGTGTTCCGCTGCCGCGGCATCATGAACTGCGTGAACGTGTGCCCCAAGGGTCTGAACCCGACCAAGGCCATCGGTCACGTACGCAACATGCTGCTGCAGAGCGGTACCTGATTCGCAAGTTGCTGTACCCGTAACACCTGCGAGCCCGGCTTCGGTCGGTCTCGCAGTAAAGCCAGAACCGCAGCCCACAAAGCCGCGGTTCCTACTCGAAAAATATGACGACCAGCAGGGGCATCCGGGCTGGTACCCGGACTATCTGCGGGAACCGAAGTGGCTTTATCCGAGTCGCAGCACCAGGGCTCGGGTACGACCATGCGGTGTCCACGCCGGTGGTGTCCCCTTACCGAGGGTGACCAAGCATGCAAGAAAGCGTGATGCAGCGCATGTGGGACAGTGCCCACCTATCCGGTGGCAACGCTGCCTACGTGGAAGAGCTCTACGAGCTCTACCTGCACGATCCCAACGCTGTGCCAGAAGAGTGGCGCACTTACTTCCAGAAGTTGCCGACCGACGGCAGCGCTGCAATGGACGTGTCGCATTCGACCATTCGCGACCACTTCGTCCTGCTCGCCAAGAATTCGCGTCGTGCCCAGCCGGTTTCCGCGGGAACCGTGAGCAGCGAGCACGAGAAGAAGCAGGTGGAAGTGCTGCGTCTGATCCAGGCCTATCGCGTGCGTGGCCATCAGGCCGCCCAGCTCGATCCGCTGGGGCTGTGGGTGCGCACTGCGCCGTCCGACCTGTCGATCAACCACTACGGTCTGACCGACGCCGATCTGGACACCACCTTCCGCACCGGCGAACTGTACATCGGCAAGGAAGAAGCAACGCTACGCGAAATTCGCGATGCGCTGCAGCAGACATATTGTCGCACCATCGGCGCCGAGTTCATGCACATCGTCGACTCCGGTCAGCGCCACTGGTTCGCCCAGCGCCTGGAAAGCGTGCGCGGTCGTCCGCAGTTCTCCGCCGAGGTGCGGGCACACGTGCTCGAGCGCGTCACCGCTGCCGAAGGCCTGGAAAAATACCTGGGCACCAAATACCCGGGCACCAAGCGTTTCGGCCTGGAAGGCGGCGAAAGCCTGATCCCCATGCTGGACGAGATCATCCAGCGCTCGGGTTCCTACGGCACCAAGGAAATCGTCATCGGCATGGCCCACCGCGGCCGCCTCAACGTGCTGGTCAACACCTTCGGCAAGAACCCGCGCGACCTGTTCGACGAGTTCGAGGGCAAGAAGACCGAGGGGCTGTCTTCCGGCGACGTGAAGTACCACCAGGGCTTCTCCTCCAACGTCATGACCGCCGGCGGTGAAGTGCACCTGGCGCTGGCGTTCAACCCCTCGCACCTGGAGATCGTCTCCCCGGTGGTCGAGGGCTCGGTGCGTGCCCGTCAGGATCGTCGCAACGACGCCGCTGGCGACAAGGTGCTGCCGATCTCCATCCACGGCGACGCGGCCTTCGCCGGTCAGGGCGTGGTCATGGAAACCTTCCAGATGTCGCAGACCCGTGGCTACAAGACGGGCGGCACCATCCACATCGTGATCAACAACCAGGTCGGCTTCACCACCAGCCGTCCGGAAGACTCGCGCTCGACCGAATACGCCACCGACGTGGCGAAGATGATCCAGGCGCCGATCTTCCACGTGAACGGCGACGATCCGGAAGCCGTGCTGTTCGTCACCCAGCTGGCCGTCGACTACCGCATGCAGTACAAGCGCGACGTGGTCATCGACCTGGTCTGCTACCGTCGTCGTGGCCACAACGAGGCCGACGAGCCGAACGGCACCCAGCCGCTGATGTACCAGCAGATCGCCAAGCAGCGCACCACCCGCGAGCTCTACGCCGACGCCCTGGTTGCCGCCGGCGTGCAGAGCAGCGACGAGGTGCAGGCCAAGATCGACGAGTACCGCACTGCGCTGGACAACGGCCAGCACGTGGTCAAGAGCCTGGTCAAGGAGCCGAACAAGGAGCTGTTCGTCGACTGGCGTCCGTACCTGGGCCATGCCTGGACCGCTCGTCACGACACCCGCTTCGATCTGAAGACCCTGCAGGATCTGTCCGCCAAGCTGCTGGAAATCCCCGAGGGTTTCCTGGTTCAGCGCCAGGTGGCGAAGATTCTCGAGGATCGCCAGAAGATGGGCGCAGGCGGTCTGCCGATCAACTGGGGCTACGCCGAAACCATGGCCTACGCCACCCTGTTGTTCGAAGGCCACCCGATCCGCATGACCGGCCAGGACATCGGCCGTGGCACCTTCTCGCACCGTCACGCGGTGCTGCACAACCAGAAGGACGCCAGCACCTATGTGGCGCTGAAGAACCTCTACGAAGGGCAGCCGAAGTTCGAGCTGTACGACTCCTTCCTCTCCGAGGAAGCGGTACTGGCCTTCGAATACGGCTACTCGACCACGGTGCCGAACGCGCTGGTGATCTGGGAAGCCCAGTTCGGCGACTTCGCCAACGGTGCCCAGGTGGTGTTCGACCAGTTCATCTCCAGCGGCGAGCACAAGTGGGGTCGTCTCTGCGGCCTGACCATGCTGCTGCCGCACGGCTACGAAGGGCAGGGCCCCGAGCACAGCTCGGCGCGTCTGGAGCGCTACCTGCAGCTGTGCGCCGAGCACAACATGCAGGTCTGCGTGCCGACCACCCCGGCGCAGGTCTACCACATGCTGCGTCGCCAGGTGATCCGCCCGCTGCGCAAGCCGCTGGTGGTGCTGACGCCGAAGTCGCTGCTGCGCCACAAGCTGGCCATCTCGACCCTGGAAGACCTGGCCGAAGGCTCGTTCCAGACCGTGATCGGCGAGATCGATGCACTCGATCCGAAGAAGGTCGAGCGTCTGATCCTGTGCAGCGGCAAGGTCTACTACGACCTGCTGGAGAAGCGTCGTGCCGAGGGGCGCGAGGACATCGCCATCGTCCGTATCGAACAGCTCTACCCGTTCCCGGAAGAGGATCTGGCCGAGGTGATGGCGCCGTACAAGAACCTCAAGCACATCGTCTGGTGCCAGGAAGAGCCGATGAACCAGGGCGCCTGGTACTGCAGCCAGCACCACATGCGCCGGGTTGCCAGTGCGCACAAGAAGGCCCTGTTCCTCGAGTACGCCGGTCGCGAGGCCTCGGCCGCACCGGCTTGCGGTTACGCCTCGATGCACGCCGAACAGCAGGAAAAACTGCTGCAGGACGCCTTTACTGTTTAACGCCTTCACCCAGGGGGCGGCGGGTGTCGCCTCCTGGTAAAAACCGAATTTAAGGAAACACACACAATGGCTATCGAGATCAAAGCCCCAACCTTCCCGGAATCGGTTGCCGACGGCACCGTGGCCACCTGGCACAAGAAGCCGGGCGATGCGGTCAAGCGCGACGAGCTGATCGTTGACATCGAGACCGACAAGGTGGTGATCGAAGTGCTGGCCGAGGCCGATGGCGTCCTGGCCGAGATCGTCAAGAACGAAGGCGACACCGTGCTCTCCAACGAGCTGCTGGGCAAACTGAGCGAAGGCGGTGCCGCCACCGCTGCTCCGGCTGCCGCTCCGGCCGCCGCTGCTGCTGCTCCGGCTCAGGCCGCCGCCCCGGCTGCCGCTGGCGACGACGCCATCCTCTCGCCGGCCGCGCGCAAGCTGGCCGAAGAGAACGGCATCGACCCGAACAGCATTGCCGGCACCGGCAAGGGTGGCCGCGTGACCAAGGAAGACGTGGTCGCCGCCGTCGAAGCCAAGAAGAACGCCCCGGCCCCGCAGGCGCCCAAGCCTGCCGCCGCTCCGGCCGCTGCCGCTCCGGTCTTCGCCGCTGGCGACCGCACCGAGAAGCGCGTGCCGATGACCCGCCTGCGCGCCAAGATCGCCGAGCGTCTGGTCGAGGCGCAGTCCTCCATGGCCATGCTGACCACCTTCAACGAAGTCGACATGACCGAAGTCATGGCGCTGCGCGCGAAGTACAAGGAGCTGTTCGAGAAGACCCACAACGGCGTGCGCCTGGGCTTCATGTCGTTCTTCGTCAAGGCCGCTGTCGAGGCCCTCAAGCGCCTGCCGGCGGTCAATGCCTCGATCGATGGCAACGACATCGTCTACCACGGCTACCAGGATATCGGCGTCGCCGTATCCAGCGACCGCGGCTTGGTGGTGCCGGTGCTGCGCAACGCCGAGCTGATGAGCCTGGCCGAGATCGAGAGCGGCATCGCCACCTTCGGCAAGAAGGCCAAAGACGGCAAGCTGTCGATCGAGGAGATGACCGGCGGTACCTTCACCATCACCAATGGCGGTACCTTTGGCTCGATGATGTCGACCCCGATCGTCAACCCGCCGCAAGCGGCCATCCTGGGGATGCACAACATCATCCAGCGTCCGATGGCGATCAACGGTCAGGTGGTGATCCGCCCGATGATGTACCTGGCGCTGTCTTACGACCACCGCCTGATCGATGGTAAGGAAGCCGTGACCTTCCTGGTGACCATCAAGAACTTGCTGGAAGACCCGGCGCGTCTGCTGCTGGATATCTAAAAGCCAGTCTCTCCCACGGCGGCCCTGTTCACAGGGCCGTCCGGTTTATTCGAGAAGGAATACGTTATGACCCAGAAATTCGACGTGGTAGTCATCGGTGCCGGCCCTGGTGGCTACGTAGCGGCCATCAAAGCAGCGCAGCTCGGTCTGAAGACCGCCTGCATCGAGAAGTACCAGGACAAGGAGGGTAAGGTCGCCCTCGGCGGTACTTGCCTGAACGTCGGCTGCATCCCGTCCAAGGCGCTGCTGGACAGCTCCTGGAAGTATCACGAAGCCAAAGACGGCTTCGCCGTGCACGGCATCGAAGCCAAGGGCGTGACCATCGACGTCCCGGCCATGGTGGCGCGCAAGAACAGCATCATCAAGAACCTCACCGGCGGCGTTGCCGGCCTGTTCAAGGCCAACGGCGTGACCCTGCTGGAAGGCCACGGCAAGCTGCTGGCGAACAAGCAGGTCGAAGTCACCGACAAGGACGGCAAGACCCAGGTCATCGAAGCCGGCAACGTGATCCTGGCATCCGGCTCGCGTCCGGTGGACATCCCGCCGGCCCCGGTCGATCAGGACGTGATCGTCGATTCCACCGGCGCCCTGGAGTTCCAGAGCGTGCCGAAGAAGCTGGGCGTGATCGGCGCCGGCGTCATCGGCCTGGAGCTGGGCTCGGTGTGGTCGCGCCTGGGCGCGGAAGTCACCGTGATCGAGGCGCTGGACAAGTTCCTCCCGGCCGCCGACGAGCAGATCGCCAAGGAAGCCCTGAAGACCCTGACCAAGCAGGGCCTGCAGATTCGCCTGGGCGCCCGCGTGACCGGTTCGGAAGTGAAGAAGAAGCAGGTCACCGTGAGCTTCACCGACGCCGAAGGCGAGCAGAAGCTGACCTTCGACAAGCTGATCGTGGCCGTGGGCCGTCGTCCGGTGACCACCGATCTGCTGGCCGCCGACAGCGGCGTGACCCTGGACGAGCGCGGCTTCATCTACGTCGACGACCAGTGCGCCACCAGCGTGCCGGGCGTCTACGCCATCGGTGACGTGGTGCGTGGTGCCATGCTGGCGCACAAGGCATCGGAAGAAGGCGTGATGGTCGCCGAGCGCATCGCCGGCCACAAGGCGCAGATGAACTACGACCTGATCCCGTCGGTGATCTACACCCACCCGGAAATCGCCTGGGTCGGCAAGACCGAGCAGCAGCTGAAGGCCGAAGGCGTTGCCGTCAACGTCGGTACCTTCCCGTTCGCCGCCAGCGGTCGCGCCATGGCCGCCAACGACACCGGTGGTCTGGTCAAGGTCATCGCCGATGCCGAGACCGACCGCGTGCTGGGCGTTCACGTGATCGGCCCGAGCGCTGCCGAACTGGTGCAGCAGGGCGCGATCGGCATGGAGTTCGGCACCAGCGCCGAAGACCTGGGCATGATGGTCTTCTCCCACCCGACGCTGTCCGAGGCGCTGCACGAGGCAGCCCTGGCGGTGAATGGCGGCGCCATTCATATCGCCAACCGCAAGAAGCGCTAAGCGGCAGAGGTGGCCGGCCCGTCCGGCCACGCAAGTTGTTGTAAGCCGCCGTGGTAGGCGGGGCGTCGCGTAATCGCCTCATCGCCACGGTGGTGTTTGCAAGCAGAACCACGGCGGGTGGCCCGCGTCGAGTTCGACTCGCGGCGGAAAGCCCGGCGGACTGCTTCGGCAGTCACAGGTGGCGCGGTATCACAAGTACAGCGCCGAATGCGCAATACCTAAACGAAGACGGTAGACAAGCATGAATCTTCACGAGTATCAGGGTAAGCAGCTGTTCGCTGAATACGGCCTGCCCGTATCCAAGGGCTTCGCGGTAGACACCCCGGAAGAAGCCGCAGAAGCCTGCGAAAAAATCGGCGGCAGCGAGTGGGTCGTCAAGGCTCAGGTCCACGCTGGTGGCCGCGGCAAAGCCGGTGGCGTAAAGCTGGTCAAGAGCAAAGAAGACGCCAAGGCCTTCGCCGCCAACTGGTTGGGCAAGCGCCTGGTGACCTACCAGACCGACGCCAACGGTCAGCCGGTCAGCAAAATCCTGGTCGAATCCTGCACCGACATCGCCAAGGAACTGTACCTGGGCGCGGTAGTCGATCGCTCCAGCCGTCGCATCGTGTTCATGGCGTCCACCGAAGGTGGCGTGGACATCGAGAAAGTGGCCCACGAAACCCCTGAGAAGATCCTCAAGGCCACCGTCGATCCGCTGGTCGGCGCGCAGCCGTACCAGGGCCGCGAGCTGGCGTTCCAGCTGGGCCTGGAAGGCGATCAGGTCAAGCAGTTCACCCACATCTTCGTTGGCCTGGCCAAGCTGTTCCAGGACTACGACCTGGCCCTACTGGAAGTCAACCCGCTGGTGATCAAGGCCGACGGCAACCTGCACTGCCTGGACGCCAAGATCAACATCGACTCCAACGCCATGTACCGTCAGCCCAAGCTGCGCGCCATGCACGACCCGTCCCAGGACGACCCGCGTGAAGCCCATGCGCAGAAGTGGGAACTGAACTACGTCGCGCTGGAAGGCAACATCGGCTGCATGGTCAACGGCGCCGGCCTGGCCATGGGCACCATGGACATCGTCAACCTGCACGGCGGTCAGCCGGCCAACTTCCTCGACGTAGGCGGTGGCGCGACCAAAGAGCGCGTGACCGAAGCGTTCAAGATCATCCTCTCCGATGACAACGTCAAAGCCGTTCTGGTCAACATCTTCGGCGGCATCGTGCGCTGCGACATGATTGCCGAAGGCATCATCGGCGCGGTCAAGGAAGTCGGCGTGAAGATCCCCGTGGTCGTTCGTCTGGAAGGCAACAACGCCGACCTGGGCGCCAAGGTCCTGGCCGACAGCGGTCTGAACATCATCGCGGCAACCAGCCTGACCGACGCTGCCCAGCAGGTCGTCAAGGCCGCGGAGGGTAAGTAATGAGCATCCTGATCAACAAAGACACCAAGGTCATCTGCCAGGGCTTCACCGGCTCGCAGGGCACCTTCCACAGCGAACAAGCGATCGCCTACGGCACCAAGATGGTCGGCGGCGTCACTCCGGGCAAGGGTGGTTCCACCCACCTGGGCCTGCCGGTGTTCAACACCGTCAAGGAAGCCGTGGAAGCCACTGGCGCCGAAGCGTCGGTAATCTACGTTCCGGCTCCGTTCTGCAAGGACTCGATCCTGGAAGCGGCCAACGGCGGCATCAAGCTGATCGTCTGCATCACCGAAGGCATCCCGACCATCGACATGCTGGAAGCCAAGGTCAAGTGCGACGAGCTGGGCGTACGCCTGATCGGCCCGAACTGCCCGGGCGTGATCACTCCCGGCGAGTGCAAGATCGGCATCATGCCGGGTCACATCCACCTGCCAGGCAAGGTCGGCATCGTGTCCCGTTCCGGCACCCTGACCTATGAAGCCGTCAAGCAGACCACCGACGCCGGTTTCGGCCAGTCCACCTGCGTGGGCATCGGCGGTGACCCCATCCCGGGCTCCAACTTCATCGACATCCTCAAGCTGTTCCAGGAAGATCCGAAGACCGAAGCGATCGTCATGATCGGTGAGATCGGCGGTTCGGCCGAGGAAGAAGCGGCTGCCTTCATCAAGGCCAACGTCACCAAGCCGGTGGTTTCCTACATCGCCGGTGTGACCGCTCCTCCCGGCAAGCGCATGGGCCACGCTGGCGCCATCATCTCCGGCGGCAAGGGCACTGCAGACGAGAAGTTCGCTGCACTGCAGGACGCCGGTGTGAAAACCGTGCGTTCCCTGGCTGACATCGGCAAGGCCCTGGCCGAGCTGACCGGTTGGGAAGTCAAGAACGCTTAAGCGTTTCTGACTCTCGCAAAAAGGCCACCCTCGGGTGGCCTTTTTGTTTGGGCATGTTCCTGGTGCCTGTGGATGTTGCGCAGGTTCGGGTAGGAGCGGATTTATCCGCGAAGCTCGTAGTGCGATCGCGAATAAAACGGAACGCCACCCGTTCGCTCCTGCAGGAAGGCAAGTGGGGTAGGGCAGTTGTCGCTGCTGCCGTGCAACTGTCGGGCATGCGACAGCGAGTTACGCCAGTTCGACAGCTCGTCCGGCAACTGTGCTGCTGCCGAGCAAATTTCGTTAGTATCGCAACTATTCGGTGTCCGTGGCGCCACAAGCGCCTGGCGATGCCTTTAGTGGTTCGGGCCAAACGCTCGGGCGACGTTTCCCCGATCCCTGAAGGAAACCTCCGCAACTCTTCGATTTCCTGCTTGTGGTATTCCCCTCTATGACTCGTTTGCAAGGCTCGGACCTCCTGGCCCTCGGCTTCATGACATTCGCGCTGTTCCTCGGCGCCGGCAACATCATCTTCCCGCCCAGCGCCGGTCTGGCGGCGGGCGAGAACCTCTTGCCGGCGGCGCTGGGCTTTCTGCTCACCGGCGTCGGCCTGCCGCTGCTCACCGTGGTCGCCCTGGCCCGCGTCGGTGGCGGCATGGAGCGCCTGACCGCGCCCATCGGCAAGGTCGCCGGCGCCATTCTGGCGGTGGCGGTGTACCTGGCCATCGGCCCGCTGTTCGCCACCCCGCGCACCGCCGTGGTGTCGTTCGAGATGGGCATCGCGCCCTTCACCGGCAACGAGGGCCTGCCGCTGCTGCTCTATACCCTGGCCTATTTCGCCGCGGTGCTGTTCCTCTCGCTCAACCCCGGGCAACTGGTCGACCGCATCGGCAAGTTCATCACCCCGGTATTGCTAGCGGCGCTGCTGGTGCTCGGTGGCGCCGCGCTGTTCGCCCCGGCCGGCGAGATCGGCACGGTGGCCGACAGCTACCGCGAGGCGCCCTTGGTGCAGGGCTTCCTGCAGGGCTACCTGACCATGGATACCCTCGGCGCGCTGGTGTTCGGCATCGTCATCGCCAGCGCCATCCGCGACCGCGGCATCAGCGACGCCGGATTGATCACCCGTTACTCGGTGATCGCCGGAGTGATCGCCGCCATCGGCCTGTCGCTGGTCTATCTGGCGCTGTTCTACCTTGGCGCCACCAGCCAGGGCATCGCCGGCGACGCGCAGAACGGCGTGCAGGTGCTGACCACCTATGTGCAGCACACCTTCGGCACCACCGGCAGCCTGCTGCTGGCGGTGGTCATCACCCTGGCCTGTCTGACCACCGCAGTGGGCCTGCTGACCGCCTGCGGCGAGTTCTTCAGCAACCTGCTGCCGGTGTCCTACCGCAGCGTGGTGATCGTCTTCGGCCTGTTCAGCCTGGGGGTGGCCAACCAGGGCCTGACCCAGCTGATCAGCGTCTCGGTGCCGGTGCTGGTGGGCCTGTATCCGCTGGCCATCGTGCTGGTGGCGCTGAGCCTGGCCAACCGCCTGTGGGTCTCGCAGCCCCTGGTGTTCGTGCCGGTGATGGCGGTGACCCTGGTGTTCGGCGTGGCCGACGGCATCGCCGCGGCGGGGTGGGGCGAGCAGGTGCCGGCCTGGTTCGGCCAACTGCCGCTGGCCGACCAGAGCCTGGGCTGGCTGCTGCCGGTGCTGGTGACCCTGGTGCTGGCCGCGACGCTCGACCGGCTGCTGGCCCTGCGCCAGCCGGCTGTGGCCTGAGTCGCCAGCGTCACGAGAGGCCGCCCGCGAGGCGGCCTTTTTCTTGGGCAACCTGTGGGGCGCCCTGGCTATAATCGCCGCCAGTTCTATAAGGAGTTGGCATGCCCATCAGCGATTATTACTTGCCTCATCTATTGGCTGCCCTCTGGTTCGTCGTCTGCTGGGCCGGCTACACCCGCTATGCACTGTGGAAGGGGCGCGCCACGCCCTGCCTGGCCAGCGTCCTGCACCTGTACCGGGAAGACTGGATGCGCCGCATGCTGCTGCGCGACAACCGCATCGCCGATGCCAACGTGATCGGCAACCTGGAGCGCAACGCTTCCTTCTTCGCCTCCAGCACCCTGATCATCCTCGCCGGTATCCTTACCGTGCTCGGCGCGTCTGACCGCGCGGTGTCACTGCTGGCCGATCTGCCATTCGTGCAACCGGCCAGCCGCGAGCTATCGGAGGTCAAGCTGCTGGGCCTGGGCGTGGTGTTCGTCTACGCCTTCTTTACCTTCAGTTGGTGCATGCGCCAGTACAACTTCGCCGCGGTGCTGGTCGGTTCGGCGCCCATGGTTGGCGAGCGGCATGTCACCGAACAGGAGCGCAAGGCTTTCGCCGAACGCACTGCACGGGTCATCTCGATGGCCGCCAACCAGTTCAACCAGGGCCTGCGCGCCTACTATTTCGGCATGGCCACCTTGGCCTGGTTCATCAATCCCTGGTTCTTCATGCTGGTCACAGCCGGTGTGGTGCTGGTGCTGTATCGCCGCGAATTCCACTCGGACGTGCTGGAAGTGATGGTCTATACCCCAACGCCGGCCGCCGAAGTGGCCAAGGAGAAGAGCGAATGAGTCTGCCGTTCTGGTGCGTTTTCATCAGCGCCTTGCTGATCTTCATCGCCAAGGCCCCGGTGGCCAAGGCGATGGCCGAGGAGGGCGGCGGGCGCTACGACAACCGTCATCCGCGTGCCCAGCAGGGCCGCCTGACGGGCTTCGGTGCCCGCGCCCTGGCCGCCCACCTGAACAGCTTCGAAGCCTTCCCGCTGTTCGCCGCCGGTGTGCTGATGGCCCACGTCACCCAGACCTACGGCGTGCTGGTGGACGTGCTGGCGGTGACCTTCGTGGTCAGTCGGGTGCTGTACCTGCTGTTCTACTGGTACGACCTGCACTGGCAGCGCAGCCTGGTCTGGGTGGTTGGCCTGCTGTGCAGTCTGCTGCTGATGCTCAGCCCGGCGCTGTAAGAACCCGTTCAAAGTCTGCTGCGCGTCGGCCCTGCTGCGTTGAAAACAGGCTCGGAATGCTCATTTACAGCTCGTAAAGTCGAACGCGACTCCGACCGGCCCTCGCCTGTTCTCGCCTTGCATGGCTCTAGCTCGCGAGCCTTTCAAGCAGGCTCTAAACGAAAAGGCCCGCAATCGCGGGCCTTTTCGTTGCTCGGGCCTTACTGGCCTTCGACGGCGTCCTTGGCTTCGTCGCCGGCCTCTTCGATGGCATCGGCGGCGTCTTCGGCGGCGTCCTGAATTTTTTCGCCGGTGCTCGGCTCGGTGCCCATCACTTCGTCGGCTTTCTGTTCGATGGCGTCACCGGTTTCCTTGGCGGCATCGCCCAGGTTCTCCATGGCTTCGGAGACTGACTCCTTGGCCGACTCCATCTTGTCTTCCGGGGTCTTCTCGCAGGCGGCGAGACCCAGGGTAGCGGCAAGCAGCAGGGCATAAGTCAGAGGTTTGTTCACGGTCGGCACTCCATGTGTGGAAGTTATAGGCGGCTGGGCTGATCCCATGCGCACCCTGTTGGAGCGAGCGGATGTGCTTAAGTTCCCCGTGCGCCTCGCCGGTCTTGGCCCGGCGGGGCCGCGAGGCGTTATCATGCGCGGCCTTTTTCCGTGAAGCAGTAGGGTCGTAGTGATGAGCGAGCAGTCGATTCAGGCGCGGGCGCAGCGGTTTCTCGCCGCCTTGCGTCATTGTCAGGTGCTGGGCATGAGCGTGGAGTCGGCCGACAGCCGGGGACTGACCCTGCGCCTGCCGTACGGCGCGCAGATTGTCGGTAACCCGGACAGCGGCGTGATTCACGGCGGCGCCATCACCACGCTGATGGACACCACCTGCGGCATCTCCACCGTCTGCGTGCTGCCTGAGTTCGAGATCTGCCCGACCCTGGATCTGCGCATCGACTACATGCACCCGGCCGAACCCGGCAAGGACGTGTACGGTTTCGCCGAGTGCTACCGGGTCACCCCCAACGTCATCTTTACCCGCGGCTACGCCTACCAGGACGATCCCGAGCAGCCCATCGCCCACGTGGTCGGCGCCTTTATGCGCATGGGCAAGGCCGTGCAGGGTGGCGGCGAGCTGAAGCAGGATATCCAGCAGGGCGGTGCGGCATGAGCGAAATGAATCTGGAGCAACTGGTGGCCCGCGCCCACCAGCAGAACGACTACGACCCGCTGATCAATCTGATCCCCTACGCCAAGCTGCTCGGCATCGAGTGCCTGCGCCTGGGCGAGGACATGGTCCTGCGCCTGCCGGCCAACCGCGACTGCATCGGCAACCCGGTGCTGCCGGCGCTGCACGGCGGGGTAATCGCCGGGTTCATGGAACATGCAGCCATGCTCCATCTGCTGATGTTCATGGGCATTCCACATTTGCCGAAAATCATCGACTTCTCGATAGATTACCTGCGCGCCGGTCATTATCGTGACACCTATGCGCAGTGCCAGGTCTGGCGTCAGGGCCGGCGGGTCGCCAACGTGGCGATCACCGCCTGGCAGACCACCCGGACCGAGCCGATCGCCACCGCTCGTGCCCATTTCAAGGTCGACGAGCCTTAACCCGGCGGGGCGGTTCGGCAGCGCACAGCAATAACGACAAGGAACCTGTGGATGGATGCGTTGCTGATAATCGGTGGCCTGCTGTTGATGCTGGCCGGTCTGGTCTGGCTGGTGATGCGGGCGTTCGCCACCAGCCTGCTGTGGGGCTGGGGCAGCCTGCTCCCGCCGCTGACCCTGATCTACCTGCTGCGCCACTGGTCGCGGGCACGCAGCGCCGTGGCACTGATCGGGCTGGGCGTGATTCCCCTGGTGGTCGGCCTGACCCTGCTGGCGGCCAAGGACGCCGAGCGCCTGGCCGCGATCGTGCGCCTGGACTGGCTCAAGCCCGAGGTGCAGGCGCCGGCCGAGCTGGCCATCGAGCTCAGCGGCGAGCTCAACGGCCAGCCTTTCCGCCCGCAGCAAGGCGAGCTGATCGACGGCGTGCTGAGTCTGCGCGAGGGCCTGGATTTCTTCGCCCAGCGCGAGTTGAACATCCGCCTGCCCCAGCCGGTCAGCGGCGCGCTGCGCCTCGACGTGCTGCCGCAGGACGTCGGCAGCCTGCCGGAGGTGGAGCTGAGCTGGCTGCTGCCGGAGCAGGATCTGCCCGAGGCGCGGCGCCTCACCCGCGGCTATACCCTGCACTTGGACCTGCAGCCGCAGGCGCCGAACCGTCTGGTCGGCGACTTCCACCTGGTGCTGCCGCCGCGTTTCAAGACCAGCCTGAGCGGCCGCGTCGAGCTGTACAGCGATCGCTTGCGTTATGAGGACGGCGAAGTCGACCGCCGTTTCGACTCGCGCGACACCATCGCCCATGTGCTGCACGATTACCTGCAGCGGCGTTTCGCCAGCCGCGACGTGCGCGAGCTGAAACTGCCGCCGTTCGCCTTCGTCGGCGACGAGCTGGAGTTGCCGGTCGAGGTGCTGATCGACGGGCGCGCCGAGCGTCTGCCGATCCGCCTGAGCAAGCGCGACCGGCGCGGCTGGATGGTGCTTGGCGATCGCTTTCCGCCGCTGCCGACGCTGGCCGCGGCGCAACCGGCCGTGCAGGCCGAGACCCCGGCCGCGGAGGAGCGCGTCAGCCGGCCGCTCGACCGGCGCCAGCGCTTCAGCCTGGCGCGCCTGCAGCGCAACCCCGAGCAGTACCGCAACCTCAGCATGCGCCTGAGCAAGGCCAGCGGCGGCACGGTGGAAGGGCGCTTCGTCGGCATCGACGCCGACGGCAGCATCCGCCTCAATCAGCAGATGGGCAGCGGCGCCGGCCAGGCCAGCTTCACTTTCAAACCGCAGGAGATCGCCCGCCTGCAGTTGCTCGAACCCTAAGCCCTTGAAATTGATCGCACTGCCCCCATCTGCAGGACATCCGCCGCGTTAGTGGCTTAGTCCTGCATGTGGAGTTAGACGACCATGAGTGTGGAAACTCAAAAAGAAACCCTGGGCTTCCAGACCGAGGTGAAGCAGCTGCTGCACCTGATGATCCATTCGCTGTACTCGAACAAGGAAATCTTCCTGCGCGAGCTGATTTCCAACGCCTCGGATGCCGCCGACAAGCTGCGTTTCGAGGCGCTGGCCACGCCTGCGCTGCTCGAAGGCGGCGCCGAGCTGAAAATTCGCCTGAGCTTCGACAAGGACGCCAAGACCGTCACCCTCGAGGACAACGGCATCGGTATGAGCCGCGATGAAGTCATCGCCCACCTCGGCACCATCGCCAAGTCCGGCACCGCCGATTTCCTCAAGAACCTCTCCGGCGACCAGAAGAAGGACTCGCACCTGATCGGCCAGTTCGGCGTGGGCTTCTATTCGGCCTTTATCGTCGCCGACAAGGTGGACGTGTTCAGCCGCCGTGCCGGCGCCCCGGCTAGCGAGGGCGTGCATTGGTCGAGCAAGGGCGAGGGCGAGTTCGAGGTCGCCACCATCGACAAGGCCGAGCGCGGTACCCGCATCGTCCTGCACCTCAAAAGCGGCGAGGAAGAGTTCGCCGACGGCTGGCGCCTGCGCAATATCGTCAAGAAGTACTCCGACCATATCGCCCTGCCCATCGAGCTGCCGAAAGAGCATTACGGCGAAGACAAGGACAAGCCGGCCGAGCCGGAGTGGGAAACCGTCAACCGCGCCAGCGCGCTGTGGACCCGCCCGCGCAGCGAGGTCAAGGACGAGGAATACCAGGAGTTCTACAAGCACGTCGCCCACGACTTCGAGAACCCGCTGAGTTGGAGCCACAACAAGGTCGAGGGCAAGCTGGAATACAGCTCGCTGCTCTACGTACCGGGCCGCGCGCCGTTCGACCTGTACCACCGCGAAGCGCCCAAGGGCCTCAAGCTCTACGTGCAGCGCGTGTTCATCATGGACCAGGCCGACGAGTTCCTGCCGCTGTACCTGCGTTTCATCAAGGGCGTGGTGGACTCCAACGACCTGTCGCTGAACGTGTCGCGCGAGATTCTGCAGAAGGATCCGGTGATCGACTCGATGAAGTCGGCGCTGACCAAGCGCGTGCTGGACATGCTGGAGAAGCTGGCCAAGGACAAGCCGGAGGACTACAAGACCTTCTGGAAGGCCTTCGGCCAGGTGCTCAAGGAAGGCCCGGCGGAAGACTTCGCCAACAAGGAGAAGATCGCCGGTCTGTTGCGCTTCGCCTCCACCGCAGGCGAGGGCGACGAGCAGTCGGTAGCGCTGGCCGACTACCTGGGCCGGGTCAAGGAAGGTCAGGACAAGATCTACTACCTGACCGGCGAATCCTACGCGCAGATCAAGAACAGCCCGCACCTGGAGGTGTTCCGCAAGAAGGGCATCGAGGTGCTGCTGCTCACCGACCGCATCGACGAGTGGCTGATGAGCTACCTGACCGAGTTCGACGGCAAGCAGTTCGTCGACGTGGCCCGTGGCGACCTGGACCTCGGCAAGCTGGACTCGGAAGAGGACAAGAAGGCCCAGGAAGAAGTGGCCAAGGCCAAGGAAGGGCTGATCGAGCGTCTGAAAGGCGCGCTGGGCGAGCAGGTCAAGGAAGTGCGCGTGTCGCATCGCCTGACCGACTCGCCGGCGATCCTCGCCATCGGCGAGCAGGACCTGGGTCTGCAGATGCGCCAGATCCTCGAGGCCAGCGGGCAGAAGGTGCCGGAATCCAAGCCGATCTTCGAGTTCAACCCCGGCCATCCGCTGATCGAGCGCCTGGATGCCGAGGCCGACGAGGACCGTTTCGTCGACCTGTCGCACATCCTCTTCGACCAGGCCGCGCTGGCCGCCGGCGACAGCCTCAAGGACCCGGCCGCCTACGTGCAGCGCCTGAACAAGCTGCTGGTGGAACTGTCCGCCTGACTGGCCAAGCAGTAGAAAAGCCCGCTTCGGCGGGCTTTTTTTATGGCTCTGCGCACTCTTGCAGGACAAACAAGCCAGTGCCGCAGATGTCGCAAGCGCTCGCCAGGCGCTTGCCCTGGCTACTGCGGAAGGCACACTGGACCGGGCTGGGGTACTCTGACATGTCCTGTGTCAAACCCGTGCGCCAGCGGCTTGGTCATCGCCGGTTGCAGGACTATGTTTAGGGGCCAACCCTTGCGAAGGAAGGCCTCGCCATGCAGAAGAAGACACTGGTTCCCCTGTTGTGCGCCGCATTCGCCGGTCTTGCCGACGCGGCTGTCGTGACCAAGACGATTGCCTACGAGATCGAAGGCGAAGCCTTCGAAGGCGTGCTGGTATACGACGACTCGGTGACCACGCCGCGTCCGGGGCTGCTCGCCGTGCCCAACTGGATGGGGGTGAACGAGGACACCGTGGCCAAGGCCGCCCGTGCGGCGGGCGACAAGTACGTGGTGTTCGTCGCCGACATGTACGGCAAGTCGATTCGTCCGAGCAACGCCGAAGAAGCGGGTGCCGCGGCCACTGCCGTGCGCGCCGATCGCCCGCTGATGCGCAAGCGCGCCCAGGCGGCGGTCGAGGTGCTCAAGGCGCAGAGCGGTGAGGTGGCGCTGGATCTCGACAAGCTCGGCGCCATCGGCTTCTGCTTCGGTGGCGGCACGGTGCTGGAGCTCGCGCGTTCGGGCGCGCCGCTCAAGGGTTTCGTGTCCTTCCACGGCAACCTGGACACGCCCAACCCGAGTGATGCGAAGAACATCCAGGCGCCGGTGCTGGTGCTGCACGGTGCCGATGATCCGGCCGTGCCGCAGGCTCAGGTCGACGGCTTCATCGCCGAAATGAAGGCGGCCAAGACCGACTGGCAACTGGTCAGCTACGGGGGCGCGGTGCACTCGTTCACCAATCCCAAGGCCAACGTGCCGGGACGCAACGAATATCACCCGGTGGTGGCCGCGCGGGCATTCAAGGCGATGAACGATCTGTTCGACGAGGTGTTCGCCGAGCAGTGACCGCGGGTTTACCACGCGTTGAACGAAAGGCTGCGCCCAGTGGGCGCAGCCTTTTTTCATCTTACTTCGCGGGCAGTACGGCGATATCGATGATGCCGTCCGGCAGGTCGGCGATGTCGCCCAGAGTGCTCGGCTTGCCGCTGGCCAGATCGAGCTGCTGCAGGGTCTTGCCGGTCAGCACGTAGGCGGTGTTGCCACCTTTGCCATCGCTGGCGATGTCCATGGCGGCCGCCTCGAGGCCATCGGCGACCTTGCCGACCAGTTGCTGCACGCCGTCGTTCGGCGGGTTCTGCAGCATCAGGCCGGCGCTGGCCAGGTCGATGTTGTACAGCGCGGTGCTCTGCGTGCCGGCATAGGCGTTGGTGTAGGCACCGGCGACCACCTTGGGCTGCTGGCCGGCGTAGGGGCCGTCGGTGGCATAGGCGAGCTTGCCGTCCACGACCACTTCACCGGTATCGACATTCACCCGCAGGCTGGTGCCGTCCGGGCCGAGCAGGCGCAGGCGGTCGGCCACCGGGTTGAAGTCGACCACGGCCTGGCCGCTGCCAGCCAGTGCGGTTTGCAGTTTGCTGCCTGCAGTCGCCTTACCGCTGGCGGCGTCGAGGGTGTAGAGCCGATCGGCGCCGCTCAAGGCATAGAGCTGGCCGCTGGCCGGGCGCACATCCAGGCCGCGCAGGTCGCTGGCGCCGCTGACCGCCATGCTGGCGCTGACCTTGAGGCTGGCGACATCGACCTTGTACAGCGTGCCATCGGCGCTCAGCGCGAGCAGTTCGGTGGCGCTGGCGGCACCTGCGCCCAGGCTCAGCAGGCCGGCGGTGCAGAGGGTAGTGATGCGTTTCATGTGGGTTCCTCGTGAAGGTTTCAGCATCGAGACGAAACCGGCTGGCCGGTTTCGCAGGTGCCTCGACGAAACACCTGTGAGCTATACCCGCGAGGAATGGAGCTGGATGTCGGCGGCGGAATATTTTTTCAAGCGACTTGCCGGCCGAGCGGCCGGCAAGGCCTATCAGTTGGCGCTGGCCAGCACGGCTCGACCGATATAGAGCACCGGGCCACTGGGGCGGTCGTAGGGCGAGCCACCGGCCGGTTCCAGCGTCAGCTCGAACAGCTGGCCCGCCTGCACCGCGCCGATCTGTTCGGCGGGCAGGCGCAGCGGCTTGCCGGCCTCGACCAGGCCCAGCGAGCGCGGGCCTTCGGCCGGATCGATCAGCGTCCAGAACTGCAGGGCGCGGCCTTCCGGCACCTGGTCGGCGACCAGCGGATCGAGCAGCAGCGTGCCATCGCTGCCGACCTGGATGACCCAGCCCGGCTTGGCCGCTTCGCCCGGTTGCTGCAGCACCACGGTGTAGCGTTCGCCGGCGATGTCCGGACTGCGCAGGATCGGCAGCAGCACGGCGACCAGCAGGGCAACGGCCAGTGTGGCGGCGGTCAGGCGCCAGGTCAGCAGGCTGTTCCACCAGTTGGCCAGGGCGCTCGGGCGTGGCTCATCATGCAGGCCCAGGCTGCGGCGGATACGCACCCAGAGTGCCGGGGAGGGGGCCTGGCTGGGCAGCCGGTCGCTCAGCTCGAGAAAGTGCCGCTCCCACTCCAGGGCCATACGGGCGGCATTCTCATCCTCTTCGAGCAACTGGCGCACCTCGTCGGCCTCGGCGCCGTCGAGCAGGCCGAGCAGGTACTCGCCGATCAGGGCGCGACGTTCTTCGGGGTCGTGCGGAATCATGCTTGCAGACACTCCTGCAGCGCGCGCAGGCCGGCGCGGATACGGCCCTTGATGGTGCCCAGCGGGGTGCTCAGGCGGCTGGCGATCTGCTCGTGGGTCAGGCCACGGTAGAAGGCCAGCAGAATCGGATGGCGGCGTGGCCTTTCCAGGCGTTGCAGGCAACTACGCAGCAGGCGCCGCTCGGATTGCTGCAGCGCCTGCGCCTCGGCCTGCGGGCTGTCGTCCAGCATGCACTCGATGAAGTCATCGTCGACCTCGACCTGTCGCCCGCCACTGCGCAGGGCGTTGAGCACGCGGTAGCGCAGGATGCTGTGCACCCAGGCGCGACCGCTGCCCAGTTCGCGTCGATAACGCGCGGCGTGTTGCCAGATGCGCACGAAGGCATCGTGCAGGCAATCCTCGGCTATATCGCGGCGGCCCAGCATGCTGATGGCCAGGCCGAGCAACTGCCCGGCCTCCTGTCGGTAGAGCGCCTGGAAGGCGCGCTCGTCGCCGCGCGCGCAGGCTTCCAGGGTGCTGTCGTAGTCGAAGTCGCGATCCGCCATGGGTCATCCGTTGGCCTGGTTCAATCCGCCCGCAGCTTATACCCGCCGGCGGCGTCAGCGGATCACGTGAGTGCAACAAAAAGCTGCTCAGCGCGGCAGTTCGATGCGTGTGGTCTCGCCAGGCACCTGCGGCCAGTCGCCCGCGGCCCAGCGCTGGCGCGCCTGGTCGATCAGCTCGGGGGTGCTGGCGACGAAGTTCCAGTTCATTCGCCGCGGCCCCAGCGGTTCGCCGCCGATCAGCGCCAGGTGGCATTCGCTGCAGGCGCTGAGGGTCGGGCTGGCGCCTTCCTCCAGCACGGCCAGGCTATGAAGGGGCAGGGCCGTGCCGTCCAGGTCGGCTTCGCCGTCGATCAGGTACAGCGCCCGCTCGCGGTGCTCGGCCGTTATCGCCAGGCTGGCGCCGGCGGCCAGCTTGAGTTCGGCGTAGAGGGTCGGCGAACGCACCGGCACCGGCGACTCGAGGCAGAAGCCGTTGCCGGCGATCAGGGTGATCTGCACGCCCAGGCTGTCGCTGCGCGGCAGCGTGCTGGCCGTGTGGTGGCTGTAGGCCGGCTCGCCGTTCTCCTCGGCTGTCGGCAGCGCCAGCCACACCTGCAGGCCGTGCAGGCGCTTGGCCTGCCCGAGCAGCTGCGGCGGGGTGCGCTCGACGTGGGCGACGCCGCGGCCGGCGGTCATCCAGCTGACGTCGCCGGGGCCGACCAGCTGATCCGAACCGAGGCTGTCCTTGTGCTGCAACTGGCCCTCGAACAGGTAGGTGAGGGTGGACAGGCCGATATGCGGGTGCTGGGCGATGTCCATGCCGCTGCCGGCCGGGTAGGGCTGCGCCAGTATATGGTCGAAGAACACGAAGGGGCCGACGCTGCGGCACTGCGCCGAGGGGAGCGGGCGCAGGATCGGCTGGCCGGCGATATCCTCGGCGCGCGGGCGGATCAGCAGCAGGTCGCTCATGGCTGTGCTCCGCTCAGGCGGGTGTCGACCTGGATTTCGGCGCCGGTCATCAGTTTGTGCACCGGGCACTTGTCGGCGATGCGCAGCAGTTGCTGGCGCTGGCTGTCATCCAGCGCACCGCGCAATTCCAGTTCCACCGCCAGGCGGTAACGTCCCTGGCGCTCCTCGCTGTCGTCGCGCTCCACCTTCACGTCCAGCCCCTCCAGCGGCAAGCCGCGCTGTCGGGCGTAGAGCATCAGGGTCAGGGCCTTGCAAGCGCCGAGGGCGGCGTCGAACAGGTCGTGCGGCTCCGGCCCGGCACCGTCGCCGCCCAGCTCCGCTGGTACGTCGCTGTCGAGTCGATGCGGGCCGATGTCGATGTGATGCAACAGGCCTTTGGCGGTGCTTACGCGAATCATGGCGGGTGTCCCGGCGAGTGATGGTGCTGCCAGCCTAGCGCAGGCCGGGGCGGTCAGACCAGCGCCGACAGCCGTACATCGGCGCCCAGCACGCGCAGCAGACGGCCCTGGGTGTCGAGGATGGGCACCGAGACGGTGAAGCAGAAGGCGTCGGTGGCCGAGGAGCGGTAGACCTGGGTGATATGGCTGCGCAGGCCGTCGGCGACGGCGCGGAACCAGGGCCGCTGGCTCCAGTCGCGGCCGCGGCAGCTGGCGCTGTCGTGGTGCGGCACGTCGGCGGCGAAGACGTTCTCCGACAGCTGCACGCCGCGGCTGTCGACCAGATAGAACAGCTCGAAGCGGCTGTCGCGGGCCAGGGTTTCGCGCAGCAGGCGCTCGGCGGCGAGCGGCTCGCCAGCCAGCGCCGGTTCGCCGGCCAGGCGCTCGACGCCGGCGCGCACCGCGCTGTGGATCTCCAGGCGGAAATCGCCGAGCCCGGCCAGCAGGCGGTCGCCGTCCTCGCGCACCGCCTGGCTGTGGTGCAGCACCTGGCCGGCCTTGCCGAGCAGCTCGCCGGCGACCTGGGCGATGGCTTGCACGTCGCCGTTGATCGAGCGCAGCGCCTGGCCGATCTGCTCGGTGCCGGCGGCGATCTGGCCGACCTGGGCGTCCAGGCGGTCCATGGCCTGGCGCGTGCTGTCCAGGCCGGCGCCGACTTCGCGCATGCCGTCGCGGCCGTCGGCCACCGCCTGGTGCATATGGCCGCCGGCGTCGCCGAGCTGGCGCATGCCGTCGCGAAAGCGCTCGATGATGCCGCTGACCTGGTCGGTGGCCGCGGTGGTATGCCCGGCCAGGCGTCGCACCTCTTCGGCCACCACGGCGAAGCCGCGGCCGTGCTCGCCGGCGCGGGCAGCCTCGATGGCGGCGTTGAGCGCCAGCAGATTGGTCTGCTGGGAGATGCTGGCGATCACCCCGATGACTTTGCTCACTTCGTCCAGCTGGCCGGCCAGTTGCTCGATCACCTGACCCAGCTGCGCCTCGCTGGCGCCGATCGCCTCGACCTGGCGCAGCACCGTCTGGCCACTCTGCTGGCACTGGCGCAGGGTCGCCGAGACCTCGGCCGACAGCCGCGCCACCTCGCCTGCGCCCGGCACCAGTTCGGCGTCGAGGGTGGTGGTGACCTGTTCGCTGGCGCTGGCGATCAGCTCCGAGGACTGCGCCAGGGCCTGGCCGCTCTGCTCGTTGGCGGCGGCGATGCGCGCCAGCTGCGGGGCATGGGCGGCGATGCCGACGGCGGCGCCGAGGCTGGCGCGGATGCGCTGCTGCAGGCCGGCGCTGAAGCCGTTGAGGCGCGCCATCCACTGCCGATGCTCGGGCAGGCGGGTGGTCAGGTCGTGGTGCTGGAACAGGGCGTCGAGGGCGGCCTCGTCCTGAGCCTGGCGGTTCGGTTTGCGCAGCAACTGCAGCATGGTGAGTCCCCTTGATGGTCTGCACGAGGCTTTGCAAGCCGAGTGCCATCATTGGCGCGGCGCCGCGCCCTGGCGGCGAGCGCCAGGCTCCCGGGGCGACGCTGACGCGCTGCCGGCCGCTGCCGCACCAGCGCGGTGCGGCGAACTCGCGGGGCCGGCCCGGGGTCTATGCTGCTCGAACCTGTCAGGAGGACGCGTCTTGCCCATTTTCCGTGTTATCGCGCTGGCGCTCGCCGGCCTGCTCGCCTGCAATGCCCAGGCGCGCGACTACCGCTACAGCGACGCCCATCTGCACTACGTGGATTTCTTCCAGGAAAGCGCCGGGATGGACGAGCTGCTGGAGCAGATGGCCGCCAGCGGCATCGACCATGTGATGCTGTCCGGCATCCCGGTGGCGAAGAAATGGGACGAGGACGAGCCCAAGCGGCCGCGCTACTACGCCGGCGACGACGCCAATGCCTACTGGTACAGCGCCACCGACGTGTTCGTCGCCGCCGCCTACAAGCGCCTGCCGGCCGAGCAGCGCCAGCGCTTCCACCCCTTCCTGTCCGGCTTCAACCCCAACGACAAGAACGCCGACGCCCATATCCGCCGCATGCTCGAGCTGGACCCCGTGCTGTGGCAGGGCATCGGCGAGATCTTCACCCGCCACGACGACCTCACCGCGCTGATCCACGGCAGCGCCCCGCGGGCCAACAACGAGGCGCTGACGCGGGTCTTCCACCTGGCCGCCGAGTACGATCTGCCGGTGATGCTGCACTCCAACATCACCTCCAAGCGCGAGCGCAACCCGCTCTACCTGCAGGAGATCGAAGACCCGCTGCGCAACCACCCGCACGTGCGCTTCATCTGGGCGCATGCCGGCACCAGCATGGAAATTCACCGGCATCAGGACAAGCTGGATTTTCTCCTGCCTACCCTCGAGCGCATGCTCGGCGAGTACCCCAATCTGTACATCGACCTGTCCTGGACCATGCTGCGCCCCTACTTGCTGGACGAGAACGGCAAGGCGGATGCGGACTGGGTGCACCTGGTCAGCAGTTATCCGCAGCGTTTCATGCTCGGCTCCGACGTGGTCGGCCGCTTCGGCAGCCTGGGCGAGTACATGAGGGGGTTCGTCCCCTTCCTCGATGCCTTGCCGCCGGACGTGGCGCAGCAGGTGGCGCGCGACAACTTCCTCGCCGTGCTGCCGCGCAAGGTGCAGGCCGAGCTGAACCGCTAGCGCGGCCGTCATCAGGCTGTCATCTGGGCGTCATAGGCTCGCGCCGATCTCAACAAGGAGCGCGACATGCACCCAATTCAAGTGGCCGCCGTGGCCGGTCTGTTCGCTTGCGCCGCCGCCGTTCAGGCCGAGGTGCGGGTGGAGGGGCCGGTGGAATACGGCATCTTCACCAGCCAGTATCAGGACTTCGAGGCCGGCGAGCGGGTGCTGACCCGCAGCAACCAGGACATCCAGCGCACCGAGCAGGTGCCCGCCAAGCTCGGCACCAAGTTCGGCCTGCGCTACCGCCTGGTGGGCAAGCGCGAGGGCGACGAGCCGCTGACCCTGCTGTATTTCACCCCCGGCGTGGTCACCCCGGACGGTCAGCGCCACGACAAGTTCGAGGTGCGGCAGCAGCTGGTGGCCGGTGCGCCGCAGGACGTGATGGCCTTCGAGTTCAGCGAACATCACGAGGTGGTGCCCGGCGAATGGCACTTTATGGTGTTCCAGGGCGACCGCAAGCTGGCCGAACAGCGCTTTCAGGTACGTTGATCCGCCGCCCGGCCTATGCTGTGAAAGGAGCGGCGCAGGGCAGGGCGATGGCGGACGGGCAGCGGGTACTGGTGGTGGACGACGACGGCGAGGTGCGGCAGCTGCTGCAGGACTACCTCGGCGGTCACGGCTATGCGGTGCACGGCTGCGCCGACAGCGCGGCGCTGCGCCAGGCGCTGCAGGACGGCCTGCCGGACCTGGTCCTGCTCGACGTCGGCCTGCCCGGCGAGGACGGCCTGAGCCTGGCGCGCTTTCTGCGCGAACGCCACGACCTGCCGGTGATCATGATTTCCGGCGCCGGCAGCCCGGTCGACCGCATCATCGGCCTGGAAGTGGGCGCCGACGACTACCTGGCCAAGCCCTTCGACCCGCGCGAGCTGCTGGCGCGGGTCAAGAGCGTGCTGCGCCGCTACCGACACGCCGGCGAGGAGGCGCCAACCTCGGACGGCGGCGTGTGCCTCGGCCGCTTCCGCCTCGACCTGCAGCGCCGCCAGCTGCTCGACGAGCAGGGTGGCGAGATCGAGCTGACCGCCATGGAGTTCGACCTGCTGCAGGCCTTCGCCCAGCGCCCCAACCGGCCGCTGTCGCGCGACCAGTTGCTCAACCTGACGCAGAACCGCGACTGGAACCCCTTCGACCGCTCCATCGACATTCGCATTGCCCGCCTGCGGCGCAAGCTCGAGGACGACCCGGAGAAGCCGCAGATCATCCGCACCCTGCGCGGTGTCGGCTATATGCTGGTGACCCGCTGAACCGACGCTGCCCTAGTGGCTGTTCGCGGCTAAGGCTGCTGCGCAATGTTTCAATTGTTTCACTGTGCCTGCCGGCGGCCAGGGACGTCGCGCGCCTTCCTATACTGGCGCCATAGCCCCTGTGCGGAGGTCCGCCATGCACCCGCTCCCGGCCCTGGTGACCAGCGATCTCGACCACCCGCTGCGGCAGATCGTCGACAACAGCAGTGCGGTCATCTACATCAAGGATCTCGACGGCCGCTACCGCCTGGTCAATCCGGCCTTCGAGCGCTTCTTCCAGCTCAGCGCCGCGCAGGTGCTCGGGCGCAGCGACCACGAGCTGTTCCCGGTGCAGGTGGCCGACGCCCTGCGCAGCAACGACCTCAGCGTGGCCAGCCTCGGCCATTCCATCGAGTTCGAGGAGCAGCTGCTGCTGCGCGAACGCAGCTGGGTCTACCTGTCGAGCAAGTTCCCGCTGTTCGACGAGCGCCACCGGGTCATCGCGGTGTGCGGCATCTCCACCGACATCAGCGAGCGCAAGCGGGTCGAGGAGGCCCTGCGCCACGTCGCCCTCGGCGTCTCGGCGGCCACCGGCGAGGCGGTGTTCGAGGCCATCGCCCGCTACCTGGCGCGCTCGCTGCAGGCCGATTTCGCCTTCGTCAGCCGCGTCTGCGACCCCGATGCCCGGCGCCTGAGCACCCTGGCGCTGTACTTCGACGGCCAGCTGCTGCCCAACCTGACCTACAGCATCGCCGGCACGCCCTGCGAGGAGGTCTTTGGTCAGGCCTTCCACCTGGTCGAGTGCAACCTGGCGCACTGCTACCCGGGGGACGACAGCCTGAGCCACCTGGGCCTCGACAGCTACGCCGGCTACCCGCTGTTCGCCAGCGACGGCCGGCCGCTGGGGCTGATCGCCGTCGGCCATCGCCACGCGCTGCCCGAGCGCAGCCGGGTCGAGTCGGTGCTGCGGATCTTCTCGGTGCGCGCCGCCGCCGAGCTGCAGCGGCTGGACGCCGAGGCCAGCTACCGGGCGATCTTCGAGGCCTCGGAGGACGCCATCTTCGTCCACGAACTGGACAGCGGCGCGCTGCTCGACATCAACCCGCGCGCCTGCGCCCTGTATGGCTACAGCCACGCGCAGATGCTCAGCCTGCCGCTCGACGCCTTCTGCGCCGGCTATCCACCCTACACCGGGGTCGAGGCCCTGGGCTGGCTGGCGCGGGCCCGCGATGAGGGCCCGCAGCGCTTCGAGTGGCACCGGCGCAACCGCGACGGCAGCCTGCACTGGGACGAGGTGTGCCTGAAGCGGGCCAATATCGGCGGTGTCGAGCGTATCCTCGCCTTCACCCGCGAGATCAGCCAGCGCAAGGAGGCCGAATGCGCGCTGCGCGCCAGCGAGCAGCAGTACCGCACCATAGTCGCCAGCGCCCTGGACTGCATCATCGGCATGGACGCCGAGGGCCGCGTGACCACCTTCAACCCGGCCGCCGAGCAGTGTTTCGGCTATCGCCGCGAGCAGGCGCTGGGCCGCGAGCTGGCCGAGCTGATCATCCCGCTGCCGCATCGCGCTGCCCACAACCAGGGCTTCCGCCGCTATCTGGCGACCGGCGAGGGCGCCTTCCTGGGGCGCCGGGTCGAGGTCCAGGCGATGCGCGCCGACGGTCAGGAGTTTCCCGCCGAACTGGCCATCACGGTGGTGCAGGGCGCCCAGGGCAGCCAGTTCATCGGCTTTCTGCGCGACATCACCGAGCGCCGCCAGGCCGAGCAGCAGCGCGCCGATCTGGAGCAGCAGCTGCGCCAGGCCCAGCGCATGGAGGCCATCGGCCATTTGACCGGCGGCATCGCCCACGACTTCAACAACCTGCTGACCAGCATGCTCGGCTACACGGTGATGGCCGAGGAGCTGGCCGAGCGTCAGGGCGACGAGCGCCTGAGCCACTACCTGACGCGGGTGCAGCATTCGGCGGAGAAGGCCCGCGACCTGATCCAGCAGATGCTCACCTTCAGCCGCGGCGGGCGCGGCCAGGCGCAGGCGGTGGCGCTCGACCAGCTGATCGGCGAGTTCCGCCAGCTGTTGCAGTCGACCCTGCCGAGCAGCATCGAGATCGACCTGCAACTGGCCCAGGCGCTGCCGCTGGCGCGGGTCGATCCGCTGCAGCTGGAGCAGGTGCTGATGAACCTGTGCATCAACGCCCGCGACGCCATGGCCGGCAGCGGCCGCCTGCGCATCGAACTGCAGCGCGGCCTGCAGCCGCACGGCATCTGTGCCTCCTGTCAGCAGGCGTTTGCCGGCGACTACCTGGTGCTGCGGGTCAGCGACTCCGGGCCGGGTATCGCCGAGGCGGTGCAGCTGCACATGTTCGAGCCGTTCTTCAGCACCAAGGCGCCGGGGCAGGGCAGCGGCATGGGCCTGTCGATGGCCCACGGCATCGTTCACGAGTACGGCGGGCATATCCGCGTGCACAGCCGCCCGGGCCAGGGCAGCAGCTTCGAGATCTGTCTGCCGCCGCAGGCAGAGGCCGGTGCGCCGGCGCGCGCGGTGACGGCGCAGGTGGCCGCCGCGCATGCCTGGCCGGCGCTGTGTGGGCGGGTGGCGGTGATCGACGACGAGCGCCTGGTCGGCGAGTTCGTCTGCGAGCGCCTGGCCGGCTGGGGGCTGCACACGCGCCTGTGGTGCGACGCCGAGCAGGCCAGCGCGGAGCTGCTGGCCGATCCCTACGCCTGGGACCTGGCGATCATCGACCAGTGCATGCCGCGCCTGACCGGTCTGCAACTGGCGCGGCGCCTGCTGGCCGCCCGCGCCGATCTGCCGATCGCCCTCTACACCGGCTTCAGCGAGCGTCTCGAGGAGGCCGAAGTGCTGGCCCAGGGCGTGCGCGCGCTGCTGCACAAGCCGCTGGACCAGGGCCGCCTGTACGCCTGGCTGAGCGCCCAGCTGGCGGCTGATACCCGCTGATACTCAAGGCATACAAAGGCGCAGCACGGCGCCATCGTGGCGATACAGGGGCGCGGCAAGCTGGCCTCAGGGCTCGGCAACAGCCTGCAGCCCCCAACCACCACGAGGCAACATCCCATGAAACTCCCATTCTTCACCCCTGGGCGCATGAGCCCGAGCCAGGCCGCCGGCGAGACGGCGCCGCGCCAGCACGGCGCCGCGCGCCGCCGCAAGGCGTCCGCCGCCGGCGACCGCATGCTGTGCATCTACCTGGCGCAGAACCCCGGACTGACGCGCCGCTACATGGACCTGAGCTGATTGCCTAGACGAACATCAGGTGCGCGCCCGCGCATCGAGGACTCCTCATGAAACGCCTTGCCATCTTTATCTACGGCCTTGCCTGCTACGCCCTGTTCCTGGCCACCTTTCTCTACGCCATGGCCTTCGTCGGCAACCTGCCGGCGGCGCCGCGCACCATCGACGGCGCACCGCTGTTGCCCCTGGCCGACGCCCTGGCGATCGACCTGTTGCTGCTGACCCTGTTCGCCGTGCAGCACAGTGTGATGGCGCGCCCGGCCTTCAAGGCCCTGTGGACGCGAATCATCCCGATCGAAGCGGAGCGCAGCACCTACGTGCTGTTTTCCAGCCTGGCGCTGATCGCCCTGTTCTACTTCTGGCAGCCGCTGGGCGGGATGATCTGGGAGATCGACAACCGCAGTGGGCGCTTGCTGCTCAACGCCGGCTTCGGCTTCGGTTGGGCGCTGGTGCTGTACAGCACCTTCCTGATCAACCATTTCGACCTGTTCGGCCTGCGCCAGGTGTGGCTGCAACTGCTCGGCCGGCCCTACACCGCGCTGCCGTTCCAGACCCCGGGGGCCTACAAGCTGGTGCGCCATCCGCTGTACCTGGGCTGGTTCTTCGCCTTCTGGTGCACGCCGCAGATGAGCGCCACCCACCTGCTGTTCGCCCTGGCCACCAGCGCCTACATCCTGCTGGCCATCGTCTTCGAGGAGCGCGACCTGCTGCGGGCGTATCCGCAGTACCGCAGCTATCGTCAACGGGTGCCGATGCTGCTGCCGCGCCTGCGCGGCAAGCGCAAGGTAGAGGAGCTGGAGGAGGCGGTCTGAAGCATCCGCTCGCCAACCGAAGGCGCCCCACGGGGCGCCTTCGGCATGTGTGCAGAAAATTTTCGTGCGCCCCATCAAGCGTCCAAGGCACGAGCCGATACAGGTGAAAGTAGTTAGCTGAATCTTTTCAGGCCTGCAGTCAGGAATGGCAGCGGGTTGCCGACAACAGGAGCACCATCAATGTCGCTGCGTAATCTTGCCATCGCCCCGCGGGCGGCCCTGGGTTTTGGACTGGTGGCACTGCTGGTGCTGCTGCTCGGCGCCTTCTCTCTGCTGCAGATGGCGGAGATGCGCAAGCAGTCCACCGAGGTCGACGAAAACTGGCTGCCCAGCGTGCTGGCGCTGGCCGAGGTGAGTCAGGACGCGCTGCGCCTGCGCGCCATCACCCTGCGCCTGATGCTCAACCGCGAACCGGAGCAGGTGCAGAGCAACCTGCGCCTGGCCGAGGAGCTGCGCGCCATGCTCGCCAAGGCGCAAACGGCTTACGAGCAGCGCATCACCACCAGCGAGGAGCGTCGTCTCTACGACGACTTCAAGCGGGCCGAGACGGCCTACCTGCAGGAGCAGGGGCGGATAGTCGAGGCGGTGCGCCGCGGCGATTTCGATGCCGCGATCGCAGTCGCCGGCGGCGTGCTCAACCAGCACGCCGACGCCATGGCCCGCGGCCTGCGCGAACTCTCGGAACTCAACCGCAGCGCCGCTTCGGCCGCGGCGCAGCGCGCCGGCGCGGTGTTCGAGTCGGCGCGCGCCTGGGTCATCGGCATGCTGCTGCTGGCGGCCCTGGCCACCGTGGCGCTGGCGCTGCTGCTGACCCGCAGCATCGTCGCGCCGCTGGCCGAGGCGGTGCGGGTGGCCGAGGTGGTGGCTTCGGGCGACCTGACCCAGTCGATCCAGGTGCTCGGCAACGACGAGCCGGCGCGCCTGCTGGCGGCGCTGAAAAGCATGCAGCAGAGCCTGCGCAGCACCATCCAGAGCATCGCCGACTCCTCCAACCAGCTGGCCTCGGCGTCCGAGGAGCTGCACGCGGTGACCGAGGACTCGAGCCGCGGCCTGCACCAGCAGAACACCGAGATCGAACAGGCGGCCACTGCGGTCAACCAGATGACCGCCGCGGTGGAGGAGGTGGCGCGCAACGCGGTGAGCACTTCGGAGGCCTCGCGCGAGTCCAACCAGGTCGCCCAGCAGGGCCGCGAGCAGGTGCGCCAGACCGTCAGCTCGATCAGTCAGCTGGCCGAGGACGTGAACAGCACCTCCGGGCAGGTCGAGCAGCTGGCCGAGCGGGTGCGCGAGATCAGCAAGGTGCTCGACGTGATCCGCTCCATCGCCGAGCAGACCAACCTGCTGGCGCTCAACGCCGCCATTGAGGCCGCGCGGGCCGGCGACGCCGGGCGCGGTTTCGCCGTGGTCGCCGACGAGGTGCGGGCGCTGGCCCATCGCACCCAGCAGTCGACCCAGGAGATCGAGCAGATGATCGGCGGCATCCAGAGCGGCACCGACCAGGCTGTGGGAGCGATGCACAGCAGCAACGGCCGCGCCCGTTCCACCCTGGAGGTGGCGCAGGCCGCCGGCACGGCGCTGGAGCAGATCGCCCAGGCGATTGCCTCGATCAACGAGCGCAATCTGGTGATCGCCAGCGCCTCGGAAGAGCAGGCGCAGGTGGCGCGCGAGGTGGACCGCAACCTGGTCAACATCCGCGACCTGTCGCTGCAGAGCTCGGCCGGTGCCAACCAGACCAGCGCCGCCAGCCAGGAGCTGTCGCGCCTGGCGGTGGACCTGAACAGCCTGGTGGCGCGCTTCAAGGTCTGAGGCCGACAGGGGGGCTGCCGGCGAGTCAGGCTGATCGCAAGGCTTTCTGATGCAGCAACGAAAACGGCGCCCGCAGGCGCCGTTGTCTTTACTGCCGGGCAGCTGTCACTTGCCGGCCCAGCGCTTGAGCACCAGGGTGGCGTTGGTGCCGCCGAAGCCGAAGCTGTTGCTCATCACGGTGTCGAGCTTGGCGTTCTCCACGGTCTTGAGCTGGATCGGCAGGTCGGCCAGTTCCGGATCGACTTCCTCGATGTTGGCCGAGGCAGCGATGAAGTTACCTTCCATCATCAGCATGCAGTAGATCGCTTCCTGCACGCCGGCGGCGCCCAGGCTGTGGCCGGACAGGCTCTTGGTCGAGCTGATGGCCGGCGCCTTGTCGCCGAACACCTCGCGCACCGCGCGGCTCTCGGCGACGTCGCCGACCGGGGTGGAGGTGCCGTGGGTGTTGAGGTAGTCGATCGGCGTGTCGACGGTGGCCAGGGCCTGCTGCATGCAGCGCACCGCACCTTCGCCGCTCGGTGCGACCATGTCGTAGCCGTCGCTGGTGGCGCCGTAGCCGACGATTTCGGCGTAGATCTTCGCGCCGCGGGCCAGGGCGTGTTCCAGCTCCTCGACCACCACCATGCCGCCGCCGCCGGCGATGACGAAACCGTCACGCTTGGCGTCGTAGGCGCGCGAGGCCTTGTCCGGGGTTTCGTTGTACTGGGTGGAGAGGGCGCCCATGGCGTCGAACAGGAAGCTCTGGCTCCAGTGTTCTTCTTCGCCGCCGCCGGCGAACACCACGTCCTGCTTGCCCATCTGGATCTGTTCCATGGCGTGGCCGATGCAGTGAGCGCTGGTGGCGCAGGCCGAGGAGATCGAGTAGTTCACGCCCTTGATCTTGAACGGCGTGGCCAGGCAGGCGGAGACGGTGCTGCCCATGGTGCGTGGCACGCGGTACGGGCCGACGCGCTTGACGCCTTTCTCGCGCAGGATGTCGAGGGCTTCCATCTGATTGAAGGTGGAGGCGCCGCCGGAACCGGCGATCAGACCGGTGCGCGGGTTGGAGACCTGTTCCTCGCTGAGGCCGGCGTCCTTGATCGCCTGCTCCATGGACAGGTAGGCGAAGGCGGCGGCGTCGCCCATGAAACGGTAGACCTTGCGGTCGATCAGCTCTTCCAGGTTCAGGTCGACCGAACCGGAGACCTGGCTGCGCAGGCCCATCTCGGCATAGGACGGGTTGAAACGGATGCCCGACTTGCCGGCACGCAGGCTGGCGGCTACGGCTTCTTTGTCAGTGCCCAGGCAGGAAACGATGCCCAGACCGGTGATCACTACACGACGCATGTGCAAGTCCTTCAGAAACTGTCGGTGGAGGTGAACAGGCCGACGCGCAGGCCTTCGGCGCTGTAGATCTCGCGTCCGTCGACGCTGACGCTACCGTCGGCGATGCCGAGGATCAGCGAGCGGCTGATGGTGCGCTTGATATGGATGTTGTAGGTGACCTTCTTCGCCGTCGGCAGCACCTGGCCGAAGAACTTCACTTCGCCCGAACCCAGAGCGCGGCCGCGGCCGGGGTTGCCCTGCCAGCCGAGGTAGAAGCCGACCAGCTGCCACATGGCGTCGAGACCGAGGCAGCCGGGCATGACCGGGTCGCCCTCGAAGTGGCAGCCGAAGAACCACAGGTCCGGATTGATGTCGAGCTCAGCGACGATTTCGCCCTTGCCGTGCTTGCCGCCGGTCTCGCTGATGTGAACGATGCGGTCGATCATCAGCATGTTCGGGGCGGGCAGTTGCGCGTTCCCCGGACCGAACAGTTCGCCGCGGCTGCAGGCGAGCAGGTCTTCCCGGGTGTAGGCGTTTTGTCTTGTCATGCGAGCTCCTCAATTGTCCCCACGCTTCTAAGGCTGGGCGAATCGTCCTGGCCGGCCACGCCTGGTAGGCGTATGCCGGCAGCCTAGTCATAGACTGTTGCGTTGTGGTGAAAGTCACAGCGCGGTGAGTACAGTTGTACTCCGCTGCCGCGGCCTTGTCACAGCCGCCGGCATTTCTCCTTGTAACCCCGCCACCGCGCCGCTGCCACTCGCCTATGGTCGGGGTGGCAGCCAGCGCTGCAGGATGTGCTGCAGATCCGCGCGCTTGAAGGGCTTGGCCAGGTAGTCGTTCATCCCCGCGGCCAGGCAGGCCTCGCGGTCGCCCTGCAGGGCGTTGGCGGTCAGGGCGATGATCGGTATCTGCTGGCCTCCGGCCTGCTGGCGGATCTGCCGGGTGGCTTCGTAGCCGTCCATCAGCGGCAGCCGGCAATCCATCAGGATCGCTGCGTAATCGTGCTGGGCGAAGCTGTGCAGCGCCTGCTGGCCGTCGCCGACCAGGCTGACCCGGTAACCCAGGCTGCGCAGCATGGCTTCGATCACCGTCTGGTTGACCGGGTTGTCCTCCACCAGCAGCACCGACTGGCCGTCGCCGCCGCCCGGCTTGAGGCTCTCGCTGGCCTGTTCCTGTTCGCTGCGCTGGCGGAACGGCAGGGGAATCTCCAGGGTGAACACCGAACCGGCGCCGACCTCGCTCTCGGCGCGCATGGTGCCGCCCATGCGTTCGGCCAGGGTGCGCGCGATGGGCAGGCCGAGGCCGGTGCCGCCGTAGCGGCGGGAGATCGAGGTATCGGCCTGCTGGAAGGCGTCGAACATGTGCTCGAGGCGCTCGGCGTCGATGCCGATGCCGCTGTCGTGCACCGCGCAGGTGAACCACAGCACCTGCTCGTCCAGCGGTTGCCAGCGGGTTTCCACGCGGATGCCGCCATCTTCGGTGAACTTCAGCGCATTGCCGATCAGATTGACCAGGATCTGCCGGACGCGCGTGGGGTCGCCACGCATCTCCAGCTGCTCCAGCCCCGGCTGGCTGTCCAGTTGCAGCTGCAGGCCGCGCTGCTGGGCACTGTGCTGGAACACCTGGATCGAGCCCTGCAGCAGCTCCGGCAGGTTGAAGGGGATGGCCTCGAGCTCCAGCGCGCCGCGCTCGATGCGGGAGAAGTCGAGGATGTCGTTGATCACCTTGAGCAGGTGCTCGGTGGATTCGGTGGCCAGTGCCGCGTACTCGGCCTGCTCGTCGTTGAGACTGGTGGTCTCCAGCAGCTGCAGCATGCCCAGCACGCCGTTCATCGGCGTGCGCAGCTCGTGGCTCATCATCGCCAGGAAGTCGGACTTGGCGCGGTTGGCCTGCTCGGATTCCTCGCGCGCCTGGATCAGTTCGGCGATTGCCTGCTGCTGCTCGCGGCCGCTGCGATCCAGGGCGCTGGCGAGGTCGTTGATGTGCCGCGCCAGGTCGGTCAGCTCGTCGTTGCCGCGCTCGGCCAGCGCCGGGCGGTAGTCGCCGGCCTGGATGCGTTCCAGGGCCTGGCCCATGGCGCTCAGCGGCTGCGCCAGGCGGCGGGCCAGGCGGCGGGCGAGGAGGAAGGTCAGCAGCAGGGCCAGCAGCGACAGCACCCCGGCCTTGAACAGGATTTCCTGCTGGCGGGCGTTGAAGGTGTCGTTGGACATGCCCACCACCACCCGTCCCAGGTAGCCGTCGGCGAGCGCCTTGCCGTGCGGCACCGCGCTTTGCGCGCCGGCTGGCTGGCGCTGCAGGCGGATCGGCGCCTGGAACACCTCCACCTGTGGCGTGCTGTGGCCCTGCTCCTTGGGGCGCTCGACGTAGACCAGGATGTTGTCGTCGCGGTCGCGCACCTCGGCGAAGCGCACGTCCGGCGTGCTCAGGGTGGCGCGCAGCAGGTTTTCCAGGGTGCCCAGGTTGCCGTTGAGCACGCCGTACTCGCTGGCCGGCGCCAGCTGGTTGGCGATCAGCTGGCCGGTGTGGCCCTGCTCCTGGCGCAGGTCCTGCAGGCGGGTGAAGGTGAGAAAGCCGGTCAGCAGCAGGGTCAGCAGCAGGGCCGGGCCGACGCTGATCAGCTGGGTGCGCGTGTGGATGTTCCAGCCGCGGCGCTGGCTCATGGTCGTACTGTCCCTGTCGGAGTGCGGCGCTGCCGGTGGCTGTAGCGGGCAGGGCGGGGCAAGGGGCTGCCTGTGGGCACGGGTCGTCCTTGGCAAATTACGTCGAGTCGGCATGTTAACCGACCCGGCGCGCTTTGCCAGCGCCAGGCGCGCGCACTCTGCGCCATTTCGCGTTTGCCCGCCGGGACCGATGCGGCGCGGCGAACTTTTGCCCTGGCCGGTCACTCGCGGCTCCGTATAATGCCTGCAGACCGCCATCGCGCATGGCCCCATTCGGAAGTGTTATGACAGAGCTTCAACCCATTGCCGTACTCGGCGGCGGCAGCTTCGGCACCGCCCTGGCCAATCTGCTGGCGGAGAACGGCCAGCGCGTCCTGCAGTGGATGCGCGACCCCGAGCAGGCCGAGCAGATGCGCCGCAGCGGCGAGAATCCGCGCTACCTCAAGGGCGTCAAGCTGCACCCGGGCATCGAACCGACCAGCGACCTGACCGGCGCCCTGCAGCAGGCCGAGCTGGTGCTGGTCGCGCTGCCCTCCAGCGCCCTGCGCGAGGCGCTGCAGCCGGTGGCCGGATTGCTCGCCGGCAAGCTGCTGATCAGCACCACCAAGGGCATCGAGGCCAAGACCTTCAAGCTGATGAGCCAGATTCTCGAGGAAATCGCCCCCGATGCGCGCATCGGCGTGCTGTCCGGGCCGAACCTGGCCAAGGAAGTGGCCGAGCACGCGTTGACCGCCACGGTGATCGCCAGCGAGGACGAAGAACTCTGCCTGCGCGTTCAACAGGCCCTGCACGGTCGCACCTTTCGCGTCTACGCCAGCGCCGACCGCTTCGGCGTCGAGCTGGGCGGTGCGCTGAAGAACGTCTACGCCATCATGTCCGGCATGGCCGCGGCCCTCGGCATGGGCGAGAACACCAAGAGCATGCTGATCACCCGTGCCCTGGCCGAGATGACCCGCTTCGCCGTCAAGCTGGGGGCCAACCCCATGACCTTCCTCGGCCTGGCCGGGGTGGGCGACCTGATCGTCACCTGTTCGTCACCGAAAAGCCGCAACTATCAGGTCGGTTTCGCCCTCGGCGAAGGCCTCAGCCTGGACGAGGCGGTGCAGCGCCTGGGCGAAGTCGCCGAAGGGGTCAATACTCTCAAGGTGCTCAAGGCGCGCGCCGAGGAGCTGGAGGTGTACATGCCGCTGGTCGCCGGGCTGCACGCCATCCTGTTCGAGGGGCGCACGCTGGCGCAGGTGATCGAGTTGCTGATGCGCGGCGAACCCAAGACCGACGTCGATTTCATTCCCACCGCGGGTTTCTAAGGAGCAAGTGATGAACGATGAGAAGCAGGAGCTGGAACGCGAGTCGATCCTGTTGCGCATTCTGTGGATGGTGATCTTCGTCATCGTCTGGCAACTGGCCGAGCTGCTGCTCGGCGCCGTGGTGCTGCTGCAACTCGGCTACCGCCTGTTCTACGGTGCGCCGAACGCCAGCCTGCTGGGCTTCGGCGACAGCCTCAGCCAGTACCTGATGCAGATCGGCCGTTTCGGCACCTTCAACAGCGATGAGAAGCCCTGGCCGTTCGCCGACTGGCCGACCCCGCGCGCGCCGCAAGGCGAGACCGCCCATAGCATCCCGCCGGCGCCGCACCCGGTGCGCGACGAGGAGCCGAAGCTGTGAGGCTGTGGCTGTTGCGTCACGGTCAGGCCGAGCCGCAGGCCGCCAGCGATGCCGTGCGCGAGCTGACCGCCCACGGCCGCAAGGAGGTGCTGCAGGCCGCCGCGCAACTGGCCGGACGGCCGCTCACGGCGATTCTCGCCAGCCCCTACGTGCGCGCCCAGCAGACCGCGGAACTGGTGCGCGGCGCGCTGGGTTTCGCCGGCGCGGTGGGCACCGTGCCCTGGCTGACACCGGACAGCGACCCGCGCGAGGTGCTCAAGTACCTCGACGAGCGCGAAGGCGCGGAAATGCTGCTGGTCAGCCACCAGCCGCTGATCGGCGCCCTCGGCGGCCTGCTGGTGCATGGCAATCGCCAGGAGCCGCTGCCGATGCGCACCGCCAGCCTGGCCGAACTCGACGGCGATCTACCGGCGGCCGGGCTGATGGAGCTGCTGGCGCTGATCCATCCGCATTGATCTCGCGACACGCGGTTGTAGCCGGCTAGCCGGGCGACCGGGGAAACATTTCTTAACTTGCGCCGTCCTTGTCTGCGTGGAATAGTCGACCAAGCAAGTGCTTGGTTGACCCCCATAAAAACAACAAGGAGGAAGCCCTGTGGCCGATGCGATCCGTCTGCCGCTCGAGCTGTTCTACGAGCGTGAAGCAAAGCACCCGAACAAACGCTACATGGTCCAGCCTCTCGGCGGTGGCCAGCTGCTGGAGCTGAGCTGGGCCGAGGTGGGCGAACAGGCGCGGCGCGCCGCCCACTGGTTGCGCAGCCGCGAACTGGCACCGGGCAGCCGCATCGCCATCGTGTCGAAGAACTGCGCGCACTGGATAGTCGCCGACCTGGCGATCTGGATGGCCGGGCACGTCTCGGTGCCGCTGTACCCCAACCTCACCGCCGAGTCGATGCGCCAGGTGCTGGAGCATTCCGAAGCGGCGCTGGCCCTGATCGGCAAGCTCGATGACTGGCCGGCCATGGCGCCGGGGCTGCCCGCCGGGCTGCCGACCGTCAGCCTGCCGCTGCACCCGCCGGGCGAGTTCGACTACAGCTGGGACGACCTGCAGCGCTGCGCACCGATCCAGGACGATCCCAAGCCCGCGGCCAACCAGCTGGCCACCATCATCTACACCTCCGGCACCACCGGCACGCCCAAGGGGGTGATGCACCAGTTCGGCAATTTCGGCTTCGCCGCCAGCAATGCCATCGAGCTGTTCGGCGTAGGCGAGGACGACCGCCTGCTGTCCTACCTGCCGCTGTGTCACGTGGCCGAGCGCATGTTCGTCGAGCTGGCATCGATCTACGCCGGGCAGACGATCTTCTTCGCCGAGAGCCTGGACACCTTCCTCGACGACCTCAAGCGCGCACGGCCGACGGTGATGTTCGGCGTGCCGCGCATCTGGACCAAGTTCCAGATGGGCGTGTACGCCAAGATGCCGGCGCACAAGCTCGACCGCCTGCTGAAACTGCCGCTGATCGGCCGCCTGGTGGGCAGGAAAGTGCTCGCCGGGCTCGGCCTGGACGCCGTGCGCTACGCGCTGTCCGGCGCCGCGCCGGTGCCCGAGGCGCTGCTGGGCTGGTATCGCCGCCTGGGCCTGGAGATCCAGGAGGTCTACGGCATGACCGAGAACTGCGGCTACTCCCACGTGTGCCGGCCGGGCAAGTTCAAGCAGGGCTGGATCGGCCAGAACAGCCCCGGCGTGGAGGTGCGTATCGCCGAGGACGGCGAGGTGCAGGTGCGCAGCGGCGCCACCATGCAGGGCTACTACAAGGACCCGGCCAAGACCGCCGAGACCCTCACCGGAGACGGTTTCCTGCGCACTGGCGACAAGGGCGAGCAGGACGCCGAGGGCAACCTGCGCCTGACCGGGCGGATCAAGGAGATCTTCAAGACCAGCAAGGGCAAGTACGTGGCGCCGGCGCCCATCGAGAACCGTCTCGGCGAGCATTCGCGCATCGAGCAGGTCTGCGTGGTCGGCGACGGCCTGCCACAACCCCTGGCGCTCTGCGTACTGTCCGAGGCGGGCCGCCAGGAGGCCGCCAACGACAGCCGCGGCGCGCTGGAAAGCAGCCTCAAGGCGCTGCTCGAGGAGGTCAACCGGCGTCTCGACCAGCATGAGCGGCTGCAGGGGTTGGTGCTGGTCAAGGAGGTCTGGGCGGTGGAGAACGGCTTCCTCACGCCGACCCTGAAGATCAAGCGCAACGTGGTCGAAGGTGCCTACGGCGCGCGCTTCGCCGAGTGGCAGCAGCGCAGCGAAGCAGTGCTCTGGCACGAGTGAATGCGAGCGGGCCGGCGGCGTCGGCCCGGTTTCCCGACAGCATAAGGAATGCCCCATGAGCCTGTGGCGACAAGCCCCCGATCTCGATGCGCTCAACGCCTTGCAGAAAAACACCATCGGCGAGTTGCTGGGCATCCGCTTCGAGTCCTTCGACGACGATTCGCTCAGCGCCAGCATGGCGGTCGATGCGCGTACCCATCAACCCTACGGCCTGCTGCATGGCGGTGCCTCGGTGGTGCTGGCCGAGACCCTCGGCTCCACCGCCAGCTACCTGTGCATCGACAGCAGTCGCTTCTACTGCGTCGGCCTGGAGGTCAACGCCAATCATCTGCGCGGCCTGCGCACAGGGCGCGTGCATGCCGTGGCGCGGCCGGTGCATCTGGGGCGCACCACCCACGTCTGGGACATCCGCCTGAGTGGCGACGACGGCAAGCCCAGCTGCATCTCACGCCTGACCATGGCCATAGTGCCCTTGGGCGAGCAACCGCCCAAGGCATGAGCGGGCGCCGCCGATAGTTCTGGCCATAGCGCCGCCATCAATGGCGGTTACGGTCATTGCCGCGGCGACGGGGCTGCCGGAAAATCGCCCGGTCTTCATTTTGCGAGCGCCGCGCATGCCGCAGCCGATCTTCTTCGCCCACGCCAACGGTTTTCCCTCGGCCACCTACGCCAAGCTGTTCACCGCCCTGGCGCCGGACTACCGGGTGCGCCACCTGCAGCAGCACGGCCACGATCCGCGCTTTCCGGTGGACGACAACTGGGCCAACCTGGTTGCCGAGCTGATCCATCACCTGGAAGGCGGCGACGAGCCGGTCTGGGGCGTCGGCCATTCCCTCGGCGGCGTGCTGCATTATCACGCCGCGTTGCTCAGGCCGGAGCTGTACCGCGGCGTGGTGATGCTCGACTCGCCGCTGCTGACCCTGGCCGACCGCATGGTGATCCGCGCCGCCAAGCGCTTCGGCTTCATCGACCGCATCACCCCGGCCGGGCGCACCCTGGGCCGGCGCGAGGCCTTCGCCGACCCGGCCGAGGCGCGCGACTACTTCGCCGCCAAGAGCCTGTTCCGCCGCTTCGATCCCGAATGCCTGGACGCCTACGTGCGCCATGGCCTGCAGCCGGCGGGGCAGGGCCTGCGCCTGAAGTTCGATCCGGCCACCGAGATCAGCATCTACCGCAGCGTACCGCACACCGCACCGGGGCGCCCGCAGCAACTGGCGGTGCCGCTGGCCATGGTCCGCGGCCGCCACAGCAGGGTGGTGCTGCCGCATCACGCCCGCCTGCTGCGGCGCATGCCGCGCGGCGAATACTTGAGCCTGCCGGGCGGCCATATGTTCCCGCTGGAGCGCCCGCAGGCCACCGCCGAGCTGCTGCGCCAGCTGTTCGCCCGTTGGGCCGGCCCGCTTGAGGAGTCCGCATGAGCGCCTGTTTCGAAGAAGTCCGCCTGAGCCTGCCGCATATCGAGTTGGCCGCCCATCTCTATGGCCCCGAGGACGGCCTGCCGGTGCTGGCCCTGCACGGCTGGCTGGACAACGCCGCCAGCTTCGCCCGCCTGGCGCCGAAGCTGGACGGACTGCGCATCGTCGCCCTGGATTTCGCCGGCCACGGCCATTCCGAACACCGCCCGGCGGGCGCCGGCTACGCCCTGTGGGATTACGCCTACGACGTGCTGCAGGTGGCCGAGCAGTTCGGTTGGCAGCGCTTTTCCATCCTCGGTCACTCCATGGGCGCGATCACCGCGGTGCTGCTGGCCGCTGCCATGCCCGAGCGCATCGCCCGCCTGGCCCTGATCGACGGCCTGGTGCCCTATACCGGCGAGGCCGACACCGCACCGGCGAAACTCGGCGAGGCGCTGCGCGCCAAGCTCGCCCTGGATGGCAAGCGCAAGCCGGTGTACGCCGAGGTGGCGCGAGCCGTCGAGGCGCGCATGAAGGGCGTCGGCGCGGTCAGCCGCGAGGCCGCCGAACTGCTCGCCCAGCGCGGCCTGATGCCGGTGCCCGGCGGCTACACCTGGCGCACCGACGCCCGCCTGACCCTGGCTTCGCCCTTGCGCCTGAGCTGGGCCCATGCCCAGGCCTTCGTCCGCGCCCTGCAATGCCCGGTCAGCCTGGTGCTGGCCGAGCAGGGCATGATGCAGGCGCAGCCGGCGGTGCAGCAGCTGCTGCAGGGGCTGGCGTTCGAGGTGCGCCGCCTGCCGGGCGGCCACCACCTGCACCTGGACGACGAGGCCGGCGCGCAACGTGTCGCGGATTGTTTCAATCCATTTTTGCGCTTGCCTTGACTTGCCGACGGCTCATGGGGAAAGGTGTGGCGGTCTGCCATGGAGGATCGCATGATCGACCTGTATACCGCCGCCACCCCCAATGGGCACAAGGCATCCATCGCCCTGGAGGAACTCGGCCTGCCTTATCAGGTGCACGCCCTCAGTTTCGAGCGCAAGGAGCAGAAGGCCGCGGCCTTTCTGCGTATCAACCCCAACGGCCGCATTCCGGCCATCGTCGATCGCGACAATGACGACTTCGCCGTGTTCGAGTCCGGCGCCATCCTCATCTACCTCGCCGAAAAGACCGGCCAACTGCTGCCCAGCGATGCCAAGGGCCGCTCGCGGGTGCTGCAGTGGCTGATGTTCCAGATGGGCGGGGTCGGCCCGATGCAGGGCCAGGCCAATGTGTTCTTCCGCTATTTCCCGCAAAAGCTGCAGGGCGCCATCGACCGCTACCAACACGAGACCCGCCGCCTCTACGAGGTGCTCGACGCGCGCCTGGGCGAGGTCGAATACCTGGCCGGCGACTACAGCATCGCCGATATCGCCACCTTCCCCTGGGTGCGCGTGCACGACTGGGCCGGCGTCTCGCTCGACGGGCTGACGCATCTGCAGCGCTGGCTGGACGCCATCGCGGCGCGCCCGGCGGTGCAGCGCGGCCTGCAGGTGCCGCAGCGCGAGGTCGACGAGGCGCGCCTGGTAAAAGCCGCGCAAGCGATGCTGATCCAATGAGGGCGCGTATGAAAGGTTTCGCCCTAGTGGTCGCGCTGCTGGGCAGCGGCGGCGTGCTGGTTGCCGATCTGCCCGGCAGCCGCGACCTCGACAGCCTGCCGCGTTTTCCGGCGAGCACGATCGTCGCCTACAAGGAAAGCCCGAGCCTGGAACGCATCTACCCGCAGGGCTCGATCCGCCGCATCAGCGGGCGCCTGCGCTACGAGCGGGAGATCCTGGCGCAGGGCCGGCACGCCGCGGTGACCTACGAGCTGCCGCGCACCCACAGCGCCGACCAGGTATTTACCAGCGCGCGCGAGTCCCTGCTGGAGCAGGGCGCCGAGCTGCTCTACTGGTGCCAGGGGCGCGAATGCGGCGCCAGCAGCCTGTGGGCCAATTCGGTGTTCGGCAACGCCACCCTGTACGGTTCCGACGACCAGCAGGCCTATGCGCTGCTGCGCCTGGCCGAGCCCAACCACGACAGCCTGCTGGCGCTGTACAGCATCACCCGCGGCAACCGCCGCGCCTACCTGCACGCCGAGCAGCTGGATGCCGAGGCGCCGCTGGGCGAGCTGCTGCCGACCCCGGCGACCCTGCTGCGCCAGCTGCGTAGCGACGGCCTGCTGCAATTGCCGGATGCAGCCCGGGCGGATAGCGCCTGGGCCGAGGTGCTGGCGCGCAGCCTCAACCTCGACAGCACGCTGCGCGTCAGCCTCTCCGGCAGCCAGGCGCAGGCCTGGCGCGAGGCACTGATCGCCCAGCGCGTGCGCGAGGCGCGTCTGGAACTCGGCGAGGGTGCCGGCGAAGCCCTGGCGGTGCGTCTATTGCGCTAAGCTGCGCGGCACAACCAGGCACATCCAGAGCGCCCTCCAGGGGCGCTCTGTCGTTGCAACGAAGGGAGTTTCGGGTCATGGCCACTAACGATCGTCTGCTGGTGCAGATTCTGCTGCTCGGCCTGCTGGCCGCCAGCCTCTGGGTATTGGCGCCGTTCTGGTCGGCGCTGTTCTGGGCCGCGGTGCTGGCCTTCGCCAGCTGGCCGCTGATGCGTCTGCTGACCCAGGCGCTGCAGGGGCGGCTGTCGCTGGCCGCGGGCATTCTCACCTGCGGCTGGGTGATCCTGGTGGCGGTGCCGCTGATCTGGCTGGGTTTCAACCTGGCCGATCACATCAAGGACGCCAACGCGTTGATCAAGGACCTGCAGGTCGAGGGCCTGCCGCCGCCGCCAAGCTGGCTGGTCGGCCTGCCGCTGGTGGGCGAGCGCCTGGCCACTCTGTGGTTGACCATCGACCAGCAGGGCGCGGCCTTCTTCTCTACCCTGCGGCCCTACCTCGGCCAGGTCGGCAACTGGCTGCTGGCGCGCAGCGCCCAGCTCGGCGGCGGCATGCTGGAGCTGGGCCTGAGCCTGGTGCTGGTGTTCTTCTTCTACCGCGACGGCCCGCGCCTGGCGGTGTTCGTGCACAGCCTGCTGGAACGGCTGATCGGCGAGCGTGCCGACCACTACCTGGAGCTGGTGGCCGGCACCGTGCAGCGGGTGGTCAACGGCGTGATCGGCACCGCCGCGGCCCAGGGCCTGCTGGCGCTGATCGGCTTCTGGATCGCCGGGGTGCCGGGAGCGCTGGTGCTGGGCATTCTCACCTTCGTCCTCAGCCTGGTGCCGATGGGCCCGCCGCTGGTGTGGATACCCGCCACCGCCTGGCTGGTGTGGCAGGGCGAGTACGGCTTCGCCCTGTTCCTCGGCGTCTGGGGCATGTTCGTCATCAGCGGCGTGGACAATATCCTCAAGCCCTATCTGATCAGTCGCGGCGGCAACCTGCCGCTGGTGGTGGTGCTGCTCGGGGTGTTCGGCGGCATCCTCGCCTTCGGCTTTATGGGCCTGTTCCTTGGCCCGACCCTGCTGGCGGTGGCTTACAGCCTGCTCAGCGACTGGGTGGCGGAGAAGGCGCCGGACAACCAGGCCGCCCTCGACCAACTGCCGCCGGATAAACAGGCATGAGACGTATCAACCGTTGAAACTAAGAACTTCTATCAAGAGACCAATGGCGGGCGTACCGCGTTGTTGACAGGGGGAGGCTGACCTAGGCTGAAGCTGGGGTGTCAAGAAAGAGGCACTTATGCGCGGCCTGTCGATTTCCCTCATTGTTTTCGCCGGTTTATTGGCGGCTGTATGGTGGTGGCAGCGGCCTCAACCGATGCCCGTGCAACTGATCGCGGTGGAGCGTGGCCCGGTGGAAACCCTGGTCGCCAATACCCGCGCCGGTACCCTGAAATCCTGTCGCCGCTCGCGGCTGTCATTCAACGTCGGCGGCCAGGTCAGCGAGCTACTGGTCGACGAAGGCCAGCACGTCGAGCTCGGCCAGGTGCTCATGCGCCTGCGCCAGGACGACCGCCAGGCGCGGGTCGAGGAGGCCGGCGCGCGTCTCGAGGTACGGCGCAGCGAGCGCGAGCAGCTGTGCCGCAAGGCCGAGCTGTACCAGCGCGATCACCGCCGCCTGCAGCACCTGGGTGAACGCAAGCTGACCTCGCTCGAGCGCCTCGACCAGGCCGAGACCAAGGCGCGCCTGGCGCAACTGGCCTGCACCGCGCAGCAGGTGCAGATCCGCGAGGCCGAGGCCAACCTGACGCTGCAGCGCTCGCTGCTCGACCAGACCGTGCTGCGCGCGCCCTTCGCCGGGGTGGTGGCGCAGATCAACGGCGAGCTGGGCGAATTCGTCACCCCGTCGCCGCCGGGCATTCCGACCCCGCCGGCGGTGGACCTGATCGACGACAGCTGCCTCTACGTCGATGCGCCGATCGACGAGGTGGACGCCGGCCGGGTGCGTATCGGCATGCCGGTGCGGATCAGCCTGGACGCCTTTCGCGGCCGCCATTTCCATGGCCAGGTCAGCCGCATCGCGCCCTTCGTGCGCGAGCTGGAGAAGCAGGCGCGCACCGTCGACGTCGAGGTGCGCTTCGCCCAGTTGCCGGTGGACGTGACCCTGCTGGCCGGCTACAGCGCCGACGTGGAAATCCTTCTGGAGCAGAGCGCCGGCAGCCTGCGCATCCCCACCGAGACCCTGCTGGAGGGGCGCCGGGTGCTGCGCTACGACCCGGCCACCGGCGTGTTGCGCGAGGTCGAGCTGAACACGGGGCTGGCCAACTGGCGCTGGACCGAGGTGCTCGACGGCCTGCACGAGGGCGAGCGGATTCTCGCCAGCCTTGACCGCGAGGGACTCAAGGACGGCATCGCGGTGGTCTCGCGCAGCGCGGAAGCGCAGTGATGATCCGCCTGCAGGGGGTGACGCGCGGCTTCGCCAGCGGCGAGCAGCGGGTCGTCGGCCTGGCGGCGCTGGATCTGCAGATCGCCGCCGGCGACTACCTGGCGGTGGTCGGCCCGTCCGGCTCAGGCAAGTCGACCCTGCTCAATATTCTCGGCCTGCTCGACGTGCCGGATGCCGGCGAATACTGGCTCAACAATGAGGCCACCGTGGCGCTCGACGAGCGTCGCCGCGCCGAGCTGCGCAGCCGCCATATCGGTTTCGTGTTCCAGGCCTACCACCTGATCCCGCGCCTGAACGTGCTGGAAAACATCGAGCTGCCGATGCTCCTGGCCGGTATCGACCCCGCCGAGCGGCGCCGTCGCAGCCGCGAGCTGGCCGAACGCCTCGGCCTCGGTCAGCGCCTGTGCCATCGCCCGGCCGAGCTGTCCGGCGGTCAGCGTCAGCGGGTGGCCATCGCCCGCGCCATGGTCATGCGCCCGGCACTGCTGCTGGCCGACGAGCCCACCGGCAACCTCGACAGCCAGGCCGGCAGCGAGGTGTTCGCCCTGCTCGAAGCGCTCAATGCCGAAGGCCAGACCCTGGTGGTGGTGACCCACGACCTGCAGCATGCGGCGCGCGCACGGCGCCAGCTGTGGCTGCACGACGGCCAGGCGCGGCCACCGCAACTGCGGGTGGCCTGATGCGCGCCGCCGACCTCTGCGCCCTGTGGCTTGGCGGGCTGCGCGGGCACCGTTCGCGCAGCGCCATGCTGCTGCTGGCGATCGCCATCGGCGTGTTCGCCGTGGTGCTGCTCAGCGGCCTGGGCGAGGGCGCCCGGCGCTTCGTCATCGGCGAGTTCGACCAGCTCGGCCGCCACCTGCTGATCGTGGTGCCGGGGCGCAACCAGACCACCGGCGGCATGCCGCCGGTCACCGGCCTGGCGCCACGCGAGCTGACCCTCGGCGATGCCCTGGCCATCGCCCGCCTGCCGCAGGTGCGCCGGGTGGCGCCACAGCAGTCGGGGCGCGCCGAGGTGCGCGCCGGCAGTCGCCACCGCGAGACGCTGATCGTCGGTACCGACCACCACTTCTTCGCCATGCGCGGCCTGCAGCTGGCCCAGGGCCAGGCGCTGCCGGCACTGGCCGCGGGCCAGGGCGAGGCGGTCGGCGTGCTCGGCGCGCGGCTGCGCCGCGAGCTGTTCGGCGACGGGCCGGCGCTGGGCCAGTGGCTGCGCGCCGGCGACCGGCGGCTGCGGGTGATCGGCGTGCTGGTCGAGCGTGGCGAGTCGCTGGGCATGGATTTCTCCGACAGCCTGTTGATACCCCTGGCCAACGCCCAGGCGCTGTTCGACCGCGAGGGCCTGCTGCGCATCTTCGTCGAGTTGCGCGGCGCCAGTTACCTGGACAGCGCGCAACGGGAGATTCGCACCAGCCTGAGCCGGCGTCACCAGGGCAAGGAGGATTTCACCCTGGTTGGCCAGGACGCCCTGCGCGGCACCTTCGAGCAGATTCTCGTGCGCCTGACCCAGGCGCTCGGCGGCATCGCCGCGATCAGCCTGCTGGTGGCCGGCATCCTGGTGATGAACGTGACCTGGATTTCGGTCAACCAGCGCACCGCCGAGATCGGCCTGCTCAAAGCCCTCGGCGCCAGCGCCGGACAGGTGCGCCTGGTGTTTCTCGGCGAGGCGCTGCTGCTGGCCCTGGTCGGTGCGCTGGCTGGCCTGCTGCTGGCCGAGCTGCTGCTGTGGGGCGCGCGCCTGGCCACCGCGCTACCGCTGCATGCGCCCTGGTGGGCGCGGCTGGTCAGCCTCGGCCTGGCGCTGGCCTGCGCTGCGCTGTTCGCCTGGCTGCCGGCCAATCGCGCCGCGGCCATGGCGCCGGTGCAGGCGTTGCACGGCGCGGCGGGGGGCGGTTGATGCAACTGCGCGACGCTCTGCGCCTGAGCGGCTCGGCGCTGCTCAGCCGGCCCCTGCGCAGCCTGCTGACCCTGCTCGGGGTGGCCATCGGCATCGCCGCCATGGCCCTGCTCACCGCCATCGGCGACGGCCTGCGTGGCTACGTGCAGGACAACTTCGCCCAGTTCGGCACGCGCAACCTGACCATCCGTCCGGGCATGACCCGCACCGGCGGCCTCGGCGGCGTGCTCAGCAACGTGCGCCCGCTGACCATCGCCGACGCCGATGCGTTGCGCCGCCTGGCCCACGTCGAGGCGGCGGTGCCGATCATCCAGGGCAACGGCGACATCCAGTTCGCCGGCCTGACCCGTTACACCGGGGTGCTCGGCTGCGGCCACCAGATGGCCACGGCCTGGCGCCTGCCGCTGGCCCTCGGCCAGTTTCTTCCCGAGCCGCGCGACGGCCGCTCGCCGCCCTACGTGGTGCTCGGCCACACCCTGCGCCAGGAACTGTTCGGCGCGGCCAACCCGCTGGGGCAGACGGTGCGGGTCGGCGGCACGCGCTTTCGGGTGATCGGGGTGATGGCGCGCCAGGGGCAGTTGCTCGGCTTCGATATCGACGACATCGCCTACGTGCCGGTGGACTGGGCCGAAAGCCTGTTCAACCGCGACGGCCTGGCCAAGATCAACCTGGTGTTCAACGCCGGTATCGCCGCGCCGCAGATGAGCGAGCGGGTGCGCCGGCTGCTGATCGAGCGCCACGGTGAGGAGGATTTCAACCTGACCACCCAGGACGACATGTTGCGCAGTCTGGACCGCATCCTCGCCATGTTCAGCGTCGCGGTGGCGGCGCTGGGCGGTATCTCGCTGCTGGTGGGGGCGGTGGGCATCCTCACCATCATGACCACCGCGGTGGCCGAGCGCGCGGCGGAAATCGGCCTGTTGCGCGCGGTCGGCGCCACCTCGCGGCAGGTGCTGGCGCTGTTTCTCGGTGAGGCGTTGCTGCTGTCGCTGCTCGGCGGGCTGGCCGGGCTGCTGCTGATGGGCGCGCTGCTCGGCGCGCTGCAGCTGGCGCTACCGGGGCTGCCGCTTGCCGTGCAGCCGGGGGTTCTGCTGCTGGCGCTGCTGCTGGCGGCGTTGGTCGGGGTGCTCTCCGGCATCGCCCCGGCGCGGCGGGCGGCGCGCCTGCAGCCGGTCGAGGCGCTGCACAGCGAGTGATCAACGCTCGCGCTCGTAGCGCTCGAGGGTGTCGCGGGCGATCTGGCGGCCGAGCATGATCAGCTCCGGCGCCTTGTAGAACTCGAAGAAACGGCACACGCGCTTGGGCACGTTGATCAGGATGTCCGGCGGGTAGCCGGCGATCTTGTATTGCGCCAGCGAGGTCTGCATCACCTCGAAGCTCTGGTTGACCAGCTCCAGCAGCGAGGCCGGGCCGCTGAACTCGGCGACCCGCGAGCCGCTGGCGGATTTCGGCACGGCGCCGGCGGCGTTGCGGTTCGGCGCCGCGGCCGGGCCGATGGCGTCGGCCTGTTGCTGCTCGGCGGCCAGCAGCAGGACGTCGTCCTCGCTCTTGCGGCGGAAGCTCGGCAGGCGCGAGCCGAGCGTGGTCATCAACTGGTCGATGCGCCCCTTGAGCGCGGCCGGCCGCTCGATCACCGGCAGCTGGTAGTGGCTCTGGTTGGTGGCGTTGAGGTTGACCGCGATGATCAGGTCGCAGTGGCTGGACACCACCGGCACGATCGGCAACGGGTTGAGCAGGCCGCCGTCGACCAGCATGCGCTTGCCCTGGATCACCGGGGTGAACAGGCTGGGAATCGCCGCCGAGGCGCGCATCGCCTGGTGCAGGCAGCCTTCCTGGAACCAGATTTCCTGCTGGTTGGTGAGGTCGGTGGCGACCGCGGTGAAGGGGATCGCCAGCTCCTCGATATTGATCTCGCCGACTATGTCGTGGATGCGCCCGAACACCCGCTCGCCGCGGATGGCGCCGAGGCGGAAGCTGACATCGATCAGGCGCAGCACGTCCAGGTAGTCCAGGCTCTCGGTCCACTCGCGGTACTCGCGCAGCTTGCCGGCAGCGAAGATGCCGCCGACCACCGCGCCCATCGAGCAGCCGGCGATGCAGCCGATCTCGTAGCCGCGCGCCTGCAGCTCCTCGATCACGCCGATATGGGCGTAGCCGCGCGCGCCCCCCGAGCCCAGTACCAGCGCCACTTTCTTGCTCATAGGAAAAATCCCCCGTCGATGTTTCGACCTTACTCGCGCAAAGGCGCTGCGCCAAGGCGGTCTTTGCTAGAATCCGCCGCCAGTCGTCGATGCAAGAGAGAGACATGAGCGAGCCGATTCGTTTGACCCAGTACAGCCACGGCGCCGGTTGCGGCTGCAAGATTTCCCCCAAGGTGCTGGAGGTGATCCTCGCCGGCAGCGGCGCGCAGAACCTCGACCCGCGCCTGTGGGTCGGCAACGCCTCGCGCGACGACGCGGCGGTCTACGCCATCGACGAAGAGCGCGGGGTGGTTTCCACCACCGACTTCTTCATGCCCATCGTCGACGACCCCTACGACTTCGGCCGCATCGCCGCGACCAACGCCATCAGCGACATCTACGCCATGGGCGGCGACCCGCTGATGGCCATCGCCATTCTCGGCTGGCCGGTCAACCTGCTGGCCCCGGAGGTCGCCCGCGAGGTGATCCGCGGCGGCCGCGCGGTGTGCGACGAGGCCGGCATTCCGCTGGCCGGCGGCCACTCGATCGACGCCCCCGAGCCGATCTTCGGCCTGGCGGTGACCGGCCTGGTGGACAAGCGCCATATGAAGCGCAACGACACCGCCACGGTCGGCTGCCAGCTGTACCTGACCAAGCCGCTGGGCATCGGCATCCTCACCACCGCGGAGAAGAAGGCCAAGCTGCGCAGCGAGGACGTCGGCCTGGCGCGCGACTGGATGTGCACCCTGAACAAGCCCGGCAGCCGCTTCGGCAAGCTCGCCGGGGTCAAGGCGATGACCGACGTCACCGGCTTCGGCCTGCTCGGGCACCTAGTGGAAATGGCCGATGGTAGCGGCCTCAGCGCGCGCGTCGAGTTCGCCAAGGTGCCGCGCCTGGCCAGCGTTGAGCATTACCTGGAGCAGGGTTGCGTGCCCGGCGGCACGCTGCGCAACTTCGACAGCTACGGCGACAAGATCGCGCCGCTACCGGAGCTGGCCAAGCTGCTGCTGTGCGACCCGCAGACCAGCGGCGGCCTGCTGATCGCCGTGGCGCCGGAAGGCGAGGCGGAGTTCCTCGCCGTGGCCGCCGAGTTGGGCCTGCAGCTGGCGCCCATCGGCGAGATGGTCGAGCGACAGCGTCACGCGGTCGAGGTGCTGTGATGCGGGACAACAGCGCCGACTACCGCGACATCTTTCTGGGCGACCGGCCGATGATGGACGCCCGTGCGCCGGTGGAATTTCTCAAGGGCGCCTTCCCCGGGGTGGTCAACCTGCCGCTGATGGACGACCTCGAGCGGCAGAAGGTCGGCACCTGTTACAAGCAGCACGGCCAGCAGGCGGCCATCGAGCTAGGCCACCAACTGGTCAGCGGTGCGCTGAAGGACGAGCGCATAGCGGCTTGGGCGGCCTTCGCCAAGGCCCATCCGGACGGCTACCTGTACTGCTTTCGCGGCGGCCTGCGCTCGCAGATCGTCCAGCAGTGGCTGAAAAGCGAGGCGGGCATCGACTACCCGCGGGTGATCGGCGGCTATAAGGCGATGCGCGGCTTTCTCCTGGAAACCAGCGAGCAGGCGGTGGCCGAGTGCGATTTCGTCCTGGTCGGCGGCATGACCGGCACCGGCAAGACCGAGGTGATCGGCCAGCTGGACAACGCCCCGGACCTGGAAGGCCACGCCAACCACCGCGGCTCCAGCTTCGGCAAGCGCGCCAGCGCCCAGCCGGCGCAGATCGATTTCGAGAACGCCCTGGCCATCGACCTGCTCAAGCGTCGCGCGCGCGGCCAGCGCCAGTTCGTGCTGGAGGACGAGGCGCGGCTGATCGGCCGCTGCTCGCTGCCGCTGCCGCTGTACCAGGCCATGCAGGACTACCCGCTGGTGTGGCTGGAGGACAGCCTGGAGCATCGCGTCGAGCGCATCCTCAAGGCCTATGTGGTCGAGCTGTGCGCCGAGTTCGTCGCCGTCCACGGCGAGGAGGGCGGATTCGCCGCCTTCGCCGCGCGCCTGCGCGAGAGCCTGGCCAACATCACCCGGCGCCTGGGCGGCGAGCGCTACCAGCGCCTGGCGGCGATCATGGACCAGGCCCTCGGCGAGCAGGCCGCCGCCGGCCAGGTCGACACCCACCGCGGCTGGATCGAGGCGCTGCTGGTGGAGTACTACGATCCGATGTACGTGTTCCAGCGCGAGAGCAAGGCCGGGCGCATCGAGTTCGTCGGCGAGCAGCAGGCGGTGGTGGAGTATCTGCGTCAACGCGCCGGACGCTGAAGCGGGCACTTTCCCCGGGCGCCGGCGTCCTACACTGGGTCAATCCGTAGTCATGTCCTTGTAAGGAGTGTGGTCGATGAAACATTGGATCTGTTTGCCGGTGCTGGTCCTGGCGCTGAGCGGTTGCGCCGGCAAGACGGTGTACCGCGACACCTGCGCCAATCAGCTGGACGCGGCCTGGAAGGAGCTGAGCATCGCCGAGGCCGAAGGCTTCGCCGGTACGGTCAGCTACTCCAAGGCGCTGTCGCTGCTCACCGCGGCCAAGACCCAGCAGCAGTTCGAGGCCTACGAGGGCTGCACCAGCAAGGCCGAGCGGGCGCGCTTCTACATCCGCGAATCGCGAGCGGGGCGCTGATGCAGCTCGACTTCGCGACGCTGAGCCCGCTGGAGGCCTACCGCTGGCTGGCCGCCAGCGTCACCCCGCGGCCCATCGCCTGGGTTTCCACCCGCTCCCCGCAAGGGGTGGCCAATCTGGCGCCGTTCAGCTTCTTCCAGGTGATCAGCGACAACCCGCCGACCCTGCTGGTCAACGTCAACACCCGCGACGACGGCAGCCTCAAGGACAGCCTGCGCAACGCCCAGGCCAGCGGCGAACTGGCGATCCAGCTGGTCAGCTTCGCCCAGGCCGAGGCGATGAACGCCAGCGCGGCGATACTGCCGCACGAGGTCAGCGAGTTCGCCCATTGCGCTATCGCCAGCCTGCCGTGCGAGCGCATCGACGTGCCGCGGGTGGCCGGCGTGCCGGTGACCTTCGAGTGCCGGGTGGCGCAGATCCAGCCCTATCCGGCGGCAAATCCCAACTGCCACCTGATCTTCGCCGAGGTGCTGCTGGCGCATATCGACGACGCCGTGCTCAGCGAGCAGGGCCGCCTCGACCCGCTCAAGCTCGACCTGATCGGCCGTCTCGGCGGCAGCGCCTACTGCCGCACCACCGAGCTGTTCCAGATGCAGCGGCCATGAATCCGTTCTGGAAGCGACCTCCAGTTAGCTGATCCTGCCATTCCCTGCCTTGCTGGCTTGTCGCCAGCAGGGCGGCGCTCCTATGTTCGGCCATTCGCGGCGAGCAGTAGGCGGGGGTGGTCATGGGGAGCGCGTGGAGCAATCGGCTGGCCAGTCTGAGCACGGCCAGCAAACTGATGTTGGGTTTCGCCCTGGTGCTGGGGCTCACCGCGCTGGTGGCCGGCACCGGGCTGTTGGCGCTGCGCGAGGTGAACGCCGGGGCGGCGCTGCAGCAGCGCATGAGTGCGCTCGGCGAGCAGCTGCTGCACATGCGCCACAGCGAGCAGGCCTTCGCCCTGGCCGGCGATCCGCAGCAGGCCGCGCGCCTGGCCGAGCAGGCCGAGGCGATCCTGCAGGCCAGCGCCGCCCTGCAGGGCGAGCTGGACGAAGGCACCGCGGCGATCCTGGCGCCACTGGCGCCGGCGCTGGCCGACTACCGCGCCGCCTTCGCCCGTTACGTGGAACTCACCGACAACATGCAGCTGTCGCTGCAGGCCGCCGACTGGCTGGTGGTCAGCGCCGCCAACAGCCTCGACCTGCTGCAGGAGGGGCTGGCCGAGGACGGCGTCGACCTGCTCAAGCGCAGCCAGGGCGAGCAGGGCGGCGAGGCGGTGCTGCAGGCCGGGCAGGTCGGCAAGATTCACCAGTTGCTGTTACAGGCGCTGGATCAGGCCCGCCAGCGTCTGGAGGCGAGCCGCCGCAGCGAAGCGCTCGAGCGGGTCGAGATCGCCCAGGCCGGCGAGGCCCAGGCGCTGGCCGCCGAACTGCGCGATGCGCTGAGCGATCCCGGCTACGCCGCGGTGCTCGGCGAGGTGGTGGTCAATGTCGACTCCTTCAACGAGCGGCTCAAGGAATACGCCGAGCAGCTGCAGCAGCAGAAGCAGGTTTACCTGCAGCTGGTGGCGCAGATCGAACACCTGCTTGGCCAGGTCGAGCAGGCCCTCGGCGCCCAGCGCCAGGCCATGCAGGCCGCGCAGCAGGCGAGCAGCGCCCTGATCCTGCTGGCGGCGGCCCTGGCCCTGCTGGTCGGCCTGGGGGCCGCGCTGGCCATCAGCCTGGCCATAGTGCGGCCGCTGAAACGGGTGATCGGCCTGGCCGAGCGCATCGCCGCCGGCGACCTGAGTGCGCGCATCGAAATCGACCGGCGCGACGAGATCGGCCAGCTGCTCGGCGCCATGCAGGCCATGGCCGGCAACCTGCGCGAGATGGTCGGCCGCCTGCAGGGCGGGGTGACCCAGCTGTCCAGCTCGGCGCAGTCGCTGTCGACGGTGACCGAGCAGACCCGCCAGGGGGTCAACGGGCAGAAGCTGGAGACCGATCAGGTGGCCACCGCCATGAGCCAGATGACCGCCACGGTGCACGAGGTGGCGCGCAACGCCGAGGCCGCCGCGGCTTCCACCGAGCAGGCCGATCGGCGCGTCGACAGTGGCAGCCAGGTGGTGCGCCAGACCCTGCAGCGCATCGACCAGCTGGCCGGCGCGATGGACGCCACCACCGCCAGCATCCAGCGCCTGAGCCAGGACACCCAGCGCATCGACGCGGTGCTGGAGGTGATCAAGAACGTCGCCGAGCAGACCAATCTGCTGGCGCTCAACGCCGCCATCGAGGCGGCGCGTGCCGGCGAGCAGGGCCGCGGCTTCGCCGTGGTCGCCGACGAGGTGCGCGCCCTGGCCAAGCGCACCCAGCAGTCTACCGCCGAGATCGAGGCGCTGATCGCCGCGCTGCGCGAGGGCAGCCGCCGCGCGGTGGCCGACATGGCGCAGAGCGCCAGCCTGGTGAGCCAGACGGTGGAGGGCGCCAACCAGACCGAGGGCGCGCTGACGGCCATCGCCGAGGCGGTGGCGCGGATCTTCGAGATGAACCAGCAGATCGCCGCGGCGGCCGAACAGCAGACGGCGGTGGCCGAGGAGATCAACCGCAGCGTCACCTCGATCCGCGATATCGCCGATCAGTCGGCCAGCGCCATGGAACAGACCGCCGCCTCGAGCATCCAGCTGGCCGAGCTGGGCCGCGAGCTGCAGGGCATGGCCGGGCATTTTCGTCTGTAAGGGCGGGCGCGCTCACAGTTTCGTCAGCAAAGATTGCATAGCACTTTGCCGCACCTGAGTGGCCCAGTAGCATCGGCGGTCTGCATAAGGAGCCAACGATGCGAAGCAAACTGGACGCCTGCCTGGACTCGGTCAATCAGGTGCTGCTGGGCAAGGAGGCGCAGGTGCGCCTGGCGCTGACCTGCCTGCTGGCGCGCGGTCACCTGCTGATCGAAGACCTGCCCGGCATGGGCAAGACCACCTTGAGCCATGCCCTGGCGCGGGTGCTGGGGCTGAGCTTCCAGCGTATCCAGTTCACCTCCGACCTGTTGCCCGGCGACATCCTCGGCACCTCGGTGTTCGACAAGGACAGTGGCCAGTTCGTCTTCCACCCCGGGCCGATCTTCGCCGAGCTGGTGCTGGCCGACGAGATCAACCGCGCCACGCCGAAGAGCCAGAGCGCGCTGCTCGAGGCCATGGAGGAGGGCCAGGTGACCATCGAGGGCGCCACCCGACCGCTGCCCGAGCCGTTCTTCGTCATCGCCACGCAGAACCCGGTGAGCAGCGGCGGCACCTTCGCCCTGCCGGAGTCGCAGCTGGACCGTTTCCTCATGCGCCTGTCGCTGGGTTATCCGGCCCAGGCGGCGGAGAAGGCGCTGCTGCTGGGCGACGCGCGGCGCGAGCTGCTGCCGCGGCTGCAGCCGATTCTCGACCATGCCGAGCTGGCCCGGCTGCAGGCCGAGGTGCCCAAGGTGCGCGCCAGCGATGCGCTGATCGATTACGTGCTGCGCCTGGTCGAGGCCACCCGCAGCCAGCCGCAGTTCGCCTGGGGCCTGTCGCCGCGCGCCAGCCTGGCGCTGTTGGCCGCGGCGCGGGCCTGGGCGCTGCTGGCCGAGCGCGACTACGTGATCCCCGAGGACGTGCAGGCGGTGCTGCCGTCGGTGGTCGGCCACCGCCTGCGCGAGCGCGCCGACCCCACCGGCCACGGCGGCGGCAGCCTGGTGCAGTGGCTGCTGCGCGAAGTGCCGGCGCTCTGATGCGCGCCGCGCTGAAACCGCTGTGGAGCCGCTGGCTGGCGCGGCGCATTCCGCCGGCGGCCAGCGTGCGCCTCAATCAGCGGCGCATCTTCATCCTGCCCAGCCGGGTCGGCGCCGCCTATGGCCTGGCCCTGCTGCTGATGCTGCTGGTGGGCATCAACTACCAGAACAGCCTGGCCTACGGCCTGACCTTCCTGCTGATGGCGGTGTTCGTGGTCGCCATCCTGCACACCTATCGCAACCTGGCCGGGCTGGTGCTCAAGGCCGGCGGTGGCGGCGCGGTGTTCGTCGGCGAACAGGCGCGCTTTCGCGTGCGCCTGGAAAGCCGCGAGCGCGAGCACCAGGCCGTGGCCCTGGGGTGGCCGCCGGCCGAGCTGCTGGCGCGCGACGTGCCGCGCCAGGGCCAGGCCGAGCTGGAACTGAGCCTGCCGGCGCAGCGCCGTGGCTGGCTGCGCCCGGGCCGGTTGCGGGTGGAGAGCCGCTTTCCCCTCGGCCTGCTGGTGGCCTGGAGCTGGGTCGATCTGGATCAGGCGGTGCTGGTCTATCCGCGGCCGCTGGAGGGCGAGCTGCCGCTGGCTGCCGGCCTGGGCGCCGAGGACGAGGAGGGCATGCGCGCCCGCGGCCAGGGCGCCGACGATTTCCAGGGCCTGCGCGACTACCAGCCGGGCGACTCCAAGCGGCGCCTGGACTGGAAGGCCTATTCGCGCGGCCAGGGCCTGCTGGTCAAGGAGTTCGCCATGCTCGGCGGTCGCGACCTGTGGCTGGACTTCGAGCAGTTGGGCGGCGATAGCGAAATGCGCCTGTCGCTGCTCTGCCACTGGGTGCTGCAACTGGCCGAGCGGCAGCAGGCGTTCGGCCTGCAGCTGCCGGGGCAGGTGATCGCCCCGGACTCCGGCGAAGGCCATCGCGACGCCTGCCTGCGCGCCCTGGCGCTGTTCGGTGAGCCGGCATGAGCACACTGCCGGGCATTCCGCGCATCGCCCTGACCTGGCTGCTGGTGGCCCAGGTGCTGGTGATCCTGCCGCACCTGGTGCACCTGCCGCTGTGGATGGTCGCCCTGTGGCTCGGCGCCGTCGCCTGGCGCGTGCAGATCTTCCGCATGCGCGCGGGCTACCCCAACGGCTGGGCCAAGGGCGGCCTGATGCTGCTGGTGCTGGCCGGCATCCTGCTGTCGCGCGGCACCCTGGTGGGGCTGGACGCGGCGGTGGTGCTGCTGATCGCCACCTTCGTCCTCAAGCTGGTGGAGATGCGCAGCCGGCGCGACGCCCTGGTGCTGATCTTCCTCGGCTTTTTCTGCGTGGTGACCGCCTACCTGTTCGACGACGGCATCCTCGCCGCGCTGTACAGCCTGCTGCCGGTGACCGCGCTGCTCGCCGCGCTGGTGGGGCTGCAGCACAGCGGTTTCGCCGAGCGGCCCTGGCCGACCCTGCGCCTGGCCGGCGGCCTGCTGCTGCAGGCGCTGCCGCTGATGGTTCTGCTGTTTCTGTTCTTCCCGCGCATGGGCCCGCTGTGGTCGCTGCCGATGCCCAGCGACAAGGGCGTCACCGGCCTGTCCGACAGCATGGCGCCGGCCGATATCGCCCAGCTCAGCCGCTCCTCGGCGCTGGCCTTTCGCGCCAGCTTCGACGGCCCGGTGCCGCCGCGCGATCAGCTGTACTGGCGCGCCCTGACCCTGGAGCGCTTCGACGGCCGGCGCTGGTCGCAATCCAGCTACGCCGAGCTGCCCGCGACGCCGCAGTGGCGCCAGGCGGGCGAGCCGCTGGACTACAGCATCGTCATGCAGCCCAGCGGCAAGCCCTGGCTGTTCGCCCTCGACGTCGGCGAGCTGGCGCAGGGCGACAGCCGCATGATGAGCGACTTCCGCTGGCAGCGGCGGCGCCCGGTGGATCGCCCCTTGCTCTACCAGGTGCGCTCCTGGCCGCAGGCACTGCGCGAGGCGGACGCCGAACCGCCGGCGTTGCGCCGCGCGCTGCAACTGCCCGAGCAGGGCGATCCGCGCAGTCGCGCCTGGGCCGCCGAGCTGCAGCGTCAGCATCCGCAGGCTGATGCGCTGGTCGCCGCGCTGCTGCAGCATTTCAACCGCGAGCCCTACGTCTACACCCTGCGCCCGCAGCCGCTGGGCGCGGACAGCATCGACGACTTCCTGTTCAACACCCGCCGCGGCTTCTGCGCCCACTACGCCGGGGCCATGACCTTCGTCCTGCGCGCCGCCGGCATTCCCGCGCGGGTGGTGGCCGGCTACCAGGGCGGCGAGCTCAACCCCGGCGGCAACTACATCCAGGTGCGCCAGTTCGATGCCCACGCCTGGGTCGAGTACTGGCAGCCAGGCCGCGGCTGGCGCAGCGTCGATCCCACCTTCCAGGTGGCGCCGCAGCGCATCGAGCAGAGCCTGGAGGAGGCGCTGGCCGAGGAGGACGGTTTTCTCGACGACCAGCCCTTCTCGCCGCTGCGCTACCGCGAACTGGCCTGGCTCAACCAGTTGCGCCTGAGCTGGGAAAACCTCAACTACGGCTGGCAGCGCTGGGTGCTGGGCTACCAGGGCGAGCAGCAGTTGCAGCTGCTGCAGCGCTGGTTCGGCAGCCTCGACTGGCAGCGCCTGGCGCTGGCCCTGGTCGGCAGCGGCACGCTGCTGCTCGGCCTGCTGGCGCTGTGGTTGCTGAGGCCCTGGCAGCAGCGTCGCGACCCGCAGCGCCAGGCCTTCCGCCGCTTCGAGCAGCTGCTGGCGCGGCACGGCGTGCGGCGCCAGGCGGGCGAGGGGCCGCGTGCCTTCGCCGAGCGCGCGGGTCGCGAACTCCCGGCCCAGGCCGCAGCGATCCAGGCCTTTGCCCGCTGTTTCGAGGCCCAGCGCTACGCCGGCCAGCCCCCCTCGCGGGCGGCCCTGCGCCAGGCGCTGGGTGAGTTGCGCAGGGCTTTGCCCTGGCGCCTGTTGCGCTAGCGCGCGGTCTCGCAATAATCCATTAGCCAAGCGGCGGGTCGACCTAGGGTACGCCGTGCGCACCGCGGGCAATTGGATACCTGGTGCGCATGGCCTGGGCGGCCCCGCGATACGCTACGCGCCGGTATCACTTAGGGTGGACGATGCTCTTTTCATCCACCCTAGGTCCGGCAGTGGTGAATGACCGATCCGAGTAAGGGGATGTGCGCATGAAGGGTTTCGTCGAGCGGATTCTGGCCCGGGTGCTGGCGTTGCAGGTGCGTCTGTACGCCTGCCAGGCACGTTTGGCAGGTGCCACCGACGCGGAAGCCCTGCACGATCTGCGCATCGCCCTGCGCCAGCTGCGCAGCCTGCTGCGACCCTTGCGCGGCCTGCCGGCGGTGGACACGCTGGAGCAGGGCGCCGCCGTGCTGGGGCGCCTCAGCGGGCCGTTGCGCGACCGCGAGGTGCTGGCGGCCGAGTTGCGTCGCCTGGGGCTGAGCGAGTTGGCCCAGGCCGGCGAGGCGCGGCGGGTCGCCGGACATGCCGCCGTCGCTGCCAGTCGCGAGCTGGCCGACTTGCTGCTGCTGCTCGATGCCTGGCCGGGCAACTGGCGTCAGGCCGCAGCCGAGGGCCAGCTGCGCGGCGTGGGCAAGCGCATCCGCCGCCGTTTGCGCCGTCAGCAGCGCCAGCTGGCGCGTGCCCTGCGCGACCCGGCGCACGACCGCCACCGCCTGCGCCTGCTGATCAAGCGGGTGCGTTACGCCGCCGAGGCCTATCCGCTGCACAGCGGCCTGGACGCCGCGACGCAGGGCCGGTTGAAGCACGCGCAGAGCGAGCTGGGCGACTGGCACGATCACCTGCAATGGCTGGCGCAGAGCGATTTCAGCGAGGCCCTGCAGCCCTGCCGCGCGGCCTGGTTGCAGGCCCAGGCGGCAGCCGAACGGCGCGCGGACGAGGCGCTGCTGGCGCTGCATGGCGACTTCCTGCTGGAGAAATAAGGCGACATTTTCGCCGGAACTATGGCCGAATAACCATCCTTTCGGCCTATCGTTCGGCCTCCACCATCCCCTAAGATCGACGCCATCTATCGTTTGCGAGGTGGCTATGACCTTTTCCGAATTGCTGCAGGCCGTGCGTACCAACCCCGAGGCGCTGGTGATTCCGTCGCTCTGGGGCCAGGGGCGCGCCAGTTTCGGCGGCCTGGTGGCGGCGCTGGCCTTCGAGGCCATGCGCGCCAAGGTGCCGGCGGGGCGCCCGGTGCGCTCGCTGGCCATCACCTTCGTCGGCCCGGTGGCGGCGGACGTGCCGGTGAGCTTCCAGGCCGAGGTGCTGCGCGAGGGCAAGGCGGTCAGCCAGCTGTGCCTGCGCGCGGTGCAGGACGGCCAGGTGGTGACCATGGTGCAGGGCAGTTTCGGCGCCGCACGCGCCTCGGCCATCGACGTGGCGCCGCTGCCGGCGCCGCAGATCGAGCCGGCCGAGCGTTGCCAGGAGCTGCCGTACCTGCGCGGCGTCACCCCCGAGTTCACCCGTTTCCTGGCCATGCGCTGGGGCATCGGTGGCATGCCCTTCACCAACAACCCCTCGCGGCAGATGGGCGGCTGGGTGCGCCTGCGCGGCGAGGCCGAGCCGCAGGCGCTGAGCGAGGCGCATCTGCTGGCGCTGGTCGATGCCTGGCCGCCGGCGGTGCTGCCGCATCTGAAGAGCCCGGCGCCGGGCAGTTCGCTGACCTGGACCATCGAGTTCGTCCAGCCGCTGCGGGAGCTGAGCACCGAGCACTGGTGCCTGTACCGCGCCGAGATCGAGCATGCCCGCGACGGCTACGGCCATATCGCCGCGGCGTTGTGGAGCCCGGCGGGCGAGCTGATCGCCATCAGCCGGCAGACGGTGACGGTATTCGGCTGAATCAGTGCCGCTTGCGCCGGCGCCAGGCGCGCCACCAGGCGCCGCTGAAGAGAAAGCGCGGGAAGGTCACGCACTGTTCCAGCAGCAGGCGTTTGACCGCATCGCGCTTGCCGGCGAAGGGCTCCGGCGCCTGCTGCTCGAAGCGGTGACCCTGGCGCTGCAGGGCGAGGGCGGCCAGCAGGCCGATGGCGCCCAGTGCCAGGGGTACGAAGCCCAGGCGCCACAGGCCGATCAGCAACAGCGCGGCCGACAGCAGAAACAGCGGCACGGCCAGCAGGTGCAGCAGCAGGTTGGTCGGGTGCCGGTGCTGCTCGGCGTAGTGGCGCCATTGCCAGACCAGCAGGTTGGGGCGGCGTTTGCTCATGCTGCATTCCTCTGGGTCATGCAACGAGTCTAGGCCGGCCGCCTGGACCCCGGCGAATTGCCCCTGGCTATGGCGCAGATAGGTTACAGGCGCAGCTGGCGGATCGCCTGGCTCAGCTCGCCGGCCAGCTCGGCCAGTTGCTGGCTGGTGGCGGCGGAGTCGAGGGTCTGACCGACGGTCTGCTCGGTGACGTCGCGGATGCCCACCACCGAACGGCTCATCTCCTCGGCCACCTGGCTCTGCTGGGCGGCGGCCACGGCGATCTGGGTATTGCTGTCGCGCATCAGCGCCACCGCGGCGGTGATCGCCGCCAGCGCCTCGCCGGCCTCTTGCGCCAGCTGCACGCAATGGTTGGCGCTGTCGGAACTCTCGCGCATGAACTCCACGGCGTCGCGGGTGCCGGCCTGCAGGTTACCGATCATCTGGGTGATTTCGTCGGTGGAGTCCTGCACCCGTTTGGCCAGGTTGCGCACCTCGTCGGCCACCACGGCGAAACCGCGGCCCATCTCGCCGGCACGCGCCGCTTCGATGGCGGCGTTGAGGGCCAGCAGGTTGGTCTGCTCGGCGATGCCGTGGATCACCCCGACCACCCGGTTGATGTGCTGGCTGTCCTCGGCCAGGCGCTCGATGGTACCGGCGCTCTGCTGCACGCCGCGCGACAGCCCGGCGATGGACTGCTCGACGCGACCGACCGCGGCCTGGCCTGCGCGGGCCAGCTGGTCGGCGTTGTGCGACTGGTCGCGGGTGCTGCCGGCGTGCTCGGCGATGTGCTGCACGGTGGCCGACATCTGGTTGATCGCGGTGGCCGCCTGGTCGGTCTCGCTCTGCTGGTCGAGCATGCCCTGGCGCACCGCGCCCATGCGCTCGGCCATGCTGCGGGTGCCGCTGTCCAGTTCGGCGGCGACCTGGCCGACGGTGCCGACCACACGCTGGTAGCCGGCCTGCATGGCGTTGAAGGCGGCGGCCATCTGGCCGACCTCGTCGCGGCCCTCCAGCGGCACGCGCAGGGCCAGGTCGCCGCTGCGCTCGACCTGCAGCATCACGTCCTTGAGGGTGTTGAGGTGGCTGAGCAAAAAGCGGATCAACAGCTGCGAGGCGGCCAGAAGCAGCAGCATCAGTCCGGCCACGGCGCCGGCGTAGGCCAGTGCGTGCTCGGCGAACAGCTGGCGCAGGCCGGGCGCGCGGGTCAGCAGGGCCAGGCGGCGACCGTCGCTCAGGGTCGCCAGCTGCGCGCCGATCAGCGGGGATTCGCTCAGCCAGGGATCGTGCGCCAGTGCCTGCCAGCCGCTGGCGTCGGCTTGGCCCAGGGCGCCGGGCAGGCGTTCGCCATCTTGCAGCGTGCGCAACTGCGCGAGGGCCGGTAGCGCCGCCTGCGCCGGCCAGTGCGCCAGCAGGCGCGCCTGCTCGGCCGCGGCCTGGCGGGCATCGACGGCGCGTGCGCGCTGTTCGGTATGCAGGGCGAACAGCACCAGCAGCAGGCTGGTGGTGAAGGCCACGGCGTTGACCGCCCAGAACTTGTACTTGAGGGAAATATCGCTGATCCAGGCGCTCATGCTTTGTAGTGTCCGCGTACGACAGCCGCTATTGGCCAAATGCCAGCAGTGTCGTCGAGGCCCGGGGCGCAAGTGTTGACCGAGATCAAGACTCCGCTGCGGCGCGCTCCGGCAGCGTCGGCAGGGCGAAGAAGGCGCGGGCGCAGGCGGTGGTTTCGGCCGCCAGCTGCGCCTGGCTCTGGCCGCGGTGCAGCGCCACCTCGCGCAGCACTTCGCCAAGGAAGGCCGGCTCGTTGCGCCCGTTTTTCGGCTTGGGTCGCAGGCTGCGCGGCAGCAGGAAGGGTGCGTCGGTCTCCAGCATCAGACGGCCGCCGGGGATGTCCTTGAGCAGCGGATGCAGGTGGGTGCCGCGGCGCTCGTCGCAGACCCAGCCGGTGATGCCGATATGCAGGTCGAGATCCAGATAGGCGTAGAGCGCCTGGCGTTCGCCGGTGAAGCAGTGCACCACCGCCGCCGGCAGCCGGTCGCGAAAATCGCGGAGTATCTCCAGCAGGCGCTGGCTGGCCTCGCGCTCATGCAGGAACACCGGCATATTCAGCTCGGCGGCCAGCGCCAGCTGCTGCTCCAGGGCCTTCTCCTGCAGCGGTCTGGGGGAGAAATCGCGGTCGAAGTCCAGTCCGCATTCGCCCACCGCGCGCACCTCGGCTTCGCCCAGCAGGGCCTTGAGCCTGTCGGCGCTGGCGCCGTTCCAGCTGCTGGCGTCGTGCGGATGCACCCCGGCGGTGCTGAACAGCCGCTCGCCGCTGCCGTCCAGCCGTCGGCACAGCGCCAGGCTGGCTTCGCTTTCGGCCAGACTGGTGCCGGTCAGCAGCATCTGGCAGACGCCGGCGGCGTAGGCGCGCTCGAGCAGGGCTTCGGCCTGCGCGGCGAGGCTGGGGTGGGTCAGATTGACGGCGATATCGATGAGTTGCATGGTGCCACCTGGTCTGGGCGAAGGGGGAGCATAGCAGAAGCATTCCGTTCGTCAGAAAGGCAATTAGAAACAATAAGTTGGCGACGCTTTTTAAGATTGATGCAAGGTTGCGGGCTGGCGCCGCCAGCGCCAGCTGTGCGACCCTCCGCGCCCCGCGCGCAGCTTGGGAACTTGTTTCGCGGGTTGTGCTCTGAGTCCGGCGGCCTGCCGCCCATCCCTGGAGAATCGATGTCGCGATTGCTGTTGATCCTGTGCCTGCTGGCCCTGCTGCCGCTACCGGCCAGCGCGCGCCTGATCGGCCCGCCGGAAGTCGGCAGTCAGGCCCGCAGCGCCCGCGACTTGCCGGCGATCCGCAGCAGCGGCGAGCTGCGCGTGCTGGTCAACCAGAGCCGCAACAGCTCGGGCTCGGTCAAGGGCCAGAGCATCGGCGTCGAGTACCACCGCCTGCGCGCCTTCGAGCAGTACCTCAACCGCAACGCCCGCGACGGCCGCAGCCTGCGCCTGAAGATTATCCCCAAGGCCAAGGACCAGCTGCTCGGCGCCCTGCAGCGCGGCGAGGGCGATCTGGTGGCGCCGGGCGAGCTGCTCAACGTGCGTGCCGGGCGCGACGTCAGCGCCAGCGCGGCGATCCGTCGCGAGGTGCCGCTGGTGTTGGTGGCGAAGCAGGGCAACCGGCATTACCGCAGCCTCGAACAACTGGCCGGGCGCAGCCTGTCGCTGCCGGCCGGCAGCGCGGTGGGCGAGGCGCTGCGCAAGGTCAACCAGCAACTGGCGGCGCGCAAGCTGCCGCCGATCGTGGTGGAGTGGGTCGACCCCAGTCTGGCGGTGGAGGACGTGCTGGAAATGGTCCAGGCCGGCATCTTCGAGCGTACCGCGGTGGAACTGCCGATCGCCGAGCGCTGGGCCAAGGTGATGCCCAAGCTCAGGGTGGACAGGCACTTGGTGCTGGCGCGTGACGGCGACATGAGCTGGTTCGTGCGTCCGGATGCGCCGATGCTGCGCGCCAGCATCGACCGCTTCTTCAGCGGCTACCAGAGCCCGGCCGACCAGGACGCCGCTTTCCAGCGCGTCTACCGGCGTCTGTACAAGGTCCATTCGCCGCTCGGCCGCACCGAGCGCCAGCGCCTGGAGCGGGTGCGCCCGGTGTTGCAGCAGCATGCCGAGCGCCAGGGCTTCGACTGGCTGCTGCTGGCGGCGCTGGCGTTCAAGGAGTCGACCCTCAACCCCTCGGCGCGTGGCGCCAGCGGTGCCACCGGGCTGATGCAGATCACCCCGGCGGCGGCGCGCGCCGTCGGCGTGAGCAATATCGCCAGCCTGGACGGCAATGTGCTGGCCAGCAGCAAGTACCTGGCGATGATCCGCCGCACCTTCTTCAACAGCCCGCAGCTCAACGAGCGCGAGCGCATGGCCTTCGTCCTCGCCGGCTACAACCTCGGCCCGCAGCGGGTGCAGAGCCTGCGCGCCGAGGCACGCAGGCGGGGCCTCAATCCCAATCAGTGGTTCTTCCAGGTCGAGCGGGTGGCCATGGAGCAGATGGGCATGGGCGTGGTGAGTTATGTGAATGCGGTGAATAAGTACTACCTTGCTTATGACCGTGAGCGCTATCTGCTCGAACCGCAAAGACAGCGGCTGACGGCCAAATAACTATCTATCAGCTCGATATTAATTAGTGGTTTTTTGCTGTTTTTAAATCGAACTAATTGGTTATTCTGTGCGCCATCAACTCTCACACACGAAGGAAGCGCTGTAATGAACAACCTGATCAAGAGCATCACCGCCACCCAGGCCGGCTTCGGCATCACCATCCTGCGCATTGTCGCCGGTATCACCTTCGCCGCTCATGGCGCGCAGAAGCTGTTCGGCTGGTTCGGTGGCTATGGTCTGGCCGGCGTGGCGCAGTGGATGGAAAGCATCGGCCTGACGCCGGGCTATCTGATGGCGCTGGGGGCCGGTAGCGCCGAGTTCTTCGGCGGTCTCGCCCTGATAGTCGGCCTGCTGGCGCGCCCGGCGGCCGCGGTTCTGGCGGTGACCATGCTGGTGGCCATCGTCACCGTGCACCTGCAGCACGGCTTCTTCATGAGCAACAACGGCTACGAGTTCGCCCTGGCGCTGATGGCGATGAGCCTGGCGGTGGTGTTCGAAGGCGCCGGCAAGCTGTCGCTGGATGGCCAGCTCGCCCGCTGATTCTCCCCCCGCCCAAAACGAGAAGGCCCGCATCTGCGGGCCTTCTTGCGTTTACCACCTTTCACTCAGGCGGCGGGGGCCTGTTCGGCCTTCTTCTCCTGCGCGGTGACCTGCTGGGCCAGCTCGATCATCTGCTCGCGCATCCAGCGGTTGGCCGGGTCCTGATCGGTGCTTTCGTGCCAGTACAGATGGGTTTCCAGCGCCGGCACGTCGCCGACCGGCAGCGTCACGTGATGCAGGTGATGACGGCGGGCGAAGCGCTCCGGCACGGTGATCACCATGTCGGTCTGCAGCATCACGCTGCTGGCCATCAGGTAGTGCTGCGAGCGCAGGGCGATCTTGCGCTGGATGCCCATCTTGCCCAGGGCCAGGTCCACGTAGCCCAGACCGCTGCGGCGGCTGGAGATGTGGATGTGGGTCAGCGACAGGTACTCGTCGAGGCTGATCTTGTCCTTGGCCAGCGGGTGGCCCGGGCGCATGGCGCAGACGTAGCGGTCATCGAGCAGCTTGACGTGGCGCACCTGCGGGTCGGTGTTGAGCGGCGCGTCGACGGCGAAGTCCAGGCGCCCGGCGGCCAGCTCCTTGGTGGTTTCGCGGCGCTTGGCCAGAAAGCTCTCGATACACACGTTCGGCGCCAGGCGGCGCAGGCGCTGGAACAGCGGCGGCAGGAGAATCTGCTCGGAGAGGTCGGTCATGCTGATGCGGTAGGTCTTGTTGGCCTGCTGCGGGTTGAAGGTGCGGCTTTCCTGCACCGATACGCGCAGCAGCTGCAGGGCGTTGCGCACCGGACCGATGATGTTCTGCGCCATCGGCGTCGGCACCATGCCCTGGGCGGTGCGCACGAACAGCGGGTCGTTGAAGGTCTCGCGCAGGCGGGCCAGGGCGTTGGACACCGCCGGCTGGGTGATGCCGACGATCTGCCCGGCACGGGTCAGGTTGGCCTCGGTGTAGATGGCGTCGAAGACGATGAAGAGGTTCAGATCCACCTTGGTCAGGTTCATGCCGGATGCGCTCCAGGGCTGTCGATATCAATCGATCATATATCGGTTATGAATGTTCATACACACTGAAAATAGGTTCGATAAATCTTAGGCGCTGTTCTAGCATATTTTCCACAACCGCACAGCCAAGAAGGTAGCCCCCATGGATTTCGCCTACTCCCCCAAGGTTCAACAGCTGCGTGAGCGCGTCACGGCGTTCATGGAAGCGCACGTCTACCCGGCCGAAGCGGTGTTCGAACGGCAGGTGGCCGAGGGCGACCGCTGGCAACCCACCGCGATCATGGAAGAGCTGAAGAACAAGGCCAAGGCCGAGGGCCTGTGGAACCTGTTCCTGCCCGAGTCGGACTACGGCGCCGGCCTGAGCAACACCGAGTACGCGCCGCTGGCCGAGATCATGGGGCGCTCGCTGATCGGCCCGGAGCCGTTCAACTGCGCCGCGCCGGACACCGGCAACATGGAGGTGCTGGTGCGCTACGGCAACGAGGCGCAGAAGCGCCAGTGGCTGGAGCCGCTGCTGTCCGGCGAGATCCGCTCGGCCTTCGCCATGACCGAGCCGGGTGTGGCCTCGTCCGACGCCACCAATATGCAGGCCAACGCCCGCCGCGAAGGCGACGAGTGGGTGATCAACGGCCGCAAGTGGTGGACCTCCGGCGCCTGCGATCCGCGCTGCAAGGTGATGATCTTCATGGGCCTGACCAACCCGGACGCGCCGCGCCACCAGCAGCATTCGATGATTCTGGTGCCGATGGACGCCCCCGGCGTCACCGTGCTGCGTCCGCTGCCGGTGTTCGGCTACGACGACGCGCCGCACGGCCACGCCGAGGTGCTGTTCGAGAACGTGCGGGTGCCCTACGAGAACGTGCTGCTCGGCGAGGGGCGCGGCTTCGAGATCGCCCAGGGTCGCCTCGGCCCGGGCCGCATCCACCACTGCATGCGTTCGATCGGCATGGCCGAACGGGCCCTGGAGCTGATGTGCAAGCGCGCCGTTTCGCGCACCGCCTTCGGCAAGCCGCTGGCACGCCTGGGCGGCAATATCGACCACATCGCCGACTCGCGCATGGAGATCAACCAGGCGCGCCTGCTGACGCTCAATGCGGCCTACATGATGGACACCGTCGGCAACAAGATCGCCGCCAGCGAAATCGCCCAGATCAAGGTGGTGGCGCCCAACGTGGCGCTCAGGGTGATCGACCGGGCGATCCAGATGCACGGCGGCGCCGGGGTCTCCAACGACTTCCCGCTGGCCTACTGGTACGCCATGCAGCGCACCCTACGTCTGGCCGACGGCCCGGACGAGGTGCATCGCGCCGCCATTGGCAAGTACGAGATCGGCAAGTACGTGCCGCGCGACGTGATGAAAGCCAGCCGCTGATAGAACCGCCGCTTCCCCATGCCGCTTACCGGGTTTTTGGTAAGCGGCATTTTCTATGCGCTCGTATCTTGGCAAGAGGTGTGTGTGACGCTGGGGTGGCAAGATTGTGTGCTAAACCAACAATGACTCGGTGCGGTTATCACAGGCGCAGCTAGCGGCCGGTGCGTGCGGGGCATCCTTAAGGCTATCGAGCTGGCTGAAGGCGCTCCTGTAAGGAGCAGCGATGACCTATTGCATAGCCAACAAAAAGGCCACTTCGAAGGTGGCCTTGTCGTTTCTACTCTATGACTCAGTCGCCGCGGTATTCGCAGCCGCTGGTGCAGGTCTCGTGGATGCGCACGCGCGACAGTTCCGGGAGCAGGGGTTTGACCTGTTGCCAGATCCACTTAGCCAGCACTTCGCTGGTGGGGTTTTCCAGGCCGGGGATGTCGTTCAGGTAGTTGTGGTCGAGTTGCTCGTAGATCGGCTTGAAGATTGCCTTGATCTCGGAGAAGTCGCGAATCCAGCCGGTATAGGGGTCGACCTCGCCTTCGATATGCAGGGCGACGCGGAAGGAGTGGCCGTGCAGACGACCGCATTTGTGGCCTTCCGGCACATGGGGCAGGCGGTGGGCCGCCTCGAAGATGAACTCTTTGAACAATTCCACAGTACAGCGCTCGCGTGAGATGGCCGTCGATCAGGCCCTGAGCCGCGCAGTTTATCAGGTCTGCCCAGGCGCCTGGGCGTTCAGCAGTCGGCGGATCTGCTGCGTCAGGTAACGGTGGAAGCGCCGATCGTGCCAGTAGGCCATATGGCTCAGTGGTGTATGGCGTTTGTACCAGGGGCCGACGGGCAGGGCGCGATCTTCGTGCACCAGGGCGGCGTAGGCGGGGATTGCGCGCAGCGGGTAGCCGAGTGGGTCGGCCGGTGCGTAGACGTTCAACCAGCGGGCCTGCTGACGCACCGCGTCGCTCAGGCAGTGGCCGGGAAAGCGGATTGGCAGCACCGGGTCGTAGGCAAAGGTGAACAACGGGATGTTGCAGCCGAAGGTGACGATGCCGGCCAGGGTTTCCAAGGCCAGGAAGGGGTCGTGCGGGCAACTGGGGGTAGCGTTGAGTTTCTGCTGGTCCCAGGCGAAGTTGGAGAAGATGTGCCCGCCCAGGGAGTGAGTCAGCACCAGCAGCGGGGTCTGTGGATCGACCTGGGCGCGCAGGGCATTGAGGCCGCTGCGCAGGCACTGGTGCACTTCCTGGTAGGTGGTGTCGTAGGCCTCGCTGACCTTGCGGTAGCCGGCGGCGTCGCCGAGAAACAGAGTGACGATGCGGCGTAACCAGCGCCAGCGCACGGGTTCGCGCTCGAGGCGGGCGAGGAAGGCGTGTTCGCGTTTATCCAGCACGCTGGCCCAGTACAGGGTCTGGAACGCCACCTGCTGGGCGTCGTCGCCCAACTGGCGGCGCAAACCGCGGATCAAACCCTGGGCGAACTGGTGTTGTCCCTCGTGGTCGCGGCTGTCGGGCTGGTTGCCGATGCCGTGGATGATTGCGACTGCCAGCTTCATGCATCCTCCCTGATAGCAGCAGCCTAACCAGCGGCGCTGGCCGCGTCCATCACAAGGGCAGCAGGCGTTCGCCCAGGCGGCCGCTGTCCACCAATTCGAGGAATTCGTCGCCGAGTCGCACGCTTTCTGCCATCGCCTGGCGCCAGTAGCGTTCACGGCCGGCGTCGTCACCCAGGTAGCGTTTGAAGTCGCTGCGGTCGGGCAGCTTGCCGTGGGGCAGGCGTGCCAGGTACTCGCGTGATGGCGCGAGCAGCAGCACGTCCTGCAGGCGAGTGCGGTCGCCGCGGCGCCAGGGCATGCTCTTGTCGAACCAGCCGGGGATCACCCGGTCGGTGAAGTGCGGGTAGAGCACGATGTCCTCGCCGCTGTAGGGCAGGTCGAGGTGATAGTCGAGCAGGCCGCCGTCGCGGTAGGCGCCGGGCTCCAGCCCGGGAATCTCGCGGATCGCTTCCATCACCATGGGGATCGAGCCGGACGCCAGCAGGGCGTGGCGCAGGTTCTCCGCGGTGAGGGCGTGAAAGTGCGAGCGGAAGTCGCGCAGTTGCGCCAGCGGCGGCAACTGGCGGGCGTCGTGCAGGATCACTCGGTCGAAGTGACGCGCCAGACGTTGGCGCGCCAGCAGGTTGTTGCCGATCACCGACGACAGCCCGAGGCTCAGCTTCCCGCGGTGGTCGTGCTGCAGCAGGCCGTGGCTCTTCACCACCACGATATGCAGGCGATGGTACGGGTTGGCGACGATGGCCGCGTCCTGGTCGGCGAGCAGCTCGTGCAGCATCTGGCGGCAGCTGCCGGACACCTCGGCCATGCTCACGCCCTTGGCGAAGCGCTGGGCGGTGTAGAGTTCGCCGAGGCGGCGGATGCCGGCGGCGGCGTCCGGCAGGCAGGCGCTGGCGAAACGCCAGGAACCGATGGAGGCGCCGATTAGCGCGCGTTCGCGCGGCGCGCGCGGCAGCCAGTCGCCGAACAGCGCCAGATCCAGGCCCTGGATGCCGAGGCCCTTGGGCCCGCCCGCGGCGCCGGGCAGGATGCCGACATCCGCCGGGCTCAGGCCGTGCTGGCGAATCCGCGCCAGGGCTCTGGGGCCTGCCCTGAGGGTCAGGGCAGGGGACTTGATATGGATCGCGCTCATCGCTGCCTCCGTCACGCAAGCAGGCGATTATAGGGCCATGGACGCGCAGGCCAAGTGACTTCAGCGGCTGAATGACGCCGGCAATTCAGCTTGAATTAAGTGCACGGGCCTAGAGTGGCAGGCATCGAATCACTTTCCGGAGGATGCTCCATGAACCTGTTGACCCGCCTGCTGGCCATCGCTGCACTTGCCAGTGCCAGCCTCATTGCCCATGCTCGCGACCTGGGCCCGGACGAAGCGCTGCGCTTGCGCGACGCCGGCACCATCAAATCCTTCGAGCTGCTCAACCAGGCCGCGTTGGCCCAGCACCCGGGCTCGCGCATCGAGGAGACCGAGCTGGAGGACGAATACGGTCGCTACATTTACCAGATCGAACTGCGCGATCCGCAAGGCGTGCAGTGGGACCTGGAACTGGATGCCAGCACCGGCGAAATTCTCAAGAACCATCAGGACGATTGATGAGCTTGCGCAGCACCACGGCATTTTTGTTGCTCCTGGCCGGCAGTCTCGCCGCCGACCCTGGCGTGGCCCGCGATCTCGATCAGGACGAGGCCCTGCGCCTGCGCCGCGAGGGGGTGATCATGCCCTTCGAGCAGCTAATGCAGCGCCTGGAACAGCAGTATCCGGGCGCCACCCTGCTGGAGGCGGAGCTGGAAGAGGAGGACGGCGTGCTGGTCTACGAGGTGGAAATCCTCACCACCCAGGGCGTGGTACGCGAGCTGGAACTGGATGCCCGCGACGGCAACATTCTGAAGGACGAGGAAGACGACTGATGCGCCTGTTGCTGGTGGAAGATCATGTGCCGCTGGCCGACGAGCTGACGGCCAGCCTCAGTCGCCAGGGTTATGCCGTGGATTGGCTGGCCGACGGCCGCGACGCCGCCTACCAGGGCGCCAGCGAGCCCTATGACCTGATCATTCTCGACCTCGGTCTGCCGGGCAAACCGGGTCTGGAGGTGTTGCAGCAGTGGCGTGCCGGCGGCCTGGCCACGCCGGTGCTGGTACTGACTGCGCGCGGCTCCTGGGCCGAGCGCATCGAAGGCCTCAAGGCCGGTGCCGACGACTATCTGACTAAACCTTTTCATCCTGAGGAATTGGCCCTGCGTATCCAGGCGCTGCTGCGTCGTGCCCATGGCCTGGCCAACCAGCCGCAACTGGAGGCCGCCGGCCTGCAACTGGACGAGAGCCGCCAGTGCGTCACGGTCGGCGGCGAGGCCGTCGACTTGACCGCCGCCGAGTTCCGTCTGCTGCGTTACTTCATGCTGCATCCGGGGCAGATCCTGTCCAAGAGCCACCTGGCCGATCACCTCTACGACGGCGAGACCGAGCGCGATTCCAACGTCATTGAGGTGCACGTCAACCGCCTGCGCGGCAAGCTGGGGCGCAACGTGATCGAGACGCGCCGCGGCCAGGGCTACCGTTTCACCGGGGAGCAGGGTTGAGGTCGATCCAGCGCCGGCTCAGCCTCGGCCTGGCCGGCGCCCTGCTGCTGGTGGGCCTGGTGCTGGCACAGGCCAGCCTCTGGGTGTTCGACCGTGGTCTGCGCGCCTACCTGGAGGAGGATCTGCGCGACGAGGCGCAGGGCCTGCTCGCCGCCCTGGTGCGCGGCCCGGCCGGCTTGCAACTGGACGAGCGGCGCCTCGATCCGTCGTTTCAGCGGCAGTTTTCCGGGCATTACTTTCGTATCGACTTTGCCGACCGCAGCTGGCGTTCGCGCTCGTTATGGGACCGCGAACTGCTCAAGCCGCAAGGCTCGGGTATGCAGGCCGAACTCGGCGACGGTCCGCAGGGCCAGCGCCTGCTGGTCTACCGCGCCGATTACCGGCGTTACGGCGAGGCGCTGTCGATCAGCGTGGCGCAGGACTACGAGCCGGTGCTGCAGAGCTTTCGGCGCATGCAGTGGCTGGGCCTGGGCATGGGCGGCGCGGCGCTGCTGCTGATCCTGATCACCCAGCGCTACACCGTGCGCCGCGCGCTGCGCCCGCTGGAGCAGGTGCGCCGGCAGATCGCCCAGTTGCAGCAGGGCCAGCGCAGCGAGCTGGACGCCGAGGTGCCGGAGGAGCTGGAGCCGCTGGTGGCGCAGATCAACCACCTGCTGGCCCATACCGAAGACACCCTGAAACGCTCGCGCAACGCCCTGGGCAACCTCGGTCATGCGCTGAAGACGCCGCTGGCGGTGCTGATCAGCCTGGCCGGACGCGACGAACTGGCGGCGTACCCGGCGTTGCGCGCCGGCCTGCGCGAGCAACTGACGCAGATCGAACAACGCCTTAGCCGCGAGCTCGGCCGCGCCCGCCTGGCCGGCGAGGCGCTGCCGGGGGCGCGTTTCGACTGTGCGCAGGAGCTGCCCGGGCTGTTCGCCACCCTGGCGATGATCCACGACCGCGGCCTCGACCTGGATTGGCGGGCGCCCGCCGGGCTGGTGCTGCCGCGTGATCGCGAGGACCTGCTGGAGCTGCTCGGCAACCTGCTGGACAACGCCTGCAAATGGGCCGAACGGCGGGTACGGTTGTCCATCGAAGAGGGCGCCGCGGGCTATCTGCTGTGCGTCGACGACGACGGCCCGGGCATCGACGCCGAGCGGCGCGAGGCGGTGCTCGGCCGTGGCACCCGCCTGGACGAGCAGGTCGCCGGGCACGGCCTGGGCCTGGGCATAGTGCGCGACATAGTCGAGGCCTGGGATGGCCGCATCGAGCTGCAGGACAGCCCGCTGGGCGGGCTGCGGGTGGCGATCAGTCTGCCGCGGCGCTGAGCCCGCCTGCATTCAGTCAGAGCATCACATGCCGTTGGCAAAGGCCGGGTTGTCGAAACCGATGGCCTCGCGTACCGGTTGCAGGGCGCGGGCGTAGCGCACCAGGACGTCGAGGGCGTAGTCGATGCGCGCGCGGATGCGCTCATCGGCCTCGTCCGCCGCCTGCGGGCCGTTCAACACCTTCTCCACCTGGCGCACGATCAGGTGTTCCGGCAGGTAGCATAGGCGGCAGTTCTTGTAGCTGGAGGCGCGCAGCTCGCTGATCGGGTAGGCGCCGCCGACCCCGGAGGACACACCCACCAGCAGCCCCGGCTTGTGCGCCAGTTCGGCCTTGCTGGCGTAGATGAAGAAGTTCTTGATCGCCGGGCAGGCCATGCCGTTCCACTCCGGGGCGAGGATCACCACGGCGTCGGCGGCGGCCAGTTGTTGCCGGTACAGCTCCCAGGGGCCGCTGTCTTCAGCCGGCCACAACGGCAGCGGGGCCAGGCCCAGGTCGATGACGTTACTGCTCTCCGGCGTGGTCTGCTCCAGTTCGATCAGGCGCTGGCGCAGAAAGCGCGCGACCTTGCCCGACTGGCTGTTGTTGCGGCTGGAGCCGGCGACTAAGGCGATATTGAGCATGCTGTTTTCCCCTTGAGAAGCATGGATGAGGCGATGTACCGCGCGCGGCGCGAATAAATCCGCACCTGCAGGTGCGCACGATTGGCGGCGGCATAGCGCAAAAGAACGCGCAGGCTAGGCCATTGCCTGCCTGCGCAGCAAGGGAGCGGCCGCCAGAATGACGGCCGTTTCGCGTCACACGCGGAACTGGTCCATCAGGCCCTGCTGGTGGTTGGCCAGGCGATTGAGGTTCTGGCTGACCTGCGCCGATTCCGCGGCCTGGCTGCTGATGGCCTCGGTGACGTCGCGGATCGAGGCGACGTTGCGGTTGATCTCCTCGGCCACCGAGCTCTGCTCCTCGGCGGCGCTGGCGATCTGCAGGTTCATGTCGGTGATCAGGCCGACCGCCTGGCCGATGCGCTGCAGCGCCGCCACCGCCTGCTGCACCTGTTCGACGCTGCCCTGGGCCTGGCGATGGCTGCTGTGCATGGTGCTGACCACTTCGCGAGTGCCATTCTGCAGGCCCTCGATCACCTGGCGGATTTCCTCCACCGAGTCCTGGGTGCGCTTGGCCAGGTTGCGCACTTCGTCGGCGACCACGGCGAAACCGCGCCCGGCCTCGCCGGCGCGGGCGGCCTCGATGGCGGCGTTGAGCGCCAGCAGGTTGGTCTGCTCGGCGATGGAACGGATCACCTCGAGCACCGAGCCGATCTGCTCGCTGCTGCTGGCCAGGCCTTCGACCTCCTGCATGGCCACGTTCATCTCGTTGGCCAGCAGCTCGATGGTGCTGGTGGTCTTGTCGATCACCTGCAGGCCCTCGCGGCTGGCCTGGTCGGCGTTGCGCGCGGCCTCGGCGGCCTGGGCGGCGTTGTGCGCGACGTCCTGGGCGGTGGCGCTCATTTCCTGGAAGGCGGTGGCCACCTGATCCACCTCGCGGTATTGCTGCTGCATGCCGGCACTGGTCTGGCTGGCGATGGCGGCGGACTGGTCGGCGGTGCCGCGGGCGTCGAGCACGCTGCTTTTGACGTCGGCAATGATCGGCTGCAGCTTGTCGAGGAAGCGGTTGAACCAGCCGGCCAGCTCGCCCAGTTCGTCCTGCTTGGCATATTGCAGGCGGCGGGTGAGGTCGCCTTCGCCGCTGGCGATGTCCTTGAGCATGGCGGCCACGCCGAGAATCGGTCGGGTCACGCCGCGGGCGGTCAGCCACATCAGCAGCAGGCCGGCGAGCACCGCCAGCAGGCCGAGCAGCAGCGCCTGCAGGCTGTCGCCGGCGCGGCGCTGGTCGAGCTGCTGGCCGAGCTCGATGGCGCGTGCCAGCAGCACCTGCTCCGGCACCTCCACCAGCACGCTCCAGGGTTGGGCCTCGGGGATCGGCTGGAACGGGCTGAGCACCCGCAACATCTCGCCGTGGTCCAGCTCCGCGGCGCTGCCGGCCTGGATCAGGCTGCGCAGCTCGCCGGCATGCTCGCCGTAGGCCTTGTCCACCGCCTGGCTGAGCAGCGCGCCGTCGCGGCTGTGGCCGGCGAGCAGGGCGGCTGGGCTGAAGATGCTGATGTGGCCCTGGCCGTCGTAGAGCTCGCGATTGGCCTCCTGGCTGATCTGCTGCAGGCTGGCCAGGCTGATGTCGACGCCCATCACGCCGATCACCTTGCCGTCCAGCTCCAGCGGGAAGGCGATGCTGGTCATCAGCGTCTGCTGGCCGCCGACCTCGTCGTAGTAAGGCTCCAGCACGCAGGCCTGGCGAGTGTCGCGCGGGCAGGTGTACCAGGCGTTGTAGGGCACGCCGTTGGCGCCGGGCGTGGCGTCGGCGAGCATCTCCTCGGGCATCGACTCGGATTCCAGCGTGCCGGGGGTGGGCTGCGCCCAGTACAGCGAGAAGCGCCCGGCGTCGTTGCTGCCCAGTTCGGCCTGGTCGGCGAAGAGTTCGTCCTTGCCGTCCAGCGCGTTGGGCTCGAACACCAGGTACAGACCGAGCAGCGCGGGGTTGGCCTCCAGGCTGGTGCGTACCTGGCGGGTCAGGTCCTCGCGCAGGTCGAAGGCATCGAGAAAGCGCTTTTCCGCCTGTTCGCGGAGGAACAGGATCTGCCGCGAGAAGCCCTTGCCGTACTGGTAGGCGTCCATGAAGTAGCGCTGAATGCGGATCGCCTGCAGCTCGCCGCGCGCCTGCAGGCGCAACTTGGCGCTTTCCTCCAGCATGCCGTACGAGGCCTCGCGCACCAAGCCGGCACTGCGGCTGGACTGGTACTGCGAGGCGCCCACCAGCAGGGTGACGATGGCGAGCAGACAGAGGCCGGCGAGCAGGGTGATCTTCCACTGGATCGAAAGACGGCTGAACAGCATGGGGCGTTCCTTTCTTCGATGGACTACGGCTGGTTATCGGTACGCCGGCGGCTTTCTTGATCGGCGCGCGTGCGGGATCGGGATTATGCACGTTTCGCTCGAAATTCTGAACGCCTGCGTTTTTGACAGCCGTGGCCGCATGCGGCAGAGTACGCGGCTTTTTTCGGCCCGGCGCCTGCGCCGGCATTTCTGTAGGTGGAGCGGTTTATGAACGCAGTAATAGCGGCGGTCGGCATCATGCTGATCCTCAGCCTGTGCCGGGTGCACGTGGTGGTGGCGCTGATCATCGGCGCGCTGGCCGGCGGCCTGCTCGGCGGCCTGGGCGTGGAGGGCACGCTGAGCGCCTTCAACCAGGGCCTCGGCGGCGGCGCCACGGTGGCGCTGTCCTATGCGCTGCTCGGCGCCTTCGCCGTGGCCATCGCCAAGTCCGGCCTGGCCCATGCCCTGGCGGACAAGGCGCTGGCGTTGGTCGGCCAGCAGGACGCGGCCGGTGGCGGCCTGCTCAAGTGGTTGCTGATCGCGTTGCTGCTGGCGGTGGCGATTTCCTCGCAGAACATCCTGCCGATCCATATCGCTTTCATCCCGCTGCTGGTGCCGCCGCTGCTCTATGTGCTGAGCAAGCTGCAGCTCGACCGCCGCCTGATCGCCTGCGTGCTGACCTTCGGCCTGATCACCCCCTACATGTTCCTGCCGGTGGGCTTCGGCGGCATCTTCCTCAACGACATCCTGCTGGCCAACGTGGCCAAGTCCGGGGTGGACGTCAGCGGCGTGAACATCACCCAGGCCATGGCCATTCCGGCGCTGGGCATGCTCTTCGGCCTGCTCGTGGCGGTGTTCTTCAGCTACCGCGGCAAGCGCGTCTACGACCTGGCGAAGATCGAGCAGGCCGAGCGCGTCGACGTGCAGTACAACCCGCTGAGCCTGCTGGTGGCCGGCGTGGCCATCGCCGCGGCGTTCGTCGTGCAGCTGTGGCTGGACTCGATGATCATCGGCGCCCTGGCCGGCTTCGTGATCTTCTCGGTGTCCGGTGTGGTGCGCTGGAAGGAGGCCGACGGGCTGTTCACCGAGGGCATGAAGATGATGGCGATGATCGGCTTCATCATGATCGCCGCCGCCGGTTTCGCCGAGGTGATGAAGGCCACCGGCGAGGTCAAGACCCTGGTCGACGGCGCCGCCGCGCTGATCGGCCACGACAAGGCGATCGGCGCGCTGCTGATGCTGCTGGTCGGCCTGCTGGTGACCATGGGCATCGGCTCGTCCTTCTCCACCATCCCGATCATCGCGGCGATCTTCGTGCCGCTGGGCGTGCAGCTGGGCTTCAGCCCGCTGGCCATCGTCTGCATCGTCGGCACCGCCGGCGCCCTCGGCGATGCCGGCTCGCCGGCCTCCGACTCGACCCTCGGCCCGACCGCCGGGCTCAACGTCGACGGTCAGCACAACCATATCTGGGACAGCGTGGTGCCCACCTTCCTGCATTACAACCTGCCGCTGCTGGCGTTCGGTTGGGCCGCCGCCATGCTGCTGTGACGAGTCCGCGCCGGCTCAAGTGTCCGGCGCCACGGAGCGCTTGATTCCTGCACGGGGCTGCCGGTACATCGGTAGCCCCGTTTTCGTTCGGGCCACCACCGCGGGCGTCGGTCGCCTATCTGAGTCAGAGCGGAAAGTCCCAGCGCTTGATCGCCTCGCTCAGGTGCTCGATCCAGGCGCGCACCGCGGGCGACAGGCCGCGCCGGTGGCTGTAGGCCAGCTGCACGTGGCCCTGGGGCACGCTCCAGGCCGGCAGTAGCGCCAGCAGACGACCGTCGGTCAGCTCTTCGTGGCAGAAGGTGGTGGGCAGCAGGGTGATGCCCAGGCCGGCCAGGGCTGCCTGCTTGCGAACGGCGAAGTCGTCGATGCCCAGCCTGGCTTCCAGCGCGACTTCGTGGGCCTCCTGCGTGGTGTTGTGGTGAAAGCGCAGGTGGATGCGCCGATCGGCGCCGAGGGCGCCGAGCGCCGGCAGGCGTTGCAGGTCTCTGGGGTGCTCGATGCGCGCGCCGCAGAGCAGATCGGGGCGCGCCACCACGTGGGCGCGTGCCGGCACCAGGCGGCGGGTGATCAGCCCCGGCTCCTCGTCGTCGAGATTGCGTACCCGCAGCGCCACGTCCACGGCTTCATTGAACAGGTCGACGCGGCGGCTGGTCTGCAGGATTTCCAGCTGCACCTTGGGGTAGCGGATGAGGAAGTCGTTGATCAGCCCGGGCAGCAGGGCCAGCCCGCTGGGGGTGGAAAAGCGCACTCGGCCGCGCGGTTCGCTGGTCAGGCTGGCCACCGTCTCCTCGGCCTGTTCGGCCTCCAGCAACATGGCCTGGCAGTGGCGCAGGTAACGTTCGCCGATATCGGTCAGCACCAGCTTGCGCGTGGTTCGTTGCAGCAAGCGGGCGCCCAGGCGGTTCTCCAGTTCGGCGATGCGCCGCGACAGACGCGACTTGGGAATGCCCAGGGCGCGGCCGGCCGCGGCGAAGCCACCGGCTTCCACCACCTTGGCGAAGTAGAACAGATCGTTGAGGTCTTGCATGGTCATCGTCCTATAGGTGGGACGAACTATCGCATTTTTCCGGTCTTATCGTGCATTGGCTCCATGAATAGCATCTCTGCCATCTCGTCGCGAACGCGCGCCCATTTGGAGAGCCCTATGAAACTGTTGCACCTCGATTCAAGCATCCTCGGTGAGTCCTCTGCCTCCCGCCAGCTCAGCCGAGCCGTGGTCGAGGCCTGGACGGCGGCGGTGCCTGGTACTCAGGTCAGCTACCGCGATCTGGCCAGCGACGCGCTCAGCCATCTGTCCGCCGCCAGCCTGGTGGCAGCCGGTACCCCGGCCGAGCTGCGTGACGCCGCCCAGCGCCACGAGACCGAACTGGCCGAGCGCACCCTGGAGGAGTTCCTCGCCGCCGACGCCATCGTCATCGGTGCGCCGATGTACAACTTCGCGATTCCGAGCCAGCTCAAGGCCTGGATCGACCGCGTCGCGATCGCCGGCAAGACCTTCAGCTACGGCGAGAACGGCCCGGTCGGGCTGGCGGGCGGCAAGACGGTGGTGATCGCCTCGAGCGCCGGCGGCATCCATGCCGGTCAACCCTCGGGCCAGGCACACGAGGACTACCTGGTGCGGGTGCTGAACTTCCTCGGTATCGATGACATCGAGATCGTCCGTGCCGAGGGCCTGGCCTATGGCGAGGAGCCGCGTGCCGCGGCGCTGAGCGGCGCCGCACAGCGGATCGCCGAGCTGTTCGCCACCGCCTGAGCGGCAGGCTGAAACGACAAAGCCCGCTTCGGCGGGCTTTGTCGTTGCTGCGTGGAGCGCTGGATCAGACGATCACGCCCTGGCTGCGCAGGTAGTCGTCGTAGGTGCCGCTGAAGTCGGTCACGCCGTTGTCCGACAGCTCGATGATGCGGGTGGCCAGGGAGCCGACGAACTCGCGGTCGTGGCTGACGAAGATCAGCGTGCCGGGGTAGTTCTCCAGCGCCAGGTTGAGCGCCTCGATCGATTCCATGTCGAGGTGGTTGGTCGGCTCGTCCATCACCAGCACGTTGGGCTTTTGCAGGATCAGCTTGCCGAACAGCATGCGGCCCTGTTCGCCGCCGGAGATGACCTTGACCGATTTGAGGATCTCGTCGTTGGAGAACAGCATGCGCCCCAGGGTGCCGCGAATGGTCTGCTCGCCGGTGGTCCACTGGCCCATCCAGTCGAACAGGCTGACGTCGTCTTCGAAGTCGTGGGCGTGATCCTGGGCGTAGTAGCCGACCTCGGCGCTCTCGGTCCACTTCACCGCGCCGGCATCCGGCGCCATTTCGCCGACCAGGGTGCGCAGCAGGGTGGTCTTGCCGATGCCGTTGGGGCCGATGATGGCGACGCGCTCGCCGGCTTCGACGGTGAAGCTGAAGTTCTTGAACAGCACCTTGTCGTCGAAGGCCTTGGAGACCTTCTCGATGGTCACGGCCTGGCGGTGCAGCTTCTTGTTCTGCTCGAAGCGGATGAACGGGCTGACCCGGCTGGACGGCTTGACCTCGGCCAGCTGGATCTTGTCGATCTGCTTGGCGCGCGAAGTGGCCTGCTTGGCCTTGGAGGCGTTGGCCGAGAAGCGGCTGACGAAGGTCTGCAGTTCGGCGATCTGCGCCTTCTTCTTGGCGTTGTCGGCCAAGAGCTGTTCGCGCGACTGGGTCGCGGCGGTCATGTACTCGTCGTAGTTGCCGGGGAACAGGCGCAGCTCGCCGTAATCCAGGTCGGCCATGTGGGTGCAGACCGAGTTGAGGAAGTGACGGTCGTGGGAAATGATGATCATGGTGCTGTTACGCGCCGTGAGGATGTTTTCCAGCCAGCGGATGGTGTTGATATCCAGGTGGTTGGTCGGCTCGTCGAGCAGCAGCACGTCCGGATCGGAGAACAGCGCCTGGGCCAGCAGCACGCGCAGCTTCCAGCCCGGCGCCACTTCGCTCATCGGGCCGAAGTGCTGCTCCAGCGGAATCCCCAGGCCCAGCAGCAGTTCGCCGGCGCGGGATTCGGCGGTGTAGCCGTCCATCTCGGCGAACTCGCCCTCCAGCTCGCCGACCTTCATGCCGTCTTCTTCGCTCATTTCCGCCAGCGAGTAGATACGGTCGCGCTCGGCCTTGACCTTCCACAGCTCCTCGTGACCCATGATCACAGTGTCGATCACGTTGAATTCTTCGTAGGCGAACTGGTCCTGGCGCAGTTTGCCCAGGCGCACGTTGGGTTCGAGCATCACCTGGCCGCCGGACGGCTCCAGATCGCCGCCGAGGATCTTCATGAAGGTCGACTTGCCGCAGCCGTTGGCGCCGATCAGGCCGTAGCGGTTGCCGTTGCCGAACTTGACGGAAACGTTCTCGAACAGCGGCTTGGCGCCGAACTGCATGGTGATATTAGCGGTGGAGATCAATTGCTTGTCCTGCGGGGCTGCGGTGGTTAATCGCCTTTCCCGGTTCCTGCACCCGCGCCTGCCACGTCGCTTGTGGCAGGCAGCTGGGCGAACTCGTTCCTGTTGAAGGCCGAGTTCAGCCGCTGGGTATAGGTCGAGGAACATCCACACGCGGTGCCCCGGGCCGGCTTGCGCTGAAGCCATGGGGGCCGGCCTGTCGTCAGGCATGTGTTGGCGTGGTCTGTCGGGCGTCGTATCGCCGGCGCTTGGGGATGCCCTGGGCAGCCAGCGCGGCGTGAAGCGCGCAATGGTACCACTTGGCGGCATGATCCACAGCCCGCGCTTGCGCCACGGCAAGACGAAAGGGCGTTCGGCGGATGGCGATGCCGGGGCGAGCTTGCTCAGCTTGGCGATGCGCGGCGTCATCCTGTCGGGCGGGCTTTGTCGGCAGTGCGCGTTCTCGGGCGTCAGGTCGGGATTGGCTTTCTCCCGGCTGTCGACACCCTAGTGGAAATCCCGGCTCTTCACGTCGAGCCCGGTCAGCAGCGGGCTCAGGTCGACCAGGCGCCCGGCGATGACGTGGCGCACGCCGTCGGCGCTTTCCAGGTGGCCGTCGATGCGCAGCAGCCGCGCCTGCAGCAGCACCCGGCGCTGGCGCTCGGCCAGGTCATGCCAGACCACCACGTTGACCATGCCGAACTCGTCTTCCAGGGTGACGAAGATCACCCCGCTGGCGGTTTGCGGGCGCTGGCGGCCGATCACCAGGCCGGCGACGCTGACCGGGCGGCCGTGTTCGACCGCGCCCAGCTCACGCGAGCTACGGCAGCGCCTGGCCCTCAGCCGTTCGCGCAGCAGCGCCAGCGGGTGCGGTCCGAGGGTGGTGCCGAAGGTGGCGTAATCCGTCAGCAGGTCTTCGCCGACCGTGGGTTGCGGCAGCGCCACGGGTTCCTCGCGGCTCGGATGGCCGGCGAACAGCGGCAGCTGCGGCTCCACCCCGGCCACCGCCCAGCGGGCGCGGTAACGGTCGCCGGCCAAACCGCGCAGGGCGCCGGCATCGGCCAGGCACTCGCGGGCGCGGGCATCCAGTGCGGTGCGTCGGCACAGGTCGTCCACATCGGTGAAGGGCGCCGCCTGCCGCGCCGCCTCGATGCGTTTGGCAGCCTCCTCGCGAAAGCCGCGCAGCAGGCGCAGCCCCAGGCGGATCGCCGGCTGCTCGCCGCCGCTTGGCTCCAGGCTGCAGTCCCAGGCGCTGTGGCGCACGTCCGCCGGGCGCACCTCGATGCCGTGGCGGCGAGCGTCCTGCAGCACCTGGTCGGGGCTGTAGAAGCCCATCGGCCAGCTGTTGACCAGGGCGCAGGCGTAGGCGGCCGGCTCGTGGCATTTCAGCCAGCAGCTGGCGTAGGTGAGCAGGGCGAAGCTGGCGGCGTGGGATTCGGGGAAGCCGTAGCTGCCGAAGCCCTCGATCTGGCGGAAGATGCGCGCGGTGAATTCCGCCGTGTAGCCTTTTTCCAGCATGCGCGAGGTCAGCCGCTGGCGATGCGGCTCCAGCCCACCGTGGCGCTTCCAGGCGGCCATCGAGCGGCGCAGCTCGTCGGCCTCGCCGGGGCTGTAGTCGGCGGCGACCATGGCCAGCTCCATCACCTGCTCCTGAAACAGCGGCACGCCGAGGGTGCGTGCGAACACCGGAATCAGCTCTTTGGATGGGTACTCCACCGGTTCTTCTTTATTACGCCGGCGCAGATAGGGATGGACCATGTCGCCCTGGATCGGCCCGGGACGGACGATGGCGACCTGGATCACCAGGTCGTAAAACTTTTGCGGGCGCAGGCGCGGCAGCATGGCCATCTGCGCGCGCGACTCGATCTGGAACACGCCAACGGTGTCGGCGCGGCTGATCATGGCGTAGGTCGCCGCATCCTCCTGCGGCAGGCCGGCCAGGGTCCAGCGCGTGCCGCGGTAGCGCTCGATCAGGGCGAAGCAGCGACGCAGTGCGCTGAGCATGCCGAGGGCGAGGATATCGACCTTGAGCAGGCCGACCAGGTCGAGGTCGTCCTTGTCCCACTGGATCACGGTGCGCTCGGCCATGCTGGCGTTCTCCACCGGCACCAGGGTCTGCAGCGGGTGTTCGGAGATGACGAAGCCGCCCGGGTGCTGCGACAGGTGACGGGGAAAGCCGATCAGCTCGCCGGCCAGGGTGAGGATGCGGTGCAGCGACTGGCTGTCCGGGTCGAAGCCGGCCTCGCGCAGGCGCTCGGCGTCCGGCATGCGGTCGCTCCAGCGCCCGCAGCAGTCGGCCAGGGCGCCGACCTGATCGGGCGGCAGGCCGAGCGCCTTGGCCACGTCGCGCAGCGCGCCAGCGCCGTGATAGGTGCTGGCCACCGCGGTCAGCGCCGCGCGCTGGCGGCCATAGCGGCGAAACACGTACTGGATGACTTCCTCGCGGCGTTCGTGCTCGAAGTCGACGTCGATATCCGGCGGCTCGTTGCGCTCGCGCGAGAGAAAGCGTTCGAACAGCAGCCGGCTGCCCGAGTTGTCCGGATTCAGTTCGGTGATGCCGAGGGCGAAGCACACGGTCGAGTTGGCCGCCGAGCCACGGCCCTGGCAGAGGATGTGCTGCTCGCGGGCCCAGCGGACGATGTCGTGCACGGTAAGAAAATAGCTCTCGTATTTCAGCTCAGTGATCAGCTGCAGCTCGTGCTCGACCTGCGTCCGCACCTTGGCGCTGGCGCCATCCGGCCAGCGCCAGCGCAGGCCTTGTTCGACCCGATGACGCAGCCAGGAGGAGGCATTGTGGCCGGCCGGCACCAGCTCGTGCGGGTACTGATATTGCAGCTGGCCGAGTTCGAAGCGGCAGCGCTCGGCCACCCGTAGCGTCTCGTCGAGCAACGCCTGCGGATACAGCTCGGCCAGCTCCTCGCGGCGGCGCAGGTGGCGCTCGCCGTTGGGAAACAGCCAGGCGCCGGCTTCGGCCACCGGCAGGTGCTGGCGGATGGCGCTCATGCAGTCCTGCAGGGCGCGGCGGCCGCGGGCGTGCATATGCACGTCGCCGCAGGCCAGGGCGGGAATCTGCAGGCGCGCGGCCAGGGCCTGCAACTGGCGCAGGCGGGCGGCATCGTCGGCGCCGCGGTGCAGTTCGATGCCCAGCCACAGGCGGTCGGCAAAACGCTGGCGCAACCAGATGCCCTCGTTCTCGCTGGCCTGCGGTGTGGCCAGCCAGATCGCCAGCAGGCCGGCCAGCGGCGCGTCGAAGTCCTCGCGCAGCAGGCGGTAGCGCCCCTTCTCGGCGCGGCGCCGGGCGACGGTGATCAGCCGGCACAGCGCCTGGTAGCCGGCCAGGTCCTCGGCCAGCAGCACCAGCTTGGGACCATCTTCGATGGGCATCTCGCTGCCGACGATCAGCGCCAGGTCGCTCTCCTTGGCCGCCTGCCAGGCGCGCACGATGCCGGCGAGCGTGCATTCGTCGGTGATCGCCAAGGCCCGGTAGCCGAGGCGCGCGGCGCGCTCGAACAGCTCGCGGGCGCTGGAGGCTCCACGTTGAAAGCTGAAATTGGACAGGCAGTGCAGCTCGGCGTAGTCGGGCGTCATGCGAACCAGCCGTGCAGCTGCAGCGGTCCTCCGCCGCCGACCGGGCGAAAGGCCCAGGCGCGCTGGCCGCTGCGGGTTTGCACCAGGTAATAGTCGCGGCGCAGGTCGCCGCCGTCCCACCAGCCGGATTCGATGCGCTCGGGGCCGGCGAGGATCAGCAGGCCGGCCTCGGCCAGCGGCTGAGGTTCGCCCAGCAGCCAGCCGGGACGCGGCCCGACGCTGGGCAGCGATGGCGTATGCCGGTCGCTCTCGGCCTGCCAGCTCAGCTCCGGGCGGTGATCGGCGCGGGCGCCGAGGCCCTGCACCGCCTCGTCGCCGAGGCGGGCGCGCAGGCGTTCGCGCAGTTGCTCCCAGGGCAGCGACTGCTGCGGTCGCTCGTCGAACAGCTGGCGGTGCTGCGGGGCGAAGGCGGGCAACTCGCGGGCCTCCAGGCGCAGCGCCAGTACCGGCGCCGGCAGTTGCAGCTGCTCCAGGCGGCCGCGGGTCAGCTCCAGCAGCATGGCCGGATCGCGCTCGGCGCTGAGCAGGCCCACCACCAGCTGACTGGCCGGGCGATTGCGGTGCTCTAGATGCAGAGTGAAGCGCTGCACGCCGCTGTCGCGTCCGGCCAGGTAGGCGGCCAGATCGGCGGTCAGGCGGCGCAGCGGAAACAGCAGCGCCTGGTGCGACTCGACCTCGAAGTTGAGCTCGATGCGCGCATCGAAGCGATCCGGCGGGCGGTAGAACTCCAGGGCCAGCGCCCGTTCGCCGAGCAGGCTGTCGAGGTGGCGCAGCAGCTCGGCCGGAAAGCGCCGCGCCAGGCCGTCACGTGGCAGGGCGAGCAACTGCTGCAGGCTGCGCAGGCCCATGCGGGCGAGGGCGGAGGCGGTCTCGCGGGACAGGCCGATGCGCTCCACCGGCAGGCGTTCGAGCGCGGCGCGCAGCTCGGCCGCGTCGCCGATCGCCAGGCCGTCGTGGACGTTGGCCAGCATGCGCGCGGCGACCGGGTTGGGCGCCAGGGTGATGCGCTGCTGGAAACCCAGCTCGCCCAGTTCGCGGCGCAGGCGCGCCTCGAAGCGCGGCCAGGGGCCGAACAGCCCGAGGCTGGAGCCCACCTCCAGCAGCAGACAGCGCGGGTAGTGCAGGCTGACCTGGGCGCTGAAACCATAGGCCCAGGCGGCGAGGAACTGCTGCCAGCGCTCGATGGCGGCGAGGTCGTAGTCGGCGCTGGCGAAGCCGCGGGTCAGCGCCTGGGCCGCGCTGAGCAGCTGCCCGGGCTTGAGGCCCAGCGCGCGCGCCGCCGGGTTGACCGCCTGCAGCACGCGCCGCTGTGGCGGGCCGCCGAGCAGCACCAGCGGCTCGGTCGGTTCGGCACGCTGGCGCATGACGCCATCGAGCGCCAGCTGCGGCAGCAGGATGCAGGCCCAGAGCGGGTTCATTTCAGGACCAGCCCGCGGTCGGCAGCGGCTGTGCCGGCGCCAGGCCGCCGCGGCACTTGAGTACGCGCAGCTGCGCCGGCCGGGCCTCGATGGCCAGGCGCAGGGCCGCCGGTGACGGGTTGATCGCCTCGCCCAGCGGGCGGTAAGCGAAGGCCAGGGTCTGCCCGGTCTCGGCCGCCACCTGCAGGCGGCGCAGGGCGCGATCCTCGGCCTGCTGCGGCCAGCACAGCACCGCGCCGCAACTGCCCGAGCGCAGGCATTGCTCGGCCGCCCACAGCGCGTCGCGCCCCTGGGCATGGACGATGCTCAGCTGGCGCAGATCGACCTGCGCCGCCAGCCAGGCCTGGGGGTAGGGCAGATGGGGCGGGGCGACCAGCACCACGCGCTCGCCGGCCTGGGTCAGACGCGCCAGGGTTGGCCACAGCAGGCGCAGTTCGCCGATACCGGGGGCGGCCACCAGCAGCTCGCTCAGCGCCGCCTCGGGCCAGCCGCCGCCGGGCAGCAGGGCGTCCAGCGCGGCATGGCCGGTCGTTTGGCCGCTGGGCGTGCGGGCAACGTCCTGGGCGCGCCAGAGGCGGCGGCTGTCGAAGAGGTGCTCGAGGGCGACCACGGAAGGCATGGCGTTGAAATCGTCCGAATACTGTTTATATGTACAGTATTTGGTTTGCCCGGCACCCGGTCAAGCCGCCGGCCGTCGGTGGGCCCCTCGGGTACGCCGGCCATGAGCAGTGAAATCCAGGAGAGATCTTGCCGCGCTAGATTGCAGGCTCAGTGGTTGGCGGCGCGCCGTATGGCGCGCGATATGCCACCCAATAAACAAGCCCCGCACGGGGCGGGGCTTGTTCTACAGCGCTGGGATCAGGCCGGCACGAGCGGGATCTTGGCGTTGGCCGCCGCTTCGCGGAAGTCGGCGATCTGGTCGAAGCTCAGGTAGCGGTAGATGTCGCCATCCATGCTATCGATATCCTTCGCATAGACCATGTACTCCTCGACGGTCGGCAGCTTGCCGATGATCGAGGCAACCGCGGCCAGTTCGGCGGAGGCCAGGTAGACGTTGGTGGCGTCGCCCAGGCGATTGGGGAAGTTGCGGGTGGAGGTGGAGACCACGGTGGAGCCGGTCTGCACGCGCGCCTGGTTGCCCATGCACAGCGAGCACCCCGGCATCTCCATGCGTGCACCGGCCTTGCCGTAGATGCCGTAGTAGCCTTCTTCGGTCAGCTGGTGGGCGTCCATCTTGGTCGGCGGGGCCAGCCACAGACGGGTCGGGATACCGCCCTTGACCTTGTCCAGCAGCTTGCCGGCAGCGCGGAAGTGACCGATGTTGGTCATGCACGAACCGATGAACACTTCGTCGATCTTGTCGCCGGCCACGGTGGACAGCAGGCGGGCGTCGTCCGGGTCGTTCGGTGCACAGAGCACCGGCTCGGTCACTTCGGCCAGGTCGATCTCGATGATCTCGGCGTATTCGGCGTCGGCATCGGCGGCCAGCAGCTGCGGCTTGGCCAGCCAGGCTTCCATGGCCTGGGCACGACGCTCCAGGGTGCGGGCATCGCCGTAGCCTTCGCTGATCATCCAGCGCAGCAGGGTGATGTTGGACTGCAGGTATTCGGCGATGGCCGCTTCCGGCAGTTTGATGGTGCAACCGGCAGCCGAACGCTCGGCGGAGGCATCGGACAGCTCGAACGCCTGCTCGACGGTCAGGTTGTCCAGGCCTTCGATCTCGAGGATACGGCCGGAGAAGATGTTCTTCTTGCCCTTCTTCTCGACGGTCAGCAGGCCTTTCTGGATGGCGTAGTAGGGGATGGCGTGGACCAGGTCACGCAGGGTGATACCGGGTTGCATCTTGCCCTTGAAGCGCACCAGCACGGATTCCGGCATGTCCAGCGGCATGACGCCGGTGGCGGCAGCGAAGGCGACCAGGCCGGAACCGGCCGGGAAGCTGATGCCGATCGGGAAGCGGGTGTGCGAGTCGCCGCCGGTGCCGACGGTGTCCGGCAGCAGCATGCGGTTCAGCCAGCTGTGGATGATGCCGTCGCCTACCTTGAGCGAGACGCCGCCGCGATTGCGCATAAAGTCCGGCAGGCTGTGGTGGGTGGTGACGTCCACCGGCTTGGGATAGGCCGCGGTGTGGCAGAAGGACTGCATCACCAGGTCGGCGGAGAAGCCCAGGCACGCCAGGTCTTTCAGCTCGTCGCGGGTCATCGGGCCGGTGGTGTCCTGGGAGCCGACGGTGGTCATCTTCGGTTCGCAGTAGGTGCCCGGACGCACGCCTTTACCTTCCGGCAGACCGCAGGCGCGGCCGACCATCTTCTGCGCCAGGGTGAAGCCCTTGCCGCTGTCGGCCGGCGCTTGCGGCTTGTTGAACAGGTTGGAGGGGGCCAGGCCCAGTTCGGCACGCGCCTTCTCGGTCAGGCCACGGCCGACGATCAGCGGGATACGGCCGCCAGCGCGGACTTCATCGAGCAGCACCGGAGTCTTCAGTTCGAAGGTGGTGATGACGTCGTCGGTGCCGTGCTTGCAGACCTTGCCGGCGTAGGGGTAGAGGTCGATCACATCGCCCATATCGAGGGCGGCCACGTCGAATTCGATTGGCAGGGCGCCGGCGTCTTCCATGGTGTTGTAGAAGATCGGGGCGATCTTGTTGCCAAAGCAGAAGCCGCCGGCGCGCTTGTTCGGAATATGGGGAATGTCGTCGCCGAAGAACCACTGCACCGAGTTGGTGGCGGATTTGCGCGAGGAGCCGGTGCCGACCACGTCGCCGACATAGGCCACCGGGTAACCCTTGGCCTTGACCGCCTCGATCTGTGCCAGCGGGCCGACCGCGCCGGGCTGCTGCGGCACGATGCCGTCGCGAGCCATCTTCAGCATGGCCAGGGCGTGCAGCGGGATGTCCGGGCGCGACCAGGCGTCCGGAGCCGGCGACAGGTCGTCGGTGTTGGTTTCGCCGGGCACCTTGAACACGCTCAGGGTGATCTTCTCGGCCAGCGCCGGGCGGGCGGTGAACCATTCGCCATCGGCCCAGGACTGCAGCACGGCCTTGGCCGCGGCATTGCCGGCCTTGGCCTTCTCGGCGACGTCGTGGAAGGCGTCGAACATCAGCAGGGTGTGCTTGAGTTGCTCGGCGGCAACGGCGCCCAGGGTGGCGTCGTCCAGCAGCTCGACCATGGTGGCGATGTTGTAGCCGCCCTGCATGGTACCCAGCAGCTCGACGGCGCGTTGCTTGCTGATCAGCGGGGAAGTGGCTTCGCCCTTGGCCACGGCAGAGAGGAAACCGGCCTTGACGTAGGCGGCTTCGTCCACGCCGGCGGGGACGCGGTGGCTGATCAGATCGAGCAGGAAGGCGGCTTCGCCGGCTGGCGGGTTCTTCAGCAGTTCGACCAGGGCGGCGGTCTGTTCGGCATTCAGCGCCAGGGGCGGCAGGCCCTGCTCGGCACGTTCGGCGACATGGTGGCGGTAGGTTTCAAGCACGGTGTGATTCCTCGGGACAGAAGGCCGATCTGACAGGGCCTGGACTGGGTAGCCGGGTGCTGGCGGGGCTTGCCCGATCGCAGCGGTGTTATGAGCGTCATTTCTTTGTGGCGAACAGCGCGTCGAGCTTGTGCTCGAAGGCGTGGTAGCCGATGCGGCGCGGTCCGCCACCTTTCCTCGCAGGCGGCGATCGCTTTGCTGGGTGATGACTTAGTGTCGACAATATTTATTAATATGCACGAAAACTACCCATTTAAATGGGTCTGGTCAATTGCGTGGCATGATAGTGTCGACAGTCTTTCGGGTTTGTCATGGAATGACTGCAGATTGTCATCAAATGAAAAGACGCCTCGCGGCGTTGCCCCTAGATTGGCGCATGCGGCGGCGTCACCCTCGGGTGGACGCCGCTGCAACCGATACCCCTTGCAACGGAGCCCGCCATGTCTACCCCTGAAGTCTTCATCGTCAGCGCTGCACGAACCGCCATCGGCTCCTTCGGCGGCTCGCTCAAGGATGTCGCGCTGTCGCAACTGGCCACCACGGCCGTCGGCGCGGCCCTGCAGCGCGCCGGTTGCGCACCGGAGCGGGTCGGGCATGTGGTGCTGGGCAATGTGATTGCCAGCGAACCGGGCGATGCCTACCTGGCCCGAGTGGCGGCGCTCAATGCCGGCCTGTCCAAGGAAACCCCGGCCTTCAACGTCAACCGTCTCTGCGGTTCCGGCCTGCAGGCGGTGATTTCGGCGGCGCAGAGCCTGCTGCTGGGGGACACCGAGGTGGCCATCGCCGGCGGCGCCGAGTCGATGAGCCGCGGGCCCTACCTGATGTCCGCCGCGCGCTGGGGCGCGCGCCTGGGCGACATGCAGGCGCAGGACTATATGCTCGGCGTGCTGCACGACCCCTTCCAGCGCATCCATATGGGCATCACCGCCGAGAACGTGGCCGAGCGCCATGGCATCAGCCGCGAGGCGCAGGATGAGCTGGCCCTGGAGAGCCAGCGCCGCGCCGCCCGCGCCATCGCCGAAGGGCGCTTCGCCAGCCAGATCGTGCCGGTGGAGCTGAAGAGCCGCAAAGGCGTGCAGCTGTTCGAGGTCGACGAGCATGTGCGCGGCGATGTCTCCCTGGAGCAGCTGGCGGCGATGAAGACCGCCTTCAAGCAGGGCGGCACGGTGACCGCCGGCAACGCTTCGGGCCTCAACGACGGCGCCGCGGCGCTGCTGCTGGCCAGCGGCGCGGCGGTGAAGAGCGACAATCTGCGCCCGCTGGCGCGCCTGGTCAGCTATGCCCACGCCGGCGTCGAGCCCGAGCTGATGGGGCTCGGGCCGATTCCGGCAACGCGCCTGGCGCTGCGGCGCGCCGGCCTGACGGTGGCCGACCTGGATGTGATCGAGTCCAACGAGGCGTTCGCCGCCCAGGCCTGCGCCGTGGCCCGTGAGCTGGACTTCGACCCGGCGCGGGTCAACCCCAATGGCTCGGGCATTTCCCTCGGCCATCCGATCGGCGCCACCGGCGCGATCATCGTCACCAAGGCCATCCACGAACTGCATCGGGTCGGCGGCCGCTATGCCCTGGCGACCATGTGCATCGGCGGCGGTCAGGGTATCGCCGCGATCTTCGAGCGCGTGTGAGCCGCCATGGCCGGTGCGTGCGCTGAAACCAGGCTCGAGACCCTGCGCGGCAAGGCGCTGGCGCTGTTCGCCGAGCGCGGCTTCGCCCAGGTCGGCATGCGCGAGCTGGCCCTGCACCTGGGCATGGCCGCGGGCTCGCTCTATCACCATTTCGAGAGCAAGGAACAGCTGCTGTTCGAGCTGATCGAGGAGCTCTACGAGGAACTGCTGGGCGCGCCGCGTCGTGTTGCCAGGGGCAGTGCCCGGGAGCGCCTGGAGCAGCTGCTGCAACGCCATATCGCCTTGCACGAACGGCGCCCGGCCCAGTTTCAGCTGGCCGAGCAGGAGTTGCGCTGCCTGACGCCGGCCCATCGCCGGCGTATCCAGGGGCTGCGCGAAGCCTACGAAGAGCGCCTGGCGCACCTGCTGCTGGAGGCCGGAGCGGGCGGGGCGCCGGCTCGCCTGCGGTTCGGCGTACAGGCGCTGGTCACCTGGCTCAACAACCTGCCGCCGGCGTGCCCGGACCTGACCGCGCAGCAGCGCCAGGACGCCGTCGGCGCGCTGCTACTGGCGGCCCTGGACAGCCTGCTCGAGCCAGCGCCGCGCGAGCGCTCACTGCCGCTGGCCTGGCCGGCGCTTGGCGCCGGCTGATCCGGCCGGCACTTCATCCATCACGGCATCGTGCATGCCCGCATCATCCGAGAGATTGCAATATGGCCGATTACCAAGCCCCCCTGCGCGACATGCGCTTCGTGCTCAATGAAGTTTTCGAAGTCTCCAAGCTCTGGGCCGAGCTGCCGGCCCTGGCCGAGGTGGTCGATGCCGAGACCGCCAGCGCCATCCTCGAAGAAGCCGGCAAGGTCACCGCCGGCAGCATCGCCCCGCTGAACCGCAGCGGCGACGAGGAAGGCTGCAGCTGGGAAGGCGGCGCGGTGAAGACCCCGGCCGGTTTCCCCGAGGCCTACCAGACCTACGCCGAGGGTGGCTGGGTCGGCGTTGGCGGCTCGCCGGAGTTCGGCGGCATGGGCATGCCCAAGGTGATCGGCGCCCAGGTCGAGGAAATGGTCAACTCGGCCAACCTGTCCTTCGGCCTGTACCCGATGCTCACCGCCGGCGCCTGCCTGTCGATCCTCAACCACGCCAGTGAAGCGCTCAAGGCGCAGTACCTGCCGAACATGTACGCCGGCGTCTGGGCCGGTTCCATGTGCCTGACCGAGCCGCACGCCGGTACCGACCTCGGCATCATCCGCACCAAGGCCGAACCCCAGGCCGACGGTAGCTACAAGATTTCCGGTACCAAGATCTTCATCACTGGTGGCGAGCACGACCTGACCGAGAACATCATCCACCTGGTGCTGGCCAAGCTGCCGGACGCACCGGCCGGGCCGAAGGGCATCTCGCTGTTCCTGGTGCCCAAGTTCATGGTCAACGCCGACGGTTCGCTGGGCGAGAAGAACGCCCTGGGCTGCGGCTCGATCGAACACAAGATGGGCATCAAGGCCTCGGCCACCTGCGTGATGAACTTCGACGGCGCCACCGGCTACCTGGTCGGCGAAGTGAACAAGGGCCTGGCGGCCATGTTCACCATGATGAACTACGAGCGCCTGGGCGTCGGCATCCAGGGCCTGGCCCTGGGCGAGCGCAGCTACCAGAGCGCCATCGAATACGCCCGCGAGCGCATCCAGAGCCGCGCGCCGACCGGCCCGGTGGCCAAGGACAAAGCTGCTGACCCGATCATCGTGCACCCGGACGTGCGCCGCATGCTGCTGACCATGAAGGCGCTGAACGAGGGCGGTCGCGCCTTCTCCAGCTACGTCGCCATGCAGCTCGACACCGCCAAGTACAGCGAGGACAAGGACACCGCCAAGCGTGCCGAGGAACTGGTGGCGCTGCTGACCCCGGTGGCCAAGGCCTTCCTCACCGACATGGCGCTGGAAACCACGGTGCACGGCCAGCAGATCTTCGGCGGCCACGGCTTCATCCGCGAGTGGGGCCAGGAGCAGCTGGTGCGCGACTGCCGCATCACCCAGATCTACGAAGGCACCAACGGCATCCAGTCGCTGGACCTGATGGGGCGCAAGATAGTCGGCAGCGGCGGCAGCTACTACAAGCACCTGGCCGACGAGATCAAGGCCTTCATCGCTTCGGCCGATGCCAATCTCGACGAGTTCACCAAGCCGCTGGCAGCTGCCGTGCAGAACCTGGATGAGCTGACCGCCTGGGTGCTGGACCGCGCCAAGGGCAACCCCAACGAGATCGGCGCGGCGTCGGTGGAGTACCTGCAGGTGTTCGGCTACACCGCCTATGCCTACATGTGGGCACTGATGGCGCGTGCCGCACTGGGCAAGGAAGGGCAGGACGAGTTCTACGCCAGCAAGCTGGGCACCGCGCGCTTCTACTTCGCCCGCCTGCTGCCGCGCATCCACTCGCTGAGCGCCTCGGTCAAGGCCGGTAGCGAGAGCTTGTACCTGCTCGACGCCGCGCAGTTCTAAGCGCCTCCGGCAACACCCGCAAGCCCCGGCCCCAGTGCCGGGGCTTTTGCGTTTGGGCCCCTGGTACGCGCGGCGCACCTACGCGGGGCGTTGGTAGGGTGGATGGCGCTTCATCCATCCACCAGGGCGTGATCGCATCGTTGTGGTGGATGAAAAGAGCGTCATCCCCCCTACGAACTGCGCATGTCCGCTAGCGAGCAGCGCTGTCAGCAAATGTAAAGCGCATGACGTGGTAGGCGAAGCGGTAGCGGGCGGGGCTCTCTACTGTAGGCCCGAGAGGGGGCGCCGCCGCGTGCGCGAGAGCCCATGAGGCGCACCCCTGCCTGCAGCGATGCAAACTTTCAGAACGGTCACGTTGGGAAAACAAACATGGCGACGACAAAAAGAATTGCCCCGGCAGAGGGCGCCTACGACTACCCCTTGCTGATCAAGCGCCTGCTGCTGTCCGGGGTGCGCTACCAGCCGGACCAGGAGATCGTCTACGCCGACAAGCTGCGCTACAGCTATCGCACCCTTAACGAGCGCATCCAGCGTCTGGCCAACGCCCTGACCGCCGCCGGGGTCAGGGCCGGCGACACCGTGGCCCTGCTGGACTGGGACAGCCACCGCGCGCTGGAATGCTTCTTCGCCGTGCCGATGCTCGGCGCCGTGCTGCATACGGTGAATATCCGCCTGTCGCCGGAGCAGGTCGCCTACACCATGAACCACGCCGAGGACGATATCGTCCTGGTGCATGACGACTTCCTGCCGCTGATGGAGCAGGTCAATGGCGAGCTGAAAACCGTCAGGGGCTACGTGCAGCTGACCGACAGCAGCGCCAAGCCGACCCGGCTGCCGTCGCTGGGCGAATACGAGGCGCTGCTTGCCGGCGCCGCCAGCCACTTCGATTTCCCCGATTTCGACGAGCGCTCGGTGGCCACCCTGTTCTACACCACCGGCACCACCGGCAACCCCAAGGGCGTGTACTTCAGCCACCGCCAGCTGGTGCTGCATACCATGAACGAGCTGGGCACCTTCGCCGGCTGGGACGGCCAGCCGCTGCTGCGCTCGGGTGACGTGTACATGCCGATCACCCCGATGTTCCACGTGCATGCCTGGGGCGTGCCCTACGTGGCCACGGCCATGGGGCTCAAGCAGGTGTATCCGGGCCGCTACGAGCCCAACAGCCTGGTGCGCCTGTTCCGCGAGGAGGGGGTGAGCTTCTCCCATTGCGTGCCGACCATCCTGCAGATGATGCTGGAGTGCGAGGAGGGCAGGCGCACCGATTTTACCGGCTGGAAGATGCTGCTCGGCGGCAGCGCCCTGACCCTCGGCCTGGCCCGCCAGGCCAGCGAGCGGGGCATGCGCGTGCACTGCGGCTACGGCATGTCCGAGACCTGCCCGCTGCTGACCCTGACCCACCTGCGCGCCGAAGACCTGGCCCTGCCGATGGACGAACAGATTCCCGAGCGGATCAAGACCGGCGTGCCGATCCCCCTGGTCGACCTGCGCATCGTCGACGCCAACGGCCAGGACGTGGCCCATGATGGAGTGGCCCTGGGCGAGATCGTGGTGCGCGCGCCCTGGCTGACCCAAGGCTACCTGCACGAGCCACAGAAGGGCGCCGAGCTGTGGCAGGGCGGCTGGCTGCACACCGGCGACATGGCTTCGATCGACGCCCGCGGCGTGGTGGAGATCAAGGACCGCATCAAGGACGTGATCAAGACCGGTGGCGAGTGGATCAGCTCGCTGGACCTGGAGAACCTGATCAGCCAGCACGCGGCGGTGGCCTCGGTGGCCGTGGTCGGCATCCCCGATGCGCAGTGGGGCGAGCGGCCGCTGGCCCTGGTGGTCTGTGCGGCGGGCGCGAGCCTCGACCAGGCGGCAATCGAAGTGCACCTGCAGCAGTTCGTCGACAGCGGGCAGATCAACAAGTGGGCGATCCCGCGGCAGATCCGTTTCGTCGCCGACATCCCCAAGACCAGCGTCGGCAAGATCAACAAGAAGCTGATCCGCGAACAGGAACTGGCGGGGGCCTGAGCGGCGCCGGGCGCGCCTGGGTGGCGGCCGTGCAAGCGGCAGCAAGGCTGCTAGCCTGATGCTGGTAGGCAGCGTTCAGGGGCGCAGGGCGGCAGCCGCCATGGCGTCGCGCGCCGCGCAAGCCTGCACACCAGGGTGCCACCCATCACGGGTGGCATCGGTCGTTCAGTGCCGCATCCCCCAACGCACCGACGAGGTCTCGAACCATGGGCAAGAAGAAGGACAAGGACAAGGAGCAAACCTCTGCCACCGAACCGCTGCGTCGCAAGGACTACGAGCAAGAGCTCAAGGCCCTGCACGTGGAGCTGGTCAAGTTGCAGCAGTGGGTGGTCGCCAAGGGTCTGAAGGTCTGCATCGTCTTCGAGGGGCGCGACGGCGCCGGCAAGGGCGGCACCATCAAGGCCATCACCGAGCGGGTCAGCCCAAGGGTGTTTCGCGTGGTGGCCTTGCCGGCTCCGACCGAGCGGGAAAAGAGCCAGATGTATGCCCAGCGCTACCTGCAGCACCTGCCCGCCGCGGGCGAGGTGGTGATCTTCGATCGCAGCTGGTACAACCGCGCCGGCGTCGAGCGGGTGATGGGCTTCTGCAGCGAGGAGCAGGCGCACAAGTTTCTCACCGTGGTGCCCTTGTTCGAGAAGATGATGGTCGAGTCCGGCATCATCCTGATCAAGTACTGGCTGGAGGTGAGTGCCGAGGAGCAGCAGCGACGCCTGAAGGAGCGCATCAACGATGGGCGCAAGATCTGGAAGCTGTCGCCCATGGATCTCAAGTCCTTCAGCCGCTGGGACGACTACACCCGCGCCCGCGACGAGATGTTCGCCGCCTCGGACACCTCCTGGGCCCCCTGGTACATGGCCCGTTCCGAGGACAAGCGACGGGTGCGCCTGAACATCATCAGCCATCTGCTCAAGCAGGTGCCCTACGAGGACATCACCCGGGAGCAGAAGATCGAACTGCCCAAGCGCGGCAGGATCGGCCGCTACAAGGGGGCGCATTACCCCTTCCGCATGGTCGAGGAGCGTTTCTGAGGCGGCGCTGCGGCGGTTGTCCATGCCGCGACGCAACAGGCGCGGCGGATGGACGCCACGCCATGGCAAATGCCCAGCGCCGGCCTATGCTTGCTGAACTCCGTCGCCAGCGCACGCGCCTGCGTGCAAGGGGATGCGCCATGTTGCAGATACTGCCTCTCCTTCTGGCCCTCGGTGGCCTCGCCGGGCCGCCGCTACTGGCGGCCGAGGAGCCGGCGGCGGCGACCGCGGAGCAGGTGTTCGGCACCGAGGAACTCGACCAGATGCTGGCGCCGCTGGCGCTCTATCCCGATGCCCTGCTGGCCCAGGTGCTGATGGCGGCCACCTATCCCGGCGACGTCGCCGATGCGGTGGCCTGGTCCAAGGCCAATCCGCAAGCCAGCGGCGACGATGCCGTGCGCCTGGTCGCCGAGCAACCCTGGGACCCCAGCGTGCAGTCGCTGGTCGCCTTCCCGGCGGTGCTGGTCACCCTGGGCCAGGACCCGGCCTGGGTGCAGCGCGTCGGCGATGCCTTCCTGGCCCAGCCCGATGCGGTGATGGACTCGGTGCAGCGCCTGCGCCGCCAGGCCCAGGCCGCCGGCAACCTGCAGAGCAACGAGCAGCAGCAGGTCAGCGTGCAGCCCAGCGCGAGCGGCTCGACCGCGCAACCGGTGAGCAGCCAGCAGACCATCATCATCGAGTCGGCCGACCCGCAGGTGGTTTACGTGCCGAGCTACAACCCCAGCGTGGTCTACGGCACCTGGCCCTATCCCAGCTATCCGCCGGCGTACTACCCGCCACCGCCGGGCTACTACTTCGGCAGCGCGCTGGCCACCGGGCTGGCCTTCGCCGCCGGGGTGGCGATCATCGACTCGCTGTGGGGCGACTGCGACTGGGGGCACGGCGATATCGACATCGACGTGAACCGCTACAACAACATCAACCGCAACCGCCAGATCAATGCCGGCGACAACACCTGGCAGCACAACGCGCTCAACCGTGACGGCGTGCCCTACCGCGACCGCGCCAGCCGCGAGCAGTACGGCCAGCGCCTGAGCGGCAGCGAGCAGCGCCAGGAGCTGCGCGGCCGCGACCCGGCGCGCAGTGCAGAGCGCGAGCGCGCCCGGCAGAGCCTGGAACAACGCGGTTTCGACAGCCCGGCCAGCAGCAACCGCCAGGCCCGCGAGCGGGCGCAGACGGCCGACCGCGACCTGCGCAATCAGCCTGTGCGTCAGAACGATCAGCTGCGCAGCAATGCGCAGACCCGGCAGCAGGCCCGCCAGCAGTATTCCGCGGGCCAGGGCGCCCGCAACAATGCCTTCGCCGGCGCCCGCTCGCCCAGCCAGGCGCGCAGCTACAGCGAACGCGGCCAGCTCAGCCGCACCGCCGCCAGTCGTCCGCAGGCGGCGCGCGCCGCCGGGCACGCAGTCAGTCGTCCCGCCATTTCCGCGTCCCGCGGCGGCGCCCGGCGGCGCTGACAGGGAGTCCAGCCATGACCAACGCCGTTCTTCGCGTCTTCCTGCTGGTGCTGCTGGCGCTGCCGTTGCAGGGCTTGCAGGCGCAGCAGAGCTTTCCCAGCCCCAATGCTGCGGTGGATGCCCTGATCCTCGCCCTGGGCAACCAGCGCGCCGACGCCGCGCGCATGGCGGCCCTGCTCGGCGAGCAGTGGCGCAGCTACATTCCGCTCGAAGGCATCGAGCGCGAGGATGTCGACGCCTTCCTCGCCCTGTACCGGGAACATCACGAAATTCGTTCGACGGCCCCCGACCAGGCGGTGTTGGTCGTGGGCCAGGAGGCCTGGGAGTTTCCCTTGCCACTGATGCGCGACGCCTCGGGATGGCGCTTCGATACCCAGGCCGGCGGCGAGACCATCCGCGTGCGTCGCATCGGCCGCAACGAGCTGGCCACCCTGCAGGCGGTGCGCGCCTACCACGATGCGCAGATGGACTACGCCGAGGTCGACCGCGACGGCGACGGCGTACTGGAGTACGCACAGCAGTTCGTCAGCCGCGATGGCCAGCACGACGGCCTGTACTGGGTCGAGCAGCCCGGCCTCGAGGAAAGCCCGCTGGGCCCGCTGTTCGGCGACGAACTGCCGGACGGCGACTGGCAAGGCTATCGCTACCGCATCCTCTCCGCCCAGGGGCCTTCGGCGCCGGGCGGCGCCTACGACTACCTGCTGGGCGACAACATGAGCCGCGGCTTTGCCCTGATCGCCTGGCCCAGCGCTTATGGCGACAGCGGCGTGATGAGCTTCATGATCAGTCACGAGGGGCGGGTGTTCGAAAAGGATCTGGGCCCCGACGGCGGCAACCAGGCCCTGGCCATGAGCCGCTTCGATCCCGATAGCAGCTGGCACGAAGTCGACCAGACGGTGCAGGCCGCGCTGCCCTGAGAGGCGGCTGCACAGCCTGGCTGCCGGCGGTTCGTCCCGGCAGCCTTGTCATTAAATGAAAAGCGCCTGTCGTCCGATGAGAAGCACCCGCCAGGCCCTCGCCCTAAAGTCCAATCAACGCAAATCGACGCTGTTCGTCAAGATCGATGATTGGAGAAATCAGGCATGGCCAAAGCCGTACGCTTCTACGAAACCGGTGCTCCCGAAGTCCTTCGTTATGAGGACGTCGAAGTCGGCGAACCCGGCCCAGGCGAGGTTCGCCTGCGCCATGTGGCCGTTGGCCTGAACTACGCCGACACCTACTTCCGCAACGGCACCTACCCGATCCCGCTGCCCAACGGCATGGGCGTGGAGGCGGCCGGCGTGGTGCAGGCGGTGGGCGAGGGCGTGAGCAACGTGGCGGTCGGCGATCGCGTCACCTACACCGGCTTTCTCAACACCCTCGGCGCCTACTCCACCGAGCGCCTGATCCCGGCTGCGCCGCTGATCAAGCTGCCCGACACCATCGCCTTCGAGACCGCCGCGGCCATGACCATGCGCGGCCTGACCTCGGCCTACCTGATGCGCCGCATCCATGACTTCAAGGCCGGCGACAGCATCCTGCTGCACGCCGCCGCCGGCGGCGTCGGCCTGATCGTCTCGCAGTGGGCCAAGCTGCTCGGCCTGACCGTGATCGGCACGGTGTCCAGCGAGGCCAAGGCCGAAGTGGCCCGCGCCCACGGCTGCGACCACACGATCAATTACAGCCATGAGGACGTCGCCAGCCGCGTGCGCGAGCTGACCGACGGCGTCGGCGTCAACGTGGTGTTCGACAGCGTCGGCAAGAACACCTTCATGGGCTCGCTGGACTCGCTCAAGCGCCGCGGCCTGCTGGTCTGCGTCGGCACCGCCTCCGGGCCGATCGAAGGCTTCAACCCGCAGCTGCTGGCGATGAAAGGCTCGCTGTACATGACCCGCCCGGCCCTGGCCGACTACATCGCCGACCCGGCGGAGAAGGCGGCGCTGGCCGGCGAGTTGTTCGACCATGTCGGCAGCGGCCGGATCAAGATCGAGATCAACCAGCACTACGCGCTGCAGGACGCGGTGCAGGCGCACCGCGACCTGGAGTCGCGCAAGACCACCGGCTCGTCGATCTTCGTCATCTGAGGAGGCCCGCCATGCAAGTCGAACAACTGACCTACAACATCGGCGCCGAGCTGATCGGCGTGAATCTGGCCGACGCCATCCACGACGACGGGCTGTTCGCCGAGATCCGCCAGCAGTTGCTCAGGCATCGCGTGCTGTTCCTGCGCAAGCAGGAGTTCAGCCGCGCCGAGCACGTGGCCTTCGCCCGCCGTTTCGGCGAGCTGGAAGACCACCCGGTGGCCGGCAGCGACCCGGAGCACCCGGGCCTGGTGCAGATCTACAAGCGCCCGGACCAGCCGATGGACCGCTACGAGAACGCCTGGCACACCGACGCCACCTGGCGCGAGGCGCCGCCGCTGGGTTGCGTGCTGCGCTGCATCGAGTGCCCGCCGGTGGGCGGCGACACCATGTGGGCCAATATGGTGGTGGCCTACGCCAATCTGCCGGACGACGTCAAAGCCAGGCTCGAGGGCCTGCGCGCGCGCCACAGCATCGAGGCCAGCTTCGGCGCGGCGATGCCGATCGACAAGCGCCTGGCGCTCAAGGCGCAGTACCCGGATGCCGAGCACCCGGTGGTGCGCACCCATCCGGAAACCGGCGAGAAGGTGCTGTTCGTCAACGCCTTCACCACCCACTTCAGCAACTACCACACCCCGGATCGGGTGCGTTTCGGCCAGGACGCCAACCCCGGCGCCAGCGACCTGCTGCGCTACCTGATCAGCCAGGCGTACATCCCCGAATACCAGGTGCGCTGGCGCTGGCAGCCCAACAGCGTGGCGATCTGGGACAACCGCAGTACCCAGCACTACGCGGTCATGGACTACCCGCCCTGCCATCGCAAGATGGAGCGCGCCGGGATCATCGGCGACAAGACCTACTAACCCTTTCGCCCGTTCCGTTCCTACCGTTGCGGGGCGGGCTACTTTGACAAGACCAAGCGAGGATCCCATGCAATTCTTCGACGATTCGCTGCACCCGGAAAACATGGAAAAGGTGGTGATCACCGTCGCCCCCTACGGCCCCGAGTGGATGCCGGCGGACTTCCCGGAAGACATCCCGGTGACCATGGACGAGCAGATCCAGAAGGCGGTCGATTGCTATGAGGCCGGCGCCACCGTACTCCACCTGCACGTGCGCGAGCTGGACGGCAGCGGTTCCAAGCGTCTGTCCAAGTTCAACGAGCTGATCAAGGGGGTGCGCGAGGCCGTGCCGGACATGATCATCCAGGTCGGCGGCTCGATCTCCTTCGCCCCGGAAGGCGAAGGCGAGGCGGCCAAGTGGCTGTCCGACGACACCCGCCACATGCTGGCCGAGCTGACCCCGAAGCCGGATCAGGTCACCGTGGCGATCAACACCACCCAGATGAACATCATGGAGCTGCTCTATCCGGAGTACCTGGAAGGCACCTCCCTGGCCAACCCGGCGTTCCAGGCCGCCTACAGCGAGATGACCGTGCCGGCCGGCCCGGCCTGGGTCGCCGAGCACCTCAAGCGCCTGACCGCCAACGGCATCCAGCCGCACTTCCAGCTGACCGGCATCCACGCCCTGGAAACCCTCGAGCGCATGGTGCGCAAGGGCCTGTACATGGGCCCGCTGAACCTCACCTGGATCGGCATCGGCGGCGGCTTCGACGGCCCCAACCCGTTCAACTTCTTCAACTTCATCCACCGCGCGCCGGACGGCTGCACCCTCACCGCCGAGTCGCTGCTGAAGAACGTCCTGCCGTTCAACGCCATGGCCCTGGCCATGGGCCTGCACCCGCGTTGCGGCATCGAGGACACCATAGTCGACCAGCATGGCAAGCGCTTCACCTCGGTGCAGCAGATCCAGCAGACCGTGCGCGTGGCCCACGAGCTGGGCCGCGAGATCGCCAGCGGCAAGGAAGCGCGGGAGATCTACCGCATCGGCGTGCAGTACGACAGCGTCGAGCAAACCCTGCTGGCCAACGGCATGGCGCCGAACCGCAAGGCGGGCCAGAAGGGCGTGCCGCAACGCGGTTGATCGAGCGAGTCAGTCCCCCTGTTTTGGTCAGGTCCAGGGGGGGAGGGCGATGCCGGCTCGCCGGCAGCACCCGTAGCGAACACGCCAGCCGGCTGGCTGGCGTGTTCGGCTGATCCCGAGGCTTTTGCGATAAAGCTCTTGCCCGGTTGGTAGTCGCGTCCGTCGCCACGTTGGCGGATGCGACGCCGGCCCTCCGCCCCCACAAGAGGCGGGTGAGGAGCTTTTTCCCAGAGGCTTTTACCCTAAAACAATAACGACAGTTCGAGGAGGCAGCATGGCTGCGCATCATATCGGCGATGACATCGAGGATAGCTCCCAGGGGATAGCGCGCCGCTATGCCTGGATCGTCTTCGCCCTGACCTTCGGCCTGCTGATATCCGACTACATGTCGCGGCAGGTGCTCAATGCCGTGTTCCCCAGCCTCAAGGCCGAGTGGGCGCTGAGCGACACCCAGCTGGGCCTGCTCAGCGGCATAGTCGCCTTGATGGTCGGTCTGCTGACCTTCCCGCTGTCGCTGCTCGCCGACCGCTTCGGGCGGATCAAGAGCCTGACCCTGATGGCGGTGGTGTGGAGCCTGGCGACCCTGGGCTGCGCACTGGCGCAGAACTACGAGCAGATGTTCTGGGCCCGCTTTCTGGTCGGCGTCGGCGAGGCCGCCTATGGCAGCGTCGGCATCGCCGTGGTGGTTTCGGTATTCCCGCGCGAGATGCGCGCCACCCTGTCCGGCGCCTTCATCTCCGGCGGCATGTTCGGCTCGGTGCTGGGCATGGCCCTGGGCGGCGTGATGGCGCAGCACTTCGGCTGGCGCTGGGCGTTCGCCGGCATGGCGTTCTTCGGCCTGGCGCTGGCGCTGCTCTATCCGATCGTGGTGCGCGAGTCGCGCATCGCCCCGCAGCGTGTGGCCAAGGCGGCCGGCGCGGCGGCGCTGAAGGTCGGCCGGCCGCTGCGCACCCTGTATTCCAGCCGTTCGGTACTCTGCGCCTATGTCGCCAGCGGCCTGCAGCTGTTCGTCGGCGGCACCGTGATCGTGTGGATGCCCAGCTACCTCAACCGCTTCTACGGCATGAGCACCGACAAGGCCGGCGCCGTGGCCGCCATCATCGTGCTGTGCAGCGGCGTCGGCATGATTCTCTGCGGCATGCTCAGCGACCGCATGAGCCGCCACGGCCCCGAACGCAAGATCAGCCTGTGCATGGCCTACTGCCTGGGCAGCTGCCTGCTGTTGTCGCTGGCCTTCGCCCTGCCGTTCGGCACCGCCCAGCTGGCGCTGATCGGCCTGGGCATGGTGATCGCCGCCGGCACCTCGGGCCCGGCCGGCGCCATGGTCGCCAACCTCACCCACCACAAGGTGCACGGCACCGCGTTCGCCACCCTGACCCTGGCCAACAACCTGCTCGGCCTGGCCACCGGCCCGCTGCTGACCGGCAAGGTCTCCGATCTGATCGGCCTGGACAATGCCTTCCAGCTGGTGCCGCTGGTGAGCATCGCCGCCGCCGCGGTGTTCCTCCTGGCGGGGCGCAGCTACCTGGCCGACATGGCGCGACTGAAAGGCGAGGGCGTCGAGGAGAAGGCCGTCGAGGCGGCGGTGGAGGCCCAGGCATGAGCGCCGTATTGCAGGTCGAGGTGTTCTTCGACTTCATCTGCCCCTGGTGCCTGATCGGCAAGCGTCAGCTGGAAAGGGCCCTGCTGCAGCTGCAGCACGAGCGGCCCGGTGTGCGGGTGGAGCAGCAGTGGCATGGCGTGCAACTGTTGCCGCATCTGCCGGCCGAGGGCGTGCCCTTTGCCGCCTTCTACCTGGAACGCCTGGGCAGTGCCGAGGCGGTGAGCCTGCGCCAGGCCCAGGTGCAGCGCGCCGCCAGCGTCGCCGGGCTGGATCTCGACCTGAGCCGCATCGCGCAGATGCCCAATACCGCCGACGCCCATCGTCTGCTGGCCTGCGCCGCCGCGCTGGGCCAGCCGGCCCAGCGCGATGCCCTGCTGGAGCGCCTGTTTGCCGCCTATTTCCAGCATGGCGAGAACCTCGGCGATGGCGCCACCCTGCTGGCCATCGCCCAGGCCTGCGGTTTCGACACCGCCCAGCTGGCGCCGGTACTGCGCGGCAACGGCCAGCCGTACTTCGCGCCCGGGGCGAGCGCGACCCAGGGCGTACCCCATTTCGTCTTCAACAAGCGCCTGGACGTATCCGGGGCGCAGTCGGCCAACGCCTTGCTGCTGGCCATGCGCCGGGCCCTTGACGAGCCCGAGGAGCGCCGGGCATGAGCCGGCGTATCAGCGTCGCCCTGGCGCAGGTGGCCGCCCCCGGGGCGCGCCTGCTGCTCGAAGGCGAGGGCTACAGCCTGGCGCTGTTCAACGTCGAGGGGCAGTTCTACGCCATCGGCGACAGCTGCCCGCACCAGGGCTCGTCGCTGTGCGGCGGCAAGCTGCAGGGCCGAGTGATCCAGTGCGGCGCCCATGGTCTGCGCTTCGACCTGGCCAGCGGCTACCTGCTCAATTCCACCCAGCTGAAAGTGCCCACCTACCCGGTAGAGGTGGAGGGCGAGCAGTTGCACATCCTTGTTCCGCCGCAGGAGTCGGCCCCATGACCGCCATTACTCTGGTCCAGTTCAACGACCGCGTGCGCGAACTGGCGCCGGGCATCAGCGTCAGCCTGGTGGCCGCCGCTGCCGCCACCTTCCTCTCCGAGCACTACGGCGCACCGGTGATGCTGTTCGCCCTGCTGCTGGGGCTGTCGCTGAACTTTCTCGCCAGCGAGGGCAAGTGCAAGGCCGGCATCGAGTTCACCGCGCGCACCGTGCTGCGCCTGGGCGTGTGCCTGTTGGGCATGCGCATCACCCTGGAGCAGATCGCCGGTCTCGGCTGGAAGCCGCTGGCGCTGGTGGTGGTGCTGGTGGTGCTGACCATCTCGCTGTCGGTGCTGGCGGCCAAGGCGCTGGGCTTCCAGCGCCTGTTCGGCATGCTCACCGGCGGCGCCACCGCCATCTGCGGCGCCTCGGCGGCGCTGGCGCTGGCCGCCGCGCTGCCCAACCACCCGCAGAAGGAACGCGCCACCCTGTTCACCGTGATCGGCGTGTCGGCGCTGTCGACCCTGGCGATGATCCTCTACCCGATGATCGCCAACTGGTTTGCGCTGTCGCCGGAGCTCGCCGGGGTGTTCCTCGGCGCCACCATCCACGACGTGGCCCAGGTGGTCGGCGCCGGCTACAGCATGTCGGCGGAAACCGGCGACACCGCCACCGTGGTCAAGCTGATGCGCGTGGCCATGCTGCTGCCGGTGATAGTGGTGGCCGCCATGATCACCCGCATGCAGGGCGCCGAGACCGGCGGCCAGCGCCCGCCGCTGCTGCCCTGGTTCGCCGTCGGCTTCCTGATCCTGGCCTGCATCAACAGCACCGGCTGGGTGCCGAGCCTGGTGCAGGGCGGCATCAACGAGCTGTCGCGCTGGTGCCTGGTGGTGTCCATCGCCGCCCTGGGCATGAAGACCCAGCTCAAGGAGCTGGCCACCGTCGGGATCAAGCCGATCCTGCTGATGATCGGCGAAACCGCCTTCCTCGCCGCGCTGGTCCTGGTGCTGTTGCACTGGGGCTGGTGATGCGCCTACCGAGCCCGCCTAGCCGAGAGTTGTCATGAAGCAGAACCCCGAATCCCCGACGACGGAGCAGTCCGCCGTGCCGGCCGGCGCAGCCCTGCGCAAGCCGCGCAGCAGCCGGAGCAAGGCGCCGAGCGCCAGCAAGCCGACCGCCAAGAAGGTGGTGCGCCAGGTCGCCAAGCCGACCGCCAAGTCGATAGTGCTGGAGACGGCCGCCGAACTGGCCGAGGCCGCGGAGAAGCACACCCTGGCGGTGACCCCGCTGATCGGCGTGCGCCCGCGCGATGTGCTCGGCGCCGCCGGCTCGCTGCTCAAGGCGGTGGCGCGCACCCCGTTCAAGGCCGGCATGCACGGCGGCAACTACCTGCGCGAGCTGTACCGCATCGCCAGCGGCGCGTCCGCGCTGGCACCGGCGCCCAAGGACAAGCGCTTCGCCGATCCGGCCTGGCACAGCAACCCCTTCCTGCGCGCCCTGGTGCAGAGCTACCTGGCCGGCGAGCGCGAACTCAATGGCTTTATCGAATCCTCGGACCTGCAGGGCGCCGACAAGGGCCGCGCACGCTTCGTCGCCTCCCTGCTGGTCGATGCCCTGGCGCCGAGCAACCTGCTGCTGACCAACCCCGCGGCGCTGCGCAGGGTGGTCGACACCGGCGGCGCCAGCCTGCTGCAGGGCGGCCGCCAGCTGGCCCGCGACCTGTTGCACAACCGCGGCCTGCCGTCGCAGGTCGACAGCACGCCGTTCAAGCTGGGCGAGAACCTCGCCACGGCCAAGGGCGAGGTGGTGTTTCGCAACAAGATGTTCGAGCTGCTGCAGTTCGCCCCCACCACGCCGAGCGTGTTCAGTCGCCCGCTGGTGATGTCGCCGCCGCAGATCAACAAGTACTACGCCGTCGACCTGTCGCCGGAAAAAAGCCTGATCAAGTGGATCCAGGACAGCGGCGTGCAGCTGTTCGTCATCAGCTGGCGCAACCCCACGGCCAAGCAGCGCGACTGGGGCCTGTCCGACTACGTGCAGTGCCTGGACCAGGCGGTGGACGTGGCGCGGCAGATCACCGGCAGCCCCGACGTGAACATGTGGGGTTCCTGCTCCGGCGGCATCACCCTGGCCGCCTACCTGGGCTGGCTGGCGGCCCAGGGCGAGGGCGCCAAGGTGGCCAACACCAACTGGGCGGTATGCGTGCTGGACATGCCTGCGGTAATGGACGACACCGGCATCGGCATGATCGCCACCCCGGCGGCCCTGGCCGCGGCCAAGGCCGGTTCGCGGCGCAAGGGTGTGCTCAGCGGCCAGGAAATGGCGCGCATGTTCGCCTGGCTGCGGCCCAACGACCTGATCTGGAACTACTGGGTCAACAACTACCTGCTCGGCAACAAGCCGCCGGCCTTCGACATCCTGGCCTGGAACAGCGACACCACGCGCCTGCCGGCGCAGCTGCACGCCGACTACCTGGACCTGATCGAGCAGAACCCCTTCAGCAACCCGAACCGGCTGCGCATCGCCGGCCTGCCGATCGACATGACCCAGGTCCGTGTCGGTGCCTATGTGGTCGGCGGCACCACCGACCACATCACCCCCTGGCAGGGCTGCTACGGCACCGCGCGGCTGTTCGGCGAGGACAGCACCTTCGTCCTGTCCAACGCCGGCCACCTGCAGAGCCTGGTCAACCCGCCAGGCAACCCCAAGGCCTATTTCCATGCCGCCAGCGCCGCCCAGGCCGACCCCGAGGATTGGCTCGAGGCCGCCGGCGAACGCCAGCAAGGCAGCTGGTGGCCGCACTGGCGGCAGTGGATCGGCCAGCGCTCCGGCGCCAGCCGCAGCGCGCCGAAAGCGCTCGGCTCGAAGAAATACCCGGCGCTGTGCGCCGCGCCCGGCACCTACGTGCTGGAGCGCTAGCAGGCTGTTGAAGGCTCAGATCAATCCCGAGGTCATCCATGAACAAGATTTATCCCGATGCCCATGCCGCGCTGGCCGATATCGTCCACGACGGCATCACCATCGCCTCTGGCGGCTTCGGCCTGTGCGGCATTCCCGAGGCGCTGATCGCGGCGCTGGGGGAGACCGGCAAGACCGGCTTCACCATCATCAGCAACAACTGCGGGGTCGACGACTTCGGCCTCGGCCCGCTGCTCTACAGCCGCCAGATCAAGAAGATGATTTCCTCCTACGTGGGCGGCAACAAGGAGTTCGAGCGCCAGTACCTGGCCGGTGAGCTGGAGCTGGAATTCACCCCCCAGGGCAGCCTGGCCGAGAAGCTGCGCGCCGGCGGCGCCGGCATCCCGGCCTTCTTCACCCGCACCGGCTACGGCACGCTGATCGCCGAGGGCAAGGAAACCCGTCAGTTCGACGGCGACTGGTACGTGATGGAGCGCGGGCTTACCGCCGACGTGGCGCTGATCAAGGGCGCGGTGGCCGACAGGGCCGGCAACCTGATGTTCAACAAGACCGCGCGCAACTTCAATCCGCTGTGCGCCAAGGCCGGCCGGGTGTGCGTGGCCGAGGTCGAGGCAATCGTCGAGGTCGGCGAGCTGAGCCCCGACGAGATCCACCTGCCGGGCATCTTCGTGCAGCGCCTGGTGCTCAACTCCAACCCGGAAAAACGCATCGAAGTCCGCACCCTTTCTAAAGCGGCAGGGGGGAACTGATCATGGCCTGGACCCGCGAAGAAATGGCGCAGCGCGCCGCCGCCGAGCTGCAGGACGGCTTCTACGTCAACCTCGGCATCGGCCTGCCGACCCTGGTGGCCAACTACATCCCCGACGGCATGGAGGTCTGGCTGCAGAGCGAGAACGGCCTGCTCGGCATCGGCCCCTTCCCCGGTGAGGAGGCGATCGACGCCGACCTGATCAACGCCGGCAAGCAGACCATCACCACGCTGCCCGGCAGCAGCTTCTTCGACAGCGCCGAGAGCTTCGCCATGATCCGTGGCGGCCACATCAACCTGGCCCTGCTCGGCGCCATGCAGGTGGCCGAGAACGGCGACCTGGCCAACTGGATGATCCCCGGCAAGATGGTCAAGGGCATGGGCGGCGCCATGGACCTGGTGGCCGGCGTCAAGCGCGTGGTGGTGATCATGGAGCACTGCGCCAAGGGCGGCGCGCACAAGATCCTCGAACGCTGCGACCTGCCGCTGACCGGCGTCGGCGTGGTCGACCGGATCATCACCGACCTGGCCGTGCTGGATGTCACCGCTGCCGGCCTCGAGCTGGTGGAGATGGCCCCCGGCGTGGACTTCGACCAGCTGCAGGCGGCCACCGGCTGCGCGATCCGGCGCCAGTAACCGCCACGCCCTGTGCTTTCAGGTCAGGGCGTGACCCGCTTCGGCGTGACGCTCCGGAGCGTTTGCGGCGACTGCGCACGCAGCTCGCCGCCTTTTAATCCTGTGTGGCGGCGCTTGCTTGCCGTTTGGCAAGGTGAGTGCGTCCACCATCGCCGGGCTGCGCTGTTCAGCGCACCGGGCACCAAAGAGCTGGTCAATCCGGGGGGCACCGCCCTGGATGCTTCGCGGCGGCTGGGGTAGCAGTCGTCCGCTTTTTTATTCCACCTCCGCGGCGGCTGCGCCTGCCGCCGCGGACGCGCCTGTCACTGGCAGGTGCAGAACCGCTTAGCCCGATAACAATTAGAACGAGGTTAGGACCATGCGCAGAGTCATCCGGCTTTTCCTGCTGCCCTTGTTGTGTGCCCCGCTATTGGCCGCCGGCCAGCCCCAACCGTTGAACGAGCTGAGCACGCGCGGCCAACTGCTTTGCGCCAGCGCCCTGCTGTACTTCAATCCGGCCGAGCGGGCGCCGGATCCGCGCAGCCTGACGGCCGTCTACCACCATCTGCACAGCCTGCAGGTCCAGGTTCTGCAGCTGGGCCAGCCGCCCGCGCTGGCCGCGCCGCTGGCGGCCATGCAACGCAGCTTCGCCACGCTCGACGCCTTGCCGCGCCGGCAGCGTCAGGCCTATCCGCAGTTGCTGGCCCAGCTGCTGGGCCAGCAGCGCGCGCTGCAACAGGCGGCCGCCGGGGTCGTCGCGCCGGCCTCGGCCGCTGTCGAGGCGCCGACGCCGGTGCAGTTGCTGGGGCAGCAGAGCCTGGATCTGGCCAGCCTGCTGCTCGATTACCAGATACGTCATTACCCCTGGCCGTCGGGCGTGCCTGTGGCCTTCGCCCAGGTCTCGCCGCAGGCGCTCGACCGGGTGCTCGAGGCGCGTTTCGCGCAGCTGCGCCTGCTTTTGCCCGAGCATGCCGAGGCGCTGGCCAAGATCCGCAGCAGCTACCAGTTCGTCCGCCCGTTGCTGCAGGCGTCGGAGACAGGCGGGCAGGGTGGGGCGGAGTTCTACCTCAGCCGCGCCGTGCTCGATCTCGACGAGCTGGCCGCGAGCCTGCGCCAGCCGGCGCCCTGAACCGATATTTCCCACCCCCCCACTTGCAAGGAGTCAACGGCATGCAGCCCTTCGTTCTCATCACCGGCGTTTCCTCCGGCATCGGCCTGGCTTGTGCCCGTCTGTTGCTCGATCAGGGTTACCGGGTCATAGGCACGCTGCGTCGTCAGGACGAGGCCGCACGGCTGCGCGAGCAGCTGGGCGAGGCCTTCCACCCGCTGCTGCTGGACGTCACCGATCAGGCGGCGCTGCCGGACGCGGTGCGCCAGGTCGAGGCCTGGGTCGGCGGGCAGGGGCTGGCGGCGCTGATCAACAACGCCGGTATCGCCTCGCCCACCGGCCCGCTGTTGTTGCAGCCGCTGGCGGAGATGCGGGCCATGTTCGAGGTCAACCTGTTTGGCCTGATCGGCGTGACGCAGGCCTTCGCGGCCCTGCTCGGCGCGGGGCCCGATCGCGCCGGCCGTGGTCGGCTGATCAATATCGGCTCGGTGTCCGGGCGCCTGACCACGCCGCTGGCTGGCTGCTACGCGGCGAGCAAGCATGCGCTGGAGGCGGTCAGCGACGCCTTGCGGGTGGAGCTGGGCATCTACGGCATCGAGGTGGTGCTGATCGAGCCGGGGCCGATCCGTACCGCGATCTGGGGCAAGGTCAAGGCCGATCCGCGCTACGCCGGCACGGATTATCAGGCTGCAGTGCAGGCGCTGCTGGAGCGGGTGGAACGCAGCGCGCGACAGGGCGCGGCGGTGGAGCGCGTCAGCCTGGCGGTGCTGCGGGCGATCCGCGCGAGCAGGCCGAAGCCGCGCTATCCCCTGCATCCGATGTGGCATCTGGCCGCCTGGTTGCCGACCCGCTGGCGTGACCGCCTGCTGGCAGGGCGTGGCGCGTTGCCGCGGCGCAGCAGCCTTTGAACAGGCTCTGAGGGGCTTCAGCCGCCTTTGCGCGAGCCGACCTGGTGCTGCTCGCGCCAGGTCGCCGGCGGCATGCCGAACTGCGAGATGAACCAGCGGGTGAAGGAGCTGGGCAGTGAGTAGCCGAGCATGTCGGCGATGCGCGCCAGCGAATAGCCGGGGTTCTCCATATAGCGGATCACCAGTTCGCGGCGCACGCTGTTGATCAGCTCGCTGAAGGTGGTGCCCCCGTCCTCCTCCAGGCGCCGCTGCAGGGTGCGCACGTTCATGCCCTGGGCCTGGGCGATCTGTTCGATGGTGGCGCGGCCCATGGGCAGCAACAGGTAGATGGCCTTGCGCACGTCCAGGGTCAGCGAGTGTTCGCTGGAGCCCTGCAGCGAGTCCAGGTAGCGCTGGGCGTGGCGGGCCATGGCGGCATTGGCCAGCGGGTTGGCGGTATCCAGGTTGGTCGAGGGGCAGACGATGCCGTTGAATTCGCTGCCGAACTCCAGGGGGCAGGCGAACATGCGCCGGTGCACGGAGAGATCCGTCGGGGCCTCGTGGCTGAAGTTGACGCTGATCGGGTGCCAGTGCGCGCCGAGCAGGGCGGCGCAGAAGCGGTACATCACGCCGATGGCCAGTTCGATGGCCTGGCGACTGTGGCTGGGGTATTCGCTGACCACTTCCTCACGAATCAGCACCGTCTTGCCGGCTTCCTCGATATAGATCGCCAGCGAGTCGTTCATCAGGTGGCGGTACTGCACGATCACCTGCAGCGCATCGCGCAGGCTGTGCTGGTGGCTGAGCAGCAGGCTGACCTCGCCGAAGTCGGAGAGCTGACGCAGCTCGGCCATGCGCAGGCCGAGGGTTTCGCAGCCGCTTTCGCGGGCGGAATCTTCCATCAGGCGGATGGCCGCCTCGACCGGTATGCGCTGGTCGGGGTCGTTGAGCATGGCCTGCGTCAGGCCCGCCTGGGCCATCAGCACGCGGGTATTGAGGCGGTACTGGCGCGCCACTTCCAGGTAGTTGGTCAACACGGCGGCACGGGCTTGGGCGGTCATGCAGGGGCTCGCTCTCGGGGCGGCTCGGGCTGGCCGCAGGGCTTGGACATGCCTCTAGCTTATAAAACGTTAGTCATGAAATGAAAAGTGCCTGGCAGCCAAAGCGAAGCCGGTGTGGGGGCGAGCTCCTACTATCCTGGCCGGTCTGCCGGGCATTCGCGCCCGGCACCGCCGCCCCGAGACTGGCGCTTGCGGCACTGCTCCTGTCGCTCTGGCCCGCGCTGGCCGCGGCGCAGTGCAGCTGTCCGCACAGCCGGTGCGGCACAACCACGCGTAGGAGCAACCATGCGAGTCAACATGCCGCTCAGTGGCCGCGAATGTACTTATCCGGCCGACCAACGTCTGATTTCCACCACCGACCTCAGGGGGCTGCTCACCTCCTGCAACGACGAGTTCGTCGCCGTCAGTGGCTTCAGCCGCGAGCAACTGATCGGCAGCCCGCACAATCTGGTGCGCCATCCGGAGATGCCGGCGCAGGTCTTCGCGCAGATGTGGGAGTACCTCAAGGCCGGCAAGAGCTGGATGGGCATCGTCAAGAACCGCTGCAGCAACGGCGACCACTACTGGGTCAACACCTATGTCACGCCGGTCCTCGAGCAGGGCCGGGTGGTGGGCTACGAGTCGGTGCGGGTCAAGCCGGACGCCGACCAGGTGCGCCGCGCCAGCGCGCTGTATGCACGCCTGAACCAGGGCCGCGCGGCGGTCTCGCTGGGCGAGCGCCTCGGCGTGGCGGCGCGCTTCATGCTGCTGCCACTGCTCGGCGCGGGACTGGGGCCCTGGCTGTTCGCCCTTGGTCAGGCCGGCCTGGGCATGGCGCTGGTGATTCTGCTGTCGCTGGCGCAGACCCTGGCCACCCTGCGCTTCGTCAAGCGCGCCCTGCGCCGGGTCGCCCTGGCGGCGCCCAAGGCCTTCGACAATGAGCTGGTGGCGCGCACCTACACCGACGACACCGGCGCGGTGTCGCGGCTGCAGCTGGCGCTGATCAGCGAGGGCGCGCGCATCCGTACCGCGCTCGGCCTGCTCGGCGACCAAGCCACGCGCACCGCCCGCCAGGCTTCGCAGAACGGCCAGCTGGTGCAGCAGGCCGAGCGGGCGTTGCAGGCGCAGCGGGTCGAGGCCGACATGGCCGCCACCGCCATGCAGCAGATGGCCGCCTCGATCAACCAGGTCGCCGTGCACGTGCAGCAAACCGCCGTCGAGGCGCGCCAGGTCAATCGGCTGTCGCAAGGCGGCAGCAGCCAGGCCCGGCAGAGTCGCGCGGTGGTCGAGAAGCTGGCGCATACGGTGGACGGCATCAGTGCCTCGGTGGCCGGGTTGGCCGGCGAGGCGCAGTCGATCCAGCAGGCGGCCAACATGATTCGCAGCATCGCCGAGCAGACCAATCTGCTGGCCCTCAACGCGGCCATCGAGGCGGCCCGCGCCGGCGAGCAGGGCCGCGGCTTTGCCGTGGTGGCCGACGAGGTGCGGGCACTGGCGTCGAAGACCCAGGAGTCCACCGAGGCGATCCAGGGCATCATCGCCAGCCTGCAGCAGGTGGCGGCCCAGGCGGTGCAGATCGCCCGCCAGGGCAGCGAGGAAGCGCGGGCCGGGGTGGCCTGGGTGAGCGAAACCGAACAGGCGCTGGACGCCATCACCACCGCCGTCGAGCGCATCCACCAGATGGCCGAGCAGATGGCCGCCGCCGCCGAGCAGCAGAATCTGGTGGCCGAGGACGTTTCCCGGCAGATCGGCAACATCTCCACGGCCGCCGAGCAGAATGCCGAGGTCACCGCGCGCTCCGCGCACCTGGGCGGCGAGCTGGAGGCCACCGCGCACGCCCTGCATGCCCTGGTCGCGCGTTTCGATACCTGAGCGGCCGCCGCCGGCATGACCCCGCCCGGCAATCTGAAACCCCTTCGTGAGGCTGGCGCGCGTCCGGCCCAGCTGCGCGGCGCCGTTGCCGGCCCGGAACGGCCGCCGGGGAGGGGCTTTTCGGGGGGCTGTGCGGTGGCGTTCGAAGGGGCATTTCGCCCCTGTCATCAAATGAGAAATGGCTGACGCCAAATGTGAAGCGGGGTAGGTGGGGGCTCTTTACTGTTGTCTGCAACGACCATCCGGCTACCCGTAAAGCCGGAGCCAACTGCAAAGGTGTCGATGTGGACAAGCTGCAAACCCATGCCACGGTGCTGATCGTTCCCGGTCTGCGCGAACACGTGCCGCAACACTGGCAGACCCTGCTGGAAGCCAAGCTGAGCAAGGTGCGTTCGGTTGCCCCGCTGCAGGCTGACAAGCTCAGCTGTGCCGCCCGGGTCGAGGCCATCCAGCGCGAGCTGGAGCAGATCGAGGGTCCGGTGATCCTGGTCGCCCACAGCGCCGGCGTGCTGATGGTGGCGCACTGGGCGGCCCGCTACAGCCGCCCGATCCAGGGCGCCCTGCTGGCCACGCCGCCGGACCTGCAGGCCAGCTGGCCGCAGGGCTATCCGACGCCGGACAGCCTGCGCGCGCATGGCTGGGATCCGCTGCCGGACGGCCGCCTGCCCTTTCCCAGCATCGTCGCCGCGAGCAGCAACGACTACCTGGCCAGCCTGGAAGCCGCCTGCCACCTGGCCGAGGCCTGGGGCAGCCAACTGGTCAATCTCGGCGCGGTCGGCCACCTCAACCCGGCTTCGGGTTACGGCGAGTGGGAGCGGGCCGAGGCCTTCATTCGCGAACTGGATTGTTGAGGCGCGCGGCTCCCCGGAGCCGCGTCGCCCAACGCTGCGGCCAGCCGCTAGCTGAGCCGCAGCATGAGAACTCGCAGCCTTGCTAGACCGGATGTGAGCCGTTGTTAGAGCCACAAACACAACAAGCGGAGACAACGCATGTACAACAATAAGAACCACACTACTCGGCCCTTGCGGCGTAGCTTGCTGGCCACGGCGATCCTCGCCGCTTCCATGCCGGCCGCCCATGCCGTCGAAGTCGACCTGGGCAGCGAAGACTGGGCCGTACGCTTCGACAACACGGTCAAGTACAACTACGGCGTACGCACCGAGAGCGCCGATAAGCGCATGCTGGCCACGCCGAACAACAACGACGGCGACTACAACTTCCGCAAGGCCGGCACCAACATCACCAACCGCGTCGACCTGCTCACCGAGCTCGACGTGGTCTACCAGAACCGCATGGGTTTTCGCGTCAGTGCCGCCAGCTGGTACGACAAGGCCTACGACAACACCGGCTCCAACTCCAACCCCTTCGTCAACGGCAACGACGCGGCCAGCGGCATGACCACCCAGCACCCGCTGGTCGGCCCCTTTGCCAGCGCCGACGGCCTGGGCAACGGCAATCCGCACCTGAGCCGCTACGCCAAGCGCTACTACAGCGGCCCGTCCGGCGAGATCCTCGACGCCTTCGTGTTCTACAGCACCGAGGTCGGCGAGGAGTCGCTGCTGAGCGTCAAGGCCGGCCAGCACAACGTGTTCTGGGGCGAGACCATTCTCAACCCGGTGCACTCGCTGAGCTACGGCCAGTCCGGCCTGGACCTGGCCAAGCTCGCCGCCTCGCCGGGCACCGAGGCCAAGGAGCTGTTCATGCCGCGCAACCAGCTCTCCACCAGCTTCACCCTGAACTCCGAGTGGACCTTCGGCGCCCAGTATTTCTTCGACTGGGACGCCGCCCGCCTGCCCGAGGCCGGCACTTACTACGGCACCTCCGACCTGCTCGGCGAGGGTGCGCAGTCCTTCCTGCTCGGCCACACCGCGACGCCACCGGGCTTCCTCGGTCAGGACGCGCTGACCAACGTGCGCCGCGGCGACGACAACACGCCGAACGACAGCGGCGACTGGGGGCTGATGGCCAAGTGGGCGCCGGAGTGGCTGGACGGCACCCTGGGTTTCTACTACCGCCGGACCTCCGACATCCTGCCGCAGGCGGTGCTGGATGCGCGCTCGCTGTCGCTGACCCAGGGCAGCTGCGTGGTGGCGCCGGGCGGCGTGGTCAGCGTACCGGCCACCGGCGTCTGCCGCCTGGTCGATTCCCTGGCCGGCACCAGCTACAACCTGTCCTACGGCGACGACATCGACATCTACGGCCTGAGCCTGTCCAAGGAGTTCGCCGGGGTCAGCGTCGGCAGCGACCTGAACATCCGCAAGAACATGCCGCTGTCCAGCATCCCGGCCATCGTCAGCGCCACCGGCCCGGGCGGGCTGGCCGCCGGCCTGGGGGCGCTGCCGCCGCGCAGCGCCGGTTCCGGCGTGGTCACCGACCTGCCGGGCGAGGGCGACAGCATGGCCGCCACCGGCGACACCCTGCACTGGACCCTCAACGGTCTGCTGGCCATCGCCGAGACGCCGCTGTTCGACGCCGCGACGCTGCTGGGCGAGCTGTACTACAGCAACCTGCTGAGCCTCGATAGCAAGAACGAGGCGCTGTACAAGGGCAAGGACACCTACCGCGGCATCGACAAGCCGACCCGCGACAACTGGGGCCTGGCGGTCAACTTCACGCCGACCTGGTACCAGGTGTTCCCGGGCGTGGATCTGTCCGCGCCGATGTCGATCAACGTCGGTCTCGACGGCGTCTCGCCGGTGGTCGCCGGCGGCGCCGAGGACACCGGCAACTACGCGGTGGGCGTGAGCGCGGCCATCTACAACCAGTACTACGTCGACCTCAAGTACGTCGACTCCTTCGGCGATTCGGCCAAGTGCGAGAACGGCGCGACCGATGGCGCGACCCCCAACGCCCTGGACGGTACCGAGCGTTACACCTGCTACGCCGGCGGCTATGCCTCCTTCTCCGGCGGTGGGGCCACCGGCGAAGACCGGGGTGCGCTCTATCTGACTTTCAAGACCACCTTCTGATCTATGAATTGCCCAGCTTACGAGCAGGAGTACACCCAATGACATTCGTGAAAACCCTACTGGCTGCCTCTCTGGCACTGGTCGTTGCGCAGGCCCAGGCCGCGGTATCCGCTGACGAGGCCGCCAAGCTCGGCCAGACCCTGACCCTGGTCGGTGCCGAAAAGGCCGGCAATGCCGACGGCTCCATCCCGGCTTTCGAGGGCGGCCTGAGCACCGCCCCGGCAGGCTTCAAGAACGGCGACACCGTGCGCCCCGATCCCTTCGCCGGCGAGCAGCCGCTGCTGGTGATCGACGGCAAGAACGCCGATCAGTACAAGGACCAGCTGACCGCCGTGACCTACGAACTGGCCAAGCGCTACCCGAGCTTCCGCGCCGAGGTCTACCCCAGCCACCGTACCGCGACCATGCCCCAGGCGCTGCTGGACAACACGCTGAAGAACGCCACCGGGGCCAAGTCGCTGGAAGGCGGCAACGCCATCGAGAACGTGCTGCCGGGCATTCCCTTCCCGATTCCGCAGTCCGGCGCCGAGGCCATGTGGAACCACCTGCTGCGCTTCCAGGGCGCCGGTTACACCACCAAGTACGACTCCTGGAACGTCGATGCCGCCGGCGTCGCCACCCTGGCCACCACCGGCACCGCGTTCAACGCCTTCCCCATCTACGAAGACACGAACAAGGTGATCGACGCCAGGGACACCTACTTCCAGACCAAGCTGTACTACAGCGGCCCGGCCCGCCGCGCCGGCGAATCGCTGATGCTCAAGGACGCCGCCAATCCGCTGGAGCAACCGCGCCGCGCCTGGCAGTACCTGCCCGGCGTGCGTCGGGTCAAGCTGGCGCCGAACCTGGCCTACGACACGCCGAACCCGGGTACCGCTGGCTCCGGCACCTACGACGACATCTATGTGTTCAACGGCGCGCTGGATCGCTACGACTGGAAGCTGGTCGGCAAGCAGGAAATGTTCGTGCCCTACAACACCTACAAGCTCACCTATATCAAGGACCCCAAGCAGCTGACCACGCCCAATCACCTGGCGCCGGAGTTCGTGCGCTGGGAGAAGCACCGCGTGTGGGTGGTCGAGGGCACGCTGAAGGCCGGCGCCCGCCACATCTATGCCAAGCGCCGCTTCTACCTCGACGAGGACAGCTGGAACGCCCTGGCCTCCGATCAGTACGACGCCGGTGGCCAGCTGTACCGCGGCTCCTTCAGCTTCCTGACCCAGAGCTACGACGTCGCTACGCCGAACACCGCGCCCCATGTCATCTACGACCTGATCGGCGGCAGCTACAACGTCAACGGCGTGGTCGGCCCGTACGGCGGCATCAAGTACATCGAGCCCCTGTCCAAGGCCCAGTGGTCGCCCGAGGCGCTGGCCGGCGCCGGTATCCGCTGAGGGTCGCCGGCCGGGCAGGGCCCGGCCGGCGCTGAGCGCCCGCGGTCGGCGACGACTGCGGGCTGGTTTTTCCGGCCCTGCTAGCCGCTGCGCTGCAGCCAGGCGGGGCCTTCTTTCTCACGAGGAACGCGCTATGCGTGCAATCCGACGCTACCTGCAGCTGGCGCTGGGCGCCTGGCTGGCGCTGCAGAGCAGTGCCTGGGCCAGCGACTACGTCGACGTGCTGGACCTGCCGGCCAAGCCCAGTGCGCTGGCCGTGCGCAGCCCGCTACTGGACGTCGCCCGCGCCGGCGACCGACTGGTGACGGTCGGCCAGCGTGGCCACATTCTCTATTCCGACGACGACGGCCAGCACTGGCAGCAGGCCCAGGTGCCGGTCAGCGTCGATCTCAATGCCGTGCATTTCGCCAACCCGAGCCTGGGCTGGGCGGCGGGCAACGACGGCGTGATCCTGCACAGCGCCGACGGCGGCCTGACCTGGCGCAAGCAGCTCGATGGCCGGCAGATCGGCGCCCTGGTGCACGACCACTACAGCACCCTGGCCGCCGCCGAGCCCGAGAACGAAGAGTGGGCTGCACTGGCGGCCGAAGGCGAGCGTCTGATCGAGCAGGGGGCCGACAAGCCCTTTCTCGACCTCTGGTTCGCCGACGCTCGCAACGGTTTCGCCGTGGGCGTGTTCAACCTGATTCTCGCCACCCGCGACGGCGGCCAGACCTGGCTGCCGCTGCAGGATCGTAGCGACAACCCCATGGGCCTGCACCTGACCGCCCTGGGTTACACCGGCGATGCGCTGTACCTGGTCGGCGAGCAGGGCCTGCTGCGCCGCTGGGACGCCGCCGGCCAGCGTTTCGTCGCCGTGGACAGCCCCTACGCGGGCACCTACTTCGGCGTCATCGGCAAGCCCGGCGAGGTGCTGGTCTACGGCCTGCGTGGCCACGTGTTCCGCAGCCGCGACGGCGGCCAGAACTGGCGCGAGCTCGACAGCGGCCTGCAGGTCAGCATCACCGCCGCCGCCCGCGACCGCGCCGGGCGCTACCAGCTGTTCACCCAGGCCGGGCACCGCCTGCAGGCCGAGGAGGGCAGCGCGCTGCGCCTGATTCCGCAGCAGAGCCAGTCGCCGGTGGCCGGCGCCACGCTGTCCGCCGCCGACGATCTGGTCCTGGTGGGCAGTCGCGGCGTGCGCAGCCTGTCCGGCGAATAACCCCCCATATCCGAGCGAGTACCCTGTCATGGGCAATATCAAGCAAGACACCATGCCGGTGATCCGCGATGTTCGCGATTTCGACACGAACACTGGCAACCTGCTGGAGCGCATGGTGTTCAACCATCGCGTGCCGTTCATCCTGCTCATGGCGCTGGTCACCCTGGTGCTGGGCTACATGGCGGTGACCCGCCTGGAGCTGCGGCCCAGCTTCGAGAAGATGATTCCGCAGAGCCAGCCCTACATCCAGAACTTCCTGGAGAACCGCGCCTCGCTGCGCGGCCTGGGCAACTCGGTGCGGGTGGTGGTGGAGAACAGCGAAGGCGACATCTTCGACCCCGAATACCTGGAGACGCTCAAGCAGGTCGGCGACAAGCTGTTCCTCACCCCGGGCGTCGACCGCGCCTGGATGAAATCGCTGTGGAGCCCGGCGGTGCGCTGGACCGAGGTCACCGAGGAAGGCTTCCAGGGCGGTCCGGTGATGCCCGACAACTACGCCGGCAAGCCCGAGGACATCGAGCAACTGCGGCAGAACATCGTGCGTGCCGGCATAGTCGGCAGCCTGGTGGCCAACGACTTCAAGTCGAGCATGATCGTGGTGCCGCTGCTCGACCGCGACACCGCCACCGGCCAGGGCATCGACTACCACCAGTTCTCCAAGGTGCTCGAGGAGCAACTGCGCGACCAGATCGAGTTCGCCGGCGACAGCGCCGCGCGCCAGGCCGGCGAGGAGGGCAGCGGCAAGTACAAGGTCCGCGTGATCGGCTTCGCCAAGCTGGTGGGCGATCTGATCGACGGCCTGATCCAGGTGATGCTGTTCTTCGCCCTGGCGGTGGTCAGCTCGCTGCTCATCATCCTGCTCTACACCCGCTGCATCCGCAGCACCCTGCTGGTGATCCTGTCCTCGCTGGTGGCGGTGGTCTGGCTGCTGGGCATCATCGCCTGGCTGGGCTATGCCATCGACCCCTACACCGTGCTGGTGCCCTTCCTGGTGTTCGCCATCGGCGTGTCGCATGCCTCGCAGAAGATGAATGGCATCATGCAGGACATCGCCCGCGGCACCCACAAGCTGGTGGCGGCGCGCTACACCTTCCGCCGCCTGTTCGTCGCCGGGGTCGCCGCGCTGCTCTCCGATGCGGTGGGCTTCGCCGTGCTGATGCTGATCGACATCCCGGTGATCCAGGACCTGGCGATCACCGCCAGCATCGGCGTGGCCGTGTTGATCTTCAGCGCGCTGCTGCTGATGCCGGTGGCGCTGTCCTACGTCGGCGTCGGCGAGAAGGCCGCCGCGCGGGCCCTACGCATCGATACCCGCGCCTCCCAGCACCGCGGCTTCGGTCGCCTGTGGGACCTGCTCGACCGTTTCACCACCCGCAAGTGGGCCACCGGCGCGGTGCTGGTGGCGGCCCTGCTGGGCATCGGCGGCTTTATGGTCAGCCTGCAGCTGAAGATCGGCGATCTCGACAGCGGTGCCCCGGAGCTGCACCAGGACTCGCGCTACAACCGCGACAACGCCTACATCACCAGCCACTACGCGCTGTCCAGCGACCTGTTCGCGGTGATGATCAAGACCGCGCCGGAAGGCTGCCTGAACTACCAGACCCTGGTCCTGGCCGACCGCCTGGCCTGGGAGCTGCAGCAGCACCCGTCGGTGCAGACCACGGTGTCGCTGGTCAATGCGGTGCGCCAGATCACCGCCGGCAGCTTCGAGGGCAACCCCAAGCTGGCCAGCATCCAGCGCAACCAGGACATGCTCAACTACGCGGCGCAGCAGGCCTCGGTCAACGCCCCGGAGCTGTTCAACACCGACTGCTCGCTGATGCCGGTGATCGCCTTCCTCAAGGACCACAAGGCCGAGACCCTGGACGAGGTGGTGGCCATCGCCGACCAGTTCGCCCGCGACAACAGCACGCCCGAGCGCCAGTTCCTGCTCGCCGCGGGCAGCGCCGGCATCGAGGCGGCGACCAACATCGTGGTGCGCGAGGCCAATCGCACCATGCTGCTGTACGTCTACCTGGCGGTGGCGCTGTTCTGCCTGTTCACCTTCCGCAGCTGGCGCGCGACCCTGGTGGCGCTGCTGCCGCTGATGCTCACCTCGATCCTCTGCGAGGCGCTGATGGTGGCCATGGGCATCGGCGTGAAAGTGGCGACCCTGCCGGTGATCGCCCTCGGCGTGGGCATCGGCGTGGACTACGCGCTGTACCTGCTCAGCGTGCAGCTGCACTACCAGCGCCAGGGCATGTCGCTGGCCGATGCCTACCAGAACGCCGTGGCCTTCACCGGCCGGGTGGTGGGGCTGGTCGGCATCACCCTGGCTGCCGGGGTGATTACCTGGGCCTGGTCGCCGATCAAGTTCCAGGCCGACATGGGCATCCTGCTGGCCTTCATGTTCCTGTGGAACATGCTGGGCGCGTTGATTCTGATCCCGGCGCTGTCGCACTTTTTGCTCTCGGGCAAGGGCGCGGCGCAGCCCGTCGCGCAGCCCGAGCCCAGCGCCAGCGGTGCCTAGCGATAAGCGGCGCAGCCTGGTGGCCAGGGCTGCGCCCACGCGGAGTCGCAGGGTAGGCGCGGAGTTGCCCGCGATGCTTGCGGTTGAAGTCGCTCCTGCAGCGGCCGGGTTGGCGGGAGTTCGAGGGGCGCGGCCTGATTCGGCCCGCTGGCGAGGGTTCAGCGCCTGTGCTTGGCCATGTGCTGCAGATAGCCAAGCAACTCGCTCAGCTCCCGCTCGCTCAGCACCGCTGCGCTGAACCCCGGCATCCTTCCCTGCGGCCATTTGCGCAGGCTCTGCGGGTCGCGGATGTACAGGCGCAGGAACGCCTCGCCGAGGTATTCGGTGGGGTTGTGCGGGATATTCAGGTCAGGGCCGAAGGCGGAGTCGCCGGCGCCGTTGAGGCGGTGGCAGGCCAGGCAGTGTTTCTGGAACTGGGCGAAGCCGGCCTGCACCTCGGCGCTGGCCTCGGCGGCCGGTAGCAGGGCGGGGAAGCGTTGCGCCACCGGCGCCAGTTGGCGGATGCGCGATACCTGGAACGGCCATTGCTCCGGGCCGATCTGGCTGGCGGCCGGGTCGGTCCAGACCAGGTAGAAGGGGCCGGCGCTGGGTTTGCCTTGGCCCAGCGGAGGCCAGGGCTGGGCCGGGTCTTCCACTGCCAGCCAGGCCTTGGCGCCCTGGCTGGCGAGCAGGCTGGCGGCCGGCAGCTCGGCGGCGAAACCGTCCAGGGCCACGGCCTGCAGGTGGTCGCCCGGCGCGATGCCATCGAGCAGTGCGCTCAGCGGCACGGCGCGGTAGCGCATGGCGCGTTTGTAGCTGACGTCCTCGGCGATCTCCACGCTCTGCGCCTGCGGGTGGGCGAGCAGTTCGGCGGTTTGCCAGGTGCGCTCGCCGCTGCCGAGCTGGATATGCAGTTCGGCAGCCTGGGCGGTGCCGAGCAGAAAGAGGGCGAGCAGGGGCGCGAGTGCGTTCAAACCTGGGGCTCCGTCATGGGTTGAGGCGTCGTGTCGATGCCACCCTAGCACAATTGCCCGCGCCGCCTCGGCGGTCTAGCATGCGTCCTTTTGATTGGCGGGAGAGCCCCATGCTGGCCGAGTTGTTCGCTGTTCTGGCCCCGGTGCTGATCGCCGCTGGCATCGGTTATGGCTGGGTGCGCAAGGGGCATGCCTACCCGACCGATTTCGTCGCGCGCATGGTGCTCAATATCGGCACGCCCTGTCTGGTGCTGTCGACCCTCAGCCGCGCCGAGCTGGACAGCGCCGCCTTCGCCGAGATGGCCCAGGCCTGCGTGCTGGTGACCCTGGGCATGGGCCTGATCGGCCTGCTGCTGAGCCGCCTGTTCGCCATCGACTGGAAGGTGCTGGTGCCGGCCTACCTGTTCCCCAACTCCGGCAACATGGGCCTGCCGATGGCGCTGTTCGCCTTCGGCGAGCCGGGCCTGGCGCTGGCGGTGGCGTTCTTCCTGGTGCTCTCGGTGGGGCATTTCAGCCTGGGCATGCTGCTGTCCGGCGCCGAGCGCTCGCTCAAGGGCCTGCTGGTCAACCCGATCATGATCAGCCTGGCGCTGGTGCTGCCGGTGTTGCTGCTCGATCTGCAATTACCGCGCTGGCTGGCCAATACCGTCGACCTGCTCGGCGGCATGACCATCCCGCTGATGTTGATCACCCTCGGCGTGTCGCTGGCCAGCATCCGCGTGCAGCACATCGGCAGCGGCCTGCTGCTGGGACTGCTGCGCATCCTCTGCGGCGCCGCGCTGGCCTGGGCCATCGGCTGGCTGCTGGCGCTGCCGCCACTGGTACATGCGGTGCTGGTGCTGCAGTCGTCGATGCCGGTGGCGGTGTTCAACTACCTGTTCGCCGTGCGCGCCGGACGCTCGCCCGAGCAGGTGGCCAGCCTGGTGCTGTGCTCGACCCTGCTGGCGTTCGCGCTGATTCCGCTGCTGTTGGCGTGGTGGATGCCCGCACTGCGCTGAGCGCGCCACGGCGACAGCGCGCGTGCGGGGTGGTTGACGAGTTCAGCTGACCAGACGGGTCAGGTTGGGAAGGATCAGGACGACCGCCGTGGCGAAAAGAATTACGCCGGCTTGGCGGTATTTCGGCTGTTTGAACATGGCCGCATGCCTTTTGTTGTTATTGGTGTGGCGTCGGATGCCCGCGATAGCGCACTGCGGGCTGCAGCGTCACGCCTTAGCGTGGTCTGACTCACCGCCCCGGCATGACCCGGCGGCGGTTCCCTGCGCCCGTTTCGCGACGGGTGCAGGAGTAACTCTAGGGCTGGCGTCACAGATCCTTTAGATGACTTGGTTGCTAGCAGCGAGCTGCTAGGAATTTCGAGCTATGCATGGCCTCTGGCCATCCACCAGCGAGCCCGGAGGCAGACGCCTCGCTTGGGCTTCGCCGGCGTGCGCGGACTAAACGACCGTTCGTCTGAGCTCAGCGGTCAATGGGCCTGAGCGCTTCGGTCATTGAGCGCTTGGCGCCTGGCGCTATGGTAGGGAGGCTCAATAAGAACAGGCGCTGCCGAGCGCCGCACGACCCTCGAGGACGCCATGACCGAAGCATATATTTTCGACGCGGTGCGCACGCCCCGCGGCAAGGGCAAGAAGGACGGCGCGCTGTACAGCGTCAAGCCCGTCAACCTGATCGCCGGCCTGCTGGGCGCCCTGCAAGCGCGCAACGAGCTGGACACCAGCCAGGTCGACGACATCGTCCTTGGCTGCGTGACCCCGGTGGGCGACCAGGGTGCCGATATCGCCAAGACCGCGGCGATGGTCGCCGACTGGGACGTCAGCGTCGCCGGCGTGCAGCTCAACCGCTTCTGCGCCTCGGGCCTGGAGGCGGTGAACCTGGGCGCGATGAAGGTGCGCTCGGGCTTCGAGGACCTGGTGGTGGTCGGCGGCGTGGAGTCCATGTCGCGGATTCCCATGGGCTCGGACGGCGGTGCCTGGGTGATGGACCCGGAAACCAATATCCACACCAATTTCGTGCCGCAGGGCATCGGCGCCGACCTGATCGCCACCCTCGAAGGCTTCAGTCGCGCCGATGTCGACGCCTTCGCCCTGCGCTCGCAGCACAAGGCCGCGCGCGCCAGCAAAGACGGCTCGTTCAACAAGTCGCTGATTCCGGTGAAGGATCAGAACGGCATCGTGCTGCTCGACCACGACGAATTCATCCGCGGCGATTCCACCCTCGAAGGCCTGGGCAAGCTCAAGCCGAGCTTCGAGATGATGGGCCAGATGGGCTTCGACGCCACCGCGTTGCGCGTCTACAGCCATGTCGAGCGCATCGAGCACGTGCACACCCCGGGCAACAGCTCCGGCATCGTCGATGGCGCGGCGCTGATGCTGATCGGCTCCGCGGCCAAGGGCAAGGAGCTGGGCCTCAAGCCCCGTGCGCGCATCGTTGCCACCGCGGTGACCAGCACCGACCCGACCATCATGCTCACCGGCCCGGCGCCGGCCACCCGCAAGGCCCTGGCCAAGGCCGGGCTGGCCATCGACGACATCGACCTGTTCGAGGTCAACGAGGCCTTCGCTTCCGTCGTCATGAAGTTCATGAAGGACATGGGCGTGCCGGAGAGCAAGGTCAACGTCAACGGCGGCTCCATCGCCATGGGCCACCCGCTGGGCGCCACCGGCTGCGCCATCCTCGGCACCCTGCTCGACGAGCTGGAGAAGCGCCAGCTGCGCTACGGTCTGGCCACCCTCTGCGTGGGCGGCGGCATGGGTATTGCGACCATCATCGAACGAATCTGATGAGCGTCCAGCCGCTGCTGCGCTCGGCCTGGCGTTGTTGGAATCTGGCTCAGAATGCTCATTTGCTACAGCAAACTGCGCTTCTTCGCCAAATTCCGCCTAGCCAGACCTTCGCTCGCGACGCGGCTGAATCGCTCCTCGAAGCTGAGGAATGAAAAATGACTGACGCCATCCGTTACGAAAAGGGCCAGGACAATATCGTCGTCCTGACCATCGACATGCCCGGCCAGAGCGCCAACACCATGAACGCGGTGTACCGCGAGGCCATGGGCCAGACCGTCGCGCGCCTGGAGGCCGAGAAGGATGCCATCGCCGGCGTGATCATCACCTCGGCGAAGAAGACCTTCTTCGCCGGCGGCGACCTCAACGAGCTGATCAAGGTCACCAAGGCCGACGCCAAGCCGTTCTACGACATGGTCCTGGGCATCAAGGGCCAGCTTCGCCGCCTGGAGACCCTGGGCAAGCCGGTGGTGGCCGCGATCAACGGCGCCGCCCTGGGCGGCGGCTGGGAAATCTGCCTGGCCTGCCACCACCGCATCGCCCTCGACAACGCCAGCGTGCAGCTGGGCCTGCCGGAAGTGACCCTCGGCCTGCTGCCGGGCGGTGGCGGCGTGGTGCGCATGGTGCGCCTGCTGGGCCTGGAGAAGGCCCTGCCGTACCTGGCCGAAGGCAAGAAGGTGCGCCCGGACGCCGCGCTCAAGGCCGGCCTGATCCACGACATCGCCGCCACCCCGGAGGAGATGCTAGCCAAGGCGCGCGCCTGGATCGCCGCTAACCCGGCCGCCAAGCAGCCGTGGGACGTGCAGGGCTACAAGATTCCCGGCGGCACGCCGAGCTCGCCGAACGTCGCGCAGATGCTGGCCATCGCGCCGAGCGTGCTGCGCGACAAGACTAAGGGCTGCTTCCCGGCGCCGGAGAAGATCATGTGCGCCGCCGTCGAGGGCGCCCAGGTCGACTTCGACACCGCGCAGATCATCGAGGCGCGCTACTTCACCGAGCTGACCACCGGCCAGGTGGCGAAGAACATGATCGGCACCTTCTGGTTCCAGCTCAACGAGATCAACGCCGGCAGCTCGCGCCCGCAGGGCATCGCGCAGTACGTGACCAAGAAGGTCGGCGTGCTCGGCGCCGGCATGATGGGCGCCGGCATCGCCTATGTGTCGGCGGCCGCCGGCATCGAGGTGGTGCTCAAAGACCTGTCTATCGAGGCGGCCGAGAAGGGCAAGGCCTACTCGGCCAAGCTGCTCGACAAGAAGGTCAGCCGTGGCCACATGACGGCGGAGAAGCGCGACGCCTTCCTCGCCCGCATCAAGCCGACCGTCAGTGACGCCGACTTCGCCGGCTGCGACCTGATCATCGAGGCGGTGTTCGAGGATCGTGAGCTCAAGGCCAAGGTGACTGCCGCCGCCGAGGCCGCCGCGCTGGCCGATGCGGTGATCGCCTCCAACACCTCGACCCTGCCGATCACCGGCCTGGCCGGCGCGGTGCAGAAGCAGGACAAGTTCATCGGCCTGCACTTCTTCAGCCCGGTCGACAAGATGCCGCTGGTGGAGATCATCAAGGGCGCCAAGACCAGCGACGAGACCCTGGCCCGCGGCTTCGACTACGTGCTGCAGATCAAGAAGACCCCGATCGTGGTCGAGGACAGCCGTGGCTTCTTCACCTCGCGGGTGTTCGGCACCTTCACCAACGAGGGCATCGCCATGCTCGGCGAGGGTGTGAGCGCGGCGATGATCGAGGCCGAGGCACGCAAGGCCGGCATGCCGGTGGGCCCGCTGGCGATCAGCGACGAAGTGTCGATGAGCCTGATGGACCATATCCGCAAGCAGACCGTGGCGGATCTGGCCGCCGAGGGCAAGAGCATTCCCGAGCACCCGGCGTTCGCCGTGATCGACCTGATGCTCAAGGAGTATAAGCGCCCGGGCAAGGCCGCCGGTGGTGGCTTCTACGACTACCCCGAAGGCGGCAAGAAGCACCTGTGGCCGCAGCTTAAGGCACGCTTCGAGAAGGCCGATGCGCAGATCTCCCAGGAGGACGTGCGCGACCGCATCCTGTTTATCCAGGCCATCGAGACGGTGCGCTGCGTGGAAGAGGGCGTGCTCAAGTCGGTGGCCGACGCCAATATCGGCTCGATCTTTGGCATCGGCTTCGCCGCCTGGACCGGCGGCGCGCTGCAGTTCATCAACCAGTACGGGGTGAAGGACTTCGTCGCCCGCGCCCAGTACCTGGCCGAGCAGTATGGCGAGCGCTTCCTGCCGCCGGCGCTGTTGCTGGAGAAGGTCGCCAGGGGCGAGAGCTTCTGAGGCTGAGCAGGCCCGATAAAAAACGGCCCGCAAGGGCCGTTTTCATTGGCTGGATCAGTTCTCCAGCTGGTCGCGGGTGACCTGGCCGCTCTTGCCGTCGATGCGGATCTCGTAGAACCGGCCATCCTGCTTCAGGCCTTCGCCTTCCCAGTAGCCCTCGTCGTCGGCCTCGATCTTGTGCAGCTCGGTGTAGCCGGCCGCGCGGGCCTTGCTCAGGGCATCTTCGATGCTGATCCAGTCGCTGCCGGGACGATCCGCCAGGGCGTTGCCGGCCAGCAGCAGGCCGCCAGCATCAGGCGGCCTGGCGCCAACTCCGGACCGCTTCGTGGATCGCCAGTACTTCGCTGTGGCGGGTCGGCATGCGCAGGGTCAGCATGCTGCCGTCTTCCAGTTGCAGGGCGGCTTCGCTTTCGAACTGCAGGCGATGCCCGTCGAATTGGGCATAGGTGACGCCGTAGGCGTCCAGGCTGAGCTGGCTGTGCATGATGACGGCCTCACTTGACGCTGGATTTGTCCGCCGGAGCGGGGCGTGGGGCGCTGCTGCCGTGGTAGGCGGTGGCGGCGAACAGACTGGCGAGGGCGGCGTAACGGCTCATGGCATTGTCCTTCTGGGCGAGTGGGCAGGGGCCCGATGTCGCGATCATCCGACAGGCGCGCGGACGACAGAAGTCGAAGGCATTTATGGTGACTATCGAGCGCGCTGATAAGAGCCGCAGACGGAGAAGGTGGGGGTTATAAGTTGCGCGGGAAAGTTATACGAAGGCGGGGGCTATATATAAAAGTAAAGTTGCCGCGAGTGGCAACTTTATAAGTGAAGGCGAACATCCCTGTTCGCCCTTTTCGGTCAGCGGGTGGCCAGGGCGTAGTTGCTCTGCATCCAGTTCTGATGATGCTCATCGCTGCGGCTCATCGACCACTTGGTCAGGGCCAGCATGGCCAGGGCGCCGCCGACGATCATCAGCGGGTAGGCGGCCATCAGCTCGACCAGCGAGTATTTCCAGGCCAGCGGGCGGCCAACGCCGAGCAGGGCTGCGTAGAACCAGGACACACCGGACAGCGCGCCGGAGAAGATCGCCAGGTTGCGCATGCTCACCGGCAGCTTGAGCAGCGAGCCGGTCTTCTGCAGGGCCGGCAGCACCAGGCTGTGCAGCACCACGCCGTTAATGGTCAGCAGCACGACAATGCTGATCTTGGCCTGCAGCTTGGGGTTGAGGAAGTACTGCATGCCGGCGCTGGAGGCATCCAGGGCGATGATGGCGAGGCCGCTGATCCAGAGCACGAGGAGCGAGAGGCCCACCACGTTCTTCAGATGTTCCAGGTGTTCGCTGCACTGCTTGGCGCCTTCACCCTTGAGCAGTTGCTTGACCATGGCGATGTCGCTGGTGAGCACCAGGCCGACTGCCACGCAGCAGGCGATCAGGTGAACGTAGACTATCCCTAGACGCATCAGCTCCATGGTTTCCTTTTGCTGTAGTGCCGAAATCAGAAAGGTGTAAAGATCCATGGGGTACCTCGTGTTCTGCAATTAATAAGTAAAAGATGTACGTGCACCTGAACTTGCTAAGTTGGCGCCGACTCGAATTTATTCGATTAATAAATGTTGCTTGTCACGGTTCTGCTAATTATGAGTTGCAGAAGTTCTCCTTTGTCTGGGCAATAACCAACCACCGACGCAATCTCTTGCGGTCAAGGAATCTTCCAGATTCAGGGGGGAGTGTGGAGCTCGGGGGTGGGCCGCATGCCCAAGCCGGGGGAGGGGCCCACGACTGTAGGAGCAATGGTAAGGGCCATAGTTCAATTTTTGAGCAGCCGTTCGTCGACTTTGGCCCCCGGCTCTGTGATCGGCTGAGCATTTTTTGACCAGAAAGCCCATTCTGGTTGCGTCCGCCGCTTTCCCGGCGCCGTTGAGTCGGCGCGACGGGCGGTATCGTTCCCGGCTGGGCCTTGAACGGTTCGTCAAATTTTCTTGACGATGGGCGCGGCGATTCCGGTCGTCGCGGGCGGCGGCGATAACCCATCCCTTGAGCGGCAACGCTATTTCCTTGGGCAGGTTCATATGTTAAGAAAAACGCACGAATCACCCTCCCTCGGCGTTCACCTCAGGAAACCTCATGTCACTGCGTATTTGCATCCTGGAAACTGACATCCTCCGCCCCGAACTGGTCGACCAGTATCAGGGCTATGGCCGCATGTTCGAGCAGTTGTTCGCCCAGCAGCCGGTTGCGGCGGAGTTCAGTGTCTATAACGTGGTGGAGGGGCATTACCCGCCGGACAGCGAGCAGTTCGACGCCTACCTGGTGACCGGCAGCAAGGCCGACTCCTTCGGCGCCGAGCCCTGGATTCAGACCCTCAAGACCTACCTGCTGGAGCGCTATCAGCGCGGCGACAAGCTGCTCGGCATCTGCTTCGGTCATCAGTTGCTGGCGCTGCTGCTCGGCGGTAAGGCCGAGCGTGCGGAGCAGGGCTGGGGCGTCGGCGTGCACAGCTACCGTCTGGAGAACCAGCCGGCCTGGATGAGCCCGGCGCTGGACGAGCTGCAACTGCTGATCAGCCACCAGGACCAGGTCACCCGCCTACCGGAGAAGGCCACGCTGCTGGCCACCAGCGACTTCTGCCCGATCGGCGCCTACCACATCGAGGATCAGGTGCTGTGTTTCCAGGGCCACCCCGAGTTCGTCCACGACTACTCCAAGGCGCTGCTCGACCTGCGTCAGCAGCATCTCGGCGAGCAGGTCTACCAGCAGGGAGTGGAGAGCCTGAAGCATCACCAGCAGGGCAGTACGGTGGCCGAGTGGATGATGCGCTTCGTCGCCCAGGGCAAGCAGGCCAAGGCCTGAGTCCTCGCCCCAGCAACCTGAAAAAGCCCGGCATGCCGGGCTTTTTCATGCTTGTAGCGGATGTTGCAGGACGAAGTGCGGCGACAGCCTTCTGCTCCTCGCTGGCGGCGGGGTCCCGGGCTGCAGCTTGAGGCTCTCGGCCAGGTCGAGTTGGTGCGCCAGCTTGTGGCTGCATTCGATGTTACGTGCGATGGCGCCGGCCGAACCTTTGCCGATGCCGAGCAGGGCGAACAGGGTGGTCAGCAGGGCCAGGCTGGCGAGCAGTAGCAGGCGGCCGCGTTGCCTTCTCATGGTGACGGGCTCCGGCTTCAGCTGCGCGACAGGGCGCCGAGCAGCGGCGGCAAGCGGCTGGCCAGGCTGTGCAGCGGCCCCGGTTGGTCGATGCTGGGGGCGTTCTGCTGCAGGCTGGCGTAGCTCAGCGCCAGCACAATGGAGGTGATGATCAGGTACAGGCCGATGGCGGCGAGGGCGCCGTTGCGGGCGGCTTGAGCGAGGTTGGACATTTCTGTGCTCCACGTCGATGGGATCGCGTGGGCACAGAGTCGCTCAAGTCATTTCGAACGAATAATGGATGATCTTAAGAGTAACTATCGATCAGGCTGATGCTTTGTCGCGTCAGGCCTGCGCCAGCTCGCGATCCATGGCGGCGATGCAGTCGCTCATCGCCTGCTGGCAGCGTTCGATCAGGGCGGGCATGTCGTCCAGGCTGAGGCCGGCGGTGGGGATCGCCGGCAGCGAACGGATCAGGATGCGGCCGCTGTCCCAGCGGTTCAGGCGCATGGCCTTGGCATAGTTGCTGACGCACACCGGGATGATCGGCACGCCGGCGGCGATGGCCATCTGGAATGCGCCTTTCTTGAACGGCAGCAGGCCGCGCCCCAGGTTGCGCGTGCCTTCGGGGAATACCCAGATCGAGGTGTCGCGCTGGCGCAGGGTTTCGGTGGTGGTCAGCATGGCGCGCTTGGCGGCGGCCGGGTTGCTGCGGTCGATCAGCACGTTGCCGGCCAGCCAGTACAGTTGGCCGAAGAAGGGCAGCCACTTCAGGCTCTGTTTGCCGATGCTCACGGTGCGCCGCGGCACCACGCGGCCGAGCACGTAGAGGTCGTAGTTGGACTGGTGGTTGGCGATGATCACGCAGGCGCGCCGATGCTCCAGCAGCGGGCGCACCTCGGTTTTAAGCTTAAGGCGCAGCAGGCACAGGGCCGGCAGGGAATAGAGGCGGGCACAGAGGCGGCTGTTGTCCGGGTTGAACGGTCGGCACAGGCCGATCAGCAGGCCGACCAGCCCGGCGAGGATGAAATGCACGCCCATCAGCAGCATGCGCAGAACGAAGAGCATTATTGGTACGACCGTCAGGGAAAAAGGCCGCGCAGTGTACGGGCGTTCACTCTGTCGGGCAATTGCGCCGAACGGCCGGCTGGCGAGCGGCAACGTCCGGGAATGTCAGGGGGCGCGCGGCCCTTGGGCCGGCTCGGGGTGGTCTCCAGCGCGCTCGTGCGGGGCCGGCAGCCCTGGCGGCCATCGCCCGGCAACGACAAGCTGGCGGCAAAGCGATTAAACTCCCCGGGTTTTTGCCGACCCGGATCCCCCGCCATGCAGCACCCCGCCGAACACTCCCCGCTGGGCAAGTCCAGCCAGTACATCGCCGAGTACAGCCCTGCACTGCTGTTCCCCATCCCGCGCGCGGCGAAATGGGCCGAGCTGGGCCTGGATGGCGCGCACTTGCCGTACCGGGGCGTGGACTACTGGAACTGCTACGAGCTGTCCTGGTTGCTGCCCTCGGGCAAGCCGGTGGTGGCCATCGGCGAGTTCGCCATCCCGGCCGACTCGCCGCACATCATCGAGTCGAAATCCTTCAAGCTCTACCTCAACTCGCTGAACCAGACGTCCTACGCGACCTGGGACGAGGTGCAGGCGACCCTGGTGCGCGACCTCTCGGCGGTGGCCGGCAAGCCGGTGGCGGTGCGCCTGCGCAGCCTGGCCGAGGTGGCCGGCGAGGGCGTGGCGGTCTTGCCCGGCGTCTGTATCGACGAGCTGGACATCAGCGTCAGCCGCTACGACCAGCCGCAACCCGAACTGCTGCGTTGCGACCCGGAGCGCGTGGTGGAGGAGAGCCTGCACAGCCACCTGCTGAAGTCCAACTGCCCGGTCACCGGCCAACCGGACTGGGGCAGCCTGGTGGTGCAGTACCGCGGCGCGGCGCTGGATCACGCCAGCCTGCTGGCCTATCTGGTGAGCTTTCGCCAGCATGCCGATTTCCATGAGCAGTGCGTCGAGCGCATCTTCCTCGACCTGCAGCGCCTGCTGCAGCCGCAGGCGCTGACGGTCTACGCGCGCTACGTGCGCCGCGGCGGGCTGGATATCAATCCCTACCGCAGTACCGAGGCGCTCGCCGCGGACAATGCCCGCCTGGTGCGCCAGTAGTCGATGGCAGGAACGGCTGCAGCGCATGCTGCGGCCTGGGTGTCCGGTAAAACCCAGTGATGAAAAATGCCGCTGCCCCGGCAGCGGGCGAGCGGCATTCGGCGTCGTAGCCCGGATGCAATCCGGGTTGCGGTCTGTGCGATGCTCCTGGCGTGCAGCGAGCCCGCTGGCCGGTTCAGATGCCCATATTGGCCAGGCTCTGCATGATGTTGCGCAGGGTGCCGGCGAGGGTCGGGTGGCTGGCTTCGAAGCGCTCCACCGCGAGGTTGACGCCGTCCACCAGGGTGGCGTCGGGGGCGGCCGCCGCCTGGCGCGCCAGTTGCAGTTCGATCTCCTGGGTCAGGACGTAGAGCGATGCCCGTTCTTCCTCGCTGAGCGGCGGATCCTGGGCCAGTTGATCGCGCAGGGTTTCCAGTTGCTGCTGCAGGTCGCGTGCTGGCATGGGGTTCTCCCTTGTCTGAAGACATAGGCATTGACCTCGAACTGCGGTCCAAGGTTTCTACCTGTGTTCAAGGGTACTCCAAGCCTGCCGGCTTTGCCTGATCTCGATCAAACCGCCTCAGGGCTTTTCCCCCTTGCTGCGCCGCATGCCGATATCGGCCAGGCTCGGGCCGATTTCGCCGAGGTGGTCGATCACCGAGTGGCTGCCCAGGCGATACAGCTGCAGCGTGGCCTGCGCCCGCAGGCATTCGCGCTCGCTGCCGCTCAGGGCTTGCCAGTCGGCCGGCGCCAGGCCGCACAGCGGGCCGCAGGCGGCCAGGCCGATGGTCCAGCAGCCGGCATTGAGTCCGGCGCGCAGCAGCAGCGGGTTGCCGCTGACCAGGATGCAGCCGTCCAGGCGCTCGACCTGCAACTGGCTGAGTGCCTGCCAGCAGGCGTCCGGCGCCGGCCAGGGCCGGGCGTTGCGCCCGGCGCCGGCCGCCAGCGGCGCAGGCAGGGCCTCGGCCAGGCGCGCACTGGCGTCCGCGGGCAGGCTGTCCAGCCAGGCCCAGGGCGTGCCCTGAGCCTGCAGCTGTTGCAGCAACGGCGCGGCACCGGGGGTGAGTTCGGCGTGCTCGTCGGCGACGGTCGCCAGCATCTGCTGCAGCGCCTGCCGTTCCTGGGCCTGCGGCGGACGACCGAGCAGTTCGGCCAGGGCCTGCTCGGGGCAGTGAGCGCCAGCGGGTAGTTCGGTATCGGGATGCAGACGCTGCAGGGCGACCGGCAGGGTGCGGGCGCCGAAGTCGACCAGGCAGCCGGAAAGCTCGAATAGAAGGGCGGTGGGGGCGGTGTGAGGCATAGGGTCATCCCTGCAATGGTCTAGGCCACTCTAGGGCGCGCAGATGACCACAGGATGACCGGGCGATGACGCCGCTCAGCCTCCGCCGAGCAGGGCGCGCAGGTGCTCGGGCAGGGGCACCGAGCGTTCGCTGGCATGCTCGATCCAGACCAGCTTGCAGTAGCCCTCGCCATAGCAGCGCTGCGGATCTTCCAGGGTCGACAGGCGGTGTTCGAGCACCAGGCTGCTGCGGCCCAGGGCGCCGGCATACAGCTGCACCACCACGGTGGCGGGGTGAACCACGGGTTTCAGGTAGGTGTGCTGGGTCTGCAGCACCACCGGGCCCTGCGGGGCGTCGTTCATCGCCACGCCGACGCGTTCGAACCAGGCGACCCGCGCTTCTTCCAGGTACTGCATATAGAGGATGTTGTTGACGTGCCCGTAGCTGTCCATGTCGCCCCAGCGCACGGGGATATGGGCGGTGTGCAGAAGCATTTTCTCGATCATCGGGGTTGTCCGCTATGCTGCCATCAGGGGGGCTCAGGCTATATACTGCGCGGCCTCGGTGGCCGCTGGCGGGTCGCCACACTACTTTTCTCAAGGAGAGACTGCAATGCATGTGAACGGTGCTCGCTGGATCGTGCGCCTCGGCGGCCTGATGGCGCTCGTCGGCCTGAGTCTGCTGCCTGCGATGGCGCAGGCCGCCTCGGAGGACGACCCCTGGGAAGGCTTCAACCGCGCCATGTTCCGCTTCAACGACACCCTCGACACCTACGCGCTGAAGCCCGTGGCGCAGGGTTATCAGGCGGTCACCCCGCAGTTTCTGGAAGACGGCGTGCACAACGTCTTCGGCAACCTGGGCGATGTCGGCAACCTGGCCAACAACCTGCTGCAGGGCAAGATGCACGACGCCGGAGTGGATACCGGGCGCCTGATCTTCAACACCACCTTCGGCCTGCTCGGCTTCTTCGACGTGGCCACGCCGATGGGCCTGCAGAAGAACGACGAGGACTTCGGCCAGACCCTCGGCGCCTGGGGCCTGGGCAGCGGCCCCTACCTGGTGATTCCGTTCCTCGGCCCGAGCAGCGTGCGCGACGCCACCGGCAAGCTGCCGGACAGCTTCCTCGAGCCCTATCCCTACATGGGCCATGTGCCGACGCGCAACGTCACCCGCGCCGTGGATGTGGTCGACACCCGCGCCAGCCTGCTGTCGGCGGAGAAGCTGATCAGCGGCGACAAGTACATCTTCATCCGCAACGCCTACCTGCAGAACCGCGAGTTCAAGGTGCAGGACGGCCAGGTCGAAGACGACTTCTGAGTTTGGCGGGCATGAAAAAGGCGGCCCTTGGCCGCCTTTTTCGTAAGTGCAGATGTCAGCTCATCGACAGGATGGCCAGGCCCAGCGACTGGCGACCGTCGCCCAGATCGGCGATGCGCACCACCTCGGCCTGGGCGTCGAGGCCGGCCAGCTCACTGTGCTCGGAGGGGATGTGGACCTTGACCCGGTCGCCCATGCTCAGCGCGACTTCGGCCTCGAGTTGCATGCCGGTACTGGACAGATCCAGACACAGCGCGGAAATTTCCCGCCCGCCATGGTGCAGGGTTACTGGCGCTTCCAGTCGCATGCGGATGTAGTCACGTTTCTCGCTGTACGCTCGATCACTCTGACTCATGGACGCTGTCCTCTTGTTATAAGGTTCTCCTGCGGCTCTTATAACCCTCGCCGATTTGCCCTGTAAAGTCGCCGAACGACGACTGGCGCCGGCTTGAATCGGTCGACGGATGGGAGTACCGTCTGCCCCTTGAATTCGCCCTGACGCCACCTACGCGGCGCCGCGCCACGGGCCGTCACCCAATTGCCCCGGCGCAGTTTGCCTGGATACCCCATGCACAAAACCAGTGCCACTCTGCTGATCATCGATGACGACGAAGTCGTGCGTGCCAGCCTCGCGGCCTACCTCGAGGACAGCGGCTTCAATGTGCTGCAGGCCAGCAACGGCCTGCAGGGGCTGGAAGTGTTCCAGCAGGCCAAGCCCGACCTGATGATCTGCGACCTGCGCATGCCGCAGGTCGATGGCCTCGAACTGATCCGCCGGATCAACGCCCTCGGCGTCGAGGTGCCGGTGATTGTGGTGTCCGGCGCCGGCGTCATGAACGATGCGGTGGAGGCCTTGCGCCTGGGCGCCGCCGACTACCTGATCAAGCCCCTGGAAGACCTGGCGGTGCTCGAGCACTCGGTGCGCCGCGCCCTCGATCGCTCGCGCCTGCGTCTGGAGAACCAGCGCTACCGCGAGAAGCTGGAAACCGCCAACCGCGAGCTGCAGGCCAGCCTGCACCTGTTGCAGGAAGACCAGAACGCCGGGCGCCAGGTGCAGATGAACATGCTGCCGGTGACGCCCTGGCAGGTCGACAGCCTGACCTTCGCCCACCAGATCATCCCTTCGCTGTACCTGTCCGGCGACTTCGTCGACTACTTCCGCGTCGACGAGCGACGCATTGCCTTCTACCTGGCCGACGTGTCCGGCCACGGCGCGTCCTCGGCCTTCGTCACCGTGCTGCTCAAGTTCATGACCACCCGGCTGCTCTACGAGTCGCGCCGCGGCGGCCTGCTGCCGGAGTTCAAGCCCTCGGAAGTGCTCGGCCACATCAACCGCGGGCTGATCAACTGCAAGCTGGGCAAGCACGTGACCATGCTCGGCGGGGTGATCGACGAGCAGAGCGGACAACTGACCTACAGCATCGGCGGCCACCTGCCGTTGCCGGTGCTGTTCGAGAAAGGCGAGGCCCGTTACCTGGAAGGCCGCGGGCTGCCGGTGGGGCTGTTCGAGGAGGCCGAATACGCCGATCACGTCATGCCGCTGCCCGAGTCGTTCAGCCTGACGCTGTTGTCTGACGGCATTCTCGACCTGTTGCCGGGCGAGACGCTGAAGGACAAGGAATTGGCGCTGCCACAACTGGTTAGCCAGGCTGGCGGCAGTCTAGACGGTTTGCGTCAAGTTCTCGGTCTGGCCAATCTGGGCGAGATGCCGGATGATATCGCCTTGCTGGTGTTAAGCAGGAACCTTGCATGAATCCTGGGATAAGCCCCGGTCGTATCCAATTCGCCGAGCAGGACGGGACCTTCGTCCTCAAATTCGTCGGCGAAGTGCGCCTGACGCTCTGTTCGGCGCTGGATGCCACGATTGAAAAGATCTTCACCGCGCTGAATTTCTCGGCCATCATCATCGACCTGACCGAAACCCGCAGCATCGACAGCACCACCCTCGGCCTGCTGGCCAAGCTGTCGATTCTGTCGCGGCAGAAGGTCGGTCTGTTGCCCACCGTGGTCACCACCCACGACGACATCACCCGCCTGCTGCAGTCGATGGGCTTCGATCAGGTGTTCAATATCGTCGACCGGCCGGTGCCGTGCCCGGAGGCGCTGGACGATCTGCCGTCGCAGGATCAGTCCGAAGAGGTGGTCAAGGCCAAGGTGCTGGAGGCCCACCGCATCCTCATGGGGCTCAACGACTCCAACCGCGAGGCCTTCCACGATCTGGTCAGCGCCCTCGAACGGCACTGACAGGCGAACAGTGCAAAGGGGCGCCCGCATGCGGGCGCCCCTTTTTGCGTTTCAGGCCCTGGCGGCGAGCAGCGCTTCGAGCTTTTCCTGATCGCGGGCGAACAGGCGGATACCTTCGGCGAGTTTCTCGGTGGCCATGGCGTCTTCGTTGAGCGCCCAGCGGAAGGCGCTTTCATCCAGGTTGCGGCGGGCTTCGCCGGCGGCGCCAGGGGCCAGTCGGCGGCTCAGCGGACCCTGGTCGTCAGCCAGCTGCTGCAGCAGCTCCGGGCTGATGGTCAGGCGGTCGCAGCCGGCCAGTTGTTCGATCTGGCCCAGGTTGCGGAAGCTCGCCCCCATCACCACGGTCTGGTAGCCGTTGGCCTTGTAGTAGTCGTAGATGCGCGCCACCGACTGCACGCCGGGGTCCTCGGCGCCGACGAAGTCGCGGCCCTCGGCCTTCTTGTACCAGTCGTAGATGCGCCCGACGAAGGGCGAGATGAGGAACACCCCGGCATCGGCGCAGGCCTGGGCCTGGGCGAAGGCGAACAACAGGGTCAGGTTGGTCTGCACGCCGGCTTTTTCCAGCTGTTCGGCGGCGCGGATGCCCTCCCAGGTCGAGGCGATCTTGATCAGCACCCGCTCGCGGCCGATGCCGGCCTGCTCGTAGAGGCCGATCAGGCGTTCGGCGCGGCGCAGGGTGGCGTTGGTGTCGAAGGATAGGCGGGCGTCCACCTCGGTGGAGATACGCCCGGGAATCACCTTGAGGATCTCCTGGCCGACGGCCACGGCGAAGTGGTCGCAGGCCAGGCCGAGGTCGCCCTGGCCGGCTGTCACGGCGCGCCCCAGCAGCTCGGCGTAACGCGGCAGCGCGGCGGCCTTGAGCAGCAGCGAGGGGTTGGTGGTGGCATCCACCGGTTGCAGGCGGGCGATGGCGTCGAGGTCGCCGGTGTCGGCAACCACGGTGGTGAACTGCTTGAGTTGTTCCAGCTTGGAGGTCATGACGGAGCCTTGTCGTTGCGGATGTCACGACCTTACCCGAGGTGCCTGGGCGGCTCAACGGGCAGCGAGGGCTGTCGCGCTGACAATGTTTGCGCGTGCGGGCTGCGCTGCTGCATGTCGCAGCTGAAGGTGGTCGAGGCGCTGTCCGGCGCCGATGACGAGCGGGGTATCCCCAGCCGCGAGCTGCACCGCCAGCTGAGCAAAGCCGGCGAACCGCTGCCGCTGGCTCAGTGCCCGCGCAGCAGCTCGGCGGCCTGATCGAGCAGCGCCAGCGGGTCCTTGACCTTGTGGATGTCCACCGACAGCAACTGGCGGAAGCGCCGTGCGCCGGGGAAACCCTGGGCCAGGCCGAGCACATGGCGGGTGATGTGATGCAGGGTGCCGCCTTCGCGCAGGTGCTGCTCGACATAGGGGCGCAGCGCGAGCAGGGCGTCCATGCGGGAGATGCCGCTGTCCGCGGCGCCGAATAGGCGGCTGTCCACCTGCGCCAGCAGGAAGGGATTGTGGTAGGCCTCGCGGCCGAGCATTACGCCGTCGAAGGTCTGCAGGTGCGCCTCGCATTCTTCCAGGGTCTTGATGCCACCGTTGAGGATGATCTCCAGGTCGGGGAAATCCTGCTTGAGCTGGGCGGCGACTTCGTAGCGCAGCGGCGGCACCTCGCGGTTCTCCTTCGGCGACAGGCCTTCGAGAATGGCGATGCGCGCGTGCACGGTGAAAGTGCGACAGCCGGCATCACGCACCTGGCCGACGAAATCGCACAGCTCGGCATAGCTGTCGCGGCCGTTGATGCCGATGCGGTGCTTGACCGTCACGGGGATGCTCACAGCGTCCTGCATGGCCTTGACGCAGTCGGCCACCAGCGCCGGGTGGCCCATCAGGCAGGCGCCGATCATATTGTTCTGCACCCGGTCGCTGGGGCAGCCGACGTTCAGGTTGACCTCGTCGTAACCATGCTGCTCGGCCATCTTGGCGCAGGCGGCGAGGTCCTGCGGGTTGCTGCCGCCCAGCTGCAACGCCAGCGGATGCTCGCACTCGCTGTAACGCAGGAAGCGCTCGCGATCGCCATGGATCAGCGCACCGCTGGTGACCATCTCGGTATACAGCAGGGCGTGACGCGACAGCTGGCGCAGAAAGAAACGGCAGTGGCGATCGGTCCAGTCCATCATCGGCGCGACGCTGAAGCGACGGGACAGCACAGGGCGCGTTTTTTCTGGCTTTGAGGTTGATTCTAGGGGCATTTCGCGTGTCGCATTCTCAACGGGTTTTCAGGGGGCGGGTATTTTTCTAAAGCGGGTGGTAAAATGTACCACCTGAAAAACTTCTTGTACCACCAGCCAGGAGGGCAGATTACCGTGGCAACCATCCGAGCCCGAAAGAGTGCGGACGGCTCGCTCCGCTACACCGTGCAAATCCGGATCAAGAAGAATGGGGCGCAAGTCTACCAAGAGAGCCAGACATTCTCCCGCAAACAGGCTGCACGGGCTTGGGCTAAGCGACGAGAGACCGAGTTGAGCGAGCCTGGAGCAATCGAGCGGGCTAATCGGTGCGGGACGACGGTTGCTTCCATGATTGAGGCTTATCTGGATGAGTACGGCAAAGCGCGACCGATGGGTAAGACCAAGAAGGCCACGCTGGAGGCTATTGCCAATAGCTATCTGGGCGAGTACGAAGATCGTAAGGTCAATGCGCAGGTGCTGGTCGATTACGCTCTATGGCGTATGAGTGCTGAAGGAGGCGGGGTTCAGCCTCAAACGGCCGGTAATGATCTTGCTCACCTCGGCGCAGTGCTCTCTGTGGCTCGCCCTGCTTGGGGGTGTGATGTCGACCCGCACGCCATGGCGGATGCGCGAAAAGTGTTGGCCAAGCTAGGTTACAAGCTTAAGAGTCGTGAGCGAGACCGCCGACCCTCCTTAAAGGAGCTCGACCAGGTTTTCAGGGAGTTCCAGAAGGTTCTGGCAAGTCGGCCTACCTCCATCAATATGTTGAAGGTTGCAGGCTTTGCGATCTTTTCAACACGCCGGCAGGATGAGATTTGCCGTATCCGCTGGGATGACCTGGACGAGTCACGGCAGATGGTGATGGTGCGAGATATGAAAAATCCGGGTGATAAGATCGGCAATAACGTGTGGTGTTATTTGCCGGATGAAGCATGGGCGATTGTGAAGAGCATGCCGCGCACATGCGACGAAATTTTTCCCTACAACAGTGAGTCGGTGTCCACTGCATGGAGACGAGCCTGCGAGCGTGCAGGTATCACGGATTTGCACTTCCATGACCTTCGCCACGACGGTGTCAGTCGGTTATTCGAAATGGGGTGGGATATCCCCCGTGTGGCAAGCGTTTCCGGTCATAGGGATTGGAACTCATTGCGGCGCTATACCCACCTGAATGGGCGCGGCAACCCTTATGCGGGATGGGAGTGGCTGCCGCGGCTATTGGCGTCGGGCGTCGAGTATGGAGATCGTACTCTCAACGGCTTCTCCCGGCGCGGAGGACGCCGCTGAGTTGATCGTGTTCTTTGATCGCTTCTGCGCGCTGGATATCGAGATAGGCGGCCAGATCCTCAAGGTGTATTCCCTTGGGAGGGTGTCCGAATTTTTGTGTAACCGGCTTATGAGCGACACTGTCGCTCCGAGCCGGAGACACCATCAGCAAGACGAAACCCCCGATCACCGACGAGTTGCTGGATCAGCTCCTGGCCAACTACCAGAAGCCTGAAGACCTGGTCGGTGCCGACGGCATCTCAAGCAGCTGGACACGGTATTTGCCGAGTTCGAATCGCAGGTCGAGCGCGATGTGCCCCCGATCCGCATTGCCAGCGCAAACGGCGCGCGGCCCTGAAGCCCGATGCTCCGTATCAGACGATCCAGCAACTGCGCGCCGAGGCGGTCGGCAAGGAACTGGAGTCCGCGCCAGCCCAGGCCACAGTGGCGCGGCCTCTGCTGGCCGCCGAGCAGCAGGCACTGGGGCAGCTGGCAGCGCAGTGACCTGACGGAGCACAGCTGGTCGGCCGGGCAGGGCCTTGGCTGTGGGCGTTCGCTGATCGGCCCCGAGCTGTTCAACTGCGCCGTGCCTGATCCAACCAGCCGAGGCGCATGTGCAGCTGTGCGGCAAAGGCGCGCGCGGCCAGCTCCTCGTGAAAGATCAGCGCGCGGCGGCCGACGCGCACCTGCCACAGGCGCTGGCCGCCACGTTCCAGCTCATCTATACGTACATCCGCCATGCTTCAACTCTGTTGTCGATCGAGACCGGCCCGGTCGCGGGTTCTCAGCAGGGAGAGGATCACGCCGCCGGCCAGCATGCCCAAGGTTACGCCAAGCGAGAGCAGGGCGGGAACCTTGACCAGATCGTGGAGGAAGATCTTGCCGCCGATGTACATCAGCACCAGCGCCAGGGCGTACTTCAGGTAGATGAAGCGGTGCATCAGCGCGGCCAGGGCGAAATACAGCGAACGCAGGCCGAGGATGGCGAAGATGTTCGAGGTGTAGACGATGAAGGGGTCCTGGGAAATGGCCAGCACCGCCGGCACGCTGTCGACGGCGAACACCAGGTCGGCCAGCTCGATCAGCACCAGCGCCAGCAGCAGCGGCGTGGCATGCAGCAGTGGCTTGCCGCTGACCTGGTCCTTCAGACGCACCAGGAAGTGGCCCTCGTGCAGCTCGTCGGTGACCCGGATATGCCGGCGCAGGAAGCGCAGCAGCGGGTTCTGCGCCAGATCCGGGTGATGTTCCTGCTCGTGCTCGCTGCGCAGCATCTTGAAGCCGCTGAACAGCAGGAAGGCGCCGAACAGGTAGAGGATCCAGTCGAACTGCTGCACCAGCGCCGTGCCAAGGCCGATCATGATGGCGCGCAGCACTATCACCCCGAGGATGCCCCAGAACAGCACGCGGTGCTGGTAGCGGCGGGGGATGTTGAAGTAGCCGAGGATCATCGCCATGACGAAGACGTTGTCCATCGACAGCGACTGCTCGACGAGAAAACCGGTGTAGTACTCCAGCGCCTTGGTCGCGCCGAGCTGCCACCAGATCCAGCCGCCGAAGGCGACGCCGACGCTGAAGTAGCCCGAATACAGCAGCAGGCTTTCGCGCATCTCGATTTCGTGCTGGTCGCGGTGCAGCACGCCGAGGTCGAGCACCAGCAGGGTGACGATCAGCACTAGAAAGGCCAGCCAGAACCAGCCGGGGGTACCGAACAGCGGGGTGGTGAAAAAGGCGAGTAGAGCGTCCATGAGCCCTCCCTAAATGTCTGCCTGAGTTGAATATCGACTCAGTGACTCCGACATCACGGTGAGAGCTCACCGCCAGAGGGGCCCGGCGTCACGCTCAGACAGGCTAGCGCTTAACCCGGCAAGCCTCAAGTCAGCCCGCGGTTTTGCTTCACTTGCCGCTTGCAACTCTAGTAGACCCAGACCTCGACCCGGCGATTGCGGATGCGCCCGTGGTCTTCGTTGTTGGCCGCCACCGGCAGCTCGTCGCCGAGACCGGTGATCTCGCGAAAGAGCACGCCCTGCCTGGCCAGCTCGCGGCGCACGGCCATGGCCCGTAGCTTGGACAGCAGCTCGGCGCGGGCCGGGTCGCTCTTGGCGTCGCCGAAGCCCACCAGCACCACCTGGTTATGCAACTTGTCGTGGCGCTTGAGGTAGTCCAGCACCCGTGCCAGGTCGCGTTGGGCCTTGGTGTCCAGGCTGGCGCTGCCTTCCTGGAAGCGGAAGTTCACCGACAGGCGCTGCGCCCGTTCGGCCAGCTGGCGATAGCCGGCCGGCATCTGTGCGCTGGGTTCGACGCGGATCGCCTGCACCGTCTGGGCGATGAAGCCGCTGGCGTCGACTATGGCCTGGCCGCGTGGGCTGTGGGCGAAGTCGATCAGCGCCTGGGCCCAGGGGTTGTCCGGTTGCGGCTGGTTGTAGAGGAACAGCCGGCGCGACAGCGGGTAGTCCTCGGTGGCGATCAGCGTGGTGCTCGGCGGCATCGGCTGCGAGTCGCCGGCGGCGATGGCCACCGCCTTGGCCTGGCGGATATAGGGTAGGCCGATAAAGCCGATGCCCTGCGGATCGCCGCTGACCGCATCGGATAACTGGGTGCTCGACTCGAAGCGCTGGGCGCCGGCGGCGAGGCTGCGCCCGCCCGGTGCCAGCACCAGCTCCTTGAAGGTGTCGTAGGTGCCGGAGTTGTCGTCGCGGGCGTACAAACGCACCGCCCCGGGGTTGCCGCCCAGTTCGCGCCAGTCGCCGATCTCGCCGGCGAACAGCTGCGCCACCTGTTCGACGCCGAGCGCCGCGATGGGGTTGCTCGGGTGCAGGATGATGGCCAGGCCGTCGATGGCGATCACCTGTTCGGCCTGCGCGCTGCGCAGATCGCCGAGGGCAGCCAGGGCGGTGGCTTCGCCGTCCTTGATCGGCCGCGACGAGGCGGCCAGGTCCGCCGTGCCGTCCTTGAGCGCGGCGAAGCCGGTGCCGGAGCCATGGGCGGCGACCTCGACTATCACCGTGCGGCCGTCGGCGTGGCGCGCCAGCAGGCGCTGTTCGTTCTCCGCCGCGCCGGCCTCGCTGCGGATATCGCGCAGACCCTGGGCCTCGAACAGGCCCTTGACCAGTTCCGGGCCGAGCTTGGCGCCGATGGTGTTGGAGCCCTGCAGGCGCAGCACCGGCTGCCCGCCCTGCGAGGCGGGCAGGGCGGCGAACACCGACAGCGGCAGGGCGTAGCAGATGAAGCCGAGGACCAGCAGAGACAGGGTGCGACTCCAGAGGTCGCGGTCGACGGCGGACGGGGCGCGCGGCATGCGGCAGACACCTTCTAGTGGGTGATGGAGAGTGCCGCGCAGATTAAGTCAGTCAGGTTTCAGTGATATGACGGCGCTGGGGCGCGCCGTATAGGCTCTCAGCCCAGTTCCAGCCAGATCGGCGCATGATCCGAGGGCTTGTCCATGCCGCGCAGCTCGTAGTCGATGCCGGCGTCCTTGAGCCGGCCCTGCAGCGCCTGGCTGGCGAGGATCACGTCGATGCGCAGGCCGCGCTTGGGCTCGTCCTCGAAGCCGCGGCTGCGGTAGTCGAACCAGCTGAAGCGGTCATTCACCCCGGGGTTGAGCTGGCGGAAGCTGTCGACCAGGCCCCAGTTCTTCAGGGTCGCCAGCCACTCGCGCTCCTCCGGCAGGAAGCTGCACTTGCCGGTCTTCAGCCAGCGCAGGCGGTTGGGTTCGCCGATGCCGATGTCGCAGTCCTCGGGGCTGATGTTGATGTCGCCCATCACCACCAGCGCCTGCTGCGGATCGAAGCGCTCGACCAGCAACTGCTGCAGGTCGGCGTAGAAGCGCTGCTTGGCGGGGAACTTGACCGGATGCTCGCGGCTTTCGCCTTGCGGGAAGTAGCCGTTCATCACGGTCACCGGCTGGCCCTGGGCGTCGGTGAAGGTGGCGTAGATAAAGCGCCGCTGGGCGTCCTCGGCGTCGCCGGGAAAGCCCTTGTGCAGGTTCAGCGGTTCCTGGCGCGAGAGCAGGGCGACGCCGTAATGACCCTTCTGCCCGTGATAGTGCACGTGGTAGCCGAGCTGGCGGATCTCGGCCTCGGGGAATTGCTCGTCGGCCACCTTGGTTTCCTGCAGGCCGATCACGTCCGGCTGGTGCTTGTCGATCAGGGCCTGCAGCTGATGGGGGCGGGCGCGCAGGCCATTGATATTGAAGGAGACGATTTTCATGGGCGGCGAGTCCTGGGCAAAAGGCGATGCTAGCCGATCCGCCGCGCTCGCGGCCAGCGCCTGGCAGGGCCCTGGCGGCGGTGCTAAGTTGGCTGTGACGCGTCCGACCGCACAACGCATAACAACAGAGGTCCGCCATGCCCCATAACGCTCCTGCCGAAGTCCGCATGCTCGACGGCGGCTACGCCCGCGAAGTGCGTTCGCTGCTCTATCACGCCTACCGCCACGAGCCGACCTTCGCCTACCTGTTCGAGGCCGAGCGGCCGGGCTTCGACCAGCGGGTGCGGGCCACGGTGCGCGAACTGGTGCAGCAGCACTTCGCCGAGGAGCTGCCGGCCATCGGCCTGCTGCTCGACGACCGGCTGATTGGCACCGCGCTGATCGCCCCGCCGCAACGGCGCCTGGATATCACCGAGAGCTGGGGCTGGCGTCTGCGCATGCTGCTGAGCACCGGTTTCCGCTGCACCAAGCGCTACCTCGAATACCACGACGCGGTGCTCGCCTGCCTGCCGCCGGGGCCCTATCACGTGCTACCGCTGCTCGGCATCCATCCCGAGTTCCAGGGCCAGCACCGCGGCGAGCAACTGCTCGAAGCGCTGCACGACTGGTGCGCCGAGGATGCCGGCTCGCAGGGCGTGGTGCTGGACACCGGCAATGCGCGCTACCTGGATTTCTACAAGCGCCAGGGTTACGAGGAAATCGGCGAACTGGCCATCGGCCCGGTGGTGGAGCACGTGTTCTTCCACCCCAATCCGCAGCCGGTGGCGCGGGCCCGCGCCTGAACCCTGGCTGTCACCGCCGTTCTCCACCGCTCTAGCTCGCCGTCCGCTCCGTGATAGCATCCCCGGCCATGAGCGTATATGGACATATCCGGCGCAGCCTGGCGCTGCTGCTGATCAGCACCGGGGCCCTCGCCGCCGGTGAGCTGGATGTGCGCATCAGCCCGGCCAATGCGGCCCTCAAGGCCAATATCGAAGGCTACGTCGGCAGCCTCGAGGGCCGCGACGGCCAAGCGCTGCGGCGCTTGCGCCGGGTCGCCGAGGCCGAGGCGGACAAGGCCGCGCAGGCGCTGGGCTACTACCAGGCGCGCATCCGCAGCCGCATCGAGGAGGGCGAGACGCCGCGCCTGGTATTGGAGGTGGAGCCCGGCGAACGGGTGCGCCTGCGCAACGTCGACATCCGCATCGAAGGCCCGGCCAGCGAGCTGGCCGCCTTTCGCCTGCCCAGCGCCAGCCGCCTGCAGCCCGGCGCGGTGCTGCACCACGGGCGCTACGAGGACGCCAAGCGGCTGATCCAGAACCAGGCCTCGCGCTACGGCTTCTTCGACGGCCGTTTCTCCCGCCAGCGCCTGGAGATCGACCCCGCCGCCGGGGTCGCCGATATCGAACTGGTGTACCTCAGCGGGCCGCGCTACCGCCTCGGCGACCTCGCCTTCAGCGGCGACTTTCCCTTCGACGAGGCGCTGCTGCGGCGCATGGTGCCGTTCCAGGCGGACACCCCCTACGATTCCGAGCTGATCGCCGAGCTGTACCAGGCGCTGCAGTCCAGCGGCTATTTCGAGTCGGTGCGCATCGACGCCATTCCCACCCAGGCCGAGCAGCTGCGCATTCCCGTGACGGTCGCGCTGGTGACCCGCGAGCCGCGCACCCTGGGCCTGGGTGTGGGGTTCTCCACCGACGTCGGGCCGCGCCTGCGCGGCTCCTGGACGCGCCATTGGCGCAACCCGCAGGGCCATAGCTACGGGGTGGAGACCGAGCTGTCGGCGCCGCGGCAGAACCTCGGCCTGTGGTACGACATGCCCGGCGACCCGCCGTTGACCGACAAGCTGCGCCTGGCCGGCGGCTACCAGTACGAGGAACTGGCCAGCAAGGACAGCCTCAGCCGGCTGCTCACCCTCGGCCCGGAGTGGCACAGCCAGCGCGCCGGCGGCTGGCAGCGGGTGCTGTCGCTCAAGTGGCAGCGCGAGGAGTACCGCCTGGGCGACGACTCCGGCCTGAGCACCCTGCTGATGCCGGGCGTCAGCTATTCGCTGCTGCGCAGCGACAACCGCCTCGATCCGCGGCGCGGCTATCGCCTGCAGTTCGATGTTTCCGGCGCGGTGGACGGGGTGCTCTCCGACGCCAACGTGGTGCACGGCAACGTCATGCTCAAGGGCCTGACCACGCTGCTGGACAACCATCGCCTGCTCGGCCGCGTGCAGCTGGGCGGCACCGAAACCAACGGCTTCTCCGGCGTGCCGCCGTCGCTGCGCTTCTTCGCCGGCGGCGACCAGAGCGTGCGCGGCTACGACTACCAGAGCCTGTCGCCGGAGAACGACCGCGGCGACAAGATCGGCGGCCGCTACCTGTTCGCCGCCAGCGCCGAGTACCAGTACAGCCTGACGGACAAGTGGCGTCTGGCGACATTCGTCGACCAGGGCAACGCGTTCAACTCGCTGGACTTTCCCACCCTCAAGACCGGCGTCGGCTTCGGCCTGCGCTGGGTCTCGCCGGTCGGCCCGCTGCGCCTGGACCTGGCCCATGCGCTGGACGACGAGGGCGGCGTGCGCCTGCACTTCTCCATGGGCCCGGAACTATGAGGCGCGCACTCAAGTGGCTGGCGGCGGGGCTGCTGAGCCTGGCGCTGCTGCTCGGCGCGGCACTGCTGGGCGTGCTGGGGACCCAGGGCGGCAGCCGCTGGCTGCTGGGGCAGGTGCCGGGGCTGACGGTGGAGAACTTCAGCGGCCGGCTCGGCGCGACCTGGCAGGCCGATGCGCTGCGCTGGCAGCAGGACGAGCTGCGCGTGGAGCTGCACCAGGTGGCTTTCGCCTGGTCGCCGGCCTGCCTGCTGCGCCTGAGCCTGTGCCTGGATCGTCTGCACCTGCGACAGGTCGTGCTGAACCTGCCCGCGAGCGGGGAGGCGAGCGGCGAGCCGCTGCGCCTGCCGCAGTTGAAGCTGCCGCTGCGCCTGCAACTGGGCGATATCCAGCTGGGCGAGTTGCGCCTCGACGGCCAAGCTCAGTTCAGCGAACTGAGCCTGATCGCCGCCTGGAACGAGCAGGGCGTGACGTTGCAGCGCCTGAGCCTGCGCCGCGACGCGCTCAGCCTGGAACTCAGCGGCGAGCTGACCCCGCAGGGCGACTGGCCGCTGGCCGTCAGCGGGCGCCTGCAGTTGCCGGAGGTGGACGGCAAACCCTGGCAGCTGGCGCTGCAGGTCGGCGGCGAACTGCAGCGCAGCCTGACCCTGCAGGCCGACAGCACGGGCTATCTGGAGGCGCGCCTGGTCGGCGAGGTGCAGGCGCTGGCCGAGCACCTGCCGGCCGAGCTGCGCCTGAGCAGCGGCGACTTCGCGCCCAGCAGTGCCTTGCCGCCGACCCTGCGCCTGCAGCAGCTGGAGCTGCGCGCCACCGGCGATCTGGCCAGCGGCTACCGCATCGACGGCGACGCCAGCCTGCCGGCCGCGCAGGCGCCGATCGGCGTGCGCCTGCAGGGCCGCGTCGAGGCCCAGGGCGCGGATATCGAGCTGCTGCGCCTGCAGGGCGACGCCGAGCAGCACTTGCAGCTGCAGGGCCGGCTCGACTGGCGCGAGGCCTTCGCCGTCGACGCCAAGCTGGACTGGCAGGCCTTCCCCTGGCAGCGCCTGTACCCGCTGGAGCAGGCGCCGCCGGTGAGCCTGCAGCAGCTGCAGGCCGAATTCAGCTACAGCGGCGGCAACTACCTGGGCAACTTCGCCGGGCAACTGCAGGGCCCGGCCGGCGCCTTCAGCCTGAGCAGCCCGGTCAGCGGCGATCTCGAGCAGGTCAGCCTGCCGCAGCTGCAACTGCGGGCCGGCCAGGGCAAGCTCGACGGCGTGCTCAAGCTGGGCTTCGCCGCGGGCATCGACTGGCAGGCTGTGCTCCAGCTCAGCGAACTGGATCCCGGTTACTGGCTGGCCGAGATGCCCGGCCGGCTCGGCGGGCCGCTGAACAGCCGCGGCAGGTTCAGCGAGGGCCGCCTGCAGGCGCAGGCCGATATCGACCTGGCCGGGCGCCTGCGCGGCCAGCCCGCGCAGCTGCAGGTACAAGGCGCCGGCGCCGGCGAGCAATGGCAGGTGCAGCGCCTGCTGGTGCGTCTGGGCGACAACCGCCTGAGCGGACAGGGCGCGCTGGATCAGCGCCTGCGCGGCCAGCTGCAACTGGCGTTGCCGCGCCTCGGTCAGCTCTGGCCGGGCCTGCAGGGCCAGGTGCAGGGCAGCCTGGAACTGGCCGGTACGCTGCAGGCGCCGCAGGGCCGGTTGCAGCTCGGCGGCGAGCGCCTGGCTTTTGGCGAGCCCAGCCTGCGCCGCCTGCAACTGGACGCCAGCCTGGATGCCCGTGAGCAGGGCAGGCTGGCGCTGCAGGCGCGCGGCATTCGCCTCGGCGACACCTACCTCGGCCGCCTGCAGGCCGACGGCCAGGGCGATGCGCGGCGCCAGGCGCTGCAGCTGGACCTGCAAGGCCCGCTGCTGCAACTGGCCCTGGCGCTGGACGGCAACCTGAGCGGGCAGGGCGACTGGCGCGGGCGCATCGCCAGCGGGCGCATCCAGAGCGGCGGCCAGGACTGGCAGCTGCAACAGCCGGCGGCGCTGCAGCGCCTGGCCAGCGGCCAGCTGAGCCTGGGCGCGCATTGCTGGCGGGCCGGCGATGCCAGCCTGTGCGGCGCTCAGCAGCGCCTGGCGCCGCAGCCGAGCCTGGATCTGCGCCTGGAGAACTTCCCCCTGGCCAGCCTGCAACCCTGGCTGCCGGCGGATTTCGCCTGGCAGGGGCGACTCGACGGCCGGCTCGAGCTGGAGCTGCCGGCCAGCGGCCCCAACGGGCGCATCCTGCTGGATGCCGGCGGCGGTAGCCTGCGCATTCGCCAGCCGGAGCAGGACCAGTGGCTGGATTTCCCCTACACCAGCCTGCGCCTGGACAGCACGCTGCGCCCGCAGCGGGTGGAGAGCGAGCTGCGCCAGCTCAGCGAACGCCTCGGCGAACTGAGCCTGCAGGCGCAGCTCGATCCGCGTCCGGCGCACAAGCCGCTCAGCGGCCAGTTCCGCCTGACCGGTTTCGACCTGGCCGTGTTGCGGCCCTTCGTGCCCATGGCCGAGCGCCTGGAGGGGCGCCTGCAGGGCAGCGGCACGCTGTCCGGGCCGCTGCTGGCGCCGCAGGTCGATGGCCAGCTGCGCCTGGACGACGGCGAACTGGCCGGCAGCGAACTGCCGCTCAGCCTGCAGGCGCTGCAGCTGCAGGCGCTGATCGCCGGCGAGCGGCTGCAGCTGGCCGGCGACTGGCGCAGCGGCGAGCAGGGGCGCGGCAACCTGCGCGGCGAGCTGAGCTGGGCCGAGGGGCTGAGCGGCGATCTGTCCGTGCAGGGCCAGCGCCTGCCGCTGAAGGTCGAGCCCTATGCCGAGCTGGAAGTGGAGCCGGACCTGCAGTTGCAGCTGCGCGCCCAGCAACTGGCGGTGCGCGGCAAGGTCGGCATCCCGCGCGGGCAGATCAGCGTGCGCGAGCTGCCGGCCTCCACCGTCAAGCTGTCCGGCGATGCGCGGGTGGCCGGGCGCGAGACGCCGCTGGAGGAGGAGGCGCTGGGCATCGCCATGGACGTCGATGTCGAGGTCGGCCAGGACAAACTGGCCTTCCGCGGCTTCGGCCTGAGCGCCGACCTGCGCGGGCGCGTGCATATCGGCGACGACCTCGACACCCGCGGCGAGCTGGACCTGGTGAACGGCCGCTATCGCGCCTACGGCCAGCGCCTGACCATCCGTCGGGCGCGCCTGCTGTTCACCGGGCCCATCGATCAGCCGTTCCTCGATGTCGAGGCGATTCGCCGGGTGGACCAGGTGGTCGCCGGCATCCGTCTGTCCGGCAGCGCCGAGCAACCCAGCACCACGGTGTTCGCCGAGCCGGCGATGAGCCAGGAGCAGGCGCTGTCCTACCTGGTGCTGGGCCGGCCGCTGGGGCAGGGCAGCGGCGACAACAACATGCTCGGCCAGGCCGCGCTGGCCCTAGGCCTGGCCGGCAGCAGTTCGCTGACCAGCAGCCTGGCCAGCAGCCTGGGCATCCAGGATTTCCAGCTCGACACCGAGGGCAGTGGCATCACCACCAGCGTGGTGGCCAGCGGCAACCTCACCGAGCGCCTCAGCCTGCGCTACGGCGTCGGCGTGTTCGAACCGGCCAATACCATCGCGCTGCGCTACCAGCTCGGCCGCAGGCTCTATCTCGAGGCCGCCAGTGGCTTGGCCAGTTCCCTGGACCTGTTCTATCGGCGCGATTTCTAGCCGGCGTGGAACCGCTCCGGCTTTTCCGGGGTCGAGCCGACTTATCCAGGTTTTCGTGCGGCTTTTCCCCAACCGTTTGGAGAATGGTCGCGTTAATTTTTTTCTAAATAGTGAAAAGAACTTATTTCGTCTTCGTATACTTAGCCGCCCCCTCGATCCGGCAACCCTGGTGCAGCGCGGGGCGGTGACGAAAAAACGGCACTGTCTATCCGGCAGTCGATCATGCGACGGGTACCCAACCGCGCAACTACAAGAATAAGGACCCTTCAATGGAAGCCATAACCAACTTGGTGAACCAACTCAACGGCCTGGTCTGGGGCCCACCCATGCTGGTGCTGATTCTCGGTACCGGTCTGTTCCTCATGCTGCGCCTGAAGTTCATGCCGCTGGCCAAGATCGGCCCCGGCTTCAAACTGATGTGGCAGGGGCGCAAGAAAGACGACGAGGAAAGCGGCGAGATCAGCCCGTTCCAGGCGCTGATGACCTGCCTGGCCGCCACCGTCGGCACCGGCAACATCGCCGGCGTGGCCACCGCCATCTTCCTCGGCGGCCCCGGCGCGCTGTTCTGGATGTGGTGCACCGCGCTGGTGGGCATGGCCACCAAGTACTGCGAAGTGGTACTGGCCGTGCACTACCGCGAGAAGGACGACCGTGGCGAGCACGTCGGCGGCCCGATGTACGCGATCAAGAACGGCCTGGGCTCCAAGTGGGCCTGGCTCGGCGGCGCCTTCGCCATCTTCGGCGGCCTGGCCGGCTTCGGCATCGGCAACATGGTGCAGGTCAACTCCATGGCCCACGCCCTGGAAACCACCTTCAGCGTGCCGCTGTGGGTCACCGGCCTGGTGACCATGGTGTTCGTCGGCCTGGTCATCCTCGGCGGCATCAAGCGCATCGGCAAGGTCGCCGCCTCGCTGGTGCCGGCCATGTGCGTGGCCTACATCGTCGCCGCCATCGTCGTGCTGGTGGTCAACGCCAGCCAGATTCCGGCGGCCTTCGAGATGATCTTCACCTATGCCTTCACCCCGGTCGCCGCCACCGGTGGCTTCGCCGGTGCGGCGGTGATGGCGGCGATCCGCTTCGGCGTGGCCCGCGGCATCTTCTCCAACGAGGCGGGCCTGGGCACCGCCGGTATCGCCCAGGCGGCCGGCACCACCAGCAGCCCGGTGCGCTCGGGGATGATCGGCATGCTCGGGACCTTCATCGACACCATCATCATCTGCTCGATGACCGGTCTGGCGATCATCTGCTCCGGCGTGTGGACCAGCGGCGCCAGCGGCGCGGCACTGTCGGCGGCGGCCTTCGAGTCGGCCATGCCGGGCATCGGCGGGGCGATCCTGACCGTCGCCCTGGTGGTGTTCGCCTTCACCACCATCCTCGGCTGGAGCTACTTCGGCGAGAAATGCTGGGAATACCTGGTCGGCACCAAGGCGATCCTGCCGTTCCGCCTGGTCTGGGTCGTCGCGGTGCCGTTCGGCGCCATCGCCCAGCTGGACTTCGCCTGGCTGCTGGCCGATACCCTCAACGGCCTGATGGCCATCCCCAACCTGCTCTCGCTGCTGTTGCTGAGCCCGGTGGTGGTGGCGCTGACCCGCGAGTACTTCGCCAAGCAAGCGAATGTGTCGCCAGTGTCGGCAAAGTAGTCTGACCTCCGGGTCAGCTTGATCCGCAGCCTGACGAGGGCGCGTTCTAGGCTTGCCAAAAGCCCGGATCGCGCCCTTACTCTTCTACCCTCACTTCGCAGAAAAGGATTCTCCCCATGGCGCAAGTCACCCTCAAAGGCAACCCGGTTCCGGTCGACGGTCAACTGCCGCAGGTCGGTCAGCAAGCACCGGCCTTCAGCCTGGTCGGCAAGGACCTCGGCGACGTCAGCCTGGCCAGCCTGGCCGGCAAGCGCAAGGTGCTGAACATCTTCCCCAGCATCGACACCCCGACCTGCGCCACCTCGGTGCGCAAGTTCAACGCCGAGGCCGCGCAACTGGCCAACACCGTGGTGCTGTGCATCTCCGCCGACCTGCCGTTCGCCCAGGCGCGCTTCTGCGGCGCCGAAGGCCTGGACAACGTGATCAACCTGTCGACCATGCGCGGCGCCGATTTCCTCAAGAACTACGGCGTGGCCATCGCCGGCGGCCCGCTGGCCGGCGTCGCCGCCCGTGCGGTGGTGGTGCTGGACGAGAACGACAAGGTGCTGCACAGCGAGCTGGTCGGCGAGATCGCCGACGAGCCGAACTACGCGGCGGCCCTGGCGGTGCTCAAGTAATCGCCCGTGCTGGAACGACGGCCTGCCCTGCAGGCCGTTTTTATTTGTGCCGGCCATCGCCCATGGCCCGGATGCAAACCGGGAAAGAGCGGCGCCCTGCCAGCCCGCTCGCGGATGGCATCCGGGCTACGCACCACGGGCCGTTTTGCAAACAGTTGGTAACGTAAGAGGAGCGTAAAAAGCGGGTAAATGGGCTTTGCTTGCCGGGTGTCAGTGCTTATCGTTCCGACTCCCTCAAGAAGTGACCCGTCCCCGCCATGTCCGTTACCGCCTCGACCGCCTCGAAAACCTCCCGCCAGTGGCTGATCGGCCTGAGTCTGCTCGCCGTGCTGCTGTTGCTCTGGTGGTTCTGGCCGAGCGAGGCGCAGGCGCCGATGGGTGCTGGCCGCTTCGGCGACCTGGGGCCGGTGCCGGTTCGGGTGGCCGAGGTGCGCCGCGACGACTTCGCCGTCGAGCTCAAGGCCCTCGGCACGGTCACCGCCTACAACACGGTCAACGTGCGTTCGCGGGTGGACGGCGAGCTGGTCAAGGTGCTGTTCGAGGAGGGCCAGCAGGTCGAGGCCGGCGATCTGCTCGCGGTGATCGACCCGCGTCCTTATCAGGCGGCGCTGCAGCAGGCCCAGGGCGCGCTGCAGGAGCAGCAGGCGCAGCTGAAGAACGCCGAGCTGGACCTGGCCCGCTACCAGGGCCTGTACGCCGAAGACAGCATCGCCAAGCAGACCCTCGACACCCAGCAGGCGCTGGTGGGCCAGTACCGCGGCAGCCTGCAGAGTTACCAGGCGGATGTCGCCACGGCCAGGCTCAACCTCGACTTCACCCAGATCCGCGCGCCGATCTCCGGCCGTCTCGGGCTGCGCCAGCTGGACGTCGGCAACCTGGTCAGCGCCGGCGACACCACGCCGCTGGTGGTGATCACCCAGACCCTGCCGATCGCGGTGACCTTCACCATCCCCGAGGGCGACCTGCCGGCGGTGCTGCAGCGCACCCGCGGCGGCGCGACCCTGGCGGTAGAAGCCTGGGACCGCGGCGAGCGGCTGAAACTGGCCGACGGCGTGCTGGAGAGCCTGGACAACCAGATCGATACCGCCACCGGCACGGTCAAGCTCAAGGCGCGCTTCGCCAATGCCGAGCAGATGCTGTTCCCCAACCAGTTCGTCAACGTGCGCCTGCGCGTGGAAACCCGCGAAGCGGCCACCATCATCCCTTCGGCCGCCGTGCAGTTCGGCGCCCAGGGCACCTTCGTCTACGTGGTCGACGAGGGCAGCAAGGTCAGCCTGCGGCCGGTGACCATCGCCGCCAGCGACGCCGAGCGCAGCCTGGTGGCCGGCGGCGTGCAGCCCGGCGAACGGCTGGTGCTGGAGGGCACCGACCGCCTGCGCGACGGCAGCCAGGTCGAGGTGATCGACCCGGCCGTGGTGCACAGCCCGGACGGTGCGGCGCGTCAACCGCTGAGCGAGGGCGGCAAGCCGGGCCGGGGCGAGCGTTCTGCCCAGCCGCGGAACGACGCATGAACATCTCCCGCCCCTTCATCCTGCGGCCGGTCGCCACCACGCTGCTGATGGTGGCGATCTTCTTGAGCGGCCTGATCGCCTACCGCCTGCTGCCGGTGTCGGCGCTGCCGGAGGTGGACTACCCGACCATCCGCGTGCTGACCCTCTATCCGGGTGCCAGCCCGGAGGTGATGACCAGCGCGGTGACCGCGCCGCTGGAGCGCCAGTTCGGCCAGATGGCCGGCCTCAAGCAGATGTCCTCGACCAGCTCCGGCGGCGCCTCGGTGATCACCCTGCGCTTCAACCTGGAGGTATCCCTGGCGGTGGCCGAGCAGGAGGTGCAGGCGGCGATCAACGCGGCGAGCAACCTGTTGCCCGGCGACCTGCCGGCGCCGCCGGTGTACAACAAGGTCAACCCGGCCGACACCCCGGTGCTGACCCTGGCGGTCAGCTCGGCGAGCCTGCCGCTGCCGCGGGTTTTCGACCTGGTGGACACCCGCCTGGCGCAGAAACTGGCGCAGACCAGCGGCGTCGGCCTGGTCACCCTGGCCGGCGGCCAGCGTCCGGCGGTGCGCATCCGGGTCAATCCCGAGGCGCTGGCGTCCTACGGCCTGAGCCTGGCCGACGTGCGCAATCTGATCACCGCCAGCAACGTCAACCAGCCCAAGGGCAACTTCGACGGGCCGACGCGGGTTTCCCAGCTCGACGCCAACGACCAGCTCAAATCCGTCGACGAATACCGCGAGCTGATCCTGACCTACCAGAACGGCGCGGCGCTGCGTCTGAAGGACGTCGCCGAGATCATCGATGGCGCCGAGAACGAGCGTCTAGCGGCCTGGGCCAATCGCAACGCCGCGGTACTGGTCAACGTGCAGCGTCAGCCCGGGGCCAACGTGATCGAGGTGGTCGACCGCATCCAGGCGCTGCTGCCGCACCTGACCGAGGGCCTGCCGGCCAGCGTCGAGGTCAAGGTGCTCACCGACCGCACCCAGACCATCCGCGCTGCGGTGCGCGATGTGCAGCACGAATTGCTGCTGGCCATCGCCCTGGTGGTGATGGTGACCTTCCTGTTCCTGCGCAAGCTGTCGGCGACCATCATCCCGTCCATCGTCGTGCCGCTGTCGCTGATCGGCACCTTCGGCGTGATGTACCTGGCCGGCTTCACCATCAACAACCTGACGCTGATGGCGTTGACCATCGCCACCGGTTTCGTGGTCGACGATGCCATCGTCATGCTGGAGAACATCGCCCGTCACCTGGAGCAGGGCGAGACGCCACTCAACGCCGCGCTCAAGGGCGCCCGGCAGATCGGCTTCACCCTGGTCTCGCTGACCCTGTCGCTGATCGCCGTGCTGATCCCGCTGCTATTCATGGCCGACGTGGTCGGGCGGCTGTTCCGCGAATTCGCCATCACCCTGGCGGTGGCCATCCTGATTTCCCTGGTGGTGTCGCTGACCCTCACGCCGATGATGTGCGCGCGCCTGCTCAAGGCCGAGAAGCCCGAGGACGAAGGGCGCTTCTACCGCGCCGCCGGCGCCGTCATCGACGCCATGATCGCGCGCTACGGCGTCTGGCTGACCTGGGTGCTGAGGCACCAGCCGCTGACCCTGCTGGTGGCGGTGGCCACCTTGGGCCTGACCCTGCTGCTCTACCTGGCGGTGCCCAAGGGCTTCTTCCCGGTGCAGGACACCGGGGTGATCCAGGGCATTTCCGAGGCGCCGCAGTCGATTTCCTTCGCCGCCATGAGCGAGCGCCAGCAGCGCCTGGCCGATGTCATCCTGCGCGACCCGGCGGTGGCCAGCCTGTCCTCGTCCATCGGCGTCGACGGCGACAACCCGACGCTCAACAGCGGCCGCCTGCTGATCAACCTCAAGCCGCATGCCGCGCGCGACGTCACCGCCAGCGCCGTGATCGAGCGCCTGCGCCCCGAGCTGGCGCGGATTCCCGGCATCGAGCTGTACATGCAGCCGGTGCAGGATTTGACCATCGAGGATCGCATCAGCCGCACCCAGTTCCAGTTCACCCTGGAGTCGCCGGACGGCGCGCTACTGGAGCACTGGACGCCGCGCCTGGTCGAGGCGTTGCGCCAGCAGCCGGCGCTCACCGACGTGGCCAGCGACCTGCAGAACCGCGGCCTGCAGGTGTACCTGCAGATCGACCGCGACGCCGCCGCGCGTCTGGGCATCAGCGTCGGCGACATCGACGACGCGCTGTACGACGCCTTTGGCCAACGCCAGATCAGCACCATCTACACCCAGGCCAGCCAGTACCGTGTGGTGCTGGAGAGCCGCGACGGCGGGCGCATCGGCCTGGCGGCGCTGGAGCAGATCCACGTCGCCACCGGCGACGGCCAGCAGGTGCCGCTGGCCTCGCTGGCGCGCATCGAGGAGCGTCCGGCCAGCCTGCTGGTCAACCATATCGGCCAGTTCCCGGCGGTGACCCTGTCGTTCAACCTGGCCCCGGGGGTGTCGCTGGGCGAGGCGGTGGCGGTGATCGAGCGGGTGGAGCAGGAGATCGGCCTGCCCGGCGCCATCGACACCCAGTTCCAGGGCGCCGCCGAGGCCTTCCGCGCCTCGCTGAGCTCGACCCTGCTGCTGATCCTGGCGGCCATCGTCACCATGTACATCGTGCTCGGCGTGCTCTACGAGAGCTATATCCACCCGATCACCATTCTCTCCACGCTGCCCTCTGCCGGGGTCGGCGCCTTGCTGGCGCTGCTGTTGACCGGCAACGACCTGGGCCTGATCGCCATCATCGGCATCATCCTGTTGATCGGCATCGTCAAGAAGAACGCGATCATGATGATCGACTTCGCCCTGGAGGCCGAGCGTAACCAGGGCATGGCGCCGCGGGATGCGATCTACCAGGCGGCGCTCTTGCGCTTCCGCCCGATCCTGATGACCACCCTGGCCGCGCTGTTCGGCGCCATCCCGCTGATGCTGGCCTCCGGCTCCGGCGCCGAGCTGCGCCAGCCGCTGGGTCTGGTGATGGTCGGCGGGCTGCTGCTCAGCCAGGTGCTGACCCTGTTCACCACGCCGGTGATCTACCTGTACTTCGATCGTCTGTCGCGCCGCGTCAGCGGGCGCAGCGCGGCGGGGCTGGCGGTCTAGATGAACCTCTCCGCCCCCTTTATCCGTCGCCCGGTGGCGACCCTGCTGCTGAGCCTGGCGATCATGCTGCTCGGCGGCGTCAGCTTCGGCCTGCTGCCGGTGGCGCCGCTGCCGCAGATGGATTTCCCCACCATCACCGTGCAGGCCAGCCTGCCCGGCGCCAGCCCGCAGATCATGGCCTCGACCGTGGCCACGCCGTTGGAGCGCTCGCTCGGCACCATCGCCGGGGTCAGCCAGATGAACAGCCGCAGCAGCCAGGGCAACACGCGGATCATGATCCAGTTCGACCTGGACAAGGACATCAACACCGCCGCGCGCGAGGTGCAGGCGGCGATCAATGCCGCGCGCGAGCTGCTGCCCAGCGGCATGCGGACCATGCCCAGCTACCGCAAGATCAATCCGTCGCAGGCGCCGATCATGGTCATCTCGCTGACCAGCGCGACGCTGAACAAGGGCCAGCTGTACGACGTCGCCTCGACCATCCTGGCGCAGAAACTGGCCCAGGTCGGCGGCGTCGGCGAGGTGCAGGTCGGCGGTAGTTCGCTGCCGGCGGTACGGGTGGCGCTGGAGCCGCGCCTGCTCGATCAGTACGGCATCGCCCTCGACGAGGTGCGCCAGACCATCGCCGCGAGCAATGCGCTGCGCCCTAAGGGCGCGGTGGAGGATGCGCAGCGCCGCTGGCAGGTGCAGGCCAGCGACCAGCTGGCCAAGGCCGCCGACTACCTGCCGATGATCATCCGCTACCAGGACGGCGCCGCGGTGCGCCTGGGCGATGTGGCCACGGTCAGCGACGGCGTCGAGGACCGCTACAACAGCGGCTTCTTCAACGACCGCGAGGCCGTGCTGCTGGTGATCAACCGGCAGAGCGGGGCGAACATCCTGCAGACCATCGCCGACATACGTGCCGAGCTGCCGGCGCTGCGCGAGGTGATCCCAGCCAGCGTCGACCTGGAAGTGGCCATGGACCGTTCGCCGGTGATCCGCGCCACCCTGCACGAAGCCGAGCGCACCCTGCTGATCGCCGTGGGCCTGGTGATCCTGGTGGTGCTGGCCTTCCTCGGGCGCTGGCGCGCGGCGCTGATTCCGGCGCTGGCGGTGCCGGTGTCGCTGATCGGCAGCTTCGCCGCCATGTACCTGCTGGGATTCTCGCTCAACAACCTGTCGCTGATGGCGCTGATCATCGCCACCGGCCTGGTGGTGGACGACGCCATCGTGGTGCTGGAGAACATCTCGCGGCACATTCATAACGGCGAGAAACCGATGGACGCGGCGTTCAAGGGCGCCCGCGAAGTCGGCTTCACCCTGCTGTCGATGAACCTGTCGCTGGTCGCGGTGTTCGTCTCCATCCTGTTCATGGGCGGCATAGTCGAGCGGCTGTTCCGCGAGTTCTCCATCACCCTGGCGGTGGCCGTGGTGATCTCCCTGGTGGTGTCGCTGACGTTGACGCCGATGCTCTGCGCACGCTGGCTCAAGGCCGAGGCCGAGCAGCCGCAGGGTCGCCTGCAGCAGTGGGGCGAGCGCCTGCAGAACCGCGTGCTGGCCTTCTACGGGCGCAGCCTGGACTGGGCGTTGCGTCACTCGCTGCTGATGCTGCTGAGCCTGTTGGCGACCATTGCGCTGAACGTCTACCTGTTCGTCAGCATTCCCAAGACCTTCATGCCGCAGCAGGACACCGGCCAGCTGATCGGCTTTATCCGCGGCGACGACGGCCTGTCGTTCCAGGTCATGCAGCCGAAGATGGAGATCTTCCGCAAGGCGGTGCTGGCCGACCCGGCGGTGCACAGCGTGGCCGGCTTCATCGGCGGCAGCGGCGGGATCAACAACGCCTTTATGATCGTGCGCTTGAAGCCCGTGGGTGAACGCGAGGCCTCTGCGCAGCAGGTGATCAACCGCCTGCGCGCCAGCGTGCCCAAGGTGCCGGGCGGGCGCATGTTCCTCATGCCGGACCAGGACCTGCAGATCGGCGGGCGCGAGGGGCGCAGTTCGGAGAACGAGTACATGCTGCTGTCGGGCGACCTCGACGCCCTGCGCCAGTGGCTGCCGAAGGTGCGCGAGGCGCTGCGCGCGCTGCCCGAGCTGACCGATATCGACGCCAAGGAAAACGAGGGCGCCCAGCAGATTCGCCTGGTGGTGGACCGCGAAGCGGCGCAGCGCCTGGGCGTGGAGATGAGCATGATCACCGCGGTGCTCAACAACGCCTTCAGCCAGCGCCAGGTGTCGACCATCTACGAGGCGCTCAACCAGTACAGCGTGGTGATGGAGATCAACCCGCTGTACGCCCAGCATCCCGAGGCGCTCGACCAGATCCAGCTGATCACCGCCGATGGTGCGCGTGTGCCGCTGTCCACCTTTGCCCGCTGGGAGCGCAGCCTGGAGGAGGACCGGGTCAACCACCAGGGCCAGTTCGCCGCCGAGAACATCGGCTTCTCCCTGGCCGAAGGGGTCAGCCTGGACCAGGCCAGCCGCGCCATCGAGGCGGCGGTGGCGCGGCTCGGCCTGCCCGGCGAGGTACAGGGCATGCTCGGCGGCACCGGTGCGGCCTTCCAGCAGACCCAGGACAACCAGCCGCTGATGATCCTGCTGGCGCTGGTGGTGGTGTACATCGTCCTCGGCGTGCTCTACGAGAGCTACATCCATCCGCTGACCATCCTCTCCACCTTGCCCTCGGCCGGCGTCGGTGCCTTGCTCGCGCTGCAGCTGGTGGGCATGGAGTTCAGCCTGATCTCGCTGCTGGGGCTGTTCCTGCTGATCGGCATCGTCAAGAAGAACGCCATCCTGATGGTTGACCTGGCCCTGCAACTGGAACGCGGCGAGCGCCTCAGCCCGCAGGAATCCATTCGCCGCGCCTGCCTGCTGCGCTTTCGGCCGATCCTGATGACCACCCTGGCCGCGATTCTCGGCGCGCTGCCGCTGGTGCTGGGCAGTGCCGAGGGGGCGGAGATGCGTCAGCCGCTGGGCATCACCATAGTCGGCGGCCTGGTGCTCAGCCAGCTGCTGACCCTCTACACCACGCCGGTGATCTACCTCTACTTCGACCGCCTGCGCCACCGCGTCAACCGCTGGCGCGGCGTGCGCACCGATGCTTCGTTGGAAAATCCGCTATGACCCAGGCTCCTGTCGGCAAAACCCTCCTGTCCCTGTTGCTGGCCGGCGTGCTGAGTGGCTGCATGCTCGGCCCCGACTACCAGCGCCCCGAGCTGGCGGCGCCCATGCAGTTCAAGCAGATCGAAGGCTGGAAGGCGGCCAGCCCCGGCGACGCCCTGGAACGCGGCGCCTGGTGGGAGCTGTACGGTGACGCCGAACTCAACGCGCTGGTCGAGCGCCTGCAGCTGTCCAACCAGAACCTGGCCGCCGCCGAGGCCCAGTACCGCCAGGCCCGCGCCCTGGTGCGCGGCGCGCGCGCCAGCTTCTACCCGAGCCTGTCCGCCAGCGCCGGGGTGACCCGCGCGGGGCAGGGCGGCGGCGACAGCACCATCAGCACCGGCGACGGGGTGAGCGTCAGCGGCTCCAACGCCGCGCGCATCTCCAAGACCTACGAACTGGGCCTCAATGCGGCCTGGGAGCTGGATATCTGGGGCAAGCTGCGCCGCGGCCTGGAGTCCAGCCGCGCCGAATATGACGCCAGCGCCGCCGACCTGGCCGCCGCGCGCCTGAGCCTGCAGAGCGAGCTGGTGCAGAACTACCTGCAGTTGCGCGTGCTGGATGAGCAGAAGCGCCTGCTCGATGCCACCGTGGCCGCCTACGCCCGTTCGCTGCGCCTGACCGAGAACCAGTACCGGGCCGGCATCGTGCCCAAGTCCGACGTGACCCAGGCCATCACCCAGCTCAAGAGCACCCAGGCCCAGGCCATCGATCTGCAGTGGCAGCGCGCCCAGCTGGAGCACGCCATCGCCGTGCTGGTCGGCGCCAGCCCGGCCGAACTGGCCATCGCCGCGCGCGACGGCGTGCCGGGGCTGCCGCAGATCCCCGTGGCGCTGCCCTCGCAACTTCTCGAACGTCGCCCTGACGTCGCTGCGGCCGAGCGCCGGGTGATGGCAGCCAACGCGCAGATCGGCGTGGCGGAAGCGGCCTGGTTCCCGGACCTGAGCATTTCGGCGACCGGTGGCTACCGCGGCAGCAGCTTCGCCGACTGGATCGAGGTGCCCAACCGTTTCTGGTCGCTCGGCCCGCAACTGGCGTTGAGCCTGTTCGACGGCGGCGCCCGCCGCGCCGAGCTGGAGCGTACCGAGGCGGTCTACGACCAGACCGTGGCGCAGTACCGCCAGGCCGTGCTCGACAGCTTCCGCGAGGTCGAGGATCAGCTGGTGCAGCTGCGCGTGCTGGAGCAGGAGAGCGAGGTGCAGCAGCAGGCGCTGGACGCCGCGCGCGAATCGCTGCGCCTGATCGAAAACCAGTACCGCGCCGGCACCCTGGACTTCAACAGCGTGGTCAACGTGCAGGCCACCGCGCTGAGCAACGAGCGTTCCAGCCTGACCCTGCTCGGCAGCCGGCTGACCGCCAGCGTGCAGCTGATCGCCGCCCTCGGCGGCGGCTGGCAGCTCGAGCAATTGCATGAAAGCGACGAGCGGGCGACGAACAGCAGCTCGACTCGTTAGTCAGGTGTTTTTTGCCCTGACCCGGAAACGGGCTTTCCGCTAAGATTCGCGCTCTTGTCGTCAATGCTTGCAACTGGCCATCAGGGATTCGGAGCGCGCGCCGCTCCGCGGTCGGCGCAACGCCTGTAGAGAGTTTCGATGCTGATCGGTAGTTACGATTTATCCCTGGTTGTGCTGTCGCTGTGCGTGGCCATCCTGGCGTCCTACACGGCGCTCGATCTGGCCGGACGCATCGCCAGCGCCAAGGGCATCGCCCAGTCGCTGTGGATCGCCGGCGGCGCGGTGGCCATGGGCATCGGCATCTGGTCCATGCACTTCGTCGGCATGCTCGCCTTCAGCCTGCCGATCCCCTTGGGTTACGACCTCGCCATCACCCTGCTGTCGCTGGCCATCGCCATGCTCGCCTCGGGCTTCGCCCTGTGGCTGGTCAGCCAGCCCGAGCTGCCGGCCTGGCACCTGGGCCTGGGTGCGCTGGCCATGGGCGCGGGGATCGGCGCCATGCACTACATCGGCATGGCGGCGCTGCGCATGCAGCCGGGGATCGACTACGACCCGCTGCTCTTCGCCCTGTCGCTGCTGATCGCCGTGCTCGCCTCGGGCGCGGCCTTGTCGATCGCCTTCCGCCTGCGCCGCGACACGCCCTACGTGCGCCTGGCCCGCGGCGGCGCGGCGGTGATCATGGGCATCGCCATCGTCGGCATGCACTTCACCGGCATGGCCGCGGCGAACTTCCCCGCCGGCAGCTACTGCGCCGCCGCCGGCAGCGGCCTGGACAGCGGCTGGCTGGCCAGCCTGGTGGTGGTGGTGACCCTGGCGGTGCTGGCCATCGCACTGCTCACCTCGATCCTCGACGCCCGCCTGGAGGCGCGTACCGCGCTGCTCAGCAGCTCGCTGGCCAAGGCCAACGCCGAGCTGACCCAGCTGGCCCTGCACGATGGCCTGACCAAGCTGCCCAACCGCCTGCTGCTGGAAGACCGCATCGGCCAGGGCATCCTCAAGGTCGGGCGCAACGGCGGCCATTTCGCCCTGCTGTTCATGGACCTGGACGGCTTCAAGCCGGTCAACGACGCCTTCGGCCATCATGTCGGCGACCAGCTGCTGGTGGCCGTGGCTCAGCGGCTGCGCGCCCATCTGCGCGCCCAGGACAGCCTGGCGCGGATCGGCGGCGACGAGTTCGTCCTGCTCGCCGAGCTGCGTCAGGCGCAGGACGCGGCCAACCTCGCGGGGCAGGTGGTCAGCCTGCTGAGCCAGCCGTTCCTGGTCGAGGGGCACGAGTTGCGCGTCTCCACCAGCGTCGGCATTGCCCTCTACCCGGGCGACGGCAGCGACCAGCAGGACCTGCTGATCAACGCCGACGCGGCGATGTACCACGCCAAGGGCCTGGGCAAGAACGGCTACAGCTTCTTCGAGCGCTCGATGAACACCAACGCGCGCCAGCAGCTGCAGCTGCTGCACGACCTGCGCGCGGCGCTGGAGCGCGGCGAGTTCCGTCTCTACTACCAGCCCAAGTTCGCCACCGGCAGCGAGCGCATGATCGGCGCCGAGGCGCTGTTGCGCTGGCAGCATCCGCAACAGGGGCTGCTGGCGCCGGATCGCTTCATCGGCCTGGCGGAGAAGACCGGGCTGATCATCGCCATCGGTGACTGGGTGCTGGACGAGGCCTGTCGGCAGATGCGCCTGTGGTACCAGCAGGGGCGCAGCGACTGGCGGGTGGCGGTGAACCTGTCGGCGCTGCAGTTCTGCCACGGCGAGCTGGTCGACAGCGTGCGCCAGGCCCTGGCGCGGCATGAGCTGCCGGCCAACTGCCTGACCCTGGAGATCACCGAGAGCACGGCGATGCACGATGTGAACGCCAGTCTGGCGATTCTCCAGCAGCTATCGGCCATGGGCGTGGACATCGCCATCGACGACTTCGGCACCGGCTATTCCAGCCTGCTCTACCTCAAGCGCCTGCCGGCCAACGAGCTGAAGATCGACCGCGGCTTCGTCCGCGATCTGCAGCACGACGGCGACGATGCCGCGATCGTCTCGGCCATCGTCGCCCTGGGCCAGGCGCTGAACCTGCGCATCGTCGCCGAGGGCGTGGAGACCCGCCAGCAGCAGGCCTTCCTCACCGAGCTGGGCTGCGACTCGCTGCAGGGCTACCTGCTCGGTCATCCGCTGCCTCCGGAGCAGTTGCCGGCGGCCTGAAGCGCCTTGGCGGGATTCCGCCAGGCTAGTCGCGGTGCTTGCGGTTGACCGTCTGCGCGGCCTTGATCACATCGCTGCCGATCGCCGTTTCGAACTGCTGCCACACCGGGCGCATGGCGTCGCGCCAGGCCTGGCGCTGCTCGGCGCTGAGTTCGAGCACCTGGCTGCGTCCGGAGTCGAGGATGCGCTGGCGATCGGCCTGATTGGCGGCCTCGGCCTGGCGGTTCACCGCGTAGGTGACTTCGTCGATGATGCCTTCCAGTTCCATGCGGATCTGGTGCGGAATGCCGTACCAGAAGCGCGAGTTGCTCACCAGCATGTAGTCCAGCACGCCGTGGTTGGTCTCGCTGATGAAGGGCTGCACCTCGTGCAGCTTCTGGCTATGGATGTTCGACCAGGGGTTCTCCGCGCCCTGCACCTGGCCGCTCTGCAGCGCCTTGAACACTTCGGCGAACGGCAGCTTCTGCGCGCCTGCACCGAGCTGGCGGAACTGCGCCTCGAGCACCGCCGAGGGCTGGATGCGGAAGCTCAGGCCATTGGCGTCGCCGGGCATCTGCAGCGCGCGGGTGGCGGACAGCTGCTTCATGCCGTTGTGCCAATAGGCCAGGCCGACGATGTTGTGATCCTCCATCGAGCGCAGCAGCTGGCGGCCCTTGGCGCGTTTCTGGAAGCGGTTGACCGCGTCGAGGTCGTCGAACAGGAAGGGCAGGTCGAACACCTGCAGCTGCTTGGTGTACTGCTCGAACTTGGCCAGCGAGGGCGCCAGCAGCTGCACCTCGTTGTTGCGCAGGGCCTCCAGCTCGTTGGCGTCACCGTACAGGCTGGAGTTGGGGTAGACCTCGACCCTGACCTTGCCGGCCAGGCGCTCCTCCACCAGTTGCTTGAACAGCAACGCGCCCTGGCCCTTGGGGGTGCCGTCGGCGACCACGTGGGAGAACTTGATCAGGATGGCTTCGTCGGCCTGGGCGCTGAGCGCCGCAAGCGAGCTGAGCGCCAGGGCGCAGACGGCCAGGGCGCGGATCGTGTTGAGCATCTTGCTACCTTTTTCTTCTTATCTGTGTGAGGCGCGGGGCGCCCGGTGTTGGTGGCGTTGGCCGCGGGCGGCGGAGCTCGGCAGCGCCGGTTCGCGGTCAAGGCTGGTAGCTTGCATGGCAAGGGCTGTGCCAGGGTGGCGATTTTCCGCCAGCGCCGTGACCACGGGAAAAGCCCCGTGACGCAGCGCACAGCGGGTGGCGGAAACCCGCCATTGGCCCGCTCGGGCCTAGCGGAATCTTGCCGGTGTCAGCCGAGCGCGACGCCCTGCAGCATGGCCAGCAGGGGCTGCGGATAGACGCCGATGGCGAACGCCAGCAGCGCCACCAGCAACAGCATCATGCCGCCGGCGCGCTGACCCCAGTCGAAGGGCGCGTCGTGGCGATGCAGATTGGGCTCGCGCAGGTAGAGGGTGACCATCACCCGCAGGTAGTAGAACAGGCCGATGGCGCTGCCCAGCACCAGGGCGCCGAGCAGCCACCACAGGCGCGCCTCGACGCCCACGGCGATCAGGTAGAACTTGCCGATGAAGCCGGCGGTGAGCGGAATCCCGGCCAGCGACAGCATCATCACGGTGAGCACCGCGGTCAGGTACGGGCGGCGCCAGAACAGCCCGCGGTACTCGTACAGGGCGTCGGCGTCGCGACCGCTGTAGGGGGTGGACATCAGGCTGATCACGCCGAAGGCGCCGAGGGTGGTCAGCACGTAGGTCACCAGGTACACCGCGGCGGCTTCCAGGGCCAGGCCGCGGCTGGCCACCAGGGCCACCAGCAGGTAGCCGAAGTGGGCGATGGAGGAATAGCCGAGCAGGCGCTTGAGGTTGTTCTGCAGCAGCGCCAGCAGGTTGCCCACCAGGATCGAGGCCACCGCCAGGGCCGCGAGCAGCTCGTGCAGGGCCGGCGCGGCGGCCACCGGCGCCAGCTGGAACAGGCGCAGCAGGGCGGCGAACACCGCCACCTTGCTGGCGGTGGCGAGGAATGCGGCGACCGGCGCCGGCGCGCCTTCGTAGACGTCCGGCGTCCACAGGTGGAAGGGCACCAGCGACAGCTTGAAGGCCAGGCCCACCAGCATCAGGCCCAGTGCCGACTGCGCCAGCAGGCCGGGGGTGCCGAGGCTGGCTCCGATGGCGGCGAAGGCCAGGCTGCCGGATTCGGCGTAGAGCAGGGCCATGCCCAGCAGCAGGAAGGCGCTGCCGGCGGCGGAGAGGATCATGTACTTGATCCCGGCCTCCAGCGAGCGGCGGTTGAAGAAGGCGTAGGCGACCAGGGCGTAGGTCGGCACCGAGAGCAGCTCCAGGCCGATAAACAGCCCGGCCAGGTGCTGCGCGCTGACCAGTACCAGGCCGCCGCAGGCGCTGAGCAGCATCAGCAGGTAGAGCTCCTCGCGGTTGCCCGGGTAGCCCTTGCCGCGGCCCTCGCCGAGGTAGGCGTGGGCCAGGGTCACGCAGGCCAGGGTGGCCACCAGGATCAGCGCCATGTAGAAGGCGGCGAAGCTGTCGATGCGCAGCAGCGGGGTGACCTCCAGCGGCATCACCCGCAGCGCCGGCAGGAGGGCCAGCAGCGCCAGGTTGAGGCCGATCACGCTGAGCAGAAAACTCTGCCGATGGCTGCGGCGCCAGGCGATGCCGAGCATCACCGCGATGGCGGTGGCGGCGCAGACCAGCAGCGGCAGCAGGGCGATGAAGTGTTCGAGGCGTAGATCCATGGCCGGCTACCTCGCGACCGTCAGTTGGGCGAAGGCCGCGCTCAGCCACTGCTGCACGCCCTGCATGCTGGCCGCCGAGGTGTCCAGCACCGCCTGGGGGAACAGCCCGAGCCACAGCAGCAGCGCCACCAGGCCGAGCAGCATGGCCAGCTCGCGGCCGTCCAGCGCCTGCAGCGCCGCCTCGCTCTTAGCTGGCCCGTAGAAGGCGCGCTGCATCAGGATCAGGGCATAGACCGAGGCCAGCACCAGGCCGCTGGCGGCGACGACGGTGAACCAGGGCCAGTCCTTGAACGCGCCGAGCAGGATCAGGAATTCGCCGACGAAGTTGCCGGTGCCGGGCATGCCCAGGCTGGCGGCGGCGAAGAACAGGGTGATCCCCGGCAGGTAGTGCATGCGACTCCACAGCCCGCCCATCTGCCCCAGCTCGCGGGTGTGCAGGCGCTCGTAGAGCTGGCCGCAGAGGATGAACAGCGCCGCCGCCGACAGACCGTGGGCGAGCATCTGCACCACCACGCCCTGCAGCGCCAGGGGGTGGCCGCTGTAGATGCCGATCAGGATAAAGCCCATGTGCGAGACGCTGGTGTAGGCGATCAGCCGCTTGATGTCGCTCTGGGCGAAGGCCAGCAGCGCGCCGTAGACGATGCCGAGCAGGCCGAGGCCCATGGCGATGGGGGCGAATTCGGCCGAGGCGTTGGGAAACAGCGGCACGGCGAAGCGCAGCAGGCCGTAGGCGGCGGTCTTCAGCAGGATGCCGGCCAGGTCCACGGAACCGGCGGTCGGCGCCTGGGCATGGGCGTCGGGCAGCCAGGAGTGCAGCGGCACCACCGGCAGCTTGACCGCGAAGGCGACGAAGAAACCCAGCATCAGCAGGTATTCCAGGCCGGGCGCGAGCTCGGCGCGCAGCAGCAGGGCGTAGTCGAAGGTGAGCACGCCGCTGGCATTGAAGTGGCTGAGCACCAGGCCGAGGATGGCCACCAGCATGATCAGGCCGCTGGCCTGGGTGTAGATGAAGAACTTGGTCGCCGCATTGATCCGCGAGCTGCTGCCGTCCGCCGCGCTGTGCCCCCACAGGGCGATGAGGAAGTACATCGGCACCAGCATCATTTCCCAGAAGAAGAAGAACAGGAACAGGTCGAGGGCGAGGAACACGCCGATCACCCCGCCGAGAATCCACATCAGGTTTAGGTGGAAGAAACCCACCCGCGCCTGGATCTCGCGCCAGGAGCAGAGTACCGAGAGCACCCCGAGCAGGCCGGTGAGCAGGATCATCAGCAGCGACAGGCCGTCCAGCGCCAGGTGGATGTTGATGCCCAGGCGGGGAATCCACGGCTGCTTGAACTCCAGCTCCCAGACCGGATCGCGGCCCGGCATCGGCGCCAGCTGGAAGTCGCCCTGGGCCCAGAGCAGCAGGCCCAGCGCCAGCACCAGGAGCATGGTCAGCAGCGCCAGCCAGCGCGGCAGGGTCTGGCTGCGCTGCTCGCCCAGCCAGCACAGCAGGCCGCCGATAAAGGGGATAAGGATCAGCCAGGGCAGGATCATGCCGCCTCCATGCTAGGGTCGGTTGCCGTTTCGTTCGTAGCCGCGCCGGAGCCGGTTTTTCCGCGGGGCTAGGCACGAGACGCGAAGTTTGGTCGTCCAAATGAGCCGTCGAGTAACAACGCACCGCGGGAAAACCGGCCCGGCCCGTAGGGTTGCGCGGCAAATGGCGCCAGCTGTTGTTGCAGGACTTGGCAAGGGAATGGCCATTACCGGCGTCCTGCGCCTAACCTGGCGCCATTTGGCGCAGCAACGCGGCTCACGAACGAAACGGCAACCGACCCTTAAGTCCATGCCAGGGCTCCTAGCAGCAGCACCGCGCCGCCCGCCAGCGAGGCGGCGTACCAGCGCAGCCGGCCGGTCTGGCTCAGGCTCAGCAGCAGGTGCGCCAGCCGCGCCAGGCGCGGCAGCAGGCCGAGGCCGCGGTCGCAGGGGTCGCGGGCCAGCAGCCGGCACAGCCACAGGTAGGGCAGCACGAACAGCCGCTGGTAGAGCCAGTCGAAGCCCCAGGCCGCGCCCCACCAGGCCACCAGCAGGCGTCCCGGGGCGCTGGCGGCCAGTGCCGCGACGTGCCGGCGCTGGCCGAGGAACAGCCCGGCGGCCAGCGCCACGCCGATGATCGCCACCGCCGAGGACAGCAGCTCCAGGCCCAGCCTGCCGTCGCCGTGGGCCGCCCCGGGGCCGGCCGGCAGCACATCGGCCAGCGGCGGGACGATCAGGCCGCCGACGAAGGTCGACAGCACCAGCAGCAGGCCCAGCGGCAGCCAGTGGGCGAGGCCCTGGCCGGGGTGGGCGTCGATCTGCGCCTGGCCGTGGAAGGCGATGAAGATCAGGCGGAAGGTGTACAGCGAGGTGAGCAGGGCGCCGACCAGGCCGGCCGTCAGCAGCAGGCGCTCGCCGCCGGCCAGGGCCTGCCAGAGGATCTCGTCCTTGGAATAGAAGCCGGCGGTCACCAGCGGCAGCGCGGCCAGGGCGCCGCCGCCGACCAGGAAGCAGGCGTAGACCAGCGGCAGACGCCGGCGCAGGCCGCCCATCCTGAAGATGTCCTGCTCGTGGTGGCAGGCGTTGATCACCGCGCCGGCGCTGAGGAACAGCAGGGCCTTGAAGAAGGCGTGGGTCATCAGGTGGAAGATCGCCGCCTGCCAGGCGCCGACGCCCAGGGCGAGGAACATGTAGCCGATCTGGCTCATGGTCGAGTAGGCCAGGATGCGCTTGATGTCGCGCTGCACCAGCGCCGCGCAGCCGGCCAGCAGCAGGGTGATGGCGCCCACCGCGCCGACCAGGCCGAGGCTCAGCGGCGCCAGGCTGAACAGGCCGTGGCAGCGGGCGATCAGGTAGACCCCGGCGGTGACCATGGTGGCGGCATGGATCAGCGCCGACACCGGGGTCGGGCCGGCCATGGCGTCGGCCAGCCAGGTCTGCAGCGGCAGCTGCGCCGACTTGCCCACCGCGCCGCCGAGCAGCAGCAGGGTGGCCAGGGTCAGCAGCGCATCGCCGCTGGCGAAGCGTTGCGGCGCCAGCTCCAGCAGCTCGCGGATGTTCAGCGTGCCGAGGGCGTGGTAGAGCAGGAACAGGCCGAGGGCGAGGAACACGTCGCCGATGCGGGTGACGATGAAGGCCTTCAGCGCCGCCGCGCCGTTGGCCGGGTTGCGGTAGTAGAAACCGATCAGCAGGTAGCTGCACAGGCCCACGCCTTCCCAGCCGAAGTACAGTGCCAGCAGGTTGTCGCCGAGCACCAGCAGCAACATGCTGGCGACGAACAGGTTCATGTAGGCGAAGAAGCGCGCGTAGCCTTCCTCGCCGCGCATGTACCAGCTGGCGAACAGGTGGATGAGAAAGCCGACGCCGCTGACCACGCCGAGCAGGGTCAGCGACAGGCCGTCCAGGTGCAGGGCGATGGCCGGGGCGAAACCGTCCACCTCCAGCCATTGCCACAGCGGCTGGACGTGGACGCCGCCGGCCGGCGGCGCGCTGAGGAACTGCCAGCCGACCCAGAGCGCGGTCAGCGCGGCGAGGCCGACCGAGCCGACGCCGATGGTCGCCGCCTGGTTCTCGCTCAGGCGCCCGCGGGAGAACGCCAGGGCGAGGAAGCCGAGCAGCGGCAGGAGCAGGGTCAGGGGCAACAGGTTCATCCGCGCATCTCGCTGGCCGAGTCGATGTCGAGGCTGTCGTGGCGGCGGTACAGCTGCAGCAGGATGGCCAGGCCGATGGCCGCCTCGGCGGCGGCCAGGGTGATCACCAGGATGAACATCACCTGGCCGTCGGCCTGCGCCCAGCGGCTGCCGGCGACGACGAAGGCGAGGGCGGCGGCGTTCATCATCACCTCCAGGCTCATCAGCATGAACAGGATGTTGCGCCGCACCAGCAGGCCCAGCAGGCCCAGGCAGAACAGCAGTACGGCCAGGGCCAGGCCGTGTTCCAGCGGTACCGTGTCGATCATGGCTGGTTGGCCTCCGCGCGGCCGAGGTGGAAGGCGGCGACCAGCGCCGCCAGCAGCAGCATCGAGGCCAGTTCCACCGCCAGCAGGTAGGGGCCGAACAGGCTGATGCCCACCGCCTTGGGCGGCACCGTGGTGTGCCCCAGCGGCTGGCCGCCGTCGAGCCGCCACAGGGCATGCAGCAGCAAGGCCAGCAGCAGCGCGGCGAGGATGCCGGGGCCGATCCAGATGCCCGGGGTCAGCCACTTGCGCTCCTGGGCGATCACCGCCGGGCCGAGGTTGAGCATCATCACCACGAAGACGAACAGCACCATGATCGCCCCGGCGTAGACGATGATCTCCAGCGCCCCGGCGAAGGGCGCGCCGAGGGCGAAGAAGCACATGGCCACGGCCAGCAGCGAAATGATCAGGTAGAGCAGGGCGTGGATCGGGTTGTGGTGGCCGATCACCCGCAGCGTGGCGAGCAGGGCGATGGCGCCGGAGAGGTAGAAGGCGATGGCCATGGTCAGTGGCCTCCCTCAGGTCTATGTTTTTGGAGCACTTCAGGTGCAAAGGCAGCCGCCGCTTTTGCGTGTGCCGGTAGCTCTGGTTGCGCCCCCTCGGGCGCCTTACTTTTCTTTGCTCGTGCAAAGAAAAGTAAGCAAAAGAAACACGCCCCTGCATCCGGGTCTCGCTGCGCTCGACTCCCCTTTCTCCGGTATCGCTCCGGGGGCCGGCGTACATGGGCCATCCCTGGCCCATTACGCCTCTCGCCGCGTCCCTGCGGCTCGTCCCCCTGCGCAATACCTCCGTTCGGCCTCCTGACGGGGGACTTCGCGCGCCTGATGAATTGAATGTCGGCAGGATCCTGCGTGGTAACCCCTCCGGGGAGCCGCATGGAGCCCATCGACGCGAATGTTCTCGTCATGGCAACAACCCCTTCACATTGATCGGCTCGGCCTCGTTCAGCGCCGCGCCCTTGGGTTTGCCGGCGATGGCCAGGCCGGCCACCCGGTAGAAGTTGTAGTCCGGGTACTTGCCGGGGCCGGCGATCAGCAGGTCGTCCTTCTCGTACACCAGCTGCTGGCGGTCGAACTCGCACATCTCGAAGTCCGGGGTGAGCTGGATCGCGGTGGTCGGGCAGGCCTCCTCGCACAGGCCGCAGAAGATGCAGCGCGAGAAGTTGATGCGAAAGAACTCCGGGTACCAGCGGCCGTCGGCGCTCTCGGCCTTCTGCAGCGAGATGCAGGCCACCGGGCAGGCCACCGCGCAGAGGTTGCAGGCCACGCAGCGCTCCTCGCCGTCGGGGTCGCGGGTCAGCACGATGCGCCCGCGGTAGCGCGGCGGCAGGTACACCGGCTCCTCCGGGTACTGCAGGGTGTCGCGCTTGCGAAAGGCGTGGGCGAAGATCATCGCCAGGCTGCGTAGCTGGGTGTAGGTGCCGTGCAGGATGTGGCCGATGGCGCGGAACATAGCAACCTCCCTAAGCCGCCGCGACCAGCACCAGGGCGCCGGTCACCAGCAGGTTGAGCAGGGTCAGCGGCAGGCATACCAGCCAGCTGAAGTTCATCACCTGGTCGTAGCGCGGCCGCGGTATGGACGCGCGCAGCAGGATGAACAGCATGATGAAGAACGCCGTCTTCAGCGCGAACCAGACGAAGGGCGGCAGCAGCGGGCCGTGCCAGCCGCCGAAGAACAGCGTTACCAGCAGCGCCGAGACCAGCACGATGCCGATGTACTCGCCGACGAAGAACATCCCCCATTTCATCCCGGCGTACTCGATGTGGTAGCCGTCGGCCAGTTCCTGTTCGGCCTCCGGTTGGTCGAACGGATGACGGTGGGTGACCGCCACGCCGGCGATGAAGAAGGTGCAGAAGCCGAGGAACTGCGGAACGATGAACCACAGGTGCTGGTGCTGGTAGTCGACTATCTCGCGCAGGTTGAAGGTGCCGGCCTGGGCCACCACGCCCATCAGCGCCAGGCCCATGAATACCTCGTAGGACACCGTCTGCGCCGAGGCGCGCAGGCTGCCGAGCAGGGCGAACTTGTTGGCGCTGGACCAGCCGGCGAACAGCACGGCATAGACCGCAAGGCCGGCCATGGCGAAGAAGAACAGCAGGCCGATATTCAGGTCGGCGATGCCCCAGGTAGGGGTGATGGGCACCACGGCGAAGGCGATCAGCAGCGCGCTGAGGGCGACTATGGGCGCCAGGGTGAAGATCAGGCGGTCGGCGAACGGCGGCGTCCAGTCCTCCTTGAAGAACATCTTGATCATGTCCGCGCCGAGCTGGAAGGCGCCGAACGGGCCGACCCGGTTGGGCCCGTAGCGATCCTGCCAGAGCCCCAGCAGGCGCCGCTCCACCCAGCTGAGCAGGGCGCCGCAGAGCACCACGGCGACCAGGATGACCAGTGCCTTGAGCACGGCGCTGAGGATCGCCAGCAGCTCGGGGCTGAGCCAGCTCATGGCCGCACCTCTTCGATGCGCTCGGCCAGCAGGCCGTCGAACACTGCCGGCAGCCCGGCGATGCCATGGGGCAGGGCGAGCAGGCCGGGGGCCAGCCGATCGCTCAGCTGCAGCGGCAGCTCGAACGACTCGCCGGCGATCTGCAGGTGCACCCGCGCGCCCTCGCTCAGGCCCAGGCGCTGGCCGTCGGCTCGCGCCAGGGTGGCGCAGGGCGGCGCCATGCGCGCCTGGATCGGCGCGGCCAGGGCGCTGGTTTCCTCGCTGCCGAACAGCTGCTGGCGCGCCACCAGCTGCCAGCAGCCGGGTTCGGCGACGAAGGCCGGCGGAATGTCGTGGCACCAGTCCAGGCGCGCGCCGGAAGGTTCCAGCAGGCGCACGCCGGGGTCGCCGGCACGCAGGTGGCCGCCCACTTCGTCCTGGAACTTGTTCCAGGCCTGCGGCGAGTTCCAGCCCGGCGCCCAGGCGAAGGCCACCTGCTGGCGCGGCTCGGCGCTGCCGGCGTAGCCCTCCATGGAGAAGGCGAAGGCGCTGTCGATGTCCTGCGGCGCGCGCGGCTCGTGCACGCTCTGGTTGGCGCGCATGGCGGTGCGGCCGCTGTAGCGGTGCGGCTCGCGCGCCAGCTTGAGGCCCTTGATGCGAAATGCCGCCGACGGCGCCGCCTCGACTATGCCGGCCAGCGCCGGAATCGCCTCGGCGCAGGCGGCGGTGACCTGATCCAGCTGGGTCCAGTCCACCGCGCGGCCGTCGCGGGTGCAGTGCAGGGCGTGCAGCCAGCGCCAGCCCTCGCGGATCAGGCAGTCGGGGTCGTAGTAGCTCGGCTCGAACACCTGGAAGAAGCGCTGGGCGCGGCCCTCCTGGTTGACCAGGGTGCCGTCGCCCTCGGCGAAGCTGGCGGCCGGCAGCAGCAGGTCGGCGCAGGCGGCGGTGGCGCCGTGCTGGTGATCGAGCACCAGCAGGCTGCCGGCCGCCTGCAGCGCGGCCTCGACCACTGCATGGTTGGCGCGGCGGTACAGGTCGTTCTCCAGCACCACGGCGGCCTCGGCCTTGCCGTCGATCAGCGCGTGCAGGGCGGCGTCGGCCGAGTCGCCGCCGAGCAGGGCCAGGCCCAGGCTGTTGGCCTCGCCCAGCACCAGGCCGATGCGCGCGTGCTTGCCGTGTTCGTGCAGGGCCTTGGCGATGCTGGCGGCGGCCTGCAGCAGCGCCGGCTGGCCCAGCGAGGTGCCGGCGATCAGCAGCGGCCGTTCGGCGGCCAGCAGGTCGGCGGCGATGCGCTCGGCATGGCGGCGAGTGGCTTCGTCCAGTTCGGGCACCGCCGGCGCCTCGGCATCCAGGGCGTGGGCCACGGCGAAGCCGAGGCGGGCGATGTCGGCCGGCGCGCCGTGCCAGGGCAGGGCCACGTCGTCGAGGCGGGTGGCGTCCGGCGTGGCGCTGTGCAGCGGATAGCGCTCCTGCTGGCCGATGGTCTTGACCGCGGCGTCGAGCCAGGGCTGCACCTGCAGCGACGCGGCCAGCTGCACGGCCTTGCCCTTGACCATCTGGCGCAGCGCCAGGGCCATGCGCGCGGCGCTCTGGGTCAGGTCTTCGCCGAGCACCAGGGCGGCGTCGCAGCCTTCCATCTCGCGCAGGCTGGCGCTGGGCAGCGGGCCGTGCTGCAGCAGCTGCACGGCCAGGTGCAGGCAGTGCAGCTCGCCGGCGGCGATGCCGCTGTAGAAGTGATCCGCACCGACCAGCTGGCGCAGAGCGAAGTTGCTCTCCAGGCTGGCGCGCGGCGAGCCGATGCCGATCACCCGTTTGCCGGCCAGCAGCGCCGCGGCGCGGTCCAGTCCGGCGTCCAGGTCGAGCTGCGTGCCGTCGGCCAGCTGCGGCCGCCGTGGGCGGTCGGCGCGGTTGACGTGGCCGTAGCCGAAGCGGCCGCGGTCGCAGAGGAAGTAGTGGTTGATCGCGCCGTGGTAGCGGTTCTCGATGCGGCGGATCTCGCCGTAACGCTCGCCGGGGCTGATGTTGCAGCCCAGCGAGCAGCCGTGGCAGATGCTCGGGGCGAACTGCATGTCCCATTTGCGGTTGTAGCGCGCCGAGTGGGTCTTGTCGGTGAATACCCCGGTCGGGCAGACCTCGGTGAGGTTGCCGGAGAACTCGCTCTCCAGGGTGCCGTCCTCGACGCGGCCGAAGTAGAGGTTGGCGTGGGCGCCGTACACGCCCAGGTCGCTGCCGCCGGCATAGTCCTTGTAGTAACGCACGCAGCGATAGCAGGCGATGCAGCGGTTCATCTCGTGGCCGATGCAGGGGCCCAGGTCCTGGTTGAGGTGGGTGCGTTTGCTGAAGCGGTAGCGCCGCTGGCTGTGGCCGGTCATCACGGTCATGTCCTGCAGGTGGCAGTGACCGCCTTCCTCGCACACCGGGCAGTCGTGCGGGTGGTTGGTCATCAGCCACTCGACCACGCTCTCGCGGAACTGGCGCGCTTCTTCGTCTTCGATAGATATCCATGGCGCGCTGCCGGCCGGGGTCATGCAGGCCATCACCAGGCGGCCGCGCTGGTCGTTCTCGTCGTTGAACTGCTTGACCGCGCACTGGCGGCAAGCGCCGACGCTGCCGAGCGCCGGGTGCCAGCAGAAGTAGGGGATGTCCAGGCCGAGCGACAGGCAGGCCTGGAGCAGGTTGTCCGCCCCGTCGACCTCGTATGCCTTGCCGTCTATATGGATGGTGGCCATCTGCTGCTGCCTCGTCGTCTGCCTTGCCGTAGAAGCGGTTCGCGCCGCGAGTCGATTCGTCTAGCCCACGCCTTCCGCCTGCATTCGTGTGCGCTGCGCGATTCCCGCCTCGAACTCGTCGCGAAAATACTGCAGGGCGCTGGCCAGCGGCTCCACCGCCCCCGGGGCATGGGCGCAGAAGGTCTTGCCCGGGCCGAGGAAGCGGCACAGCTGCTCCAGCGTCTCGATATCGCCCGGCTGACCTTCGCCGCGCTCCAGTGCGCGCAACAGCTTGACGCTCCACGGCAGGCCGTCGCGGCAGGGGGTGCAGAAGCCGCAGGACTCGCGGGCGAAGAATTCCTCCATGTTGCGCAGCAGGCCGACCATGCTCACCGAGTCGTCCACCGCCAGCGCCAGGCCGGTGCCCAGGCGCGTGCCGTACCTGGCGATGCCGGCGCTATGCAGCGGCGCATCCAGGTGCTCGGGCAGGAGGAAACCGGTGCCGGCGCCGCCCGGCTGCCAGCACTTGAGGCGATGGCCCGGGCGCATGCCGCCGGCGTGCTCCTCGAACAGTTCGCGCGCCTCGATGCCGAACGGCAGCTCCCAGAGGCCGGGACGCTTGACCTTGCCGGAGAAGCCGAACAGCTTGCTGCCCATGTCCTCGCTGCCGGGGCGGGCCAGGGCGCGGTACCAGTCGACGCCGTGCTCGATGATCGCCGGCACGTTGCACAGGGTCTCGACGTTGTTGACGCAAGTCGGCTTGCCCCACACGCCCACGGTGGCGGGGAACGGCGGCTTGGCCCGCGGGTTGGCACGGCGGCCCTCCAGCGAGTTGATCAGTGCGGTTTCCTCGCCGCAGATGTAGCGCCCGGCGCCGGTATGCACGAAGAGTTCTAGGTCGAAGCCGCTGCCCAGGATATTGCGCCCGAGCAGGCCGGCGGCTTGCGCCTCGGCGATGGCGCGGCGCAGGTGCTGGGCGCACTCGACGTATTCGCCGCGCAGGAAGATGTAGCCGCGCCCGGCCTTGAGCGCGCGGGCGGCGATCAGCATGCCCTCGACCAGCAGGTGCGGCAGCTGCTCCATCAGCAGGCGGTCCTTCCAGGTGTTGGGCTCCATCTCGTCGGCGTTGCACAGCAGGTAGCGCACCTTCAGCGCCTCGTCGGCCGGCATCAGCCCCCATTTCACCCCGGTGGGAAAACCGGCGCCGCCGCGACCCTTGAGTCCGGAATCCTTGACCTGCTGGACGATGTCCGCGGGGGCCAGCTCCAGCAGCGCACGGCGGGCCGCCCCATAGCCGCCCTTGGCGCGGTATTCCTCCAGCCAAACCGGCTCGCCGTCGTCGCGCAGGCGCCAGGTCAGCGGATGGGTCTCGGCCGGGCGCACGACTTGGTTGGCCGGGGCGAAGGAGGGCAGGCGGCTCATTCAAAGGCCTCCAGCAGGGCATCGAGGCGCTCCACCGCGACCTCGCCGAAGGTCTGCTCGTCGATCATCAGCGCCGGTGCCTTGTCGCAGTTGCCCAGGCAGCACACCGGCAGCAGGGTGAAGCGGCCGTCGCCGCTGGTCTGGCCCGGCGTCAGGCCGTGGCGCCGGGCCAGGTGGGCGAGCAGCGCTTCGTGGCCGGCGACGTAGCAGGTCATGCTGTCGCACACGCGGATCAGGTGGCGGCCGACCGGCTGGCGGAAGATCTGGCTGTAGAAGGTGGCGACGCCCTCGACGTCGCTGGCGGGAATGCCGAGCAACTCGCCGATGGCGGCGATGGCGCCGTCCGGTACCCAGCCGCGCTGCTGCTGGACGATCTTCAGCGCCTCGATCGAGGCCGCGCGCGGGTCTTCGTAGTGCTCGCGTTCGTGCTCGATGGCCGCCTGCTCGGCGGCGCTGAGGACGAAGCGGTCGGTCTGGATCAGGTCAGTCTGGCTCATGTGATTAGCGATCCACGTCGGCCATAACGAAATCGATACTGCCCAGGTAGGCGATCAGGTCCGCCACCATACTGCCCCTGATCACCGCCGGTATCTGCTGCAGATGGGCGAAGCTCGGGGTGCGGATGCGCGTGCGGTAGCTCATGGTGCTGCCGTCGCTGGTTAAGTAATAGCTGTTGATGCCCTTGGTTGCCTCGATCATCTGCAGGCTCTCGCCGGCGGGCATCACCGGGCCCCAGGACACCTGGAGGAAGTGGGTTATCAGCGTCTCGATATGCTGCAGCGTGCGCTCCTTGGGCGGCGGCGTGGTCAGCGGGTGGTCGGCCTTGTAGGGGCCGGCGGGCATGTTGTGCAGGCACTGCTCGATGATGCGCAGGCTCTGGCGCATCTCCTCGACGCGGATGATGCAGCGATCAAAGGCGTCGCCGTTGGCGGTCAGCGGCACCTCGAAGTCGAAGCGCTCGTAGCCGGAGTAGGGGCGCGCCTTGCGCAGGTCGAAGTCCAGTCCGGTGGCGCGCAGGCCCGAGCCGGTGACGCCCCAGTCCAGGGCCTGGCGAGTGTTGTAGGCGGCCACGCCGACGGTGCGTCCGCGCAGGATGCTGTTGTCCAGCGCGGCCTTCTGGTACTCGTCCAGGCGTTTGGGCAGCCAGTCGACGAACTCGCGCACCAGCTTGTCCCAGCCGCGCGGCAGGTCGTGGGCGACCCCGCCGATGCGGTACCAGGCCGGGTGCATGCGGAAACCGGTGATGGCCTCGATCACCTGGTAGGCGCGTTGGCGGTCGCTGAAGGTGAAGAACACCGGGGTCATGGCGCCGACGTCCTGGATGTAGGTGCCGAGAAACAGCAGGTGACTGTTGATGCGGAAGAACTCGGCGAGCATTACGCGGATCACCTCGACCCGCTCCGGCACGCGGATGCCGGCCAGCTTCTCCACCGCCAGCACGTAGGGCAGGTTGTTCATCACCCCGCCGAGGTAATCGATCCGATCCGTATAGGGGATGAAGCTGTGCCAGCTCTGCCGCTCGGCCATCTTCTCGGCGCCGCGGTGGTGGTAGCCGATCTCCGGCACGCAGTCGACGATCTCCTCGCCGTCCAGTTGCAGGATGATGCGGAAGGCGCCGTGGGCCGAGGGGTGGTTGGGGCCGAGGTTGAGGAACATGAAGTCCTCGTGGGCGCCGTGACGCTGCATGCCCCAGTCCTCGGGGTTGAAGCGCAGCGCCTCCTGTTCCAGGTCCTGCTTGGCCGCATCCAGGCTGAAGGGGTCGAACTCGGTGGCGCGCGCCGGGTAGTCCTTGCGTAGCGGGTGGCCCTGCCAGGTCGGTGGCATCAGCAGGCGGGTCAGGTGCGGGTGGCCGTCGAAGCGGATGCCGAACATGTCCCACACCTCGCGCTCGTACCAGTTGGCGTTGGGCCAGATGGCGGTGGCGCTGGGCAGGCTGAGGTCGTCTTCGGCGAGGGCGACCTTGAGCAGTACATCGCTGTTTCGCTCGATCGACAGCAGGTGGTAGAACACGCTGAAGTCTGCCGCCGGCAGGCCTTCGCGCTTGGTGCGCAGGCGCTCGTCCATGGCGTGCAGGTCGTACAGCATCAGGTAGGGGCGCGGCAGCTGGCGCAGGGCGCGCAGCACCGCCGGCAGGCGCTCGCGGCCGAGCCAGAGCACCGGCATGCCGGTGCGGGTCGCCTGCACCACGAAGGCGTCGGCGCCGAACAGCGCCTGCAGCTCGGTGACCACGTCGTCGTGGCCGGCGGGAGAGGGGGCGAGGCGGGCGCTGCTGGTGCTCATCAGATCTCGTCCGGGCTGCGCAACTGGGTGACCTGGATACGCTCGGCGCGATTTTTCTCGCGCTGCGAGGGCATCTCGGCGCGGTACACGCCCTGATCGCCGACCACCCAGGACAGCGGCCGGCGTTCCTCGCCGATGGACTGCTGCAGCAGCATCAGGCCCTGCAGGAAGGCCTCCGGGCGCGGCGGGCAACCCGGCACGTAGACGTCCACCGGGAGGAACTTGTCGACGCCCTGGACCACCGAGTAGATGTCGTACATGCCGCCGGAATTGGCGCACGAGCCCATGGAGATCACCCACTTGGGTTCGAGCATCTGTTCATACAGACGCTGGATGATCGGCGCCATCTTGATGAAGCAGGTGCCGGCCACCACCATGAAATCGGCCTGGCGCGGCGAGGCGCGGATCACCTCGGCACCGAAGCGGGCGATGTCGTGCGGCGCGGTGAAGGCCGTGGTCATCTCCACGTAGCAGCACGACAGGCCGAAGTTGTAGGGCCACAGCGAGTTCTTGCGGCCCCAGTTGACCGTCTGGTGCAGCACCTGCTCGAGGCGGCCCATGAAGACGTTGCGGTGCACCTGGCCGGCCAGCGGGTCGTCGACCAGCTCGCGCTCGCCCATGGGGTAGCGGCTGCCGGGGGCGTCGGGATCGATGCGGGTGAGCTTGTATTGCATCGCGATGACCTCAGGGTTTGCGTGCGCCGAGGCGCCGGCGGCGTGCCTCGGGGGCCCAGTCCAGGGCGCCGACGCGCCACAGGTAGAGCAGCCCGGCGAGTAGGATGAGGATGAACACGGCGGCCTCGATCAGCCCGGCCCAACCGCTTTCGCGCACGGCGATGGCCCAGGCGAAGAGGAACAGCGCCTCGACGTCGAAGATCACGAAGAGCATGGCCACCAGGTAGAACTTGGCGGAGAAGCGCAGTCGCGCGCTGCCGGTGGGCACGATGCCGGACTCGAAGGGTTCCTCCTTGCTGCGCCCCCAGGCCTTGCCGCCGAGCAGGCTGGATACGCCGAGCATGAAGGCGCACAGGCCGCCCACCGCGAGGAGGAACACCGCCAGCGCCCAGTGCTGGGCGAACGCTCCGCTCATGCCTTACCCCCGTAGCTGAATATCGCTGCCGTGCGCCGGGTTATCGCGCTGCCTTCGTGCGGGCTGTCGCCTGCGCCGAGGCTGTGCGTGCAGGGCCCGGCAGACCCATGGCGGCGAACCAACTTGGCGTACCCAAGTGATTTAAATGCTAGGCGCAGTTATCCAGTTGCGCCGGTATAAATTTTAATTTGGTCCAGGGGCCCGAATTGGCGGGGCTTTCAGGGCGCCGCTGACAATTGCTTGAAACGAATTCGATGAGAATAAGTTGCAACTGTCGGGCGGGCCTTAGTTGCACTTCGCCGGCGATTCAAATAGCGATGAATAATTAAAATTTGAGTAATTATCTCGAATCGATATGTCTGGTCTTTGTCGTCGACGATTTTCTTGGACTAGCGTGCATGAATCGCCGAGCCGGCGACGATCCACGGTGATCGAGCAGCACCCGATGACGACGGGGTCTGCGTAGTTGCCGCTGCCTCGGCATGCCGACCCTCAAGCAAAACGACAAGATGAGGGAATCGCCATGCCCGTTGCCCTGTCCCTGCAGCGACTGCTACCCACCGCCCTGTTGCTCGTCCTGGCCGCACCGCTCCAGGCCGAGCCGGGCGATTACAACTTCTGGCAGACCCTGAGCAACCTGGTGTCGCCGCCCAAGGCCGACAATCCGGTGACGCCGGCGCAGCGCACCGGCCTGTATCCGCTGCTGGCCAATCCGGCCGACTTCAACAGCGGTTTCACGCCCGGCAACTACTACGGCTGGCAGACCATCCGGATGGCGCCGCAGACCGGCGCGGTCTGTGGCAACGGCTCGCCCTACAAGTTCTTCGTCAACCGCGTGCCGAATACCCGCAACACCATCATCTACCTCGAAGGCGGCGGCGCCTGCTGGGACCATGCCAGCTGCAGCGGGCAGAGCGGCATCCGCGGCGCGCGCAACCCCAACGGCATCGCCGACGACTACATGTCGCTGCTCAATCCCGGCGCCAGCCTGGTCAGCCCCTTCGTCGTACGCCTGCACCCCTGGACGCGGGTGAAGACGCAGAACTGGAACATGGTCTACGTGCCCTATTGCACCGGCGATATCTACTCCGGCGACAAGGTGGCGGTGTACCAGGACCCGCAGGGTCAGCAACCGCCGCTGGTGTGGCATCACAACGGCCTGCGCAACATGCGCGCGGTGGTCGGCTGGCTCAAGGACAACCTGCCGCGGCCAACGCAGATGCTCGCCACCGGCTGCAGCGCCGGCGGCGCCGGCAGCCTGACCAACTACGCCAACCTACGCCAGGACATGGCGCCGAACCGCGGCTACCTGATCAACGATTCCGGCCCGGTGTACAGCGCCCTGGCCGGCGACAACCAGAGCTATCCGTCCTATCCGCTGCAGACCCTGATCCGTCAGGCCTGGGGCCTCGATCAGAGCGGCGGGCCGCTGAATTACCTGCAGGCGCTGCTGCCGGGCTTCAATCCCGGCGATCTGGGCAGCCTGTATCCGGCGCTGTCGAGCCAACTGCCGGGCGACCGCATGGGCCACACCCATTTCTGGCAGGACCTGAACTATTCGTCCTACTCCTACGAGCGCTTCTACCCGGAGATCGTCAACGCGCCGAACCAGGCCGCCAGGGAGGCGCTGATCAAGCAGCGCTGGGCCACCGACACCGCGCGCCTGCGCGGCCAACTGGCCAACCTGGGCAACGTCGGCGGCTACTTCCCGCAATACCGCGGGGTCAATGAAAGCCACTGCACCAGCATCATCGAGTTCGCCAACGCCGATATCCAGGAGCAGAACCTGCAGCTGGATCACTTCGTCGGCAGCGTGTTGGACGGCAGCGGCCAGGTGCTGGACGCCTCGGAAAGCAGCGATGTGGCCGACCGCAGCAAGCCGTTCAACCTGCTGTACTACCTGCTGGATCAGGTGCTCTGAATGGCGCCCCGGTAGTGGCCGCTTGAGGTGATATGCGAGCATTCGCGGATTATGGCGGCAGGGTCGGTGTTATTGCCGATCCTGCCTGCGATCTCTTTCAGATGTTCTCGGGCGTTATCTGCCGGCTGTTCCCAGTGGTTAGAAGCCGTACACCTTTTGTTTGTTTCCATGTTCCCAAGTGAACAGGTTGTACTTCTTGTTGCCCGTCCCGTAGTGCTTGCCGTGGCCATAAACGGTCATCGTCCAATTTCCACCCGTGTTGCCTGCCCGGAAGAAAATCGTTCGCTTGTAGCTTTTGCTGGTCCAGTGCCGCAAACCGGTTTCTCTGCCGAGACTTGCATCTGAGTCAAGCGCGCCCAGGAAGTCCGTGCCTTGCTTGGATATACGGCTGTAAACCTCGTTAATGGCGTGAGTGTCGTCCCCGGAAAGAACGTACCTGTCCAAGTCGCCAGCGAGAATGATGTTTGCGTTGAGTGGCATGTGGTTAGTCCTTTTGGCTGATGCGATTGTCCATTGCATGTCTACCGCCTGCTGAGAGGGCAGGCGACGAGCAGTGATGGACAGGATTAAGGGCTGCAGTGCATGACGCCTCCTTGGCGTGGACTACTGATAGCTGCGCTCGCGCGCTTCCTGCAGGCGCTGGCGCAGGTACTGATCGCGGCTGAGGCCGTCGGGGATGTCCTGCAGGGCCAGCACGTCCTCGACTATGCGTCGCTCCTCGGCCTTGTAGCGTTCGAAGTTCGGGTCGCGGCGCTGCGCCAGACGCGCCTCGCGCTCGGCGCTGAGGGCCTGGTAGCGGCGCACCAGCGCCTCGCCGCGGGCCTTCTGCTCGGCTTCGTCCGGGCTGTCCGCCTTGATCAGCGCCACCTGCAGCAGTAGCGCCTCGCTCAGGGCCAGCTCGCCCTGGCGCTCCAGCGCGTCGATGCGCTCGCCCAGTGCTCGGGCTTCGGCGGCGCGGGCGGCAGCGTCCAGTTGCCCGGCCTGCGCGATAAAGTCGCGGTAGCGGTTATGAAAGGCCAGACGCTGCTGTTGTGCCCGAACCTCTGGGGCCGCCAGCCATTGCAGCTGTTCGGCGCTGACCGACTGGGCGCTCGCGGCGCTGGAGGGTGCGGCTGCGGGCGGGGCGGGCGGCACGGCAGCCGGGTCGAGTCGAGCCGGCGCGGGCGGACGCTGCCAGTACCAGGTCAGCGCCGCGCTGGCGAGAACGAGACAGCAGCCGAGCAGCAGGGTGGCGCGGGGCATGGGCACTCCTTGCGCGAGTCGAATGGCGCTTTCAGCGTAGAAGCTGTCGCCGCGCTTTGCCCGTGCGCGAGCAAGGAGGGCGCCCTCTCAGTTGCATGAGAGGGCGCCGGGGGCTTACAGCAGCGGTTTGCCGTCGTCGCGGGTGACGATCACGGTGGCCGAGCGCGGGCGGCGGCCGGGGCCGTCCGGCCAGGTGCTGCGGAAGTTGGTGGGGGTGGAGCCTTCACCCGGGTGCTGGATATTGACGAACAGGGTGCGGAAGTCCGGGGTGGCGGCGATGCCGGTGACTTCGCAACCCACCGGGCCGACCAAAAAGCGCTTCATCTCGCCGGTACGCGGGTCGGCTACCAGCATCTGGTTGTTGCCGAACGGGCCGCTGGCCAGCTGGCTGCCGCTCATGTCAGTCTGGATCCACAGTCGGCCATCGTCGTCGAACCACAGGCCGTCCGGGCTGGCCAGGCGGTTGTCGGCGCTCAGCGGCTTGCCGTTGACATCCAGGCTGTCGCCTTCCGGGCCGGCCAGCAGGAACAGGCTCCAGGCGAACGCGCGGCCGGCGTAGTCGCGGCTCAGTTCGCGCCAGCGGATGATATGGCCGTAGGCGTTGGCCGGACGCGGGTTGGCGGCATCGGCGACGGTGCGTGAGCTGTTGTTGGTGAGGGTGAAGTAAACCTCGCCGTTGTGCGGGTTGACCGCGCCCCATTCCGGGCGATCCATCTTGGTGGCACCGACGATGTCGGCAGCCAGGCGGGTATTGATCAGCACCTCGCCCTGGTCGGCGAAGCTCACTCCGGCGGCCTGGCAGGCGGCCTGGAAGGCCTTGTCCTGGATATCCAGCGCCAGCCATTCGCCTTGGCCGTCGGCCTTGAAGCGCGCCACGTAGAGGGTGCCCTCGTCGAGCAGGCTGCCGTTGCTGCGCCCCGGCAGGTACTTGCCGCGGCTGACGAATTTGTAGATGTACTCGTTCTGCGAGTCGTCGCCGGAATAGCAGACCACCGGCCGGCCCGGTTTGACCGGGGCGAACACCAGGCCCTCGTGGGCGAAGCGACCCAGCGCGGTGCGCTTGACCGGGGTGGATTCCGGGGCGAAGGGGTCGATCTCGACGATCCAGCCGAAGTGGTTGGGCTCGTTGCGGTAGTCGCCTGTGGCCTCGGCGGCCAGGCGGGTGGCGTTGAAGCGCTGGAATTCGTCGCCGGCCAGGTGATCCCAGCCGTAGCGGCTGGCGCTGCCGACGCCGTAGCGGGTCAGTTCACGCGGGCGCTCGGCGTCGCCACTGGCGAAGTAGCCGGCCCAGTTCTCCTCGCAGGTCAGGTAGGTGCCCCAGGGCGTGAAGCCGTTGGCGCAGTTGTTCAGGGTGCCGCGGGTGGCGGTGCCGTCGGGGCTGTAGCGGGTCCGGAGCAGGGCGTGGCCGCGCGCCGGGCCGCCGATCTGCATCGGCGTGGCGCCGGTGATGCGGCGGTTGCGCGCGCTGGGCAGCACCTCCCATTGGCCGCGCACACGGCGCACTTCCACCACCGAGGCGCCATGGGCGTTGATTTCCTTGCGCACCTCGTCGGCGCTGCTGCGCTTGCCGTTCACCAGGCTCGGGCCGTTGGGATGCAGCAGCGGCGCGTCGATGTACTCGTGGTTGAGCACCAGCAGACCGTGGTCGCTGTTGCGACCGCCGCCGCGCTGGCCGTCGATGGGGAAGAAGTGCATGCCGTCGTGATGCATGCCGACCTGGTCGGCCTGGTCGGCGGCGCTGTTGCCGGCGTTGTCGAGAAAGGCCGGAAAGCTGCCGCGGATCGGCGTACCCCAGGGAATGAAGGGCGTGGCCTTGTAGCCGGGCGGCACGCTGATGGTGTCGGCGCGGGTCACCGCCACCGGGCTGAACGGCAGGCGCCTGCCACGCTTGTCCAGGCGCTCGAGCAGCTCCTTGAGCGGGTTGCCGGCGGCCTCGGCGCTGCCGGGCAGGGCCACGCCGAGAAAGCCCATGACGCCGAGTGCGGCGCCGCCGGCGACCACCTGGCGGCGGCTCAGGCCGGCTTCGATCAACTCGTTGATATGGGGATTGGCGGAGGCGTTGCTGAGCGGCTCGTCGCCGTTGCCGAATAGCACGTCTTGCTCGTGTTCATTGCGCATGGGGGGCTCCTGAGGCGGATCGACGGAGCCATGACGCTAACCAAGCAAGACGACGGGAAAGTGACAACGGCTGTGCGCTGCTGCACAAATCTGCCCGGAGGGCGGGCCGTAGGGGCGCCGTGCGCACCAGTCGTTGCCAGCGGCAGCGCTGCGCACGACCGCGGCGGCCCGCGACTCAGGCATAAAAAAGCCCCGGCAAGGCCGGGGCGGATTAGGCAAACGAGACGCTGCGGGTGCGTGGCCCGCAGCGGGGGAACCGTTCTTAGTGGAACTGGTTCATGGTGTTGTCTTTACCGCTCGCCTTCAGAGCAGCTTCGCCAGCGAAGTACTCCTTGTGGTTGTCGCCGATGTCGGAGCCAGCCATGTTCTGGTGCTTGACGCAGGCGATGCCCTGGCGCAGTTCCTGACGCTGTACGCCCTTGACGTAGGCCAGCATGCCCTGGTCGGCGAAGTAGCCCTTGGCCAGGTTGTCGGTGGACAGCGCGGCGGTGTGGTAGGTCGGCAGGGTGATCAGGTGGTGGAAGATGCCGGCGTGGGCCGAACCGTCGCGCTGGAAGGTGCGGATCTTCTCGTCGGCGATCTGGGCCAGTTCGGTTTCGTCGTACTCGACGCTCATCAGCTTGGCGCGGTCGTAGGCGGAAACGTCCTTGCCTTCGGCAACCATGGCGTCGAACACCTGCTGACGGAAGTTCAGGGTCCAGTTGAAGGACGGGCTGTTGTTGTAAACCAGCTTGGCGTTCGGGATGACTTCACGGATGCGGTCAACCATGGCCTTGATCTGGCCAACGTGCGGCTTCTCGGTTTCGATCCACAGCAGGTCGGCGCCGTTCTGCAGGCTGGTGATGCAGTCCAGGACGCAGCGGTCTTCGCCGGTGCCGGCACGGAACTGGAACAGGTTGGACGGCAGGCGCTTCGGACGCAGCAGCTTGCCACCGCGGTTGATCACCACGTCGCCGTTGCCCAGCTCGGCAGCGGACACTTCTTCGCAATCGAGGAAGCTGTTGTACAGGTCGCCCAGGTCGCCCGGCTCTTTGGTCACGGCGATCTGCTTGGTCAGGCCGGCGCCCAGGGAGTCGGTACGCGCAACGATCACGCCGTTGTCGATGCCCAGCTCGAGGAAGGCGTAGCGAACGGCAGCGATCTTGGCGAGGAAGTCGGCGTGCGGAACGGTCACTTTACCGTCCTGGTGGCCGCACTGCTTCTCGTCGGAAACCTGGTTCTCGATCTGGATGCAGCAGGCGCCGGCTTCGATCATGCGCTTGGCCAGCAGGTAGGTGGCTTCCGGGTTACCGAAGCCAGCGTCGATGTCGGCGATGATCGGCACGATGTGGGTTTCGTAGTTGTCGATCTGCTTCTGGATCTCGGCCGCCTTGGCGTGGTCGCCAGCGTCACGAGCGGCGTCCAGGGCGGTGAACAGCAGGTCCAGCTCGCGGCTGTCGGCCTGACGCAGGAAGGTGTACAGCTCTTCGATCAGGTCGGAGACGGCGGTCTTCTCGTGCATCGACTGGTCCGGCAGCGGGCCGAAGTCGGAGCGCAGGGCGGCGACCATCCAGCCGGACAGGTAGAGGTAGCGCTTGTTGGTGGTCTTCAGGTGCTTCTTGATCGAGATCAGCTTCTGCTGACCGATGAAGCCGTGCCAGCAGCCCAGCGACTGGGTGTAGACGGAGGAGTCGGCGTCGTACTCTTCCATGTCCTTGCGCATGATGTCAGCGGTGTACTGAGCGATTTCCAGACCGGTCTTGAAACGGTTCTGAGCGCGCATACGGGCGACGGACTCGGGGTTGATAGCGCTCCAGCTGCTGCCGAACTTCTCTTTCAGAGCGGCTACAGCCTTGATGTCGTTTTGATATGCGGACATGGTCAATCCTTCAAAAAATGTGTTGGTTGAGCACCGACTACCCACTCAATGCGTGCACGGATGCAGCGGCTGCGGGAGGCTTCCACTTTGACGGCGAGAAAACGGCTGGGGTGAGGATTGACCGCGAGGAGGGGGGATGTGGCGAACAGTTCGGGCGCTTGGCGTGGGCCGGTCGGCTCGTGGAAACCTTGGGCACCTGCCGGGCTGTCGATCTGTCTGACGCTAAACGCTTCCCCGTCCCTCAGGACAACTTCGTTCCAGTCGCAACCTCGTCGTACGGCCTTGTGGGCTGTTGGGACACGGACCGCTACGAAGTGCTTCGTTGGCGATCTGGAGATCCTTTTCAGGACCCCTGGCTAGCGGGAGCGAGGCCATCATGCCTCTCGGCAAAAGCTTCGTCAAACGTTTTGTAGTGGTTTTTTTAGACTACTACATATTCTCAAGACGACCGGCTGGTCATGGCGGAAACCCTCTGGTGCGGGCGTTTCCAGCTTTGCGCGGGATTGCGGGGGCTGTCCATTGGTCGAAAGCGGCGAGGGGTTGCGACTTTGGTCGGGGTCAGTCGAGGGCTTCGACCTTCAGGCGCAGGGTCATGTCTTCGCGGCCCTGGGTGGTGCGTCGCTGGAGGATGTCGCGGCTGCTGGAGGCGGTGTCCTCGTTGACCCCGCCGAGGGTGATCCATTCGCCGAGGCGGCCGCTGACCCGGGTGTCGGTGCTCTGCACGTCGATCACGCCGGGACGGTGGGCGTTGAGGCGGTCGCGCTGGCTGCTGATGCTGACGTGCACCAGCTCGCCGGAGAGGGTGGCGGTGACATAGAAGCCGCGGGTCACATCGCGGTACTGGGTGTTCTGGTAGACCTGGCCGTAGGGGCCGGTGCTGGTGGTGGTCAGCGGCACGCTCTGGCCGACCTGGATCAGCGCCGGATAGCCCTCGGTGGCTTGCACCTGCTGGGTACCGCCGCCGCGGCTGTCGGTGCTGCGGCGGATGATGCGCACCTGGTCGCGGCCACCCACTTCGCCGCGGCCGACCTGCACCTCGGCGTCGCCGGCGCTGAGGCTGCCGTCGACCCGGTAGCCGCGGTCGCTCTGGTAGTTGCTGTCGCTGCTCTCCACGCTGATCAGCAGGCGTCGCGGGCGAGTGTCGAGCTGCTCCAGCAACTGGCGCACCTCGTCGATCTTGGCCGGCGAGGCGTTGACGATCAGCTGGTTGCCGTAGGGGCTGACCCGGCCCTCGTTGCCCAGCACCGACTGCACGACGCCGATCACCTCGTCGGCCGTGCGGTAATTGAGCGGGATCACCTCGGTGGCCGCCTGCAGCGGCAGGCACAGGCCGAGAAGCAGGGCGGCGAGCAGGGCACGCAGGGTCATAGCAGGAAACTCCGCAGATCGGGATCGCTGATGCTGGTATCCCAGGCCTGGTTGAACTGCGCCTGGCGCTGTCGCACCCGCGCCGGGTCGCGGTACAGGGCGTAGCCGGCCTGCTGGCCGAGCTCGGGGCGCAGCAGCAGGCCCTGGTCGTCGGCGATCAGGTAGGCCAGTTCTTCACTGGGATAATCCGGGTTGAGTTTGCGGATATGCAGGTTGGAGGACAAGCGCCGCGACAGGCCGAGCAGGCGATGCCCCTCCTTGACCGCGCGGGTCGGGTCGCGCACGAGGATGCGCAGGCGCGCGCGCGGACTGGCCAGAAGGAAGCGGGTGCAGGCCTGCTGCACGCTGCCGTGATGGTAGAGCCAGGGTTCCAGGTCGTCGCTGTACAGGCACAGGCTGCGCTGCGCCTGCTGGATCAGCGCCAGCACATGGGCACGCGCCTGCTGTGGCTGGCTGAAGCGCTCCAGGCGCTCGTGAGCGCCGAGGACGAAGGGCGCCGGCTCCCATTGCGGGGCGTCCGCCGTCGCCGGCTCGGGGTTGTGCACGGCAAAACGCCCCGGCGATTCGAACTCGATAGCCGCGAGCTCGGCCGGCTGCGGGGTATCGCTCGTCTCGAGCGGGGCGTCTTGGTCGTCCATTGCGGCCTCTACTGGCGGGTGCGCACCATGTCCACGTGCGGGATGCCGGCGTCGAGGTACTCGCCGCTGACTATCTGGAAGCCTAGCCTTTCATAGAACGGCGTGGCGTGCACCTGGGCGCTGAGCATTTGCCGATCCAGGCCGCGTTTTTCCGCTTCCGCGATCACCGCCTGCATCAACGCCTCGCCGACCTTGAGGCCGCGCCAGTCCTTGAGTACCGAGACGCGGCCGATATGGCCGTCCGGCAGCAGGCGCGCGGTGCCCACGGCGTAGTCGCCTTCCTCGGCGAGAAAATGCACCGCTTCGGCGTCTTCGGCGTCCCATTCCAGCTCCGGCGGCACGGCCTGTTCGGCGACGAACACGCTTTCGCGGATACGCCGCAGCTCGGCGTTGTCCTTATGCCAGTCCGCGACGCGAACTCGGATCTCACTCATCGGCGAACCCCAGACTACCTTGCTTGACCAGTTCCCAGAGCAGGGTACGCCCCTCGTCATCGGCCAGCCAGGCGCCAAGGTTATCGATATGTAACGCATCGGCGCTGCAGATCAGCTTGAGCAGCTCGCGCAGGCGCGCCGACACCAGGCGGCTCTGGCCGCTGGCGAACAGCACCAGATCCTCGCCGACTTCCGACCAGGCCATGCGCGCGCTGGGGTTGCGGATGATCACGGCGCCGTCTTCCAGGCTGCCGAGAAATTCTTCTTCACCGATCTCGATGCCGGCGACCAGCTCCGGATACTTGGGCTCGGTCATGAACTGGCCGAACCAGGTCATCAGCAGGCGCTCGTCGCTCATGTGCTCGTTGAGCAGGGCCTTCAGGCGCTCCAGGGCGTCGCGCTGGATCTGGTTGGGATCCTCGCTCGGCTGGATATCGGCGTCACTGTAACGCTCCTCGTCGGGGAGGAACTGGCCGAGAAAATCGGTGAAATGGGTCAGGACTTCGGCGGCGCTCGGCGCGCGGAAACCCACGGAATAAGTCATGCAATCATCCTCAGCGGTGCCACAGTGGGCGAGGCGCGGCGGCAGGTAGAGCATGTCGCCGGGTGCCAGCACCCATTCATCGGTTGGTTCGAATTCGGCCAGGATCTTCAGATCGGCGTGGGGCAGCAGCGGGCTGTCGGAGTCGCACATCTGGCCGATCTGCCAGCGGCGATGACCGTAACCCTGCAGCAGGAAAACGTCGTAGTTGTCGAAATGCGGGCCGACGCCGCCGCCGGGCGCGGCGAAGCTGATCATCAGGTCGTCGATGCGCCACTTGGGCAGGAACTTGAAGTCCTCCAGCAGTTCGGCCACTTCCGGGACGAACTGGTCGACCGCCTGCACCAGCAGGGTCCAGTCGCGCTCGGGCAGGTTCTGGAAGCTGTCCTCGGCGAAGGGGCCGCGTTGCAGTTCCCAGGGGCGTTCGCCGTGCTCGATGACCAGGCGCGACTCGACTTCTTCCTCCAGGGCCAGGCCGGCCAGCTCGTCCGGGCTGATCGGGCTTTCGAAGCCGGGCACGGCCTGGCGCACCAGCAGCGGTTTCTTCTGCCAGTAGTCGCGCAGGAATTCACGGGCTGTGAGGCCACCCAGCAGTTGCAGCGGAGTATCAGGATTCATCAGTAAGCCCTTGAAATAGAAAAAAACCTTAAAACAAAAACGCCCGGCTCAGCCGGGCGTCCTCGAGGCTGGTGCGGATCAGATGCGCTGGGCCTGGGCCACCGCGTTGCCGATGTAGCGGGCCGGGGTGAGTTGCTTGAGCTCGGCCTTGGCCTCGGCCGGCATGTCCAGGCCGTCGATAAAGGCCAGCAGCGCCTCGGGGCTGATGCCCTTGCCGCGGGTCAGCTCCTTGAGCTTCTCGTAGGGGTTCTCGATGGCGTAGCGGCGCATGACGGTCTGGATCGGCTCGGCGAGCACTTCCCAGCAGGCGTCCAGATCTTCAGCAATACGCTGAGCATTGAGCTCCAACTTGCTGATTCCCTTGAGGCTGGCTTCGTAGGCGATCACGCTGTGGGCGAAGCCGACACCGAGGTTGCGCAGCACGGTGGAGTCGGTCAGGTCGCGCTGCCAGCGGGAGATCGGCAGCTTGCTGGCCAGGTGCTGGAAGATCGCGTTGGCGATGCCGAGGTTGCCTTCGGAATTTTCGAAGTCGATCGGGTTGACCTTGTGCGGCATGGTCGAGGAGCCGATCTCGCCGGCCACGGTCTTCTGCTTGAAGTAACCGAGGGAGATGTAGCCCCAGACGTCGCGGTCGAAGTCGATGAGGATGGTGTTGAAACGGGCGATGGCGTCGAACAGCTCGGCGATGTAGTCGTGCGGCTCGATCTGGGTGGTGTAGGGGTTGAAGGTCAGGCCCAGGTCGCCTTCGATGAACTGGCGGGCGTTGGCTTCCCAGTCGATGGCCGGGTAAGCGGACAGGTGGGCGTTGTAGTTGCCCACGGCGCCGTTGATCTTGCCCAGCAGCGGCACCGCAGCGACCTGGGCGATCTGCCGCTCCAGGCGGTAGACCACGTTGGCCAGTTCCTTGCCCAGGGTGGTCGGCGAGGCCGGCTGGCCGTGGGTGCGCGACAGCATCGGCACCTCGGCGAACTTCACCGCCAGTTCACGGATGGCGTCGGCCAGCTGCTGCATCAGCGGCAGCAGCACGGTGTCGCGGCCTTCGCGCAGCATCAGGGCGTGGGACAGGTTGTTGATGTCCTCGCTGGTGCAGGCGAAGTGGATGAACTCGCTGACCTTGTCCAGTTCCGGCAGCTTGGCGGCCTGCTCCTTGAGCAGGTATTCCACCGCCTTGACGTCGTGGTTGGTAGTGCGCTCGATTTCCTTGACGCGCTCGGCGTGCTCGACGGCGAAGTTCTCCGCCAGCTGGTTGAGCAGGGCGTTGGCTTCGGCGGAGAAGGACGCGACTTCGGCGATGCCTTCGTGGGCGGCCAGGCGCTGCAGCCAGCGCACTTCGACCAGCACGCGGCTACGGATCAGGCCGTATTCGCTGAAGATGGGGCGCAGGGCGCTGGTTTTGCCGGCGTAGCGGCCGTCGACGGGGGAAACCGCGGTGAGCGAGGAAAGCTGCATATGGGCGTTCTCGAGCTGTCGGGCTGAAAAGCCATCCGGTTTGCTGCGCATCGTGCCTGCTCCGATGAAGCGGGCTCTAGCTCAGGTGCCTGGACGGCCTCTGACGAAAAGGGCGCATATCATACATGAAAACGTCCGGCTGACCGCCTATGCGTTGCGCCGGGCGACCGACAGCAGGCTGGCGGCGAAGATCAGTGCGGCGCCGAGCAGCGACAGGCGATCGGGCATCTCGCCCCACAGCAGCCAGGCGATCAGCCCGGCGAAGACGATGGCCAGGTAGGCGATCGGGCCGATCAGCCCCGGCGGCGCCAGGCCGTAGGCGCGCGACATGATGATCTGGCTGGCGGTGGCCAGCAGGCCGATGCCCAGCAGCCAGCCGAGCTGGTTGGCGGCGAGCGGCTGCCAGCTCCAGCTCAGCGGAATGGCGGAGAACAGCGCACTGAACAGCGAGAAGTAGAAGACGATGCGCGTCGCCGGCTCGCTGTCGCTCATCTCGCGGATGGAGACGAAGGCGAAGGCGGCCAGCAGGCTGGCGGCCAGGCCGATCAGCGCCGGGCCCTCGAACAGCGCGGCGCTGGGCTTGGCCACCAGCAGCACGCCGAGCAGGCCGATCAGGCTGGTGAGCAGCATGCGCCGGGTCAGCGGCTCCTTGAGCCAGAAGTGGGCGATCAGCGGGGTGAACACCGGCGCCGAGTAGGTGAACAGCATGGCGTCGGCCAGCGGCAGGTGGGCGATGGCGTAGAAGAAGCAGTACATCGCCGCCAGGCCGTAGGTGGTGCGCCACAGGTGCGATTTCAGCCGTGTCGTGCGCAGCGGGCGTACCCCGCGCACCAGCAGCAGCGGCAGGAAGAACAGCACGCCGACCAGGTTGCGGAAGAACACCACTGACTCATTGTTGACGCTGGCCGAGATTTCCCGAATGCCGACGCCGGTAAGGGCGAACAGCAGGGCGGACAGGGCCAGCAGCAGGGCGCCCTGCAGCGGCTTGACGCTGCGGCTCGGCGCGCCCATGGCGGTCAGCTGCGCATCAGTTGGTAGAGTTCCTTGAGCAGCTTGCCGCGGCTGAACACCAGCTGCCAGCGGTGACCGCCGAGCTGGCGCCACAGCCGCGCCGAACGGATGCCGGCGAGCAGCAGGGCGCGGATCTTCGCCGCGTTGCTCGGCTGCTGCAGAAAACGCATGTCGCCGTGCACCTGGATGCGCTGGCGGAAGGTGCTGATGGTGTCCTGGTACAGCCCGCCGCAGGCGGCGATGACGTTGTCGTGGACCAGGCCGAAGTGCTCGACCTGCTGCTGGATCTGATCCAGGCGGCTGCCCATCACCTGCAACATGTCGCCACGCTTGTCCAGCTGGCGTTCCAGGCCGAGCAGGGCCAGGGCGTAGCGCAGCGGCTCGCGCTGCAGCGCCGCGGGGTTGCGCTCCAGAGAGCTGACCAGCGCGCGATAACCGTCGCGCAAGTTGAGGTCGTCGCCACCGTAGACGTCGAGCGTACTCTTCGGGTCGCGCACCAGCAGGCTGCCGAGCATGCAGCTCATCGACGCCTCGCTGACCTGGCCGGTGCGGGCGATCTTGTCGGCCAGCACGGCGGCCTCGAACACGGCGCCGAGGGCGACCAGTTGTTCCTGCGTCGGGTTCATCGGGCGTCCTCGTACCAGGGCTCGGCGGTCTCGATCACGCCGCCACCGAGGCACACCTCGCCGTCGTAGAACACCACGGACTGGCCGGGCGTCACGGCGCGCTGCGGCTCGTCGAACACGGCGCGGTAGCCGCTTGCGGTCTGCTCCAGGGTGCAGGCCTGGTCGCCCTGGCGGTAGCGCACCTTGGCGCTCAGGCGGCGCGGGCTGCTCAGGTCCACCGGGTTGACCCAGTAGATATCCGAGGCGAGCAGGGCGCGGGAGAACAGCCAGGGGTGTTCGTTGCCCTGGCCGACGATCAGCACGTTGCGCGTCAGGTCCTTCTTCAGCACGTACCAGGGATCGTCGCCGGCGTCCTTGAGGCCGCCGATACCGAGGCCCTGGCGCTGACCGATGGTGTGGTACATCAGGCCATGATGGCGGCCGATGACCTGGCCCTCGGTGGTCTCGATATCACCCGGCTGGGCCGGCAGGTACTGCTTGAGGAAATCGCTGAAGCGGCGCTCGCCGATAAAGCAGATGCCGGTGGAATCCTTCTTCTTCGCCGTGGCCAACTCGTATTTCTCGGCGATGGCGCGCACCTGCGGCTTTTCCAGCTCGCCGACCGGGAACAGGGTCTTGGCGATCTGCTCGCCGCCGACGGCATGCAGGAAGTAGCTCTGGTCCTTGTTCGGATCCAGGCCCTTGAGCAGCTCGGTGCGGCCGTCGACGTCGCGGCGGCGCACATAGTGGCCGGTGGCGATCAGGTCGGCGCCGAGCGAGAGGGCGTAGTCGAGGAAGGCTTTGAACTTGATCTCGCGGTTGCACAGGATGTCCGGGTTCGGCGTGCGCCCAGCCTGGTATTCGGCCAGGAAGTGCTCGAACACGTTGTCCCAGTATTCCGCGGCGAAGTTGGCGGTGTGCAGCTTGATGCCGATGCGCTCGCACACGGCCTGGGCGTCGGCCAGGTCGTCCATGGCGGTGCAGTATTCGGTGCCGTCGTCTTCGTCCCAGTTCTTCATGAACAGGCCTTCGACCTGATAACCCTGTTCCAGCAGCAGCAGGGCGGAAACGGACGAGTCGACGCCGCCGGACATGCCGACGATCACGCGTTGGGTGCTAGGTGCTTGCATGGGAGTCTGCGAGTGAAGCCTGAAAAACTGGCGAGTCTACCAGAAAGACTGCACCCGACGTGTAGGGCGTACTCGCGAAGCAGTACGCCAAGCGCGGGCTATTGTTTCAATCGCGCACCAGCTCCAGCGACCCGCGGATGCCCGCCAGGTAATCGTCCACGCAGCGCAGCACCAGTTCGCTGCGCCAGCGCTCGGGTTGCGCGGCCAGTTCGTCGCGGCTCAACCAGGCGATGCCGTGGATGTCGCTGTCCAGTGCGCGGGCCGGATCGTGGCGCAGCGGGTGGGCGATAAAGCACACCCGTTGGTAGGTCACGGCATTGCTCGGCGCGGTATAGAGGTAGATGCCGAGCAGGCCGCTCAGCGCCACCTCCCAGCCGGTTTCTTCGAGGGTTTCGCGCAGCGCGGCCTGGCGCAGCGATTCATTGGCCTCCAGGTGCCCGGCGGGCTGGTTGAGCACCAGGCGGCCAGCCTTGAACTCCTCGACGAACAGGAAGCGGCCCTGGTCCTCGATGACCGTGGCCACGGTGATATGGGGCTGCCACTCCATTTCTGCTTCTCCAGTGATCTCTATGCAAAAAAGAACCCCGGCACTATGGCCGGGGTTCTCGGTGTTGCCGAGCCCTTATCAGGCGTTCAGCGCGGCCAGAGCGGCGTTGAAGGTGGCGCTGGGGCGCATCACCTGGCTGGTCAGCTCGGGGTTGGAGCGGTAGTAGCCACCGATGTCCACCGGTTTGCCCTGGACGGCGGCCAGTTCGGCGACGATGGTCGCTTCCTGCTCGGTCAGGGTCTTGGCCAGCAGGGTGAAGCGTGCCTTCAGCTCGGCGTCTTCGTTCTGCGCGGCCAGGGCCTGGGCCCAGTACAGCGCCAGATAGAAGTGGCTGCCACGGTTGTCCAGCTCGCCGACCTTGCGCGCCGGGGACTTGTTGTTGTCCAGCAGTTTGCCGGTGGCTTCGTCCAGGGTCTTGCCGAGGATCTTGGCCTTGAGGTTGTCGGTCTTGATCCCGGTTTCTTCCAGGGAGACGGCCAGGGCCAGGAACTCGCCGAGGGAATCCCAGCGCAGGTAGTTCTCTTCGACCAGCTGTTGCACGTGCTTGGGCGCCGAACCGCCGGCACCGGTTTCGTACATGCCGCCGCCGGCCATCAGTGGCACGATGGACAGCATCTTGGCCGAGGTGCCCAGCTCCATGATCGGGAACAGGTCGGTCAGGTAGTCGCGCAGCACGTTGCCGGTCACCGAGATGGTGTCCAGGCCGCGGATCATGCGCTCCATGGACACGCGGATGGCTTCGTTGTAGCCCATCATGCGGATGTCCAGGCCAGTCAGGTCGTGGTCCTTCAGGTACAGCTCGACCTTCTTCTGCAGCTCGCGGTCGTGCGCGCGCTCCGGGTCCAGCCAGAAGATGGCCGGGGTGTTGGACTGACGGGCGCGGGTGACGGCCAGTTTGACCCAGTCGCGGATTGGCGCGTCCTTGGTCTGGCAGGCGCGCCAGATGTCGCCGGCTTCGACCTGGTGCTGCATCAGCACGGTGCCGTCGGCAGCGACGACGCGCATGGTGCCGTCGGCGGTCATTTCGAAGGTCTTGTCGTGGGAGCCGTATTCCTCGGCCTTCTGCGCCATCAGGCCGACGTTCGGCACGCTGCCCATGGTGGTCGGGTCGAACGCACCGTTGGTTTTGCAGAAGTTGATCATTTCCTGATAGATGCGCGCGTAGGTGCTCTCAGGCATGACGGCCTTGGTGTCTTTCTGCTTGCCGTCCTTGCCCCACATCTGGCCGGAGTTGCGGATCATCGCCGGCATCGAGGCGTCGACGATGACGTCGCTCGGGATGTGCAGGTTGGTGATGCCCTTGACCGAGTCGACCATGGCCATTTCCGGGCGATGGGCGTAGACCTCGTGGATGTCGTGCAGGATCTCTTCCTGCTGCGAGGCGGGCAGGGCCTTGATCTTGTCGTAGACGCTGCTGATGCCGTTGTTCGGGTTGACGCCCAGCTCCTTGAACAGCTCGCCGTACTTATCGAACACGTCCTTGTAGTAAACGCTGACGGCGTGGCCGAAGACGATCGGGTGGGAGACCTTCATCATGGTCGCCTTGACGTGCAGGGACCACATCACGCCGGTTTCCTTGCAGTCCTGCAGGGTCTTCTCGAAGAAGTCGCGCAGCTTGCGGCAGCTCATGAACATGCTGTCGAACACTTCGCCTTCCTGCAGGGCGAGCTGCTTCTTGACCTCGACCTTGCCGTCCTTGCCGACGAACTCGATGCGCACGTCACCGGCCTTGGCCATGGTGATCGACTGCTCGCTGGAGAAGAAGTCGCCGCCGCGCATGTAGTCGGCGTGGGACTGCGACGCCATGCTCCACTTGCCCATGCTGTGCGGGTGCTTGCGGGCATAGGCCTTGACCGCGGCCGGGGCGCGGCGGTCGGAGTTGCCTTCGCGCAGCACCGGGTTCACCGCACTGCCGAGTACCTTGGCGTAACGGGCACGGACTTCCTTCTCGGCGTCGCTCTGCGGGTCTTCCGGGTAGTCGGGCAGGGCGTAGCCCTGGGCCTGCAGCTCGGCGATGGCGCCCTTGAGTTGCGGCACCGAGGCGCTGATGTTGGGCAGTTTGATGATATTGGCTTCGGGCTGGGTGGCCAGTTCGGCCAGCTTGGCGAGGTCGTCCTCGATGCGCTTGTCGGCGCCCAGTTGGTCGGCAAAGCTTGCCAGGATCCGTCCAGCAAGAGAGATGTCGCGAGTTTCGACGGAGATGTCAGCCGATGCGGCGAAAGCTTCTACAATGGGCAGAAGCGAATAGGTGGCGAGGGCTGGAGCTTCGTCGGTGAAGGTGTAGATGATCTTCGAAGGGGTGGACATTTAGAGTTAACTCTCTTCTTTGCTGAGCGTGCACAGAAACTCGACGTGCGCGGGTAGGCGCCTGAACCCGGTCATTGATCGGGCTGGAGTCGAGGACTCGCCGCGGTGATGTTGGATGCACCAGTAGAGTGTCGAGCATTTCGAGCCAGCCAGCGGTGATAGCCACTGGCCGGTTTCAAGAGGTTGCCGTCCGGTTCGGGACGGGCGCCCCTTATGACTCGTTAGTCACCTAAGCAGTATATCACTGCGACGCCGCGTCGCAGAATGCCCAGTTGTATAAGACCAACGAACATGTGGTTCCACCCGATTCAACTGCGCTACTCTCGGGGGATTGCGCACAGTTCTAACCACAAGATGGAGTCCAGCATGGGATACCAAAAGATCCAGGTGCCAGCCAGCGGTGACAAAATCACCGTCAATGCCGACATGTCGCTCAATGTGCCGAACAACCCGATCATCCCCTTCATCGAGGGTGATGGTATCGGCGTGGATATTTCCCCGGTGATGATCAAGGTGGTCGACGCCGCTGTCGCGAAAGCCTATGGCGGTGCGCGCAAGATCTCCTGGATGGAGGTCTACGCCGGCGAGAAAGCTACCCAGGTCTACGATCAGGACACCTGGCTGCCCAAGGAAACCCTCGAAGCGGTGCGCGACTACGTGGTGTCGATCAAGGGCCCGCTGACCACGCCGGTGGGTGGCGGCATCCGCTCGCTCAACGTGGCCCTGCGTCAGGAACTCGATCTGTACGTCTGCCAGCGTCCAGTGCGCTGGTTCGAAGGCGTGCCCAGCCCGGTGAAGAAGCCCGGTGACGTGGACATGGTGATCTTCCGCGAGAACTCCGAGGACATCTATGCCGGCGTCGAATGGAAGGCCGGCAGCCCCGAGGCCGAGAAGGTCATCAAGTTCCTCACCGAGGAAATGGGCGTCAAGAAGATCCGCTTCACCGACATGTGTGGCATCGGCATCAAGCCGGTTTCCGAGGCGGGCACCAAGCGTCTGGTGCGCAAGGCGCTGCAGTACGCCGTCGACAACGACCGCAGCTCGGTAACCCTGGTGCACAAGGGCAATATCATGAAATTCACCGAGGGTGCGTTCAAGGAGTGGGGCTATGAGATCGCCCGCGACGAATTCGGCGCCGAGCTGCTCGATGGCGGCCCGTGGATGCAGTTCAAGAACCCGCGCACCGGCAAGAACATAGTGGTCAAGGACGTGATCGCCGACGCCATGCTGCAGCAGATCCTGCTGCGTCCGGCCGAGTACGACGTGATCGCCACGCTCAACCTCAATGGCGACTACCTGTCCGACGCCCTGGCGGCGGAGGTCGGCGGCATCGGCATCGCGCCGGGCGCCAACCTGTCCGACTCGGTGGCCATGTTCGAGGCGACTCACGGCACCGCGCCGAAGTACGCCGGCCAGGACAAGGTCAATCCGGGCTCGGTGATCCTCTCCGCCGAGATGATGCTGCGGCATATGGGCTGGGTCGAGGCGGCCGACCTGATCATCAAGGGCACCAACGGCGCCATCGCCGCCAAGACCGTGACCTACGATTTCGAGCGCCTGATGGAAGGGGCGATCCTGCTGTCCTGCTCGGAGTTCGGTGACGCGATGATCGCGCACATGTAACGGCGGGTTGTGGCACAAAGAAAGGCCGGTCAATTGACCGGCCTTTTTCGTGGCGATTTGCCAGGGTACTCAGACTTCGACAGTGCTAGCGGTACTCTGCGCCTGGGGTACTGCCGCAGGGGCGTCCTGGGCGGCGGCACTGATATTGACGGCGTGCAGTCCTTTCGGGCCCTGCACGATCTCGAAGCGGACCGGCTGGCCGGCCTTGAGTGTTTTGTAACCTTCCATCTGGATGGCCGAGTAGTGGGCGAACAGGTCCTCATCTCGGCCGTCGGCCAGGATGAATCCATAGCCTTTGGCGTTGTTGAACCACTTGACCTTACCGCTGAGCATGCTGATATCCCTCTGCAAAGGACTCCATCTCTGGAGTATCATCCACTTCGATTCCGCGCGAAAACCAACCAGGCTGGGCGAGGGCGCGGAACCCCTGATACCCACTAATGGGTATTTATTGTTTGTAACACCCTTTTGCCGATAGTCAAGGCTATGCGGCGGACGGCTGAGAAGTCAGTCAAACTCCCTCTAGCATCCCTGTTCGTCCGGCCCTGAACCTCTGATTTCAGCATGCATGCAAGTAGCCAGATTCGACTAACATTCAATCAGGATCACCCGGCAGAGCATGAGGACGATTCCTCCGGCGTTGCTGTTCAGGAGTCCAAGCCAGCATTACAGGCACCACCGATGTACAAGGTGGTCTTATTCAATGACGACTACACCCCGATGGATTTTGTCGTCGAAGTGCTCGAAGTGTTTTTCGGCATGAACCGGGAGCTGGCGACCAAGATCATGCTGACCGTCCATACAGAGGGGCGGGCGGTATGCGGCGTGTTCACCCGTGATATCGCGGAGACCAAGGCCATGCAGGTCAATCAGTACGCTAGGGAAAGCCAGCATCCGCTACTCTGTGAGATCGAGAAGGACGGTTAATGCCGGCCACTTGGGTATGAGGTGAAGCTATGTTGAATCGAGAGCTCGAAGTCACCCTCAATCTGGCTTTCAAGGAGGCGCGCGCCAAGCGTCATGAGTTCATGACGGTCGAGCACCTGCTGCTGGCCTTGCTGGATAACGAGGCGGCGGCCAGCGTGTTGCGCGCCTGTGGAGCCAATCTCGACAAGCTGCGCCATGATTTGCAGGAGTTCATCGACTCCACCACGCCGTTGATTCCCCAGCACGACGAAGAGCGCGAAACCCAGCCAACTTTGGGCTTCCAGCGCGTGCTGCAGCGCGCGGTGTTCCATGTGCAGAGTTCGGGCAAGCGCGAAGTCACCGGCGCCAACGTGCTGGTGGCGATCTTCAGCGAACAGGAAAGCCAGGCCGTGTTCCTGCTCAAGCAGCAGAGCGTGGCGCGTATCGACGTGGTCAACTACATCGCCCACGGCATCTCCAAGGTGCCGGGGCACGGCGATCATCACGAGAACGACCAGGAGATGCAGGACGAAGAGGGTGGCGAGGCCTCGGCCTCCGGCAATCCGCTGGACGCCTACGCCAGCAACCTCAACGAACTGGCGCGTCAGGGGCGCATCGACCCGTTGGTCGGTCGCGAGCACGAGGTCGGGCGCGTGGCGCAGATCCTCGCCCGGCGGCGCAAGAACAACCCGCTGCTGGTCGGCGAGGCTGGCGTCGGCAAGACCGCCATCGCCGAGGGCCTGGCCAAGCGCATCGTCGACGAGCAGGTACCCGATCTGCTGGCCGACAGCGTGGTCTATTCCCTGGATCTCGGCGCGCTGCTGGCCGGTACCAAGTACCGCGGCGATTTCGAGAAGCGCTTCAAGGCGCTGCTCAACGAGCTGCGCAAGCGCCCGCACGCCATCCTGTTCATCGACGAGATCCACACCATCATCGGTGCCGGTGCGGCGTCCGGCGGGGTGATGGATGCCTCCAACCTGCTCAAGCCGATGCTGTCCTCTGGCGAGATTCGCTGCATCGGCTCCACCACCTTTCAGGAATTTCGCGGCATCTTCGAGAAGGATCGCGCCCTGGCTCGGCGCTTCCAGAAGGTCGACGTGGTCGAGCCGTCGGTCGACGACACCTACGGCATCCTCAAGGGGCTCAAGGCACGTTTCGAGCAGCATCACCATATCGAGTACAGCGACGAGGCCCTGCGTGCGGCGGCCGAGCTGGCCGCGCGCTACATCAACGACCGCCATATGCCGGACAAGGCCATCGACGTGATCGACGAGGCCGGCGCCTATCAGCGCCTGCAGCCGGAAGACAAGCGCGTGCCGCGCATCGAGGTCGCCCAGGTCGAGGACATAGTCGCCAAGATCGCGCGGATTCCGCCCAAGCACGTATCCAGCTCGGACAAGGAGCTGCTGCGCAACCTGGAGCGCGACCTCAAACTCACCGTATTCGGCCAGGATGCCGCCATCGACTCGCTGGCCACGGCGATCAAGCTGTCGCGCGCCGGGCTCAAGGCACCGGACAAGCCGGTCGGCTCCTTCCTCTTCGCCGGCCCCACCGGGGTGGGCAAGACCGAGGCCGCCCGGCAGTTGGCCAAGGCCATGGGCATCGAGCTGGTGCGCTTCGACATGTCCGAGTACATGGAACGGCATACCGTGTCGCGGCTGATCGGCGCGCCGCCCGGTTACGTCGGTTTCGACCAGGGCGGTCTGTTGACCGAGGCGATCACCAAGCAGCCGCATTGCGTGCTGCTGCTCGACGAGATCGAGAAGGCCCATCCGGAAGTCTTCAATCTGCTGCTGCAGGTGATGGATCACGGCACCCTGACCGACAACAACGGGCGCAAGGCGGATTTCCGCAATGTGATCCTGATCATGACCACCAACGCCGGGGCGGAAACTGCGGCGCGGGCGTCGATCGGCTTCACCCAGCAGGATCACTCCACCGATGCCATGGAAGTGATCAAGAAGAGCTTCACTCCGGAGTTCCGCAACCGCCTGGACACCATCATCCAGTTCGGCCGCCTGAGCCACGAGACGATCAAGAGCATCGTCGACAAGTTCCTCACCGAACTGCAGGCGCAGCTGGAGGACAAGCGCGTCACCCTGGAGGTCAGCGATGCGGCGCGCGGCTGGCTGGCCGAGCGCGGTTACGACGTCATGATGGGCGCCAGGCCGATGGCGCGCCTGATCCAGGACAAGATCAAGCGTCCGTTGGCGGAGGAAATCCTCTTCGGCGAGCTGGCCGAGCATGGCGGTGTGGTGCACATCGACATCAAGGATGGCGAGCCGAGCTTCGAGTACGAGACGGCGGCAGAAGTCGCCTGATCGGCTGGAAAGACGAACGAAAACGCCCGGCATATGCCGGGCGTTTTCGTTTGGTGCTTGGCTTAACGGGCGCGGTAGGTGATGCGGCCCTTGCTCAAGTCATAAGGTGTCAGCTCGACGCGCACCTTGTCACCAGTGAGAATGCGGATGTAATTCTTGCGCATCTTGCCGGAGATGTGCGCGGTAACGACGTGCCCGTTTTCCAACTCCACGCGGAACATGGTGTTGGGCAGGGTGTCGACGACAGTGCCTTCCATTTCGAAGCTGTCTTCTTTCGACATGCAGTAAAGCCCTCGGTATCCAGGAAATGGCCCGGTGCAACTGGCGCCAGGCAAAAGCGGCGTGCATTGTGCCCGAAAACAGGAGGCTGCGCCAAGGGGCTTGGCGGGGAGAGCTTGCTCGATGGTGCGCGCGAGGCTCTAGGTCAGGAGGGTCCAGCGCTGATTGACGAACAGCTCGATGGGGCGGTACTGGGTCTTGTAGTTCATCTTGCGGCAGTTCTTGATCCAGTAGCCGAGATAGACGGCCTGCAGTCCCAGGCGCGCGGTTTCGCCGATCTGCCAGAGGATGGCGAAGCGGCCGAGGCTGCGGCGCTCTTCGCTCGGGTCGTAGAAGGTGTAGACCGCTGACAGCCCGTTGGGCAGCAGGTCGGTCACAGCTATGGCTACCAGGCGACCGCGCAGACGGAATTCGTAGAAACGCGAAAACGGCAGGTCGCGCACCAGGAAGGTGGAGAACTGGTCGCGACTCGGCGGATACATGTCACCATCGGCGTGGCGCTGCTCGATGTAGCGCACGTAGAGCGCGTAGTACTCCTCGGTGAAGGCCGGGCGCACGGGACGCACGCTGATGTCTTGGTTGCGCTTGAGGATACGCCGCTGCTGGCGATTAGGGGTGAACACCGAGGCCGGGATGCGCGCCGGAACGCAGGCGGTGCACTGCTGGCAATGCGGGCGATAGAGGTGGTCGCCGCTGCGGCGAAAGCCCATTTCCGAGAGTTCGGCGTAGACCAGCACGTCCATGGGCTGACTGGGGTCGAGAAACAGGGTGGTGGCCTGTTCTTCGGGCAGATAGCTGCACGGATGAGGCTGGGTGGCGTAGAACTTCAGGCGGGCCAGCTCGGTCATGGCGGTGTCTCGGTAAAGCCTTGCCTAAGAGTGTAAGCCAAGTTCGGCTGCAAGCTACAGGTCCTCAGGCTGCCAGTGGTGCGAGTGGATTCGGGGGTGTAGGGCGGATCGGAACGCCGAGCGCTTGCAGCGCCGGCGGACAGTCCGTCGGGCCATACGGCGTTGCAGCTTCGCGCACGGATCGGTGCCCGCGGCGCTCTAGGCGAGCCAGTTTGCCGTGTTGGGCAGGTCCAGATGGCGCTGCAGGTAGTCGGCGAAAGCCGCGCGTGGGATGGCGCGGGCGCCGAAGCTGTGCAGGTGCTGGGTGGGCATCTGGCAGTCGATCAGGACGAAGCCCCACTGGCGCAGCTTGTCGACCAGGGTGGCGAACCCCACCTTGGAGGCGTTGTCGGCGCGGCTGAACATGGATTCGCCGAAGAACAGCTGGCCGATGGCCAGGCCATAGAGGCCGCCGACCAGTTCCTCGCCCTGCCAGACCTCCACCGAGTGGGCGATGCCGCGGCGGTGCAGCTCCAGGTAGGCGTCCTGCATGCTCGGGGTGATCCAGGTGCCGTCGGCGTAATCGCGCGGTGCGGCGCAGGCGCGGATCACCGCGGCGAAATCCCGGTCGAAGCTGACCCGATAACGCTGCTGGCGCAGCAGCTTGGCCAGGCTGCGGGAGAGATGCAGTTCGTCGGGAAACAGCACGGTGCGTGGATCGGGCGACCACCAGAGAATCGGCTGGCCGTCCTGGAACCAGGGGAAGCAGCCGTGGCGGTAGGCGCCGATCAGACGATCGGCGCTGAGGTCGCCGCCAGCTGCGAGCAAACCGTTGGGCTCGCGCATGGCCTTGGCCAGTGGCGGGAATACCAGGGAGTCGCGTTGCAGCCAGGTCAGCATGCGGGGTGTCCGGCGGAGCAGGGCAGGGGAGAGAGCGAGCGACGCGGCTCGCCCGGGTGGATCAATGGCTGTCGAGGAACTTCTCGACGTCCAGTGCAGCCATGCAGCCGGCACCGGCGGAGGTGATGGCCTGACGGTAGACGTGGTCGGCCACGTCGCCGGCGGCGAATACGCCGTCGATACTGGTGGCGGTGGCGTTGCCTTCGCTGCCGCCCTTGATCAGCAGGTAGCCGTCGCGCATCTCCAGCTGGCCGGTGAACAGCTCGGTGTTGGGCTTGTGGCCGATGGCGATGAACACGCCGGCCAGCGGCAGTTCCTTGGTGGCGCCGTTCTCGGTGCTCTTCAGGCGCACGCCGGTGACGCCGGTCTGGTCGCCCAGCACCTCGTCGAGGGTGTGGTTCCAGTGCAGCTTGATATTGCCGTTGGCGGCCTTGTCGAACAGCTTGTCCTGCAGGATCTTCTCCGAGCGCAGCTTGTCGCGGCGATGAACCAGGTGCACTTCCTTGGCGATGTTGGACAGGTACAGCGCCTCTTCCACGGCGGTGTTGCCGCCGCCGATCACCGCCACCACCTGGTTGCGGTAGAAGAAGCCGTCGCAGGTGGCGCAGGCCGATACGCCCTTGCCGGAGAAGGCTTCTTCCGAGGGCAGGCCGAGGTACTGGGCGCTGGCGCCGGTGGCGATGATCAGTGCGTCGCAGCTGTAGGTGCCGCTGTCGCCCTTGAGCACGAAGGGACGGCTCTGCAACTCGGCGGTATGGATGTGGTCGTAGATGATCTCGGTGTCGAAGCGTTCGGCATGCTTCTGCATGCGCTCCATCAGCGCCGGGCCGGTCAGGCCTTCGACGTCGCCCGGCCAGTTGTCCACCTCGGTGGTGGTGGTGAGTTGGCCGCCGGGTTGGATGCCGGTGATGACCACGGGCTTGAGATTGGCGCGAGCGGCGTAGACGGCTGCGCTATAACCGGCAGGGCCGGAGCCCAGGATAATCAGGCGTGAATGCTTGACTTCGCTCATAAAAAAACCCCATAAGCCTTTGTCACAAAAGAGAATGCGTGCTCCAATTGAGCCGCATGGAAGCTGCTGCCGGCTATGCTACACCGAAGCGGGGCGGGTGCGGGAGCTTGGCGATTGGCCGGTGGGCGACGGGCCTGGGGTAAATCCGTACAATGTCCGCGTTCTGCGGTTAACCATCAGATGGACGCGCCAGGGGCGCAGGAAATGGCTGTTTTGAAGAATTCCACCACGCAGATTCCGGACTGGCGGCAGAAACTTCAGTATCGACTGAAGGAGGGCGCATTGATTGCCCTGGCGGCGCTGTGCCTGTACCTGCTGATGACGCTGCTGACCTATAACGTCGCCGATCCGGCCTGGGACAACAGCGTGCAGGTCGAGCGCATTCTCAACGCCGGCGGCAGCATCGGCGCCTGGCTGTCCAGCGCGCTGTTCGGCGCCCTGGGCTATTTCGCCTACATCTTCCCGCTGCTGCTGGGCATCAAGACCTGGCAGGTGTTTCGCACGCGCAACCAGCCCTGGCACTGGAACGGCTGGCTGTTCTCCTGGCACAGCATCGGCCTGGTATTCCTGATTCTGTCCGGCGCGGCGCTCGGCGACATTCATTTCACGGCCGCGGCCGGCATGCAGGGCTCCGGCGGCGGCATGCTCGGCGCCAGCCTCGGCGACCTGGCCGTGCACGCGCTGAACGTGCAGGGCAGCACCTTGCTGTTCCTGGCGCTGTTCCTGTTCGGCCTGACCGTGTTCACCGACCTGTCCTGGTTCCGCGTGATGGACCTGACCGGCAAGATCACCCTGGACCTGATCGAGTTGATCAACGGCGCCATCACCGGCTGGTGGAACGCGCGCAACGAACGCAAGCAGATGAAAGTGCAGCTGCGCGAGCTGGACGAGCGGGTCAGCGAGGTGGCCGCGCCGGTGGTCAGCGATCGCCGCGAGCAGGCCAAGGTCAAGGAGCGCCTGCTCGAGCGCGAAGAATCCCTGAGCAAGCACATGAGCGAGCGCGAGAAACGCCCGGCGCCGGTGATCACCCCACCCGCGCCGCCCAAGGCGGCCGAGCCGAGCAAGCGCGTGCTCAAGGAAAAACAGGCGCCGCTGTTCGTCGACACGGCCATCGAAGGCAGCCTGCCGCCGATTTCCATTCTCGACGTCGCCGAGAAGAAGCAGAAGCAGTTCTCGCCTGAGTCGCTGGAGGCCATGTCGCGCCTGCTGGAGATCAAGCTCAAGGAGTTCGGCGTCGAGGTGGTGGTCGAATCCGTGCATCCCGGTCCGGTGATCACCCGTTTCGAGATCCAGCCGGCGGCGGGGGTGAAGGTCAGCCGCATCTCCAACCTGGCCAAGGACCTGGCGCGTTCGATGGCCATGGTCAGCGTGCGTGTGGTCGAGGTGATCCCCGGCAAGACCACCGTGGGCATCGAGATTCCCAACGAAGACCGGCAGATCGTGCGCTTCTCCGAGGTGCTGTCGTCGCCCGAGTACGACGATGCCAAGTCGCCGGTGACCCTGGCCCTGGGCCACGACATCGGCGGTCGCCCGGTGATCACCGACCTGGCCAAGATGCCGCACCTGCTGGTGGCCGGTACCACCGGCTCGGGTAAATCGGTGGGGGTCAACGCGATGATCCTGTCGATCCTGTTCAAGTCCACGCCGGAAGAGGCGCGGATGATCATGATCGACCCGAAGATGCTGGAACTGTCGATCTACGAGGGCATTCCGCACCTGCTCTGCCCGGTGGTCACCGACATGAAGGAAGCCGCCAACGCCCTGCGCTGGTCGGTCGCCGAAATGGAACGCCGCTACAAGCTGATGGCGGCCATGGGCGTGCGCAACCTGGCTGGCTTCAACCGCAAGATCAAGGACGCCATCGAGGCCGGCACGCCGCTGACCGACCCGCTGTACCGCCGCGAGAGCATGGAAGACGAGGCGCCGCAGCTCAAGCCGCTGCCGACCATAGTCGTGGTGGTCGACGAATTCGCCGACATGATGATGATCGTCGGCAAGAAGGTCGAAGAACTGATCGCCCGTATCGCGCAGAAGGCGCGCGCCGCCGGCATCCACCTGATCCTCGCCACCCAGCGCCCCTCGGTGGACGTGATCACCGGCCTGATCAAGGCCAACATCCCCACCCGCATGGCCTTCCAGGTGTCGAGCAAGATCGACTCGCGCACCATCCTCGACCAGGGCGGCGCCGAACAATTGCTCGGCCATGGCGACATGCTCTATCTGCCGCCCGGCACCGGCCTGCCGATCCGCGTGCACGGCGCCTTCGTCTCCGACGACGAGGTGCACCGCGTCGTCGAGGCCTGGAAGCAGCGGGGCGCGCCGGACTATATCGAAGACATCCTCGCCGGCGTCGAAGAGGCCGGCAGCGGCTTCGAGGGCGGCGGTGGTGGCGAAGGCGGCGAGGGCAGCGAGGAAGATCCGCTGTACGACGAAGCGGTCAACTTCGTCCTGGAAAGCCGCCGCGCCTCCATTTCCGCGGTGCAGCGCAAGCTGAAGATCGGCTACAACCGCGCCGCGCGGATGATCGAGGCGATGGAGATGGCCGGCGTGGTCAGCTCGATGAACACCAACGGCTCGCGCGAGGTGATCGCGCCCGGGCCGTCGCGCGACTGAGAGGTTGTGAATAAATCTACTGCGCTCCGGCGAAACGCGACCTGCCTTCGCCCGCTACGATTTCTTCACAACCTCTGAGCGCGGCGGCCACGGACAAATCGGCGGATTCGCGGTCTACAAGATTCCACGGCGGCCCCAGCGGCGGCCGAGCAATGCGGGGCGGGGACGTCCCGCCATCCTTCAAGGGGTTTATATGCGTGTTATCCGCCTGCTGATGCTGGCCGCTCTGAGTTTCACCCTGCTGACCGCCCAGGCCGACGAAGAGGCGGCCACCCAGCGTCTGACCGAACTGCTCAACCAGGCGCAGACCATCAGTGCCCGTTTCTCCCAGCTCACCCTCGACGCCAGCGGCACCCAGCTGCAGGAAACCGCCGGGCAGCTGGTGCTCAAGCGTCCAGGGCTGTTCCGCTGGCACACCGACGAGCCGATGGAGCAGTTGCTGGTGTCCAACGGCCAGAAGGTCTGGCTGTACGACCCGGACCTGGAGCAGGTGACCATCCAGACTCTCGACCAGCGCCTGACCCATACCCCGGCGCTGCTGCTGTCCGGCGACGTGTCGCAGATCCGCGAGAACTTCGAGATCAGCTATAAGGAAGGCGGCAGCGTGGTCGACTTCATCCTCAAGCCCAAGGCCAAGGACAGCCTGTTCGACAGCCTGCGCCTGTCGTTCCGCAACCGCGTGCTCAACGACATGCAGCTGATCGACAGCATCGGCCAGCGCACCAATATCCTGTTCCTCAACGTGAAGATGAACGAGCCGGTCGATGATCACCTGTTCAGCTTCGACATTCCGCAAGGGGCGGACGTCATTCAGGAGTAAGGCGTGGACCTGTTCGGTCGGCAATCCGTCGCACAACCCCTGGCCGCGCGCCTGCGCGCGACCAGCCTGGACGAGTACGTCGGCCAGGAACACGTGCTCGGCCCGGGCAAGCCGCTGCGCGAGGCGCTGGAGCAGGGCGCCCTGCACTCGATGATCTTCTGGGGCCCGCCGGGCGTGGGCAAGACCACCCTGGCACGGTTGCTGGCCAAGGTCACCGATGCGCACTTCGAGACCATTTCTGCGGTGCTCTCCGGGGTCAAGGAGATCCGCCAGGCGGTGGAGGTGGCCCAGCAGCACGCCGCCCAGTATGGCCGGCGCACCATCCTCTTCGTCGACGAAGTGCACCGCTTCAACAAGAGCCAGCAGGACGCCTTCCTGCCCTTTGTGGAAGACGGCACGCTGATCTTTATCGGCGCCACCACGGAAAACCCCTCCTTCGAGCTGAACAACGCGCTGCTGTCGCGCGCCCGCGTCTACGTGCTCAAGAGTCTCGATGAGGCGGCGATGCGCAAGCTGGTGGGCCGTGCGCTGAGCGAGCCGAAGGGCCTGGCCGGGCGTAACCTGAGCCTGCCGGAGGAGAGCTTCCAGATCCTCCTGGCCGCCGCCGACGGCGACGGCCGGCGCCTGCTCAACTTCCTCGAGAACGCCGCCGACCTGGCCGAGGATGGCGGCGAGATCGGCGTGGAGCTGCTGCAGAACCTGCTGGGCGACAGCCGCAGGCGCTTCGACAAGGGCGGCGAGGCCTTCTACGACCAGATTTCCGCGCTGCACAAGTCGGTGCGCGGCTCCAGTCCCGACGGCGCGCTGTACTGGTACGCGCGCATGCTCGATGGCGGCTGCGACCCGCTGTATATCGCCCGGCGGGTGGTGCGCATGGCCAGCGAGGACATCGGCAATGCCGACCCGCGGGCCCTGACCCTGTGCCTCAACGCCTGGGACGTGCAGGAGCGCCTGGGTAGTCCCGAGGGCGAGTTGGCGGTGGCCCAGGCCATCGTCTATCTGGCCTGCGCGCCGAAGAGCAACGCGGTGTACATGGCATTCAAGGCGGCCATGCGCGACGCCGCCGAACAGGGCTCGCAGGAAGTGCCGCTGCACCTGCGCAACGCGCCGACCAAGCTGATGAAGCAGCTCGGCTATGGCGACGAGTACCGCTACGCCCATGACGAGCCGGATGCCTATGCAGCCGGCGAGGATTATTTCCCCGAGGCGCTGCAACCGCGCCAGTACTACGACCCGGTACCGCGTGGCCTGGAGCTGAAGATTCGCGACAAGCTCAAGCACCTGCGCAACCTGGACGCCAGCAGTCCGAGGCGGCGGCGAAAATGATGGTTCGCGTGGCGCTTGCCGTGGCCCTGGGTGGCGCGGCCGGTTCGGTTATGCGCTTTCTGGTCGCGAGCTGGGTCGCCGGTCACTGGCCGCGGCATTTCTACCTGGCTACCTTCGCGGTAAACCTCCTCGGTTGTCTGCTGATCGGCCTGTTGTCCGGCCTGTTTCTCACCCGCAGCGATCTGCCGCTGGAGCTGCGCACCGGGCTGATTACCGGAGTGCTGGGCGGCTTCACCACCTTTTCCTCCTTCAGTCTGGAGATGTTGAAGCTGATGGAGGGCGGTCGCGCCGTCGAAGCCTTCGGCTACCTGGCGTTCAGCATCATCGGCGGTCTGCTGGCGGCCTGGGCCGGGTTGAGCCTGGCCCGATTGGCATCCTGACCCGCTAAGGCTTTACACTCCACAACCCGCGCCACACTGCTGGCCACCACCATTTCGCCGTTGTCTTGAGACCCGAACATGCTCGATTCCAAACTTGTCCGCACGCAACTCACCGAAATCGCCGAGCGCCTCGCCACGCGAGGCTTCGTCCTCGACGTCGCCCGCTTCGAGGCCCTGGAGAGTCAGCGCAAGTCGGTGCAGGTGCGCACCGAGCAACTGCAGGCCGAGCGTAACAGCCGTTCCAAGGCCATCGGCCAGGCCAAGGCGCGCGGCGAGGACATCGCGCCGCTGCTGGCCGAAGTAGACCAGCTGGGCAGCGATCTGGAAGCGGGCAAGCGTGAACTCGATGCCATCCAGAACGAGCTGGACAACCTGCTGCTGAACATTCCCAACCTGCCGCACGAGTCGGTGCCGGTCGGCGAAGACGAGGACGGCAACGTCGAAGTATCGCGCTGGGGGACCCCGCGCAGCTTCGATTTCGCGGTCAAGGATCACGTCGCCCTCGGCGAGCAGCACGGCTGGCTGGATTTCGAGACCGCCGCCAAGCTCTCCGGTGCCCGTTTCGCCCTGCTGCGCGGCCCCATCGCCCGTCTGCATCGCGCCCTGGCGCAGTTCATGATCAACCTGCATACCGGCGAGCACGGCTATGAGGAGGCCTACACCCCGTACCTGGTGCAGGCCCCGGCCCTGCAGGGCACCGGCCAGCTGCCGAAGTTCGAGGAAGACCTGTTCAAGATCGCCCGCGAAGGCGAGGCGGACTTCTACCTGATCCCCACCGCCGAGGTGTCGCTGACCAATATCGTCGCCGGCGAGATCCTCGACGCCAAGCAGCTGCCGCTGAAGTTCGTCGCCCACACCCCCTGCTTCCGCAGCGAGGCGGGCGCCTCCGGTCGCGATACCCGCGGCATGATCCGCCAGCACCAGTTCGACAAGGTGGAGATGGTGCAGATCGTCGAGCCGAGCAAGTCCTTCGAGGCGCTGGAAGGCATGACCGCCAACGCCGAACGCGTGCTGCAACTGCTCGAGCTGCCATACCGCAAGCTGGCCCTGTGCACCGGCGACATGGGGTTCTCCGCGGTGAAGACCTACGACCTGGAAGTCTGGGTGCCGAGCCAGGACAAATACCGCGAGATTTCCTCCTGCTCCAACTGCGGCGACTTCCAGGCCCGCCGCATGCAGGCGCGCTACCGCAACCCGGAAACCGGCAAGCCGGAGCTGGTACACACCCTCAACGGCTCCGGGCTGGCGGTGGGGCGTACCCTGGTGGCCGTGCTGGAGAACTACCAGCAGGCCGACGGCAGCATCCGCGTGCCCGAGGTGCTCAAGCCCTATATGGGCGGCATCGAAGTGATCGGCTGAGCCGGTGCAGAATAGGGGGTGGCGCGGCCACCCCGTTTTTTAGGCGGAATGCCGGACGATGATCGTCGCGCGTAGAGTGCGCGTGGCGCCCGCTACTAAGCTCGCCTTACTACCTCTTACGAGGCTGATCTGATGCAATTCCTTCCGCTGTTCCACAAGTTGCAGGATCGCCCAGTGCTGGTGATCGGCGGTGGCGAAGTCGCCCTGCGCAAGGCGCGCCTGCTGAGCGACGCCGGCGCCCGTCTGCGCGTCGTTGCGCCGGAGATCCGCAGCGAGCTGCAGGAATTGGCAGGCCCGGCCAGTATCTTCCTGCGTGGCTACCAGGCCAGCGACCTGCAGGGCGTGGCCCTGGTGATCGCCGCTACCGACGACGAGCCGCTCAACGCGCAGATTTCCGTGCAGGCCCAGGCACTGGGGATTCCGGTCAACGTGGTGGACGCGCCGGCACTGTGCAGCGTGATCTTCCCGGCCATCGTCGACCGCTCGCCGTTGATCGTCGCGGTCAGCAGCGGCGGCGACGCGCCGGTGCTGGCGCGGCTGATCCGCGCCAAGATCGAGACCTGGATTCCGGCCACCTACGGCCAGCTGGCCAACCTGGGCAAGCGCTTTCGCGAGCGGGTCAAGCAGCTGTTCCCCGATGTGCAGCAGCGCCGGGTGTTCTGGGAGGACGTCTTCCAGGGCCAGGTGGCCGAAAGCGTGTTCGCCGGCAAGCCGGAGGAGGGCGAGCGTCTGCTTGAAGCGCGTCTGGCTGACGCCGCACCGCGGGCGCTGGGCGAGGTATACCTGGTCGGCGCCGGTCCGGGCGATCCCGACCTGCTGACCTTCCGCGCCCTGCGCCTGATGCAGCAGGCCGATGTAGTGCTCTACGACCGCCTGGTGGCGCCGGCCATCATCGAGCTGTGCCGCCGCGACGCCGAGCGCATCTACGTCGGCAAGCGCCGCGCCGACCACGCCGTGCCGCAGGAGCAGATCAACCAGCTGCTGATCGACCTGGCCCGCCAGGGTAAGCGGGTGCTGCGCCTGAAGGGCGGCGATCCCTTCATCTTCGGCCGCGGCGGCGAGGAGATCGAGCAGCTGGCCGCCGAGGGCATTCCCTTCCAGGTGGTGCCGGGTATCACCGCCGCCTCCGGCTGCGCGGCCTACGCCGGCATCCCGCTGACCCATCGCGACCATGCGCAGTCGGTGCGCTTCGTCACCGGCCACCTCAAGGACGGCAGCAGCGACCTGGCCTGGCAGGATCTGGTGGCGCCCAACCAGACCCTGGTGTTCTACATGGGGCTGGTGGGGCTGGCCGGCATCTGCGAGCAACTGATCGCCCATGGCCGTGCGCCCACCACCCCGGCGGCGCTGATCCAGCAGGGCACCACGCAGAACCAGCGGGTGTTCACCGGTACTCTGGCGAGCCTGCCGCAGTTGGTGGCCGAGCATGAGGTGCATGCGCCGACCCTGGTGATAGTCGGCGAGGTGGTGCAGTTGCGCGACAAGCTGGCCTGGTTCGAAGGGGCGCAGAGCTACGTCTGAGCGGGGCGCGTTTGTGCTCAGCACCCAGGGTGGATGAGGTCTTCTGCATCCACCCTTACTCCTGTCAGAGTGGATCGATAAAGCGCGATCCACCCTGCCGGATGGTGGCTTCTCCTGGGGGGTGGCTTCAGCCGCGAATCAGCCTATTCCTAGCGCTGGAACACGCCCTTGCCTGGCAAGCGTTGGCGATTATGGGGGTGATTGAAGTCCAGTTTCGGCCCCTTCGGAATCACCCCGGTCGGGTTGATGCTGGCATGACTGGCGTAGTAGTGCGACTTGATATGGGTGAAGTCCACCGTCTCGGCGATCCCTGGCCACTGGTAGAGTTCGCGCAGCCAGTTGGACAGGTTCGGATAGTCCTCGAGGCGCCGCAGGTTGCACTTGAAATGCCCGTGGTAGACGGCATCGAAGCGGATCAGCGTGGTGAACAGGCGGATATCGGCTTCGGTCAGGTACACGCCGGCCAGGTAGCGTTGCTCGGCCAGTAGCGCCTCCAATTCGTCGAGGGCGGCGAACAGCTCGTCGAAGGCCTCCTCGTAGGCCTCCTGAGTGGTGGCGAAGCCGGCACGGTAGACACCGTTGTTCACCGCCGGGTAGATGCGCTCGTTGAGCTGGTCGATGCGCTCGCGCAGCGCTTCGGGATAGAAATCCAGGCGATTGCCGGTCAGCTCATCGAAGGCGGAGTTGAACATGCGGATGATCTCCGCCGATTCGTTGCTGACGATGCCGCCGGTGTGCCTGTCCCACAACGCCGGCACCGTGACCCGGCCGCTGTAGTGCGGGTCGTCGGCGGTGTAGCGCTGGTGCAGGTAGCGCAGGTCATCGAGGCGGTCGCCGCTGGAGCCGAAGGCGCGGTCGAAGGTCCAGCCATGCTCGCGCATCAGCCAGCCGACCACCGAAACCTCGATCAGTGGCTCCAGCCCCTTGAGCTTGCGCAGGATCAGCGTGCGGTGGGCCCAGGGGCAGGCCAGCGACACGTAGAGGTGGTAGCGTCCGGCCTCGGCCTTGAAGCCGCCGTCGCCGCTCGGCCCGGCACTGCCGTCGGCGGTGATCCAGTGGCGGCGCTGGGCGTTCTCGCGCTGGAAGCGGCCGCTGTCCCCGGTGTCGTACCACTGGTCGTGCCAGCGTCCATCGATCAACAAGCCCATCGCGACTTCCTCCGTTTCGAATGAATCTGGAGTCTAGCGCCAGAGGCTCGATGGAAAGGTGGAAAAAGCCGGTTGAACCCTTCGATCAGTTCGATTGGAGGCGGCGGCTCCAGCGCCGCTCGGCTTCGGCGAACGCCTGCTCGCGCGGCAGCCCCAGGCCGCGCAGGGCCAGGGCCATGGTGGCGATCACCGCCAGACGGCCGTAAGCGTCTTCGCGCTCGCCGCGCCAGAAGGCGAGCAGCTGTTCGGGCTGCAGGCTTTCCGGTTTGACGTGGCGCTGCGCCGACAGCGCCGGCCATTCCTCGTCCCAGGCCTGGCCGTCCTGCGTGCCGTAGAGGTGGCAGGCGGCATCGGGATTGACCTCGATCTCGCCGCCTTCGCCCTTGATCACTATGGCGTGATCGCCGAGCAGCTGGCTGGCCTCGCGGTGCACCGCCTGGTAGCCGGGATGGAAGATGCTCTGCAGGCCGCAGCGTGCGCCGAGCGGATTGAGCACACGCGCCAGGGAATGAATCGGCGAGCGCAGGCCGAGGGTGTTGCGCAGGTCGATCATGCGCTGCAGCGCCGGCATCCAGTCGCCCAGGTGGCTGTAGGCGAGGCGGTGCTGTTGCAGAGCGGCGTCCACCGCCGACCAGTCGCGGCACAGGGGAATCCCCAGTGGCTGCAGCAACTGCTCGCAGTACAGGCGGCCGGCGGTATGCGCGCCACCGCCATGCAGGAAAATGCGCACGCCGCTGGCGGCCAGCGCCTTGGCCGCCATCAGGTACCAGGGCAGATGCCGCTTCTTGCCGGCGTAGCTCGGCCAGTCCAGATCGACATCGATGGCAGGCGTTGCCAGGCGCGCACGCACCGCCTCGGTGAAGCCGGCCAGTTCCTCGGAGCTTTCCTCCTTGTGCCGCAGCAGCATGAGGAAGGCGCCCAACTGAGTGTCCTCGGCCTTGCCGTCGAGCAGCAAGCCCATGGCCTCGCGGGCTTCCTCGCGGGTCAGGCTGCGCGCGCCGCGCTTGCCCTTGCCGAGGATGCGTACGAACTGGGCGAAGGGGTGTTCGGCGGGAGTGATCAGGTTCATAGGCAATTGGTCGGTTTCGGCAGGCCGGCGAGCTTGGCCGCCAGTTTGGCTGGGGTGCCCTTGAACAGGCGGTTGAGGTGCAGGCTGTTGCCCTTGTCCGGACCCAGCTTGAGGGCCACGTACTTGATCAGCGGGCGGTTGGCCGGCGACAGCTGGAATTCGGCGTAGAAGGCGCGCAGCAACTGGAGAATCTCCCAGTGCTCGGCGCTCAGTGACAGGTCTTCGGCCGCGGCCAGGGCCTCGGCGACCGGCTCGGACCAGTCCTGCAGGTCGACCAGGTAGCCGTCCTTGTCCAGGGCGATGTCCCGCCCGTCGAGGTTCAGGACGTTCATAACCAGCTGTTGACCTTGGCGTAACGGCTGCACAGTTCGACGAAACCGGGGTAATCCACCGCCTGCACCCGTTCGGGCGCCGTCAGGCCGCGGGCAGCGAGGTCTTCGTCCAGCGCATAGAGGGCGATGCCGGTCGGCAGCAGTTGCAGCGCCTGCAGGTTGGCGGTGTTTGGCTGCAGCGCGTAGAGCGCATCGCCGGTGAGCAGCAGGGCATCGTTCGCGCCGAGCAGGCGCAGGCAGCTGACCAGGCGGCTGTCGGCGAAGGGCGAGTGAGAGAGGATATGCAGGGTGGCCATCAGAGGGTGATCACCTGGTCGTAGCGGTCGAGTAGGCTGGTCAGTGCGCCGTCGTCCAGGCGCTGCACCGCGAGCTGCAACTCGGCATCGTCGAGGCCGCGCTCGCTCAGGCTGCGGGCGCTGGCATATAGCGCCTCCACGCCGAACAGCGGCAGGGCCTGCAGGTTTGCACCGAGATCCTTCTGTTGCACGGTGCCCGGTTGTTGGCCGGCGGCCAGTTGGAACACGCCATCGTCGAGAAACAGCAGGCCGATGGGCAGGTCGAAGGCGCCGCCGGCCAGGGCGATGTCCAGTGCCTCGCGGGCCCCGGGGCCGCTCCAGGGCGCCTGGCGACTGATGATCAGCAGCGACTTGCTCATTACTGGCCTCCGAAGCAGATCAGTCGGTCGGCCTGCTGCGCCGCCTCATGCAACTGGCCGAGGCCGGACAGCTCCCAGGGCGCCTGCAGGTTGGCCGCCGGCCGTGCGTAACGCTGCGCCTCATCGGCATCAAGCACGCCGCGGCGCAGGGCGGCGGCGATGCACACCACGGCGTCCAGCCCATGCTCGCTGACGAACTCGCGCCATTCCCGCGGCAGGTCGAGTTCGTCCTGCGGGCTGACCACGTTGCTGGCCGCGCTGTGCACGCCGTCCTGGTAGAAGAACAGGCGCACGATCTCGTGGCCGCCGGCTAGGGCGGCCTGGGCGAAACGCAGGGCGCGGCGGGAGGCGGGCAGATGGGGCGCAGCGAACAGGGCGATGGCGAATTTCATGGAGCGTCCGGCGAGGCAAACTGACGGCAATGATAAGGCCAGGGGCGTATGGCAGACAAAGAGTCCTTGACGGTGTCTTGGTGGGCGGGGGCTTTGCGCCAACAAGCGCGCAAAGAAAAGCCCGCCGAGGCGGGCTTGAAGGGGGACGAATAAGGATCAGTCGTCGCCGCCCATGATGCCGAAGATCTGCAGCAGGCTGACGAACAGGTTGTAGATCGACACGTACAGGCTGATGGTGGCCATGATGTAGTTGCGCTCGCCGCCATGGATGATGGCGCTGGTCTGATAGAGGATGCAGACCGAGGAGAACAGCACGAAGCCGGCGCTGATGGCCAGTTGCAGGCCGCTGATCTGGAAGAAGAAGCTGGCCAGCACGGCGGCGAGCAGGACGAAGAAGCCGGCGGTGATGAAGCCGCTGAGGAAGCTCATGTCCTTGCGGGTGGTCAGCACATAGGCGGACAGGCCGCAGAATACCAGCGCGGTCATGGAGAAGGCCGAGCTGATCACCTCGGCGCCGTTGGCCATGCCCAGGTAGCGGTTGAGGATCGGCCCGAGGGTATAGCCCATGAAGCCGGTCAGCGCCAGGGTGGAAACCAGGCCCCAGGCCGAGTCACGCAGCTTGTAGGTGAGGAAGAACAGGCCGTAGAAGCCGATCAGCACCACGAAGAAGTTCGGGTAGGGCAGGTTGGCGCGCTGGCTGAGGAAGGCGACCAGGCCGCTGAAGGCCAGGGTGATGGCCAGCAAGCCGTAGGTATTGCGCAGGACGCGGCTGACTTCCAGCTGCTCGGCCTGCGAGTGATTGAGTACGTAGTCTTGCTCTTGCATGGCGACGCTCCTGTGGCACAAGGGTTCCGATATTCGAATGTTCCCGATCATAGCAGAGCCCGGCGCTGTGCCAAGGCGCAGAGTTTGACAGTGTGTTGCGTTCCGGTAAGATTGCCGCCCGCACTGCAGCGGAGGTGTGGCCGAGTGGTTTAAGGCAACGGTCTTGAAAACCGTCGATGGGCAACTATCCGTGAGTTCGAATCTCACCGCCTCCGCCAATTCCTTTTGCCTTGACGCAATTTCTGATCTTTATCTGGCGCTTGCTTTTTGACTGCCGTGCGCCAAGCTAGGTCAGGCCTTGGCTTTTTGCTAAGGTGACCGACAAGTTCAACCTCACCGCGTGCGCGGTGGCTGACAAGGTGCAACGAGGTGGCCGATTGATTAGGGTGCTGGTGGTCGACGACCACGATCTGGTTCGCACAGGCATTACGCGCATGCTCGCCGACATCGACGGCCTGCAGGTGGTGGGCGAGGCCTGCACCGGGGAAGAATCCCTGCTCAAGGTGCGTGAGCTCAAGCCGGACGTGGTGCTGATGGACGTCAAGATGCCCGGCATCGGCGGCCTGGAAGCCACGCGCAAGCTGATGCGCAGCCATCCCGACATCAAGGTCGTCGCCGTCACCGTGTGCGAGGAAGATCCCTTCCCCACGCGCCTGCTGCAGGCCGGCGCCGCCGGTTACCTGACCAAGGGCGCGGCGCTGGAGGAGATGGTCCAGGCCATCCGCCTGGTGTTCGCCGGCCAGCGCTACATCGACCCGCAGATCGCCCAGCAATTGGCACTGAAGTCCTTCCAGCCGCAGAGCAACGGCTCGCCGTTCGACCTGCTGTCCGAGCGCGAGATCCAGATCGCGTTGATGATTGCCAACTGCCACAAGGTGCAGAACATCTCGGACAAGCTGTGCCTGTCGCCGAAGACGGTCAATACCTACCGCTACCGCATCTTCGAGAAGCTCTCCATCACCAGCGACGTCGAGTTGGCGCTGCTCGCGGTGCGCCACGGCATGGTCGACGCCGTCAGCTGAAGATGTCCGCCCCCTTCGATTCGAGTGCCTTCCTGGCGACCTGCAGCGGTCGCCCCGGCGTCTATCGCATGTTCGACGGCGAGGCCAAGCTGCTCTACGTCGGCAAGGCGAAGAACCTGAAGAAACGCCTGGCCAGCTATTTCCGCAAGACCGGCCAGGCGCCCAAGACCGCCGCCCTGGTGGCGCGCATCGCGCAAATCGAAACCACCATCACCGCCAACGAGACCGAGGCGCTGCTGCTCGAGCAGACCCTGATCAAGGAATGGCGGCCGCCGTACAACATCCTGCTGCGCGACGATAAGTCCTATCCCTACGTGTTTCTCTCCGACGGCGACTTCCCGCGCCTGGGCATCCATCGCGGCGCCAAGAAGGCCAAGGGGCGCTACTTCGGCCCCTATCCCAGTGCGCTGGCGATCCGCGAGAGCCTCAGCCTGCTGCAGAAGACCTTCCTCGTCCGCCAGTGCGAGGACAGCTACTACAAGAACCGCACGCGGCCATGCCTGCAGTATCAGATCAAGCGCTGCAAGGGGCCTTGCGTCGGCCTGGTCACGCCCGAGGAATACGCCGAGGACGTGCGCCACTCGGTGATGTTCCTCGAAGGGCGCAGCAACGCCCTGAGCGACGAACTTTCCGCCGGCATGGAAAAGGCCGCCATGGCCCTGGAGTTCGAGCGCGCCGCCGAGCTGCGCGACCAGATCGCCCTGCTGCGCCGGGTGCAGGATCAGCAGAGCATGGAAGGCGGCAGCGGCGACGTCGACGTGATCGCGGTGATGCTCAATCCCGGCGGCGCCTGCGTGCACCTGATCAGCGTGCGCGGTGGGCGGGTGCTGGGCAGCAAGAACTTCTTCCCTCAGGTGGCGATCGAGGAGGAGGGCGGCGACGTGCTGATGGCCTTCCTCGCCCAGTACTACCTGGGCAATGTCGAGCGCGACCTGCCGAGCGAGCTGATCGTCAACGTGCAGCACGAGGATTTCGCCACCCTGATCGAGGCGGTCGAATCCTTGCGCGGGCGCAGCCTGAGCATCAGCCATCGCGTGCGCGGCACCCGCGCGCGCTGGCAGCAACTGGCGGTGACCAATGCCGAGCAGGCGCTGGCCGCGCGTCTGGCCAATCGTCAGCATCTGGCCGAGCGCTTCGAGGCGCTGGCCACGGTGCTGCAGATGGACGAGCCGCCGCAGCGCATGGAGTGCTTCGATATCAGCCATTCCAGCGGCGAGGCGACGGTGGCGTCCTGCGTGGTGTTCGGCCCGGAAGGCCCGCTCAAATCCGATTACCGCCGCTTCAATATCGAGGGCGTCACCGCCGGCGACGACTACGCGGCGATGCATCAGGCGCTGACCCGGCGCTTCAGCAAGCTCAAGGACGGCGAAGGCAAGCTGCCGGACGTGCTGCTGGTGGATGGCGGCAAGGGCCAACTGGCCATGGCTCGCGAGGTGCTGCAGGAGCTGGCGGTGCCCGACCTGGTGCTGCTCGGCGTGGCCAAGGGCACCACGCGCAAGCCGGGGCTGGAGGTGCTCTATCTGAACGATGCCGAGCACGAATTCACCCTGCCGGGCAACTCGCCGGCGCTGCATCTGATTCAGCAGATTCGCGACGAGTCGCACCGTTTCGCCATCACCGGCCACCGCGCCCGGCGTGGCAAGGCGCGGCGCACCTCGAGCCTGGAGGAGGTGGCTGGCGTCGGCCCGAAGCGCCGGCGCGAGCTGCTCAACCACTTCGGCGGCCTGCAGGAACTGTCCCGCGCCAGCGCCGAGGAAATCGCCAAGGCGCCGGGAATCAGCAAAAAGCTCGCCGAGTTGATTTATGCCACCTTGCACAGCGAGTAGAATGCCCGCTCACCTCGCAGCCCAGTTGTGCCGATGAATATCCCCAACTTGCTTACCGTGCTCCGGGTTCTGCTGATCCCGGTCTTCATCCTGCTGTTCTACTTGCCGTTTTCCTGGAGCTACTGGGCCGCCAGCGCAGTCTTCGCCATCGCCGCCGTGACCGATTGGCTGGACGGCTATCTGGCACGGCGCTGGGAGCAGGGCACGCCGTTCGGCGCCTTCCTCGACCCGGTGGCGGACAAGCTGATGGTGGCGGTGGCCCTGGTGCTGCTGGCCGCCGAGCACTCCAACCTGTGGCTGACCCTGGCCGCGGCGACCATCATCGGACGCGAGATCGTGGTCTCCGCGCTGCGCGAATGGATGGCCGAACTGGGTGCGCGCGCGCATGTAGCGGTGTCCAATCTGGGGAAATGGAAAACCGCGGCGCAGATGGTGGCGCTGGTGATCCTGCTGGCCAATCCGCCGCAATTCACCTTCTGGGTATTGCTTGGTTACGCCCTGCTGATCATCGCCGCAGTGCTGACCCTGTGGTCGATGTTGCACTACCTGCTGGCCGCCTGGCCGCACCTGCGCACCACCTCGGAAAAGAAATAAGTATTTTTGAATCAAAGGGTTGACGCGGCGATTCGATTCTATAGAATGGCGCCCGTCACCAAGACAAGCGGGAATAGCTCAGTTGGTAGAGCACGACCTTGCCAAGGTCGGGGTCGCGAGTTCGAGTCTCGTTTCCCGCTCCAGTTTTACACGAGTCGCCACGGCGGCTCGTTTGATTTAAGGCTGAGTTGCAGAGTGGTTATGCACCGGATTGCAAATCCGTGAACGCCGGTTCGATTCCGACCTCAGCCTCCAATTCAAAAAAGCCTCGTAGATCCATGATTTACGAGGCTTTTTTATTACCCCAAGGCAATCCCCATGCCTTGCGGCTGCTGTAGGCGCTGTATATAGTCCAGCCCTTCAGCGCAGCGCTACCGCCCGAATGGCGAAATCGGTAGACGCAGGGGACTTAAAATCCCTCGCCAGCAATGGCATGCCGGTTCGAGTCCGGCTTCGGGCACCATTGACATGATTTCAGATGTTCCCGTATGACTCTGAAACCCAGGAAAACCGGCCTCTGTAGCCGGTTTTTTTGTGCCTGTATGTTCCCGCATGCGTCTGTACATATACCTATTTTAGGTATACGTTTGGGTATACGTCGGTTCGATTGAGGATCGTATACCCATGGCACGCACCGTTACTCCGCTCTCTGACGCCAAGTGCGAGGCCGCCAAGGCGCGCGAGAAGGATTACACCCTGTTCGATGGCCAGGGCCTGTTCCTGCTGGTCAAGGCCAACGGCAGCAAGGTCTGGCGCTTCAAGTTCACCCGGCCGAACGGGAAGGGCGGTCTGGCTACCTTCGGCAGCTACCCAGCCCTGAGCCTGAAGGCTGCCAGGGTGCGCCGTGCTGAGGCGTTGGAGCTGCTGGCCAATGGGATAGACCCCATCGAGAACGCCAGGCAGGTACGGGCCGAAGCGGTGGCGGCAGCATCCAACACCTTCAAGGCGGTCGGCTTGGAGTGGCATGCAGCTGGTGCTCGCAAGTGGTCGAGGGATCACGCCGCGAAGGTGCTGACCCGCCTGGAGCAGCACCTATTCCCCGTGCTGGGTGATCGCTCGGTCGCCGATCTGAAGGTGCGTGACCTGATCCAGCCCCTCAAGTTCGCCGAGAAGAATGACCACCTCGAGCTGGCCGGCCGGCTGCGTCAGTACATCGACGGAATCATGCGCTACGCGGTCCAGCACGGGCACATCGATAGCAACCCCGCGCGCGACCTCCAGGGCGTCACCGCGACACGCAAGGCCGCTCACAGGCCCGCATTGTCCCTGGAGCGCTTGCCCGAGCTACTGCAGCGTATCGACGACTACAAGGGGCGCCCACTGACCCGGCTCGCCGTGGGGCTCACCCTGCTGGTGTTCATCCGCTCCAGTGAGCTGCGCTTTGCTCGCCGCCAAGAGGTCGACTCTCGCAACAGCCTATGGACGATCCCGGCCGAGCGCGAGGCTATCGATGGCGTGAAGCACTCCAGCCGCGGCGCCAAGATGCGCACCCCGCACCTTGTCCCCCTGAGTCGCCAGGCGCTGGATCTGCTGGCCCAGGTCGATCAGCTATCCGGCCGCTATGACCTGCTGTTCCCGGGCGACCACTACCACCACAAGCCGATGAGCGAGAACACCGTAAACGCCGCCCTGCGCCGCATGGGCTATGACACCAAGACGGAGGTGTGCGGCCATGGCTTCCGCGCTATGGCGTGCTCTGCGTTGGTTGAATCGGGCCTATGGAGCCGGGAGGCCGTCGAGCGGCAGATGAGCCACCAGGAACGCAATAACGTGCGCGCCGCCTACATCCACAAAGCGGAGCATCTGGAAGAGCGCCGGCTCATGGTGCAGTGGTGGGCCGATTACCTCGATGCCAACCGGGAGCGGCACATCACGCCGTATGACTTCGCTCACCCGGAAGAGCAGGGCGGCAATGTTGTGGGGATGAAGCGGGCTTAGGGAGGGGCGTCATATGGCCGCGAGTGATTTGACTCAGCGCTGCTGGACAATTGCGGAAGAGCTTGGCAGGCCTGTGTCCGATAGCCAGAAGGTGTACCAAGCAATATGCGACGAAATGCTCAGCGTCCCTATCGAGCGGCATCACGCCTTGGCTATCGCTTCTTACATGGGGGGCTGGAAAGAAACAAAGAACCCCTATTACGTCGACCTGGCTTTCATGATGCTCTCCAGCCTTGGTGGTCAGCCTACTGAGACCATGCTCCAAGAGGATCTCGCGGCGCGTACGGCCAGATTCTATGGCGTCCCCAGCGGTACTGCCGAAAACATACAGAACGAGGGTGCTGAGTGGGCTGCGCTCCTGTTTATGGCCAACTTGGTTATCCGCGGCGCTACATGCGCTGAGGCTTCCCGAAAGGCCGCTTCCTTCTACCGCCTCAGATACCCGCATCTCAAGCGCAAAAAGGCCTCAACCCTTGAAGGCTACTACTCAAAAAGAGTCAGAAAGTCTGGGCTTGAGCGAGACCTAATCAGATCAATGGAAAGGGATCGCCAGCCCGATTGGGATCGCCAGTGGCAGGAGATTTCGGACTCAATACCTGAGTGTCCTCCCGACCTCATTGGGAATGCCAGATTCTAGGCGAAAAAAAGGATTTGATTTTTTCTCCTCCTAGTTTGGCTGCTGAACAATAGCTTAAGAGGCGTCACCAATACGGAGGCGCCCAAATGCGTACAGACACCACCACCGGCAAAGACCTCATTCGCCAGACCACGCTCTGTGAACGGCTCGACCTGACCCGTTCCGGACTCGCCAAACTCCGCAAAAAAGATCCCACTTTCCCCAAGCCGATCAAAGATGGCTTGAGCCGCCAGGCCGCGGCCTACTACGTCGCGGCCGAGGTCGAGGCCTGGCTTCAGTCGAAGATCCAGGCGAGGGATGCAGCATGATCGCGCTTGCACTTCCTCACTCTCGGGGCTATGGTTCGCTCCAAGTCGTAGTAAATCCTGCGGCCCAGGGCGTGAGAACCCTACGAGAAAACTTGGCGCACATGCGCCCCCATCCCATTGCAGGCGCATTTTTTGTGCCCGCAATGTCGCTTTATGGCGGGCCGTGCTGGGCAGGTTTCGGCCTGGCCGGGTTCCAAGTTTCCCGGTTTCTCACCCCGGCACGGTCTGCCACCCTTACCCGTGAGAAGGTAGGTGGCAGCTCCTCAATCAAACTTGGAGCTCCATCGATGAAACACGCCCTCAATCCGTCTCGCGCTCAAGCAGCATTTCACCGTGCCTGCGCTCTGGCCGCCTTGCGCGCTGACTCCAGCCTTGCTACTCGCCTCGCTCGCTACAACGCTCATATGCGGCGCGCCCGTGCCGTCGAAACCATGAATGTTGGAGGTGTGAATCGACCCTAGTTTCGTAGACACCTTCAAGCCTCATAATGAGGCCCATCAGGAGGTGCCATGAGCAACCAGCGTTACCCCGAAGAATTCAAG
>NZ_JBITVF010000002.1:357175-678783 GCF_044542855.1 Pseudomonas sp. NPDC077649 | reverse complement strand
GGCAGGCCCGAACGCTTTGCCAGTGGCCGGCAACTCAGTGCCTGGCTGGGCATGACGCCCCGCGAGTTCAGCAGCGGCGAGCGGCGCAAGCTGGGACATATCAGCCGACAGGGCAATGTCTACGTGCGCACCTTGCTGATCCATGGCTCGCGCGCGGCGCTGCTGGCGGCCCAGCGTTGCCAGGCACGCACGCCGGAGAAACTGACGCCGCTGCAGCGCTGGGCCGTCGAGACCGCGGCCCGTATTGGTCACAACAAGGCGACGGTGGCCTTGGCGAACAAGCTGGTGCGGATCTGCTGGGCGGTGTGGTGCCATGAGCGGCGTTTCAGCGGCGACTGGCGAAGCGTAAGACCCGCCTGACGGCGGGGGTAATCAGTAAGGAGTGATGGTTTTCTGGTGGTTGTGGTGAGCAGCAGCACTGTCGAAACAGGCGAGTCCTGCAGCGGAACAAGGCCGATAACAATCATGATCTGCGTGATCGATTGAACGCTTGGCCCCCGCTGCGCGAACTACAGAATGGCCAGGGCGATGCCCGACTCAAGGCCGGATATACGAATGCAACCGCGCTGACGACAGGTGCAAAAGCAAAGCTTTACTCACTGCTTGTGGGGAGAGTCCATATACCAGTTGTTAGCTGCGCCGAGGTGGCGGCGGAGGAGGTGGTGGTTTTACGTTTGTGGGTTGAGTGGGGTTAACGGTTATACCACCGTTAATTCCATTATTAACTGGCGTTCTTGGTGGTGGAGGATTAGGCGCTTTCTTTGACATTTTTAAGCTCCATGAACTCAACAAGTATTACATTGCCGGCGGGTATTAGAATGTTCTTAACATTTGACATGGGTATTTCATTGTTGTCATCGTCAAGCCATGATGAGTCTTCCAGAAGGAAGTGTCCAGAACCTGCCTGTGACGGCCATTCGGTTGGCCATCCGTAAATTCGATTGCCGTCATTTAGATGCAATACTACATAAGTGATATTTTTATTGAAGGCACCGAACCACTCAGAAGGGTAGGATGTTTCTCTTGTGATTTTAAAGAATCTCATTAGACGATGAAATTTGTCATTGTTCGTGAAGTAGGCAAAAGCAATGCCGAGTACTATTGCTGAAATGACTGATGTTGTTAATTCGGAATTTTGCGACCATACCCCTAGCGATGCATGTTTTCCTATGAATAATGCAAGTGCTTTGAATGTATACGCTAATGGTTGTATTAATAGCGTAAATATTAGGGCTTGTACTACGCGCTCAAATTGCGATGGAAGTGAAAACGAAGTAAGTCCGTAATACACCCAGGCTGAGAGGAAGCCTGGGAGCAGGTATCGCAATAAATTAATGAGTTCTTGCCCGATACTATCCATGGTTTCTCAGCTAACTATTAATTAGGCGACATGGCTGTCGCGTTTGCCCACGACACCTGTCGCATAACCTTCCTTGTCGTCCTGTAAGTCCTTGTCTGGCCTGAAGATGCTCGCGGCAAACGCGACAGCACTCAGGGAGAAACGCGACATGGATGACGGCAAGCCCAAGCTGCTGGATCAACTGCGCCAGCAGATTTGAGTCAGAAACTATTCCATCCGTACCGAAACTGTCTATGCCGAGTGGGCAAAGCGCTATATCCGCTTCCATCGCTATCGGCATCCGGCGGAGATGGGCGCGGCGGAGATCGAGGCTTTTCTGACTCATCTGGCGGTCAAGCGCGATGTGTCCGCTTCGACGCAGAACCAGGCCTTGGCCGCTCTGCTGTTTCTCTACAAGGAGGTGCTCAAGCTGGATTTGCCCTGGTTACAAGACATAGTGCGGGCGAAGAAGCCCCAGCATCTGCCGGTGGTCTTGACTCGCGCCGAGGTGGAGGCCTTGCTGGCGCAGCTGCAGGGCGTGAGCTGGATTGTCGCCAACCTGCTCTATGGCTCGGGCTTGCGTCTACTCGAGGCGCTGCGGCTGCGGGTCAAGGATGTGGATTTCGCCCGGCGGGAGATTCTGGTGCGCGATGGCAAGGGCCAGAAGGACCGGGTGACCATGCTGCCCATGCGTATCGTCGAGCCGCTGCAGTTGCATCTCGACAAAGTGCGCGGCTTGCATTGCAGCGATCTCGCCGAGGGTTTTGGCGAGGCCAACTTGCCCTTCGCCCTGGCGCGCAAGTATCCCAATGCGGCCAAGGAATGGGGCTGGCAGTTCGTCTTTCCGTCCATTAACCGTTCGCGGGACCCGCGCGGTCAGGGGACCTTCCGTCATCACCTGCACGAGAAGACCATCCAGCGTGCGGTGCGCGAGGCTGCGCGGCGTGCCGGCTCGATCAAGCATGCCACGCCGCATTCGCTGCGCCATTCATTCGCCACTCACCTGCTGGAGGCGGGCCAGGACATCCGCACGGTGCAGGAGCTGCTCGGTCACGCCGACGTGAAGACCACCATGATCTACACCCATGTGCTCAATCGCGGCGGCCTGGCGGTGCTGAGCCCGCTGGATCGCTGAGGAGGTTCTGAAAAGCCATTTACCTCCACACCTGCAAAGGCGCTGGTCCCGGTGCGGCGCAGCCTCTGGGTTATTCCACTTCGGGCCAGCGCAAGCGCTGTTCAGCGATAAAGCTGCTGTCCCGCCTGCGCGGGAATGACGACTATTTCAGGTATTGCTGGGCGCGCCGCCGGGCGGCGGTAACCTCCGGTAAATTTCCGCGGGCGCCACTCGGTTGCAATCAGCGCATCCGACTTCTTATAGTTCCGCCGGCATTTTTGCAGGCCTGGCTCGTGCCCACGAGCGGCGCGCCAGGCTTTGACCGCACTGGTGAGAGGCCATGATCGAAATAAGAAACCTGACCAAGCGTTTTGCGCAGCACACGGCAGTCGACGACCTGTCGTTCAGCGTCCAGCCGGGGGAGGTGCTGGGCTTTCTCGGCCCCAACGGCGCCGGCAAGTCCACCACCATGAAGATGCTCACCGGCTTTCTCGCGCCGACCTCCGGCACGGCGAGCATCCTCGGTTGCGATATCCAGACCCAGACCCTGCAGGCCCAGCGGCAGATCGGCTATCTGCCGGAAGGCGCGCCCTGCTACGGCGACATGACGGTGCGCGGCTTTCTCGACTTTATCGCCGAGGTGCGCGGCTTTCGTGGCGCCGAGAAGCGCCAGCGGGTCGAACGCGCCGTGGTGCAGGTGGAGCTGGACAAGGTGCTGGAGCAGAGCATCGAGACGCTGTCCAAGGGTTTCAAGCGCCGCGTCGGCCTGGCCCAGGCGATCCTCCACGATCCGCGCGTGCTGATCCTCGACGAGCCCACCGACGGTCTCGATCCCAACCAGAAGCATCAGGTGCGCCAGCTGATCCAGGGCCTGGCGCGCGACAAGATCGTGATCATTTCCACCCACATCCTCGAAGAGGTCACGGCGCTGTGCACCCGCGCGGTGGTGATCGCCCAGGGCCGCTTGCTGGCCGATGGCACGCCGCTGGAGCTGGAAAGCCGCTCGCGCTACCACCAGGCGGTGACCCTGGTGGCCGCCGAGCCGCTGGATCTGGATGCCCTGGCCGCGCTGCCGGGGGTGGCCGGAATCGAGGAGAACCACCTGGAGCACAGCTTCAGCGTGCTGGCCAAGCCGGGCGAGGTGATCTTCCCGCAGGTCAACGCGCTGATCGGCCAGCGTGGCTGGAACATCAAGGAACTCAACGTGGAACGCGGTCGGCTCGACGAAGTGTTCCGCAGCCTGACCCGGGGAGAGCAGCCATGACCCAGTTGCCGGTGATCTTCAAGCGCGAGCTGGCGAGCTACTTCGCCACGCCGCTGGCTTATGTGTTCATCGTGATCTTCCTGGTGCTGTCCGGGGTGTTCACCTTCTACCTGGGCGGTTTCTTCGAGGGCGGCCAGGCGAATCTGTCTGCCTTCTTCAACTTCCACCCCTGGCTCTACCTGTTCCTGGTGCCGGCCATCGCCATGCGCCTGTGGGCGGAGGAGCGCAAGTCCGGCTCCATCGAGCTGCTGATGACCCTGCCGATCACCCGCTTCGAGGCGGTCACCGGCAAGTTCCTCGCCGCCTGGGTGTTTGCCGGCATCGCGCTGCTGCTGACCTTCCCGATGATCGTCACGGTCAATTACCTGGGCGAGCCGGACAACGGCGCCATCGTCACCGGCTATATCGGCAGCTGGCTGCTGGCCGGCGCCTATCTCGCCATCGGCTCGTGCATGTCGGCGCTGAGCAAGAACCAGGTGATCGCCTTTATCCTCGCGGTCAGCGCCTGCTTCCTGTTTATCGTCAGCGGCTTTCCGATGGTGCTCGACGCCTTCGCCTGGGCGCCGCAGTGGCTGGTGGACGCCATCGCCTCGCTGAGCTTCCTGGTGCGCTTCGACGCCATCAGCAAGGGCGTGATCGATCTGCGCGACCTGCTGTATTTCCTCTCGCTGATCGCCGCCTGGCTGACCGCCACCGCCGTGGTCATCGACCTGAAGAAAGCCGACTGAGGAGCGCCCATGAAAAAGCTGATCTATTCCGGCGCCGGGCTGCTGCTGATCGCGGCGGCCTTTCTCGCCTTCAACCTGCTGGCCGGCCTGGGCCTGGGCGGCGCCCGCCTGGACCTGACCGAGCAGAAGCTCTACACCATTTCCGATGGCACCAAGCAGATCCTTGGCGAGCTGGACGAGCCGATCAACCTGTACTTCTTCTACTCGGACAAGGTGGCCAAGGACCTGCCGGCGCTGCGCACTTACGCCCAGCGCGTGGAGGAGATGCTCAAGGCCTACCAGCGCCAGGCCGGCGGCAAGATCCGCCTGCACCTCATCGACCCCGAGCCCTTCTCCGAGGACGAGGACAAGGCCGCCGAGTTCGGCCTGCAGGGCATCCCCCTGCAGCAGGGCGGCGACTCCATCTACTTCGGCCTGGCCGGCACCAACGCGCTGGACGACACCCAGGTGATCCCGTTCTTCGCCCTGGATCAGGAGGAGCACCTGGAGTACGAGCTGAGCCGCCTGGTGCAGAGCCTGGCCAAGCCGCAGTTGCCGGTGGTCGGGGTGCTCTCCGGGCTGCCCATGACCGGTGGCTTCGACATGATGGCGCGGCAGCCGACGCCGCCATGGATGGTGCTGGAGCAGGTGCGCCAGTTGTTTTCGATCGAGCAGCTCAAGGCCGACGTCGACCTGATTCCCGACAGCGTCTCGGTGCTGTGGCTGGTGCACCCGAAGAACCTGCCCGAGCAGACCCTGTACGCCATCGACCAGTTCGTCCTGCGCGGCGGCAAGCTGATGGTGTTCGTCGACCCCTATGCCGAGGCCGACACTGGCGACATGCCGGGCGAGATGGCGGTGGACAAGGGCTCTAACCTCGAGCCGCTGTTCCAGGCCTGGGGCCTGCGTCTGGTGCCGGACAAGGTGCTCGGCGACGGCTCCTACGCCATGTCGGTGAGCATGGGCCAGGGTCAGCGTGCGGTGCGTCATGCCGCCTGGCTGAGCCTGCCGCGCCAGGCGCTGGACCAGGAGGACATCGCCACCGCCGGGCTGGAGAGCATCACCGTCGCCACCGCCGGCATCCTCGAACCGGTGGAAGGCGCCAAGACTCGCTTCACCCCGCTGCTGCAGAGCTCCGAGTACGCCATGCCCTTCGACGCCCAGCGTTTCGCCATGCTCAGCAATCCGGAGGAGCTGATCCGCGAGCTGGAGCCCACCGGCGAGCGCTACGCCATCGCCGCACGCATCGACGGCCCGGCGCAGAGCGCCTTCCCCGACGGCATCGAAGGGCGCAAGGACGGCCTCAAGCAGGCCGATACCATCAACGTGATCGCGGTGGCCGATACCGACATCTTGAGCGACCGCCTGTGGGTGCAGGTGCAGGACTTCTTCGGCCAGCGCATTCCGCAGCCCTGGGCCGACAACGGCAGCTTCGCGATCAACGCGCTGGACAACCTGGCCGGCTCCGAGGCGTTGATCAGCGTGCGTTCGCGCGGCCGCTTCAGCCGTCCCTTCGTGGTGGTGGAAGAGTTGCAGCGCGCCGCCGAGCAGCGCTTCCGCGAGAAGGAACAGGCGCTGCAGGCGCGCCTGGCCGAGACCGAGCAGCAACTGGCGGCGCTGCAGCGCAACGACGACCCCAGCCAGGCGCTGGAGCTGACCCCGGAGCAGCAGGGCGCGGTGCAGCGCTTCATCCAGGAGAAGCTGGCGATCCGCAAGGAGCTGCGCGACGTGCGCTACCAGCTCAACGCCGATATCGAGGCGCTGGGCCGCACGCTCAAGGTGATCAATATCGCCCTGGTGCCGGCACTGCTGACCCTCGGCGTGCTGGCGCTGTGGCTGTGGCGGCGCCGCCGCCGGGCCTGAGCAGTGTGGGAGGCGCTTCAGCGGCGACTCGTTCGCGGCTAAAGCGCGTAGGGTGGATCGGGGCGCGTAGCTGTCGCTTTTTACATCCACCACAACGGTGGATCGGTGAAGCCTGATCCACCCTACGAACCAGAGCCCGTGGGGTGCGCCACTCGCACCAAAGCTTTTGAGGCGGTGCGCATGGCGCCGCCACGGTTCGTCGCTTTCAACCTTGGGGCATCTGTCGCTCCGATGGGGAGCCGAAGGATGAGCCTCCCGAGCGCGTAGGGTGGATGTCGCTTTTTACATCCACCACAACGGTGGATCGGTGAAGCGTGATCCACCCTACGAACCGGGGCCGTAGGATGCGCCGCGCGCACCAAGGCTTTTGAGGCGGTGCGCATGGCGCACCCCACGGTTCGTCGCTTTCAACCTTGGGGGCATCTATCGCTCCGATGGGGAGCCGAAGGATGAGACTACCGAGTTTTCAACAGTGAGGAGATCATGGGACGCAAAGGTCTGATCGCATTGATCGTCATCGTGCTGCTGTGCCTGCTGGGGTACCTGGCGCTGCAGCAGCGCCAGCAGCAGGGCACTGCACAACTCGAACGCATGCCCTGGCTGGCCGCCGAGCAGGGCTACCTGGGTAGCCTGCAGGCGCTGGAAATCCAGCCGCCCGGCCAGCCGACGGTGCGTATCGAGCGCCGCGGCGAGGCCTGGGTGGTGCCGGCCAAGGCCGATTACCCGGCCGCGCGCGAGCCCCTGGCCGAGCTGCTGCGGGCGCTGCGCGAGGCGCGCAGCGTCGAGGCCAAGACCGCCAACGCGCAGTGGCACGCACGCCTGGGCCTGGCGGAAAGCGGCGAGGAGGGCGAGCAGGCGCTGCGTCTGCAGCTGCAGTTCGACGGCCATCCCGAGTTGAGCCTGCGTCTGGGCAACCCGTCGCAGCAGGGCAGCGGGCAACTGGTGCGCCGCGCCGGCGAGGACCAGGTGTGGCTGATCGACCAGCAGCTCGACCTGCCCAGCCGCGAGCTGGACTGGCTGGATCGCCGCGTTGCGGACATTCCCTTCGCCAGCGTCAAACGCCTGGAGCTGCGCTACGCCAGCGGCGAGACGCTGACCCTGAGCAAGCCCGACGCCGAGCAGTACAACTTCACTGTGGAGCAGTTGGGCAAGGGCCAGCAGCTCAGTTTCGAGGGCGCGGCCAACGGCATGGTCACGCTGTTCTCCAACCTGCGTTTCGCCGATGCCGCGCCACTGGCGCAGATCGCTTTCAAGCAGGCGCCGATGCTCAGGCTGAGCCTGACCGGCTTCGACGGCCAGAGCCTCGAAGGCGCGCTGTACCAGCAGGGCGAGCAGCACTGGCTGGTGCTCGGCGAGCGCCAGGGATTCGAGGACGGCGAGGTGGCCGCGCGCAGCGATTGGGCCTATCGCCTGGACGCCGAGCAGGTTCAGAGGCTGGCGAAGAAGTTGCGCGATTTGCTGGCGAAAAACGGATAAAAACCGGCTGTAACCCCGATGTTGTCTGGTTTGCGCTCGGTTCTAAAAAAGTGCTTTTCAGTCACATTTCATGCTTTATACTCGGCCCAGCGGTTGCAGCAAGAACGCCCTTCGCTTGACCTGCTCCATGCTCCAATTGCCGGGGTTGGCGAACGATGAACAGAACGTTTTTACCGAGCCGTCACAGCGCCTATTCGGGACAATAAAAATTTGCGAGTTGGAGAAGTGGGTAATGGCAGATCGTGAGACCGGAACCGTCAAATGGTTCAATGATTCCAAGGGCTACGGGTTCATTCAGCGCGAAAGCGGCCCGGACGTATTCGTTCACTACCGCGCCATCCGTGGCGAAGGCCACCGCACCCTGATCGAGGGGCAGAAGGTCGAGTTCGGCGTGACCCAGGGCCAGAAAGGCCTGCAGGCGGAAGACGTTTCCGCGGTCTGAGTTCCAGACTCCAACGAAAAGGCCCGTCGATGACGGGCCTTTTCGTTTATGGCGCAAGGGTGGATGTCGTTTTTACATCCACCACGCGGTGGATCGATAAGGCGTGATCCACCCTACGGATCGTGCCGGGCGCAACGGGTGGTTGGATGAATGGCCACGGTCCGCGCTACGCACCCTACGGATGCGGCCGCTGTCATTCCGTACGCCAGACGATCTCGGTTTCGCCGTCGGCATCCACCTTGATCCAGCGGTCGGCTTCCTCGTCGCTTTCATCTTCCACCCAGGTCCCCGGCGCGCAGCGGATCTGCACGCCGAGCGCGGCATGGGCGGCGCGGGCGCAGGCCAGGTCGTCGGCCCAGGGCGTGGCGTCGCTTTCCAGGTACAGGCTGTGCCACTTGCCCACGGCCTTCGGCAGCCAGGTCACCGGCACGTCACCGGCCTTGCATTTGAAGGTCTGGCCCTTCTGCTGCCAGTCGCTGCAAGGGCCCAGGGCCTCACCCAGCCACTGCGCCACGGCGTCGCGTTCGGCGTCTTTCAGGTAGATCTCGATATCGGGTTGGCGCATGGCATTCAGTCCTGAGAGCGTGGGCTCTGGATTTTGACGATCCAATCGTAGCGGATGGCAACGGTAACTTCGAAGGGCGCGGCAATCACCGCCTCGCGCCGTTCGGCACTGGCGCGCCAGCCGTGCGGGGTCATGGCCAGCAGGTCGGCGCGGGCCTGGGCATCGCTCAGGTGCAGCGGGAACTCGAGGGTTTCGCTATGGGCCAGGTGCATACCCGGCGGGATCAGCGCCAGGTGCTTCTCGTCGTCGTAGTCGCGCACCTCGTCGTAGAGCTTCTGCCGCAGCTCCATCAGGTGCACGCGGGTCGGGCCCATGCGCAGCAGGCCGCCGCCGGAGGCTAGCAGGCGATTGGCCTCGGCCCAGTCGAGCGGGCTGAACACGCTGGCCAGCAGCTCGCAGCTGGCATCCGCCAGTGGCACGCGGGCCATGCTCGCCACCAGCCAGTTCAGCTGCGGGGCGCGCTTGCAGGCACGCTTGATCGCCTCGCGGGAGATATCCAGGGCATAACCGTCGGCATGGGGCAGGGCGCGGGCGATCTGCTCGGTGTAGTAGCCCTCGCCGCAGCCGATATCCAGCCAGCGCGCCGGCTTGTACTCGGCCGCCAGTGCCGCCAGGCGCGCGGCCAGCGGCGCGTAGTGACCGCCGTCGAGAAAGCGTCGGCGCGCCTCGACCATGGCGGCGTTGTCGCCGGGGTCGCGGCTGTTCTTGTGCTGCACCGGCAGCAGGTTGTAGTAGCCCTGGCGGGCGCGGTCGAAGCTGTGCCGGTTGCTGCAGACCAGGCCGCTGTCACTGGGCTGCAGCGGCGTCTGGCAGAGGGGGCAGATCAGCATGCGTAAAATCCGGGAATAGGCCGTCGCGAGCGCGCCGAGAGCAAGGCGGACGGAACGCAGCGACGAGACATATCGAATAGATAGGCGAGGAGCGAGTACCGCCCAACGCAGCTATCGGTGTGCGCAGCAGGCATATTCATGGATTTTCATGCCAGCAGTTTCACCAGGGTTCGGTAGTAAACTTCGGTGAGCAGGTCGAGGTCGCTGGCCAGCACCCGCTCGTTGATCTGGTGGATGGTGGCGTTGACCGGGCCCAGCTCGACCACCTGGGTGCCCAGGGTGGCGATGAAGCGCCCGTCGGAGGTGCCGCCGCTGGTGGACGGCGTGGTGTCGCGACCGGTGACGTTCTTGATGCTGGCGGCCACGGCGTCGAGCAACTCGCCCGGCTGGGTGAGGAAGGGCAGGCCGGACAGCGCCCACTCCAGGTGGTAGTCCAGGCCGTGCTTGTCGAGGATAGCGGTGACGCGCTGCTGCAGGCCTTCGACGGTGGATTCGGTGGAGAAGCGGAAGTTGAACACCGCTTTCAGTTCGCCGGGGATGACGTTGGTGGCGCCGGTGCCGGCATTGAGGTTGGACACCTGGAAGCTGGTCGGCGGGAAATAGTCGTTGCCATGGTCCCAGTGCTCGGCGGCCAGTTCGGCCAGGGCCGGGGCAGCCAGATGAATCGGGTTCTTCGCCAGGTGCGGGTAGGCCACGTGGCCCTGCTTGCCGTACACGGTGAGGGTGCAGCCGAGCGAGCCGCGGCGGCCGTTCTTGACCACGTCGCCGAGCAGGCTGGTGCTCGACGGTTCGCCGACGATGCACCAGTCCAGACGCTCGCCGCGTTCGCGCAGACGCTCGACCACCGCCTTGGTGCCGTGCTGGGCCGGGCCTTCCTCGTCGCTGGTGATCAGAAAGGCGATGGCGCCCTTATGGTTCGGGTGGTCGGCGGTGAAGCGCTCGACGGCGACGATCATGCTCGCCAGGCTGCCCTTCATGTCCGCCGCGCCGCGGCCGCAGAGCATGCCGTCTTCATCGACGCGTACGTCGAACGGCTGGTACTGCCAGGCGTCCAGCGGGCCGGTGGGCACCACGTCGGTATGCCCGGCGAAGCACAGAACCGGGCCGTCGCCGCCGCGCTTGGCCCAGAAATTCTCCACCTCTTCGATGCGCATGTGCTCGACCTCGAAGCCGCAGGCGGCCAGGCGACGCATCATCAGCTCCTGGCAACCTTCGTCGACCGGGGTCACGGACGGGCGGCGGATCAGGTCGAAGGCGAGTTCCAGGGTCGGGGTGAGGGTGGCGGTCATTGCGGCTCCGGTACGGCGGCTAGCGTGAAGGCTGGCCATCTTAAAGCAAAAGTCGTTACCGATCAGGTCATAAGGCGCGCAGCAGGATGCGTTCGCACACGGTCGGGTCGAGCTCGTCGCCTTCACCGAGGGCGCCCGGACTGCGGCGTTGCAACTGCGCCAGCACCTCCGGGACCGCCTCGGCGTCCAGGCCGTGATCGCTCAGCCGGGTGGCCAGGCCGAGGTCGCAAAAGAACCCCGCGGTGGCGGCGATGGCGGCGTCAATGCGCTGCTCCGCGTTGCCGGCGGGCAGCTGCCAGACCCGTTCGGCGTATTGCTGCAGCCTGGCGCCGTGCGCCTCGCGGCATTCGGCGAGCAGCGCGGGCAGCACCACGGCCAGGCTCTGCGCCGGGGCCAGGTGGTACAGCGCGCTCAGCTCCCGGGCGATCCGCCGCGCGCCGCCCGCCGGTACCACGCCGCAGCCGGCGGGGCCGTCGAGCGCCTGCAGCGCGCACCACAGCAGGTTGGCGCGCACGGCCTGGTCCTCGGGATCGGTGATCAACTTGCGACCTTCTTCGATCAGGGTCAGCAGCTGGGCCTCGGCGTAGCGCGCCTGCAGCGGCGCATCGGCCGCGACGCCGAGGTAGCGCTCGCAGGTGCGGGCGAACGCCTCGATCACCGCGTGCGCCAGTTGCTGACGCGGCGCGTCGAGGTGGAGGCCGGGGTCGACGATGGCGAAGCGCGGGTGCAGCAGCGGGCTGGCGAAGGGCAGCTTCTGCTGGCGTTCGGCATGGCTGACCAGGCCCTCGGCGTGGCTCAGGGCGCTGCCGATCGGCAGGGTCAGCAGGCAGCCCAGCGGCAGCGCCGCGCGGATCGGCGCGCCGCACAGCAGTTGCAGCGGATCGCCGGGGTGGCACAGGGCGGCGGCGAGGAACTTGCCGGCATCGATCGGCGCGTCGCCGCCGATGGCCAGGACGAAGTCGCAGGCGTCGTGCCGGGCCTGGGCCACGGCGCGCAGCAGGGTGTCGTACTGCGGGTTGGGCTCGATCCCGGCGAAGCGGCTCAGCGGGCGTCCGTGCAGGCTGCGCTCCACCTCGGCCCAGACGCCGTTGCGCAGGATGTCGGCGCCGGCGTGTAGGGCCAGCACGCGGCTGCCGGGCGGGATTTCCTCGGCCAGGCGGGCGATCTGGCCGCGGCCGAAGTGCAGCCGGGTCGGGTTGTAGACGCTGAAGTTGCGCATGGGCGAAGCCTCGCTGCTGCGCTCACTATAGCGCCGGCTGCGCCGCCCGCCGGGCGAACCGCCCGGCGGGCTTGGGCGCAGGCATGGCCGTGCCTATAATGCGCGCCTTGCTGCAGGGGGTGAGATGAACACAGACGAACAACGTTTCGGCGGCATAGCCCGGCTCTACGGCCGCGAGGGCTATGCGCGGCTGGCCGCGGCGCATGTGGCGGTGGTCGGCATCGGCGGCGTCGGCTCCTGGGCGGCCGAGGCGCTGGCGCGCTCGGGCGTCGGCGAGATCTCGCTGTTCGACCTGGACGACGTCTGCATCACCAACACCAATCGCCAGGTGCACGCCGTCGAGGGCGCGGTGGGCAAGGCCAAGGTCGAGGAGATGGCCGCGCGCATTCGCGCCATCAACCCGGCCTGCGTGGTGCACGCGGTGGCCGATTTCGTCACCCGCGAGACCATGGCCGAGTACATCACCGAGCAGCTCGACGGGGTGATCGACTGTATCGACAGCGTGCCGGCCAAGGCCGCGCTGATCGCCTGGTGCAAGCGGCGCAAGATCCAGATCGTCACCACCGGCGGCGCCGGCGGCCAGGTCGACCCGACGCAGATCCAGCTCGCCGACCTCAACAAGACCTTCAACGACCCGCTGGCGGCCAAGGTGCGCAGCACCCTGCGTCGCGACTACGGCTTCTCGCGCACGCCGGGGCGTACCTACAGCGTGCCCTGCGTGTTCTCCACCGAACAGCTGCGCTATCCCAAGCCGGACGGCACGGTGTGCCAGGCCAAGGGCTTCGTCGGCGAAGGGGTCAAGCTGGACTGCGCCGGCGGCTTCGGCGCGGTGATGATGGTCACCGCCAGCTTCGGCATGGCCGCCGCCGCCAAGCTGGTGGACAAGCTGGTGGCCGGCGCCCGGCGCCCGGCCGAACGTGGCCGCAGCGACTGACGGCGGCCTGTGCGGCGGCCTGCTTGGCTAAGCTGAGACAAAAAAGGAGTGACAGAACTCGGGCAGGGACGCTTCGCTGTGTTTGCGCGTTGAGGTGATCCGTGTCGTACCTGTTTTCCCGTCTGCGTGGTGGACCCTTCGCCGCCAGCCTCTGCATGGCGCTGCTGCTGGGCGGCGTGCTGCCGGTGGCGGCCGAGCCGAAGCTGCGCATCGGCACCGGCGACTGGGCGCCCTACGTCGACCAGCGCCGCGCCGATGGCGGCGCCATGGCGCGACTGATCAGCGCGGTGTTCGCCGAGGCCGGCTACGCGGTCGAATACGTCTTCTACCCCTGGGATCGCAACGTGCTGATGCTGCAGCAGGGTCAGCTGGACGCCATCATGCCCTACAGCTGCAGCCCCAGTCGCCTCAACTACGGGGTGTGCAGCGACCCGGTGGTGCGCGGCGAGGTGGTGCTGTTCCATCGCCGCGAGCTGGCGTTCGACTGGCGTCGCATCGAGGACCTCAAGCGCTACCGCATCGGCACCACCCTCGGTTATTCCTACGGCTCGCGCTTCGACCAGGCGCAGCAGGACGGCCTGCTGCAGGTGCAGCAGAGCGGCAAGGAGGACACCAGCTTCCGCCTGCTGGAACTCGGTCGCATCGACCTGCATCCGCAGGACCGCGCGGTCGGCTACGCCATGCTGCGTCGCCTGTTCCCCGGCGCCGAGGGGCGCGCCATCACCCATCACCCGCGCCACCTGAACACCGAACCGCTGCGCCTGCTGTTTCGCAAGGACGATGCCGAGGGCGAGCGGCTGCTGCGCCTGTTCAACGCCGGCCTGCGCCATTTCGCCGAGCGCGGCGACCTGGCGCGCTTGCAGCAGGCGCTGAATTCCGGCGACGCCGATGCCTGGCTGCCGACCAGCCGGGCGCAGGCGCTGCGCGACTGACGGCGGATGCGCCTATAATCGCCGCCCGCTTCCGTTGAGACCGCCGCAATGACCAATAACGACGTACTGCGCAGCCTGCGCTACCTGCTGGCCATCGGCGACGCCAAGCTGGTGGAGATCTGCCAACTGGCGGACTACCCGGTGACCCTGGAGCAGATCTCCGCCTGCCTGCTCAAGGACGACGAGGCCGGTTACCAGCCCTGCAACGACGCTTTGCTGGCCCATGTGCTGGAAGGCCTGGTGTTCTACAAGCGCGGCAAGGACGAGAGCCGTGCACCGCTGCCGGTGGCGACGCGCTTGAGCAACAACATCGTGCTGAAGAAGCTGCGCGTGGCCTTCGAGCTCAAGGACGAGGACATGCAGGCCATCCTCCAGGCCGCCGACCTGCCGATGACCAAGGCCGAACTCGGCGCCCTGTTCCGCAAGCCCGGGCACAAGCACTACCGCGAGTGCGGCGACCAGGTGCTGCGCAATTTCCTGCGTGGCTTGACGCTGCGCGAGCGCGGCAAGGGCGACTAGCGTCGGGGTAGTGGGGTCTTCCCTGGCAACGCGATTTTCGTAGGGTGGGTTAGCCGCCTGTTACGCCTGTCGATCGACTCTCATTGCCTGGTGCGGCGTAACCCACCATCGGTGCAACGCCATCCATCGCCTGGTGGGTTACGCGGCGCGCGACGATGGCGGGGGCTGAACGTGCGGCGGTTGGCGCCGCTAACCCACCCTACGGTGATCTGGCGTTTCAGGATCTTGCCAGTTCGCGCATGCGTTGCAGTACCGCATTGAGCCCGTTGCTGCGCGAGGGCGAGAGCTGGCGGGCCAGGCCGAGCTGGTCGAACCAGGCGGCCAGGTCGAGCGCCGCCAGTTCCTCGTCCTTCAGGCCGTCGACCCGGGCCAGCAGCACGGCCAGCAGGCCGCGCAGCAGGCGGGCGTCGCTGCCGGCGCGAAAGTGCCAGGCGCCCTCGTGTGTTTCCGCCACCAGCCAGACCAGGCTTTCGCAGCCGTGCACGCGATTGGCCTCGCAGCGTTCGGCCTCGCTCAGCGGCGCCAGGCGCTCGCCCCACTGCATCAGCAGGCGCGCGCGCTGCTCCCAGCCGGGGCAGGCGGCGAAGGCCTCCAGGGCGTGCTGGGCTGCAGTCGGCAAGTTCATAGATGCAAGGATCCCGTAGGAGCGGCTTTAGCCGCGTATTTCGCTAGCGCCGCGGTTTTGCGCCTGACATCGGCCGCGGTTCGACCGCTGCAACCCAGGGGCTGGGTCATCGCAGCAGCTCCAGGGCCTGGTCCAGGGCATCGAAGAAACGATCCAGATCGGCGCCGTCATTGTACAGGCCGAGCGAGACGCGGATCGCGCCGGACAGCCCCAGGCCTTTCATCAGCGGCATGGCGCAGTGGTGCCCGGCGCGCACGGCGATGCCCTGTTCGGTCAGCAGGTGGGCCAGGTCGGCGTTGTGCACGCCGTCGACGCAGAAGCTGGCCAGGGCCAGTTGCGGTGCGCCGAGCAGGCGCACGCCGTCGCGCAGTCCGAGGCCGGCTAGCAGCTTGGCGTGCAGCGCTGCCTCGTGGCCGGCCACCGCGGCCTGGTCGAGGCCGGCCAGCCAGTCCAGCGCCGCGCCCAGGGCGATCACGCCCGACACCGGCGGGGTGCCGGCCTCGAAGCCCAACGGCGCCGGGCGGAAACGCGCGTCCTGGTAGTCGGCGTCCAGCACCATCTCACCGCCGAACTGCCAGTGGCGCAGCTGCGCCAGCGCCTCGCCGCGGCCGTAGAGCAGGCCGACGCCGTCCGGGCCGTAGAGCTTGTGCGCCGAGCAGACATAGAAGTCGCAGCCCAGCGCCTGCATGTCGTGGCGGCCGTGCACCGCACCCTGGGCGCCGTCGACCACGCTGAGGGCGCCCAGGCTGCGCGCCAGGGCCAGCAGTTCGCGCAGCGGCTGCCAGCGCCCGAGCACGTTGGACAGCTGCGCCACTGCCAACAGCCGGGTACGCGGGCCGATCAGCTCGGCGGAGCGGGCCTGGTCGATGCTGCCCGTGACATCCAGCGGCAGTACCACCAGCTTGAGCCCGCGACGCAGCGCCAGCTGCTGCCAGGGCAGCAGGTTGGCGTGGTGCTCCAGGGCGCTGACGACCAGCTCGTCGCCGGGCTGCAGCAGATGCTCCAGGCCGTAGGCCAGCAGGTTGAGCGCCTCGGTGCTGCCGCGGGTAAAGACAATCTCATCGCGGCTGGCCGCGTTCAGCCAGGCCGCCGCCTTGTCCCGTGTGCCTTCGAAGGCGCGGGTGGCGCGCTCTCCCGGCAGGTGCTGGGCGCGGTGCACGTTGGCGGCGCCGCTGGCCAGGTAGCCGAGCAGGCTGTCCAGCACCGCCTGCGGCTTCTGCGCGGTGGCGGCGCTGTCCAGGTAGGTCTGGCCCTCGGCTTCGAGGGCGAGAATGCCGGGGAAAGCGGCGCGCCAGGGGGAGATCAGTGACATGGATGCTTCCAGAGATCTTCTGGCAGTTAAAAGTTGGGTTTAACGTGTCGCGAGCGACGGCCAGACAAGGCGCAATAAGGCGAGGACGCAGAGTTTACTGGTGTAAATGAGCGTCCGAGCCTTATTGCAACGCAGTATGGGCTAGCGCAGCAGCGTTAAACCAACTTTTCAGTTGTGGGCGTGCAGGGCTTCGTTCAGTTCGATGGCCGACTTGTGGGTCTTGCACTCCACCGCGCCGGTCTGCGAGTTGCGGCGGAACAGCAGGTCCGGCTGGCCGGCCAGTTCGCGTGCCTTGACCACCTTCACCAGTTGGTTCTGGTCGTCGAGCAGCGCCACCTTGGTGCCGGCGGTGATGTACAGGCCCGACTCCACGGTGTTGCGGTCGCCCAGCGGGATGCCGATGCCGGCGTTGGCGCCGATCAGGCAGCCTTCGCCGACCGAGATGACGATATTGCCGCCGCCGGACAGGGTGCCCATGGTCGAGCAGCCGCCGCCCAGGTCCGAGCCCTTGCCGACGAACACGCCGGCCGAGACGCGGCCTTCGATCATGCCCGGACCGGCGGTGCCGGCGTTGAAGTTGACGAAGCCCTCGTGCATCACCGTGGTGCCTTCGCCGATGTAGGCGCCCAGGCGCACGCGCGCGCTGTCGGCGATACGCACGCCGGCCGGCACCACGTAGTCGGTCATCTTGGGGAACTTGTCCACCGAGAACACCTCCAGCAGCTCGCCCTTAAGACGCGCTTCCAGCTGGCGCTCGGCCAGTTCGCCGAGGTCGACCGCGCCCTGGCTGGTCCAGGCCACGTTGGGCAGCAGCGGGAAGATGCCGGCCAGGTTCAGGCCGTGCGGCTTGACCAGGCGGTGCGACAGCAGGTGCAGCTTGAGGTAGGCCTCGGGGGTGCTGGTCGGCGCGGCGTCTTCGGCGAGGAAGGTCGCCACCAGCGGGTTGTGGCTCTCGGCCAGGCGGGTGAGCAGGGCGGCCTGGGCGGCATCGACGCCCTTGAGCGCATCGGCCAATTCGCCGGCCTGGGCGCTGCTGAAGGCGATGGCCTGATTGCCGCCCTGGTAGCCGAGAATGGCCGCGGCCTTGTCGCTCAGCTCCACGGCCGGATTGAGCAGGGGCAGGGCGTAGAAGACTTCCAGCCAGTTGCCCTGGCGGTTCTGGGTGCCGACGCCGAAGGCGATGCTGAAGAGGTTGGTGCTCATAGGATGGTTTCCTTGCAACGAAATCGAGGGTGAAGAATCAGGCCAATGCGGCTTGGTAGTTATCCGGTTTGAAGCCGACCAGGGTGCGCTCGCCGAGATCGAGCACCGGGCGCTTGATCATCGAGGGCTGGGCCAGCATCAGCGCGATGGCCTTGGCCTGGTCGAGGTCGGCCTTCTGCTCGTCGGTGAGCTTGCGGAAGGTGGTGCCGGCGCGGTTGAGGATGGTCTCCCAGCCGTGCTCGGCGCACCACTGCTGCAGGCGCTCGCGGTCGATGCCGGCGCTCTTGTAGTCGTGGAAGTCGTAGGCGATGCCGCGCTCGTCGAGCCAGGTGCGGGCCTTCTTCATGGTGTCACAGGCTTTGATGCCATAGAGGGTCTTGCTCATGGAGTGCGTCCTTCGATAAAGCGGCGGATGCGCTGGGCGGCTTCGATGCATTCGGCCAGCGGCGCGACCAGAGCCATGCGCACGCGCCCGGCACCGGGGTTGATGCCGTCCACCTCGCGCGACAGGTAGGAGCCCGGCACCACGGTGACATGTTCGGCGGCGAACAGCGCGCGGGTGAACTCGGCGTCGTCGCCCGGGGTGCGCGCCCAGAGGTAGAAGCCGCCGTCGGGGCGCTGCACCTCCATCACCGGCTCAAGGATATCCAGCACGGCGTCGAACTTCTCGCGGTACAGGTCGCGGTTGGCGCGCACGTGGTCCTCGTCGTTCCAGGCGGCCACGCTGGCCAGCTGGGTCTGCACCGGCATGGCGCAGCCGTGGTAGGTGCGGTACAGCAAAAAGGCCTTGAGGATCTCGGCGTCGCCGGCGACGAAGCCCGAGCGCAGACCCGGCAGGTTGGAGCGCTTGGACAGGCTGTGGAACACCACGCAGCGCGCAAAATCGCTGCGGCCCAGCTCGGCGCAGGCGCTGAGCAGGCCGGCCGGCGGGTTGGCCTCGTCGAAGTACAGCTCGCTGTAGCACTCGTCGGCGGCGATGACGAAGTCGTGCTCGTCGGCCAGGGCGATCAGCTTCTTCAGCGTTTCCACCGGGATCAGCGCGCCGGTGGGGTTGCCCGGCGAGCACAGGAAGAGGATCTGGCAGCGCTGCCAGACCTCGGCCGGCACTGCATCGAAGTCGGGGTTGAAGCCATGGGCTTCCAGGCACGGCAGGTAGTGCGGCGCGGCGCCGGCGAGAAACGCCGCACCTTCGTAGATCTGGTAGAAGGGATTGGGGCTGACCACCAGGCCCTTGGCATTGCGGTCGACCACGGCCTGGGTGAAGGCGAACAGCGCCTCGCGGGTGCCGTTGACCGGCAGCACGTGGCGCGCCGCATCCAGCCAGCCGGCCGGTACGCCGAAGCGCCGCTCGCACCAGCTGGCGATGCTCTGGCGCAGCTCGGCCAGGCCCAGGGTGGTGGGGTAGACCGCCAGCTTGTCGAGACTCGCGGTCAGCGCCTGGGCGACGAAGTCCGGCGACTTGTGCTTGGGCTCGCCGATGGACAGGGCGATGGCGCGCTTGTCCGCGGCCGGCTGCACGCCGCCGAGCAGGGCGCGCAGTTTCTCGAAGGGGTAGGGCTGGAGCTGGTCGAGGGCTGGGTTCATCGGGGCTTCCGGAAAATCAGATGGAAAATTGCGTGGGCTGGACGCTGGGCTCGGACAGGCGGCGGACGATGGTTTCCTGCAGGCGTGCGCAGAGCTCGGGATCGGACAGCGGCTGGTTATTGGCGTCGGTGACGAAGAACACGTCCTCGACCCGCTCGCCGAGGGTGGCGATCTTGGCGTTCTGCAGCGACAGGTCGAACTCGAGGAAGATCCGTCCGATGCGCGCCAGCAGGCCGGGGCGATCCGGCGCGGTCAGCTCGAGCACGGTCACCGGGCGTTGCGCGTCGTTGTGGATGGTCACCTGCGGGGCGAAGGCGAAGTGCTTGAGCTGGCGCGGCACGCGGCGCTGGATGATGGTCGGGTAGTCATCCGGGTTCTTCAGCGCCTCGATCAGGCCCTGGCGTATCTGCTGGATGCGCGCGGGATTGTCGCCGATCGAGCCGCCATCGGCGTCCAGCACCACGTAGGTGTCGAGGGTGAACTGGCTGGTCGAGGTGATGATCCGCGCATCGTGGATGTTCAGGTTGAGCTGGCTCATCGCCGCCACGGTCACGGCGAAGAAGTCGTGCTGGTCCGGCGCGTAGATGAAGATCTGCGTGCCGCCCTCGAACTCGCGCTGGGTGGTTTCCTTGATCAGCACCAGCGGGCCGGCGTCGGCCGGGTGCTGGAGGATGGCCTCGGTGTGCCAGGCCACGTCGCTGGCGGTGTGGCGCAGGAAATAGTCGTCGCCGAGCTGGCTCCACAGCTGCTCGGCGTCGTCCGGGTCGGTACCGCCGCGCACCAGGGTGTCCAGCGCCGCGCTCTGCGTCTGGCGAATCTGTTCCTCGCGGTCCACCGGGTTCTCCAGGCCGCGGCGCAGGGCGCGCTTGGTCTCGGTGTAGAGCTGGCGCAGCAGGCTGGCGCGCCAGGAGTTCCAAAGGCTGGGGTTGGTGGCGTTGATGTCGGCCACGGTCAGCACGTAGAGGTAGTCCAGGTGGGTCTGGTCGCCGACGAACTGGGCGAAGTCGTGGATCACCTGCGGGTCGGAGAGGTCCTTGCGCTGCGCGGTGGTGGACATCACCAGGTGGTGCTGCACCAGCCAGACGATCAGCGCGCTGTCCCAGGCCGGCAGGTTGTGGCGGCGGGCGAAGACCTCGGCATCCACCGCGCCGAGTTCCGAGTGGTCGCCGCCGCGGCCCTTGCCGATGTCGTGGTAGAGGCCGGCGAGGTAGATCAGCTCGGGCTTGGGCAACTTGTCGATCAGCTTGCTGGCCAGCGGGAATTTCTCCGTCAGCTCCGGCCAGCGGAACTTGCGCAGGTGCTTGATCAGGTTGAGGGTGTGCGCATCGACCGTATAGATGTGGAACAGGTCGTGCTGCATCTGCCCGACTATGTGGCCGAACTCCGGCAGGTAGCGGCCGAGGATGCCGTAGCGGTTCATCCGCCGCAGGTTGCGGTGGATGCCTTCGCGGCACTTGAACAGTTCGATGAACAGGCTGGTGTTGCGGATGTCCTTGCGGAACTCGTCGTCGATCAGGTGGCGGCTGTCGCGCAGCAGGCGGATGCTGTCGGCGCGCACGCCCTTGATCTCCGGGTGCTGGGCCATCAGCACGAAGACTTCGAGGATGGCGAAGGGGGTGCGCTTGAAGACGTTCGGGTGGGTCACCTCGATATAGCCGTCGCGCACCTGGAAGCGGCTGTTCAGTGGGGTGGCCGGGCCGCTCTCGCCGGCGCGCAGGATGACTTCCTCGAAGTGCTGGTTGATCAGGTCCGACAGCTCGGAGATGCCCATCACCACGCGGTAGTACTTCTGCATGAAGTGCTCGATGCTGCGCTTGCCGTCGCCGTCCTGGTAGCCGAACAGCGCGGCGATACGCCCCTGGTAATCGAACAGCAGGCGGTCTTCGGCGCGCCCGGCGAGCATGTGCAGGGCGTAGCGCACCTTCCACAGGAACTCCTGGCTGGAGGAGAGCAGGGCGTACTCGCTCTCCAGCAGAAAGCCCTGGCCGACCATGGCGTGCAGATTCAGCGTGTCGAACTGGCGGCGCGCCACCCAGAGCACGGTCTGGATGTCGCGCAGGCCGCCCGGCGAGCCCTTGACGTTGGGTTCGAGGTTGTACTCGGTGTCGTTGTACTTGGCGTGGCGCGTCTTGCGTTCCTCGCGCTTGGCCAGGAAGAAGTGCTTGCTCGGCCACATCCGCTCGCTGCTGGTCACCGCCTGCATGCGCTGGCGCAGGTGCTCGGGGCCGGCGATGGTGCGGCTTTCCATCAGGTTGGTGATTACCGTCAGGTCGGCGCGCGCCTCCTCGGCGCACTCGTCGACCGAACGCACGCTCTGGCCGACTTCCAGGCCGATGTCCCAGAGCAGGGTGAGAAAGCCCTCGATCGGCTCGCGGAAGATCTCGTGATCGCTGCTGTCGAGCAGGATCAGCAGGTCGATGTCGGAATAGGGGTGCAGTTCGCCGCGGCCGTAGCCGCCGACGGCGAGCAGGGCGATGTCGGCGTCCTCGCTCCAGGCGAAGCGCTTCCAGGCTTCCTGCAGGATCTGGTCGACGAACCAGGCGCGATCCTCGACCAGGCGGCGGATGTCGCGGCCGCCCTGGAAGCGGGCGTCGAGCACCTCGCGGGCATGGCGGATGGCCTTCTTGAACGCGGCGATGGGGCTGGACTTGAGCGCCAGCTCGGCCTGGAACTGACCGCGGTCAAACAGTTCGGGGTCCATCTGCGGCATGCAATTGCCTTCCTCTAAAGGTGCGTAGGGTGCGCTGTCAGGCCGAGGTGCGCGGCAGGGTGTCGTCGCTGCGCAGGGTGAGGATCTCGTAGCCGCCGGCGGTGACCAGCACGGTGTGTTCCCACTGCGCCGACAGCTTGCGGTCCTTGGTGATGGCGGTCCAGCCGTCGCCGAGCAGGCGGGTTTCCGGGCGGCCCTGGTTGATCATCGGCTCGATGGTGAACGTCATGCCTTCCTTGAGCTCCATGCCGGTGCCGGCGCGGCCGTAGTGCAGCACCTGCGGTTCCTCGTGGAACACCGCGCCGATGCCGTGGCCGCAGTACTCGCGCACCACGGAAAAACCGTTCTTCTCCGCGTGCTTCTGGATCACCTCGCCGATATCGCCCAGGCGGGTGCCCGGCTTGACCAGTTCGATGCCTTTATACATGCATTCCTGGGTGACCTTGGCCAGACGCTCGGCCCACTCGGCAACCTTGCCGACCATGAACATCTTGCTGGTGTCGCCGTGGTAGCCGTTCTTGATCACGGTGACGTCGATGTTCAGCACGTCGCCATCTTTCAGCGGCTTGTCGTTGGGGATGCCGTGGCACACCACGTGGTTGATCGAAGTGCAGATCGACTTGGGGAAGCCCTTGTAGTTGAGCGGGGCGGGGATGGCCTGCTGCACATTGACTATGTAGTCGTGGCAGATGCGATCCAGCTCGTCGGTGGTGACCCCGGGCTTGACGTACTCGCCGATCATCTCCAGCACCTCGGCGGCCAGGCGGCCGGCCACGCGCATTTTCTCGATTTCGTCGGGGGATTTGATGGTGACGGTCATATGAAGCTCTCGGGCGCGAACGGAAAAGGGGAGTATCTTAGCAGCTAGGAGGCGCAAGCCCCAAAGGCCGCTGCAAGTGGGCGGCGGAGGGGCGCCTGGCGTCATTTGCTGCCTGAGGCTGGTAGCTTGCGGCTGCTTTCTGTGGTATAAAACGCGCCGCTTTACGGGCGGCATGCCCGAAAGCCTAAACCCACACACGTATCGACACGGTTTCCTGGGTGCCCGCAAGGGTTGGAAGCTGGGATACGTGGAGGCCTAACCCGACTTATCAAGGAACTATCATGTCCCAAGTCAATATGCGCGATATGCTGAAGGCCGGTGTGCACTTCGGCCACCAGACCCGTTACTGGAACCCGAAAATGGGCAAGTACATTTTCGGTGCGCGTAACAAGATTCACATCATCAACCTCGAAAAAACCCTGCCGATGTTCAACGACGCCCTGTCGTTCGTTGAGAAGCTGGCCGCTGGCAAGAACAAGATCCTGTTCGTCGGCACCAAGCGTTCCGCTGGCAAGATCGTTCGCGAAGAAGCCGCTCGTTGCGGTTCGCCCTTCGTCGATCACCGCTGGTTGGGCGGCATGCTGACCAACTACAAGACCATCCGTGCTTCGATCAAGCGCCTGCGCGAGCTGGAAACCCAGTCCCAGGACGGCACCTTCGCCAAGCTGACCAAGAAAGAAGCCCTGATGCGCACCCGCGATCTGGAGAAACTGGATCGCAGCCTGGGCGGTATCAAGGACATGGGCGGCCTGCCGGACGCGCTGTTCGTGATCGACGTCGACCACGAGCGCATCGCCATCACCGAAGCCAACAAGCTGGGCATCCCGGTCATCGGCATCGTCGATACCAACAGCAGCCCGGAAGGCGTTGACTACATCATCCCGGGTAACGACGACGCCATCCGCGCCATCCAGCTGTACATGGGTGCCATGGCCGACGCCGTGATCCGTGGTCGCAGCAACGCTGGCGGCGGCACCGACGAGTTCGTCGAAGAAGCCCCGGCTGCCGAAGCCGCCGAAGGCTAAGCGGTAACGCCAAGCAGTTAGCGTTATGCGCTGTGCAAGAAGGGGGCTAGGCCCCCTTTTTGCCACTCACAGATTTGATCGCCCACTCATCGGGCGAATGGTTGAAGACCTACCGAGAGGATTTTCAAGATGGCAGAAGTTACTGCAGCCCTGGTTAAAGAACTGCGCGAGCGTACCGGCCAAGGCATGATGGAATGCAAAAAGGCCCTGGTTGCCGCCGGTGGCGACATCGAGAAGGCGATTGACGACATGCGCGCTTCCGGTGCCATCAAGGCTGCCAAGAAGGCCGGCAATATCGCCGCCGAAGGCTCCATCGCCGTGCGCGTCGAAGGCGGCCGTGGCCTGATCATCGAAGTCAACTCGCAGACCGACTTCCTGGCTCTGCAGGACGACTTCAAGGCTTTCGTCAAGGAAAGCATCGACGAAGCCTTCGAGAAGAACCTGACCGAAGCCGCTCCGCTGATCGCTTCCCGCGAGTCCGCTCGTGAGGCCCTGGTGGCCAAGTGCGGCGAGAACGTCAACATCCGTCGTCTGACCGCCGTTTCCGGTGAAACCGTCGGTGCCTACCTGCACGGCCACCGCATCGGTGTTCTGGTCGTCCTGAAGGGCGGCAACGACGAGCTGGCCAAGCACGTTGCCATGCACGTTGCTGCGTCCAACCCGGCCGTGGTCACCCCGGACCAGGTGTCCGACGAGCTGGTGGCCAAGGAAAAGGAAATCTTCCTGCAGCTGAACGCCGAGAAGATCGCCGGCAAGCCGGAAAACATCGTCGAGAACATGGTCAAAGGCCGTATCGCCAAGTTCCTCGCCGAGGCCAGCCTGGTCGAGCAAGCCTTCATCATGGATCCGGAAGTCAAGGTCGGTGACCTGGTGAAGAAGGCCGGTGCCGAAGTCGTTTCCTTCGTGCGTTACGAAGTGGGCGAAGGCATCGAGAAGGCCGAGACCGACTTCGCTGCCGAAGTCGCTGCCCAGGTTGCTGCCAGCAAGCAGTAATCGGCGGTTCGACCAGTTGCCCCAGAGAGGCTGCCCGCTTGCGCGTGCAGCCTCTTTGCCGAATGGGGGGTGACAAATGCAACAGCGGCCGTTTCAACCAACGGTCGTCGGCGCTGTCGAAGTGCCGGATAATTGCGATGCTCAGGCATCGCCACAGCATTCATATCGCCGCAGGAGAGACTTGCAATGGCTCAGCAGACGAGTGGTCGCCAACCTCGCTACAAACGCATTCTGCTCAAACTCAGCGGCGAGGCCCTGATGGGCTCGGAAGATTTCGGCATCGACCCCAAGGTGCTCGACCGCATGGCCCTGGAAGTGGGGCAGCTGGTGGGGATCGGCGTGCAGGTCGGCCTGGTGATCGGCGGCGGCAACCTGTTCCGCGGCGCCGCCCTGTCGGCCGCCGGCATGGATCGGGTCACCGGCGACCACATGGGCATGCTGGCCACGGTGATGAACGCCCTGGCCATGCGCGACGCCCTGGAGCGCTCGAACATCCCCGCCATCGTCATGTCGGCGATCTCCATGGTCGGCGTCACCGATCATTACGATCGGCGCAAGGCCATGCGCCACCTGAAGACCGGCGAGGTGGTGATCTTCGCCGCCGGCACCGGCAACCCCTTCTTCACCACCGATTCCGCCGCCTGCCTGCGCGCCATCGAGATCGATGCCGACGTGGTACTGAAGGCGACCAAGGTCGATGGCGTGTACACTGCCGACCCGTTCAAGGACCCGCATGCCGAGAAGTTCGAGCGCCTGACCTATGACGAGGTGCTCGATCGCAAGCTGGGCGTGATGGACCTGACCGCCATCTGTCTGTGCCGCGACCACAAGATGCCGCTGCGGGTCTTCAACATGAACAAGCCGGGCGCCCTGCTCAACGTAGTGGTCGGCGGCGCCGAAGGAACCCTGATCGAGGAGGATGCACAATGATCAACGACATCAAGAAAGACGCCCAGGAACGCATGGGTAAGTCCCTGGAGGCGCTGGATCGCAATCTGGCCTCCATCCGTACCGGCCGTGCTCACCCGAGCATCCTGGACAGCATCAAGGTACCGGCCTGGGGCAGCGACATGCCGCTGAACCAGGTGGCCGCGATCACCGTCGAGGACGCCCGTACCCTGAAGATCGTCGCGCACGACAAGAGCCTCGGCGCCGCCATCGAGAAGGCCATCCTGACTTCCGACCTGGGCCTGAACCCGAGCAGCGCCGGCACCACCATCCGCGTGCCGATGCCCGCGCTGACCGAGGAGACCCGCAAGGGTTACACCAAGCAGGCCCGCGGCGTCGCCGAGGACGCCAAGGTCGCCGTGCGCAACGTGCGCCGCGACGCCCTGGCCGAGCTGAAGAAGCTGGCCAAGGCCAAGGAAATCAGCGAAGACGAAGAGCGTCGTGCCGCCGACGAGTTGCAGAAGCTCACCGACAAGTTCGTCGGCGACGTGGACAAGGCCCTGGAGGCCAAGGAAGCGGACTTGATGGCAGTCTGACGGTCAGGACACCCACATGGACAAGAGCAAGCTGGGCGCGGTGCCGCGGCACGTCGCCATCATCATGGATGGCAACAACCGTTGGGCCAAGAAGCGCCTGTTGCCGGGGGTGGCCGGGCACAAGGCCGGGGTCGACGCGGTGCGCGCGGTGATCGAGGTGTGTGCCGAGGCCGGGGTCGAGGTGCTGACCCTGTTCGCCTTCTCCAGCGAGAACTGGCAGCGCCCGGCCGAGGAGGTCGGCGCGCTGATGGAGCTGTTCCTCGGTGCGCTGCGCCGCGAGGCGAAGAAGCTGCTGGACAACGACATCGGCCTGCGCATCATCGGTGATCGTTCGCGCTTTCATCCCGAGCTGCAGGCCGCCATGCGCGAGGCCGAGGCGCTGACCGCCGGCAACCGCCGCTTCACCCTGCAGATCGCCGCCAACTACGGCGGCCAGTGGGACATCGCCCAGGCTGCCCAGCGCCTGGCGCGCGAGGTACAGGCCGGTCACCTACAGCCGGAGGACATCACCCCCGGGCTGCTCCAGACCTGCCTGGCCACCGGCGACCTGCCGCTGCCGGACCTGTGTATCCGCACCGGCGGCGAGCACCGCATCAGCAACTTCCTGCTCTGGCAGTTGGCTTACAGCGAACTGTACTTCTCCGACCTGTACTGGCCGGATTTCAAGCACGAGGCCATGCGCAAGGCGCTGGCCGATTTCGCTACCCGCCAGCGTCGCTTCGGCAAGACCAGCGAGCAGGTGGAAGCCGAGGCGCGTTCTTAATGTTGAAACAGCGAATCATCACCGCGTTGGTGCTGCTGCCCATCGCCCTGGGCGGGTTTTTCCTGCTCGACGGGGCGGCATTCGCGCTGTTTATCGGTGCGGTGGTCGTGCTCGGCGGCTGGGAGTGGGCGCGTCTGGCCGGGTTCGCCACGCAGCCTTTGCGCATCGCCTATGCCGCACTGGTCGCGGCGCTGCTTTACGGCCTGTACCTGACGCCGGCGCTGGCGCCCTGGCTGCTGGCCGCGGCCCTGCTCTGGTGGGTGCTGGCCACCCTGCTGGTGCTGGGCTACCCCGCCAGTAGCCGTTACTGGGGCGGTTTGCCCGGCAAGCTGCTGATCGGCTTGCTGATTCTGCTACCCGCCTGGCAGGGCCTGGTGCTGCTCAAGCAGTGGCCGCAGGCCAATGGCCTGATCATCGCGGTGATGGTGCTGGTGTGGGGCGCGGATATCGGCGCCTATTTCGCCGGCAAGACCTTCGGCAAGCGCAAGCTGGCGCCCAGCGTCAGCCCCGGCAAGAGCTGGGAAGGGCTGTACGGCGGCCTCGCCGCCAGCCTGCTGATCACCCTGGCGGTAGGCCTGCAACAGGGCTGGAGCGCTGGCGGCCTGCTGCTGGCGCTGGCCGGTGCGGCGCTGGTGGTGCTGCTCTCGGTGGTCGGCGACCTGACCGAGAGCATGTTCAAGCGTCAGTCCGGGATCAAGGACAGCAGCAACCTGTTGCCGGGTCACGGCGGCGTGCTGGATCGCATCGACAGTCTGACCGCAGCCATTCCGCTGTTCGCCGCGCTGCTCTGGCTGGCGGGTTGGGGTTCGCTGTGAGTGCGCCGCAGCGGATCACCGTGCTGGGCGCGACCGGCTCCATCGGTCTCAGCACCCTGGACGTGATCGCCCGCCATCCCGAGCGTTACCAAGTCTTCGCCCTGAGCGGCTTTTCCCGTCTGGCCGAGCTGCAGGCCCTGTGCCTGCAGCATCGTCCGGATTATGCGGTGGTGCCCGATACTAGCGCCGCGCACGAGCTGCAGAGCGGCCTGCGCGGCGCCGGCCTGACGACCGAGGTGCTGGTAGGCGAGGAGGGCTTGTGTGCGGTGGCCGCCGCTGCCGAGGTCGATTGCGTGATGGCCGCCATCGTCGGCGCCGCCGGGCTCAAGCCGACCCTGGCCGCGGTGCGCGCGGGCAAGAAGGTGCTGCTGGCCAACAAGGAGGCGCTGGTGATGTCCGGCGCCCTGTTTATGCAGGCGGTGCGCGAGAGTGGCGCCACCCTGCTGCCGATCGACAGCGAACACAACGCCATCTTCCAGTGCCTGCCCGGCGACTATGCGCGCGGCCTGCAGCCGGTCGGCGTGCGGCGCATCCTGCTCACCGCCTCCGGCGGGCCGTTTCGCGAAACGCCGCTGGCCGAGCTGGAGCGGGTCACCCCGGAACAGGCCTGCGCCCATCCCAACTGGTCGATGGGGCGCAAGATCTCGGTCGACTCGGCGAGCATGATGAACAAGGGCCTGGAGCTGATCGAGGCCTGCTGGCTGTTCGATGCGCGGCCCGAGCAGGTTGAGGTGGTGATCCACCGGCAGAGCGTGATCCATTCGCTGGTCGATTACGTCGACGGCTCGGTGCTGGCCCAGCTGGGCAACCCCGACATGCGCACGCCGATCGCCCATGCCTTGGCCTGGCCCGAGCGGATCGACTCGGGAGTGGCGCCGCTGGATCTGTTCGCCGTCGGTCGCCTGGATTTCGAGCGCCCCGATGCGCAGCGTTTCCCCTGCCTGCGCCTGGCCCGCGAGGCGGCGCAGGCCGGCGGCAGCGCGCCTGCCATGCTCAATGCGCTCAACGAAGTGGCGGTCGAGGCGTTCCTGCAGCGACGCATTCGCTTCAGCGATATCGCGCGTATGATTGAAGCGGTGTTGAACGCGCAGTCAGTGCAGGCGGTCGAAGCGCTCGATGCGGTGTTCGAGGTCGATCGGCGCGCGCGCGCGCTGGCGGCCGAGTGGCTCGCCCGTCGTTGACGGGCCGGAGAGAATAGATGAGCGGGCTGTATATGTTGGTCGGCACCCTGATCGCCCTGGGTGTGCTGGTGACTTTTCACGAGTACGGGCACTTCTGGGTGGCGCGGCGTTGCGGGGTCAAGGTGCTGCGCTTCTCCGTGGGCTTCGGTACACCGCTGCTGCGCTGGCACGACCGCCAAGGCACCGAGTTCGTCATCGCCGCCATCCCCCTGGGCGGCTACGTCAAGATGCTCGACGAGCGCGAGGGCGACGTGCCGCCGGCGCTGCTCGAGCAATCCTTCAATCGCAAGAGCGTGCGCCAGCGCATCGCCATAGTCGCGGCCGGCCCGTTGGCCAACTTCCTCCTGGCGCTGCTGTTCTTCTGGTTCGTCGCCATGCTCGGCAGCCAGCAGGTGCGTCCGGTGATCGGCGCGGTGCAGGAGGGCAGCCTGGCGGCGGCGGCCGGTCTGCAGGTCGGCCAGGAAATCGTCGCGGTCGACGGCGAGCCCACCAGCGGCTGGGCGGCGGTCAATCTGCAGCTGGTGCGCCGTCTGGGCGAAAGCGGCAGTCTCGACCTGCGCGTGCTCGAGCCCGGTTCCACCGCCGAGTCGCCCAAGCAGCTGCAGCTGGACAACTGGCTGCGCGGTGTCGACGAGCCGGACCCGATCGGCTCGCTGGGCATTCGCCCCTGGCGCCCGGCGCTGGAGCCGGTGCTCGCCGAGCTCGATCCCAAGGGGCCGGCGCAGGCGGCCGGGTTGCAGCCTGGCGACCGTCTGCTGGCGCTCGACGAGCAGCCCTTGGCCGATTGGCAGCAACTGGTCGACCGCGTGCGCGCCTTGCCGGGCGAGGCGGTCAGGCTGCGCATCGAGCGTGCCGGGCAGCCCCTGGATGTCGAGCTGACCCTGGCCGCGCGCGGCGAGGGCGAGGCGCGCAGCGGTTATCTGGGCGCCGGCGTGGCGGGCGTCGAATGGCCGCCGGAGATGCTCCGCGAAGTGCGTTACGGGCCGCTCGAAGGAGTGGTCGAAGGGCTGCGGCAGACCTGGGCGATGAGCCTGTTGACCCTCGATTCGCTGAAGAAAATGCTGTTCGGGGAGCTCTCGGTAAAAAACTTGAGCGGGCCGATAACCATTGCTAAAGTGGCGGGCGCTTCGGCTGAGTCAGGGCTCGGGGATTTCCTGAAATTCCTTGCATATCTGAGCATTAGCCTGGGGGTTCTCAATCTGCTGCCCATCCCCGTGCTGGACGGTGGGCATCTGCTGTTTTACCTGGTCGAGTGGGTGCGTGGTCGTCCCTTGTCCGAGCGGGTTCAGGGGTGGGGGATGCAGATCGGCATCAGTCTGGTCATCGGCGTGATGCTGCTGGCCTTGGTCAACGACCTGAGCCGTCTGTAAGCATCGTTGAAATACGCTCTCGGTACTTGCAAAAAAGTGTCGCCTTGGGCGACAGATTTTTATCGTCAGTTGGAATAAGAAAGGACTTCATGAAACGTCTGCTGCTACCTGCGGTGCTGTCCGCATTGATGATCGCCGAAGTTCACGCCGAGTCCTTCACCATCTCCGATATACGCGTCAATGGCCTGCAGCGGGTTTCCGCCGGCAGCGTGTTCGGCGCACTGCCGCTGAACGTCGGCGAACAGGTCGATGACCGCCAGCTGGTCGACGCCACCCGCTCCCTGTTCAAGACCGGTTTCTTCCAGGACATCCAACTCGGTCGCGATGGCGACGTGCTGGTCATCACCGTGGTCGAGCGCCCCTCCATCTCCGGCATCGAGATCGAGGGCAACAAGGCCATCACCACCGAAGACCTGCTCAAGGGCCTGAACCAGTCGGGTCTGGCCGAGGGCGAAATCTTCCAGCGCGCCACCCTCGAAGGCGTGCGCAACGAGCTGCAGCGCCAGTACGTGGCCCAGGGCCGCTACTCGGCCGAGATCGAAGCCGAAGTGATTCCCCAGCCGCGCAACCGCGTGGCGCTGAAGATCACCATCAACGAAGGCACGGTCGCCACCATCCAGCACATCAACGTGGTCGGCAACACCGTGTTCTCCGACGAGGACCTGGTCGACCTGTTCGAACTGAAGACCACCAACTGGCTGTCGTTCTTCAAGAACGACGACAAGTACGCCCGCGAGAAGCTGTCCGGCGACCTCGAACGCCTGCGCTCCTACTACCTGGACCGCGGCTACATCAACATGGACATCAGCTCTACCCAGGTGTCCATCACCCCGGACAAGAAGCACGTCTACATCACCGTCAACGTCGACGAGGGTGAGAAGTACAGCGTGCGCGAAGTGAAGCTGTCCGGCGACCTCAAGGTGCCGGAAGAGGACGTGCGCGCGCTGCTGCTGGTCAAAGAAGAGCAGGTCTTCTCGCGCAAGGTGATGACCACCACCAGCGAGCTGATCACCCGCCGCCTGGGCAACGAGGGCTACACCTTCGCCAACGTCAACGGCGTGCCGGAAGCGCACGACGAGGACAACACCGTCTCGATCACCTTCTTCGTCGACCCGGGCAAGCGCGCCTACGTCAACCGCATCAACTTCCGCGGCAACACCAAGTCCGAGGACGAAGTGCTGCGCCGTGAAATGCGCCAGATGGAGGGCGGCTGGGCCTCGACCTACCTGATCGACCAGTCCAAGACCCGTCTCGAGCGCCTGGGTTTCTTCAAGGAAGTCAACGTCGAGACCCCGCAGGTGCCGGGCACCGACGACCAGATCGACGTCAACTACAGCGTCGAGGAGCAGCCGTCCGGTTCCATCACCGCCAGCGTCGGCTTCGCCCAGAACGCCGGTCTGATCCTCGGCGGCTCGATCAGCCAGAACAACTTCCTCGGTACCGGCAACAAGGTCAGCGTCGGCCTGACCCGCAGCGAATACCAGACCCGCTACAGCTTCGGCTTCGTCGACCCCTACTGGACGGTGGACGGCGTCAGCCTGGGCTACAACGCCTTCTACCGCACCACCGACTACGACGAACTCGACGTCGACGTCTCCAGCTACTCGGTCGACAGCCTCGGCGCCGGCCTCAGCATCGGCTATCCGATCAGCGAGACCTCGCGCCTGACCTACGGCCTGACCGTGCAGCAGGACAGCATCGACACCGGCCTCTACACCGTCGACGAGATCTTCGACTTCATCGAGCAGGAAGGCGATCGTTATCTGAACTTCAAGGGTTCCATCGGCTGGTCCGAATCGACCCTGAACCGCGGCGTGCTGGCCAACCGTGGCCATTCGCAGAGCCTGGTGCTGGAAACCACCCTGCCGGGCAGCGACCTGTCGTTCTACAAGCTCGACTACCGCGGCCAGATCTTTACCCCGCTGTCCGACAACTACACCATGCGCTTCCATACCCAGCTGGGCTATGGCGACAGCTACGGCTCCACCGCCGAGCTGCCATTCTACGAGCACTACTACGCCGGCGGCTTCAACTCGGTGCGCGGCTTCGAGGACAGCAGCCTGGGCCCACGCAGCACGCCGAGTCGCGGCGAGGCCGTTACGGGCAACACAGGCACGCTTGCCGATCCGGACGACGATCCGCTGCCGTTCGGCGGCAACGTGCTGGTTCAGGGCGGCGTCGAACTGCTGTTCCCCATGCCTTTCGTCAAGGACCAGCGCTCGCTGCGCACCGCACTGTTCTGGGACGTGGGCAACGTCTTCGACACCAACTGCACGTCCAGCCAGAAGCGCTTGAGCGACACCTGCGATATCGACTTCGGCAATATGGCCAGCTCCGTGGGCGTCGGCCTGACCTGGATCACCGCGCTGGGCCCCCTGAGCTTCAGCCTGGCCATGCCGGTGATGAAGCCCGATGATGCCGATACCCAGGTGTTCCAGTTCTCCCTGGGCCAGACCTTCTAAACCTATTCACCGAAAGCCAACAGTTTTGTTGCAGGAGTGCATTGTGCGTAAGTTGACTCAACTGGTTCTGTTCACCGCCGCCCTGATCGCCACTCCGGCGTTCGCCGAGATGAAGGTGGCCGTGCTGAACTATCAGATGGCCCTGCTCGAGTCCGACGCGGCCAAGCGCTACGCGGTCGATGCCGAGAAGAAGTTCGGTCCGCAGCTGAACAAGCTCAAGACCCTGGAAAGCGACGCCAAGCGCATCCAGGACCGCATGGTCAAGGAAGGCGAGAAGATGCAGCAGGCCGAGCGCGAGCGTCTCGAGCTCGAATTCAAGCAGAAGGCCCGCGACTTCCAGTTCCAGTCCAAGGAGCTGAACGAAGCCAAGGCCATCGCCGACCGCGAGATGCTGGCCAAGCTCAAGCCGAACCTGGACAAGGCGGTGGAAGAGGTGATCAAGAAGGGTAACTTCGACCTGGTGCTCGAGCGTGGCGCGGTGATCGATGTCAAACCCCAGTTCGACATCACCCGCCAGGTCATCGAGCGCATGAACCAGCTGCGCTGATCATGACGGCAGTAGTCTTTACTCTCGGCCAGCTGGCCGAGCGCCTGGGCGCCACCCTGCGCGGCGCCGAAGGCAAGCTCATCGCGGGCCTGGCCACCTTGCAGGAGGCCGGGCCCGAGCAGTTGAGCTTCCTGGCCAATGCCCAGTACCGCAAGTACCTGGCGCAGACCCGCGCCGGCGCGCTGCTGCTCACCGCCGCCGATGCCGAGGGCTACGCCGGCGATGCGCTGATCGTCGCCAACCCCTATCTGGCCTATGCCCAGCTCTCGCACCTGTTCGACCGCAAGCCGCAGGCCGTGGCCGGCGTACATGCGACTGCCGTGGTGGCGGCGGATGCTCAGGTCGATCCGACTGCCAGCGTCGGCGCCTATGCGGTGATCGAGGCCGGCGCGCAGATTGGCGCCGGTGTCAGCATCGGCGCGCACTGCGTCGTTGGCGCCCGTTCGGTGATCGGCGAGGGCGGCTGGCTGGCGCCGCGGGTGACCCTGTACCACGACGTGCGCATCGGCAAGCGCGTGGTGATCCAGTCCGGCGCGGTGATCGGTGGCGAGGGCTTCGGTTTCGCCAACGAGAAGGGCGTGTGGCAGAAGATCGCGCAGATCGGCGGGGTGAGCATCGGCGACGACGTCGAGATCGGCGCCAACACCACGGTCGACCGCGGCGCGCTGTCCGACACCCTGATCGGCAACGGGGTCAAGCTGGATAACCAGATCATGATCGCGCACAACGTGCAGATCGGCGACAACACCGCCATGGCCGGCTGCGTGGGGATTTCCGGCAGCACCAAGATCGGCCGCAACTGCATGATCGCCGGCGGCGTCGGCATGGTTGGCCATATCGAGGTGTGCGACAACGTGTTCGTCACCGGCATGACCATGGTCACCCGTTCCATTACCGAGCCGGGCGCCTATTCTTCAGGCACCGCGATGCAGCCGGCAGCGGAATGGAAGAAGAGCGCGGCGCGCATTCGTCAGCTGGACGACATGGCCAAGCGCCTGCGCGAGCTGGAAAAACAGCTGGCTGCCGTGACCCCGAGCGCGAACGCCTCATCTGATGCCTGAGCCGGCCAGGCCGCGCTCCTCTTTTTTCTTACAGGCTTATCCGGACATGATGGACATCAACGAAATTCGTGAATACTTGCCGCACCGCTATCCCTTCCTTCTGGTGGATCGTGTGGTGGACCTGGACGTCGAGGGCAAGTGCATTCGCGCCTATAAGAATGTCAGCATCAACGAGCCGTTCTTCAACGGTCACTTCCCCGAACACCCGATCATGCCGGGCGTGCTGATCATAGAGGCGATGGCCCAGGCCGCCGGTATCCTCGGCTTCAAGATGATGGGCGTGAAGCCGGCCGATGGCACCCTCTACTATTTCGTCGGCTCGGACAAACTGCGTTTCCGCTCGCCGGTGCTGCCGGGCGACCAGCTGGTGCTGGAAGCCAAGTACCTGAGCGATCGCCGCAGCATCTGGAAGTTCGAGTGCCGCGCCAGCGTCGATGGCAAGGAAGTCTGCTCGGCCGAAATCATCTGTGCGGAACGCAAACTATGAGTTTGATTGACCCTCGCGCCATTATCGATCCGTCGGCGAAGCTGGCGGATGGCGTTCAGGTCGGCCCCTGGTCGATCATTGGACCCGATGTGGAAATCGGCGAGGGTTCGGTGATCGGCCCCCATGTGATCCTCAAGGGGCCGACCGTGATCGGCAAGCACAATCGCATCTACCAGTTTTCCTCGGTAGGCGAGGACACCCCCGATCTGAAGTACAAGGGCGAGCCGACCCGCCTGGTGATCGGCGACCACAACGTCATTCGTGAGGGCGTCACCATTCACCGCGGCACCGTGCAGGATCGCGGCGAGACCACCCTGGGCGATCACAACCTGATCATGGCTTACGCCCATATTGGCCACGACAGCGTGATCGGCAACCACTGCATCCTGGTCAACAACACCGCGCTGGCCGGGCATGTCTGGGTCGACGACTGGGCGATCCTCTCCGGTTACACCCTGGTGCATCAGTTCTGCCGCATTGGCGCGCACAGCTTCTCCGGCATGGGCACCGCCATCGGCAAGGATGTGCCGGCCTACGTCACCGTGTTCGGCAACCCGGCCGAGGCGCGCAGCATGAACTTCGAGGGCATGCGCCGCCGCGGCTTCTCCAGTGATGCCATCGCCGCTCTGCGCAAGGCCTACAAACTGGTCTATCGCCAGGGTATGACCGTCGAGCAGGCACTGGTCGAGTTGGCCGAGCTGTCTGCGCAGTTCGCGGAAGTCGCGGTATTTCGCGACTCCATCCAGGCGTCCACCCGCGGCATCACCCGCTGATGAGCAGGCCGTTGCGTATTGCGCTGGTCGCCGGCGAGGCGTCTGGTGACATCCTCGGCGCCGGGCTGATGCAGGCGCTCAAGGCCAGGCACCCGGATGCCGAGTTCATCGGCGTCGGCGGCGCGCGCATGGAGGCCGAGGGGCTGCAATCCTCCTTCCCCATGGAACGCCTGGCGGTGATGGGTCTGGTCGAGGTGCTCGGCCGCCTGTTCGAGCTGCTCGGCCGCCGTCGTCAGCTGGCGCGCGAGCTGATCGCCGCCAAGCCGGATGTGTTCATCGGCATCGATGCGCCGGATTTCAACCTGGGCCTGGAGCTCAAGCTGCGCCGCGCCGGGATCAAGACCGTGCACTACGTCAGCCCCTCGGTCTGGGCCTGGCGGCAGAAACGCGTGCTGAAAATTCGCGACGCCTGCGACCTGATGCTGACGCTGTTCCCCTTCGAAGCGCAGTTCTACGACGCCCATCAGGTGCCGGTGCGCTTCGTCGGTCACCCGCTGGCCGACGCCATCCCGCCGCAGGCCGACCGTGCCGCGGCGCGCGAAGCGCTGGACCTGCCGCAGGATGAGCCAGTGGTTGCGTTGATGCCGGGCAGCCGCGGCGGGGAGGTCGCGCGCCTCGGCGAGCTGTTCCTCGATGCGGCGATTCGCCTGCGCGCGCTGCGTCCCGGCATCCGCTTCCTGCTGCCCTGCGCCACGCCGGAACGCCGTACGCAACTGGAGCAGATGCTGGCCAGCCGCGACCTGCCGCTGACCCTGCTCGACGGCCGCTCGCACGAGGCCCTGGCCGCCTGCGACGCGGTGTTGATCGCCTCCGGCACCGCGACCCTGGAAGCGCTGCTGTACAAGCGGCCGATGGTGGTGGCCTATCGCGTGGCGCCGCTGACCTACCGCATTCTCAAGCGCCTGGTGAAGAGTCCGTACATTTCCTTGCCCAACCTGCTGGCCGAGCGCCTGCTGGTGCCGGAGCTGATCCAGGACGCGGCCAGCGCCGATGCCCTGGCGCAATCGCTGGCGCCGCTGATCGACGGCGGCGAGGTGCAGACCGAGGGTTTCGACGTGATCCACCGCGCCCTGCGCCGCGACGCCTCGGCGCAGGCGGCCGAGGCCGTGCTCAAGCTGGTCGGTCGCTGATGCAGCTGGGATTGGACTTCGCTCTGGTCGAGGACCTGGTGGCCGGGGTCGACGAGGTCGGCCGCGGTCCGCTGTGCGGCGCGGTGGTCACCGCCGCGGTGATCCTCGATCCGGCGCGGCCGATCCAAGGCCTCAACGACTCCAAGAAGCTGTCCGAGGCGCGCCGCGACAAGTTGTTCGACGAGATTCGCGAGAAGGCCCTGGCCTGGTGCATTGCCCGCGCCGAGGTGGAGGAGATCGACCGCCTGAATATCCTCCACGCCACCATGCTGGCCATGCAGCGCGCGGTCGCCGGGCTCGGCGTGACGCCGAAGCTGGCGCTGATCGACGGCAACCGCTGCCCCAAGCTGGCGGTGCCCAGCGCGCCGGTGGTCGGCGGCGACGCCAAGGTGCCGGCCATCGCCGCCGCGTCCATTCTGGCCAAGGTCAGCCGCGACCGCGAGATGGCCGAACTGGATCTGCTCTATCCCGGCTACGGCATCGCCGGGCACAAGGGCTATCCGACGCCCACCCACCTCGAAGCGCTGCGCCGCCTCGGACCGACGCCGATCCATCGGCGCTCCTTCGCCCCGGTACGCGAGTTGCTGGAGCGCTGAGGTCGCGCCTTGTCGCCTGACCGACTGCATTGGTCGCCTCAGCGCAAGCCATGAAAACCGCGATCCCCCAAAGTGCCGCCCCTTTGCGCAGGCTAGACTCTGCGCAGTATCCCGGCGGGCCTCGACCCGCTATCCGCCCCGGCGATCCCGGGCCAACGTAGAAGCCGCCGGCGGCGGCAGGGGAGTGATGATGCACGACATGGCCAATCAGGTCGTCGACCTACTCAACGGCCTCATCTGGGGCAAGGTGCTGATCTGGCTGCTGGTGGGCTGCGGCCTGTATTTCACCGCGCGCCTGGGGCTGATTCAGTTCCGCCATTTCGGCCATATCTTCAGCGTGCTGCGCGGCAGCCGGCAGAGCGACGCCGCCGGGATTTCCTCGTTCCAGGCGCTGTGCACCTCGCTGGCGGCGCGGGTCGGTACCGGCAACGTGGCGGGGGTGGCAGTGGCCATCACCCTGGGCGGGCCGGGGGCGATCTTCTGGATGTGGATGATCGCCCTGGTCGGCATGGCCACCGCGTTCGTCGAGGCGACCCTGGCCCAGCTGTTCAAGACCCGCGACGTCAGGGGCCAGTTCCGCGGCGGCCCGGCCTACTACATGGAGCGCGGCCTGGGCGCACGCTGGATGGGCGTGCTGTTCTCGATCTTTCTGATCATCGCCTTCGGTTTCGTCTTCAATTCGGTGCAGGCCAATACCATCAGCGGCGCGCTGATCGGCGCCTTCGGCCTGGACTGGGGCACGCTGAGCATCGCCGGCAGCCCGGTGCAGGTCGCCGCGCTGGCCATCGGCGCGCTGCTGGTGCTGCTCACCGGCCTGATCATCTTCGGCGGCCTGCGCTCGATCGCGCGGTTCTCCGAACTGGCGGTGCCGTTCATGGCGGCGGCCTACCTGCTGCTGGCGCTGGTGCTGATCCTGCTCAACCTGGATCAGCTGCCGGGCATCTTGGTCCTGATCGTCAAGAGCGCCTTCGGTCTGCACGAGGCCGCCGCCGGCGGCATCGGCGCGGCGATCATGAACGGCGTCAAGCGCGGCCTGTTCTCCAACGAGGCGGGCATGGGCTCGGCGCCCAACGTCGCCGCAGCCGCCACCCCCTATCCGCCGCATCCGGCGTCGCAGGGTTACGTGCAGATGGCCGGGGTGTTCATCGACACCATCCTGATCTGCACCGCCTCGGCGGCGATCATCCTGCTGGCCGGACCGCAGGCGGGCGAGGGCATCGGCCTGGTGCAGAACGCGCTGACCAGCCAGGTCGGCGGCTGGGGCCAGTATTTCCTGGCGCTGATCATCCTGTTCTTCGCCTTCACCTCCATCGTCGCCAACTACAGCTATGCCGAGAGTTGCCTGGTGTTCCTCGAGCACAACCACGCCAGCGGCCTGCTGCTGTTCCGCCTGCTGGTACTGGCCATGGTGATGTTCGGCGCGCTGGCCTCGCTGCCGTTCGTCTGGAACCTCGCCGACGTCTCCATGGGCCTGATGGCGATCACCAACCTGGTCGCCATCCTCCTGCTCTCCGGCCTGGCCATCCGTCTGGCGCGCGACTACAACGAGCAGCGCAAGCGCGGCCAGCTACCGACCTTCGACGCCAGCCGCCATCCGGATATCCAGGCCAGGCTGGAGCCGGGCATCTGGGACAAACGCAGCGCATAGACGCTGCCCTAAAAGCCAAGGCCCGGTACAATCCGGGCCTTGTTGTTTTCGTCTTCAGCACAGGACCGCCATGAGCCCCAATTTCGTCCACCTGCGTCTGCACACCGAATACTCCCTGGTCGACGGCCTGGTGCGGGTCAAACCGCTGATCAAGGCGGTGGCCGGGGCCGGCATGCCGGCGGTGGCGGTCACCGACATGAGCAACATGTGCGCACTGGTGAAGTTCTACAAGACCGCCATGGGCGCCGGCATCAAGCCGATCTGCGGCGCCGACATCTGGTTGGCCAGCGCCGACGAGGACGGCCCGCTGTCGCGCCTGACCCTGCTGGCGATGAACGCCAAGGGCTATCGCAACCTCACCGAGCTGGTCTCGCGCGGCTGGGCCGAAGGGCAGAGCAACGACCTGGTGATCATCCAGCGCGACTGGGTCAAGGAGGCCGCCGAGGGCCTGATCGCCCTGTCCGGTGCGCGCGAGGGCGAGGTCGGCCAGGCCCTGCTGGCCGGCGACGAGGCCGCTGCCGAAGCGCGCCTGCGCGAGTGGATGGCGGTGTTCCCCGAGCGCTTCTACCTGGAGGTGCAGCGCACCAGCCGGGTCGGCGACGAGGAGTACCTGCACGCCGCGGTGGCCCTGGCCGACCGCGTCGAGGCGCCGCTGGTGGCGACCAACGACGTGCGCTTCATCAAGCAGGACGACTTCGAGGCCCACGAGACCCGCGTGTGCATCGGCGAGGGCCGTTCCCTGGACGACCCGCGCCGGCCGCGCAACTATTCCGACCAGCAGTACCTGAAAACCCCGGCGGAGATGTGCGAGCTGTTCTCCGACCTGCCCGAGGCGCTGGAGAACAGCGTGGAGATCGCCAAGCGCTGCAACATCGAGGTGCAGCTGGGCAAGTACTTCCTCCCCGACTTCCCCACGCCCAATGGCATGGGCATCGACGACTACCTGCGGCATGCCTCCTTCGAGGGCCTGGAAGAGCGCCTGGAGGTGCTGCTGCCCAAGGACACGCCGGATTACCAGGCGAAGAAGCAGGTCTATATCGACCGCCTCAATTTCGAGCTGGATATCATCATCCAGATGGGCTTCCCCGGTTACTTCCTGATCGTGATGGACTTCATCCAGTGGGCCAAGAGCAACGGCGTGCCGGTTGGCCCGGGCCGGGGGTCGGGTGCTGGTTCGCTGGTGGCCTACGTGCTGAAGATCACCGACCTCGATCCCTTGGCCTACGACCTGCTGTTCGAGCGCTTCCTCAACCCCGAGCGGGTATCCATGCCCGACTTCGACGTCGACTTCTGCATGGACGGCCGCGACCGGGTGATCGACTACGTGGCCGACAAGTACGGGCGCAACGCGGTGAGCCAGATCATCACCTTCGGCTCGATGGCGGCCAAGGCGGTGGTGCGCGACGTCGCGCGCGCCCAGGGCAAGTCCTACGGCCTGGCCGATCGCCTGTCGAAGATGATTCCCTTCGAAGTGGGCATGACCCTGGAGAAGGCCTACGAGATGGAAGAGCCGCTGCGCGACTTCCTCAAGAACGACGAGGACGCCCGGGAAATCTGGGACATGTCGCTCAAGCTCGAAGGCGTGGTGCGCGGCACCGGCAAACACGCCGGCGGCGTGGTGATCGCACCGACCAAGCTCACCGACTTCTCGCCGATCGCCTGCGACGAGGAGGGCGGCGGCCTGGTGACCCAGTTCGACAAGGACGACGTCGAGCAGGCCGGCCTGGTCAAGTTCGACTTCCTCGGCCTGCGTACCCTGACCATCATCAAGTGGGCGATGGAAACCATCCACCGCATCCAGAAGCGCGACGGCGCCGCGGACGAGGAGCTGGTCAATATCGACTTCATCCCGCTGGATGACAAGAAGACCTACGACATGCTGCAGAAGGCGGAGACCACCGCGGTCTTCCAGCTCGAATCGCGCGGCATGAAGGAGCTGATCAAGAAGCTCAAGCCCGACTGCCTGGAAGACATGATCGCCCTGGTGGCGCTGTTCCGCCCCGGCCCGCTGCAGTCCGGCATGGTGGACGACTTCATCAACCGCAAGCACGGCCGCGCCGAGCTGTCCTATCCGCACCCGGATTACCAGTACGCCGGTCTGGAGCCGGTGCTCAAGCCCACCTACGGCGTCATCCTGTACCAGGAACAGGTGATGCAGATCGCCCAGGTGATGGCCGGTTACACCCTCGGCGGTGCAGACATGCTGCGCCGCGCCATGGGCAAGAAGAAGCCCGAGGAGATGGCCAAGCAGCGCGGCGGCTTCATCGAGGGCTGCGCCAACAACGGCATCGATGCTGACCTGGCCGGCAACATCTTCGACCTGGTGGAAAAATTCGCCGGTTACGGCTTCAACAAGTCGCACTCGGCCGCCTACGGCCTGGTGTCCTACCAGACTGCCTGGCTCAAGGCGCATTACCCGGCGCCGTTCATGGCCGCGGTGCTGTCGGCGGATATGCACAACACCGACAAGGTGGTGATCCTGGTGGAAGAGTGCCGCAACATGAAGTTGCGCATCGATCCGCCGGACGTGAACGTCTCCGAGTTCAAGTTCACCGTCAACGACGACGGCCGTATCGTCTACGGCCTGGGAGCGGTCAAGGGCGTGGGCGAGGGGCCGGTGGAGGCCATCGTCGAATGCCGCGCCGAGGGCGGGCCATTCAAGGACCTGTTCGACTTCTGCAACCGCGTCGACCTCAAGCGCATCAACAAGCGCACCCTCGAAGCGCTGATCCGCAGCGGCGCGCTGGATCGCCTGGGGCCCTACTACCAGGACGAGCTCAAGGCCTACCAGGCCAGCGTCGACAAGAACCGCGCCGTGCTGCTGGCATCCATGGAAGAGGCCGTGCAGTCCGCCGAGCAGACCGCGCGCAGCGCCGAGAGCGGTCATATGGACCTGTTTGGCGGCCTGTTCGCCGAACCCGAGGCGGACGTCTACGCCAACCATCGCAAGGCCCGTGAGCTGCCGATCAAGGAGCGCCTGAAAGGCGAGAAGGACACGTTGGGCATCTACCTGTCCGGCCACCCCATCGACGAATACGAAGGCGAGATCCGCCGCTTCGCCCGCCAGCGCATCGTCGAGCTCAAGCCGGCGCGCGATACCCAGACCATCGCCGGGATGATCGTCAACCTGCGGGTGATGAAGAACAAGAAGGGCGACAAGATGGGCTTTATCACCCTCGACGATCGCTCCGGGCGGATCGAGGCCTCGCTGTTCGCCGATGCCTTCGCCAGCAACCAGGCGCTGCTGCAGAACGATGCGCTGGTGGTGGTCGAGGGCGAGGTGAGCAACGACGACTTCTCCGGCGGCCTGCGCCTGCGCGCCAAGCGCGTGATGAGCCTGGAGGAGGCGCGCACCGGCCTGGCCGACAGCCTGCGCCTGAAGGTCGCCGGCGAGGCGCTGAAAGGCGATCGCCTGCGCTGGCTGGCCGAGCTGTGCGGCAAGCACAAGGGCGCCTGCCCAGTGACCCTGGACTACAGCGGCGAGGAGGCACGCGCCTTGCTTCAGTTTGGCGACGCCTGGCGCATCGATCCGGCCGACACATTGATTCAGGCATTGCGTGACCAGTTCGGGCGCGACAACGTCTTTTTGCACTACCGCTGACGCGAGAGGGGAAATCTCCCTTTGTGTTGGCATTGGCACCTGCGGGTGTCGACCCGCTGCGCCCTATCCCTTAAGGTAGGGCGCCTAATGGATACAGCTCCCCGGCCACTTGGCCGTCGACGCAAGACGGATGACTATGAACCCGAATTTTCTCGATTTCGAACAGCCGATCGCCGACCTGCAAGCCAAGATCGAAGAGCTACGCCTGGTCGGTAACGACAACGCGCTGAACATCGGCGACGAGATTGCCCGCCTGCAGGACAAGAGCAGCGCGCTGACCGAAAGCATCTTCGGCAACCTCTCCAGCTGGCAGATCGCTCAGCTGGCGCGCCATCCGCGCCGCCCCTACACCCTGGACTACATCCAGCACATCTTCACCGAGTTCGACGAGCTGCACGGCGACCGTCACTTCTCCGACGACGCCGCCATCGTTGGCGGCGTGGCCCGCCTCGGCGAGCAGCCGGTGATGGTCATCGGTCACCAGAAGGGCCGCGAAGTGCGCGAGAAGGTACGCCGCAACTTCGGCATGCCGCGTCCGGAGGGCTACCGCAAGGCCTGCCGCCTGATGGAAATGGCCGAGCGCTTCAAGATGCCGATCCTCACCTTTATCGACACCCCCGGCGCCTACCCGGGCATCGATGCCGAGGAGCGCGGCCAGAGCGAGGCCATCGCCTGGAACCTGCGGGTGATGGCGCGGCTGAAGACCCCGATCATCGCCACCGTGATCGGCGAGGGCGGCTCCGGCGGCGCGCTGGCCATCGGCGTCTGCGACCAGCTGAACATGCTGCAGTACTCCACCTACTCGGTGATCTCGCCGGAAGGCTGCGCCTCGATTCTCTGGCGTACCGCCGAGAAGGCGCCGGATGCCGCCGAGGCCATGGGCATCACTGCCGAGCGCCTGAAGGATCTGGGCATCGTCGATCAGGTGATCGCCGAGCCGCTGGGCGGCGCTCATCGTGATCCGGCAGCGGCCTCCGAGTCGATCCGTCAGGAGTTGACCAAGCAGTTGGCCAGCCTGCAGAAGTACGACACCGACGCCCTGCTCAAGCGTCGTTACGATCGCCTGATGAGCTACGGCATCGCCTGAGCTCGTTCAGCGCGCATCTCAACGGGCCTTCGGGCCCGTTGTTGTTTAAGCTTGGCCGATGACTGCTCTCGATATCCGTCTGCGCGCCGCGTTGCAGCCCTGGCGAACGGCACCGGCCTGGCGTATCGCCTTCTCCGGCGGCCTCGACTCCAGCGTGCTGCTGCACCTGCTGGCCGGTCTCGCCCGGCGCGAGGCGCTGCCGCCGCTGGCCGCCATCCATGTCCACCACGGCCTGCAGCCGGCGGCCGAGGCCTGGCCCGAGCATTGCGCGCGCAGCTGCGCGCAGCTGGATATTCCCCTGGAAATCGTTGCGGTGCGGGTCGAGCCGGGCGCCAGCCTGGAGCAGGCGGCGCGCCAGGCGCGCTACGCCGCCTTCGCCTCGCGTCTGGGCGAGGGCGAGGTGCTGCTCGGTGCCCAGCACCGCGACGATCAGGCCGAGACCGTGCTGTTTCGCCTGTTGCGCGGCGCCGGCGTGCGCGGTCTGGCGGCCATGCCTGTAGCTCGACCGCTGGGCCGCGGCACTCTGGTTCGGCCGCTGCTGGACGTTCCGCGTACCGAGTTGCTGGCCTATGCCGAGGCCCATGGGCTGAGCTGGGTGGAAGACCCGAGCAATGCCGATGAGCGCTTCAGTCGCAATTTCCTGCGCCGCCGCGTGCTGCCGTTGCTCGCCGAGCGTTGGCCGCAGGCGGCCGCCAGCCTGGCGCGCAGCGCCGCCCACCTGGGTGAGGCGCAGCAGCTGCTGGGCGAGTTGGCCGAGCTGGATCTGCTCGCCGCGCGGGGCCGGGCGCCGTTTTCCTGGCTGGCGCTGCCGTCGCTGGACTTGCAGGCGGTGGCCGGGCTGAACGAGGCGCGTCAGCGCAATCTGCTGCGTCATTGGCTGGCGCCACTGACCCGGCTGCCGGACAGCGATCACTGGGCCGGCTGGTATGACCTGCGTGACGCCGGCGTGGATGCGACGCCGATCTGGAAACTGGCCGATGGCGAGTTGCATAGGGCAGATGGGCGGCTGTGGTGGCTCAGCGGCGACTGGTTGCAGCCACTCACGGTTGTCGATCTGCCTTGCGGTGCGGCGCGAGGGGCCATCGAACTGCCCGGCAACGGCGCTGTGCGAGTTGTCGGCGAGCTGCCGGCGGGGCGTTGGCACCTGCGCTATCGCCGCGGCGGCGAGTCGCTGCAGCTGCCGGGGCGCGGCCGGCGCGACCTCAAGCGCCTGCTCAACGAGCTGCGCGTGCCGGCGTTCGTGCGTCCGCGGCTGCCCTTGCTGTTCGATGGCGACGAGTTGGTGGCGGTGGCCAATCTGGCGCCGGCGCCGCGTCCGGGGCGGGGCGATCTGCGCTTGCACTGGTCGCCGCCGATCGGTGATCAAGGTTTGAGCTGGTAAGGCCTTTCCGGTAGACTACGCTCCCGTCTTACTACAGCTTTTGCCGACTCCCTCAGGGAGCTTGGCGGGCTTGCCATTGTTGCTACTGATGGCGCTCCTTCGCTTTCCCCGGCGGCACTGACCGCTTAAACGCAGACTTCTAGGGTTTTTCATGACGCGCTACATCTTCGTCACGGGTGGTGTTGTTTCTTCATTGGGGAAAGGCATCGCCTCGGCTTCACTGGCGGCCATCCTGGAGGCGCGGGGCCTGAAGGTCACCATGCTCAAGCTGGACCCTTATATCAACGTCGATCCGGGCACCATGAGCCCGTTCCAGCACGGTGAGGTGTTCGTCACCCACGACGGCGCCGAGACCGACCTCGACCTGGGTCACTACGAGCGGTTCATCCGCACGACGATGACCAAGAGCAACAACTTCACCACCGGCCGCGTGTACGAAGACGTACTGCGCAAGGAGCGCCGTGGTGACTACCTGGGTGCCACCATCCAGGTCATTCCGCACATCACCGACGAGATCAAGCGTCGCATCATCAAGGGCGCCGGCGATGCCGACGTGGCCCTGGTGGAAATCGGTGGCACCGTTGGCGACATCGAGTCGCAGCCGTTCCTCGAAGCCATTCGCCAGCTGCGCGTGGAAGTGGGCGCCAAGCGCGCCATGCTGATGCACCTGACCTTGGTGCCCTACATCGCCACCGCCGGCGAGACCAAGACCAAGCCGACCCAGCACTCGGTCAAGGAGCTGCGCTCCATCGGCCTGCAGCCGGACGTGCTGGTGTGCCGCTCCGACCATCCGATCGATGTGTCCTCGCGGCGCAAGATCGCCCTGTTCACCAACGTCGAAGAGCGTGCGGTGATCAGCCTGGAAGACGTCGACACCATCTACAAGATTCCGGGCGTGCTGCATGCCCAGGGTCTGGACGACTTCGTCGTCGAGCGTTTCGGCCTGGAGTGCGGCGGCGCCGACCTGTCCGAGTGGGATCGCGTGGTCGATGCCAAGCTCAACCCGGAAAAGGAAGTCACCATCGCCATGGTCGGCAAGTACATGGAGTTGCTCGATGCCTACAAATCGCTGATCGAGGCGATGAGCCATGCCGGCATCCAGAACCGTACCAAGGTCAACCTGCGCTATATCGACTCCGAAGACATCGAGAACCAGGGCACCGCGCTGCTCGAGGGCGTCGATGCCATCCTGGTACCGGGCGGCTTCGGCCTGCGCGGCGTGGAAGGCAAGATCAAGACCGTGCAGTACGCTCGCGAGAACAAGATTCCCTACCTGGGCATCTGCCTCGGCATGCAGGTGGCAGTGATCGAGTACGCCCGTAACGTGGTGGGCTGGAGCGATGCCAACTCCACCGAGTTCGACCTGGCCAGCCAGCATCCGGTGGTCGGCCTGATCACCGAGTGGCAGGACGCCGCCGGCGGCGTGGAAACCCGCAGCGAAAGCTCCGACCTGGGCGGCACCATGCGCCTCGGCGCGCAGGACTGCCAGCTGCAGGCCGGGTCCAAGGTGCACGACTGCTACGGCAAGGACGTGATAGTCGAGCGTCACCGTCACCGTTACGAGGTGAACAACAACCTGCTGCCGCAGCTGACCGAGGCTGGCCTGAAGGTCACCGGTCGTTCCGGCGACGGCGCGCTGGTCGAAGTGGTCGAGGCGCCGGATCATCCCTGGTTCGTCGCCTGCCAGTTCCACCCGGAATTCACCTCCACGCCGCGTGACGGTCATCCGCTGTTCAGCGGCTTCGTCAACGCCGCGCTGGCGCAGCAAGCGAAGAAGGCCTAAGGCATGGCGCAGAAGATCATCAAGGTCGGCAATATCGAGATCGCCAACGACAAGCCCTTCGTGCTGTTCGGCGGCATCAACGTGCTCGAGTCGCGCGACCTGGCCATGCAGGCCTGCGAGGAATACGTGCGGGTGACCGAGAAACTCGGCATCCCCTACGTGTTCAAGGCCAGCTTCGACAAGGCCAACCGTTCCTCCATCACCTCCTTCCGCGGCCCGGGCCTGGAAGAGGGCATGAAGATCTTCGAGGAAGTGAAGAAGACCTTCGGCGTGCCGGTGATCACCGACGTCCACGAGCCGCATCAGGCGGCCGCGGTGGCCGCGGTGTGCGACATCATCCAGCTGCCGGCCTTCCTCTCGCGGCAGACCGACCTGGTGGTGGCCATGGCCAAGACCGGCGCGGTGATCAACATCAAGAAGGCGCAGTTCCTCGCCCCGCAGGAGATGAAGCACATCCTGCGCAAGTGCGAGGAGGCCGGCAACGATCAGCTGATCCTCTGCGAGCGCGGCTCCAGCTTCGGTTACAACAACCTGGTGGTGGACATGCTCGGCTTCGGCATCATGAAGCAGTTCGAGTACCCGGTGTTCTTCGACGTGACCCACGCCCTGCAGATGCCGGGCGGCCGCGCCGATTCGGCCGGCGGCCGCCGCGCCCAGGTCACCGACCTGGCCAAGGCCGGCATGAGCCAGGGGCTGGCCGGTCTGTTCCTCGAGGCCCATCCCGATCCGGAAAACGCCAAGTGCGACGGCCCCTGCGCCTTGCGCTTGAACAAGCTGGAGCCTTTCCTCACCCAGCTCAAGCAGCTCGACGACCTGATCAAGAGTTTTCCGCCGATCGAGACTGCCTGAACCGCACGCAATCCGGTAAAGTGCCGCCCCAGAAAAGATCCCCCTGACCCGTGAGTCAGACTGTGTCGCCGACCCGCCCCACGGGGCGACGGCGGCCCCGCGCAGCCCGCTGCTGCAGTCTTATCGTCAAACCTTGGAGTGCAAACAACAATGGCAAAGATCGTCGACATCAAGGGTCGTGAGGTTCTCGACTCCCGCGGCAACCCCACCGTGGAAGCCGATGTAATTCTGGAAGGCGGCATCAAAGGTAGCGCCTGCGCGCCGTCCGGTGCCTCCACCGGCTCGCGCGAAGCGCTGGAGCTGCGTGACGGCGACAAGAGCCGTTACCTGGGCAAGGGCGTGCTCAAGGCCGTCGCCAACATCAACGGCCCGATCCGCGACCTGCTGCTGGGCAAGGACGCGACCGATCAACAGGCCCTGGACCGCGCGATGATCGAGCTCGACGGTACCGAGAACAAGGCCAAGCTGGGCGCCAACGCCATCCTCGCCGTGTCCCTGGCTGCCGCCAAGGCCGCGGCCCAGGCCAAGGGCGTGCCGCTGTACGCGCACATCGCCGACCTGAACGGCACCCCGGGCGTCTACTCCATGCCGGTGCCGATGATGAACATCATCAACGGCGGCGAGCACGCCGATAACAACGTCGACATCCAGGAGTTCATGGTCCAGCCGGTCGGCGCCAAGAATTTCGCCGAGGCCCTGCGCATGGGCGCCGAGATCTTCCACCACCTCAAGGCCGTGCTGAAGGCCCGTGGTCTGAACACCGCCGTGGGCGACGAGGGTGGTTTCGCGCCGAACCTGGCCTCCAACGAAGACGCCCTGGCCGCCATCGCCGAAGCCGTGGCCAATGCCGGCTACAAGCTGGGCGAGGACGTCACCCTGGCCCTGGACTGCGCCTCCAGCGAGTTCTACAAGGACGGACAGTACGACCTGGCCGGCGAAGGCAAGGTATTCAGCGGTGAAGGTTTCGCCGATTACCTGGCCGGCCTGACCCAGCGCTACCCGATCATCTCCATCGAAGACGGCATGGACGAGTCCGACTGGGCCAGCTGGAAAGTGCTGACCGACAAGATCGGCGCCAAGGTGCAGCTGGTCGGCGACGATCTGTTCGTCACCAACACCAAGATCCTCAAGCGCGGCATCGATGAGAAGATCGGCAACTCGATCCTGATCAAGTTCAACCAGATCGGCTCGCTGACCGAGACCCTGGAAGCCATCCAGATGGCCAAGGCCGCCGGCTTCACCGCGGTGATCTCGCACCGCAGCGGCGAAACCGAAGACAGCACCATCGCCGATCTGGCCGTGGGTACTGCCGCCGGTCAGATCAAGACCGGTTCGCTGTGCCGCTCCGACCGCGTGTCCAAGTACAACCAGCTGCTGCGCATCGAAGAGCAGCTGGGCGGCAAGGCTCCCTATAAGGGCCGTGCCGAGTTCCGCGGCTAAGCACTGCGTGGTAGAAAAGGGCGACGCGAGTCGCCCTTTTTCGTGGACGCTTCGTCGAACCCTTGGAACCAATGCACGGATGCAGGTACCGAAATCCCATGTCACTCATCAGTCGGCTTCTTTTCAAGCATGAACGCAGCCCCTACCATGCCGATGACTCAATCTGCGAGCCGCTCCATGCGTAGTCCGTATTGGCTGTTCATCGTGCTGGTCCTGTTGCTGGCCGGCCTGCAGTATCGCCTGTGGATCGGCGAGGGCAGCCTGGCCCAGGTCAGCCGCCTGCAGCAGCAGATCGCCGAGCAGCAGGGCGAGAACGAACGCCTGCTGGAGCGCAACCGCATCCTCGAGGCCGAGGTGATGGAGCTCAAGCGCGGTATGGAGACCGTGGAAGAGCGCGCGCGGCAGGAACTGGGCATGCTCAAAGAGGGCGAGACCCTCTACCTGCTGACCGAATGACCACGAATTTCTGGCTGGTGATCCCGGCCGCCGGCGTCGGCGCGCGGATGGCCGCCGACCGCCCCAAGCAGTACCTGCAGGTGGCAGGGCGCTGCATTCTCGAACATAGCCTGCACTGCTTCCTCGACCACCCCGGCCTGCTCGGCGCCGTGGTCTGTCTGGCCGCGGACGATCCCTACTGGGCGCAGCTGGCCGTGGCCGGCGACCCACGGGTGCGCCGCGCCGCGGGCGGGCGCGAGCGCGCCGACTCGGTGCTGGCCGGTCTCGATCTGCTGCTGGCCGGCGGCGCCGGGGCGGACGACTGGGTGCTGGTGCACGATGCGGCGCGGCCCAATCTGGCCCGCGCCGACCTCGACCGCCTGCTGAGCACCCTGGCCGAGGATCCGCTCGGCGGCCTGCTGGCGGTGCCGGCGCGCGACACCCTCAAGCGTGTCGGCGCCGATGGCCGGGTGCTGGAAACCCTGGACCGCAGCCTGATCTGGCAGGCCTATACGCCGCAGATGTTCCGCCTGGCGGCGCTGCGTGGCGCCCTGGCCGATGCGCTGGCGGCGGGCGCTTCGATCACCGACGAGGCCTCGGCGTTGGAATGGGCTGGGCAGGCGCCGCGCCTGGTGGAGGGGCGGGCGGACAACCTGAAGATCACCCGCCCCGAGGATCTGCAGTGGTTGCGGCAAGCCTGGGCCGAGCGCAACCAGTAGCGCCGCGTCTCAGCTCAGGCGTTGTTTCTCGATATTGCGCTCCAGCACCGTGCCGAGTTTGTCGATGACGCCCTCCAGTGCCTGCTCGAGGCTGTCGGCGTTATGGCTCACCGATACCGGGTCGCGGCCCTTGAGCCGCGCTTCGGCCTGGCAGCGCTTGTCCAGCCCGCCGCCCTTGTGGCTGTTCTCGTCGTTGAAGTGCAGCTCGACCCGGGTCAGGTGATCCTCGAAGCGCTTGAGCTTGAGTTCCACCCGGCCGCGTACCTTGTCCGCCAGGGCGGCGGAACCGTGGATATGGTTGTCGCTGTTGACCATGACTTGCATAGCGCTGTCCTCCGGTTGCAGTGAAACGCGAGTAGGCTGCGGAAAAACTTCCTCGGCTTTGGCTTTCTGCAGTCCTGCAGTCGTCGCCTAGGTTTTTCAGCTGCCGCCTGGGCGTCAGTTACTCTGGCCGCGCCCGTCGCGTGGGGTTCCCCCTTGCGCTGTGACATTCTGTTGCTCCCGATACTCGGCGCGTTCGCTCAGCCCCTGTTTGAGGTGATCGACCAGCTGGCGCACCTTGGGCGACAGGTGGCGCTGCTGCGGGTACAGCGCCCAGACCGCGGTGTTCGGTGGCTGGTGCTGTTCCAGCAGGGACACCAGTGCGCCTCTGGCCAGGTGTTCGAGCACGTAATAGTCCGGCAGCTGGCACAGGCCGAAGCCGCGCAGTGCGGCATCGAGTACCGCCTGGCCGCTGTTGCAGCGCCAGTTGCCCTGCACGCGCACCTGGCTTTCCCGCCCGCCGTCGACGAAGCTCCAGTACTCGCTGCTGCCCACCAGGCAGTTGTGCCGCGCCAGTTCCGACAGCGAGTGCGGCCGGCCGTAGTGCTGCAAGTAGGCGGGCGCTGCGCACAGGTACATCCGCCGCGGCGCCAGGCGCGCGGCCACCAGCCGCGAATCCTGCAGGCGGCCGAGGCGGATGGCCAGGTCCAGGCCCTCGTGGAGCAGGTCGAGCTGGCTGTTGGACAGTTCGATCTCCACCCGCAGCTGCGGATGACGGGCCATGAACTGATTGACCAGCGGCACGATGAAGCGCTCGCCGTAGGCCACCGCGCAGGTCATGCGCAGCAGTCCCTTGGGCTCGGCGGTCAGGTCGCTGACCACGCGCAGGGCTTCCTCGCGCGCGTCCTGCAGGCGCTGGCAGTGCTGCAGGAAGGTCTGCCCGGCTTCGGTCAGCGCCACGCGCCGGGTGCTGCGGTAGAACAGCCGGCTCTGCAGGCGCTCCTCCAGGCGTGCGACCTGGCGGCTGACCTGCGAGGTGGACAGGCCCAGGCGCTCGGCGGCGGCGCTGAACTGGCCGCACTCGGCCACGGCGACGAATTCGTCCAGCCCTTCCCAGCGATTCATGCTTTCTCCTTCTCGTGTAGCCCGGATGCAATCCGGGAATGCCTGGCGCGGCAGTTCCCGGATTGCATCCTGGCTCTGCCGCTAACTGCAGAAGAAGACCTTGATTATCCCTGTATGGCAATAATGTTTTGCCTGATCGCCAATTATTTCCGGATGGCGCTGGACTAGACTGCTGGCCACCGCTCAACACGCTCAGGAGAGCCCAGATGATCAAGTCCCGCGCCGCCGTCGCCTTCGCCCCGAATCAGCCGCTGCAGATCGTCGAGGTGGACGTGGCGCCGCCCAAGGCCGGCGAGGTGCTGGTGCGCATCGTCGCCACCGGCGTCTGCCACACCGATGCCTACACCCTGTCCGGCCAGGACAGCGAAGGCGTGTTCCCCTGCATCCTCGGTCACGAAGGCGGCGGTATCGTCGAGGCGGTGGGCGAGGGCGTCACCTCGCTGGCGGTCGGTGATCACGTGATTCCGCTGTATACCGCCGAATGCGGCGAGTGCAAATTCTGCAAATCCAACAAGACCAACCTGTGCAGCTCGGTGCGCGCCACCCAGGGCAAGGGCCTGATGCCCGACGGCACCAGCCGCTTCTCCTACAATGGTGAGCCGATCTACCACTACATGGGCTGCTCGACCTTCTCCGAGTACACCGTGCTGCCGGAAGTCTCCCTGGCCAAGATCCCCAAGGAGGCGCCGCTGGAGAAGGTCTGCCTGCTCGGTTGTGGCGTGACCACCGGTATCGGCGCCGTGCTCAACACCGCCAAGGTCACCGAGGGTTCTACCGTGGCCATCTTCGGCCTGGGCGGCATCGGCCTGGCGGCCATCATCGGCGCCAAGATGGCCAAGGCTTCGCGCATCATCGGCATCGACATCAATCCGGCCAAGGAAGCCGTGGCGCGCGAGCTGGGCATGACCGACTTCGTCAACCCGAAGGATCACAGCAAGCCGATCCAGGAGGTAATCGTCGAGATGACCGACGGTGGCGTCGACTACAGCTTCGAGTGCATCGGCAACGTGCAGCTGATGCGCGCTGCGCTGGAGTGCTGCCACAAGGGCTGGGGCGAGTCGACCATCATCGGCGTGGCGCCGGCCGGTGCCGAGATCAGCACCCGGCCGTTCCAGCTGGTCACCGGGCGGGTCTGGCGCGGCAGCGCCTTCGGCGGGGTCAAGGGCCGTACCGAGCTGCCCGGCTACGTGGAAAAGGCGCAGAAGGGCGAGATCCCGCTGGACACCTTTATCACCCACAACCTGCCGCTGGATCAGATCAACGAAGCGTTCGAGCTGATGCACGAAGGCAAGAGCATTCGTACTGTCATTCATTTCTGACTGCAGGGCGACCTGTGCCTGTAGGGTGCGCCATTTGCACCAGGATCAAGCGGTGCGCACGGCGCACCCGAGGGAGATGTCCATGACCTTGGAAATCGTTTCCAGCAACAAGAGCTTCGGCGGCTGGCACAAGCGCTACCGGCACCGTTCCGAGGTGCTCGGTTGCGACATGCAGTTCGCCGTCTACCTGCCGCCGCAGGCCGAGCAGGGGGCTCGCCTGCCGGTGCTGTACTGGCTCAGCGGGCTGACCTGCACCGACGAGAACTTCATGCAGAAAGCTGGCGCGCACAGGCTGGCGGCCGAGCTGGGCCTGATCCTGGTCGCGCCGGACACCAGCCCGCGCGGCGAGGGCGTGCCGGACGATGCGGACGGCGCCTACGACTTCGGTCTCGGCGCCGGCTTCTACCTCAACGCCACCGTCGAACCCTGGGCGCGGCACTACCGCATGTACGACTACGTGGTGCAGGAGCTACCGGCGCTGGTCGAGGCCAACTTCCCGGTGACGGGCAAGCGCGGCGTCGCCGGCCATTCCATGGGCGGCCACGGCGCCTTGATCTGCGCGCTGAAGAACCCCGGGCGCTATCGCTCGGTGTCGGCCTTCGCACCGATCAGCAATCCGATGAACTGTCCCTGGGGCGAGAAGGCGTTTTCCCTCTATCTGGGCGAGGACCGCTCGCGCTGGCGCGAATGGGACGCCAGCGTGCTGATCGCCGAGGCCGGCGAGAAGCTGCCGATCCTGGTCGATCAGGGCGACCGCGACGATTTCCTCGAAACCCAGCTCAAGCCGCAGGCGCTGCAGGCGGCGGCCAAGGCGGCCGGCCATCCGCTGACCCTGCGCCTGCAGCCGGGTTACGACCACAGCTACTACTTCATCGCCAGCTTTATCGACGATCATCTGCGCCATCACGCCGAAGCCTTGGCCTAGGGTGCGCACGGCGCCCCCTATGGCGGCCGGTGCATGTAGAATCACGCCCTGACTTTTTCAGGGCGTTGTTCTTTATGCGTATCGGCCATGGCTACGACGTACACCGCTTCGGCGAGGGCGATTTCATCACCCTGGGCGGCGTGCGCATTCCCCACAAGTTCGGGCTGATCGCCCATTCCGACGGCGACGTGCTGCTGCATGCGCTCGCCGATGCGCTGCTCGGTGCGCTGGCCCTGGGCGATATCGGCAAGCACTTTCCCGACACCGACCCGAGCTTCAAGGGCGCCGACAGCCGCGCGCTGTTGCGCCATGTGATGGGGCTGGTACGGGCCAAGGGCTATGCGGTGGGCAACGTCGACGCCACCATCGTCGCCCAGGCGCCGAAGATGGCGCCGCATATCCAGAGCATGCGCGAGCGCATCGCCGAGGATCTCGGCGTGGAGCTGGACCAGGTCAACGTCAAGGCCACCACCACCGAGAAGCTCGGCTTCACCGGTCGCGAGGAAGGCATCGCGGTGCATGCCGTGGCGCTGCTGGTCAAGGCATGAACGAGGCGCAGCTGCTGGGCCCGCGCGCCCATGGCCAGGCCTGCGGGCGCGCCGTGCTCAAGGCCAGTGCCGAGGACTTTCAGGTCGACGAGGTGCTGGACATCCCGCTCACCGGCCAGGGCGAGCACCTCTGGCTGTGGGTGGAAAAACGCGGCCTGAACACCGAGGACGCCGCCCGGCGCATCGCCCGCGCCGCCGGCCTGCCGCTCAAGGCGGTCAGCTACGCCGGACTCAAGGATCGCCAGGCGCTGACCCGGCAGTGGTTCAGCCTGCACCTGCCGGGCAAGGCCGATCCCGACCTGGCCACCGCGCAGGGTGATGACCTGGCCGTCCTGCGCAGCCTGCGGCACAACCGCAAGCTGCAGCGCGGCGCCCATGCCGCCAACGGTTTCACCCTGCGTCTGACTGCCCTGGAGGCCGACCGCGAGGCACTGCAGCAGCGCCTGCAGCGCATCGCCGCGCAGGGTGTGCCCAACTACTTCGGCCTGCAACGCTTCGGCTTCGCCGGCGGCAATGTCGAGGAGGCCCGGCAGTATGCGGCCCGCCAGGAACTGCCGGTGCAGCGCAACCTGCGTTCGCGCCTGCTGTCGGCGGCGCGCAGCTACCTGTTCAACCGCGTGCTGGCCGAGCGGGTCGCCGCCGGCAGTTGGAACCAGGCGCAGGTCGGCGACCTGCTGGCCTTTACCGGCAGCCGCAGTTTCTTCATGGCCGGCGAGGCGGAGACAGCCGACCCGCGTCTGGCGCTTCTCGACCTGCACCCGACCGGCCCGCTGTGGGGCGAGGGCGCGCTGCCCACGGCGGAGGCGGTGCAGCTCGTCGAACAGGGCGTCGGCGCGGGCGAGCCGGCGCTGCTCGAGTGGCTGGCAAAGGCGGGCATGGCGCACGAACGGCGCATTCTGCGCCTCCCCATAGGCGGCCTGACGTGGCATTATCCGGAGCCCGATATTCTGCAACTTGCATTCGTCCTGCCGGCCGGGTGTTTCGCCACTGTCGTGGTGCGCGAACTCGTCGATCTGGTGCCAGCAGGGCAGACGGATACTCCATGCGAATTCTGATTTCCAATGACGACGGGGTGAACGCACCCGGGATCGCCGCGTTGCACCAGGCGCTGGCCGACTATGCCGAGTGCGTGGTGATCGCGCCCGCCGAGGACAAGAGTGGCGCCAGCAGCGCGCTGACCCTCGACCGTCCGCTGCACCCGACGCCGCTGAGCAACGGTTATATCAGCCTCAACGGCACGCCCACCGACTGCGTGCACCTGGGCCTCAACGGTTTGTTCGAGCAGGTGCCGGAAATGGTCGTCTCGGGCATCAACCTGGGCGCCAACCTGGGCGACGACGTGCTCTATTCCGGCACCGTCGCCGCCGCGCTGGAGGGGCGCTTCCTGGCCAAGCCGGCGTTCGCCTTCTCGCTGCTGTCGCGTCAGGCCGATAACCTGCCGACGGCCGCCTATTTCGCCCGCAAGCTGGTGGAGGCCCATGAGCGCCTCGACCTGCCGCCGCGCACCGTGCTCAACGTCAACGTGCCCAACCTGCCGCTGGAGCATATCCGCGGCGTGCAGCTGACCCGCCTGGGCCACCGCGCCCGCGCCGCGGCGCCGGTCAAGGTGGTCAACCCGCGCGGCAAGGAAGGCTACTGGATCTCGGTGGCCGGCGATGCCGAGGACGGCGGCCCGGGCACCGATTTCCATGCGGTGATGCAGGGCTATGTGTCGATTACCCCGCTGCAGCTCGACCGCACCTTCGCCGAGGCCTTCGACAGCATGCACGGCTGGCTGGAGGGCATCTGCTGATGCGCGGACAGGACGATATGCACCGCCGCGGGATCGGCATGACTTCCCAGCGCACCCGCGAGCGCCTGATTCAGCGCCTCTACGACGAGGGCCTGAGCAATCCGCGGGTGCTCGAGGTGATTCGCCGCACGCCGCGCCACCTGTTCGTCGACGAGGCGCTGGCGCACCGCGCCTACGAGGACACCGCGCTGCCCATCGGGCACAACCAGACCATCTCCCAGCCCTATATGGTCGGGCGCATGACCGAGTTGCTGCTGGCCGCCGGGCCGCTGGACAAGGTGCTGGAGATCGGTACCGGTTCCGGTTACCAGACCGCCGTGCTGGCGCAGCTGGTGGAGCGGGTGTTCTCGGTCGAACGCATCCAGGTGTTGCAGGATCGCGCCAAGGAGCGCCTGGCCGAACTCAGCCTGCGCAACGTGGTCTTTCGCTGGGGTGATGGCTGGGAGGGCTGGAATGCCCTGGGCCCGTACAACGGCATCATCGTCACCGCCGCCGCTGCGGAAGTGCCGCAGGCGCTGCTCGATCAGCTGGCGCCCGGCGGGCGTCTGGTGATTCCGGTTGGCGCCGGCGACGTGCAGCAGCTGCTGCTGATCGTGCGCGAAGAGAACGGCTTCTCCCGCCACGTGCTGGACGCGGTGCGCTTCGTGCCGCTACTCAACGGGCCGCTGGCCTGACCGCTGCACCATCCTGGAAGGATCCATGAAGAAACATTTTCTGCTCTACGCCAAGGGCATGGCCATGGGCGCTGCCGACGTGGTGCCAGGCGTCTCCGGCGGCACCATCGCCTTTATCAGCGGCATCTACGACGAACTGCTGCGCTCCATCGCCAGCGTCCCCGAGGCCGCCTTGCTGCTGTTGCGCGGACGGATCAAGGACGCCTGGCGCATGGCCAACGCGACCTTTCTGCTGGTGCTGCTTGGCGGCATCCTGACCAGCGTGCTGAGCTTCGCGCGGTTGATCACCTACCTGCTGGAGCATCAGCCGATCCCGGTCTGGTCGTTCTTCTTCGGCCTGATCCTGGTCTCGGCCTATATGGTCGGTCGTGACATTCATCGCTGGAACTGGAGCCGGGCGCTGAGCTTCCTGCTCGGCCTGGCCTTCGCCTACTGGATCACCGTGGCCGCGCCGGTGCAGTGGGGCAGTGACCCGCTGAGCCTGTTCTGCGCTGGCGCCATCGCCATCTGCGCGATGATCCTGCCGGGTATCTCCGGCAGCTTCATCCTGCTGCTGCTGGGCCTGTATCCGGTGGTGCTGGGGGCGGTGAAGGACCTGGAAATCGGCGTGCTGGCGGTGTTCGCCGGCGGCTGCCTGGTCGGCATCCTCAGCTTCGCCCGCTTGCTCAGCTGGTTGCTGGCGCGCTGGCGCGACCTCAGCCTGGCCTTTCTCACCGGGTTGATGCTCGGTTCGCTGAACAAGGTCTGGCCGTGGAAGGAAACCCTGAGCTGGCGCGTCGACAGCAAGGGCGAGCAGATACCGCTGCTGCAGAACAACCTGCTGCCGGGGCATTTCGCCGAACTCAGCGGCCAGGACCCGCAGCTGTTGCTGGCCCTGGTGCTGGCGCTGGCCGGCATCGTCCTGGTGCTGGGGCTGGAGTGGTTGGCCGGGCGTCAGCCAAGAGATACTGGTTGCGCCAAATAAATCCGGCACAATAGCCGCCGTATTCGGGATCGTTCAGGGAGCAAATGGTGAGTCGCACCGCCGTTCACGCGCTAATTCGCAGAGCCGCCGGCCTTCGCCTGCCTTTCGCTTTGCTCGCCGCCAGTGCCCTGGCCGGTTGCGCCAGTCCGCCGCCGGGCGGCGTGCAGGTGGTCGAGCGCGGGCAGCATCAGGGCAACGCCCCGCTGGTGCAGCGCCAGCCGGTACGCAGCGGCCACTACGTGGTGCAGCGTGGCGACACGCTCTATTCCATCGCCTTTCGCTTCGGCTGGGACTGGAAGGCGCTGGCTGCCCATAATGGCCTGCGCGATCCCTATCTGATTCGCGTCGGCCAGGTCATCCGTTTCGACAATCGCATCACGCCGGCCCAGCCGGTGGCCGCGACGGTGCCGCGGGCGACCGCGCCGGTGGTCAGCCAGCCGGCGCCGAGCCGCCCGCCGCTGGCCACGGCGCCGGTTTCGCAGGCGAGCAAGCCGGTACCGGTCAAGACCGCTCCGGCTACCACGCCGGTTACCCCGGTGACCCGTTCCGCCAGCGGTTGGGCCTGGCCTGCGCAGGGTACGGTGATCGGGCGTTTCTCCTCAAACGGCAGTTTGAATAAAGGCATTGATATCGCCGGGGAATTAGGACAGCCTGTTTTAGCTGCGTCTGATGGTTCAGTGGTGTACGCCGGGAGTGGTTTGCGGGGCTACGGCGAGTTGATCATCATCAAGCACAGCGATACCTACGTAAGTGCTTACGGTCATAACCGCAGGTTGTTGGTACGGGAGGGGCAGCAGGTCAAGGCCGGGCAAAACATTGCCGAGATGGGGTCCACAGGGGCCGACCGGGTGAAGCTGCATTTCGAGATTCGCCGCCAAGGTAAACCTGTAGATCCGCTGCAATATCTGCCACGTCGTTGATCCGCCAGCCGGCTCGTCCCATCACGTAGGAGGGACGGGCTCGGGTGTGGCCAGGATGGTTCCGCCAGAGTCTGTTGTCGAACTCAGCTAGGGACAACAACAATGGCTCTCATCAAAAAAGAAGCGCCGGAGTTTGACGTCGACGATGAACTGCTCCTGATGGAGCCGGGCATCGTTCTGGGCGAGGTTCAGAGCGACGAGGCGGAAACGCCGGCCGCACGTGCCAAGACCAAGCACGCCACCCCCTCCAAGCAGCACAAGTACATCGATTACACCCGGGCGCTCGACGCCACTCAGCTTTACCTCAACGAAATCGGCTTCTCCCCTCTGCTTACTCCCGAAGAGGAAGTGCACTTCGCGCGCCTGGCGCAGAAGGGCGATCCGGCCGGGCGCAAGCGCATGATCGAGAGCAACCTGCGCCTGGTGGTGAAGATTGCTCGGCGTTACGTCAACCGCGGCCTGTCGCTGCTCGATCTGATCGAGGAGGGCAATCTGGGGTTGATCCGCGCGGTGGAAAAATTCGATCCGGAGCGGGGGTTCCGTTTCTCGACCTATGCGACCTGGTGGATCCGCCAGACCATCGAACGGGCCATCATGAACCAGACGCGCACCATCCGTTTGCCGATTCATGTGGTCAAGGAGCTCAACGTCTACCTGCGTGCGGCTCGCGAACTGACCCAGAAGCTCGACCACGAGCCCTCTGCGGAAGAAATTGCCAACCTGCTGGAAAAACCGGTGGGCGAGGTCAAGCGCATGCTCGGCCTCAACGAGCGGGTGTCCTCGGTGGACGTCTCACTCGGTCCGGACTCGGACAAGACCCTCCTCGATACCCTGACCGACGACCGGCCGACCGACCCCTGCGAGCTGTTGCAGGACGACGACCTGTCGCAGAGCATCGATCAGTGGCTGTCGGATCTCACCGACAAACAGCGTGAAGTGGTGGTGCGCCGTTTCGGCCTGCGTGGCCACGAGAGCTGCACGCTGGAGGAAGTAGGCCAGGAGATCGGCCTGACCCGCGAGCGGGTGCGGCAGATCCAGGTCGAGGCGCTCAAGCGTCTGCGCGAAATCCTCGAGAAGAACGGCCTGTCCAGCGACGCCCTGTTCCAGTAAGACGGCGCGCTCATCAAGAACCCGGCTGCGGCCGGGTTTTTTCTGCCTGGCCATGTAAGCCATCGCTTACAGGTGCTGTCAGCCTTTGTGCGGAAAGGTCGCGAGCTTCTCGCCGTTATGCCGTTCTATTTTTATTAAGTTATTGTTTTTGAATGATTTATTCTTGCGGGCAAAAGGCTGTGGCGCGCTCCGTCGTGCCCTGGGCCGGGGTTGTGAGCGCTGCTGCAGCGACTAATATCACTCTCGTGCTCAGGGACAAGCACGGGTCATCAGGACGATGATCGGGAACATCGCAAGAAGCGATTCATCAGGACGATGGGTTGGGAAACAAAGGGACTAGGGACAAAAGAGTGGGCGGCGCAAGCCGCCCCTTTTTTTACTCTGAAAAACAGAAGACCCGCACTTGGCGGGTCTTGGTGTTTTCAGCCTGGCGCTCAGCGCTCCAGGTGCTGCAGCTTGTCCTTCACGCCATCCCATTCCTCGGCGTCCGCCAGGGCGTCCTTCTTCTCGGTGATGTTCGGCCAGACTTCGGCCAGGTCAGCGTTCAGCTCGATAAATTCCTGCATGTCCTCCGGCACCTCGTCCTCGGAGAAGATCGCCTGGGCCGGGCACTCGGGCTCGCACAGGGCGCAGTCGATGCACTCGTCCGGGTGGATCACCAGGAAGTTCGGGCCTTCGTAAAAGCAATCCACCGGGCAGACTTCCACGCAGTCGGTGTATTTGCACTTGATACAGTTGTCGGTAACGACGAAGGTCATGTCTGATTCTCTCCTCGGGCGGCGGCCTGGGCTCTTTCTGCGAAGGGCTGCCAGGTGCTCTGTTCAGTGGCCGCGGCTCAGGCTGTAAACCGGGCAAGTCGTAAAATTGCGCGCGATTCTAGCAGCTTGCGCGCGGCTGCGTTAGATGCGCGTCTTCCATGTATATAACAGCTCCAGCGCCTTGCGCGGGCTCAGATCATCCGGATTGATCTTGTGCAATTCCTCCAGCAGCGGGTGCGGCACGCTGGCGAACAGGTCGCTCTGCATCGGCACCTGCGCTTTGCCGGGCTCCTGGCGCGGCAGATCGTGCGGCAGGCTGGTGGTCTCCAGTCGTGCCAGGTGCTCGCGCGCGCGGGCGATCACCGTGCCGGGCACGCCGGCCAGTTGCGCCACCGCCAGGCCGTAGCTCTGGCTGGCTGGCCCGGGCTGGACGTGGTGGAGGAAGACGATGCGTTCGTTGTGCTCGGTGGCCGAGAGGTGCACGTTGGCCACCACCGGCTCGCTTTCCGGCAGCACGGTCAGCTCGAAGTAGTGGGTGGCGAACAGGGTGAAGGCGCGCAGCCGCGCCAGGTGCTCGGCCGCCGACCAGGCCAGCGACAGGCCGTCGAAGGTGCTGGTGCCGCGGCCGACTTCGTCCATCAGCACCAGGCTGCGCTCGCTGGCGTTGTGCAGGATGTTGGCGGTCTCGCTCATTTCCACCATGAAGGTGGAGCGGCCGCCGGCCAGGTCGTCCGAGGAACCGATACGGGTGAAGATGCGGTCGACCAGTGACAGCTCGCAGGCCGCCGCTGGGACGAAGCTGCCGATATGGGCCAGCAGCACGATCAGCGCGGTCTGGCGCATGTAGGTGGACTTACCGCCCATGTTCGGCCCGGTGATGATCAGCATGCGACGGCTGTCGTCGAGGTTCAGGTCGTTGGCCACGAAGGGCGTAGTCAGCACCTGTTCGACCACCGGGTGACGCCCCTGGTCGATGCGCATGCAGGGTTCCTCGACGAAACGCGGACGATTGAGGTCGAGATTCAGCGCCCGTTCGGCCAGGTTGCTCAGTACGTCCAGTTCGGCCAACGCCGCGGCGCTGCCGAGCAGCGGCGCCAGGTGGCCGATCAGGTGCTCGAGCAGTTCGTCGTAGAGCATCTTTTCGCGGGCCAGGGCGCGGCTCTTGGCCGACAGCGCCTTGTCCTCGAACTCCTTGAGCTCCGGGGTGATGAAACGCTCGGCGCCCTTGAGCGTCTGCCGGCGAATATAGTCGGCCGGTGCCGATTCGGCCTGCTTGGTCGGCAGCTCGATGAAGTAGCCGTGCACGCGGTTGTAGCCGACCTTGAGGTTGGCCAGGCCCGTGCGGGCTTTCTCGCGCGCTTCCAGGTCCATGAGGAACTGGCCGGCGTTCTCGCTCATCGCCTGCAGCTCGTCCAGCTCGGCGTCAAAGCCGGTCTTCAGCACGCCGCCGTCGCGGATTACCGCCGGCGGGTTGTCGATGATGGCGCGGGCCAGCAGGTCGGCCAGTTCCGGGTAGGTGGCGATGCTCGAGGCCAGCTGCTGCAGGTGCGGGGTGTCCAGGTCGGTCATCGCCTGCTGCAGTTCGGGTAGCGCGGCCAGGGCGTCGCGCAGGCGCGCCAGATCGCGTGGACGGGCGTTGCGCAGGCCGATACGGGCGAGGATGCGCTCCAGGTCGCCGATCTCCTTGAGCTGCGGTTGCAGCGTTTCGAAGCGGTAACCGTCGAGCAGGCAGGCAATGGCGTCCTGGCGTGCCTCCAGTACCGCGCGATCACGCAGCGGGCGGTTCAGCCAGCGGCCCAGCAGGCGGCTGGCCATGGCGGTCTGGCAGCGGTCCATGACCGACTGCAGGGTGTTGTCGCGGCCGCCGGCGAGGTTGATGTCCAGCTCCAGGTTGCGCCGGCTGGCGCCGTCGAGGATCACCGTGTCGTCCAGGCGCTCGTGACGCAGGCTGCGCAGGTGGGGCAGGGCGGTGCGCTGGGTTTCCTTGGCGTAGGCCAGCAGGCAGCCGGCGGCGCCGATGGCCAGGGTCAGGTGCTCGCAGCCGAAGCCTTTCAGGTCCTGGGTGCCGAACTGCTGGCACAGGCTCTTGAATGCCGTGTCGCGCTCGAAGTCCCAGGGCGCGCGGCGGCGCGAGCCCTTGCGCTTTTCCGCCGGCAGGCCCTGCGGCCAATCGTCGGGGATCAGCAGCTCGGCGGGGTTCAAACGTTCCAGCTCGGCCAGCAGGTTTTCCCAGCCCTTGATCTCCTGCACGCTGAAGCGGCCGCTGGTGATATCCAGCACGGCCAGGCCGAACAGGCGCTCGTCGCCGAGCACGGCGGCCAGCAGGTTGTCGCGGTGCTCGTCGAGCAGGGCCTCGTCGCTGATGGTGCCGGGGGTGATGATGCGCACCACCTGGCGTTCCACCGGGCCCTTGCTGGTGGCCGGGTCGCCGATCTGCTCGCAGATCACCACCGACTCGCCGAGCTTGACCAGCTTGGCCAGGTAGCCTTCCAGCGAATGGAAGGGGATGCCGCACATGGGGATCGACTGGCCGGCGGACTGGCCGCGGGCGGTGAGGGTGATATCCAGCAGCTTCGCGGCTTTCTTCGCGTCTTCGTAGAAGATCTCGTAGAAATCCCCCATGCGGTAGAACATCAGCTGGTCCGGGTGCTGGTTCTTCAGTTTCCAGTACTGCTGCATCATTGGGGTGTGCTGGGAGAGGTCCGTCATGGTCTCGACTGTCCGGCTTAAATCGCAAAAGCGCCTAGTGTAGGGTATCGACCTGGCCCGTTTCACCCCGGAGAGCATATGGATTCCATCAGTCACCTGGCCGCGCAGCTCGGCCGGCAGTTGCAAGCCGCCGGTGCCCAGGTCAGCACCGCCGAGTCCTGCACCGGCGGCGGCATCGCCGAGGCAATCACCCGTATCCCCGGCAGTTCGGCCTGGTTCGAGGCCGGCTACGTCACCTATTCCAACGCACAGAAGAGCAAGCAGCTGGGCGTGCCGGCCGAGTTGTTCGCCACTGTCGGCGCAGTCAGCTGCGAGGTGGTCGAGGCCATGGTGCGCGGCGCCCAGGCCCGCAGTGGGGCGCGCTACGCGGTGGCGGTCAGCGGCGTGGCGGGGCCCGACGGCGGTTCGGCAGAGAAACCGGTGGGCACCGTATGGCTGGCCTGGGGCGACGGCGAGCGCCTGTACAGCCTGCGCAAACACTTCCCCGGTGATCGCGGCGAGGTGCGCCGACAAACGGTCGAGGCCGCACTGGCGGGGCTTTCGCGCCTGCTGGCCGAGGAAAATCCGGTAATGGGGTAGGCGGGCGACTTGCCCTGTGGAATAATACTGTCTACTTATACAGTTGTCGGTGGCCGCTGAGGCCTTGAGCACGTGAGGATACAAATGGACGAGAACAAGAAGCGCGCCTTGGCGGCTGCCCTGGGTCAGATCGAGAAGCAGTTCGGCAAGGGTGCGGTAATGCGCATGGGCGATCACGAGCGCCAGGCCATTCCGGCCATCTCCACCGGCTCGCTGGGCCTGGACATCGCCCTGGGCATCGGCGGCCTGCCGAAGGGCCGGATCGTCGAGATCTACGGGCCGGAATCCTCCGGTAAGACCACCCTGACCCTGTCGGTGATCGCCGAAGCGCAGAAGATGGGGGCCACCTGCGCCTTCGTCGACGCCGAGCACGCCCTAGACCCCGACTATGCCGGCAAGCTCGGCGTGAATGTCGACGACCTGCTGGTGTCGCAGCCGGATACCGGCGAGCAGGCGCTGGAAATCACCGACATGCTGGTGCGTTCCAATGCCGTCGACGTGATCATCGTCGACTCCGTGGCTGCCCTGGTGCCCAAGGCGGAAATCGAAGGCGAGATGGGCGACATGCACGTCGGCCTGCAGGCCCGCCTGATGAGCCAGGCGCTGCGCAAGATCACCGGCAACATCAAGAACGCCAATTGCCTGGTGATCTTCATCAACCAGATCCGCATGAAGATCGGCGTGATGTTCGGCAGCCCGGAAACCACCACCGGCGGTAACGCGCTGAAGTTCTACGCCTCGGTGCGCCTGGACATCCGCCGCACCGGCGCGGTGAAGGAAGGCGAGGAAGTGGTGGGCAGCGAAACCCGCGTGAAGATCGTCAAGAACAAGGTGGCACCGCCCTTCCGCCAGGCCGAGTTCCAGATCCTCTACGGCAAGGGCATCTACCGCAACGGCGAGATCATCGACCTGGGCGTGCAGCAGGGCCTGGTGGAGAAATCCGGCGCCTGGTACAGCTACCAGGGCAACAAGATCGGTCAGGGCAAGGCCAACGCGGCCAAATACCTGGAAGACAACCCGGAAGTGGCGCGCGCCATCGAGGGCCAGGTTCGCGAGAAGCTGCTGGTCGGCGGTGCACCGGTGAAAGCCTCGGTCGATGACCTGGCCGACGCCGAAGTCGACTTCTAAGCCTACGCAGCATGTCCGTGGTGCTGGATAACCCGCTCGCCGTCAGGCGGGCGGCCATGGATCTGCTGGCGCGGCGCGAACATGGACGGGTAGAGCTGACGCGCAAGCTGCGCAAACGCGGCGCCCCCGAGGCGCTGATCGAGGCTGCGTTGCAGCGTTTGGCCGAAGAGGGCCTGCTCTCGGAGGCGCGTTACCTGGAAAGCTTCGTCGCCTACCGCGCCCGCGCCGGCTATGGCCCGCAGCGCATTCGCGAAGAGCTGGGCCAGCGCGGTCTGGCGCGCGGCGACATCGACCAGGCGCTGCGCGACAGCGGCATCGACTGGTTCGAACAGCTGCGCGAGACCTGGCAGCGCAAGTATGGCGGCCAGCTGCCGGGCGATGTTCGCGAGCGCGCCCAGCAGGGGCGCTTTCTCGCCTATCGCGGTTATTCCTTGGAGATGATCGGCCGTCTGCTGCGTGGCGGTGACGAGTAATCGCAGGGTGCGCCGTGCGCACCAGCTCGGATGGTATGGCCGGTGCGCGCAGCGCACCCTACGCGAATGGGCCCGTCACCGGGTTACAGAGCCAGCTGGCGCAGATAGCCCAGTACGTCGGGCGCGCCGGCCAGGCGCAGGCCTTCGCCGAGGGCGGTGGCCTGGGGATGTTCCTTGGGCAACAGGAGGAATTCCGGCGCGCCGGCGGTCTTCAGCAACGACAGGCGCGCATAGGGCAGGCCGTTGTCCAGCAGCAGGCCCATGAAGTGCGGGTCGCTCCAGGCTTCGCCCGGCATGGCCAGCACGTGGTAGCGCAGCTGCAGGTTTTCCAGCCCGCTGGCGCTCAGCCGGTAACGGGTCAGGTTGGCCGGCAGCAGCACCTCCAGGCCGCGCCTGCGGGCATAGACGATGGCTCCGGCGAAGGCTTCGCCCTGCTGCTCGCCCGCCCAGAAGGTGCGGGTGCCGTGCCAGCCGGCCTGCCGCAGCTCGACGGCCTCGCCGGCGAGAAAACGCGGCAAGGCCTGGCTGATGGTCTTGACGAAATCCTTGTAGCTGATGATGCGTACCTGCTTGCAGTGCTCGCTCGCCGCATAGTCCTCGAAACTGGCGTAGCCGTGCTGGCTGCTCGCGTTGCAGGCGAAGCCGTCGACCAGGCGCAGGTCGAAGGCTTGCAGGTGTTGGCGTTCGGTCGTCACCACCTGGGTCAGGGCGGCATGGGCCTGGGCCTTGTCTTCCTGCACCGGGCCTGAGAGCGCACCGCGTGGCAGGTCGACCAGGCGCTGCAGGGGCGGGCCCTCGTGCCAGCAGATGCTTGTCCCGGGTGGCGGCAGCACCCGGAACGGCAGGCGCAGCGCGCTGGCCCGGGCGAATATCTGCCGCGAGCCGCGACCGATCAGTCCCAGGCGTTGGGCCAGAGCGGTCAGGCGGGTGCTGAGGGTCGAGGGCTCGGACAGGCTCATGGCCGGCAGGTCGCTCCAGGGGCGTCTACAGCAGTGTGGCAGACGCCGGCAGCTCCTGCTTGCACGGCGCCGAGGTGGGTCTGTGGCAAAATAGCCGCATTCATTTGCGAGGGTGCCTCCATGCCCAGCTTGGTGCTGGATATTGCGTTATCGGCCGAACGGTTGCAGGCCGTCTACCGTGGCCATGCCAACCGGATTATGGCGCAAAGCCGCGACGGCCGCCGCGTCAGTTTGCCGGCCCACCATTTGCGGCCCTATCTGACCCACGAGGGGATCTATGGTTCCTTCGTCCTGGAGTTCAGTACCGCCGGCGAGCTGCTGAGCTTACGCCCTTTGCCCTGATCCGGCGTGCCTGCCTCGCGCCGGTGGGCCGCGCGCGGCTATAATCGCCGGCCTGCCCACCCTCATCTATCGAGCTAAGCCTGCCCATGTACTCCCTGGCCCGCGAGCTGCTGTTCAAACTGTCCCCGGAAACCTCCCACGAGCTGTCCATCGACCTGATCGGCGCCGGCGGCCGTCTGGGCCTCAACCGCCTGCTGAGCAAGGCGCCGGCCAGTCTGCCAACCACGGTGATGGGCCTGCAGTTTGCCAACCCCGTGGGCCTGGCCGCCGGGCTGGACAAGAACGGCGACGCCATCGACGGCTTCGCCCAGCTGGGCTTCGGCTTCGTCGAGATCGGCACCGTCACCCCGCGGCCGCAGCCGGGCAACCCCAAGCCGCGGCTGTTCCGCCTGCCGGAGGCCGAGGCGGTGATCAACCGTATGGGCTTCAACAACCTGGGCGTCGACCACCTGCTGCAACGAGTGCAGGCGGCTAAGTTCACGGGCGTGCTGGGGATCAATATCGGCAAGAACTTCGATACCCCGGTCGAGCGTGCGGTGGACGACTACCTGGCCTGCCTGGACAAGGTCTATGCCCACGCCAGCTACGTCACGGTCAACGTCAGCTCGCCGAACACCCCCGGCCTGCGCAGCCTGCAGTTCGGCGACTCGCTCAAGGAACTGCTCGAAGCGCTGCGCCAGCGCCAGGAGAACCTGGCCCAGCAGCACGGCAAGCGCGTGCCGCTGGCGATCAAGATCGCCCCGGACATGAGCGACGAGGAAACCGCACTGGTGGCCGCGGCGCTGCTGGAGGCGGGAATGGATGCGGTGATCGCCACCAACACCACCCTCGGCCGCGAAGGCGTCGAAGGCCTGGCCCATGGCGACGAGGCCGGCGGGCTGTCGGGTGCGCCGGTGCGCGACAAGAGCACGCATATCGTCAAGGTGCTGGCTGGCGAGCTGGGCGGGCGTTTGCCGATCATCGCGGTCGGCGGCATCACCGAGGGCAGGCATGCGGCGGAGAAGATCGCCGCCGGTGCGAGCCTGGTGCAGATCTATTCGGGATTCATCTACAAGGGGCCGGCGCTGATTCGCGAGGCGGTGGATGCCATTGCGGTATTGCGCAAATAAAGAGGGCTCCCGAAGGAGCCCCTGGGCTTGCGCCCGCCGCCCGGAGGGGGTCGGCATGGTGAAGTCGGAAGTGATCCTGATCAGCCGACAGCGTGAAGTTCGTTGAGTCGATGAATACCGGCGGTGCCGGTCAGCCCATCCCAGTTGTCGCCGCGGCCCTCGCGCCAGCCATTGAGCCAGGCTTGACGTACCGAAGGCAGGGTGAAGGGGCAGAGTTCGCGGGATTTACCATTGATGCCGTACTGATAGCCGCGCAAAAAAGCTCGTTCTAACGGATCACGCTTAAGTCTTCTCATAGGGTGTTGCCCTCACTGTTGACTGTTATGTCCCGTTGGCCTTGTGGCAAGGCCGGGCAGAGAGTCTTCTGCCTGCGAAAGTTCGCTGCCGGCGTGGCGAACTTCCTATGCCCTCGCCGTTGCAGCGAAAGCCTTAAGTAGTGTTCTAACGAATGCGCTGGGGCCTGTGAATGATCGATTTGTCATAAGGGCGTAACCTAAACGAGGGTGAGGCCATAAGGGCGCTGGGCATATGTCCAGCGTCTTCCGGCCAGGCGCCGTGGGGCCTGGCTGCAGGCGGCAGTGGCGTCATTGTGCTAGTGCAAATGAGACTGCTTGCTTATTCCGACGAAGGGTCGCGATGTGACGTTTTGTCACTTATTTTGAGTCGAGGCGCGCAGGTCGCGCCTCCCTGATTGCCATAGGCACTGGAAAGTCCATGTCGGATCGTTACGAAATCGTTCTCACCTGCCCCAAGGGGCTCGAAGGCCTGCTGCTGGAAGAGGCCAAGGCACTGGGCCTGGAGGAGGCGCGCGAGCAGACCGCCGCCGTGCGCGGCCAGGCCGAGCTGGAGACCGCCTACCGCCTGTGCCTGTGGTCGCGCCTGGCCAACCGCGTGCTGCTGGTGCTGGCGCGCTTCTCCATGAGCAACGCCGACGACCTCTACGAGGGCGTCAAGGCGGTGGACTGGCGCGATCACCTGGAGCCGGCCGGCAGCCTGGCGGTGGAGTTCAGCGGCCATGGCTCGGGCATCGACAACAGCCACTTCGGCGCGCTCAAGGTCAAGGACGCCATCGTCGACCGCCTGCGCACCAGCAGCGGCGAGCGCCCCAGCATCGACAAGCTCAACCCCGACCTGCGCGTGCATCTGCGTCTGGAGCGCGGCGAGGCGATCCTGTCCCTGGACCTGTCCGGGCACAGCCTGCACCAGCGCGGCTACCGCCTGCAGCAGGGCGCTGCGCCGCTCAAGGAAAACCTCGCCGCCGCGGTGCTGATTCGCGCCGGCTGGCCGCGCATCGCCGCCGAGGGCGGGGCCCTGGCCGACCCCATGTGCGGCGTCGGCACCTTCCTGATCGAGGCGGCGCTGATGGCCGCCGACATCGCCCCCAACCTGCGCCGCGAGCGTTGGGGCTTTTCCAGCTGGCTCGGCCACGTGCCGGCGCTGTGGAAGAAACTGCATGCCGAGGCCGAGCAGCGCGCCGCCGCCGGCTTGGCCAAGCCGCCGCTGTGGATTCGTGGCTACGAGGCCGACCCACGGTTGATCCAGCCCGGGCGCAACAACGTCGAGCGCGCCGGCCTGTCCGACTGGGTGAAGATCTATCAGGGCGAGCTGGGCAGCTTCGAGCCGCGCCCGGACCAGAACCAGAAGGGCCTGGTGATCAGCAACCCACCCTATGGCGAGCGCCTGGGCGACGAGGCCAGCCTGCTGTACCTCTACCAGAACCTCGGCGAGCGCCTGCGCCAGGCCTGCCTGGGCTGGGAGGCGGCGGTGTTCACTGGCGCGCCGGAGCTGGGCAAGCGCATGGGCCTGCGCAGCCACAAGCAGTACGCTTTCTGGAACGGCGCATTGCCCTGCAAGCTGCTGCTGATCAAGGTGCAGACCGAGCAGTTCGTCACCGGCGAGCGACGCGGACGCGAGGAGGTGGAGCCTGCGGCCGAGGCAGCGCCGCAGGCACGCCTGTCCGAAGGCGGGCAGATGTTCGCCAATCGCCTGCAGAAGAACCTCAAGCAACTGGGCAAGTGGGCACGCCGCGAGGGCGTGGAGTGCTACCGCCTGTACGATGCCGACATGCCCGAGTACGCCCTGGCGGTGGACCTGTACCGCGACTGGGTGCACGTGCAGGAATATGCCGCGCCGCGCTCGATCGATCCGGACAAGGCCCAGGCGCGTCTGCTCGACGCCCTGGCGGCGATTCCCCAGGCTCTCGGCGTGGCGCAGAACCGGGTGGCGATCAAGCGCCGCGAGCGGCAGAGCGGCAGCAAGCAGTATCAGCGCCAGGCTGCCCAGGGCCAGTTCATGGAGGTCAGCGAGGGCGGGGTCAAGCTGCTGGTCAACCTCACCGATTACCTGGACACCGGGCTGTTCCTCGATCACCGTCCGCTGCGCCTGCGCATTCAGCGCGAGGCGGCCGGCAAGCGCTTTCTCAACCTGTTCTGCTACACCGCCACGGCCACCGTGCATGCGGCCAAGGGCGGCGCGCGCAGCACCACCAGCGTCGACCTGTCGAAGACCTACCTGGACTGGGCGCGGCGCAACCTGGCGCTCAATGGTTTCTCCGACAAGCATCGCCTGGAGCAGGGCGACGTGATGGCCTGGCTGGCCGAGGATCGCAACGAGTACGAGCTGATCTTCATCGATCCGCCGACCTTCTCCAACTCCAAGCGCATGGAGGGGGTGTTCGACGTGCAGCGCGACCACGTCGAGCTGCTCGACCTGGCCATGGCGCGCCTGGCCCGCGGCGGGGTGCTGTATTTCTCCAACAACTTCCGCAAGTTCCAGCTCGACGAGGGCCTGGCGGCGCGCTACCAGGTCGAGGAAATCAGCGCGCAGACCCTCGACCCCGACTTCGCCCGCAACCCGAAGATCCACCGCGCCTGGCGTTTCAGCGCGCGCTAGCCTGAGGTTGTCGGGCCTGCGTAGGGTGGATGACGCTCTTCTCATCCACCATAAGTGCATCGCCGGTGGATGGGTAAAGCGTCATCCACCCTACGCTCCTCCCACAGATATTCAGCGCTTCGGCTGTTTGTAGGTCTCCAGCAGCACCTGGTCGAGGATCGAGGTGGCGCCCCAGGGTTTGGGGTCGTTGAGGATCGCCACCACCGCCCAGTCCTGACCGTTGCTGTCGCGGCTGTAACCGGCGATGGCGCGCACGTTGTTCAGGGTGCCGGTCTTGATATGCGCCTCGCCCACCAGCGGGGTGCGGCGCAGGCGCTTGCGCATGGTGCCGTCCAGCGCCACCAGCGGCATCGAGCTGCGGAACTCGGCGGCGTAGGGGCTGCGCCAGGCGGCCTGGAGGATGGCCGCCATCTCCCGCGCGCTGATGCGTTCGGCGCGCGACAGGCCGGAGCCGTTCTCCATCACCAGGTGCGGCGCGGTGATGCCCTTGCGTGCCAGCCAGCTGCGGATCACCCGTTGCGCGGCCATGGCATCGTCCTGGTCGGCGGCGGTGCGAAACTGCGCGCCGAGGCTGAGGAACAGCTGCCGGGCCATGGTGTTGTTGCTGTACTTGTTGATGTCGCGGACGATCTCCACCACGTCCGGCGAGTAGGCGCGCACCAGCAGGCGAGCCTTGTCCGGCACTTCGGCGAGGCGATCCTTGCCGAGGATCTTGCCGCCCAGCTCCTGCCAGATGCCGCGAACTGCGCCGGCGGCGTAGCTGGGGTGGTCGAGCAGCGACAGGTAGGTCTGCGCGCTGCAGCCGTCGGCCAACTGGCCGCTGACGATCAGGGTGGTGCCGTCGTACTGCTTCACGGCGTTGTAGCGCACGTCGGGCCAGGCCGGGCAGGGGCCGGCCTTGAGCAGCTTGACCTGGTTGTCGATGCGCACCGTGGCGATCGGCGGATCCATGGCGACCTGGACCTTGCCGCCTTCGGCGCGGGTGATGAAACGCTGCGCCTTGAGGTTGACCAGCAGCGAGTCGGGCGCCACCAGGAAGGGCTTGTTGGCGTCGCCGCCGTCATCGTTGAAGGCCGGCAGTTGCGGCGCGACGAAGAAGCTGCGGTCGAGCACCAGATCGCCCTGCACCTGACGTACGCCGTTGAGGCGCAGATCGCGCAGCAGCAGCCAGAGCTTCTCCATGTTCAGCTTGGGATCGCCGCCGCCCTTGAGGTAGAGGTTGCCGTGCAGCACGCCGTCCTTGACCGGGCCGTCGGCGTAGAACTCGGTCGTCCACTGGTGGTTGGGGCCGAGCAGCTCCAGCGCGGCGTAGGTGGTCACCAGCTTCATGGTGGAGGCCGGGTTGACCGAGACATCGGCATTGAACTGCAGGCCGCCGCCCTGGCCGGCCAACGGCAGAGTCACCACCGCCAGCGAGTGGTTGGAGATCTTGTTGGCCTTCAGTGCCTGCTCGACCTTGGCCGGCAGGGCGCCGCCGGCGGCGTGGCAGGTGAGGGCGAGAGGCAGGAACAGGGCGCTCAGCGCCAGTTGGCGAAACCGCTGGATCATGATGAAAAACCTTGCGCACTGAGGCGGCAACTGCGACGGGGCGGATCGGCTCGTTGGTCAAGCCGCGAGCGAGGGCGCTCGAATAACTGAAGTCAACGACAGCCAGCCGCCGGGAAAAGTTGCCGCACATTATGCCGCAAGGTGGCAGGGCAGCGAGCGACAAGTCGGGCGATCTGCTAGAGTGCCGCGCGTTATTACTTTTGAGGATTGTTTCATGGCGACCAACCGTTCCCGCCGTCTGCGCAAGAAGCTCTGTGTCGATGAATTCCAGGAGCTGGGCTTCGAGCTGACCCTGAACTTCAAGGCCGACCTGAACGACCAGACCGTCGATGCCTTCATCGACCAGTTCCTCGCTCAGGCCATCGCCGGCAACGGCCTGGATTACGTCGGCGGCGAAGACTACGGTCTGGTCTGCCTGGCCAAGCGCGGCTCGGTCGACGAGGCGCAGCGCACCGCCGTCGAGGCCTGGCTGAAGGGCCGCGACGAGCTGCAGGGCTTCGAGATCAGCCCGCTGCTGGATGTCTGGTACCCGGAAAACCCGATCAACCAGGCGTGATCCGCGTTCGGCGCCGGGTTCTCCGGCGCCGCCTTTCCCGGATCAGCCGTTCGGCCGATCCGGGCCACGGCCGTCAGGCCAGCCCCGCCTTCTCCAGCAACGCCTGCTCGTCCACCGCATCGATCTGCTCGGCCAGCATGAACCGCTCGGCATAGTGCCGGTAGATGCCGGCGCGGATGAACAGGGCGAACAGCGGCGGGTCGATGTGCGCGCCCTTGCACATGCCGACCATGATGTTCAGCGCCTCCGACAGCGTCTTGCCCTTCTTGTAGGGGCGGTCCACCGCGGTCAGCGCCTCGAAGATATCGGCAATTGCCATCATCCGTGCCGGCAGGCTCATCTCGTCGCGCGTCAGGCGCTTGGGGTAGCCCGTGCCGTCCATCTTCTCGTGGTGGCCGCCGGCGATCTCGGCGACGTTCTGCAGGTGCTTGGGGAACGGCAGCCGGCCGAGCATGAGGATGGTCTGCACGATGTGGTGGTTGATGATGTAGCGCTCCTCGGCGGTCAGGGTGCCGCGGGCGATGCTCAGGTTGTGCAGCTCGCCGCGATTGAACTTGTGCGTCGGCACCTCCAGCTTGAAGCCCCAGGGGTTGTCCGGCGCGATCAGCTCCTGCGCCGGGCGTTCGATCAGGTGTTCGGCCTTGTCCGCCAGCAGCGCTTCTGCCACCGGCAGGCTGGGTGCCGGGCTGCGCTGCTGGCGCTTGGCCTCTTCCCAGGACACGCCCAGGCGGTCGTCGAGGGTGCGTAGCCAGGTGCGCTCGGCGATCTGCTTGAGGCGTGCCTGGTCGGCCTCGGCCATGGCCTCGCCGCCGAGGTTGGTGCGCGCGACGAAGGCGAACTCCTCGTCCAGCACGTTCAGCAACTGGTCGCGCAGCGCCGCCAGCGCGGCGTCTTCGCCACCCTCGGCGCGGCCTCGCCAGTAGGCGATCCAGGCGTCGCGCTTGAGCACCTCGAAGCGCATGCGCACCTCGTGGATGCGGTCGTACAGGGTCTCCAGCTTGGTCGCCTTGTCCACCACGTATTCCGGGGTGGTGACCTTGCCGCAGTCGTGCAGCCAGGCGGCGATATGCAGCGCCTCCCATTCCTCGTCGCTGGGCCGGTAGTCGCGAAAGGCCGGCTCGTCGCTGTCGGCGGCGGCGCGGGCGAGCATCAGGGTGATTTCCGGCACGCGCTGGCAGTGGCCGCCGGTGTAGGGACTCTTGGCGTCGATGGCGCCGGCGATCAGCTGGATGAAGGCGTCGAGCAGCTGCTTTTGCCGGGCCAGCAGGCGCTGGCTCTCGATGCACAGCGCGGCGCTGCCGGACACCGCGTCGACGAAGGCCAGTCGTTCCGGGCGCAACATGCTGTCGTTGCCGTCGCCGTGGTCGCGCTGCAGCAGCACCAGCACGCCGACGGTGTCGCCCTGGCGGTTGTGCAGGCCGGCGGCAATCAGGTGCAGGCGCGGGCTGTCCAGCGCCGAGAGCAGGCCGCGGAAACTGCCGGCCTGGTCGAAGCCCAGGGACATGGCGACGCTGGCGCCGCCGCTGGCCGGCCCGCGCAGCCAGTCGGGCAGCGCCGCGTCGTCCAGGGCGAAACCCTGCAGGCCCAGCTCGTCCAGGCCATGGGCTTGGCCGTCGAGCACCAGGCCCTGGGGTTCGAGGCGGCCGCTGTCGGCGTCGAGCAGGTAGATCACCCCGCCCTGCGCCTCGCTGATCGCCACCGTGGCGTCCATCACCCGGCGCAGCAGGGCGTCGAAGCGGGTTTCCGCGGAAAGGCTGGCGGCGATGTCGAGGAAGCGGCCAAGGGTGTCCTTCATTCGCGTCATCGACACCGCCAGCTGATCGACTTCGAGGATCGGCGAGCGGCCGCTGGCCGGGTGGTCGAAGTCGAAGCGGCGAATCGCCTCGGCCTCCTGCACCAGCGCGCGCAGCGGCTTGACCACCAGACGCGAGGCCAGCCAGCCCAGCGGCAGGCACAGCAGCAGGGTGGTGAGGGTGATCAGCGCGCCCTGCCAGCGGATGCGGTAGGCGTCGGCGAGCAGCTCGCGCTCGGGCACCAGCAGCGCCAGGTGCAGGCCCTGCGGGCCGCCTTCCTGGATATGCCGGTGGGCCATGGCCCAGCGCTGCTGGGCCAGCACCACGGTGCCCTGGTCGCGCTCGTTGAGTTCGCCGTCGAGCAGCTCGCCCAGCACCGGGTTGATCTCGCGCACCTTGACCAGGCGCCTGCTGTCGCCCTCGACGCGGATCAGCCGGCTGCTGTCGGGGTAGGCCACAGCGTTGCCCTCGGCGTCGGCCAGTACCAGGTCGCTGTTGGGGGTGACGCGGTGTTCGGCGAGGGTGGCGGACAGGTCGGCCAGGGTCAGGTCGGCGCCGAGCACCGCGGTCAGGCCGCTGCGCCGGGCCAGGGTGGTGCCGACCTCCTCGGTGGAGAAGAACACATAGGGCGCGGTGGTGATCTGCCCACCGTCGCCGCGGGCGCGCTTGTACCAGTCGCGGCTGCGCGGGTCGTAGCTTTCCTTGAGGCGCTGGCGGCGGCTGAGCTGGTTCAACGAGCCGTCGTAGAACAGGTAGTAGGCCTCGGTGCCTGTGGCGCTGCGGTCGATCGACCAGATCTGGTAGGCGGCGCCCGGCGGGGCGTCGAAGCGCTGCTTGAGGGCGTCGCTGCGCAGCGGGCGGACCATGAAGAAGTCGCCGTCGTCGTAGCCCAGGTACAGCGAGCCGAGCTTGGGGTTGTCGCGCAGGGCCTGGACGAAGGGGCGCAGCAGGGCCAGGCGGGTGTCCAGGTCGTCGCCCTGGGTGGCCGGGTCGAGGGTCAGCAGGCTGAGCAGGTGGCGGATCGGCCGGTAGGTGCTGTCCAGGTCCTGCTGCACGTCGTGCTGGATGCGCTCGAACAGCTTGGCGCTGCTGGAGACGATCATCTGACTGGTCTGCTGGTAGTTGAACAACCCCAGCACCACGCCGGTGAGCAGCAACAGGAGGGTGAACAGGGCGCTGATATGGACGTGTAACGGGAAGCGACGCTCGCGCGGAACGGCGGTCTTGGGCATCGCACTTCACTCCTTGGGTGGCGCTGCGGGCAGAGCAAGCATAGTGAAGAGTGGTCGGGCCTGCTTGGTCGCCGGCAGCCAGCGGGCCGGTGTGTCGCCGCGCAGCGATGTCCAGGGCGCGGCGGCCGGCCTAGGGGGCGCCATGCGTACCGGCGATCTGCTGGTGCGCGCGGCCCAGGCGGCCCCGCGACACCCTAGGAGGTGGCGTTACGGCGATTCCTGCCCCTGCTGCAGCCGGCGCGGCTTGCTCAGCTGCAGGCGCAAGCCGTGCACCAGCAGGGCCACGGTCAGGGCCAGGGCGACGCCGATCAGGGCGTTGAGCAGGCGCACCTCGGCCAGGTGCCAGTCCTGCGCCAGGCTCTCGGCCAGCAGCACGAAGCACAGGCTGGTCTGCAGCACGAACAGGCCGTAGTGGTTGGCCTGCAGGGCGCGGCTGAGGATCACCAGCGGCAGCAGGGTCATCACCATCAGCGCCGGGTCCTGCAGGCTGTGGCCGAAGGCGATCAGCAGGCCGGCGGCGGCCAGACTGGCCAGGCTGGCCTGCAGGGCGCGCACCAGGCTGCCCTGGAACTCCAGTTGCAGGGTGGTGATCACCGTCAGGGTCAGCCAGTAACCGCGCGACAGCCCGGCCAGGTTGACGATCAGCCCGGAGGCGGCGAACGCCAGCATGCAGGCCAGCGCATGCAGGCGCCACTGCTGGCGCGGCAGGCGCTGGGCGTGGCGCTTGAGCACCTTGAGGATACTGATGAAGCGCGGCATGTACGGCCACATGCGCAGCCCGTGCAGGCCGCGCAGGCCGAAGGCCAGCAGCATCACCCAGAGCCCGCCGAGGATGAACAGCATGGCCACCGCGTAGGGGTTGTGCAGGTTGCCGAGGCCGAACTGGCCCTGGCCCAGGCACAGGCAGATGGCCAGGCCGATGCCCAGCTTGCCGGCCTCGCTGCCGAAACGCTGCAGCCAGGCCAGCAGCAGGCCGAAGGCGGCGAAGATGGCGAGGCTGACCAGCGGGTGGCTGGCGGCCCAGAAACCGAGGCCCGCGCTGCAGGCACCGAGGCCGGTGAGCAGCAGCATGCGCAGCATGCCGAAGCGGTGCAGCGGGTTGGCCTGGGCGGCCTGGAAGGCGCCGGCCGAGGCCCAGAGAAAGCCGCTGTGGGCGGTGAACAGGCCGAGCAGCAGGGGCAGCGCGCAGCCGAACCCGGCGACCAGCGCCGGGCCCCAGGCCGGCGGCCCGGCATGCCAGGTGAAACTGCTGCGGATCAGGTTCTTCATAGGTTCGCTATACCGGGCTGGAGCGCCCGGTCATCTCTCTCGCCATTTCCGTAGCGTAGCTGTCGGTCATGCCGGCGATAAAGTCGATCACCCGCATAAAGGAGCGGTACAGCGGCCAGCTCGGGTCGGGGGCGTTGTGTCCGAGCAGGTCGAGGATGCGCCGGTGCTTGAACGACGGCGCGCGTCCGCCGTGCTGCTCCAGGGCGGCGCCGCAGAAAGCGTTGAGGAGGATTTCCAGGGTGGTGTAGGCGCCTATCTCGTGCAGGGTCTTGCGCTTGTCATGGAAGATCTTTTCCCGCGCCAAGGATTTGGCGCTCTGCACGCAACGCTTGGCCGCGCCGTGCATGTGTTCCACCAGGTCGCCCTGCAGGCGGCCGGCGAGCAGGTCGCGCTGCTGCTCGACGAAGGCGCCGGCGGCGGCGTTGGTCAGGTGCTCGATGGCCTTGCCGCGCAGGATCGCCAGCTTGCGCCGGCGCGAATCCAGCGGTCCCAACTGGCGGTAGGTTTCCGGAATATCGTCGCCGACCAAGTCGAGCAACAGTGCTTCAACTTCGCTGTACTCAAGCAGTTCCATCTCCAGGCCGTCTTCCAGGTCGATCAGGCCGTAGCAGATGTCGTCCGCCGCCTCCATCAGGTACACCAGCGGGTGGCGGGCCCAGCGCTGCGCCTCCAGCTGCGGCAGTTCCAGCTTGGCGGCGATCTGCTCGAGCAGCGCCAGCTCGCTCTGGTAGCAGCCGAACTTGTGCTTCTTGTAGCCCTGGGCCTCGGCATGGCGCGCGGTCCAGGGGTACTTGAGGTAGCTGCCGAGGGTGGCGTAGGTCAGCCGGGTGCCGCCGTCGAACTGGTGGTACTCCAGCTGGGTGAGCACGCGAAAACCCTGGGCGTTGCCCTCGAAACTGAGGAAGTCGGCGCGCTCGGCCTCACTCATGGCGTCTAGCCAGCCACGCCCGGCGGCCTGCTGGAACCAGTGACGGATGGCGTCCTCGCCGGAGTGGCCGAACGGTGGATTGCCGATGTCGTGGGCCAGGCAGGCCGACTGCACGACCATGCCCAGGTCGCTCGGCGCGCACCAGTCGGGCAGTTCGTCGCGCAGCATCTCGCCGACGCGCATGGCCAGCGAGCGACCGACGCAGCTGACTTCCAGCGAGTGGGTCAGGCGCGTGTGGATATGGTCGTTGCTGCTCACCGGGTGCACCTGGGTCTTGCGCCCCAGGCGGCGGAAGGCGCCGGAGAAGATGATGCGGTCGTGATCCTTGTGGAAGGGGCTGCGGCCCAGTTCCGCAGAGCTGGGAGCGGGTTTGCCGAGACGTTCGCGGGTGAGCAGGGTGTGCCAATCCAAGGCCGATCCTCTCCGGAGATGAACAGAGCCCTAGCTTCGGCGTTCGCGCCGCGCGGCGCAAGCCGGACGCGGGCGAGTCGAGATCGCCTCGCGGTTGCGTGCGGCGGATGGCCTTTGGCCAGTTGCATAAGGCGCTGCAGGCCAGGCGCGGCGCGGGCTGCAGGCTTGTGTTTCAGGAAATTTACTTTCTTTACATATGTTTATTGTTTCTATGCACTTGGGTTCTGAGGAGTGACGATTCTTTGACTCGCTGTTGATATTGGACTTAAGTTAGGCCTGTAGTTGTTGGTTATTTGACGGTGGCTGGCGAAGGAGAGGGCGCTGGCCGTCGTGATTGCGAGGTTTACCGCTAGGGAGAACGCCATGGACAGCTGTTCGACGTGCCGTACCATGCAGCCCGCCGGGCTCAGGCGCTTCTGGCGCCTGCTGCATGCCCCGCCCCTTATCTGCTGATTTCCCGCGCAGCGACCCTGCCGGAGCCGAGTCGACTCGCTCCGGCGCACCTGCCCATTGGGTGGTGTGGTCGCAGGTAGTTGTTCTGGCCCGGATGCCAAGTCGAGTCGACCCAATTTTCAGGCGGCGCGCCCTCATTGCGCCTGCGAGCAGTGGTCGCACGCCGGGGAGATACAGCATGAAACCGGTATTGCCGAGTCAAGGGCCGGGCGAGGCGCAAGACGTCGCCACGCCCGCCGATCAGTCCATGGCGCCGCCAGGCCAGTTATCGCGGCGCGGCTTTCTCCAGGGCAGCGCGGCGCTGGCCGCGGCGCCGCTGATCCTGGCGCCCAGTCGCAGCGAGGCGCTGTTGCCGGGTGAGTTTCCACCGAGCCCGGCAACCGTCCCCTGGCAGGAGTTTCTGCCCGACGCGCCGCCGCTGCTGTACGGCAGCACGCTCAATCCGCCGCCCAGCGAGCTGGCCAACATCGCCGCCGGTGAGGCCGGGCGCCCGGCGCACCAGCGCTGGGCCCAGTTCGGCCCGCAGGCCGAACACTACGAGCTGCACGTCGCGCAGCGCGAAAACTGGGTGTTCAACCCGGCCTACCCGCCGCAGCCGGTCTGGACCTACCAGGCCAAGCAACCCGACCTCAGCGTGCTCAGTCCGGTGGTGCATGCGCATTACGGCCATCCTGTGCTGTGTCGCATCTTTAACGACCTGCCAGGCAACCACACCGGCTTCGGCACGCCGGAGATCAGCACTCACCTGCACAACGCCCACGTCGGCTCGGAAAGCGACGGCTTTCCCGGCGACTACTACAGCGCCACCAAGGCCGGGCCTAGCCTGACCGCGCCGGGCGGCTTCAAGGACCACCTTTACTCCAACATCTACGCCGGCTACGACGAGCTGCAGAACGGCATCGGCGACTACCGCGAGGCGCTGGGCACGCTGTTCTACCACGACCATACGCTGGACTTCACCGCGCCCAATATCGTCCGCGGGTTGGTCGGCTTCTTCCTGCTGTTCGACCATATCGACTCGGGCAACGAGAAGGACCCCAACCCCGCCGCCCTGCGCCTGCCCAGCCACCCCTACGACTACCCGCTGGCTTTCGGCGACCGGCGTTTCGACCCCAACGGCATGCTCTACTACGACCAGGTCAGCCCCGAGGGCGTGCTCGGCGACAAGGTGGTGGTCAACGGCAAGATCGAGCCGGTGCTGCGGGTGGCGCGGCGCAAGTACCGCTTCCGCCTGCTCAATGGCGGGCCGAGCCGCTTCTACCAGTTCTACCTGACCCGTTCGAACAACGTGATCCAGCCCTTCACCTATATCGCCAACGACGGCAACCTGTTGGACAAGCCACTGCTCAATAGGCTGTTCGTGCGTCTCGGCGTGGCCGAGCGTGGGGATATCGTGGTGGACTTCTCGCGCTACCCGGTAGGCACCGAGCTGTACCTGGTCAACCGCCTGACCCACCGCCCGGAGGACACCCGCCGACCCTATCAGGTCAAGGCGCCCGGCGATCGGGTGCTGAAGTTCGTGGTCGATCGCGAGCCGCCGGAGCAGGACCTGAGTCGGGTGCCCAGCACCCTGCGGCCGTTGCCGCCGCTACCGAGCACCGCCCAGCTGGCGGCGCTGCCGGTGCGCAAGTTCGTCTTCGAGCGCAGGCAGAACATGTGGGCGATCAATGGCCAGTTCGTCGATGTCACGACGCCGCGCGCGGTCATGCCCCTGGGCAGCATGGAAATCTGGGAGCTGACCAGCATCGACGATGGCTGGGATCACCCCATCCATATCCACCTGGAGGAGGGGCGCATTCTCAGCAAGTCGATCGATGGGCGCAACGTGACGGTGCCGATCCACGAGCGCGGGCGCAAGGATGTTTATGTCATCGAGGGCTTTGCCACCACCCGTGTGCTGATGCGCTTTCGCGACTACAAGGGCAAGTACGTGATGCATTGCCATAACCTGATCCACGAAGACCACGCCATGATGCTGCGTTGGGATGTCGTCTGAGCCAGCCGGAGGTTTTTTGCCATGAACACGCGAAGAAAGGTACTGGCAGGGCTGGGCGTCGCCGCGTTCGGCTGGGCTGCCTGGCGCTCGGGCAGCAGCCTGCAGCAGCCGGCCGCGCCGCTGGCCGGGGTGGGCGGTACACGCTTTCCCAACGTGCCGCTGCTGACCCACGAGGGGCGTCAGGTGCGCTTCTACGACGACCTGGTGCACGGCAAGGTGGTGGCGATCAACATGATGTACACCCAGTGCACCAACAGTTGCCCGGCCACCACCGCCAACCTGCGCCTGGTGCAGAAGATGCTCGGCGAGCGGGTCGGGCGCGACGTGCACCTGTACTCGCTGACGCTGCAGCCGGAGCAGGACAGCCCCGAGCGCCTGCGCGAGTACGTCGAGCGCCACCATATCGGCCCGGGCTGGCAGTTCCTCACCGGCACCCGCGCCGATATCGAGCAGCTGCGCCGCGCCCTGGGTTTCTACGATGTCGACCCGGTGGTGGATCTCAACGACCTGACCCACACCGGCATGCTGCGCATCGGCAACGACGCGCTGGATCGCTGGACCATGGCGCCGTCGCTGACCGATGCCGCGCAGATCCTGTCGACCATCAATCATGTCGACAGCAAGATGGTGCACACCGCCTACCGCCCGAGCGAGGCGCCGGCCGAGCAGCTAGCGCAGGCGTAGGCGTTCCACCCGCACGCGGCCGCCGGCGTCGAGGCGGCCGCGCACCTGCACGTACGCGCCGGGGCGTGGCGCATCGTCCAGGCGTGAGCGTGCGTCGATCAGCAGTGGCAGGCCGTCCAGCTTGCCGGCCTCATCCAGGCGCCCGTGCAGGCGCAGCTTGGCGCCCGCCGGCAGCGGCGCCGGGCGCCCGGCGGCGTCGCGCGCGCCTTGCTCGATCCAGGCCACGATCAGGTCGACTTCCGCGTCCGTGAGATAGGGTGGGCCGTCATAGGGCATGCGCGGCCGCGCCTGGCCGCGAATGCGTCGCACCAGCTCGCTGGCCGCGGGGTTGCCGGGCACCACCCGGGCACGCTCGCCGCTGGCCAGGGTCGCCGCGTAGCTCGACAGCAGATAACCCTCGGGGGCGGCGCCCATCAGGCCGCTGGGCGAGTGGCAGTTGGCGCAGCGACGCAGCAGGATGGCCTCGACGTGGCGGTAGTCGACGGCCTCGCCGGGTTGTGGGCTCGGGATGGCAGGCTCGGCTGCGCGCGCGTCGCCCGGCGGTAGCCCGGCGTTGATCCAGCGTTCGACCAGGGCGATCTCGGCGGCAGCGAGAAAGGGTGGGCCGGTCAGCGGCATGCGCGGCTGGCTGCTGCCAGTCAGGCGGCGCAGCAGCTCGCTACCGGCGGCATCGCCGGGGTGAACCACCGGGCCGCGCTGGCTGCCGCGCAGCAGTTGCTCCAGGCTGTCCAGGCGCAGACCCAAGGGCGCCTGGGCGCCGCTGTGGCAGGCCAGGCAGCGGCTGGCCAGCAGCGGGGCGATGTCGGCGTGGTAGGTCGGCGCGTCGGCCAGCGCGGCGGCGCTGAGCAGCAGCGGGGCGAGCAGACGCAGAGGGAGCCCGGGCATGAGTGCAGCCTCGATGGTCGAGGGGTTAACTCAAGCCTAGCTGTGCATTCAAAGACCGGCGGCGTCGATGTCCACCAGCAGCAAACGGCGGCCGTGGTCGATGAATTGCCCGGCGGTCAGGCAGTACTGGTTGCTGGTGGCGTCGCGGTAGGTGCTGGACAGGGTCAGGCGGCGCTCCTCCCAGCCTTCGGCGAGCAGCTGGTAGAAGTAGGGGCGCCACGACCAGTTGTGGCCCAGGTAGCGGTCGTCGCTGTGCCAGGCCTGCTGGCGCCATTCCAGGTTGGGGGTCAGCTGGGTGCCGTGGCGGTCGCACTGGTAGATGCGCAGCAGCCAGGGGTAGTGCTCCGGCGCGCGGAGGCGCGCGGCCGGCGCACCGCTTTCGGCCCACAGGCGCAGCTCGTGCATCAGCTCCGCCAGCTGCTGGCGCAGGGTCATCAGCCGCGCGCGCTCGGCCAGCTTGTGCTGCACGTAGCTGTCGCGCAAGCGGGCGAAGCGGCCGGCGAAGGCGTCGCTGGCGAACAGCTCGCGGGCCGGTTTGGCGAACAGGAAACCCTGCACGTAGCGGGCGCCGCATTCCAGGGCGAAGTTGAGCTCTGCTTCGGTTTCCACGCCCTCGGCGATGATCCAGCAGCCGGTCTTTTCCGCCATCTGCGCCAGGGCCTTGACCACCTCGCCGCTGGGGCCGCCGCGGGCGGCGGCCTGGAACAGGCGCATGTCCAGCTTGAGGATGTCCGGCTGCAGCGCCAGCACCCGGTCGAGCTGCGAGTAGCCGGCGCCGAAGTCGTCGATGGCGATGCGCGCACCGGCCTCGCGGTAGCGCGCCACCACATCCGGCAAGCGCTGGCTGGCGCCGCCCAGTTCGGTGATCTCGAAGACGATGCGCGAAGGCTCGATGCCGCTGCGCTGCAGCTGCAGCAGGCTGGGCAGCGGCTGTGCCGGACGCAGGCGACTGATCCAGCGCGGCGAGATATTGAGGCTGAGAAACCAGTCCGCAGGCGCCTGGTGAAAGCGCGCCAGGGCCTCCTCGCGCACCTGGCGGTCGAGGCGGCGCAGCGCCGTCGGCGGGGTCTTCGGATCGGCGAACAGCGGGCCGGCGGAATGCGCCTGGCCGCTGGCGTCACGCAGCCGGGCGAGCGCCTCGACCCCGGCGATGCGGCCGGTGGCGGTGTCGATAAAGGGCTGGAAGACGGCGAAGGGCTGTCCGTCGATCACCTGGGTGTCCTTAGCTGCGAGCATTGGGCCGCCACCGAGGCGGGCGGATCGCTCGATCTAGCAAGATCGCGGCCAGCCCAGGTCTAGACCAGCGGCATTCAGGCCTCGGCGGTGGGGCGGCGGCGCCGCAGCAGCGGGGCGACGATCAGCGCCAGGCGCAGCCAGCGCCGCCAGCCACGCTTGCCGCCGAGCAGGCCGGCCAGGGCCAGGGCGCCGCCGGCGAGCCAAAATGGTGCAGTGCCCTGACGCAGGCGCAGGCCATAGTCGCGCGCCTGGCGCAGCGGCTGGCTGAGCTGCAGCGCTTCGTGGCGCAGCTCCTGGCGGTGCATCTCCAGGCGCATGCGCAGCACCGCCTTGCGCAGCTGCCGGCGCGAGGCGCCTTTGGGGAGGGGGGGCAGGCTCATGGCAGCAGTTGCTCGCGGTCGCGTTGCAGTTCTTCCAGGCTGGCGGCGAAGGGCGGCTCGGCGCGCTGCAGGCTGAGGGCCAGCCAGGCGCCGCTGGCCAGCAGGCCGGCGGCATAGAACAGGCACAGGCCGACGGCCACCGCCAGGCGGTGGCTGTCCCAGTAGAGGATCAGCAGCAGCGCCGACAGGCCGATCAGTAGCAGCAGGGCGAAGCCCAGGCACAGGCCGCCCAGCAGCAGGGCGCGCAGGGCCTGGTTGCGCTGGTCCTCCAGTTCGTGGCCGAGCAGCGCCAGATGGCCCTGCAGCAGGCCGAGCAGGGCCGCGCCGAGGCGGCGGGGGGAAGGGCCGCTCATGGCGCGCGCTCAGCGGCGGCTGAGCAGCAGGCCGAACAGCAGGCCCACCGCAGTCGCCAGACCGAGTGCGCGCCAGGGGTGCTTGTGCACGTAGTCCTCGGTGGCGTCCACGGCGATCTTGCCCTGCTCGCGCAGGCCGGCTTCGGCGCGGTGCAGGGTCTCGCGGGCGCGGCCGAGGCTGTTGCGGATATCGTCGCGCAGCGCCTCGGCCTGTTCGCCGGCGAGGCTGGCGGAGTGCTGCAGGAGTTTTTCGGTGTCGCTGACCAGGGCCTGGAAATCTTCCAGCAGGGCATCCTGGCTGCTCGGGGTGGCGTTTTTACGGGGCATGGAGCGCGTCCTCTGCGTTGGGCATGTAAGGCTTACGAGTGCGTCGAGGCTCGAGGGTTCCGCAAGGGTAGTCGGTAAATGGCCAAGGGCCAGGCTGGTATAGCGCTTGCATTGTGCTGGTGCGCGAAGTCTCGGAACTGCCCCGTGTTGGGGCTTTTCCGGTCTGGGTCAGGAAGGCCGATCGCAAGCCTAAGTTATTAATTAATAAGAAATTAGTACCAAGGAACCAGAATCGAGCGGCGCCATTTCGGGGCCGTGGCCTGGCGCTTTATGTGGGCATGGCGGTACGGGTGGCTGCATTGTGGTGCGCGCCGGCTTGTCGATGCCTTGCTTTGGTGCTTTTTCCCCAACGCCGGAGTTTTCTTCGCAGATGGAAAACATCAACAGCGCCGTGGAAACCCTGATCCACGGCTCCAATACCCTGTTCATCCTGCTCGGCGCGATCATGGTGCTGGCCATGCACGCCGGTTTCGCCTTCCTCGAAGTGGGCACGGTGCGGCAGAAGAACCAGGTCAACGCGCTGTCGAAGATCCTCTCGGACTTCGCCATCTCGGCCCTGGCCTATTTCTTCATCGGTTACTGGATCGCCTACGGGGTGACCTTCCTCGAGCCGGCGGCGGTGCTGACCGAGAACCATGGCTACGGCCTGGTGAAGTTCTTCTTCCTGCTGACCTTCGCCGCGGCCATCCCGGCGATCATCTCCGGCGGCATCGCCGAACGCGCCAAGTTCGGCCCGCAGCTGTGCGCCACGGCGCTGATCGTGGCCTTCGTCTACCCCTTCTTCGAGGGCCTGATCTGGAACGGCAACTACGGCCTGCAGGCCTGGCTCCAGGCGCGCTTCGGCGCCGGCTTCCACGACTTCGCCGGCTCGGTGGTGGTGCACGCCATGGGCGGTTGGCTGGCGTTCGGCGCGGTGCTGCTGCTGGGGCGGCGCAACGGCCGCTATCGCGACGGCAAGCTGGTGGCCATGGCGCCGTCGAACATTCCCTTCCTCGCCCTCGGCTCGTGGATCCTGATCATCGGCTGGTTCGGCTTCAACGTGATGAGCGCGCAGACCCTCGACGGCGTCAGCGGCCTGGTGGCGGTCAACTCGCTGATGGCCATGGTCGGCGGCACGGTCGCCGCGCTGCTGGTCGGGCGCAACGACCCGGGCTTCCTGCATAACGGCCCGCTGGCCGGCCTGGTGGCGATCTGCGCCGGCTCCGACCTGATGCACCCGGTCGGCGCCCTGGTCACCGGCGCCATCGCCGGCGCGCTGTTCGTCTGGGCCTTCACCGCGACCCAGGTGAAATGGAAGATCGACGACGTGCTCGGCGTCTGGCCGCTGCACGGCCTGTGCGGCGTGTGGGGCGGCATCGCCTGCGGCATCTTCGGCCTGGAGGCCTTCGGCGGCCTGGGCGGCGTCAGCCTGGCCAGCCAGCTGATCGGCACCGCGCTCGGCGTGCTGGTGGCGCTGCTTGGCGGCTTCCTGGTCTATGGCGTGCTCAAGGCGCTGCTGGGCATTCGCCTGAGCCAGGAAGAGGAATACAACGGCGCCGACCTGTCGGTGCACAAGATCGGTTCGATCAACCTCGATTGAGCCTCGCGCCGCCGGCAGCCCCTGCCGGCGGCGCGCCTTTTGGCGCTACTGCGCCACTCGCTGCAGATCCAGCACGCGGATGCGCCCCGGCTCGGGGTAGTGCCAGTGCACGTCCAGGTCCCACAGGCGCGCGCCGTAGCGGCGCTCGGGCTCGGGTTGCTGGTAGGCCGGGCGCGGGTCCTGCGCCAGGCATTGTTCGATCAGTTCCACCAGCGGTTCGCCCAGGCGCAGGGCGTGGGCCTGCGCCTGCTGCAGCGCCTCGGCCTGCCAGGCCACCGGGATCAGCTGCGGCGCACCCTCGGCCATGGCGTTGCGCGCCTCGGGCAGGCAGTCGGCGTAGGGCACGTAGGGCTTGATATCCAGCACCGGGGTGCCGTCGAGCAGGTCGATGCCGGACAGGTGCAGGCGGCCCGGCTCGACCCGCTCCAGGCGTACCACCGACTGGCCGATGCCGTTGGGCCGGTGGGTGGCGCGGGTGCTGAACACGCCGACCGCCTGGTTGCCGCCCAGGCGCGGCGGGCGCACCTTCAGCCGCGGCTGCTGCTCCAGCGCCTGGTGGAAGAGAAACAGCAGCCAGACGTGGCTGACCTGCTCCAGCCCCTGCACCGCGTCGCCCTGGTCGAACGGCGGCAGCAGCTCCAGCACGCCGCGCGCGGCCGGCGCCAGCTGCGGCTGGCGGGGGATGGCGAATTTTTCCTTGAAGCAGGAACGGACGAAACCGATCGGGGAAACGCTGTAGGTCATGGCGGCGGCATACGGGTCGGGGGCGGCCATGTTAACCCAGCGGCTCAGCCGAACAGCAGCCACAGGCTCCAGGCGATCAGCAGCAGCCCGCCCAGGCGCGCCAGCCACAGGCCCTGCGGCAGGCACTTCTCCAGCAGCACCCAGGCGCCGAGCGCCGCCACCCACAGCAGGTTCATCACCCCCACCACCAGCAGCAGGCCCATCAGCGCCCAGCAACAGCCCAGGCAGTAGCCGCCATGGGCCAGGCCCATGCGCAGGCCGCCGAGCGCCCCGTCGCGCCAGTTGCCGAGGAAGAACTGCAGCGGCCCGCGGCAGCGCATCAGACAGGCCGCCTTGAGCGGCAGCCACTGGTAGAGGCCGGCGCCGAGCAGCAGTAGCGCAGTGAGCTGAGTACTGGCGCTGCGCATCGTGTTGTGCACCAGGCTGAGCTGTTCCAGCCACCACTGCAGCGCGGTGGCGGCAATGGCGAAGACGCTCCACACCAGCAGATAGGCCAGGGCGAACAGCGCCACGGCCAGGTGCCGCCGCGGGGCGGCCAGGCGCCCGCGCAGCAGCGCCTGGTAGAGCAGCAGCGTGGGCAAGGCGCCGGGCAGCATCATGGCGACCATCATCACCGCCCACATGGCGAGCATCAGCAGGGCATCGCCCGGACTCCAGGGCATCGGCATGCCGCTCATCGCCGCATCCGCCATGCCGCCCGGCGCGCTCATGGTCAGGGCCATGCGCTGCAGCGCCAGCCAGGCGAGCGCGATCAGCGTCAGCAGGCACAACAGCCACAACGCCTGTTCCGCCGTCAGCGGGCGGCGAGGTACAACCGCGTTCAGGGCTGCACACCCTGGCCGGTGAAGTGCACTCGGGCCAGGTGGCTGTGGCCGCCGCTGGACTCCAGGTGCAGTGCGGCGTGGGTGCTGTGGCTGCCGCTGGCCATCTCCGCTTCGAGGAACTCGAAGCCCTCCGGCAAGACCAGGCGTGCCCGCTGCGGCCTGCCGTCGACCGGGCTGCGGATCGGTTCGCCACTGGCCTGCAGCACGCCGGGGATGTGCAGCGTGGCGAGGCGCGCGTCGACATCGATGCTGAGTTCGATGGGCACGAACAGCGGGTCGAACACCTGGCTCAGGGTGGTGCTGAAGACCTGGAACACATTGGCCCCGGGCTCGCTTTCCTGGCCGGAGAGGATGGTCAGCAGCGCCTGACGCTGCGCAGCGTCGGCGCGCTCGTCGATAAACAGCTGGACGCTGCCGTTACCCTTGTGGATGGGGCCTGGCCAGGCGAAGGTAGCGGCCCAGCACAGGCCGTCCAGGGGCGTGGCCTGGAAGTGGCCATGGGCGATGCGCATCGCCACCACCGCCTCGCAGTTGCCGTGGGTGGGCGGGGCGCTGAACTGGCAGGGACAGCCCCAGTTGCAATTGCAGGAAATGAATTCGACGCCTTGCAGGCGCCAGTCGAGGGTGGCCATGAGCGGTCTCCTTCACCTCGAAGGTGAGTCAGATCCCCCATGGCTAATGCTAGTCGAGCATGGCCCGGCGCCGGCAGGCGCTGACCAAAGGCGCTTCGCTAGTCGATCACCCGGCAACCGGCGTCGCGAAAGGGCCCGGCGAAGCGCACCCAGCCTTCGCCGGGGCTGACCTGGGCGCAGGTCAGGTGGCCGTCGGCCTTGCTCTGCCAGAGAAAGAACGGTGCCGGCGCGGCCAGGCAGGCGGCGCTCAGGGCGAGCAGGGCGGTCAGTAGCAGCGTACGCATGGCGATGGTCTCCGCAAGACGAGAGGCAAACCCTAGCATGGTTGTCAGAAGCGTTCCTTCTCGCCCAGGTAGCGCCACTGACCGAGCGGCAGCTTGGCCATGGGCACGCCGCCGATGCGGATGCGCTTCATCGCCAGCACCGTCAGCCCCAGCGCCGCACACATCTGCCGCAGCTGCTGCGGCTGCGGATTCTTCAGGGCGAAACGCAGGCGCTGCTCGCTCTGCCAGCTGGCCTTGCACGGCGGGAACTGCACGCCCTTGTGCAGCAGGCCCTTCTTCAGGCGCTCCAGGCCGTTCGGCGCCAGCTCGCCGCTGACCTCCAGCAGGTATTCCTGTTCCAGCTTGTGGCCGTCCTCGCGCAGCTTGCGTTGCGTGCGCCAGTCCTGGCTGAGCACCACCAGGCCGCTGGCGCCGACCTGCAGCGGCAGGCTCTGCTCCTGGCGGAGGAAATGCCCATGCAGCACGCGCTGCGTGTGCGGGTCGTCGCTCCAGTGGTTGACGGCGGCCAGCGACTGCTGGATTCGCGCGTTGTCGGCGTCGGCCGCACAGTGCAGCAGCAGGGTCACCGGCTCCACCGGATCGAGGCTGGCCTCGGGGTGCAGTTCGACGCGCTGGCCCTCGACCTTGAACTGCGGCGCCTCGACCACCTGGCCGTCGACGCTGACCCAGCCGCCGGTGATGTACAGGTCGGCCTCGCGCCGCGAACAGCCGAACAGTTCGATGACGCGTTTGGACAGGCGGACGGGTTCGCTCATGCGGGGTGGCTCGGCTGGCAAAAGGGCGGCCATTGTAGCGCCCCGCCTGTAGGCATGCGGGGTTATTCGGCAGATGAGTTCGGGTAGTCGTGCGGGCTTTGGTATTCGCGCTTGCGCCCGGTGAACCCCTCGAACAGCGCACGATGGCGCGCCAGGCCGCACTCGTCCTGCCGTATGGGGTACTCGCCGACCCACTGGATCAGGTTGTAGAGCATGGCCTGCTGCTCGGTGGCACTGGCGAACTTCTCCGCTTCCCAGGGGCGCCGTCGGCAGTGGGCGATACAGGTATCGACGCCGGGATTGAGGAAGATCAGCTCGTCGCAGTGGGGCAGCGCGGTCTCGATCAGGTCGCCATAGCAGCCTTCGATCACCCAGTGTCGATGTGCCTGGATAAAGCCCATCAGCAATGCCCGGCTTTCGCCAAGCGGTTTGCGCTGAGGCCCCTCGTTCCAGGCGATCTCGTCCAGCCCCAGGTGGGCGACGGCGCGGCCGCCGATCAGCTGCCGGGCCAATGTGCTCTTGCCGGCACCGGCATTGCCCAGCAGCACGATACGCATAGGTGCGTCTCCATTGATTTGGCTCAAGGCAACTCTAAATCGGCCTGGACAGGGCGCGATAGAGCGACTTGTATTGCCGGTGCGAGTTCTTCTCATCAGGCAGACGGCCGATTCCCCCTCATGGAGAGCCAGGCCAAGGAGCGGTGCATGTCCCTCAAGGTTCAGATGGTCTTCGGCACCCGGCCCGAGGCGATCAAGATGGCGCCGCTGGCGCGGGTACTCAAACATTGGCCGGGGGTCGAGCTGTTCGTCTGCTCCACCGGCCAGCACCGCGAGATGCTGCGCCAGGTGCTCGCCGCCTTCGAGCTGGGGGTGGACGAGGACCTCGACCTGATGACCCAGGGCCAGACCCTCAACGGCCTGGCGCAGCAACTGCTGCTGCGCCTCGATGCCAGCTACGCCCGGGTGCAGCCGGATATCGTCCTGGTCCACGGCGACACCACCACCAGCTTCGTCGCCGCGCTGGCCGCCTTCCACCGGCAGATCGCCATCGGCCACGTCGAGGCCGGCCTGCGTACCGGCAACCTGCGCGCGCCCTGGCCGGAAGAGGCCAACCGCACCCTCACCGGAGTGCTCGCCGACCTGCATTTCGCGCCCACCGACAAGGCCCGCGACAATCTCCTGCGCGAGGGCCGCGCGCCGGCCGATATCGAGGTCACCGGCAATACGGTGATCGACGCCCTGCTGTGGATGCGCGATCACTTGCGCAGCAGCGGCTGGCAGCCGGCGGCCGATTCGCCGTTGGCGGCGCTGGCGGCGGAGCAGCGCCTGGTGCTGATCACCGGGCACCGGCGGGAGAACTTCGGCCAGGGTTTCGAGCAGATCTGCCAGGCCCTGGCCGAGCTGGCCGGGCGCTACCCCGAGGTGCAGTTCGTCTACCCGGTACATCTCAACCCGCAGGTGCAGGGGCCGGTGCGCGGGCTGCTCGGCGGCCTGGCCAACGTCCATCTGGTGGCGCCGCAGGGCTACCCGCACTTCGTCTGGCTGATGGACCGCGCCTACCTGATCCTCACCGACTCCGGCGGCGTGCAGGAGGAGGCGCCGGCGCTGGGCAAGCCGCTGCTGGTGCTGCGCGAGGTCACCGAACGGCCCTCGGTGCTGGAGGGCGGCACGGTGCGGCTGGTGGGCACCGACCCGGCGCGCATCGTCGCGCAGACCGCGCGCCTGCTCGACGATGCCGAGGCCTACCGGGCGATGAACCGGGTGTTCAGCCCCTATGGCGACGGCCACGCCAGCGAGAAGATCGCCCAGCGCCTGCTGCGCTGGGCCGCAACAGCCAAAACCGAGTGACGCGCGATGAGTCTGGATCTGGTCGACCTGCTGGCCTATGTGCTGTATGCCCTGAAATACCTGGCCATCCTGCTCGCCGCGCTGATGTTCCTGCTCGGCCTGGATGACCTGTTCATCGACCTGGTGTACTGGGGGCGTGCGCTGATCCGCCGCTTTCGCGTCTACGCCGAGCACGAGCGCGCCGACGAGAGGCTGCTCTATGGCACGCCGGAAAAGCCCCTGGCGATCATGGTGCCGGCCTGGCAGGAGGTCGGCGTGGTCGGTGAGATGGCGCGCCTGGCGGCCTCCACCCTGGACTACGAGAACTACCAGATCTTCGTCGGCACCTACCCCAACGACCCCGACACCCAGGCCGACGTCGACGCCGTGTGCCTGCATTACCCCAACGTACACAAGGTGGTCTGCGCCCGCCCCGGGCCGACCAGCAAGGCCGACTGCCTGAACAACGTGATCGATGCCATCCTGCGCTTCGAGGCCGAGGCGCGGGTGGAGTTCGCCGGCTTCATCCTGCACGACGCCGAGGACGTGATCTCGCCGCTGGAGCTGCGCCTGTTCAACTACCTGCTGCCGAACAAGGACCTGATCCAGGTGCCGGTCTACCCCTATGCCCCGGAGTGGAGCGGCTTCACCGCCGGGCATTACGTCGACGAGTTCGCCGAGAACCACGGCAAGGACGTGGTGGTGCGCGAGGCGCTCACCGGCCAGGTGCCCAGCGCCGGCGTCGGCACCTGCTTCAGCCGCCGCGCCATCGCCGCGCTGCTGGAAGACGGCGACGGCATCGCCTTCGACGTGCAGAGCCTGACCGAGGACTACGACATCGGCTTCCGCCTCAAGGCCAAGGGCATGAAGTGCATCTTCGCCCGTTTCCCGGTCAGCGATCCGAAACTGGCCCTGGCGCAGGAGTCCGGGCTGGGCATGAGCCAGCGCTTCGCCCAGGTGATCTGCGTGCGCGAGCACTTTCCGCGGACCTGGGCGCACGCCATCCGGCAAAAATCGCGCTGGATCACCGGCATCGTCTTCCAGGGTACCCGCAACCTGGGCTGGAGCCCGCGGGCGGCGCTCAACTACTTCCTCTGGCGCGACCGCCGCGGGCTGTTCGCCTACCTGCTGAGCTTTCTGGTCAACCTGCTGTTCTTGGTGCTGCTCGCCATGTGGCTGATCGGCCTGTTCAACCCCGAGGCCTGGCATTTTCCCTCGATCCTCTCCGGCAGCCCGCTGCTCAGCACGCTGCTCTGGCTCAATGGCCTGCTGCTGCTCAACCGCCTGTTCCAGCGCGGCTACTTCGTCACCCGCTTCTACGGCATCGGCCAGGGCCTGCTGTCGGTGCCGCGGATGATGTGGAGCAACTTCGTCAACTTTTTCGCCAACGTCCGCGCGCTCAAGCAGGTGCTGGAGATGGGCGACTCGCGCCGGGTGGCCTGGGACAAGACCACCCACGAATTCCCCTCGCTCGGGCAGAGCCCGCAGACGCCGCTGGGCCGGCGCCTGGTCGAACAGGGCCTGATCGGCGAGGCGCAGCTGACCGCGGCGCTGACCAACCCGGTGCGGCGTCGTCTCGGCCGCCAGCTGTTGCTCGACGGCCTGCTCGACAGCCGCCAGCTGGTGCAGGCCCTGGCCGCGCAGCTGGACGAGCCCTGGGCGCCGCTCAACCCCTTCCGCCTCGACCAGCGCCTGATCCGTGCCTTTCCCCGGCGCCTGGCGCTGCGCTATGCGGTGCTGCCGGTGGCGGAGGAGGGCGAGACCCTGGTGCTGGCCAGCGAACGCCTGCTCAGCCAGGTCTCGGTCGGCGCCATCAGTCGCCAGCTCGGTCGTCCGGTGCGCTGGCAGCTGGCGCCGCAGGGGCGGGTGACCCTGGGCCTGCGCCACTGGTATGGCGGCCGCCACAGCAGCGAGGAGAGCCGCGCCATGCTTGCCGCACTGCAGCGCCATGCCGACGACGAGGCCCTGCTGGAGCAGGTGTGCAAGCACCAGGTGCTGTTCGGCGACCTGCTGCAGGTGCGCGGTCTGCTGCCGCCGTCGCTGTTCAACCAGGCGCTGATCGACTTCGACCCGGAGCGGCACTCCCTCGGCCAGCACCTGCTGCAGCGCGGGGTGATCGGCGAGGAGGTGCTGCGGCAGGCGCTGCGTGAACAGGCCTAGGAACAGCGCGAGTCCTATCGGCTGGTGGAGGCGCTGGTATGAAGCGCCTGCTCGGTGTGTCCCTGCTCGCCGGTCTGGTCGCCACTGCGGCGATGGCCGCCGAGCCCTTGACCGGCTTCCAGCAGTTTCGCAGCTACCCCTTCCTCGACCGCGCCTACCGCGAGGCCGGCCGCGACAACTGGGCGGAGGTGGAGCGGCTGATGCGCCATCTGCTCGAGCGCGTGCCGCGCAACGACGAGGCGCGCAGCCTGCTAGTCGAGGCGCTGGCCAAGCAGCGCCGCTACCGCGAGGCCGAGGCGCTGGCCACGCAGCTGAGCGACGGTCACGATGCCCTGCTGGAGCTGCGCCTGACCTGGATCGAGCAGGACCCGCCGGGCACCTCGCTGGTCGAAGCCTGGCTGGCGCAGAGCGAGGGCGACGACCATGTGCGCCTGTGGCAGGCCTACAGCCTCAGCCTGGCCAGGTTCGGCGGCGCCAAGCGTGCACTGGACTGGCTCAACGAGATTCCGCCCAAGGGCGACGACCAGGTGCTGCGCATGGCCCGCGCCAACTGGGCCGAGCGCCTGCGCGACTGGTCCGCCACCGAGCAGCAGCTGGCCGCGCTGGAGGCCGAGGGCCGGCTGAGCGAGGACGACTGGCGGCGACTGGCCAATGCCCGCGTGCAACTGCTCGACGAGGCTGGCCTGCAGCGCCTGCTGGCGCGGCCGCCGTCGCCGGCGGCGGAGCGGCAGCTACGCCTGGCCATGCTCGATCGCGCCGTTGCCCTGGGGCAGCTGGAGATGGCCAAACGCTGGCTGGCCAGCCTGCCGCCGGCCGACCGCGACAGCGCCGAGCAGCGCGGCCGTCTGTGGGAGCTGGCGCGCCAGGGTGGCGATACGCCGCTGGTGCGCGAACTGGGCGAGCAGCTCGGGCGGCCCTGCCTGGAGACCGCCGAATGGCTGTCGCGTCATGACCCGGGCGCGGCCCTCGAGCAATTGCACGACTGCCGCGCCGAGGACGATCCGCAGACCTGGTTGGTGCTGGCCCAGCGCCTGCAGGCCGAGGATCTGCTGCAGCGCCAGCGCCTGGCCGAGCCCTGGGACTCGGCGCGTCGCGACAGCCTGCTGGCGCTGTGGCGCGAACAGGGCCGCGGCGACCTGGCCCTGGCCTGGCTGGCGCGTCAGCCGCAGACCCCGGCGGTGCAGCGCCAGCGTGCCGAACTGCTGCAGGCCGCCGGCCAGCGCGAGCAGGCCGAGCGCCTGTGGTTCGACTACTACCGCAGCAGCGGCGACCTGCAGGCGCTGGATCAGGCCAGCTACCTGGCAGTGCAGGCGGGGCGCCACGATGTGGCGCGGCAGTGGTTGGAGCAGGCCTTCGACAGCCACGGCGGGCGTCTGCCGGCGCCGCTGTTGCAGCGCCTGGCCGGGCTCTATGCCGAGGCCGATGCGCCTCTGGATATGGCGCGCGCCCGGGCGCTGCTGGCGCATCTGGACGGCGACAGCCGTGCCGCGCTGCTCGGCCGCCTGGCCGAAAGCGGCCACTGCGCCTGGGTGCGGGGCGAGATCGCCGATACCACGCGCAACCCTGCCGAGCTGCGCGTGCTCGGCCGCTGCGCCATGCCGGCGCGTCCCGGCGAGGCGGTGGTTTATTACCAGGCGGCGCTGGCTCAGGGCGATCAGGCCAGTCGCCTGCCGCTGGCCTATGCCCTGGAGGCCGCCGGCGATGCGCCGGCGGCCTGGCGCATCTGGCGCGAGCTGGCGCCGACGCAACTGGACAACATCGCCCGGCTGACCGCCGCGCGCAGCGCCCTGGGCGCCGGCGAGGCGCAGGCCGCCGAGCGCTACTGGCAGGCGGCGCAGTCGACCAGTGCCGACGACTGGGCCCTGGGGGCAGCCATCGCCCAGGCCGGCGGTGACCTGCCGCTGGCCCTGCAGCGCCAGCGCCTGGCACTGGACCAGCGGCCGCAGGCCGGTCACTACTATGGCGCCGCGGCCACCGCCCAGCTGGCCGGCGACACGCAGCAGAGCACGGCCTGGCTGGCCGAGGCGGCGCGGCTGGAGCCGGCCAACCCGCGTTACAACGCCGACTACGCCATGCGTCTGGCCGCCGCCGAGAGCGCCGAGGAGCGGCGCCGCGCCATTGCCCCGCTGCAGCGTGCGACGCGCGACTATCCCGAGGACTACCGCCTCGGCGAGACCCTGGCCTGGCGTTACGCCGAGGCCGAGGACAGTGTGGCGGCGCGCCTCGAGCTGCGCCGGGTGATCGACCTGGAACAGCACCCGGTGGCCGGCGACGACCAGTACGGCAGCCTGGAGGCGCGGCGCTACCGTCAGCGCCGCGCCCATGAGAGCCTGTCGCGGCGCGACAGCTTCACCCTGGCCAGCGTCTGGTCGCCGGCCGGGGTGGCCACCAACGACATCCTGCGCGACGACGGCAGCCGCGCCGGAGAGAGCCGGCGGGCGGCGTCCAGCAACGTGCAGATGGCCGTCTGGGACCACGCCCTGGGCGCCGAGCCGAGCCGCGCCGGACGCAGCCTGTCGGTCTACGGCCGGGCGCTGCTGGGCGGCGACGGGCGCCACCGCTACGGCCGTTCCCTGGGCACCGGTCTGGGCCTGCGCTATCGGCCGCTCGGCACGCACAACCTCAATCTGTACAGCGAGCTCTATGCGCAGAGCGAACTGGACGACGCCGACTTCGACGGTTTCAGTCTCGGCCAGTGGCTCAATCCGGCCGCGGTGTCCGAGGCGCTCAACGATCACGTGCGCAAGGGCCAGGTCAGCACCGACCTGCTGCTGCGCGCCACCGCCTCCTTCTTCGATCAGGGCGACTGGCGCAACGACTGGCGGGTCGACGAAACGCAGTGGAACGAGCGCTCCCTCTATCTCGACGCCGCCTGGTGGACCCGCGCCGGCGATCATGCCTGGCTGTCGCGCTACCAGCAGGGGCGCACCTACAAGCTGGCCGCGGCCGGCGCGCAGACCCTGATGCCCTACGGTTTCGTCGAGTTCAGCGTGCAGGACCCGCGCAGCCACTGGCGCCAGGACTGGCGCAGCGGCCTCGGCCTGCGCTGGCAGCTGTGGTACGGCGACAGCCGGTACAACGCCTATCCGGCCAACCTCAAGGTCAATGCCGAGTACCAGTGGGGGCTGGGCGGCAACCTGTACGAACGGGCCAGCGGCGTGCTGCTGCGAGTGGAGGTGGATTTCTGATGCGTAGCCTTGTTCTGGCCTTCTGTCTGCTGCTCGTCGCCCAGCTGCACGCCGAGGAGCGCCTGTTCTTTCAGCCGCTGAATGCCGACAGCCGCCTGCAGGAGCAGGCCTGGCGGGATATCTGGCGCGCCAGTGCCGACGCCGGGGTGAAGACCCTGCTGGTGCAGTGGACGGCCTATGGCGAGGCGGATTTCGGCGGCGCCGACGGCTGGCTGGCCAACAGCCTGCGCGCCGCGCAGGAACAGGGCCTGCAGCTGGTGCTGGGGCTGTACATGGACCCGGCCTATTACCAGCGCCAGCGCGAGCTGGACGGCCCGGGCCTGCAGGTCTACTGGCAGTACCAGCTGGGCCTGTCGCTGGCGCACCAGCGGCTGCTGCGCGAGCAGTGGCAGTTGCCGGTGGCCGGCTGGTACCTGCCGCTGGAGTTGGACGACGTGCAGTTCCTGGCCGGCGAGCGGCGCCGGGTGCTGCGCCGCCAACTGCAGGATTTCGCCGCCCAGCTCGACGCGCCGCTGCACCTGAGCGCGTTCAGCGCCGCGCGCCTGAGTCCGAACGCCTATGCGGCCTGGCTCGGCGACTTGCAGGCGCTGGGCATCTCGGTCTGGTGGCAGGACGGCGAGGGCACCGCCAGCCTGGCGACGCCGGTGCGCCGCGCCTATGGCCAGGCACTGCCCTGCAGCATCGGCATCGTCCGCGAAGCCTTTCGCCAGACCAGCGCAGACGGCCAGCCGTTTCGCGCCGAGCCGGCCGAACCGCAGCGGCATTACTCCGGCTGTCATTCCGATGCCGTGTTCTCGCTGCGTTATCGCCCCTGGGGCGCGCCGCTCAGGGGTAGTGCGAACTAGCCTGTATCAGCCGGGCGGCCAGCGCCCCTGACGGCGCAGGCGGCGCAGCACCCAGCGCCGGTAGGTCCACGACAGCAGCGGGCGCAGGCCGGGCAGGGCCAGCAGCCAGGCCAGCGGGCGCAGGCGCGCAGTGCGTTGCAGCAGCAGGATGTAGGCGTCCAGCTCGCGGTGGATGCGGCCCTGTTCGTCCGCCACGTGCAGTTCGCTCAGTGCCGCTTGCGGGTCGATGCCGGCGGCGCGCAACTCCTCGTCGCGGCCACTGATATCCAGCCACTGCACGCTGTCGGCGGGCTGGTCGCTGAGGCGTTCGTAGCGGCGGCGGTCGGCGACGCAGCGCGGACAGGCACCGTCGTAATAGACCTTGATCGGCATGGTGGCGAAGCGGTGAGGAACCTGCCGTTGAGTATAGGCCTGCAGAAATGACAAGCCCCGCTCGGGGCGGGGCTTGGCGGTGCGGCGTAGGCTTAGATCAGTTCGCCCCACATGTCGTATTCATCGGCATCGACGATGCGCACGCGCACCTTGTCGCCCGGCTTGACCGCGGTGGAGTCGATAAACACGCTGCCGTCGATCTCCGGGGCGTCGGCCCAGGAACGGGCCACGGCGCCTTCGCCGTCGACTTCGTCGACCAGCACGTCCATCTCCAGGCCGATCTTGGCCTGCAGGCGCGCGCTGCTGATCGCCTGCTGGTGGGCCATGAAACGCTCCCAACGCTGCTGCTTGATCTCGTCCGGCACAGGTTCGAGATCCATGTCGTTGGCCGGGGCGCCGTCGACCGGGCTGTACTGGAAGCAGCCGACGCGATCGAGCTGGGCTTCGCTGAGCCAGTCCAGCAGGTACTGGAAGTCTTCCTCGGTCTCGCCGGGGAAGCCGACGATAAAGGTGGAGCGGATGGTCAGCTCGGGGCAGATCTCGCGCCATTTCTTGATCCGCGCCAGAGTCTTGTCCTCGAAGGCCGGGCGCTTCATGGCCTTGAGCACTTTCGGGCTGGCGTGCTGGAAGGGGATGTCCAGGTAGGGCAGCAGCTTGCCGGCGGCCATCAGCGGGATCACGTCGTCGACGTTGGGGTAGGGGTAGACGTAGTGCAGGCGCACCCACACGCCCATCGCCGACAGCGCCTCGCACAGTTCGAGCATGCGCGTCTTCACCGGCTGGCCGTTCCAGAAGTCCAGCTTGTACTTGAGGTCGACGCCGTAGGCGCTGGTGTCCTGGCTGATCACCAGCAGTTCCTTGACGCCGGCCTTGACCAGGCGCTCGGCCTCGCTCAATACGTCGCCGACCGGGCGGCTGACCAGCTTGCCGCGCATCGAGGGGATGATGCAGAAGCTGCAGCTGTGGTTGCAGCCCTCGGAAATCTTCAGGTAGGCGTAGTGGCGCGGGGTGAGCTTGATGCCCTGCGGCGGCACCAGGTCGATCAGCGGATTGTGCTCGGTCTTCGGCGGGATCACCTCGTGCACGGCGTTGACCACCTGCTCGTACTGCTGCGGGCCGGTGACCGCCAGCACGCTGGGGTGCACGTCGCGGATGCTGTCTTCGGCCACGCCCATGCAGCCGGTGACGATCACCTTGCCGTTCTCGGCGATGGCCTCGCCGATGGCGTCCAGCGATTCGGCCTTGGCGCTGTCGATAAAGCCGCAGGTGTTGACCACCACCACGTCGGCATCCTGGTAGGTCGGCACGATCTCGTAACCTTCCATGCGCAGCTGGGTCAGGATGCGTTCGCTATCGACCGTGGCCTTGGGGCATCCCAGGGAAACGAAGCCGACTTTCGGTGTGGCGGTGGACATGCGGGCTAACCTCGATGGGCGCCCCGGGGGCGCCGCTGATCAAAAAGTGCGCAATTCTAGCGGCGGATCGGGCGCTTGACCAGAGGCGCCTGGTCTTCAGTTGCGTTTGGGCAGCATGCGGACCAGGGTGTTGTCGCCGCCTATATAGTGGTGCAGCAGGCCGGCCGCGGCGTGCAGGCCGATCAGCCAGTAGCCGGCGGTGCCGGCCAGCTCGTGCAGTTCCTTGAATTGTCCGACCAGCTCCTTGTTCGGGCCGATCAATGCCGGCAGCTCCAGGCCGAAGAAGGGGATGGGCTTGCCGGCGGCACTAAGGATCAGCCAGCCGACCAGCGGCGTGCCGATCATCAGGGCGTACAGGGCGACATGCATCAGTTTCGCGGGTACGGCTTGCCAGGCGCTTAGCGCCGGCTCGATCTTCGGCGCCGGGGCGATCACGCGAGCCAGCAGGCGCAGCCAGACCAGGGCCAATACGCTCAGGCCGAGCATGAAATGCCATTGCTTGAGCAGCTCGCGGGCGTCGCTGCCCTTGGGGAAATTGCCTTTGAGTTCGATGCAGGCGTAGACGGCGGCGATCAGGATCAGCATCAGCCAGTGCAGGCCGATGGACAGGCTGCCATAGCGGGACGGGGTGTTCTTCCAGTTCATCAGGGCGTTCCTCTGTCGATAACCTGCGTCTTCTGCAGGTACGGCAAGGGTATGCCCGTCTTGCTTAAGGGAAGCTGAGGAAGATCAACGGCGGAAACGAAAAAGGCCACTCGTTTGAGTGGCCTTTTTCTGAAGGTGGTTGCGGGAGCAGGATTTGAACCTACGACCTTCGGGTTATGAGCCCGACGAGCTACCAGACTGCTCCATCCCGCGCCGATGATTCTACGCCTGATTTAAATGCTGTCAATCGGTTTGTTTGTTTTAATCGACTGAGTCAATTGAAGGCGCAAACAAAAAGGCCACTCGCTTGAGTGGCCTTTTCGATGTTTGGTTGCGGGAGCAGGATTTGAACCTACGACCTTCGGGTTATGAGCCCGACGAGCTACCAGACTGCTCCATCCCGCGTCTGTGGGTCGGCATTTTACCGTCGGCTGCGCCGCTGTCAACCATGTATTTGAAGAAAACTGTTTTCAACTCAGGTGCTTAGCGTTAAACAGCTGTTAGATTTCAGGGCTCCAGGCCAGGCCGGGCAAGGCTTCCAAGGGTGTCGTGCGCCAGATGATCCACGTCGCCTGTGCATCCCATGTCCGAGTGTTTTTGGCGTCCCACTGGTGGTCGACTGGGTGTTTTGTGTCCGTTAGCGTTCGCCGGCGTGCGGGTCCAGCAGTGGAAAAAGCGGGTATTCACGCGGGGTTCGTAAACCGCCAGGAGATACCCGGCATGCCTTTGACTGGTGTCCAGATGCGCCAAGCCAGGCCCGGTCGTCCCAAGTCCCCCCAAAATTCAGTGACGGGCGGGGCTCTTTTCATTCGGGTCTAAGTCGTTTCTCAGCCTGCACCTAACCGCAGCAAGCGAGCTGTTCGGGCCGAATGTTGAGATTCGCCGGACCAGTTACAGCACGGAAGATTTCAAGCCCGGCGATGGAGGTGATTTCATCAGCTATTTCCGTGTTCCTCATCAGATATCCAGAACCAGCGGCTGCCCACCGCTTTCGTCTAAAGCGGGTACAGCGCAACAGATGAGCGCCATGCCTTCGTCCGGCATCTGAGCCGGGAGATGGGGGTAGTGCACCTGGCCGCTGAGCACTTTCGTTCGGCACATGCCGCAGGACCCACCACGGCAGCTGAAGTCGGGAGACAGACCACGGCTTTCCGCCAGTTCCAGCAGGCTGCCGCTGCCTGGTTTCCAGCGGGCTTCCCTGGCCGAGGCGGAGAAATACACCGGCGCCGGTGCTGTTGCCGCCGGCGGCTGAGCGGGTGTTGCTGGTTGATTGTCCTCTTTGCGTTGCAGTGTCGAGGGGCCAAAGGTCTCGGCGTGGATGCGTTGATCGGCGATGTTCAGTGCGCGCAGGCCGTCGTAAATCGCTTGGACAAAGCCCCCGGGGCCACATAAGTAGAAGTCGTAGTCGTCCACCGGCAGGTGAATCTTGATCGTCGCGACGTCGAGACGTCCGAGCTGTTCATGATCCCGGCCCAGCACTGTATTTTCTTCCGGGCAGCTGAGGGCGCGGTGCACCTGCAACAGATCAGGGCAGCGTTTGCGCAGATCTGCGATGTCCTGCTGAAAAGGCAATTGCTTCAAGGTTCGCGCGGACTGGAACAGGTGAATGCGGCGCTTGTTTCCCGACAGCTGGTTCTGCGCCACCAATTCCCGCAGCATCGAAAGCAATGGCGTCATGCCGACGCCTGCGCCGATCAGTACCACGGGGCGTGGCGTGTCTCCGTCAAGGGTGAAGCGCCCCATGGGTGCGCGTACCTGTAGTCGGTCACCGACTCGAACCTGGTCGTGCAGGTAGCGCGAGACCAGCCCCTGAAGCTTGACGCTGATGCGCAGAAAGCTGTCAGAGGGTGCGCTGGACAGGCTATAGGTGCGAACCAGCACCTGCCCCCCGGCGGCCGTGGGAATGCGTAGCGGTAGATGCTGTCCCGCCATGAAACTGACCGTCTCGCCGTTTGGGGGCTGGAGGTAGAAGGAACGGATGTCCTGGCTTTCCTGCTCCAGGCGGATCACTTGCCAGTCCTGCCACTGATTGCGCTGCTGCCCATCGGCTTCGGCCCAGGTACCGGTCATCAGGCTGGTCGGCGCGTATTCCTGGAAATTCCAGCGAATCGATAGAGCGCGCGGTCGAAGCACGGCCTGCTGTACGTCGAGGGTCCAGAGGCGTTCGGCACCCTTGAAAGCGCCGATCATCGGGCTGTTGGCAATCAGTTCCGTCGTTCCAAACAGTTGCAGCACATCGCCATTGAGAAAATCGACAAAAAGCAATCCGGCGACCGGGTTCAGGTGCAGGTTGCCCAGGGTGTTGAAGTGCAAGTTGCCGGCGTAGTCCGGGATGGTCAGGCGGTTCCCGGCGACTTTAATGAATCCAGGCCGCCCACCGCGATGGGAGACATCCACAGAGCGTTGGCCGTCTTCGTGCGCGACGTAGCTGGCGACGAAGAACGTATCGGCATTGCGGATCATCGCTGCCAGGCTGGCGTCCAGCGCCGCGAAGTCCCGGCGTGCGTCCTGCTCGTCGCGGCCTGTCTCCTCGCGGGTGTAGGTGCGTTGCTGGATGTACTGCGGGCAATTGCCGAAGGAGTGCTCGACGGCGACTTCCAGACGACCCGCTTCGACTTGTCGGAGGACGCCGTTCATGCGGTTGCGCCGCCGTGTGTGCAACTCGATGCCCAGCAGGCCGATCGCGCTGCCGGTCGCAAAGCCGCTGGCCGCCGGGTCCTGCTGGTCGAGTTCGGTGGCTAGCACCAGGCAGCGGGGATCGGGCGAGGTGACGAAGCCTTCCGGCCCTTCGAGTAGCGTCGCCCAGGGTCGGCCCTGGGCATCCACTGCGCCGACGATCATGAAGGGCAATTGGTGATAGAAGTCACGGTGCTGGTCTGGCATGTAGTCACGGATCACCCGCTGACCGTAGGACTCCATGTCCCCGGAAACGCCGGCGCGTTCTTGCATCGCCTTTTCGCCGGCATGCCAGGGAGAACGGCGGGGATTGGTTGAAGTATCCATCACGAAGACCTCGCTGGAGAGGCTGCCGGGCGTACCGGCAGCGGGCGGCGGGTTCAGCCGGCCTGCAGGCCGGCCACGGAGCGCTGCATGGGCACGAAGCCGGGCAGGGCCTCGATGCGGGTCAGCCAGGCGCGGAGGTTGGGGTATGGCGCCAACGACACATTGCCCTCCGGCGCGAGCGCGATGGAGGTGTAGTTGGCGATGTCAGCAATGCTGGGACAATCACCGGCGAGGAAGGGCGTTCTGGCCAGTTCGCCATCCATGATCTGGAACAAGGCATGGGCGCGGGCGATGACGTCGTCGGCATTGAAGCGGGCGCCGAACACCCTGATCAGCCGCGCGGCCCCAGGCCCGAAGGCGACCTGGCCGGCCGCCACCGACAGCCAACGCTGTACACGGGCCTCGCCTAGGGGATCTGCCGGCAGCCAGCGACCGTTGCCATATTTTTTCGCCAAGTAGACGAGGATGGCGTTCGAGTCGCTGACGATGGTGCCGCCGTCGTCGATCACCGGCACCTGACCGAAGCTATTGAGGGCGAGGAATTCGGGGTGCTTGTGGGCCCGCTTGGCCAGGTCGACGAAGATCAGCTCGGTGGGCAACTTCAGCAACGCGAGCAGCAGCTCTGCGCGGTGGGCATGCACCGACAGCGGATAACGGTAGAGTTTGATGGCGCGGGTCATGGCGCGAGCTCCGGTCGAGTTGGGCAAGACATCAGGCCTGAATGCTCCCCAGCACGTCCCGGATGCGCCGGGCGATATGATCCACATGGGTTTCCAGGGCGAAGTGCCCGGTATCGAGCAACTCCACGATCGCATCGGGATTGTCGCGTTTGAAAGCTTCAGCGCCCGGCGGGATGAAGAAGGGATCGTGCGCGCCCCAGATCACCAGGGTAGGCAGTCGCGTATCGCGCAGGAACGCTTGGAAGGCCGGGTACAGCTTCAGGTTATTGGCGTAATCGAGGAACAGGTCGAGCTGGATGTCCTTGTTGCCTGGACGTTCCAACAGCAACGCATCGAGGTAGTACGACTCGGGCGCCACCCGCTCCACGTCCTTCACGCCATGCAGGTACTGCCAGCGGGTGCCGGCCAGGTTCAGCACGGCATCGTTCACCACCTGGCGGCGCTCGGGATTGCCCGGTTCGGCCCAATAGTCGCGGATCGGCTGCCAGGCATCGCCCAAACCTTCCAGGTAGGCATTGCCATTTTGCGAGATCAACCCGGTGACTCGATCCGGATGGGCCAGGGCCAGGCGCAGGGCAGTGGGTGCGCCGTAGTCGAACACGTAGAGGGCGTAGCGTTGCAGGCCCAGCTTCTCGACGAAGGCGTCGAGGGTGAGCGCCAGGGCATCGAAGCTGTAGCGGTATTCACGCTCAGCGGGCACCTCGGTGAAACCGAACCCCGGCAGGTCCGGCGCAACGATATGGAACATGTCGGCCAGCAGCGGGATCAGTTCGCGGAACTGGTGGGAAGAGCTGGGAAAGCCGTGCACCAGCAGCAGGGTGGGGGCGGCGGGGTCACCCGCCTCACGGTAGAAGACGCGGACACCGTCGGCGTCGACGAACTGGTGGCGAACCGGGATATGCACGATAGGTGAGGTCATGGCGATCACTCTGTAACTTGTAAAATGATTATTTATGGTTACCCATGGCGCCGATTATGAACCTTGCCTGTAACCTGTCAACTGGATAAAAAAGGTTACAAGCCAGAATTTTGTAACTGTTCAGTTATGGTTTATAGGGTTACCATTTGGCCGGTTACCTTACAGAGCGCCATCATGACCACCACCTCTGCTTCGCCTCCCGTCGAACCCTTCGTACTGGCCGACCACCCCGTGCTGGACATGCTCAATACCTTGGCCGCTCTGGACGGGGCTCCTCTGGAGTTCTGGCGCAGCGACGAGGATGTCCGAGCTTGGCTGGTCCGCACCGGCTGGGACCTACCCAGCACGCGCTTTCCCAAGGGCGAGTTGCTGAAGGTGGCGTTGACCCTGCGCGAAGCGGTGCGGGGGCTGGTGGAGCGACGCAAGGCGGGCGGCCAGGGTTCGCCGGAGGTACTCAATCGCTTCCTGGCCACGCCCAGCCACCTGCGGCTGGACTGTTCGACGAGTGGAGAACTGCGACTGGAGAAAGTGCGGGCAGCAACCACCGCCGAGCAGTACCTGGCGCCTCTGGCCGAGGCGGCTGCCAAGTTGCTGGTGGAAGGAGACTTCAATCTGGTGCGTCAATGCGAACATCCAGATTGCGTGCTCTGGTTCTACGACCGCACCAAGTCCCATCGCCGCCGCTGGTGCAGCATGGCGCTATGCGGTAACCGGCATAAGGTGGCGGAGTTCCGTAAACGCAAGCAGCAGTGATGCGGGTTTTATGAGAAGCACTGAGTCTGGATTGCAGGGACGACTACAACGCCGAGCACCCGACGAAGCTCAGGTCCTGGCCGGCTCCGCTGAACGGGCGTCCTTGGCCAGTCGTTCAGGTGCTCCAGCACCATGTGCACGGCACGTTCACGGACTTCGGGGGAGTGGGTTGTAGTCGTTCTCATGACCTCATCTTCTCGGCGGCAGATCGCCGCGATTCGTTCATGCCTCGCTGCCTTCGCGCTGCCGCAGTGCACGGGCTTGCGTCTGACCGGGGGGCGTCCAGCTCGGGTGCGCCTCGCGGGTCGGCTGCGGCTTCGTGCGCAGGATCAGCGCGGCGAGGGCAGGGAGGAACAGCAGCGTCAGCAACGTCCCGACCAGGACTCCGCCTATCAGCACATAGGCCATCGCTGACCAGAACACCGAGAAGGTCAGCGGGATGAAGGCGAGGGCGGCGGCCAGCGCCGTGAGCAACACTGGGCGGGCGCGACGCACCGTGGCTTCGATGATCGCTTCGCGTAGCGGCCTGCCGTCAGCCTGCTCGTGGCGAATCTGGTCGGTGAAGATCAGGGTGTTGCGCATCAGGATGCCGCCGATGCCGATCAACGCCAGAATGGCGTTGAAGCCGAACGGCTGGCCGAACAGCAACAGGGTCGGCACCGCACCTATCAGGCCCAGCGGCGCGGTGGCGAAGACCATGAACATCAGGGCGAAAGAACGCACCTGGAACATGATCACCACCAGGGTCAGCAGAATCATGAGCGGGAACCACTCGGCAAGGGCCCGATTGGCCTTGGCGCTTTCCTCGACCGGGCCGCCGATGGTCACCCGGTAGCCTTCCGGCAGGCCGGCGATCAGCGCCTGCAAGTCGGCATATACCGCCTTCTGCACATCTGGCGGCTGGGTGCCGGGCAGGATATCGGCGCGCACCTCGAAGGTCGGCTCGCGGTCACGGCGTTTGAGGATGGGCTCCTCCATCACGGCCTGGAAATGACCTACCTGCTCCAGGGGCACCGATACCCCCGCCGCGTTGGTAATGGTCAGGCCGGCGATGCCGTCGAGGTTCTCCCGCTGAGTATTCAGGGCCCGCACCATCACCGATACGCTGCGAGTGCCTTCACGTACCTCGGTCACCGGGTTGCCGACCAGCAGGGCGTTGAGCTGGCTCTTCACCTCATCGAGGCTGAAGCCCAACAGGCGCAGACGATCCTGGTCGAGCACCAGGCGGTAGGCACTGCTGCGTTCACCCCAGTCGACGAAGGTGTCGCGCGTCATGGGGTTGGTGCTCACCACTGCGCGCACTTCTTCGCTGACCTGCCGGAGTCGTTCGAGATCGGGGCCGGAGACGCGAAACACCACCGGGAACGGCACCGGTGGGCCGAACACTAGTTGCGTGACGCGCACCCGCGCGGAGGGGAATTCGCCGGCTTCGACGCGGGCCTGCATGCGTGCCTTGAGGGCGTCGCGGGCATGCGAGTCGGCGGTTTGCACGATGAGCTTGGCGAAGGCCGGGTCCGGCAGTTCCGGATTCAGCGACAGGAAGAAGCGGGGGGCGCCGCCGCCCACATAGGCATCCACCATCTGCGTCTGGGGTTCTTCGAGCAGGGCTTGCTCCACCTGAGCGACCACCGTTTCGGTGGCCTTGAAGGCGCTACCCGGCGGCATGTAGACCTCCACCAGCAACTCCGAGCGGTCGGAGTTGGGGAAGAACTGCTTCTTCACCGCGCCAAGACCCAGGATGCTGAGGGCGAAGGCGCCCACCACCAGAACGCTGACGAGCACGCGGCGGTTGACGCACCAACTGACAACACGTCGCAGACGCTGGTAGCCCGGCGTGGCGTAAAGCGCCTCGTGGCCACCGGCCACCGGGCGGATCTTCGGCAGCAGTTTCACGCCCAGGTAGGGGGTGAAAAACACCGCCACCAGCCAGGAAGCGAGCAGGGCGAAGCCGACGATCCAGAAGATGTTGCCGGCATATTCACCGGCGCCCGAGCGGGCGAACCCCACCGGCAGGAATCCGATGACCGTCACCAGGGTGCCGGTCAGCATGGGCGCGGCAGTGGAGGTCCAGGCGAAGGTGGCAGCCTGCATGCGTCCCAGGCCTTCTTCGAGCTTTACCACCATCATTTCGATGGCGATGATGGCGTCGTCCACCAGAAGCCCCAGAGAGAGGATCAGCGCGCCGAGGGTGATGCGGTCGAACTCTCTGCCAGTCGCCAGCATCACCACGAAGACGATGGACAGAGTCAGAGGCACGGCGGCGGCTACCACCAGACCGACGCGCAGGCCCAGCGCCAGCAGGCTGATGACCATGACCACGGCAAGGGCGACAAAGAACTTGAGCATGAATTCGTTCACCGCCAGGCGGATCTTCTCGGCCTGGTCGGCGACCTTGTCGAAGCGTATGCCGAGCGGCAGGTCGGCCTGGATGCGTGACTCTTCGGCCTGCAAGGACTCGTCCAGCTCCAGGCCGTTGAAATGCGGCTCCATCACCACGCCGAGCATCAGCGCTGGCTTGCCCTGGTGACGGATGCGGTAGCTCGCCGGCTCCTCGTAGCCGCGGCGTACGTTGGCAACGTCGGCGATGCGCAGGAGTCGGCCGCCCGCGTTGATCGGTACGTTCTCGATCAGCTCGAGGCTGTCGAAGGCGCCATCGAGACGGATGTGGGCGCGCGGGCCGCTGGTCTCGACGAAGCCGGCCGGCGCCACGGCATTCTGTTTGGCCAGGCTGTCGAAGATCTGCTCGGGCCGCAGACCCAGGGTGGCCAGACGCTCGTAGGAGAACTCGACGAAGATGCGCTGCGCCTGCTCGCCGAGGATGTTGACCTTCTTCACCCCGGGCAGACGCAGCAGTTGCTGGCGCAGATCCTCGGCCATGCGCACCTGCTGGCGATGCGGCAAGGGCTCGGCCTCCAGTGCGTAGAGGGCGAAGTAGACGTCGGAGTATTCATCGTTGAAGTAGGGCCCTAGGACGCCCCGGGGCAGGCGCTGGGCCTCGTCCGTGAGTTTCTTGCGGGTCTGGTAGAACAGCTGCTGGATGTCCTTGGGACGGGTGGAGTCGAGGAACTGCAGGCGCATCGAGACGAAGCCGGGCTGGGCGATGGTCTCCACCCGGTCATACAGATCCAGTTCCTGCAGGCGCTTCTCCAGGCGATCGGCTACCTGCTCCTGCATTTCTCTGGCGGTGGCGCCCGGCCAGGCTGCCGTGATGGTCATGGTCTTTACGGTGAAGGAGGGGTCCTCGGCGCGGCCGAGCTTGCCGAAGGCGATGACGCCGGCCAGCAGCGTCGCGATGATCAGGAACAGGGTCACCGCCGGCTGGCGTACGGCGTAGCTGGACAGGTTGAAGCCGCTCATCTCAGTGCTCCCGGGCAAGCGAAGGCGTGGCGAGTTCGCGTACGCTGTCGCCGGCATTGAGGAGCTGCGCGCCGAGCGCGACGATGCGCTCGCCAGGCGCCAGGTCTCCCTCCAGCAGCGCATGTTCCTGCCCCAGGCGTAGGACCTTGACCGTTCTCAGCGTAACCCGGCTGTCTGCGCCTATGACCCAGACACCGGTTGCCTGGCCCTTGTCGAGTAGCGCGCCGAGCGGCACCCGTACTTGTCGCGCCTGTGCCGCGCTGCCCAGGTGCAGCGTTACGGTGGAGCCCAGGGCCAGATCGGCATTATCCCCGGCCAGGGTGTAACGGGCGCGAAAGGTACGGGTGACGGGGTCGGCACTGGCGGACAGTTCGCGTAGCGTCGCAGGCAGCGGAGTTTCCTGGCCGTAGGGAATGGCCTGCGCCGGCTGACTGGCCAGCATGCGCTGGGTTTCCGGAAGGTCGATCACCGCTTCGCGTGCGCCCGCATGGGCCAGCCTGACGACCACCTGACCCTCGCCGACCACCTGGCCGCGATCCGCCAGCACCTCGGTAACCACGCCATCGGCGTCGGCGACCAGGGTCGAGTAGTGCTGGCGGTTCTCCACTTGGGCGGCCTCCGAACTGGCGGCGGCATGAGCCGCCTCGGCCACGCGCAGCCGGGTGGCCGCCTGTTCGAATCTCTGCCGCGAAATGGCACCGGTATGACTCAGGCGGCGATAGCGGGCTTCGTCGTCGCGCGCCTGGCGCAATTCGGCCTGGGCGGCGGCAACCCGATTGCGGGCGGCGCGCAGAGCGAGCTGGAAGTCGACGTTGTCCAGTACCAGCAGGACGTCGCCGCGTGCCACGTGGGAGCCGGGATCCACCCGACGCTCGACGACCTTGCCGCCGACCCTGAAGCCCAGGTCACTGGTGGTGCGGGCGGCGACGACCCCGGTGTAGAGCGAGGTGCCGCTGGTGGCTGCCTGCGCGGTTGTGGTCAGCACGTTACGTGGCTGTAGAGCCGGCGCCGAGGTATCGGCCTGACTGTGACAACCGGCCACCAGCGCCAGTGACAATATGAGGGGGAGTGACAGGGGCTCGGTACGCATCGTTCGCAGTCCTGAAGGGGGCTGCGGTAATTTATATTATGATAGTAATATAAAATCAAATGCCGTCCATCATTTAATGGCTGGTGCAGCCTCTCAGCATTCCCGCGAGAGGCTCATACGGCACGGCCGGCTCAGGGGTACGAGAGGTGTGGGCCGGTCGAGCCGACCGACCCACAGGGGGCTAGCTCTGCGGCGTCTTGCTGCGGTACTCGGTGGTGGTCATGCCGGCATAACCCCAGTTATCGGTGTCGACCTCCTCGATCACGATATGGGTAAGATCGGGACGCTTGTTGAGGACGCGTTCCAGGGTCTCAGTGATTTCCTTTATGACCTGGGCTTTCTGCTCGCGGGTGACGCCATCGCGAGTGATTCGAACGTTGACGAACGGCATGGTATTGCTCCTGCGTTGGGGTGGGACGGGGCGGTCTTCACCGCGGTGCGCTATCGATTCTGGCCGCGCTGGCCGACTACCACTTGCCGACGCTCATGCCGCCATCGACGGGCAGCACCACGCCGGTGGTGAAGTCCGCGTTGGCCAGATACAGCACGGCATCGGCGATTTCACTGACCTGACCGATGCGGCCGGCCGGCTGCAGGCCGTTGAGGAAGTCGCGGGTCGCCGGATCGTGCATCGGGGTTTCGATGATCCCCGGGGCGACCGCGTTGACTTTGATGTTGTAGGGCGACAGTTCCAGGGCCAGTGCGCGGGTGGCCTGGTTCAACCCGCCCTTGATCAGCACCGGCAATGCCGCGGGAACCGCCAGGTTGGGTTGCAGCGCGACCGCCGCGGTGATGTTGATGATATGGCCCTGCTTGCGCTCGATCATATGGGCGGCGGCTACTTGCGAAGCGTAGATCACCCCCTTGAGATTGGTTTCCAGCAGGCTCTCGATATCCTCCGGGCTGTACTCGACGAAAGGCTTCGGCAGGAAGAAGCCGGCATTGTTGACCAGCACATCGACCTTGCCGAACACCTCGATGCCCACCTGGAAGATACGCTTGGCGGTTTCCGGGTGGGCAATGTCGCCCGCCACGCCAATGAAGCTGTCGGGGTTGCCGAGTTCGGCGCGCGCCTCGGCCAGGCGCGCCTCGGAGCGTGCATTGCCGACGACGTTGAATCCGCTGGCGAGAAAGGCCTTGACCAGGCCAAAGCCGATACCGCTGGAAGCTCCGGTGATGACGACGGTTTTGTTGCTGCTCATGATGTTTCTCCTGAAGAGAGTGAAGGGCTCTTGCTCGGCGCCGAGCGGAATCTGCGATACGCCGTTGGGAGGGACTATATTTGTGCCTCCAATGCCGATAAATGGGGTTTGGGAAACTTCAGTTGATACATGGTGTAATTAATCATGCGCAGACAGTTCGACGATGTATTGCTGGGCAGCATCGAGCTTTTTTGCCTCGCGGCCGAGGAGGGTGGTTTCACCGCGGCCGCGCTCGTTGCGGGGGTAACCCCGGCAGCGGTCAGCCGCTCGGTCGGCCGTCTCGAGGAGCGCCTGGGGACGAAATTGTTCGTGCGCACCACGCGCAGCATCCGCCTGACCGAAGGTGGGCGCAGTTATTACGAACAGTGCCGGCAGGCCCTGACGCAGTTGGTGGATGCGGAGCGGGAGGTGATGGGCAAGCAGCAGGAGCCTTCGGGTACCTTGCGCATCAGTCTGCCCACCACTTACGGACACCACCGGATTCTGCCGCTGCTGCCCGAGTTCCGGCGGCGCTACCCGAAGGTCCGGGTCGAGGCCCATCTGAGCAACCGCAATATCGATTTCGTCGGCGAAGGCTACGACATGGCCGTGCGTGTGCGGGCCCAGCCCGACTCGACCTTGATCGCCCGCCCGCTGGAAGATGCCCGTCTGCTGGTGGTGGCTGCCCCCGAATACTTGCAGCGGATCGGTACCCCGCTGGTGCTGGACGATCTGCAGCAGCACGAATGCATCCAGTTCGAACTGCCCAGCAGTGGACGACGGATCACCTGGCTATTCAGCGAAGGGGGCAAGGAGCGAGAAATGCTGACCGATGGCGGCTACCTCTGTTCCGACGACGTGCTCGGCGGCGTGACCCTGGCCAAGCATGGCGCGGGTCTGTTCCAGACCTATCGCTTCATTGTCGAGCGCGAACTGGCGGAGGGCTCGCTGGTGGAGGTGCTTCAGCCGTTTGCCGGGCGCTCGCGGCCTTTCACCCTGTTGTACCCGCAGCACAAGCACATGCCGCTGCGTCTGCGGGCTTTCGTGAACTTCATCATGGAGAAGCAGCAGGCCTGGTAGGCCGTTGTCGTTAGTGCGCGGGTAGAGGGTCGACTAGCCGACTGTACCCTGATGTATCCCAGGCCCTTGCGCACACGCAGGCATGCAAATCTGCATCCTTTCGACATACCGAGGCTACGGCGGTTGGTCAGAGTGGCGCCTCCCTCTGACTGCTCTGAAAGGAGACGACCATGCGTTATCCCCATCTACTCGCCGCCGCTGTGGCGCTTACCGCATTTGCCGGGCTTGCCCAGGCCGACCAGCACCAGACCGAAAGCGCTGCGAGCGCCAACTGGAGACAAGGTATCCAGCGCACGGATCTGACTCGCGATGATCTCGGCGACTCGGTTCACGAGGTGATTCAGGCACGGGTCGATTTCGACCCGGGTGTGGCATCGCCGAATCATTCCCATCCGGGGGTGGAGGTCGCTTACGTGATCGAAGGCACCTTCGAGTATCGGCTCAAGGGGCGGGCACCGGTGATTCTCAAGGCCGGCGAGTCCCTCTACATCCCGGCCGGCACGCCGCATATCGCCACCAATATCGGTGAGGACAAGGCCTCTGAGCTGGCGACTTACATCGTCAAGAAAGGCACACCGCTGCTCGTTCTGGAGCAGTGATTCCTGCCCGGCGAACGGGCATGACATGAGACCGCCACAGGGCGACGGGATGGCATATCCCGTCGCCCTGTGCCTATTTCCCTTTCAGTGGGTGGCCTGAAGCAGTTGCCGAATCTTGGTTTCGGTTTCGGCATAGGCACCTTCGCCGAAGTGCTGGTAGACAATGCGACCGCCCTGGTCGATCAGGTAGAGGGCCGGCCAGTAGCGGTTGCCGAAGGCGTTCCAGGTCCTGTAGCCATTGTCCTGGGCGACCGGATAGGTGATGCCGAGTCGATCTACCGCCTCATCGAGATTGGCCGTTACCTTTTCATGTGCGTACTCGGGCGTGTGCACACCAATCACGACCAGCCCTTGATCGCGATAGCGTTCGTGCCATTGCTGCACATGGGGCAGGGTGCGCAGGCAGTTGATGCAGTCATAGGTCCAGAACTCGACGAGGACGACCCGCCCGCGCAATTGCTCCAAGGTCTGGGGCTCGCTGTTGATCCAGTGCGTGATCCCCCTGAGTTCAGGAACCGTGGGGGCGGGTGAGGCACTGCGTGGATTGAGCGGGTCGTCCTGGGCGCCTGCGCTGCAGGCGGCAGTCATCAGGCAGGCCGCAAGTAGGCTGAAAAGAGGCTTGATCACGTTGGGGATCCTGTCGTGGAGAGGGCGCGCAAGGCGGCTGGTTGCAGGGGGAGAATGCCGACGCTACCGTCCGCCGGCGGGCGGACAGCAGCGCATGCCGGGATCAGATCAGGTTGATTTCGACGTCTATGTTGCCGCGAGTGGCCTTGGAGTACGGACAGGTGCTGTGCGCGGTGTCGACCAGCGCTCGAGCGACTTCCGGATCCAGCCCGGGCAGGCTGACATTCAGCCGCGCCCGCAGGAAATAGGCGGTGCCTCCGGTGCCCAGGTCCACTTCCGCATCCACCGCCAGGCCGTCGGGGAGAGCAACCTTGAGCGCGGCAGCCGCCTTGCCGATGGCGCCGATGAAGCAGGCCGACCAGCCGGCTGCCAGCAGTTGCTCGGGATTGGTGCCGGGGGCGGACGAGCCGGGGGCGGACAGCTTGATGTCCAGCCTTCCATCCGAGCTGCGCGACTCGCCGTTGCGGCCTCCGCGGGTGTGGGTCTTGCCGGTGTAAAGCACCTTCTCGATAGTGTTGATCATGGGGTGTACCTCGTTGATGGGGCTGCGCCATATCTCTTCATTGAGTATCTCGGGCGATGGCGTGAGCCCGAGGCGGCTCAGACTTCCATTCCCTTGTAGTGCGCATGTGTCCAGCCGCGGCCGCTGTGCAAGCCTGTGTAAGATTTCGCGCTGCAATACAGAGCGTTACAAAGCGTGGCCGTGCCCCCCTAGAGGGTCCCGGCCAGTTCTGCCTGTGATGGGCAATGCGGCGTGTCCCGGCGCAGCGGCCCTCGGCAAACCGCTCATTGAGGTATCTCTCTGTATCAGCGACTTGGGTATTGGGCGCAGGCATACAAAGGCGCCGGTCTGCCGATACTTCATGGATACATCGCCGGTGCCAAATGGCCAGGCCTGCAAGAGGCCTGCGCATCCCCGTCGAGTATCGATCGGCGCGCCATCTGCCTCATGCCGGATTCAGCCCTTGTGGCATTACCCGCGCGGTCGACCGCGCTCAGCGTCCGGAGAAATCTTATGTCTCGTACCCATGTCACCAACAAGACCCGTCTCGGCCTCATCGCTGTTGCCCTGGCGGGCGGCATGAGCCTGGCCCAGGCCTCCTTTGCCGTGGAGGCATTGCCTCAGGGTTACCAACTGGCTTCCGCCGAGAAGGCTGGCGAAGGCAAGTGCGGGGAGGGCAAATGTGGTGAAGGCAAATGCGGCACCAGCGAGGCCGGCGCCAAGGTCAGCCAGGCCGAAGGCAAGTGCGGTGAGGGCAAGTGCGGCGACGAGTCCTTCGCCCGCACCGATAGCGACGACGACCACCTGGTGTCGCTCGCAGAGTTCCTGACCGTAGCCCCGACCCGTCAGGTCGAGTTCGACGAGATGGACACCAACGGCGACGGCTACCTGTCCGAGGCCGAGGTCTACAAGTATCGCAGCAATCAGTACACCTCCAACGGTAAGCCAGTACCCACGGAATTGTTCACCCGCATGAGCCAGGCCAAGGACTGATCCGAAGCCCTCCCGGTGCCCAGGCGCGGGGAGGGCGTCACCCTATCTGGAGAGCCATCGTGATGCCCTTATCAGCCTTGAATGGCGCCGGCCTTGGTCTGCGCCGCGCCTTGCTACCCGGGTTTCGTCTCATGGCGGACAGCGCCGTGGACTTTCTCGAATGTGCACCCGACAACTGGATTGGTGTGGGGGGCGCTTATGGCGAGCAATTGGCGCGGCTTGCCGAGCGTTTTCCGATTACCTGCCACGGCCTGTCGTTGTCCTTGGGTGGGCCGGCCCCTCTCGACCGGGAGTTGCTGCAACGCACCCGTCTGTTTCTCGATCATCATCGCGTTGCGCTGTACAGCGAACACCTGAGCTACTGCTCCGATGACGGCCAGCTCTACGATCTGCTGCCGCTGCCTTTCACCGACGAGTCGGTGCGGCATGTCGCCTCGCGTATTCGCCAGGTTCAGGACATGCTTGGACGCCGCATCGCGGTGGAGAACATCTCCTACTACGCCGCGCCCTATCAGGCGCTGAGCGAGATCGACTTCCTCAAGGCGGTGCTGGATGAGGCGGATTGCGACCTGCTGCTGGACGTCAACAACCTCTTCGTCAATTCGATCAATCATGGTTACGACGCAGCTGGTTACCTGGCCGCGATTCCGCCGCAGCGAGTGGTCTACTTGCATGTGGCCGGCCACTATGACGAGGCCGAGGATCTCAAGATCGATACCCACGGCGCCGCGGTGAAGGACGGCGTCTGGAATCTGCTGGCGCAGGCTTATGGGCGTTTCGGTGCCTTGCCGACGCTGCTGGAGCGCGACTTCAACTTCCCGCCGCTGAGCGAGTTGCTGGGGGAGGTGGAGCGGATTCGCACGTTTCAGCATGAAAGCCGAGAGCTTCAGGAGGTGCGCCGTGCCTGAGACTCTGCACGAGCAACTGATGACGCTGGCGCGCCATGTCCGTGATCCGCGGCAGCCGGCGCCTCCCGGTATCGAGGCACGCCGTCTGGCCATCTATCGCCAGCTGTTCATCGGTAACCTCGACTCCCTGCTCGGTGGTGGCTTCCCGGTGATTCGCGCCACGCTTGCACCTGCGCAGTGGCAAGCCTTGGTCCACGCCTTCTACGCCGACTACCGCTGTCAGACACCACTGTTCACCGAGCTGGCGAAGGAATTCGTCGGTTACCTGGAGGAGGGGGCTGGCGATGCTCTGGGCCTGCCGTCCTGGCTGGCGGAGCTGGCCCACTACGAATGGACGGAAAGCGCGCTGCTGCTGAGCGCCAGCTGCGAGCCGGCCCATGATCCCGAGGGCGATCTGCTCGAGGGCGTGCCGCTGCTGTCGACCTTGGCCTGGCCCTTGGCCTACCGCTGGCCGGTTTGCGATATCGGTCCGAATCACCTTCCGACATCTGCATCGAGCGAGCCCACGCTGATCCTGGTACAGCGTCGAACGGACCAGCGAGTGCATTTCTCCCGCCTTGCGCCGCTGGCGTATGCCTTGCTCACCTTGCTGCAGGCGCGAGAGTGCAGTGGCCGCGAGCATCTAGCCGCACTGGCCGAAGCCGTGGGCGTCTCCATCGATGAGATCCTCCCTCAGGGGCAGGCTCTGCTCGAATGCCTGCGTGTGCAGGGCGTGGTGCTGGGCATCCGAGCCTAGCGCCATGCGTGCTCGCTGACGGACCAGGGGCGGCCTGACGCGCTCGTTTGGAGGCGCGGACAATTGCTGTCGTCCCTGACATTGGCGATTGGCTGACCTGAAAATTTCGCCGGCCGGGGTAGTTGTTGAGGGCGCGCTTGACCAAGGCCTGGGCAGGATCATGCTTGGACCCAAACTGCTGGTGATAGGATACTGATCGTCCGCATGCTTCCATGGGGCCCGATATGGATCGTTTGTCCACCCTGTTGTCGCAGTTCGGCGTCCGCGCAAGGCTATTTCATAATGGCAGACTGTGCGGTGTGGCGACGTACGATGGCATCGAGCCGCATGGCCACTTTCATCTCTTGCAGGCTGGCAGCGTCACTTTAAAGCGCCCCGATGGAGGGGATCTGCTGCTCAGCCGGCCCAGCCTGATTTTTCTGCCGCGCCCCAGTCGGCATAAGTTGATCGCCGACGAACCCACGGGCGCCCAGCTCGTGTGCGCTTCAATGGAATTCGATGGCGGTGCCAGCAACCCGTTATCTGCGTCGTTACCCGATCTTTTGGTGTTGCCTCTCGACGAGCTGCCGCTGCTGGCCGACACATTGAGGTGGTTGTTCGCGGAGGCGGCTGCCGGACACTGTGGCAGGGAGGCCGTGCTTGATCGCCTATTCGAGCTGCTGATCATCTTGCTGCTGCGGCATCTCCTCGATCAGCGTGCGCTGAACAGCGGAATGATGGCGGGATTGTCCGACTCGCGCCTGGCGCGCTCTCTGGTACAGATGCACAACGCACCTCAGCGCTCCTGGTCGGTTGCTGAGCTGGCGAGCGAGTCGAACATGTCGCGCGCCGCCTATGCTGCTCATTTCCACTCCGTCGTAGGGCAGACGCCAGCAGATTATCTGCTGAGTTGGCGCATCAGCGTCGCGCAGAAGCATCTGCGCGAAGGGCGACCGATATCAATTGTCGCCGACGAGGTCGGTTATGAAAGCCCATCAGCTCTGGCTCGGGCGTTTCGCCGCAAGACTGGGCAAAGCCCCCGAGACTGGATGAAATCCCTGGGGCGCACTTGAAAGTTGGGGGAAAACGGGGCTGAACCAGAGCCAGGGCTTGTAAGTGCAAGGCTAGGCCCTGTTCTGGAGGCCGACTCCCACAAAGTAACGGCTGACCGGCGTTCTCAGGGCCGGGCAGGTCAGTTCATCCACTTCAGCACCTGTTCGCCATACTCTGGCGGCGTTTTGCGCGCAACCCGGCGAACGATATCCAAGATGGTCTGCTGAGCGAGCGCTTCCTCCATCCGCTGCTGGGCCTGAAGCATGACCGCATGGATGCTGCAAGGACCAGCGCTCTCCCAATCTGGTTCCGGGCAGCCAGTCTGGAACACCGCGCAACGTTGGCGCACGTTGCGGCACTCGAAGATTTCCTTGTCGCCGTCGATTGCCCGAACGATGTCCAGCACTGTGATCTCGTCGGCAGGGCGAGCCAAGCGGAAGCCGCCACGCACTCCTTCGGTCGCAACCACCAGATTAGCCTTGGCCAGACGAGTGAACACTTTGGCCAGCAACTCCGGCGGAACGCCTTGCAGCTCTGCCAGCGTTCGCACGCTGGCCTCGCGCCCATCGCCTTTCTCGTCAGTCAAAAAAAGCAGGCAGTGAATCCCGTATTCCACGCCTGCACTGTACAAAGCCATGCGATAACTCCGCCTTATGTGATCGTATTTCTAATGAGGATTTCTAAGGGAAATCCAAGGGCGTCAGCGTCACGCATGCTCGCCAGCGGGCTTCCTTCTATTCAGATTATGCCTTAAGCCCAGACAAACCAAGCGCGTGAAGGCGGATGCCTGATAACGGCGACGAACGGTGCACTGTTCAGGAGAGAAAAGCTTGCTCGATCTAACTACGACTCATATAGTCGTAGTTGTCGGCCCGCCCTGGAAACGATGAACGCCTTTCCGGCATTGCTGCAGCCGGGTGCGCTGATCCTGATTGATCACCCTATTTCGATTTCTGGAGATTCACATGAAGCAACGCATACTCATCATCGGTGCCGGTTTTGGTGGCATGTGGAGTGCGCTCAGCGCCACTCGTCTGCTGGACAAACACAACCGTAATGACGTCGAAGTCCTGGTCCTTGCGCCGCAGGCCGAACTCCATGTCCGTCCACGCTTCTACGAGCCGGATGTGCATCGCATGGTTGCCCCCCTCAACAAACTGTTCGACGCTGTGGGCGTGACTTTCGTTAAGGGCATGGCCGAGCATATCGACGTAGAGCGCCAGGTGGTCAGCTACCGCGACGGCCAGGGCAAGGCTGCGGAGCTGGCATATGACCGGATAGTCCTCGCCTCCGGTAGCAAGGTGGTGCGCCCGACGCTAGCCGGTATTGAGCATGCCTTCGACGTGGATCAGTTGGACGAGGCGGTGCGCCTTGAGCGGCATATATCGTCCCTGGGCGCACGGCCCGATTCGCCCAGCCGCAATACCGTTGTAGTTGCAGGTGGCGGCTTCACCGGTATCGAGACCGCTGCCGAAATGCCCGCCCGGCTTCGCGCCGCCTTGGGCGAGAACGCCAATATCCGGGTCATCGTTGTCGATCGCGGGCGCGAGATCGGCGCAGCGTTGGGTGAGGGACCGCGTTCCGCCATTGTCTCCGCAAGTGAGGCGCTGGGCTTGGAGTGGCGTCTGAACAGCCTTGTCGCTGCTGTAGATGAGCGCGGTGTGATTCTGGCCGACGGCGAGCGCATCGACGCAGATACCGTGATCTGGACCGTCGGAGTGCGTGCGAGTTCTCTGACCGAACAGATCCCTGGCGAGCGCGACGACTACGGCCGCCTGTACGTGGACGACAACCTCCAGGTTCCGGGTCAGAAGGACGTGTTCGCAACTGGCGACGTGGCCAATGCGGCTACGGACGGAAACGGCAACCGCTCCCTCATGTCATGCCAGCATGCAATTGCTCTCGGCCGTTCGGCTGGCAACAACGCTGCGGCCAGCCTCCTGGGCGTACAGCCAACTACATATCGCCAAGCCAAGTACGTGACCTGCCTGGATTTGGGAGCCTGGGGCGCTGTATTCACCGAGGGCTGGGACCGACAGGTGCAAATGGTGCGAGATGAAGCCAAGTCGCTCAAGCAGCAGATCAATAGCGTCTGGATTTATCCGCCGGCTGCTGATCGGAGCGCTGCACTTGCCGCCGCCGATCCACTGATTCCGGTCGTTGCCTAATCCCGCAGTTACCGCAACGTCCAGGGCCGTGCAGTGAAATTTCACGGTCCTGGGCAAAAGAGCGCTGAGGCAATCAATATGAACCTGCTCCTTCAGATCACTACACGTCCTCAAGCCCAACCACACATCGAGTGCTACCTGCGCGAATGGTTGCCCGGAGTAAAGTGGACTCTGATACGTCAGACCGAAGACGGCCGCTCGTGGTTGCTCACGCTTTTGGCGAATTCGTGCAGTGACCCTATTGAAAAAACGGTGCGTGCACTAACGCTCAGTAACTGGGTGATTGCGATGGCCTTCTTCTCTTCGCACGAGCAGCCCTTGCCAATGTGCAAAGGCTAGCTTTTGTTAAGGCTGACGTTGAAAGGTGGTGAAAGATGAAATCGACGAAAAGGATCGCCATTGTCATTGTTCTTCTTAGCCTGGCCATATCTGGCCTGGAGAGCGAGAACAGAAGTTGGTCTACGCAAGGCAATGACGTTGATGGCTTGCATTCGACCTGCACTGATCAGTCGGGCCATGACGTTAAGCTGTCAATTTACGGCGGCGATCAGTGTCTGGCTTTCATGCTGATCTGAAGCGAGATTTTACTTTCACTGTGACGATAAGCGTTTATGGTCGGAGTGCATAATTATGACCGTCAAGAATGTTGTGCGATACGAGTATTCAGTTGTGCGCAAGGGACTGAGTGCTGCGTTTCTGCCGACCCTGTTTTTGGTTGGCTGCGCACAAAGTCCCGACATCAGATTAGGCCATGATAGTTATTCGGGGACAACTCTAAAACATGATGTCGAATTTTTCGACTGCATAAAGGCGGATGTTCATAAGGGCGAAGAGACATTTGTCGTCAAGGATAATGATACGTCGATGCTCTTTGTCGGAAAGCCCGACCCCGTCCAAGCTTCAGGTCTTGTTGAGTTATCCGGTTCGCCAGGCGATAGAAGTTACTCGGTATACCAGAGGCATGCCTGGTATGACCATGGGCGCTTGATCAAGGCGGCCGTTCTGTGCGCCAAGGTCTAAGGCATTAGCCAGGCAACTCAAAATGGGGCGGCCGGGAAGCTTGAACACATCTCTACCGGCAGGGGGCGCCCCGATATCCTATCGCGATTCCCGCGTTACCGACGAGTGCCCCGAGGCCGGCAGATCAGAGCAACGACCTGAATGCGGTGCGCGCTTCGAAGCTGAGCAGATCCAGCTCTTCTCAGACGAAGAAGTGACCGCCTTTTTCTACGCGCTTGAAGTAGGCAAGATCGAGGTAGTCCAAAGTTCTTAACTACCTGTCCCTCAGTTCCCGGACAGACCAGTACCTCACGCGGAGGACTTTGCCCTGGTTAGTTCATGGCAGGCTCCATAGGCCGCTGCTGCGGAACCGTGAAAATAACTTCCGTACTGGTGAGGATCTTGTGAGTCGGGTCGGCCACATCGAGCAGCATCCTGTGGGTGCCGGGCTTCAGCCCGACAACAATGATCGGGTCGCCGCTGGTATGCGCCCAGGTACCTGGGGAGCCGTCCAAGGTCACGTGCAGGTGTCCTAGGCGCGGCGACACATCGGCTGCCTCCTTGCCGAACACCGGCATGATGCGAATGTTTTCCGCCCGGTACTGGACTATGACTACCCCGCGAGCCAGAGGCTCGGCAAGCGGAGGGTAAGCAATCAGCTTTGGCGCAGCTTCTGATTGCAGCGGAAGTATGGCGGGAGGTTGACTTACGTCATTGGCACTTTGTGAGTTGGCTGTAACACAAAAAAGAGCGCTTACCGCGAACGCGGAAAGACCTCGAAGAGAGAGTGGCATGGTGTACTCCTCGCCCGCAGGATTATTAAGAGATGAAGCTGCCTGGGCATCTCACCAGTGCAGAGCCGGCCACGTCGAAGTCTCCGATGCCTAAAGCAATTATATCGGGCTTCGACCACAGTGCTTTCCAAGGGGCTTATACCTAAAATGACCTATGGTGGAGTGTAGTGGTCTACTGATCGCGGACACCGATTTGGGCGAAAATCTTCACCGCGAGTTCGCTGTCCAGCGTTCCAGTCAGGTGTGGCGACATCACTTATGCCTGGGCGCAAGGTCGTTGGCATTAACTGGTCGTGGTATCGATGCCCCTTAGGTCGACAAGCTCCTGCATGGTGAGGAGAACGTGGTCTGTGGCGATGCCCGCTCCACTAGGGTGGAGAAACGTCCCGAGCATGCAGGGCGCGAGCTCATCCGGCTGATCGTGGCACGGCGCAGCACCTACAAACAGTTAAGTCAGCGCAGTGGCCCATACAATGTCAGGCGCGAAATCGAGTAGGTCGAGGCACAGGTGCGGGCCGGCGTCGAACACCCGTTCCGGCTGATCAAGCGGCAGTTTGGCCGCGTGAAGGTGCGCTTCCGGGGACTGACCAAGAACACCGCACAACCGGTCACACTGTTCGCCCTGTCGATCCCATGTACGGCCCGTCGGCAATTGCTTGCCGATGCAGGTGCGGTACGTCTGTAAAACGCAAAAACCGGTCAAAGCCGGGTTTCTGCTGCAATATATTGCCGAGGGCCGGGCAAAAAGCGATTTAGTCGCCGATAGGCTGCCCGCGGCTGACTTGTGCGGAGTTTCCCTAGCAACCCGCAGAATTACTGAGGGACTTTCACCCAAGGCGGATTCTTGGGTGCAGCGACTTATGTATGCGGGGAGCCGTCCTTGGCATCACATCCAGCTTGGATGTAGCCGACTACCAAATATCATTTACTGGTAGTCCCACCATGCCGAGTCTCGATTCTTTCAATAAGTCGGTCACTTCCACCTTCGGCGAGAACAGCACCGGAAGCTCCTACAAGAGCACAGATAATAAGGGCTTTGAGTATTTTCATCAGGATCTCCAAAAGCAAACTTAAGTTATAAGCTGGTAGTGGTTTTTAATGTCAGGAGTACGGTTGCCAATCAACTGCTCCGCACTTGTTGAATGCGCCCGGCGCTGGGCGCAATTGAGCACATGCTGAGCGTTACTTCTTCAGTGTGACGGGCTGGACGAGTTCCTTTTTACCGTCGGACAGCAGCCACGCCACCAGCGATGCGGGCTCGGAGTTACTTGCATTGCGGGACACCCGATGCAGTTGTCCTGGGCTTTCATACCAGGCTTCACCGGCCTTGAATCGTTGAGGGGGGTATCCGTCAACGGCCGATTCAATCTCTCCGCTCAGCACCACGACGAACACGTGTCCAGGGTGCCGGTGAGCTGTAGAAGTAGCGCCTGGTGCGTAATCGACACGAACCGCCGTCGCATGCTTAAAAACGTGGGGAGGAACAACGGCTTGCGCAATCGGAGTGACGGTTTCTCCTTCACTACCGGTACCGTGGGCCATAACACCGGAACTCAGTAGCCCTGCGGCCGTGAAAAAAATTGCTTTGACATACATGTTCATCGAGTTCACTCCGGCTGCATTCCAAAACCAACGCCAAAACGGTTCCAGGCATTAATGCCGGCGATCACGAACGTCAGCTCTGCCAGCTCTTGAGCGCTGAAGTGGGCTGCTACTTCTTGGTAGATTTCATCCGGCGCGTGCTGGCTTGCTACCAGCGTTAGTGTCTCGGTCCACAGCAGAGCAGCACGCTCTTGCTCGGTGAAGAAGGGCGTTTCCTTCCATACACTCACGGCCATCAAGCGACGAAGGCTTTCGCCTGCTTTCACGGCGTCAGTGGTATGCATGTCTATGCAATAGGCGCAGCCGTTGATCTGAGAGGCGCGGATTCGAACAAGTTCACGCAAAGGTCCGGGCAGCACCGATTCCGAAGCGGCTTTCTCGAGGCCAAGCATCGCCTTCATCGCTTGAGGCGCTGCTTGGTAGTAGTTGAGGCGTTTTGAGCTCATATTTTTCTCCACACGACCGACGGAATTCGGCCTTGGAGAAACTTTATTGATCGTAAGGTCTCGGATAAACTGGCTTGATTCGTTTTCACTAGACGGAAATACGGACAATCATGGCCTTTGATCGATTAGAGGCAATGCGTGCGTTCTGCCGCATCGTTGAAGTGGGGAGTTTTACTTCGGCGGCAGCAGTGCTGAACGTGGCGAAAACGACAATTTCCGGGCAGATTCAAGCACTTGAATCACAGCTAGGAGTGAAACTGCTGCATCGGACCACTAGACGAGTTTCTCCGACCACGGATGGCACCGCCTACTATGAGCGTGCACGTTTGCTACTGGATGATCTCGACGAACTGGAGGCTTCTGTTGCGCAGAGCCGTAGCGTTGTTCGTGGCCGGGTGAAGGTTGAAATGCCCTCGCCAGTCGGTATTTGTCTGGTTATCCCATCGCTTCCGGAGTTCACCGCGCGACATCCGCAGATTCAATTGGATATCGGCTGCAGCGAGCGCGTAGTTGACCTCGTGCACGAAGGCATCGATTGCGCTTTTCGAGGCGGTACGGTCGCCGATCAGGATCTGGTGAGCCGTCCGGTGGGGCTGATGAGGTTTTGCCTCTGCGCCTCACCCGCCTATTTGCTCGATTCCATGCCGATATTGAAGCCAGACGATTTGCTTGTGCATCGTTACCTCGGGTTCACCTTTCCCGCCTCAGGCAGGCAGCTCACCCCTGTACTTCATCGTGGCGATGAGCACTTTGTGATCGAACAGCTACCGGTGATGCGTTTCAACAATGGCAGTGCTTATATCACTGCTGGGCTAGCCGGGCTCGGCATTGTCTCGGTTCCGCGCGCCGAGGCAAACCCACATCTTCAATCGGGAGGTTTGGTTGAGGTGTTGCCAGGGTGGGAGCTGGATAGCATGCCGATCAACCTCGTGTATCCGTACACGCGGCATTTATCTGCAAAGGTTCGGGCCTTCACAGAATGGGCGGCGGCTTTGATGAATGGCCATCCACTCTGGACAATGAACTAGCTGCTCAGCGTTCAGAATAAGCGGTGGCGGAACCAATCCCCGGCACGCTGTAGAGTATTAGATAGCCGCCACGAGGTACTCGCGGCGGCTAGGCAGCAGGCGGATTATAGGAGTGCGTGGGGCGCTGTAGGGGCAGACGTGCGCCTGATGCGCCCGACAACTTCAGTCCGTACCTAGAGCAATAGCCGGCCGCTCAAGAGGCCTCCAATTCGCTTAGAGAATGTCCGGCCACGAATACCGAGGCGGCAAGCAGGCCAAGGTCCTTAAGGAGAAACTGGCCCGGGGCGACGGTGATGGCCGGAAAACCGAGGCCGGCCTCAATCACCCCCGGTGTCGAGAACATAAGGCTCAAGGTCGTAAGAAACAGCCCGGCAGACAGTGCGCCACCAATCAGCGAGAGCTTTGGTGAGAGCAGGCGCCCCGCAATAAGAACGGCGATCGAGATCTCGAGGACGCCGAGCAGGCGAGAAAAAGTGTCGACGCTGAAAATCGCATAGGTCCATCCCAGGATGGGGCTGTTGCCCACCAGCGGAACCAGCCCCTCGGCCTCATAGTGCGTGAACTTCATGCCGCCGAACCAGAGGTAGATGACCGCAAGGGCGAAATAGGTGCTGTAGACCCCAATCGCCATGGTTTTGTTACCAATCGATAGTTGTTCGGATGAACTGCTTTGATACTGAGTGTTGATTTTCATCGTGTAGGTTTCCTGTAACTGGGTGAACGTTCGTTATTAACAGGCTCGATCAAGCGGCCATAAAAGGACCATCCAGGTGGTGATTCGTGATGGCATTAAGGTTGAGGCTGTTTAGGCAGCCGATAGATGATCGACTAATAAACCCGACGTACCGCACATTGGGTGCGTTGGCAGTGTTGCTTGATACGTCGTGCTCTTGGGGGCCAAGCGTCTAGAGTTCGATGCAGATCGTCTAAACACCCCTGAGCGTCTTGAGAGGGGGGCGGTGTTCTCGTTCCCTAAAGAGAGCTGCTGCAGTTGCGTTACCGCCAGGCGTTTCGCAACGGCAGTTTCAGGTGCAAGGGGCGTTGCCAGGTACCAACGCAAAATGCCCGCACACTTCAGGTGGCGGGCATTCTCGCTTGTGGGTCAGCGTCTGTTGCGTAGCAGTTCATCCAGGCTGAAGCGGCCTGCGCCCTTGAGGAAAAGCGGTAAGAGGGCGACCAGATAGATCAGCGGCAGCTTGTAGTTGCCGAACCCCTTGTCGCTGATGGAGTAGCCCATAAGCAGTTCGGACAGGCTGGACCACTGCGCCGGCCAGTGCACCGCTGCGATGGCGACCAGGGTCAGCATCATCAGTACCACCGACGCGAGGCGGGTCCCCAAGCCAAGCAGAAGGAGCAGGGGCGCGATCAGTTCGATCCACATCGACAGCTGCCAGTTCAGCTCGGCTGGAAATGCGCTGAAGGGAAAGGGAAAGGCCGATTGGATATGGCCGAACCAGTTCTGACCGTTCCACTTCTCCAGGCCGGCCTCGAAGAACTCCCAGGCCAGAAATAGACGCAGTGGCAGGTCGGCGCTCCAGGCGCCGTAACGGTCGATCCTGGCGAAAACCCTCTCGAGCGGGGAGAAGAGAGAGCTACCGGGGGTTGCAGAGGAGGGTATACGACTCATGGTGAGGGCCTTGGCATGGGGGCGGCCGGCGAAATGCCGTCGCCAGGCGGCCTATGCTCACCGGGCGGCTTGTCCCGGATATGTCCGTCAGGAGGCGTGCTGTATCGCTCTGTATCCCCGGCTCAGGGCGTTACATTCAGCTCCAGCTGTGCGCAAAGCCCTCCGCTTTCGCGGTTGCTCAGGCTCAGGCGGGCGCCCAGGGACTCGCTCAACTGCAGCGCTATGGCCAGTCCAAGGCCGGTGCCGCCGGTGCTGCGGTTACGCGAACTTTCCACCCGGTAGAAGGGTTTGAAGACCTCTTGCAGCTCCGCCTCGTCGATGCCCGGGCCATCGTCCAGCACTTGCAGGCACACATGGCCCTCGCTGTCGGCTCGCACCTGCAGCTGGGCGCTGCCGGCGAACTTGAGGGCATTGTCGAGCAGGTTGCTCAATACCCGCCGCAAGGCGTAGGGCCGGGTTTCCAGGAGCGCACCGCTGTACCCGTCGAGGCTGACGGCCTGGCCGCTATCCTGATAGTCGAGTACCAGGCTGTCGAGAAAGGCGTCCAGATCCACCCGGCACGGCGCTTCGCGGCTCCCCTCCATGCTGCGGGCATAGGCCACGCCCTCGCGAACCAGGTGCTGCATCTCGTTGAGATCGCTCCACATGGACTCCCGTTCCGCCGAGTCCGGCATCTGTTCGACCCGCAGCTTCATGCGTGTGATCGGGGTCTGCAGGTCATGGGAAATGGCCGCCAGCAGCTGCATGCGCTCCTTCAGGTAGGCGGCGATGCGGCCTTGCAGGGTGTTGACCGCGCGTGCCGCATGGGCGACTTCCCGTGGGCCGCTCTCGTCCAGCGGTGCGGGCGGGGCGTCCGGGTCGAGCTGCTCGACGGTGTCGGCCAGCCGCGTCAGCGGGCGAATCGCCATGCGTACGGCGACCCAGGTGCACAGCAGCAGTAAGGCCAGTTGCAGGACGAGCACCAACGGCAGCCACTGTGCGACCGGGATGGGAGCCGGCGTCACATCGAGAGTCAGCGGGCTGCCGTCGCTCAATTGCAGATGGACCTGAAAGTGCGGCCGCGGTCCGTCGATGGTTTCGAAACGCAGGGCGTAACGCCGGCCAATCGCCTGTTCGATCGAGGCAGCGGCCATGTGGGGTTCGGCCATGTCCATGGGGCGCCCTGGCAGCCCCTCATCGAGGCGATAGCGATAGTTGCGCCGTTCCAGCAAGGGCAGCCACTCGGCGCGTTCTGCCGCCGGCAGACGATCGATCAGGGCGACGGCAGTGCTCACATCCAGCTCCAGGTTGCCCAGCATCACGTCGCGGCCGGTCTGATAGCGCTCGTAGAACTGGGAGGTGAAGGACAAGCCGTAGGCCAGCACCAGACCGCAGAGAAAGAGCAGCGTCAGCCGCGCCGCCAGGCTGCGTGGGCCGATCACGCGGGGGACTCGAGCAGTTGCACCGGCAAGGAGAAGACGTAGCCCTCGCTGCGCACGGTCTTGATGTACATCGGCTCGCGCGCGTCGTCCCGCAGACGCTGGCGCAGGCGGCTGACCAGCAGGTCGATGGAACGGTCGAAGATGTCGGCCTCGCGCCCCTGGGTCAGATTCAGCAACTGTTCGCGGCTCAGTACCCGCTGCGGATGGTCGAGGAACACTCGCAGCAGGCGGTATTCGGCACCGCTGAGAGCGATCAGGGTGTCCGAGGCGTCCAGCAGGTGCCGCGCACTGGTATCCAGGCGCCACTGGCCGAAGCCGATCAATCGGCTGCTTTCGCTGATCTGCAGGTTCGGCGGCAACATGCGCGCGCGGCGCAGCACGGCATTGATCCGGGCCAACAGCTCGCGAGCGGAAAAGGGCTTGGTCAGGTAGTCGTCGGCTCCCATCTCCAGTCCGACGATGCGGTCCGTTTCCTCGTTGCGCGCGGTCAGCATCAACACCGGCGTGGTTTTGTGCCGGCCCACGCGCAACTCCCGGCACAGCCGCAGACCGTCGTCACCGGGCATCATGATGTCGAGCACGATGAGGTCGACCGTATTGCCCTCGAGAAAGGCTCGCATCTGCCTGCCATCGGCGGCCAGGCTGACACGCAGGCCGTTCTTCTTCAGGTAGTTGCCGACCAGCTCGCGGATCTCGCGGTCATCGTCAACTATCAGGATGTGATCGACATGCTCCATGGGCGCTCCTCTTCGTCGTTGCGCGCTTGAGTTTATCGCCGCCGACGGCAGTTGCCCGCCGCCCTTTGTATTGCAGTGTATCCGACCTCCCTTCCGCTACTTGAGCATGCACCGCCGGCCTCGAGTATCCACGTGTATCAGAACGCGCCAGCGATACCTGATGCGGCACAAGAGGCTGATCGCCGACATATCGACGATACCGCCCAGCACTCTAATGAGCACCAGGTGGATGCACCGACGTGTCCACCATCAGTCTCAAGTGAGGATGCCTTTTATGAAACTCAGTGCTCGCGGCGCCACCTATCTCCTGGCAGCGGCTTTCTCCTTTGGCAGCCTGGCAGTGCAGGCCGCCGAGTCCATTCCGGTGGAGCGCTACCGCTACGGCGCGCAGTTGGATGTGCAGAAGGTCCTGGCGTTACATGAAGAGCCGTCTGCTGATTGCCAGGTGGTAAGCGCGCGCATGGACTACCTGGACTCGATGGACCAGAAACGCAGCCTCGAGTATCGGAAACTCTCCAGCAGCTGTTCTGAGGGCAACTGACCTCGGGCGACCGGCTTGCTCAGCCATTGCCGATGATCTTCTTTGTGTCCACGAGGTGCCTATGTTGCTCGTAGCCTTTCTTGGTGGGGTGCTGACCCTGCTCAGCCCCTGCATTCTTCCTGTGCTGCCATTGCTCCTGTCTCGCGCCGGAGGGCCGATCTGGGCACCCATGCTGACCCTGCTCGGCATGGCCACCGGGTTCGCCGTGCTGGCCAGCCTGGCAGTCGTTTCCAGCGACTGGGTGATCGGGGCCAGTCAATGGGGGCGCTATTTCGCCCTGGGTCTACTGGCCGCCTCCGCGCTGGCGCTGCTATCGACGCGCGTCGGCAACTGGCTGTCTCGGCCCTGGTTATGGCTGGGCAACCGGCTGCACGGCGATGCCCGGCGCCTGTCACCGGGGTTATCCGCTTGGCTGCTTGGCTGCGCCGCCGGCTTGCTCTGGGCCCCCTGTGCAGGCCCCATCCTGGGCCTGATTCTTTCGGGCGCCATGCTCGAAGGTCCGAGTGCCTCGACCAGCCTATTGCTGCTCAGCTTCGGGCTCGGCAATGCCGTGGCGTTGGCGGGAGTGATCTGCCTCGGGCGAGGCCTGTTCCAGCGTGCTCGGCTATCGTTGCGCTGGATCGAATGGTTGCGGCGCGGTGCCGGGATTGTTGCCCTGCTGGCGGTCATCGGTATCGCTAGCGGCGCCAGCGGCCAATTGGCCAGCCTCGGCTCCTCCACTTGGGCATTCAAGCTCGAGAGTCAGGTGCTGGAGGAGGTGCCGGCATTGCTCGACCAACTGTCCAGCAACGCTCCCGCAGGCGTTCCCGTACTGTCCGACCTGGGTCCGGCACCGACCCTGGCCGGCGCCACGCAGTGGCTCAACGGCCCCGCCCTGGACCTGTCTGACCTGCGCGGCAAGGTGGTGCTCGTGGATTTCTGGACCTACGACTGCATCAACTGTCGCAACAGCTTGCCTTACGTCAATCAATGGGCGCAGCGCTACGCCGACCAGGGCTTTGTAGTGATAGGGGTGCACACGCCCGAATATGCCTATGAGCGGATAATCGACAACGTGCGCCAAGCCACCAAACGTCTGGGTATTCAGCATCCTGTGGCGATCGATAACCAGTACCGAGTGTGGAATGCGTTCAACAATCACTACTGGCCGGCGCACTACTTCATCGACGCCAGTGGTCGTATTCGCTACCTGCATATAGGAGAGGGCGGGTATGAAATGCAGGAAGAGGTTATCCAGCAACTGCTGCAGGAGTGGGATGAGCTGCCGCCAGAGCAGAATCCAGCCTAGCCTGTCTGCCCACGCCGGATCGGATTGCTCGTCTCTCGCGCCACCTACCAAAGCAGGTACTCCATGCGTTCGACACCACCGCTCGCTCTTGCCACCGGCATCGCCGCGCTTGATCGCCATTACCGGGACACTATCGTGCCGTTGTGGCGATCGACCGGCTGGAACATGGCCCTGAACCTGCCCTATGAGGCGCTGAGTGGTGCTACGGGGCTGCCTCTGCAAGTCGAACGCTACCGAGCCATGGCGTGTGCGCGGCAATTGCTGGTGTTTTCCCAGGCAGGCCTGCCTGGCAGTGCTGCTGCGGCCCATGCCGATCGATTGTTTCTCTCGTTGCAAGACTATTTCGGCGATGGCAAGGGAAGCTGGATCCATAGCGTTGACGCGGCTGGGCAGCCCTCTGACAGCACACGCGATCTCTATACCTACGCGTTCGTGACCTATGCCTGTGCCGAATACTACAAACGAGGTGGCGGTGAAGCCGCCTTGGGGCTCATGAAGCAAACGATCGAGCTGATCGAGAAGCGCTTTGCGGACGGAAACGGCCTGTACGTCTCGGCCTTAGGTGAGGACTACGCCGATATCGGTGCCGGGACTTTGCAGAATCCGATCATGCATTTGACCGAGGCGTATCTGGCGGCCTACGACATTGCAGGCGATGACTGGTACAAACGACGCCTGCGAGAAATAGGCAGGGCGGTGCAGGCGCGATTCGTCGATCCGGTCAACGGCTGCGTGGCGGAACTGCCAATGGGGGAGGCGGGAAACCGCATTGAACCGGGCCATCAGTTCGAGTGGTTTTCCCTGGTCATAGGGGCACCTGCGGTTTTTGCCGACTTGGAGCTACATGCCGAATTGCACCGTGCCTTCGATTTCGCATATCGGCACGGCGTGATGCAAGCCAACCTTGGCGTGGCGGCCGCGATAGCGGCGGACGGTACCCTACTGGACGACAGGCAGCGTATATGGGCGCAGACGGAGTTCGCCCGCGCGCTTGCGGTGGAGGGGAGCATCCGCTCCCTGGAGATATTGACGCAGTGGGCAAGGCACTATCGCGAACGTTTCCTGCATTCAGGCGGGTGGCATGAAGTCCTGGGAGCCACCGACGAACTGCTGCGGCAAGACATGCCTTCAACCACGCCCTATCACCTGCAAAGCGCCTATGTGGCGCTACGCGCACTGGTGTAGGACGCTGTTTGCCGGCGATGCCGTGCTTGGCCTGTTGCTTCACTCCCAGAGATCGCTATTCTGGCCAGCCCAGGCTGACAAGTAGCTTTGTTTTGCCACCCGTTCTTCGGTTGATCAATGGCTCTGGCGTCGTCCGACCCATAGAATCCAGCCGAGAAAACAGAGGGTATTAAAGCGGCTATCGGATGGCGTTCTCCTTTGGTTTGTACAAGTAAAATCAATAGCTTATGAATCAAAGGAAAATCATCCACATCGACTGCGACTGCTTCTATGCCGCCATCGAGATGCGCGACGACCCGAGCCTGGCCAATCGGCCGCTGGCGGTGGGCGGCTCGGCCGAACGGCGCGGGGTGATCGCCACCTGCAACTACGAGGCGCGCGCCTACGGCGTGCGTTCGGCGATGTCGTCGCGGCATGCGCTGAAGCTGTGCCCGGACCTGTTGATCGTCAAGCCGCGCTTCGAGGCGTACCGCGCCGCGTCGCGGGAGATTCACGGCATCTTTCGCCAGTTCACCGACCTGATCGAGCCGTTGTCGCTGGACGAGGCCTACCTCGATGTCAGCGACTCGGCGCATTTCGCCGGCAGCGCCACCCGTATCGCCCAGGAAATCCGCCGGCGCGTGGCGCAGGAGCTGCACATCACGGTGTCGGCCGGAGTGGCACCGAACAAGTTCCTGGCCAAGATCGCCAGCGACTGGCGCAAGCCCAACGGGCTGTTCGTCATCACGCCCGACCAGGTCGAGGATTTCGTCGCGGCGCTGCCGGTAAGCAAGCTGCACGGCGTCGGCAAGGTCACCGCGGACAAGCTGGCGCGCCTGGGGATTCGCACCTGCCTGGATCTGCGCGACTGGAACAAGCTGGCGCTGGTGCGCGAGTTCGGCAGTTTCGGCGAGCGCCTGTGGCGCCTGGCCCACGGCATCGACGAACGTGCGGTGCAGGTGGACAGCCGCCGTCAGTCGCTCAGTGTCGAGCACACCTATGACCAGGATCTGCCCGACCTGGACAGCTGCCTGGCAAAGCTGCCGGCGCTGCTGGAGGAGATGAACGGGCGCCTGCAGCGGCTGGATGCCAGCTACCGACCGGACAAACCCTTCGTCAAGGTCAAGTTCCACGACTTCACCCAGACCACCCTGGAGCAGGCCGGCGCCAGTCGCGATCTGGACAGCTATCGACAGCTGCTGAGCAATGCCTTCGCCCGCGGCGGCAAGCCGGTGCGTCTGCTCGGGGTAGGGGTGCGCTTGCACGATCTGCGCGGGCGGCAGGAGCAGCTGGAGCTGTTCGCGTAGCTCGGATGCAATCCGGGAGTTCCTTGGGGCAACCGCCCCGGATCGCATCCGGGCTATGCCGTCATTCCGCCCAGAGACGAATCGGCTTGCCGGTCGCCGGCCACAGCTGCAGTTGGCCGATGGCGTTGAAATCCCAACGCTGCACCTGGCCGATGGCGTCGAGGAAGCGTTGTTCCTGTTCCATCAGCGCGGGGGCGCACAGCTTGCGGGTGCTGCCGGGGCGCTCGAAGGCGAGTGCATTGCCCTGCAGCTGATAGCCGGCGAACCAGTGGTTGCAGCCGGCATGGCCGTGGGCGCGGCCGTCGGCGGCGAAGGTGATGGTCAGGTGGCTGCGGTCGATCAGCGGGCGTTCGCCGATCCACTCCACCTGGTAGCTGCGCTCGGTCTCCAGTTGCGGCGCGTCGCTGGCGCAGCCGCCCAGGGCGGCTGCGAGCAGGGCGAGGGGCAGGGCGCGGGGCATGGTTTCAGTCCTCCTGACAGGTGGGGCACAGGTGCTGGCCATCAAGCTTGCGCCAGCCCAGTTCGGCAATACGGGCCTCGGCGGCCGGCGCCTGGGCGGCCTTGCCAAGGGCGGCGTCGACGGCGAATTCGAAGTCCAGTTGCTTGCCACAGCCGTCGCAGTTCACCTGCCAGTTGTGGATGGCCAGCTCCTTGAACTGCGGGCCCTTGCACACCGCCAGCCACTGGCCGGGCGGGTTGATCAGGTGACGGACCTTTTCCACCTCCAAGCGCATATGCAGGTCGCGGCTGCCCTTGAGGGTGACCAGCAGGCTGTCGCCGGCCTGGATCGAGCCGCCGTTGCCGGTGACCTGATAGCGGCCCGGCGCCAGGGCACGGCACTCGGTGAGGGTGTGCTGGGGGGTGAGCAGGGAATAACGGAAATCGTGTTCGGCCATGGGTCCTCCGGATCAGCCGGCATGCTATCACGCGCCGGCCCTGACCTCATTGCACGGGCGGCCGGCGGCCCAGGCGGCGATATTGTCCAGGGTGGTGCGGGCGATGGCGGCCAGCGCCTCCTGGGTGAGAAAGGCCTGGTGGGCGGTGACGATGACGTTGGGGAAGGTCAGCAGGCGCGCCAGCACGTCGTCCTGCAGCGGCAGGTCGGAGCGGTCCTCGAAGAACAGTTCGGACTCTTCCTCGTAGACGTCCAGGCCCAGGTAGCCGAGCTGACCGCTCTTCAGCGCGCCGATCAGCGCCGGGGTGTCGACCAGCGCGCCGCGGCCGGTGTTGATCAGCATGGCGCCGCGCTTCATCTGCGCCAGGCGCGCGGCATCGATCAGGTGATGGCTGCTGGCGGTCAGCGGGCAGTGCAGACTGAGGATGTCGCTCTGGCTTATCACCTCGTCGAGCGGCGCCTGGCGCGCGCCGATGGCATCGAGTCCGGTCACCGGCAAGGGGTCGTGGATCAGCACCCGGCAGCCGAAGCCGGCCATGATGCGGGCGAAGCTCAGGCCGATCTTGCCGGCGCCGATCACTCCGACGGTCTTGCCGTGCAGGTCGAAACCGGTCAGCCCGTGCAGGGAAAAATCGCCCTCGCGGGTGCGATTGAAGGCGCGGTGGATGCGCCGATTCAGCGCCAGGATCAACGCCACCGCATGCTCGGCCACCGCATGCGGCGAGTAGGCCGGCACCCGCACCACGCACAACCCCAGGCGTTCGGCGGCCTTGAGATCGACATGGTTGTAGCCGGCCGAGCGCAGGGCGATCAGCCGCGTGCCGGCGGCGGCCAGGCGCTGCAGCACCGGCGCCGACAGCTCGTCGTTGATAAAGGCGCAGACCACCTCGCAGCCGCTTGCCAGTGCCGCGCTGGCTGCGGTCAGGCGCGCCTCGTGGAACTGCAGCTGCCAGCCATCCGGGCGCGCGGCGGCGAGGAAGCTGTCGCGGTCGTAGGTCTTGCTGCTGAACAGACAGATGCGCATGCGGGCTCCTCAGGCGCTTTGCGCGGCGATCTCGGTCAGCCGGGCGATCGCCGCATCCAGTTCGTCGAGGGCGCGCTGGGCGCCCGGGTCGTCCTGCTTGAGCAGGGTTTCGCTGCGCTGGCAGGCGGCGCGCAGCTGCGGCACGCCGCAGTAGCGGGTGGCGCCGTGCAGGCGGTGGACCCGCTCGATCAGCGCGCTGCGCTCGCCGGCTTCGCGGGCCTGGCGGATGGCCTGGCGGTCGCCGGGCAGCCCGGCCAGCAGCATGTTCAGCATGTCGGCGGCGAGGTCGGCCTTGCCGGCAGCCAGGCGCAGGCCTTCCTCGGCGTCGAGCACCTGCGGCTGCGCCGAGGTGACGGGGGCCTCGAGGGGTTTCGCCGCGGGCTGGTTGCGCAGGCTCAGGCCGGTCCACTTGAGCACCACCTGGGCCAGCTGACGTTCGCTGATCGGCTTGGTTAGGTAGTCGTCCAGGCCGCTTTGCAGCAGGATGCGCTTCTCGTTGGCCAGGGCGTGGGCGGTCAGCGCGACGATGGGGGTGGCGCTGCGGCCCTGTTCGCTTTCCCACTGACGGATCGCCTCGGTGGCCTGGCGGCCGTCCATGCCGGGCATCTGCACGTCCATGAACACCAGGTCGAAACTGCCGCGCTGCACCGCCTCGATGGCGGCATAGCCGCTGTCCACCGCGCTGACCTGGGCACCCAGATCGTCGAGCAGGGTCTGCACCAGCAGCAGGTTGGCCGGGTTGTCGTCGACGCAGAGGATCTGCGGGCGACGGCTGCTGGCCGGGCTCGCGGGCTCGCTGACCGGGCGTTGCGGGCAGGCCAGCTCGATCAGCGCCTTGTGCAGCTTGCGCGTGCACGGCGGCTTGGCCTGCAGCTGGGTGTAGGCATCGGGCAGCGATTCGTGGAACAGCCCCAGCTCGGTGGTGGGGCACAGCACCAGGGCCTTGCAGCCGAGGCGGTCGAGGTCCCAGATGCGCTGGCCGAGGGCATCGGCCGGCAGTTGGGCGGCGGTGATGCCGAGCACCGCCAGGCTCAGCGGGCGTTCGCGCTGCTGCTGGCTGGCCACGGCGTCGAGCAGCTGGCCCAGGTCGGCGAAGCTTTCCACCTCCAGGCCGCAGTCTTCCAGTTGATGGGCCAGGGCCTGGCGCGCCAGTTCGTGGCTTTCCAGCACCGCCACGCGGCGGCCCTGCAGCGGCGCGCGCGGCAGGTCGTCGGCGTCGTCGCGGGCCTTGGGCAGGGTCAGACTGACCCAGAATTCCGAGCCTTCGCCTGGCGTGCTGTCGACGCCGATCTCGCCGCCCATCTGCTCGATCAGGCGCTTGGAAATCACCAGGCCCAGGCCGGTACCGCCGGCCTGGCGGCTGAGCGAGTTGTCGGCCTGGCTGAAGGCCTGGAACAGCGCGCGCAGGTCCTCGTCGGACAGGCCGATGCCGGTGTCCATCACGCTGATGCGCAGCTGGGCGCGGTCGGCGCTCTCGTCCTCGACCATGGCGCGCATGACGATGGTGCCTTCGCGGGTGAACTTGATGGCGTTGCTCACCAGGTTGGTCAGCACCTGTTTCAGCCGCAGCGGGTCGCCGCGCAGGGCCAGCGGGGTGTCGCGGTAGATCAGGCTGACCAGCTCCAGCTGCTTCTCGTGGGCGGCGGGGGCGAGGATGGTCAGGGTGTCCTGCAGCAGGTCGCGCAGGTTGAAGGGGATGGATTCGAGCACCAGCTTGCCGGCCTCGATCTTGGAGAAGTCGAGCACCTCGTTGATGATGCCGAGCAGGCTGTCGGCGGACTTCTCGATGGTCGCCAGGTAGTCCTGCTGGCGCGGGCTGAGCTCGCTCTTCTGCAGCAGGTTGGTGAAGCCGAGGATGCCGTTGAGCGGGGTGCGGATCTCGTGGCTCATGTTGGCGAGGAACTCGGACTTGATGCGGCTGGCCTCCAGGGCCTCCTTGCGCGCGAAGTCCAGCTCGATGTTCTGGATCTCGATGGTCTCCAGGTTCTGCCGCACGTCCTCGGTGGCTTGCTCGATGCTGTGCTGCAGTTCTTCCTGGGCGTTCTGCAGGGCCTCGGCCATGCGGTTGATGCCGGCGGCCAGCTCGTCCAGCTCAACGCTGCCCAGCGGCGGCAAGCGGGTTTCCAGGTGGCCGTCCTTGAGCTGGGCGACCCCGGCCTTGATCGCGCGCAGCGGGCCGTTGATGCTGCGGCTCATGCGCAGGGCGAGCAGGGCGGTGACGCCGAGGCCGCCGACGATCAGCAGCAGGCTGGCGAACAGGCTGCGGTAGCCGCTGAGCAGGGTGCCCTGGTGCGACAGCTCCAGCTCGACCCAGCCGAGCAGTTCGGCGCTGCGCTCGTCGCCGGAGTCGTCGCTGAGGGCCAGGTGCTGGTCGTACACCGGCAGCAGAAAACGCGTGGCGTCCTGGCCGCTGAGGCGGCTGAGCCCGGGCTGGTCGTTCGGCACCGGGTTGAGCATGCTCGGCCCGGCATGCGCCAGCTGCGCGCGTTCGGCGGCGAGGAAGCTCACCGCGCGCACGTCCGGGTGCTCCAGCGACTGCCGGGCGATGCGTTCGAGCAGCGGCTTGTTCTGCTGCTGCAGGGCCGGCGCGGCCAGCGGCGCGAGGTGCTCGACCAGCATCTCGCCGCGCTGCAGCAGCTGCGCCTGCAGCCCGGACAGCTGCACCCAGGTGAAGTAGCCGCCGAGCACCAGCGCCAGCAGGCTGGTGGGCAGCAGGGTGAGCAGCAGCACGCGGCCCTTGATGCCTAGATCCTTGAACACGCCTGGTCTCCTTTATGACGTCTGGGCAGTGTAGCGATTCGCTGCCGAGGAATCTGTAGATGAGTGGTCCGGGTTTAGTAGGTAGAATTGTTCGCATTCGTCTTTTCGGTCGTTCCTCATGCAGTCCACTGCCCATCCCGCCGCCCGCATCCTCGCCGTCGAAGACGACCCGCTGCTCGCCAGCCACCTGCAGGCCCACCTGCAGGGCTGCGGCTACCGCGTCACCCTCAGTCGCGACGGCAGCGAGGGGTTGCGTCTGGCCGAGAGCGAGGATTTCGACCTGATCCTGATGGACATCCTGCTGCCCGGTACCAACGGCCTGGACGCCCTGCAGCAGCTGCGCCGGCGGCGCGGCGTGCCGGTGCTGCTGATCTCGGCGCTGGGCGACGAGCCCCATCGCATCGCCGGCTTCAGCCAGGGCGCCGACGACTTCCTGCCCAAGCCGTTCAGCCTCGGCGAACTCAGCGTGCGCATCGAGGCGATCCTGCGCCGGGTCGCCTACGAGCGGCGCGAGCCGTCGCCGCGCGAATCGGCCGACGCCCTGTGGTTCGACGAGGACCGCTGCGACGTGGCCCTGGCCGGCCACTGGGCGGGGCTGACCCCCAGCGAGTACCGGGTGCTGGAGCTGCTCTGGCGGCACCGCGACGAGGCGCTGAGCAAGCCCTTCCTCTATCAGCAGGCGCTGCGCCGCGGCTACGCCCAGCACGATCGCAGCCTGGACATGCACGTCAGCCATATCCGCCGCAAGCTGCAGACCATCGGCTACCAGGGCGGGCGGGTGGAAACGGTGTGGGGCCGGGGCTACGTGCTGGCGCGGGCGGGCGCATGAGGCTGCCGGGACGGCACTCGCTGCTGTGGAAGCTGACCGGCGCGCTGGCGCTGTTCTGCCTGCTGCTGGTCAGCCTGCATGTCGATCTGGAGCGCCTGTTCATCCAGGCCACCTCGCGTCTGCCGGCCTCGACCAAGGCGCTGCTGCGCGCCTATGGCCAGGAGGCCGAGGCCGCCTGGCGCGAGGCGGGGGCGAGTGGGGTCGATGCCTTCCTGGCGCGCCTGCACGAGCGCGAGCAGGTCTGGGCGGTGGTGGTCGACGGGCAGCAGCGCTCCCTGTCGTCGCAGGCGCTGGATGGGGACGAGCGCGCGCGGCTGGACTTCGTGCGCCGCCTCGACTGGCTGGTGGGGCGACCCGGCGGTACGCCGACCTTCTATGTGCCGTTCAGCGACGGCGAATCGCGCCTGGTGATGGAGCTGCCCCAGCGCCTGAACCCGCGCCAGCACCTCGAACTGTGGAACCTGCTGCTGCAGCGGATAGTGCCGGCAGTGCTCGCGGTGCTGCTCGGCGTGCTGCTCTATCGCCTGCTGATCGCCCCGCTGGCGATCCTGCGGCGCCAGGCCAACGCCCTGCACGCCGACGATCTCAGCGCGCGGGCCGGCGGCGTGGCGCGGCGCCGCGATGAGCTGGGCGAGCTGGCCCGCGCCTTCGACCATATGGCCGAGCGCCTGCAGGCCACGGTGTCGCTGCAGCGCCAACTGCTGCGCGACCTCTCCCACGAGTTGCGCACCCCGCTCAGCCGCCTGCGGGTGGCCGGCGAGAGCGGCCAGGATGCCGAGCAGCTGAGCCAGCGCGTGCTGCAGGAGGTCGACGGCATGCAGCGCCTGGTGGCCGATACCCTGGAGCTGGCCTGGCTCGACACCGAGCGCCCGCGGCTGAGCGCCGAGCAGGTCGAGCTGGCCGCGCTGTGGGATGTGCTGGCGGAGAACGTGCGGTTCGAGAGCGGCTGGTCCGGCGCACGGCTGCGCTACGAGGTGGCGGGCGACTGCCGCCTGCACTGCAACCTCAATGCCCTGGCCCAGGCCCTGGAGAACGTGCTGCGCAACGCCGTGCGCCATTCGCCGGCCGGCGGCACGGTGCGTCTCGGCGGGCGCCGCGAGGGCGTCGGCTGGCACCTGTGGCTGAGCGACGAGGGCCCCGGCGTGGCCGAGGCGCAGCTGGAGGCGATCTTCCTGCCCTTCACCCGCCTCGAGGGTTCGCGCCCCGGCGACGGCGGTTTCGGCCTCGGCCTGAGCATCGCCCGCAGCGCCATCGCCGGGCAGGGCGGACGCATCTGGGTGGAGAACGGCGCGCCCGGGTTACGCGTGCATTTTCAGCTGCCGGCCGCCTGAGTCCGGGCGCCTCGCGCGCCTCTGCAGCTCTTGCGCGACAGCATGGCGTGATGCCGTCGCGGGTTAGGCGTATCATGATGGCCCTTCGCGGCAGTCCGGATTCGAGCGACCCATGACCCTGCACTTTCCCACCATCGCCGATTGCGTCGGCAACACCCCGCTGGTGCGCCTGCAGCGCCTGCCGGGCGACACCTCCAACACCCTGCTGGTCAAGCTGGAAGGCAACAACCCGGCCGGTTCGGTCAAGGATCGTCCGGCGCTGTCGATGATCACCCGCGCCGAGCTGCGCGGCGACATCCAGCCCGGCGACACCCTGATCGAGGCCACCAGCGGCAACACCGGCATCGCCCTGGCCATGGCGGCGGCGATCAAGGGGTACAAGATGATGCTGATCATGCCCGACAACATGAGCGCCGAGCGCAAGGCGGCGATGACCGCCTACGGCGCCGAGCTGGTGCTGGTGAGCAAGGAAGACGGCATGGAAGGCGCCCGCGATCTGGCCGAGAGCCTGCAGCGCGGCGGTCGCGGCAAGGTGCTCGACCAGTTCGGCAACGGCGACAACCCCGAGGCCCACTACGTCGGCACCGGCCCGGAAATCTGGCAGCAGACCGACGGGCGCATCACCCACTTCATCAGCTCGATGGGCACCACCGGCACCATCATGGGCGTGTCGCGCTACCTCAAGGAGCAGAACCCGGCGGTGCAGATCGTCGGCCTGCAGCCGCAGGAAGGCTCGGCCATCCCCGGCATCCGCCGCTGGCCGCAGGAATACCTGCCGAAGATCTACCAGGCCGAGCGCGTCGACCGCGTCATCGACATGGCCCAGGTCGAGGCGGAAACCGTGATGCGTCGCCTGGCGCGGGAAGAGGGGATCTTCTGCGGCGTGTCCTCCGGCGGTGCGGTGGCGGCCATGCTGCGCCTGTCGCGCGAGGTGGAGAACGCGGTGATGGTGGCGATCATCTGCGACCGCGGCGACCGCTACCTGTCCACCGGCGTCTACGACGAACCCGCGGCAGAGCATTAATTCATGGCCAAACGCAGCTCCGGTCTGCGCTTTCAACCCAGTGGCGGCAGCCGCGCTCCCCAGGTGCCGGTGGGCAAGAAGCAGCAACTGAGCATCGAGCGTCAGGCCGGCGACGGTCGCGGCATCGCCTTCGACGGCGGGCGCACCTGGTTCGTCAGCGGCGCCCTGGCCGGCGAGCGCGTCGAGGCCAGGGTGCTGGCCGCGCGCAGCCAGACCGTCGAGGCGCGCGCCGAACGCATCCTCGCGCCTAGCGCCGCGCGGCGTCAGCCGCCCTGTGCGCATGCCGGGCGTTGCGGCGGCTGCAGCCTGCAGCACATGCCCCATGCCGATCAGCTCGCCCTGAAACAGCGCACCCTGGCCGAGCAGCTCGCCCGCCTCGGCGGCGTGCAGCCGGACGAATGGGCGGCGCCGCTGGTGGGGCCGGAATTCGCCTACCGCCGCCGCGCGCGCATCGCCGTGCGCTGGGACGCCAAGGTGCGCCAGCTGCAGGTGGGTTTTCGCGCCGAGGCCAGCCAGGAGATAGTCGCGATCGACGACTGCGTGGTGCTGGTACAGCCCTTGCAGCCGATTCTGCGCGGTCTGCCGGCGCTGCTGCGGCAGCTGGGCAAGCCGCAGGCGTTGGGCCATGTCGAGCTGTTCAGCGGCAGCGCCGAGGCGCTGTTGCTGCGCCATACCGCACCGCTCGATCAAGCCGACCTGTCGCTGCTGCGTGCCTTCTGCGCCGAGCACGGCGCGCAGCTGTGGCTGCACGGCGAGGGCGAGCCGCAGGCCGATCAGGCTGGCGCCGAGCTGGGCTTTGCCCTGCAGCGCTGGCAGCTGCAACTGGCCTATCGGCCGGGGGATTTCGTCCAGGTCAACGGTCCGGTCAACGAGGCCATGGTCGCCCAGGCGCTAGACTGGTTGGCAGTGCGGCCCGGTGAACGGGTGCTGGATCTGTTCTGCGGCCTGGGCAATTTCGCCCTGCCGCTGGCGCGCCAGGCCGCCGAGGTGGTGGCGGTGGAGGGCGTTGAGACTATGGTCGCGCGCGCCGCGGCCAACGCCGCCGGCAACGGCCTGGACAACGCGCACTTTTTCCGTGCCGACCTGTCCAAGCCGCTGGCCGACGAGGCCTGGGCCGGCGGCGGTTTCGCCGCGGTGCTGCTCGATCCGCCGCGTGACGGCGCGCTGCAGGCGGTGCGCGGGATGACGGCGCTGGGCGCGCGACGCCTGGTCTATGTCTCCTGCAACCCGACCACCCTGGCGCGTGACGCCGCCGAGCTGGCGCAGCAGGGCTACCGCCTGCGCCGTGCCGGGATTCTCGACATGTTTCCGCAGACCGCGCATGTCGAGGCCATGGCCCTGTTTGAGAAACCCTAGGCTGCGGCCCGGGGCACGAGGGATGCGCAGGACGCGCGTGCTTTCAGTTAATCCGACCGGTTCGCAGAAACCGGCGACTGCTCGGCGCACCTTGGGCGCGCCGTAGGGAAGGTAAGACGATGGTTCAGGTGAGAGCGCACCAGCCGATCAACGACGACGGCAGCATCAACCTCGAGGCCTGGCTCGACCATGCCGCGAGCGTCGATCCGGCGCTGGATCGCGAGGCCCTCAAGGAGGCCTGCGAATTCGCCCGCGATGTCGAGCAACAGGCCAATCCCACGCAGAACCTGTGGGTCGAGGGCACCTCCAGTTTCCGCGTCGGCCTGGAGATCGCCGAGATTCTCGCCGACCTCAAGCTCGACCAGGATTCGCTGGTGGCCGCGGTGCTCTACCGCGGCGTGCGCGAGGGCAAGGTGACCCTGGCCGCGGTGCACCAGCGCTTCGGCCCGGTGGTGGCCAAGCTGATCGAGGGCGTGCTGCGCATGGCGGCGATCAGCGCCTCGCTCAACCCGCGCGATTCCCTGGTGCTCGGCTCGCAGGCGCAGGTGGAGAACCTGCGCAAGATGCTGGTGGCCATGGTCGACGACGTGCGCGTGGCGCTGATCAAGCTGGCCGAGCGCACCTGCGCCATCCGTGCGGTCAAGGAAGCCGACGAGGAGAAGCGCCAGCGCGTGGCGCGCGAGGTGTTCGACATCTACGCGCCGCTGGCCCACCGCCTCGGCATCGGCCATATCAAGTGGGAGCTGGAGGACCTGTCGTTCCGCTACCTGGAACCGGTGCAGTACAAGCAGATCGCCAAGCTGCTGCACGAACGGCGGCTGGATCGCGAGCAGTACATCAACGACGTGATGAACCAGCTGCGCGCCGAACTGGAGGCCACCGGGATCAAGGCCGACATCAGCGGGCGGGCCAAACACATCTATTCGATCTGGCGCAAGATGCAGCGCAAGGGCCTGCAGTTCAGCCAGATCTACGACGTGCGCGCGGTGCGCGTGCTGGTGCCGGAGGTGCGCGACTGCTACACCGCCCTCGGTATCGTGCACACCCTGTGGCGGCACATTCCCAAGGAGTTCGACGACTACATCGCCAACCCCAAGGAGAACGGCTACCGCTCGCTGCACACCGCGGTGCTCGGCCCGGAGGGCAAGGTGCTGGAGGTGCAGATCCGCACCCACGCCATGCACGAGGAGGCCGAGCTGGGCGTGTGTGCGCACTGGCGCTACAAGGGCACCGACGTCAAGTCCGGCTCCAACCACTACGAGGAGAAGATCTCCTGGCTGCGCCAGGTCATCGAGTGGCACGAGGAACTGGGCGATATCGGCGGCCTGGCCGAGCAGCTGCGCGTCGACATCGAGCCGGACCGGGTTTACGTGTTCACCCCCGACGGCCACGCCATCGACCTGCCCAAGGGCGCCACGCCGCTGGATTTCGCCTACCGGGTGCACACCGAGATCGGTCACAACTGCCGCGGCGCCAAGATCAACGGGCGTATCGTGCCGCTCAACTACAGCCTGCAGACCGGCGAGCAGGTGGAGATCATCACCAGCAAGCAGGGCACGCCGAGCCGCGACTGGCTCAACCCCAACCTGGGCTATATCACCACCAGCCGTTCGCGGGCGAAGATCGTCCACTGGTTCAAGCTGCAGGACCGCGACCAGAACGTCGCCGCCGGCAAGACCATGCTCGAGCGCGAGCTGGGCCGCCTGGCCCTGCCGCACGTGGATTACGACAAGCTGGCAGAGAAGGCCAACCTGAAGACCGCCGAGGATCTGTTCGCCTCGCTCGGCGCCGGCGACGTGCGCCTGGCCCATGCGGTCAACCTGGCCCAGCAGCTGGTGGAGCCGGAGCGCGCCAGCGAGCAGCTCGAGCTGATCCCGCGCAAGGCCCAGGGCTTCAAGCCGGGCAAGCGCGGCGACATCCAGATCCAGGGCGTCGGCAACCTGCTGACGCAGATGGCCGGCTGCTGCCAGCCGCTGCCGGGCGATCCGATCGTCGGCTACATCACCCTCGGTCGTGGCGTCACCATCCACCGCCAGGATTGCGCCACGGCGCTGCAGCAGGCCGCCCGCGAGCCGGAGCGGATCATCCAGGTGAGCTGGGGCGAGGCGCCGGTGCAGACCTATCCGGTGGAGATCGTGATCAAGGCCTACGACCGCTCCGGCCTGCTGCGCGACGTGACCCAGGTGCTGCTCAACGAGAAGCTCAACGTGCTGGCGGTCAACACCCGCTCGAACAAGGAGGACAACACCGCCTCCATGTCGATCACCGTGGAGATCCCCGGCCTGGACGCCCTCGGCCGCCTGCTGGCGCGCATCAGCCAGTTGCCCAATATCATCGAGGCGCGCCGCCACCGCGCCAATTGAGCCTCAAGCGGCAAGCTTCTAGCAGCAAGTGAAAAGCGGCACTCGGCGCTTTCTTGCGGCTTGAAGCCTGTGGCTTGCAGTCCAGGAGCTTGCATGTACCGACTCGACGACCTGCTGCATTTGATGGCCCGCCTGCGCGACCCGCAGCACGGCTGCCCCTGGGACCTCAAGCAGAGCTACGCGAGCATAGTGCCGCATACCCTCGAGGAGGCCTACGAGGTGGCCGACGCCATCGAGCGCGGCGACTTCGAGCACCTGCCGGGCGAACTCGGCGACCTGCTGTTCCAGGTGGTCTACTACAGCCAGCTGGCCCGCGAGGAGGGGCGCTTCGACTTCGCCCGGGTGGTCGACGGCATCACCCGCAAACTGATTCGCCGCCACCCCCATGTGTTCGTCGACGGCGACCTGTACGGCGCGCCGGATGCGGCGAAGCTGGAAGAGGCGGCGGTCAAGCAGCGCTGGGAGGAGCTCAAGGCCGAGGAGCGCGCCGAGAAGGCCGCCGCGCCCGAGCAGCTGTCCTTGCTCGACGACGTGCCCGCCGCGCTGCCGGCGCTGAGCCGCGCGGCCAAGCTGCAGAAGCGCGCCGCCCAGGTCGGCTTCGACTGGCCGGACGCGCTGCCGGTGGTGGACAAGGTGCGCGAGGAACTGGACGAAGTGCTCGAGGCCATGAGCGAGAACGATGCCGAGGCGGTGGCCGAGGAGATCGGCGATCTGCTGTTCGTCGTCACCAACCTGGCCCGGCATCTCAAGGTCGACCCGGAAGGCGCGCTGCGCGCGGCCAACGGCAAGTTCGAGCGGCGCTTTCGCTTTATCGAGCAGAGCGTGCGCGAGGCCGGCCGCAGCCTGGGCGGCTGCTCGCTGGAGGAACTGGACGCCCTGTGGGGCGAGGCGAAGAAGCTCGAGAAGCAGACGCCGGGGTGCTGAGCCGAGGTGGCCCGGATGAAATCCGGGGGATTGCTCGGCACGCCGTTCCCGGATTGCATCCGGGCTACGCGGTGCTTTCGGGCTGGAGCCGCGGCCGCTTAGCCCTTATGCTGGGCACCTTCGACCGGCGGCGCCGAGGGCTCGGCGCCGCTGCAACTGAATCATGTTCGGGATCTCTAGTCATGGGTCTTTCCCTGCGCGACCAGCTGCTCAAAGCCGGCCTGGTCAACGAAAAACAGGCCAAGCAGGTTGGCAAGCAGCAGCAGAAGCAGAAGCGCCTGGCGCACAAGGGCCAGGCCGAACTGGACGACAGCGCTCGCCAGGCCGCGCTGCAGGCCCAGGCCGAGAAGGCCGCGCGCGACCAGGAACTCAATCGCCAGCAGCAGGAAAAGGCCGAGCAGAAGGCCCGCGCCGCGCAGATCAAGCAGCTAATCGAGCGTTCACGCCTGCCCAAGCTGGACGGCGACGACTACTACAACTTCGTCGACGACAAGAAGGTCAAGCGCCTGGCGGTCAACACCCTGATGCGCAACAAACTGTCCAACGGCTGGCTGGCCATCGTCCGCCACGGCGGCGGCTACGAGGTGATCCCGCGCGAAGCGGCGCTGAAGATCCAGGAGCGCGATCCCTCGCGCATCGTCCTGCTCAACACCCATGTCGAAGCGCCGGACGCCGACGACCCCTACGCCGCCTACCAGATTCCCGACGACCTGATGTGGTAACCACCTAGGCTACTTCGTGCGCACCGACAATGCCGTGAGGCAGGTGCGCATGGCCTGGGCGGCCCCGCGACACCCTACGGCTTGCTCCGCTTAGCAGCGCGCCCCGCCCAACAGCACCCGACCGAAGCTCGCCCCGTCGTCCTGCGGGGTGATCGCCAGCAGGCGATCCAGGCGCAGGCGCCGCTCGCCATCGGCGCAGCGCAGGAGCAGAAATTCCTCCTTGCTCGCCGTGGTCTCGGTGGTCAGCGCCTGGCCTTGCAGGCGCGTGCCGTCGAGCAGTTCGATCTCCAGGCGGTAGCGGTGCAGGCAGGCGATTTCCAGGTAGTCGTACAGGTCGCAGGCCAGGGGTTGGTAGTCGCTGTCCATCGAATCGTCCTCCGCGTCGATCTGAGCCTAGCCGAACGCCCAGACCAACAAAAGCGCCGCGACTCCGTAAGCGGAGTGGCGGCGCTTGGGGGCTCGCAGGCGGCCTTACATCAGCGGGATGGTGTAGCTGACGATCAGGCGGTTTTCGTCGAGCTCGCCCAGGGCATCGGAACGCAGGGTGGCGTTGCGCCACTTGAAGCCCAGGTTCTTGAAGGTGCCTTCCTGGACGACATAGGTGATGTCCATGTTGCGCTCCCACTCTTTGCCGTCCGAGACGCCGGGGCCGCGGTCGATATTGTCGCCGTTGAGGTAACGGGTCATGAAGCTCAGACCCGGCAGGCCGAAGGCAGAAAAATTGTAGTCGTAGCGCACTTGCCAGGATTTTTCGTCCTTATTGGCGAAGTCGCCGATCTGCACATAGTTGACCAGGAAAGGATCGGTGCCGTTGATGTAGGCGTAGCCGGTGTCGCCGCTCATGCTCTGGTAGCCCAGGCCGAACGCATGGCTACCCAGGGCGTAGGTGAACATGGCGCCAAAGGACTTGTTGTCGATATTGCTGTGGCCGTCGTCGGTGGTGCGTGCATAGCGCACGTCCGATTTCAGCGATTGCTTGTCGGCGATCGGCAGGACATGGACCAGGTTGAAGATGTGCTGCTTGTACAGGTCTTCCAGCTCGCCGTAGTGGTAGCTGGCGGTCAGGTCCTTGGTCAGTTGATAGGACAGACCAGCGAAGTTGAAGTCATCACCGACGTTGCCCTTGCCGTTGAACGTGAAGCCGCGAATGCCGCCACCTGCGTTGACGCTGAGGTCTTCGAAGTTGGTGGAGTCGCGCTGGTTCTGTTCCTTCAACTGGCCGGCGTGCAGGGTCAGGCCGTCGATTTCGTTGGAGGTCAGATGGCCGCCAAGAAAGGTCTGCGGCAGCAGGCGCGCGTCGTTGGAAGAGACGCTGGGTAGCTTCGGCATCATGCCGCCGACCTTGGCGACGGTCTTGGATATCTTGACCTTGGCTGCGCCGGTGGCCTCGGAATACTCGCCCGGGCCCTCGTCGCCGAAGGCATTGGGCAGCAGGTTGGTGCCGGCGCGCTCGTCCGAGGAGTCGAGCTTCACGCCCAGACCGGCATAGGCGTCGAGGCCGAAGCCCACAGTGCCCTCGGTAAAGCCGGATTCGGCCTTGAAGATAAAGCCCTGGGCCCATTCTTCGCGTTTGGACTGCTGCGCCGAGGTGGTATGGCGCAGGTCGCGGTTCATATAGAAGTTGCGCAGCTCCAGGGTGGCCTTGCTGTCGCCGATGAAGTCGGCCTGAGCCATGCCTGGCAGGGTGAGGCTGGCGCCCAGCGTGGCGAGGGCCACGGCGCGGGCGAGGGGAGTCTTACTCATTATTGTTGTCTCCTCGTTCTTATAGTTGGGTCGGCCACGATGTGACCGGCCAGTTACGGCGTTGTGAAATAAAGCATTTCAGTGGCGAGTCGACTGTAAGACTTTAGTCTGGACGGACGAGCGGTAGCTGGCGCCTGGCCGTCTATTGCAGCCACTGCGGGTAGACCGGCAGCGCCTGCTGGGCGAGCGCATCGTGCGCTGGCAGCACCTTTAGCTCGGGCTGTTGCTGCATCAGCCGGTGCACCTGCTGCAGGACGTCGGTGGTGGCGACGCGGTCGTGATCGACCAGTCGGCGGCTGATCCAGAACTTCTCCCGCGGTCCGGTGAAGCCCTCCAGGCGCCAGCTGGCGTCGCCGGTGAAGAACAGGCGGCGACCGTCCTCGAGGGTGACGAACAGGCCGACCGAGCCGGGGGTGTGGCCACGCAGCGGCACCAGCACCAGGGCGCCGTCGCCTAACAGATCGAGGCTCTCGGCGAAGCCGAGAAAGGGCTGCGGCGCGAAGTCGTACGGCACCCAGCGCACGCCGTGCTCGAACTGGCTGGGCAGGATCGCCGGCGGCGCGGCGATGCGGCTGAACTCGATTTCCGCGTAGGGCGCCCAGACCGGCACTTCGGGGAAGTCGGCCAGGCCCGAGGCATGATCCCAGTGGGCGTGGGACAGCAGGATGCGATCGACGCGGATGCCGTCGCGCTGCAGTTGGTCGCGCACCGGCCGCACCGCGCCGTACTGCATCAGCTGCCGGCTGTGCCAGGGCATCTCGGCGAACTGGCGGTCCACCTGGCGGCCGAGGCCGGTGTCGAACAGCAGGGTGGCGGCATGGTGCTCGATCAGCACCGCCACGTGGTTGGCGGTGGCGCTCTGCGTCCACTTGCCGCCGGCCACGGTGAAGGCGTCCAGGGTCGTGGTCGCGGAGGTCTTGACCAGGCTCAGGCGCAGCTCGGCCTGGGCGCCGAACGCGAGGCCGGCCAGCAGCAGGGCGAAGGCGTAGCGACAGCGGCGCACAGGTTCGCTGTCCCTGGGGGCGGGAAGGGACTGATCATGCCGCCGTTCAGGGGTAGCGCGGCGCAGCAGCGCGCGGCCGATCAGGCTGGCGAACGAGCGCGCCTGGTAGCCGTTGGCGGACAGGTTGAGTTCGAACCGCGTCATGGCGAATGCTCCAGGGCTGGGGTGAATGGATGTTAGACAGACAGGTCTGTATATTTCAAGCGACGATTTTCTCCCCGCCGCGGTCGACCTTTGCCGCACCTTGCGCATAATGGCCGCCTCTGGAGGTTGCACATGGCTTCGAACAAACGCGAACAGCTGCTCGCCACCGCGCTGCAGTTGTTCTACCGCGAGGGTTACCACGGCACCGGCATCGACCGCATCCTGGCCGAATCCGGGGTGGCGAAGATGACCCTGTACAAGCACTTCAAGTCAAAGGACGAGCTGATTCTCGCGGCCCTGCAGCTGCAGCACGAGCAGCTCGGTGCGCGCATGCAGGCGGCCCTGGCCGGTCTGGCGCCGCGCGAGGCGATCCTGGCGACGTTCGACGGGCTGCAGCAACTGCTTGGCGAGGCGGATTTCTGCGGCTGCCTGTTCCTCCATGCCACGGCGGAGTTTCACGACCGCGCGCACCCCATCCACCGCCAGGCGGCGGCGCACAAGCGCGCCTTGCTCGAGCACTTCCGTCGTGCGCTGCAGGCTCTGGGGGCGACGGATGCCGACGCGCTCGCCGCGCAGCTGCAGTTTCTCTTCGAGGGTGCGTTGAGCATGGCTCATGTCTACGGCCCGGGCGATCAGGCGCGCCAGGCGCGGGCGGCGGCCGTGCGCCTTCTGCAGGCGGCGGGGCATTGACTGGCAGACCGTTGGTCGTGTGCGACTAAAGCTTGCGCGGCGGCGGCCGTTAACCCGGCAGATGTCCTGCCACGGTACCTTGCCATGAACAGCCTGGCCTCGCTCAACCCCTCCGCCTCGCGTGCCGCCCAAGCCGCTCAATCGCCGTCGCCGCGCAGCAATGCGGCCGATGCGCAGTCCGTTCTGGCCAACCGCTTGGCCGACAAGCTCGGTTTGCAGCCCGGCGCGCTGAGTGGCAAACAGGACGATTTCACTCCCGAGAAGGTCGCCGGGCGCATCCTCGGCTTTATCGAACAGCGCCTGCAGAGCGAGGCTGCGGCGGGTGCCGATCCGGCCAAGCTGGAGAAACTCCTCGGCCAGGCACGCGAAGGCGTGGAGAAGGGCTTCGCCGAAGCGCGCAAGATTCTCGACGGCATGGGCGTGCTGGCCGGCAAGGTGGCCGGCGATATCGACGATACCTATCAGCGTATCCAGGACGGCCTCGGCGATCTCGACCGGCGCTTCGGCGCTGCCGCACCGGCGTCGGGCTCGCTCGCCCTGGTCGGCTACAGCGAGCGCTTCAGCGCCCTGGCGGAAACCTTCGACCTTTCGGTTACCACCCGCGACGGCGACCGCCTGCGCATCTCCGTGGCGCAGGCTTCGGCCAGCTGGTCGCAGAGCAGCTTCGCCGCCGCCAGCAACGGCAGCGGCACGGCCGTGACGGCCAGCAGCCAGTCCGGCAGCCTGCAGATCGGCGGCTGGCAGGTGAGCGTCGAAGGCGAGCTGGATGCCGACGAGGTCAAGGCGCTGGAGAAGCTCTTCAGTCAGGTGCAGGAGCTGTCCAACCAGTTCTACGCCGGCGACCTGGCCGGCGCCTTCGACCGCGCCATGGCCCTGGAAATGGACGGCGAGCAACTGGCCTCGATGTCCCTGCGCCTGACCCAGACCAGCGTGCGCCAGGCCACCGATGCCTATGGCGCCGTGGCCGGGCAGGGCGCCAGCGCGGTCAATGGCGACCTGCAGAACTATGCCCAGGGCCTGCTCGAGGCGCTGCGCAGCGCCGAAGGCCTGGCGCAGGACGCCGGCGGCCTGCTCAAGGACCTGCTCAAGGGCGGCTTCTCGCTCGACGAGCGCTTCGACTTGCCGCGCCTGGAGAAGGCCGACAGCCTCAACCGCAGCCTGCTCGACGGCCTGCAGGCGCTGCTCACCGGTCAGCTCGGCGAGGGCGCGGCCGCGAGCTGATTCGCGTCGGTGCTAAACTGCGCACCTTGCCGACAGTGAGGTGCGCACATGACGCCGGAATGCCAACTCTTCGGAACCCTGGGCTGCCACCTGTGCGAGGTGGCCGAGGCGCTGCTCATGCCGTTCGTCGAGAACGGCCTGCTGGTGGAGCTGATCGATATCGCCGAGCACGAGGGCATGGTCGAACAATACGGCCTGCGTATCCCGGTGCTGCGTCGTTGCGACACCGGCGCCGAACTGAACTGGCCGTTCGACGGCGAGCAGGTGGTGGCCTTTCTTCGCTGAGGCGTTGGCCGGCGGCAGGCGGGATGGTAATCGCAGGCATAAAAAAACCCGCCGGTTAAGGCGGGTTTTTGATTTGGTCAGAGACAGGATTCTAACGTCTTTTCCAACCTACTGTTTTTACTTGGTTTTTCTACGGTTGGATTTTGGCGGCATACCTTTAGGCATACCATTTGAGTATTCTCCCGCTTCCTTTCCGACCGGCGGCAAGGAAAGGAAACGGTTAGGCATGACGCTGGCGTTGCTCTTCCGCGATGCGCTGCTCGAACACCAGCGCCTCCCTGGCGTTCAACGTCGTGGAGAGTATCTGACTGCAGATCAGCTTCATGTCGCCACCGGCTAGCAGCTCGATAACGAGCCGATCAATCTGATCAAGTGCGCCTGTTCCTAGTGTGGCGGTGTCGATGATGCTGATCAAAAGTCCTTCGCGCGATTCCATAACTGCTTCCCTATGGCTGATAACACAATTGGTATAACGCGCTGAGCACCGTTTTTATCTGCGAGCAGAAAAAATGCTCAGTTCCCAAGTTGGGATACCAGCCTATCGCCATCATGGAATATGCAACCCCTATCTAGAATGGGCATTGCAGGCGGTCATGTCTGCGGACTATTGTCGGAATCAACCGCCTGCCGGTACTGCGCCGAGAACTCCAGCATTTCCCGGCTCAGATCCATGGCGCGGACGCTGCTGGACTGGCCGACATAGCGCCGGGCTTCGTCCAGCAACTGGACTGCTCGGGCCAGCGTGATGCCCTTGTCCTGGGCCTTGATCAGGTTGATGGCGTGGGATTGGCTCATGCTCATGGTGCACTCTCCTGGCGATGATGCGGGCGGCTGGGATGATGGTCATGCCGAGGCGTACCGCCTCCTGCCGTTCGCGCAGCGCTCCGCGCGACTCCGACCAGCCAGGTAGCAAGGCGATGGTGTCGCAGGTACGCATCTGCGGGATGCAGACGGCCATGTAGGCGTCCCAGCTATCCTGGGGCGGGTTCTCGGCGGGGTTCTCGACGTGGTAGCCGAGGGCGCGCAGGCGGGCGGCTTCGGCGTTGAAGGCGGGATAGTTGAAGTCCGGCAGCCCGGTCATCGGACCAGAGAGATATGCGCGTTGGATCTGTCCAGGCGCTAATGTGGGTGTCTTCGAGGGCATCACATTGGCGGCCCGCTCCTTCTGGCGAATTTTCTGGCGCTTCTTCGAGCACTTCTGGTGGCCACCAGCACTGCGAGGGCGCAGGCAGATGTCGCAGGTGGCGTTCCAGTCGTAGAAGGTGGGGCGGTCGGTGTCGGAGATCATGGCTTTCTCCAGGCGAAGGCCACTGGCTCAGGCGGGAGCCACAGGTGGCGCATGTTGGCCACGTTGATGACGTCCTTGTCGGCCGGGTAGACCTCCAGAGCGTCCCGATCGCCGCGCCCGGCCTGACGCTTGAGCCCCATCAGGTCGTCCCAGGTGATTCCGTCCATCCAGCGCTCACCGTGCAGAGAAGTCCTGCTGATGCTCATGCGCTCGATGCCGTTGGGCTCTTCGTAGATCTGCACCAGGAAGTCGCGAAAGCGCCAGACCTCCTTGGGCTGGCGCTGATGCTCTGGCCATTGACTGCGAGGAACTGGCTGCGGGATTCGCGGCTGTTTGGCGTTTTCCTTTTCCAGCAGGCGGCGCTGCTGTCGACTTGGGCTGGTCATGCTGCCACCTCTGCGCCGGCCTTCAGCTTGTCGTATTGGTCGATGCCCCATACCAGCGCGCGACAACACCACAGATAGCGGTGGGTGAAGCGCCGGAAGTTGCGCTCGAAGAAGTCGGTGAACTGATAGGTGTGCCCGCCAACTTCTGCGCTGAACTCGTAGGCCCGCTTGTAATTGCCATGCTCATCGTTTGCGTCCGACCACTGCAGAACATCGTCGTCTACGGCCTCGCGCAGGTCCGATGCAGCTTCTTCGTCGAGCCCCTCGAGCCAGTCGCTCAGGTATTCGTTTACGACTGCAAGGAAACGGTCGTGGTCATACTCGAATACGCAGCCAGGGTGGCGTCCGCCGTCGGCGGCCTGAACCTTCTCCGACCAGTATCCTGGGTTGATCGGCAGCGCATCGGAGCAGTCGCGCCGAAAGAACCCCAGCATGTCCTCGACGCGCTGGAACACGTAGGTGCCCATGTCGCCGGTGTAGCAGAGGTGTCCTGGCCAGGTGATCAGGTCGAAGTACATGCAGCTGGTGTCCGGCTGCTTGAAGCGGAGGTGGCGATAGAGCCCGTCGTCGCGCAGGATTTTCAGGCCATGGTTGGCTACGTCACTCAGAAACTCAGCGTCGGTCATGGCTGCTGCTCCTGCTGCTTGCCTTGTTCGGCACTATCCAGGCGCTCGATCTCGGCGAGGATCAGGGCGCCTGCCTTGATGAGGTTGCGGCGAGGGGCGCCTGGCTTCCACCAGGCTGGTTCGGTTCGCACCGGGCCTTCACCGCGGCCAGCGACCTCGTTGTGCCAGGGCCAGCAGTCAGGAGCTTCATCGCCGCCGTCGCCCTGGCTGTACGGGTGCAGATGATCGGCGGCATGCAGCGCATATGCGGCGCCGGCTGCAGCCAGTTCACCGCCGTCGTGCTCGGCGTCGTGATCAGGCGTCCAGCCCTCGGCGGTGATCTGCCGCTGGCGCTCGGCAAGGACGTCGCGGGCGGCCGGGGTGTGAATGTCCTTTGCTGGGATAGCCGCATCGCACGACTGGCACATGCCGCTGCCTGCAATGAACCCGGCGTCGTAGCTGTCAGCGAGGTGTTCGGCCTGGCAGCACTGGCAACGCACAGCGGTCAGCTCAGCCTTCACGGGTGGTGCGGCGTCGAGCATGGCAAAGTAGGCCGCGCGGGTAATTTGGCTCCATGGAAGAAGATCGCCGTTCGGATAGAAACAGGGCTTATCGAGTGCTGCCTGCATCATTTCCGGAGTAGGGGTGATCGGTACCAGTGCATAGCCATCCGGCACATACACCTGCGGTTTGGCGGCAGTAGAAATCTGCTGAACTGCAGGTGCTGGCTTATCACGCCTGGCCGGGCAGTCCGGGTTGTCGCAGGGGCCTGGAGAGTAGTCGCCGCACGCGCTGCGGTCGCAGTCTGGTTCGGCGCCTGCCAGGACCACCAAATCGCGAATAGCGTTGTACTGCTGTTCGGTGAGATAGAGCGGGGTGCGGCCGTCCTCGAACACGGCGAGTTGCTCGAAGCGGTGCTCGGTGAAGTGGGACAGGCTCTGCAGTGGCGATATGGGTTGATCGTTCATTGGTCACCTCACAGCTGTGGGATAATCGTTGTCTGGCCTGGCCGGCGGCATCGGGCAGGGAAGTCCGGCCGGGCCGCTTAGCGGTTCTGGCGCAGGTCGGCGAGCTTGCGGGTCAGATCCATGGATGCGCGGCGCAGGGCGCCTGCCTCTACCGGCACACGCTTGCCGTCCGACTTCTTCCGCGCCGAGCGCAGCGCCCGGGCGGCGCGCAGGCAGCGGGCCAGTTCCAGAATCGTTTGGTCGAGGGTGTGAGCTTTCATGGTCAGTCCTCTTTCGGAGTGGTAGGGCTGCAGCGCAAGCAGGTGCACACACCGACCCGAAGGCCGGAGGTGCGGCAGTAGATAGGGGCGTTCATGCGCTCACCTGCGACGGGCTCCAGGCGCCAACACGTTCGTAGATGCTGTGCGCATGCTTCTCGTCGATCACCACGCTGTCTGGGATGGCTATCCAGGCGTGGCCGATGACGTGTTTCGGGTTGCACGACGCGATCACGTCCTTGACCGGCTGCTCGAACAGGTCGCGTAGGTTGGTGATGACGTGAATGCCTGCCAGTTCGTACTCGACCGACTTCGCCCAGCGCTCGTTGCCGTTCTGGCAGATCGCCGAGACGTACACCGTCCAGTGGTGGGCGATGTCGCAAAGGGCATTGGCCACCTGGCGGGTGACGATCTGGCGCAGGTTCACGTAGTTCAGCATCACCTGAACCTCGGGCACGCTGGCGTCGACAATGCAGGCCTTGTTCTGGCGCAGAAGGGCGCCTGCGGCCCGCTCCATTCGGGCGCGCATGTTGTTGGGCTTGCGGCGGCTCATTGGGCACGCTCCAACTCGCGCTGAATGCGCCGGCCGATCCACCGGACAACCGGAACCGCCTTGCTGTTGCCGATGGCCTTGTAGCGTGGGCCGTCCGGGCATTCCTCGGCAGGCTTCCCGCGCCAGGGGATCATGGTGTAGTCGTCAGGGAAGCCCTGCAGGCGCTCTCCCTCGCGCGGGGTGAGACGTCGGACGCCAGCCGAGATCTGTACCGCAACCTGTCCGCCTGCATTTGCATGGCTATCTCCGTGCCCCATTGCGCGCAACGTCGGTGCCAGCTCGCCAGCATCAGCACCATAGTCCTTGCAGCTGAATGCCAGCACGGCATTCTCCTGGCCGTTGTTGCGGCCAAGGGTATGAGCCATACCGACTTCGACGCATGGATCCTGCGTGCCGTGAACGACGAAGGTCTCGCTTTCGAAGTCCATCCTGCCGCTGGCACTGGCGCATGCGTTGCGCGCGGTGGACACATCGATTGGGCCGCCCTGGTTGTTGCCGCCGAAGGCCAGAATGTGACCTGCCTCTGCACCCTTGTCCGTGGCCAGGCCGCTGCCGCCATGACCGTTCGGGCCGCAGCCGGCCGTCAGGGCGCCGACGATCTCACCGGAAGCGATCAGGTGGCTGGCTCTGGCGTGGTCGACGTCGCTACCGCCGTCAGTGCTGCGAAGAGTGCCGGCGGCAGGGTCTTGCCCCTTGCCTCTGCCCGGCGGAGTATCCCGGCGCAGGCCTTCGGACTCAAAAAGTACCGTTGCGGGATCGAACCCTGCTCGAGCACTTGCGACAACGAACACACGGCGGCGTCGTTGGGCCAGGCCGAAATATTGGGCGTCAAGAACCCGCCAAGCGATTGTTCTTTTGGGTCCATACACACAACCAGCGTCCTGCCACCTTTTCCCTGCTGGCTGCAGCTCGCAGTCTTCCCCAGCAAGCGCGCCAAGAAAGCATCCGAAGGCGTTGCCTTTGTCGGAAAGGACTCCAGGGACGTTTTCCCAGACGACAATGGCGGCGGGCTCGCCTCTTCGAGCGCGAATAAGGTCTGTTGCATCTGCAAGCTCCACATATTTGATGGTGAGTTGGCCGCGCGGGTCGTCGAGGCCGGCGCGCATGCCGGCGACAGAGAAGGCCTGGCAGGGCGTGCCGCCCACCAGCACCTCCGGCGCGGGGATAGTGCCGGCCAGAACCTGGCGGGCCAGCCTAGTCATGTCGCCCAGGTTGGAAACCTCGGGCCAGCGGTACTCCAGTACCGCCGAGGGGAACGGCTCGATCTCTGCGAACCATTCAGCCCGCCAGCCCAGCGGGTGCCAGGCGACGGTAGCGGCTTCGATGCCGCTGCAGACGGAGCCGTAGGTGATCATTGCCCACGCCCCTTTTTCATCCAGTGATGATGAAACCCGCGCAGCCAGGACGCTGCGTAGAGAATGCACAGCGCGAAGATGCCCCACTGCTCAGCGCTGTAGGCCGACCAGAACCAGAACGGCTGAGAGGCCATGCCGAAAAGGCAGGCGTATCGCCGCTGGTGCTCGCTCGCTGCCTGGGACAGCCACACCGCGATGACGCCAAAGATGGCGATACCGATCTGCGCTATCACTCCGCACCTTCCTGCTGCTCGGCATCGAGCAGGGCGAAGAGGTCGGGCATGGCCATGTCCTTCTCGGCGGCCTTCAGGTACTGCACGCCGTCGAAGAAGTAGCCGGTGTTGAGCTCGCTGGCGCTACCGCGGCGCCCGAGCTTCACGGCGCGATAGGGCACAGTCATCAGCCCGCCAAACGGGTCATGCACTACGTCGCCAGGGTTGGAGTAGCGATTGATCAGGCGGTCGACAATGTCGAACTGCAGGGGGCAAACGTGGTTCTGCAGGCCGCGCTGGGTCTGCTGACCATTCAAAGTGATCATGCGGTTCACGTCGTGCCAGACCTCGGCATGGTGGCTGCCAGGAGCCAGAGACATGAAGGTCGATGGGAGGGCGCCGCGCAGCTCCAGCTCCTGGCCAATGCGCACGTGAAACTCGTAGTCGTAGATGTTGGCCAGGCTGTATTCGGTGAAGGCCTTCGCCAACTTGTCAGGGCCAAGGGTGGCTAGTTCGTCAGCGGTGATCTGGCGGTTCCCGCTGGAGCGCCAGAAGGCATGGGCGTCTACCTGCCACTGAGCACGGGTATAGTCGGCTTTATCCTTGCGCACCGGCTCGTCGGCGTAGCCTTTCGAACGGTCGGTCTGTGGCTTGTGGAAGAGCAGGATGTACTCGGGGGAGCCGACACCCATCTTCGTGCCATCTTTGCACTGCTCAGACCAGCCAAGGCGATAGGTCTGGTTGTTCTCGCGCACCACGTCAGTGACTACGGTGATCATGCCCATGTAGTCGAAGCCGTGTTTCATGCCATGAAACAGCGCCTCGGCATGGAAGGGGCTGACAGTTGGGATGCCGGCGCCAGTGACATTGCCGAACAGGATCCGGTCTTTCACGTGGCAGCAGTAGATGCGACCAGGCTTGAGAACGCGCAGCAGCTGAGGCGTCAGGAAATCCATCTGCTCCCAGAAGTGAGTGTTGTCCTCGGTGTGCCCAAAGTCCTCATAGCACGGCGTGTATTCGTAGTGGTTGGAAAAGGGAATGCTGGTGACGATCAGGTCAACCGAGTTTTCGGCCATGGACTGGGCCTCAAGCACGCAGTCATTGTTCGCCACGCGGAACTGATCGCCGTTTACCTCGATGCGCTCAACGCCGATGGTGCGGGCGAGCACGTCCTGCATGGAAAGGCTGTTGAGCCCATGCTCTTTGATGATTGCTGTCATGTTGGAGACCATCTCGGTGTGCTGGCGCCACTTGTCCATCAGCGTGCGCAGTACTTCGCGCTCAGCCTCGGAATGGATGATGTGAATCTCCACCGCGTGCTGCTGTAGGAAGCGCTGGATCCTGTGGATCGCCTGGATAAAATCATTAAATTTGAAGCCGATGCCGACGAAGATCGCTTTGTGGCAATGGCGTTGGAAGTTGCAGCCGCTTCCGGCGATTACAGGCTTGGCGCTCAGGTACTGGAACTTGCCTTCGCTGAAGTCGACGATGGCTTGTTCGCGAGTATCCAGATCCTGGGCGCCGTATACGCTGACCGCTTGTGGTAGTGCCTGCTGGATGGCATGGCGTTCGTCTTCAAGGTCATGCCAGAGGATGTAGTGGCTTTCCGGGTCGGCCTGCAGGATCTCAACCATCTTTCCGACGCGACCAGCCAGGCTGTCGCGCTTCTCGGCGCTGGCCTGCTGCACACCCAGCGATACGTTCTTGAACAGCAGGGCCTGGCCGTCGCGTTCGGTACCTGCGGCTGCATGGTTGGCCGGCACTTCGTGGAAGGTTACCTGCAGCGGCGGCAACTCATAGCCGTCATCGCTAAATCCGAGGTCACTCGGGCGCTGAAGGAAGATCGCCCAACTGTTCAGCCACAGCCAGAACTCACGTTCCTTGTGCGGGTAGAGGGTCAGGTTATTGGCTTTGGTGCTGTCGCGCTGGAAGAAGCGCGTGAGTGCCTGGCCGGTGTCCATAATGCCCAGGAAGCCGGCGTAGTGGATCAGCTCCTTGTAGCGGTTAGGGCTGGGCGTTGCGGTGGCAACAAAGCGGTACCGGACGGTAGAGAACAGATCCAGAAACGTCTGGTAGGTCTTCGAGCCGAAGCTGCGCAGCACGCTGGCTTCATCCAGACTCACTGCTGTAAACAGGTTCGGATCAAGCTTGCCGTCGCGGATGCTCTCGTAGTTGGTCAGGTAAAAATTCTGGCCTGGCTCCATCTCTTCAGGGGAGCGGATGAAGCTGAAGGTTACGCCGAGCATTGCGCCATCGCGGCGGAACTCCTGGCGAACGCCAAGGGGAATGCAGATCAGTACCTGGCCACCAGCATGCTGCTGAATCAGGCGCAAGATCTCGATCTGGATGACGGACTTGCCGAGGCCGAAAGCCGCAAACACCGCCCGGCATCCACCGCGCACCGCCCAGCGCACGATTGCGCGCTGGTGGGGCTTGAGGATCGGATTGATATCGCCATCGTCAACCTCGAAGCCAGCGAAGTCGGCAAGGCGGATTTTTCCGCGCAGGAACTTCTCGTAGCAGACGGTCATGCCGAGGCTCCCTGGCTCTCTACCTGGCGCTCCAAGGCATCCAGCAGCAGCTCCTGGCGCTTGGCGCGAGCCAGCTTTTCCTCGATCGCCTGGACCACGAAGGTGTTCATGCTGGTGTGGTCGAGCTGTGCGGCAGCGTCGACGCGGGCGCGGACGCCATCAGGCATGCGGACCACGAACTTGTCGGCGGTGCGAGAGTTACCCATGGCGGATTACCTCGCGCGAGCCGTTGCTGTTCATCGCGGTGACCACGCCGGCCATTTCCATGGATTCGATCAGGCGGGCGGCGCGGTTGTAGCCGATCTTCAGCTTGCGCTGCACAGCGGAAATACTGGCGCGCTGGCTTTCGCGAACGAATGCCACTGCATCGCTGTACAGGGGATCGTCTTCACTGCCGTCGATATGATCGTTCGCCTGGCTCTGGGCGATCGCTTCTTCGATATCCACCTGGCGCGCCAGATTGTTCGAAGTGGCGCGCGCCTCAAGGCGAGATTCGAAGCCTGGGCCTTGGTCTTCGCCAAGGCCTTGCGGGGCTTCTTCGCCGCCCAGGGCGGTGAGCAGTTCGGGCACGAACTCGCGGAAGGTGCGCATCATCAGGAAGAAGCTGGCGGACTGCTGGGACAGGGCATCCTCGCCGCCGTCCTGCTCGGCCTGGTCGGTCAGCAGGTCTTCGAAGCGCAGGCGCTTGATCTGCAGCTTGTCGTCGAGGTCGAAGGAGAGCTTGTTCTGCCAGGCCAGCGACAGCTGGGTGACCTGCTTGCCGGTGGAGAGGTGCAGCTGGATCTCCTCGCTGGTCAGGTCCTGGTGCTTGGCGGCGATGCTGCCGCCGTCGGCGTGGGTGTCGCGCAGCAGGGTCTGGTCGAGCACGAAGAAGCCTTCGGCCGCGCCTTGCTTGAGCCAGTCGGTGAGGGTGGCGGTCGGCGCGATCTTCACGCACACCGGGCGCACCGGTAGGGAGCCGAGGCATTCGCGCAGGGTGGAAAGCAGATCCTCGGCGCGCTTCGGCGAGCTGGCGTCGACGTAGATCAGGCCGGCGGCCGGGTCGATGCCGGCGAAGGTCGAGACCTTGCGGGTGAAGGCGCGCGGGAGGAAGGCCTGGACGATCTCGTCCTTGAGCTGGTCGCGCTCCTTCTTGTAGACCTTGCGCAGCTGGCTGGCTTCGATCTCGTCGACCTTCTCCTTGAGGGCGTCGCGGACCACATGCCCGGGCAGCATGCGTTCCTCCTTCTGCGCGCGGATCAGCAGCATGCCCTCGACGGCGTGCACCAGGGGCGCGTCGGCGCCCTTGCCGAGCGGCGCGGCAAAGCCGTAGGTGGTCAGTTCCTGGCTTTCGCACGGTCGGGCGGGCTTGCTTGCCAGCGCGACTTCCAGCGCTTCGGCGGCCAGGTCGATGGCTTGGGTGATGCGGTAGATCAGCAGGTTGCGGAACCACATGGCTGAGTCCTCAGGCGACTTTCGGGGATTTGGTGTACTGGGGGATGCCGTGCTTCTCGGCCAGACGCTCGAGGCGAGTGGTGCCGATCTGAAGGCGCTTGGCGGCGGTGGACTTGGCGATGCCCAGGCCGGCCAGAGCGCGGGCGCGCCGGATCAGCGCGGGGCTGTCCTCGACTACCGAGCCGGCGGGGCGGCCACACTTGCGCAAGGCCTTGGCGGCCTGCTCATGACGGCGGGACTCGGTGATGATCGTCATGTCGGCAGCGCTCCACTGGCGGTTGACCAGTGGGCGCTGCTCGATCGGCGATTCCAGTACCTGCTCGGCCCCGGCCTGGTACTCGGCCAGCATGGCGGCGATCCGTTGGCGATCGGCTTCCTTGGATGACGGGGTCGGCAGGTTGAGTGTTGTCAGGTGGTGCATGATCACGCTCCCTGATTAGAGGTTTTGTTGCCGTCGAAGAGGGCGAAGATGTTGCGGCCGCGCTTGTCGAGCATCCCGGCCAAGGCGGCGACCTTGAGTTGGGTGTCGGTGTGGCGGCGCATTTCGTCCGTGCTGAGCAGTGTTGTGCGCGTCTTGTCCATAACCTTCTGGCAGGCCGCCACTTCGCGCCGGGTTGCCTGAAGGGCTCGCGCTGCTGCCAGGCGAGCCTGGTCGCGCGGCGGCACGATGCGGTAACCCTGGCCGCGGACGGACACGATGTAGATGCAGTGGTCTTCGAGCAGCGCTTGCTTGAAATCCTCGATACGGCTCATGGCGACGAACTGTGCGTCGCGCGCCTGCTCAACCGTTTTCGGGGTCGGTAGTTCGAGCGCCCAGGCCAGCCAGTCATGGCTGATCAGGTCGCCATCGTTGAAGTTGTCAGCGATGAACTTTTCGACGGCGCCGGCCAGGCTCCAGGTGGTAGAGGTCATGCCAGCACCTCCACCGAGAAGCGGCCGAACTTCGGGCGGTAGTCGCCGATGCCGCAATATTGGCCAGCATCCTCAAGGCACTTGACGACCTGCTCGCGGTTGATCGTCTCGGAGTCGAAAGCGATCTCGCAGGTCAGTGACCATTTGCGGAAAAGCGGGCGGTAGCGGGTGAGGCGTGCGGTCTGTACCTTCACGCTGCGAGCGTCGTAGAAACGCTGTTCCCACAGACCGGAAACGGTGCGCGGTCCGGTGTATTCCAGCATGCAGCGCTCGTCCATGACCTCGACGGAGCGCTTGAGTTGGGTGCCCATCTTGGAGAGCTTGCCGCCGGCGACCATCGCTGATTCGATGTTCACGCCGGGGACATACGGGCCGAGCTCTTCATCGAAGTACATGCCGCCGCGCCATTCGGACTGGGCGATCGCTTCGTGGTCTTCGTCGGTTTTCTTCCGTTTGCTGGTCAGCGCTTTGTGCGCCTTGGTCAGCGGATTGAGAGGGTCGGCGAAAATGTCGCTGTGCATGAGCAGAGGACGGGTACCGATGATTTTTACCTTGATCGTTTGCATCTGACTTCTCCAATGAATGTGTGCGCTATGCGCCCTTGCCTCGCCAAGCATCGCCTCGCCCTGTCTCGCCGTGCCCGGCCCTGCCGCTAGGGGTTGGTAGCTATCGCCACCGGAAAGCCGACTCAAAGAATCGGCAGACCGCTGGTTACAGCCCTTGTCTTGCGGAGCCTCGCCAGGCCGTGCCTTGCCTTGCAGTGCCAAGCCTCGCCAGTGATGCCTCTCGGCACCGGAGAGGCGACTCAGTGAATCGCCAGACCGCTATCGAGTAGCCCTTGCCGTGCCAAACCTGGCCTTGCCTAGCCGCACCTCGCGGCGCCAGGGTGTAGGAGCCCCAACCCACGCTGGATTGAGCCGGCGCGGTTGGCGTTGCAGGTGGTGGTTAGGCGGCGGCTTTCTGGGTCGCTACGCTGTTGATGTGCTGCACCAGGGCTGCACAGATGCGCGGCCAATCGCTGGCGCGGTACAGCACGGCGTTGCGCTCCCGGTTGGCGGGCTCGAAGCCCAGGCTGCGCAGGAAGTCGGCCGTGACGGTGAAGCCGAGGGTGCTGTTGATATCGCCGAGCTTGAGGCGCTGGCCGTCGTCTGCCGGAGCTTGCTGCTTGACCGGCTGCACGGCTGCAGGCTCCGCGGCGGCGGTTGCCTGTGCGACGGCGGGCGCTGCAGGCTGGGCGGCTGCCTGCTGCTCGGCCAGCTTCTCGTCCTCGATCTTCTTCAGCTCTTCCTGGCGGATGAGCTCGCGCTCCTGGTCCTGGCGAAGCTGCTCGGCCTGCTTGTGCTCGGTGATGCGGTTGGCGATTACCGCTTGCAGGTCTTCGCTGGCCTTGAGCAACAGTTGCTGGGCGTCGTGGAACAGGAACTCGAAGCCGGCGGCCTGCTCGCGCAGGGTGGCCAGGTTCTGGTTGATGCTGGTGGCGACGGTGCTGGCCTCGACCTTGGCGCGGGCTAGTTCGGTATCCGCGGCGTCGCGCAGGCTGGCGATGGTCTTCTTGCCCTTGATGGCGCTGGCCACGTCGATGACGACTACGGGCATGCGGATCTTGCCGCCGAAGCCGGCTTCGAGGTCGGCCGTGTGCTTGCGGAAGGCCTCGTTGGCGTCCTGCACGATCTTGTCGCGGATCTCCTGCTTGCGGTTCTTGACCAGCTTTTCGAGGCGCAGGCGAACCTGGCGGGCTTCCTCGTTGACCTCGTCGAGGGTGCGGATCACCGCGTCGATATCCTGGGCCTGGCCCAGGATGTGATCCTTGGTAGCCGCCAGGCGAGTCTCGACGTCGGCGCACCATTTCACGGTCTTCTCGGCATCGGCGAAGTCCTGATCGTCCTGCAGGTCGGTATTGATGTTGCCGATCGCTTCCATGGCGAGCTTGCGGAACTGGTCGAGGTTCGAATGCTTGACCATGCCGGTGACTTCGACGTGGATGGCCGGCAGCATTTCCGGGGCGCGGCCGATCTTCTCCACCGGCTTGGCGGCCGGCGCTTCCTGGGCTTCGAGGTCAGCGGCGAACTGCTCCCAGCCAGCTACCAGCGCTTCGGCGCGGCCAGGCTGCGCGGAGTACTCCATGGAGACGAAGTGCTCTTCGGTGCCATCGGAGCAGACGAAGATCACCTTGTCGGCGCCGGTGACCAGCAGTTGCTGCTCCAGCTGCCAGTAGTAGTGCGGGTCGAGCTCGCGGGCGAGCACCTGGGCGGCCAGGTCTTCGTTCCACAGCTTGTGCTCGAACAGCACCTGCTCGGCCATGTCCATGCCGTCCAGACTGGCCAGCAGGTTGCCGCGGGTGCAGGTGACCGGATACAGATCCTCACCGATCTTTTCGGCCAGGATGGCCCGAGCAGATTCCTCGGCGGCGTGGCCGCGATCGAACAGCGCCTGCTTGGCCGGGGTGACCTCGGGGGCGAGGCCGGTTTTCTTCTGGCGCAGCAGCTCGGAGCGGGTCATGTACTTCGAGGCGCCCATCATGGCCGGCGCCTCGCTGGCGGTGAAATGGCTGGAGCGCAGCACGTGCCACTCGAGCGAGCCCTGGGTTACGTCATGGATTTTCATGCTTGTGCTTCCTCTTCTTCGAGCGCACGGATCTGCGCGATCTGGTCTTCGGTGAGGGAGTTGCCGCTGCTGACGGTGGCGATCACGCGGTCGGCGGACTTCTGGCCGGAAGCGATCAGGGCCTGCCATTTCGGCAGCATTTCCTGCAGCTTCTCGTCGGGATAAGGGGGCTTGCCGGTGGTGGTAGGCTTCGGTTCCGGCTGGCGCTCTGCGCTCTGCTTGGGCAGCGAGACGCCGTCGCTATCGCTGTCGTCGAGGTCGTCGTCGGCGGAGACGCAGAGGATTGCCTGGTAGGCATACCGGCGCATGAAAGTGATGGTCGCGCCGTAGATCTTGATCTTGTCGTAGCCGCTACCAAGCTCGACTTCCGAGGTCTCGGTGGCGCCGCTGGTGTGCACCAGCTTGGTGATCAGGACGTGGCCGCGCTCGGTCTTCTGCAGAATCTGCAGGACGGCCAGGCCGTTGGCAGCCAGGGCAGGGCGGGTCTTCTTGATCAGCTCGTCTAGGTCGGCGTATTTGAAGGTCCGGTTGCCATCTTGTCCGTCGCGGTTCTTCTCGATGGGCAGGAATTCACCCTGCGCCTTTGCCAGCGCAGCGTAGAGCTTGGCCTGCAATTCGATGTTCTGTTCCATGGTTGCCGGTTCCTACTGTTCTTCGCCGTCGTTGGCGGGGTTCTTGCGTTGATCGATCCAGGCCTGCACTTCGTTGGCCGAGAAGCAGATTGGCGAGCTGCGGCCGGTGCCCATCAGCTTCCGCTTGGCCGGGAAGTCGCCGGCCTCAATCAGGCGGTACACCGAGGTGCGGGAGAGGCCGGTTCTCTTCAGCACTTCCGGCAGGCGGATCAGGCTGTCGGGGATGGCTGTTGCTGTTGTCATGCGGGCGGTACTCCGTACTTGATCAGGGCTGCTACCAGGGCTGCGCCCCAGATAGCGAGCCAGATTGCGAACTGACGCAGAACTTCGCGGGTGAAGCGCTTCATGCCGGCACCTCGCAGGTGATGAACCACATGCCGCGACGGCGGACGGTTCGCTTGATCTGGCGGATATCAGTCACGCCTGCTGCAGTGGCTCGGGCGAATGCCTCGGCAAAGCAGCGGCCTGTGAAAGGGCTAGGCATGTGGCACCGCCAGGCCCAGCAGGGCAGCGTTCTGGTTGTTGCGCAGTTGCTTGCGGCGCGCCCTTACGGTGTCGTTGAGCCGGTCAGTCAGGCTTTGCAGTTCCTGATCGGTCAGAAGTCCGAGGGCGTAGGCCATCTGAATCATTCCCTCGCAGCGCTCGGCATCAGGAGCCAGAGAAATGCTGTTCAGGGTGATCTGGCGTTCGATGACCTCGCGGGCCTTGGCTTGGCTCCAGTCAGACATAAGCCACCTCCGCATCCTGCTCGCGGCACTCGGCCAGCCAGGCTTCGTCGTCCTCTTGCTCGGCCAGCTCTTCATCGGTGAGCGGGTCGAGGTAGTCGGGATCGCGCGGGTCGAGGTGCCGGCGCCAGGAGTTGGCGGCGATCATTGCGGCAGCTCCAGGGCGGCGAACTTGGCAGCCACGATGCGGCGCTCGACTTCCTCGGCGACGAACAGCGGGCGGCACTTCTCGACGTGCTCGGTGACCCAGCCATCGGCCAGCTTCTGCGCAGCCTTCTCACCAGTAATGCGGGAGAGGCACAGGGCGTAGCGGGTGTCTTCGTCGAAGCGATCGGCGCAGAACTGGGCGAAGGCATCGCACAGCGCCGGCTCACCCTGCTGCAGGTCGTTCAACACGACGCGCTGCATCACAGCGATGGCGCGGTTGCGCGCCTTCTCGCGCTCCGGCAGGCCCGGATACGGCAGCGGCTGGGCGCTTTTGATCAGGTCGGGATGCAGCATCATGGGTTTGCCTCCGGTAATGGCCTTTCGGCGCTACGTGGAAGCAAATTTAAGCAAGCTGAAATTACTAGTCAAGCATGCTGAACATTATTTTTCAGAATGCTGAATTTTTTGGTAGGGTGTGAGTGACTCTGCGCGAGGCGCTGAAACGAAAAAGCCCGGCGCTGGGCCGGGCTTGCTGTCACTGGTAGGTCACTTACGCCGATATCTGGCGATGGCACGTATCTCGGTGCCTTCGTGGTGCCTGGTGGCGACCTTACGGTACCTGAAATACAGGATAGACCCAGCTGTTAGGAGTATCAGGGCGATTCGCATGGCTGGGACTACCGAGGCCATCCATGTATCGGCACGGTTAAAAACTAGTGGGACCAGGATGCCAACGATGAACAGAAAAGTAAGCTCGAGTGAAACCAGAATGATCGAGGCTAGGATCAGTCGATCCCTGCGTATTGCCTTCTGGGCGGCCCTGGTAATCGCCTTTGTGATACCGATGGCTGAGAACGCTTTCATCACCAGCAACACCGGGAGGCTGGTTATGCGATTGACCGACATCAGTGCCTTGCTGGCTATTTTCTTGAGCCTTGCCAAGGCATTCCTCCTTGAGAGGCGGCTAAACGCATGCCGCCTGTTGCAGTTGGAGCAGTTGAAATCAGAGGCAGAAGGGCAGCAAAAGGAAAAGACCAAAAATCGTCAATGCCCAGAGCAATAGTGCCCTGGTCGCACGCCTTTCACCCCGGCCGAGCGCATCGAAGAATCTGAGCCATCGCAAGTGGCTCAGCCCATGGCGCCGCCGCGCCATATCACGCGACCAAGGATCGGCATATCGTGGAGCACGGATTCAGTTACTGGCTCGTCCGGGTAGGCTGACTTGTCGGGGTTGTCGCTGCGGATAACCCAGGCGCCAGACAGGAGCTGGTTGATTCGCTTGATACTGATACCCCCGTCTGGCCTTCTGATTGCGTAGGCCTGGCGATCACGCGGAGTAGTGTCCGACCAGTCGAATAGCACCACGTCGCCATCAAAGATGTATGGCTCCATGCTGGCGCCTTCGGCGTAGATGACAAACAGGTTTTCAGGCTTGGCGCCCATGCGCTTGAGCCAGTCGCGCTTAAACGCCAGGCCGCCCTTAACCTCTACGTGGTCGTTGAGATAGCCATCACCGCAATCGCCCTTGGCGGAGTACTGGGGAATCAAAGCATAAGCATCCTCTGCTGGTGAGCGCGTTTCTTCGTCGCGCTCGTCTCCCTGACCAATCGCTAGCCACATTGCGTTGAAGCCGGTGGCTTTTGCCAGTGCGAACAGGTTCTCCGGCTTGAGGCCTTTGCTCTCGCCGCTGATCCACTGGGTTACAGATGAAGGCGCGACGCCGCACAGGGCGGCGATCTCTCCCTTCTTCTTTCCGCTGAGGCTTACAGCCTTGGCGATTCGGTCATGTCTTTCCATGCCCTCACATTAAGGCAGCTTAATTTAAGCATGCAGTATGCTGAATTATCGCCTTGACTGCAAAAATTAAGCATGCTGAACTTGCGTTGTTCCTTTTCAGGAGAACGCAATGAAGACCAAGTCTGCGGCCGATTTCTTCGGCTCCAAAAAGAAGCTGGCTGAAGCCCTTGGCATCAGTCCGAGCGCCGTGACGATGTGGGGTGACGAGGTGCCTGAGCTGCGCCAGTACCAAATCGAGAGGCTCACACGAGGCAAATTGAAGAGCGACACACGCACTGCCTCTGCTGGCCAGGTCGGATCAATCCACTGAGGCCTGTCATGAGCATGAATACCCAGCACCCGGAGAGGGTTAGGACGGATCTATCTGCCTGCGAGGGTGGTTATGTCGGCGTTTGAGCGCATCGATAAGCCATTGCCGCTGGTGCCCGCCGAGGTTGATCTGCGCGGGTTGCCGTTCATGCCGCTGGATGTGAACCGGCTGCGTGACAGCGACCTGGCGATCGAGGCGAGTGGCGACGAGTTCCGCGCGGCGGTGCTGCTGTGGTGCGCGAGTTGGAACCAAGTACCGGCCGGTTCGTTGCCGAACAACGACCAGGCCCTGGCGGCGTATGCCGGGTTTGGTCGCGACGTGAAGGGCTGGAAGAAGGTGGCCGCCGGCGCGCTGCGCGGGTTCGTCGAGTGCGCCGATGGGCGCCTGTATCACCCGGTGGTCGCCGAGAAAGCCATCGACGCCTGGGCTCAGCGAGTCGAGCACCGGACGGCGAAGGCCAACGAGACGGAGCGCAAGCGCAAGGAGCGGGAGGACCGTTCGCGGATGTTCGATGCGCTGCGCGAGGCTGGGCAGGTGCTGGCCTGGGACACACCGACCAAGGCATTGCGGGAGGCGTTCGCAGCGCTGGAGCAAGGCGAACAAGGCGTGACAGGTCACACACCCGTCACGGTGACAGGTCACGCACCTGACACGGCTAAGAGAGGGACAGGGAAGGGAGAGGGACAGGGAGAGGGAATAGAACCCCCTGTAGCCCCCCTTGGCCCGTCACAGGAACAGCCGGCGAAGAAGTCGGCGGTGAAGGGCGAGCGCGCCAAGCCGAAGCGGCCATTGCCGCTGCCGTTCCTGATCACGACGGCGATGCTGGAGTGGGCGAGGGAGAAGGCGCCCGACGTGAATCTGGATTGGGAGCTGGAGCAGTTCCTCGATTACTGGAAGGGCAACGGCAAGCCGATGGCCGACTGGACGGCGACCTGGCAGCGCTGGATGCGTACCTCGCAGGCTCGGCTGGTGGAGCGAGGCCGTGGCGGCGCGCCGAAGAGCGACCCGAACGATACAAGCTGGATCAACGAGGACGACGGGCTATGAAAACCGCGACCGAAGTGCTGAAGACGCTGCCGAACCTGCCGGCAGAGCCGGTGCAGGACAACCGCGCGCGGACGCCGAACGCGGAGACGGCGGCGATCGTCAACACCCTGTTCGAAGAGCTGAAATCGATCTTCCCCGCATGGCGCCAGGCCTGGCCGAACGACAAGGCCGAGAGCCGTGCCAAGCGGAGTTGGGTGAAGGGCTTCATGAAGTCCGGCATCTACACCATCGAGCAGCTGCGCTACGGCATCGAGGCCTGCCGCCAGCTGGAAACCGACTTCGCGCCCAGCGTCGGCAAGTTCGTGAAACTGTGCACGCCGAGCGCCGAAGACCTGGGCTTCCCCGCTGATGACTCGGCCTGGCGCGAGGTGGTGCGCCACTGCGCCAACCCTGGCCGGCACACGTGGAGCCATGAAGCCGTGCGCCTGGCCGGCGATGCGGTCGGCTGGTTCAACCTGCGCTGCAGCAGCATCCCCGAGGAGACCCTGCGCAAGCGCTTCGACCATGCGTACTACCAGCTGCGCCGCCGCGCCGCCCTGAACCTGCCCCTGGAGCCGCCGCGCCAGGGTATCGAGGACCAGAGCGAAGGCCGCGAGCTGACCCCGGAACAGGCCGAGCGCCGCGGCGAGCGGTTCGTGCAGCGCCTGATGCGCGCCCAGGGCCTGGACACGCTCACCGGCGAGCAGGCCCGCCAGCAGTTGCTGGCCAAGCTCCGCATCCAGCGAGGAGACACCCATGAAGCTTGAACGCCGCCTGCAGCAGCCGCTGCGGGAAGCCGTCGATTTCCTGCTTACGCGCGGCTACGACATGGCCCGCGAAGGCGACCTGATGATTCTGAGCCGTGGCCGGCGCCGCTTGATGGTGGCCGACGGGCGTGTGGCCGTGATCGGCCGTGGAGGTGTGCGGTGAATCTGCTCGCCCAGCAAGCCCTTGCCCGTGCGCTGGCCAGGGGCGCCAGGCCGGTACCGGCTGCCGAGGTGCTGCCGGCTGCGCCGGTACCTGCACCTGCACCTGAACCTGCTCCAGTTCCTGCGCCCGTCGCTGGCGGCGGCCACTTCGACCGCGTCGGCTACCTCGAAGGCCGGCGGCACGCGCTGGAGATAGTCCGCGCCTCCAAGGTGCTGCTCGAGCTGAAGGGTGGCCCGAAGCAACTGGCCGACCGCCTGCGCCAGTGCATGCAGGGCAAGCCCGCCGACTTCGCCCGCGGGGTGGCCGAGATCATCGACCTGGTGGAGCGGGAGGTGCCCAGTGAATAACGTCAAGCAACAGCGTCTGCGCGATCTGGCGCTGATCATGCTCCGTGACGCGCACGGCGAGGACTTCACTGCAGAACAGGCCGCACTGCTGCCGGGACAGCGTGAGGAGTTCGCGCGCCTGGTAGAGCCTGCCGAGATCCTTTCGCTGTTCGCCGATTTGGATATTGCCAAGGCGGCAGTGGCCGACCATGCAGAGCGCGCCAGGCAGTTGCAGCAAGGTCACTACATTCCGGGCCAGATGCACTGTGCCAAGTGCAAGTTTCAGCTGACTAAGCGCGTTATCTGCATGGGCAGCGGCACCATCGGCGCCGGCGACAACAAGACTGAGCCATGCCCGAACGGTTGCGGCCCGCTGTGGCCGGTGACTTGGAAGCAGGCCGATCAGGAGAACCAAGAGATCATCGGTCGCCTGTGCGATGAACAGCGCGAGTTGCGCGCCCAGGTCGAGCAATTGCTGCAGGACAAGGCCCGCCTCGACAGCGGCTGCATCGTCACCAATGACCGTGACGAGTTCGGCCGCGATTATCAGACCGAGCGCCGTGGCGTGAATTTGCGCGCGAGTATCGACGATGCCATGGCCAGACGTGCGAGGGACATTGCAGATGCATGAAGTACTCGCCTTCCTCGCTGCCCTTCGCGACGTGCACCCGGATATGGCCCGGTACGGCCTGAACGGCGGATGCTTTCGGGTCTACCTGCTGCTCAAGCAGGCATTCCCCGGTGCCGAGCCCTGGTACGACAGCGACCACGTGCTGACCAAGATCGGCGACCACTTCTACGACATCCGCGGCCAGGTCGAGCCGATCAGTGCTGTCGGCGCCGAGTATCTGCGCATGGACCCGCTGTGCTTCAACCGCGCCTATGGCTGGGACCAGCCGGCCCTGAACACAGACCTGCAGGGGGTGCGCCATGGGTAAGCCAGCCACAACAGCCAAGCCAGAGACACCCGAGGCCGCGAAGAAGCGCAAGCAGCGCGCCGGCCGCCCGATCTACATGGTTTGGCGCCGGGTGATCGACGAGGCCACCGGCGAGCTGCGCCTGGGCTTGTGTGCCGACAGCAGCATCGACCAGTTCCTGTGCCGTGAGCGCGAGTACCGTGCCGGCGACGTGGTGCGCTGCGAGATCAAGAAGGCTCGCAACATCAAATTCCATCGGTTGGTGCACGCCCTCGGCCGCATGGTCGCCGAGCAGGTCGACGCATTCCAGGGCCTCGACGCCCACACCACCATCAAGAAGCTGCAGCTCGACGCTGGCGTGTGCTGCACCTATGAGGCCTTCGACATTCCCGACCTGGGCCGGGTGATGCGCCTGATCCCTGAGTCGATCGCCTTCGACTACATGACCGAAGAGCGCTTCAAGGAGTTCTGGCGCGGCATCTGCCAGCACCTGATTGCCACCTACTGGCCAGGCCTCACCGAGGAAGCGATCGAGAACATGACCGGCCTGATGCCTGGGGAGCGTGAGCAGTGAAGAGGTTCAATCCCGGTGATATGGCGCTGGTGGTCGGCGGCAATCTAATGCTCGGTCAGCAAGTGGAAGTGTTGTTCTGGGCCAATCCTGGCGACTTATGGCACAGCACGGAGACGCGCGATTACGTGCTGGGCCCGTGGCTGCTGGAAGGGGCCTGGATTGTCACTGACGGCGAGACGAAAGGTGTCAAGGGCGACAAACACCTCATGCCTCTGCGCGGCACCTTCACCCCTGAGCGCGAGAAGTCCAGCGAGGTGCCGGCATGAAGCGCACCGAACTGAAGCGCAAGACGCCGCTCAAGGCCAAGGCCAGCGGCATTGCCGAGCGCAAGCCACGGCAGCGCAAGTGCGCCAACTCGGCCTGCGACGTGAAGTTCACGCCCAAGATCGGCCAGAAGGTCTGCTGCTGGCAGTGCGGCCTGGCGATCGCTGATCAGCCAGCCAACCAGAAGAAGGCGCGTATGGCTATTGATCAGCGGGAGCGGCGCGAGATCAAGGTGCGGAAGCAGAAGGTAAAGCGCCGCTCGGAATACATGCAGGAAGCCCAGGACGCCTTCAATGCCTGGATACGCCAGCGCGATGCTGGTCAGCCCTGCATATCGTGCGGAACCACGGCCGATGTTCAGTACTGCGCCGGGCATTATCGCACCGTCGGCGCTTGCCCTGAGCTGCGCTTCGAGCCTCTGAACGTGCACCGCCAGTGCAACAAGAACTGCAATCTGGAGAAGTCCGGAAACATCGTCGAGTACCGCATTCGGCTGGTCAAGAAGATCGGCGCCGAGGCAGTAGCTTGGCTGGAAGGCCCCCACGAACCCAAGAAGTACACCATCGAAGACCTGCAGCAGATCAAGACCGAATACCGGCAGAAGCTGCGCGAACTACAGAGGGCAGAGAGATGAGCGAACAGAAGATGGATGCGGAGCGGGCGGCGTTTGAGACGTGGTTCGGAGACTACAGCCTGCCGGTTCGGATGAACGGCGGCATGATGAATGACGCGCAGATGTTCGATGCGTGGAAGGCTAGAGCAGATCAATCGGCTATAGCTCCAGAAAGCTGGTGGCATTTGATCCACGACACCCTAAAAAATTACTGCATGCACACGCTAAGCGATGGAGAAGGCGGCGGATATCCGCTGATCGATGCGATGACGGCGGACGGCCAGTCAGTGAGCGGTGGCATCGAGGAGTGCACGTACCTGGCCGACGCAATATGGAACGCGCTGGCTTCCTCAGTCCCTGCTGCCCCAACCGTCAAGGCTGAGCTGACCGCTGTTCGTTGCCAGTGCTGTCAGACGGAATATGCCGCCGACAGCTACGACGCCGGCTTCATCGCTGGTAGCGGCATGTGCCAGGTGTGCGACGTGGCTATGCCGGCAAAAGACCTGCCAGTTGCTGGTATGGAAGAACCAACCGTCGTTGCGTGGATGTGGCGCGATCTCAATGGAGACGTGCAATTCAACTACATGCACCCAGAAGGGCAGGAGCTTATGACCGTCGCCCAGCACAACCGCATCGTCGCCGCCCTCTCCGCGCAGCAGGCTGTAGCGGTGAGCGTGCCGGCGGCATCGGAATATCCGAAAGTTGGCTGGACTAAGCGCCACAAACACACCTGCGCTAACGTCCAGCCAGGCGCCACTGCTGCGGATAAATGCGACTGCGGCGCGGTAGAGCACGACAACCGCCGTGCGGTCATTGAGCGCGCCATTCATTTTCTGCGGTCCCATTCGCCGAGCATGGACTGCGCCGAATGGGAGACAGCCGACGAACTCCGCGCCCTCCTCTCCAGCAGCGAGCGGGGTGGCGAGGCATGAGCGATTTCGAGCGAGAGGTAAGCGAAACATCGCGCGCCTGGATGAGAGCCCTTGGCAATTTCACGCCGACCGTCAATCCGCTGTACCGCGAGGTCAAGGGATCAATGCTCGGCGAGTACGGCGAAGCCGAAAAAACGTACTTTGACAGCAAAGAGCTGCGTGAATTGGCAAAAGCATGCGCAGAGGTGGCCGACTGGCTGGACCGTCGCGCGGCAGAGACCAACACCGCCCAGCAGAAGGAGGGTTAGGCGATGCCAAAAGTAATCGGACAAGACCAAAGTGTAGCCAGGCGCGCAACGTGCAAGAAGTGCGGTGCGATAAATGAATACCTGCCTCATGAGGTGCGCGTTTTAAGCCAGGGGCGCGACATCACGCAGGCAATGTGCACGACCAAAGGGTTCAATTGCGGCCAGTGTGGCGCCCAGGTGATTACCTATGCCGACTGACGCGCAGCAGGAGAGCGAGATGACTGAGCAAGTATGGCGTTGCCAACACACCGAAACTCATAACATCGTCTGGCTCCCGTATAAGCCAGTAGGGCCGTATGACTGCGTGCCATTCATCTGCAAGTCCGACTACGACGCCCTGCACCAGCAGGTCGAGGCCATGAATCGCAGTCGAACCTGGGCCGAGACAGAGCTGCCGAAATGGCAAGCGCTGGCCGCTGAGACTCGGATAGAGCGAGATGACGCGCGGATGCAGATCGAGGGGCTGCGGGCTGATAATGAGCGGCTGCAATCGGTGTGCGCGCATAACAAGTATTGCGCGGAAGTTGATAGCGAGCGTGCCGACCAGGCTAGCGCCGAGCTTGAGGCGGCGCGAGGTTTGCTGGAGCGTGCGGCCGAGTGCATGCGTAACTCAGCGCTTGTGATTGACGGCTCAACCTATCGCATCAATGGTGCGGCTGCGACCATCCATTCACTGCGGACTTTGGCAGCAGAACTCACCACCACCCCGGCGCCGGAAGTGCGGCAGCAAGAGCAAGATGACGGAGAGGCCCGGCATGACGCAGTGAAGGCGATCCACGACATCATGGCGGCTGTTCCATGCTCCTCGCTCTACTCGCTGGCAGAGGCAGTGCTTGACGCCGGATACGTGAAAGCGGCCGAGCAGGGGGAGCGGCAGGAGGCTCAGGTAATGGGGCGCGTTCACCACAATCCCGATCATGCAGAGCCTGTGCGTGCCGTGCTCAACAGCATAGGGCGCCAGTTGCCGGACAACGCACCGCTCTACACCACCCCAAAACCCGCCCCGGACGTTTCGGCTAAGTTCAGCCTCGGCGACCGCGTGCGCAAGACCAAAGGCAGCGAGTGGCAGGGCCGAATTGTCGGCACCTACAGCACCGCCCTGACGCCGGAGGGGTACGCCGTCGAATCCGATGCTCATCCAGGCAGCGTCCAGATTTACCCGGCCTCAGCGCTCGAGCAAAAGGACGGCGAGACGTGAACGACCCAGTATTCCAGGCCTGGCTGGCCGAGCAGTGGCAAATCCTGCGTGAGCGGGGGTTGATTCGATGACAAGCATGGGGAGAGCGAGCATGACGAAGCGATCATCGACGCAGATCGTCCTCGAGGCGCTGCAGGATCTGCATGCGCAGGAGCAGATCGTGACGCGCGAGGCCTTGGCTGAGGTGACGGGGCTGAAGGTGGCGGTAGTGGATGACCGTCTCAAGGCCCTGGTGGCCGACGGCGATGTTGCGCGGGTGCAGCGTGGCATTTACGTGCCGGTCGATCAGCACCCACCGGCCAGGCACATCAGCAAGACCATCCTGCCCGACGGCACGGTGAAGATCGATATCGGCGACCAGGTGCTGACCCTGACGCCACGGGAGGATCGAATGCTGGCCAACCTGTTCGCCGGCGTGACGCTGCAGTCTGCCCAGATCGAGCTGGGGCACCATGCCGCGCTGCTCTCCGGCACACTCAGCACGCGCCTGAACAGGCTGGAGCGCATCCTGGCGCGTGTCGGCGATGAAGTAGCGGCAGGCAGTGACGTGGTGGCATCGCCAGGGCAGAGTGCGCTGAAGCTGTGACCGACCCCCTGTAGGGTTTGAGACGGCACGGACGCCGGCAGAACACTCGGACTGCCAACCACCTCAACCTGTCGAGGCGTCCGAAGATGAAGAAAGTCCTGCTGTTCGTATTCGCCATCCTGTATCTGACCTGCGGCCTGGCGCTGGCCGCGCCGCTGCCGGTCGACTACCTGGCCATCCAGGCCTATGCCGACCAGCACATTGCCGCCGAGGCAAAGCGCAACTTGGCCGAGGTGATGCAGCCTCGCAGCCTGGAGCGCTACCGCAGCCCTATCCTGCGCAGCGATATGCGCATTGCCAGTGCCGGCATGGTGTTCAATCGAACCAATGACCAGGTGCTGCACTGGGCGCGATCGAGTGCCTGAGCAACTACTGCTGAGAGAGCCCGCCGAGTGCGGGCTTTTTCGTCCAGGGCAGTCAAGACCAGTCTCAACAAGTATCAAGCAATCCCCCCTGTAGGGTTCGACACCCTGTCTCCCGCCCGGAAACACTCCGGGCATGACCACGAAAGAGAAGGGCGCCAAGCCCGCACCCAAGAAGCCAGCCAAGAAGCCGGTAGCCAAGAAGAAGGCGGCCGGCTCGACTGCGCGTACCAGAAAGCCGGGTAGGCCAAGTTCCTACACTGAGGCAATCGGTATCGCGCTGTGTGCAGCCATCGCAGAGGGTATGAGCCTGCGAAGTGCATGCGCACTGCCTGGAATGCCTGACGTATCAACGGTGATTCGCTGGCTCGCTGATGAAGAGCGTGCCGAGTTTTGCGCACAGTACGCGCGTGCGCGCGAGGACCGGGCGGATTTGCTGGCCGAAGAGATCCTGCAGATCGCGGATGACGGGCGTAACGACACCCAGGTCGACGAAGACGGCAATGTGTTCATCGACCATGATGTGATCGCGAGATCGAGGCTGCGTGTCGATGCCCGGAAGTGGCTGGCCAGCAAGATGGCGCCCAAGAAGTACGGCGACAAGATTACGGCCGAGCACACTGGCGCCAACGGTGGCGCGATTCAGGTAGCCAGCACCGTGACTTTCGTTCGGCCGCCGGCGAGGGCTGAGGACGAATGAACGCTTTCGTGCAGCCCTTGCAGCTCAACCTGACGCTGCCGTACAAGCTCGCGCCGCTGTACGAGGCGATGCGCTACAAGGTCATGCACGGTGGCCGCGGCGGTGGTAAGTCGCATGGCGTCGCCCAGGTGCTGCTGGATATGGGCGCGCGGAAGCCGCTGCGCATCCTCTGTGCCAGGGAAGTGCAGAAGTCGATGCGCGACTCCGTGCACCGCCTGCTGAAGGACTACATTGTCAAACTCGGGCTCGAATCGTTCTACGACGTGCTTGATACCGAGATTCGCGGGAAGAACGGCACGCTCTTCCTGTTCACCGGCCTGCAGTCGCACACCGTCGATTCGATCAAGTCCTTCGAGGGCGTCGATATCGTCTGGGTCGAAGAGGCCCACGGCGTCAGCAAGAAGTCCTGGGACGTGCTGGTGCCGACGATTCGGAAAGAGGGCAGCGAGATATGGCTGACCCTGAACCCGGACATGAACACCGACGAGACCTACACGCGCTTCATCGAGAATGCCGACGAAGACATGTGGGTTTGCGAGATCAACTGGCGCGATAACCCTTGGTTCCCGTCCGTCCTCAACGACGAGCGGCTGCGCGCCAAGCGTGCCATGAGCCAGGAAGACTACGAGCACATCTGGGAAGGCAAGCCGCGCACCGTGGCTGATGGCGCGATCTACAAGCACGAAATCATCGACCTGATCAGCAGTGGCCGAGTGCAGCGCGTGCCGTATGACCCAACTCTGCCTGTGCATACGGTCTGGGATCTCGGGTGGAACGACGCGATGACGATCGGTTTCGTGCAGCGCGGACCGATGGACGTGCGAATCATCGACTACATCGAGGACAGTCACCGGACCCTCGACTGGTACGTGGCACAGATCGAGAAGCGCCCCTATCGCTGGGGCCATGACTACCTGCCGCATGATGGCCGCACCCGCAACTACCAGACCGGCAAGAGCACCGAAGAGCAGCTGCAGGCGATGGGCAGAAAGCCGATTGTCCTGGCGCAGACCAGCGTCGAGGAAGGCATCAAGGCGGTGCGCATGATGTTCCCGCGCTGCTACTTCGACAAGGACAAGACGGCCAGGCTGATCGAGTGCCTGAAACGGTACCGCCGCGCCCTGCATGCCCAGACCAGGGAGCCGCTGGGGCCGCTGCACGACGAGTTCAGTCATGGCTCCGACATGTTCCGCTACATCGGCCAGGCCGTTGAGGTGATGCCCAACGACATGGAACCCACCTACGAAGAAGCCCCAGCGCCTGACTGGCGCACTTGAGGAACCACCAGATGGACGCTACCGCACTCAAGCAGCCCGAGCATAACGGCGATCAGCCGAAGGACGAACTGGCGCTGAGCCTCGACGAGTACACCGAGATCATGCGCGAGATCGAGGAGCAGCCGAACTGGCGCACCACGGCCGACAAGGAAATGGACTATGCCGACGGCAACCAGCTCGACAGCGAGCTGCTGGAGCGGCAGCGCAAGCTGGGCATTCCGCCGGCGGTGGAGGATCTGATCGGCCCGGCGCTGCTGTCGATCCAGGGCTATGAGAGCGCGACTCGCACCGACTGGCGCGTGACGCCCGACGGTGATGTGGGCGGCCAGGACGTGGCCGATGCGCTGAACTACAAGCTGAATCAGGCCGAACGCCACAGCAAGGCGGACAGAGCGTGCAGCGATGCATTCCGTCCGCAGATCGCCGTCGGCCTGGGCTGGGTTGAGGTGAGCCGCGAGAGCGACCCCTTCAAGTTCCCGTACCGCTGCGGCGTGGTGCATCGCAACGAGATTCACTGGGACTTCACCGCCAAGGAGGACGATCTGAGCGATGCGCGCTGGCTGCGTCGGCAGCGTTGGTTGCTGCCGGAGCGTATCGCCCGCGTGTTCCCCGACCACAAGGATCTGATCATGGCCATCGGGCGGCACGGCTCGACCTGGTGGCTGGACGATCCGGTCGGCGCCAATGACGGCGGTTCGTCCACGGGGCTGCACAACGCCTGGGGCGAGGCGCGCGCCTGGACCGTGCAAGAGGAGCGCTGGTACAACCCGACCTCGAAGGAGACCTGCCTGGCCGAGGTCTGGTACCGGCGCTGGGTCGACGTGGGCGTGATCACCGCGCCAGACGGCCGAGTGGTCGAGTACGACGAGAACAACCTGGCCCACCAGGTGGCGCTGGCCAGTGGCTTCTCGCAGTACAGCCGCGTGGTAGTGGCCAGAGTGCGCCGCAGCTACTGGCTCGGCCCGCACTGCCTGCACGATGGCCCCACCCCTTACAGCCACCGCCACTTCCCCTACGTGCCGTTCTGGGGCTTTCGTGAGGACAGCACCAGGGTGCCGTATGGCTACGTGCGCGGCATGATCTATCCGCAGGACAGCCTGAACAGTGGCGCCAGCAAACTGCGCTGGGGCATGGCGTCGGTGCGAACCGAGCGCACCAAGGGCGCTGTGGACATGACCGATGCGCAGTTCCGCCAGCAGGTGGCGCGAGTCGATGCAGATATTGTGCTGAACGCCGACCACTTCCGTAACAACCCTGGCGCTCGCTTCCAGGTCCACCGCGACTTCCAGCTGAACGCCCAGCAGTTCCAGATGATGCAGGACAACCGTTCGGCTATTCAGCGCGTATCGGCCGTGACCACCGGCTTCATGGGCAAGGAAGGCACGGCCACCAGCGGCCGGCAGGAGCAAATGCAGATCGAGCAGAGCAACCAGAGCCTGGGCCGGATGATGGACAACTTCCGCGCCGGCCGGACGATGATCGGAGAGATCCTGCTGTCGATGATCGTCAAGGACCTGGGCAGCAAGCAGCACGAGATCATCATCGAGGGCGACGCGGTGCGCGCCGATCGCTCGGTGGTGATCAACAAGCCGGAGCAGGACGAGGCCGGCTACACCTACCTGTCCAACGACCTGCAGCGCACCCGGCTCAAGGTCGCCCTGGAAGATGTGCCGAGCACCAACAGCTACCGCGGCCAGCAGCTCGCCGCGCTGTCCGAGGCGGTCAAGAGCCTGCCGCCGCAGTACCAGGCCGCCGTGCTGCCGTTCTTGGTCAGCCTCATGGATGTGCCGTTCAAGCGCGATGTGGTGGAGGCGATCCGCGCCGCCAGCGAGCAGGAATCGCCGGAGCAGATCGAGCAGCGCATCAAGAAAGAGGTGCAGGAAGCCCTGGCACGCTCTGGTGCCGAGGCGAAGATGCGCGAGATCGACATCAAGGAACGCAGGACGGACGCAGAGATCGAGCAGATTCGCGCGCAGGCAGTGCAGATCGGTGTGCAGGCGGCCTACTCGGCAATGCAGGCCGGCGCCCAGGTCGCGCAGATGCCGATGATCGCGCCGGTGGCCGACGAAATCATGAAGGGCGCCGGGTACCAGGCGAAGCCGGGCGACGATCCGGACTTCCCGCAGGCCGGCCAGACTGCCGCGATGAACATCAAGTCGCCGTATGTGCAGCCAGGCGGCCCGGAGGTGCGCGAGAACACTAGTCCGGCCTTACCGCCGGTACCGGCCGAGCCGGGTGCGGGGATGACTGGCATCGAGACTCCGACGGCATCCGACAACCTCGGCTGACCCCATCGTCAACCACGACCCTGCAGGGATGACCCCCTGTAGGGTTTTTTGTTTTTCGCTCCCTTCTGGACACTCGCTGACAAGTCGGGCCCGTGCTCGACGATGCGCGAGGCGGTGACGCCTCGTAACTGCTGAACCCTTTGCGGCCACGGCGATATGTGGCGGGACAGGCATGAATCCAGGCGACTTTATCCAGCAACACGCACCGGACGGTGAAATGTCCGCAGAGCAGGCCGCTCAGCTCCTCGAGCTGATGGACCAGGGCGATACCGACGCAAGCGCGTTGGAAGTTGGCGGCGAGCCCGACGCTGCCCCTGCAGCTGCAGCAGAACCGAACCCCGTGCGGGCCACCGATGACGTGGCGAACACCGATGACACCGCGGCAGGTGTTGAACCGGAAGATCCGGCCAAGGCCGTGATCATGGCGAAGGACAACGTCCACACCATTCCGTATCAGCGCCTGTTGGATGCGCGAGAAGGAAAGCAAGCAGCGGAAGCTCGCGAGCAGGAAGCTCTGCAGAAGCTGCAGGAGACCCAGAAGGAACTGGAAACGCTCAGGACCCAAGCACAGAACCGGGCGGACGCAGGGATTGCGCCCACCGCCGCCGACCAGAACCTGGCAGCCGCTGAGGCCGCTATGGAGGCTGGCGTCGATCCCGGCATCTTCGGGGACTTCTCCGAGGAGGCGTTGGCCAAGGGTGTGCAGGCCTTGATCGCCAAGAGCGCGCCGGCGCTTCTGGCGGACTTGGTCAAGCAGCAACTGGCCCCCCTGCAGCAGAAGCAGCAGCTGACCGAGCAGGAAGCTCACGCGCAGGCGGTCTACGCCAAGCACCCCGACCTCGATTCGATTATCGAGAGCGCGGAGCTTGAAGCGTGGATCGAGTCGCAGCCCAGCTTCGCGCGCACTGCGTATCGCGAAGTGATCAGCACCGGCACTGCGACCGAAGTCATCGAGTTCATCGACACGTACAAGGCAGCCACTGGGAAAAGTCAGGCAGCCGCTGCTGCGCCCTCTGCGGAGAGCGTGCAGCAGGCAGCCAAGCAAGCCATCGCGGCAGCTAAGCCGCCGGTACCCACCAGCCTCTCGGACATTCCGGGCGGTCGTGCAGGGCCGGCGACGGGCAGCGAAGCGCTGGCGAACTTAGGCGCCGCTGATATGGCCGAGGCCTTGATGGACAAGACCCCGGATCAGATCGAGGCATTTCTGAACCGGAGCGTTTGACGCTCCGGGTCCCGTTGAACAAGGAGATTCACCGTGTCCGACAAGACTCATATGGCGTATGGCGATTCCAAGGCGATGGTCGAGCAGGCCGTCGGCTTGTTTGCCCAGAGCACCCAGCGCAACACCACCCTGAACCGTCTCACCGGCAAGATGCCCAAGGGCACCGCCGGCGCCGAGGCCACCCTGCGCAAGCAGACCACCCAGCACATGCCCATCGTCAAGTGCCAGGACCTGGGCAAAGGCAAGGGCGATGAGGTGACCTTTCACCTGCTGAACCCGACTGGCGGCTACCCGATCATGGGTAGCGCTTACGCCGAAGGTCGTGGCGTGGGCATGAAACTGTCCGAGGACAAGCTGCGCGTGAACCAGGCGCGCTTCCCGATCGACCTCGGCGACACCATGACCACCATCCGCAGCCCGGCCGACTTCCGTCGTCTGGGGCGCCCGGTCGCTCAGCAGCAGATGGACGCCTATGTCGACCAGAGCCTGCTGGTGCACATGGCTGGCGCGCGTGGCTTCCACGACAACATCGAGTGGAAGATCCCGACCGAAACCAACCCGCTGTTCGCTGAAATCATGGTGAACCGCGTGAAGGCGCCGACCAAGAACCGCCACTACATCGCCGACGGCGGCAACGGCATCAAGCCGTTCACCGTGAACGCTGGCGAAGTGGATCTGGCAACCACCGACCTGATGAAGATGGACACCGTGGACGGCGTGCGCACCTGGATTGACCAGATCGCTCTGCCGCCGCCGCCGGTGATCTTCGAAGGTGACGCTGCCGCCAACGACTCGCCGCTGCGCGTGATGCTGGTGTCCTCGGCGCAGTACAACCTGTTCGCCGCCGACCCCAACTTCCGCCAGCTGCAAGCCAGTGCGATGGCGCGCGCCCAGCAAGCCAAGGGCCACCCGCTGTTCCTGGGCGAGGTGGGTCTGTGGAACGGCGTGCTGATCGTGAAGATGCCGAAGCCGATCCGTTTCTACGCCGGCGACACCATCCGCTACTGCGCCGCGAAGGACAGCGAGACCGAGAGCACCTGCATCGTGCCGGCTGGCTTCGGCACCACCCACGCAATCGACCGCGCCATCCTGCTGGGTGGCCAGGCCGTAGCCGAGGCGATGGCCGCCAGCGAGAAGTCCAAGATCCCGTTCTTCTGGAGCGAGAAGGAATTGGACCACGGCGACAAGGTGGAGCTGCTGCTGGGCTGCATCCGCGGCGTGTCGAAGATCCGCTTCGCGGTCGAGACTGGCAATGGCACCGAGTTCACCGACTACGGCGCCACCGCGATCGATACCGCGGTGCCGATCATCGGCGAGCGCCTGTGATGGGTGGGGCTGGGTAACACCGGCCCGCCTTTCGAAACCAATATCGAGGAGAGCCCATCATGGCCAAAGTGACTCTGAAGCAGTTCGGCAACCGCCAATTCGGCGGCGCTGCCGGCGCCTACGGCAACACCACCACCCTGAAGTTCGCCCTACAAACCGGCGCCAACGGTGCAGCGCTCAATGCCGATTCGACGGCAGCAATTGCTGCGGGCGACGTGGTCGACCTGGGCCCGCTGCCGGAAGGTATGCGCCTGGACGATATGTCGATGCTGATCAGTACCGGCATGACCGCCACCATCACCGGCTCGCTGGGCTTCGCCTACGCGGACGGTGTGGACAGCACCGAGGTTCCCCAGGACGCCGCGTACTTCGGTACCGGCCTGAACCTGGCCACTGCTGCGCGCCTGCGTGCAGCGGCTGCCAAGGCCCTGGTGACCCTGCCCAAGCCGGCGCGCCTGATCCTGACCACGGCGGTGGCGGCCAACGCCAAGGCCAGCAAGATCGAGGTGCTGGTGAGCGGCGAACTCCAGGGCGCCCGCTGATAGCGACTTCGGGAGGGCCTTCGGGCCCTTCCTCCTTTCTCCGTCATGCAGGACACGAACATGAAGGTACTTGTCATCGCGCGGGTTGCGCACGCTATCAACGCCGCCTACTGCCTGTCGCTGGGCGACGCTTCGGTGCCCACCTGGGAAGAGGCCGGCGAGCAGCACCAGAAGAGTCTGGTCGCGGGTGTGGAAATGCACCTGGCCAATCCTGATTCCACCCCGGAGCAGGCCCACGAAAGCTGGCTGGCGCAGAAGCTGGCTGACGGCTGGGTATACGGCGAGGTGAAGGACACCGAGAAGAAGGTGCACCCGTGCTGCCTGCCATACGACCAACTGCCGGCCGATCAGAAGTCGAAGGACTACCTGTTCCGCGCCGTGGTGCATGCGCTCAAGGATCTGCCGGATGCCGACGAGGCCGCTGCTGCTGCCGTGGCTGCAGCGCTGGCCAAGGTTCCAGCAGGTCAGTCGGCGCCAACTGCACCAGCCGGCCCTGGCAAGATCGTGGTGGTCTACATCGGTCGCAAGGAAACCTACACCGATCACCTGTATGGCACTGGCCTGAGCTTCGTTAAGGGCCAGGAACGCGCCATGCCGGCCGATATCGCCCGCAAGTTCCTGCGCCACGGAGACATGTTCAGCGAGGGGCAGGCGATCGCTGCTGCAGCCGAGCCGGCCGCGGACAAGGACGACGACGACACCAGCAAGGTGCTGGATGAAGCCAAGAAGTGCCAGGACGAGGAGCGCAAGCAGGAAGAGCGCCTGCTCGACCTGAAGCAGCAGATCAACGTCATGACCAAGAAGTCGCTGACCGATTACGCCATGACCAACTACCGGCAGAAGCTCGATCAGCAGAAGTCTGTCTCTGAGCTGCGTCAGCTGGTCACCGGCATGATCGATCAGTACGGCCCCGTCGGCCCGGTGTAAGCCATGACCCTCGACGAGCTGATCAAGGACTTCAGGGTTGCCGCGCAGGACAAGATCGACCCCTACCTGTTCGCGCAACCCGACGTTACCCGGTGGCTGATCGAGGCCGAGCAGGAGGCCTGCATCCGCGGGCGCTTGCTGCACGAATCGGCCAACGAGTCGGTCTGCTCAGTCGATGTGGTACCCGGCGAGGCTGTCTACCCGCTGCACCCGGCGCTGTACGAGCTTGATCACCTCGGGCTGCTGGAAACTGGCGCCACGGAGCGGTGTCGGGTGAAGCTGGTTTCGCGGGAGTGGCTGGATGACAACCAGTCGGGCTGGCGAGACGAGACGGGCCGGCCACGGTTCGCCATCCAGTCCGACACCGCTCTTCGCCTGGTGCCAGCGCCGAGTGCGCCCGCGACGCTCAAGCTGGAAGGCTACCGACTGCCGTTGCGCGGTCTCACGGAAGACAAGGCTTCGAAACCGGAGATTCACCCGGCCCATCACTGGCACCTGGTGCACTGGGCGCTGCATCGTGCGTTCAGCGTTCCCGATGCTGAATCAATCGACCGTGAGCGGGCCGCTCAATCTCTGGCCGATTTTGTCGAGTACTTCGGCGAGCGCCCCGACAGCGACCTGCGCCGCATTACCCGCCACGACGTCGAGCACCACAATAAAGCCTGGCCCTGACCCCCTGTAGGGTTCGCCTCCTGAAAACCCTGTCCCTAGCATCCGACCAAAGCGGATCAGCCAGCACGGGAGCAGGGCATGGCACAGCAGGTTCATGAGGGGATGGTCGAGGTGGTCGGCGCTGCTGCCGCCAACAAGGTGACCCAGGCGGGCGCGGTAGCCGGCGTTCTGGGCTGGCTGGCGCAGATCAACTGGATAGGCCTCTCTGGCGTGTTGATCGCCGTTCTGGGCCTTGCCGTGAATTTCTACTTCCAGCACCGGCGCGACAAGCGCGAGCAGGCCGAGAGCGTTGCAAGGATAGAAGCGCTGCGCGAGCAGTGCGGCCTCGAGGGGCGCAGATCGTGAGCGTGCGCACCAGGGTGCTGGTCACCGCACTGACGCTCAGCCTGGCCGGCTTCGGCGCCTGGATCAAGAGCGAGGGCGACGGCCCGGTCGAGGTGCGTAACGGTGTCGAGGTGCACCTGCCGTACATCCCGACCAAGGGCGACGTGCCCACCATCGGCCATGGCTCGACCCGCTACGAGGACGGCACCCCGGTCACCCTCGCAGATCCTCCTATCACCCGCGAGCGCGCCCAGCAGCTGGCAAGGGCGCTGCACAGCGAGGAAGAGCGCCGATTCCAGGCCTCGCTGCCCGGGGTGAAGCTGTTCCAAGAGGAATACGACCTCTACCTCGACTTCGTCGGCCAGTTCGGTATCGGCAACTGGCGATCGTCGTCGCCGCGCCGGCACCTGCTGGCCGGCGAGTACGTGAAAGCCTGCCATGCGCTGCTGCCGTGGCGCCGACAGAACGGCCGGGATTGCTCGCTGCCGCAGAACTGGGGGCCGAAAGGCTGCAAGGGCGTCTGGACCCGACAACTCGAACGCCACGCCAAGTGCATGGCGGTTCAGTAGTGGAGGACTCGATATGCAATGGCTCGTACCGCTGTTTGTGTTCCTGCTGGCGTTTGTGTTCTGGCGCCTGTCCTGGCGAACCGATGATCGTGTGGCGGCCTGGAGCCAGTTCAGCATTGCCGTGCTTCTGGTGCTGCTCGGCATCGCCGTTGTGATCGGGATGGCGCTCCAGTGATCAAGGTCTTGCTCGCCGCATGCGCCGGCCTGGCGATCACCTTGGCGATGGTCTGGCTGCGCCTCGACACCGTGTCGATCGAGCGTGATGGCGCTGTGAAAGTGGCTAAGCAGCTTGCTGCATCGGCCGAATCCCTCCGCGGCACCCTGCGACTGCAGCGCGAGCTGGCCAACGACCAGGCCGCAATCGAGGCCACCTATCTGGAGGAGAAACAACGTGCTGAAGACCGCGCTGAATATCTGCGCCGCTGCCTTGCTGATGGTTCTTGCGGGCTGCGTGTCGCAGCCACTTGCCCCTCAGTGCGAGTGGGGCCAGCCGGGGCCGCTGCCGGCGAGCCTGATGCAGGAGCCCCAGAACTTACAGCAGCTGCTCGACGAGCTTATCCAACCCTCGTTGCCGGCCTCAAAGACCAGCGAGCCCAGATAGTCGGCCTGCAGGACGAGCTGAGGCTGCTGCACAGCCAGTGCAAGTTGGCCCCATGAGCGAGGAGGGCGAGGCGACCAACGTCGTCCGCCTTGATGATTTCAGGCCGCACCTGGTGCTGGCCGCCGCCGACCGGTCGGTGCACGTCGTGCCGGTGGCGCTTGTTGAGGCGGTGATCGAGGGCAGGAAGCCCTTCACTGCCATGGATGAACGGGCCGTCCGGGCAATGCTGCTGGACTACCTGACCATGCTGCAGGAGCAGCACGAACCGTAACAGCAACCGAAACCGGAGCAACCCAATGACCACCATAACCCCCACCGTCGGCCGCGTGCTGCACTTCATCCCCACCGCCGACTACATGGCCAGCCGCAAGATGGCTTTCGGTGATCCCTCGCAGCCGCTGGCGGCGGTGATCGCCTACGTCCACAGCGACACCATGGTGAACCTCACCGTATGGGACCAGAACGGCGAGCAGTTCGGCGTGTGCAGCGTGCCGCTGGTGCAAGTGGAGGGGCTGACCATCCCTTGTGGCAGCTTCTACGCGCAGTGGATGCCGTACCAGAAGGGGCAGGCGGCGAAGACGGAAGCCGCTGAGTGTGCTCTGTCCATGGCAACGAAGGCCTTCGATCAAGTCACCAAAGTCGCTCAAGGCGGCTGCGATGCCATCGAACAGGAAATCCAGGCCAAGGGCCTTACCGCGCCGCGCATCACGCCGGCTGACATCGAGGCGAACATCTACAGCGAGCACTACTTTACCGCTGCGGACGGTGTTGCCGGGGCAAACGAGGCGAGTCGAATCCTCCCCGCTGGCTCGCTCAGCCTGCTGACCTTCTGCGTGCTGGTGCTGCGCAACGGCTTCACCGTGACCGGTGAGAGCGCCTGTGCCAGTCCGGAGAACTTCGACGCCGAGATCGGCCGCAAGATCGCGCGCCAGAACGCGGTGCAGAAGATCTGGCCGTTGATGGGCTACGAACTGCGCAGCCGCCTGCATCAGCGCGCTACCACCTGCACCTGCGGCCCGAACGAAGGCTGTAGCCGTTGCGGTATTGGCATGAGCGGCAAGTAAGGAGAACGGCATGTCGGCGCCTGAAATCCCCATCACCATCACCCGCGGCAAGACCTTCGAGTTCGGCTTCCTATACGCCGAGGACGAGTTGCTGTACCTGCCGATCACCGGCATGCCGAGCAAGGCGCCGGTGCGCCTGACGGTGGTGGGGCACGGCGTGCCGGACGGCTGGCCGGTGCAGGTCACCTGTGTGAAGGCGCCGGCCGAGCTCAACACGCCAGACGATGAAAGCCAGGTCGCCAAGCTGGTGGACGTGGACACCGTCGAGCTGAACGCCCTGAACGCCCACTGCTGGAAGGCGTTCAGCGGCTCGGGCCTGCTGGTGCTGAACAAGCCCATGGATCTGACCGGCTGGCACTGCCGGGCCCAGGTGCGCGACCGGGTGGGCGGTACCGTGCTGTTCACCTGGCACAGCGACCCGGCCGAGAGCCCCGACGGTGAGATCGAGGTGGACCTGGCGCGCAGTACCTTCGTGCTCAAGATGGACGCAGCCACTGCAGCAGCCCTGCAGTGGAAGCGCGGCAAGTACGACGTGGAGGCGATCGCCCCGGGCGGCGAGGTCTACGCCCTGACCGCGATCAGCGATATCACCGTAGCGGACGAGGTGACGGCATGAGCAGGGTGATCGCGATTCGCCAGGGGCAGCCGCGTGCCGTGATCCTGGCTGGCCTGCGCGGCCAGGCCGGCGCACAGGGCGAGCCGGGTGAACAAGGAACTCCGTTTCAGGTGGACGCCACTGGCCTGCTGGCCAACCGTGGCGCCTTCGATGCCGAACCGGAAGGCTTCGCCTACCTGGCCACCGATACCGGCGATCTGTACTTTCGCCAGGGCGCGGCCGGCAACTGGTCTGATCCGGTGCCGTTCCAGGGGCCAGCTGGTGACAGCGCCTACCAAGTGGCTGTCGCCAATGGCTTCGTCGGCACTGAAGCGGAGTGGCTGGCGAGCCTGGATGGCGCCGACGGGCTGAGCATCACCGGCGCCGCCATTAATGGCAGCGGCCACCTGCTGCTGACCCTGAGCAACAGCACGGTGCTCGATGCCGGATATGTGGTGGGCCCGCCCGGCACCAACGGGACCAACGGTGCAGACGGCCGCGGCATCGCCAGCATGGCCATCAATGGCAGCAACCACCTGATCATCACCTACACCGACGCCACCACCGAGGATGCTGGTCTGATTCCTGGGGCTGGTGGTTCTGCGGTTTGGGGCGGGATCGGCGGAACCTTGGCGGACCAGACTGATCTGCAGGCGGCACTGAATGCCAAGGCCCAAGTAGGCAGCGCCGCGCCGCAGCCGTTGGGCACGGCTACGCCTGGCGTCAGCACCTCGGCCAGCCGGCAGGACCATGTGCACGCCATGCCAGCCGCCGCCGATGTAGGCGCGGACCCTGCAGGCGCCGCCGCCGCTGCCCAGGCCGCCGCGGTGCAGCGCAGCAACCACACCGGTACGCAGCTGGCGGCAACCATCAGCGATCTCGCCGCGGCTGTTCGGGACGTTGCCCTAACCGGCCTCAGCCTGGCCGACTCTGCCGTGGTCGCCGCAACCGACACCGTGCGGCAGGCTATCGGTAAGCTGGCTGCGCGCCTTGCGCTGGCGTTCGACCGGGCGAACCACACTGGTAGCCAGGCGATCAGCACCGTTACCGGGTTGCAGACGGCGCTGGACGGAAAAGAAGCTGTGTTGACCGCCGGCACGAACATCACGATCGATCGCACCAACCCGGCTGCGCCGGTGATCAGCGCGGCCGGCGGCGGCGGTGGTTCGGGCGATATCGTCTCGGCGCTGGTGAATTCGGAGGTATCTGTCACTGGCGCGGTAACTTTGGACGCCACAGCCTTCGGCAAGATGCACGCCTGCTCAGGTACCACTGTGAACTACACCGTCACACTGCCCGCAGCGAGTGGTAATGCGGGGAAGGTGATCGGCTTCCGCATGGCTTCAGGCCTCACCAAGCTGGTAACCCTGGACGGAAACGCCTCAGAGACCATTGACGGCGCTACCGTGCGGCAGATGTGGGCCAATGAGGTGGCCATCTTGCTCTGCAGCGGCACGAGTTGGACCAAGATCGCCGGTAAGACAATCCCAATGGCATGTGGCATGTATCCAACCGCCGCCGTCAACGTCGCGCTGTTCCCAACGTTCACTGCGGTGCCCATGGATGCGACGATATTCGACACCTCTGGGATGATGGCCGACGCCGTCAACGACAGAATCAACATACTCCGCCCAGCTGTCTACCGATTGTCTGCCAACTGCTACTACCAGGGCGCCAGCGGGCAGAGCGTAGAGCTTCAGTGCATCGTCAATAAGAACGGTGTCATCAGCGCCGTAGGCTCGTATACAGAGTGGCGAACGGTCGCCTCTGGCGAGCCTGTACGGGTCATCTTCTTCGACGACGCGAATTTGGTCGCCGGCGACTACGTGCATCTGTCGGCGCGCCTGAAGACAACCATCAGGGCGCTCTACACCAACGATGCGACCTTTACATTCCTGAAGATCAGCGAGGTTCCGTCATGGTAGGCGTTGTGTCGTTTCAGGCTGAATACGATATCGAAACTATCCTGAGCTTGGTCGGCGCACCAACAGACTGTGAGCCAGTCTTCGACGGAGCCAACCTGCGCATCGAGGAAGTGACCCAGGAAGCGCTCGACCAGGCTATGCTGGCCTACGACCACGCGAGCGTTTTGCTTGCTCGAGAGAAAATCAACGCGGCCAAAACCAATAACCTTGCCTATGAGGCTGCGATCTCCGCGCTGACAGCCGGCTATCCAGCGAGCGAGGTTGCCACGTTCGAGCGGCAGCGCGAAGAGGCACTTGGCTGGGACGCCGACGCTGCGTACCCAACCCCCTGGATTGACGTGGCAGCGACTGCCCGCGGCCTGGATCGTGTCGAATACCTAACCAGAACCCTGGCCAAGGCTCAGGTTTTTGCGTCTGCAAGCGCTTTCCTGACCGGTCGTCGCCAGGGTATAGATGACGCGATCAAGATGGCCGTAACGGTTGAGGCGGTTGCCGCAGTCGACATCGACTACACGTTTCCGGAGGCGCCATGACCGTACAGCTGGCCTTGTTTAAGGGGCGCGGCCAGATCGGCAACGCCGCTATCCGCTGGTGGACCGGGTCCATCTACAGTCACTGTGAACTGGTGGCTGATGGGTGGTGTTATTCCAGTTCGGTGATGGACGGTGGAGTTCGGCGAAAGCAGGTGGGACCGGGGTATCAGAAAATAAGCCTCGGCTCAAACTGGGACCTTGTCGATTTGCCATGGGCTAATGCGACGGACGTGGTTCGCTACTTTGAACAGACCGACCACCACCGATACGGATGGGGCTCGCTAGTCGCAAGCCAGTTCCTAAACCTGAACCGGGGCACTCCCAGGGCGCAGTTCTGCTCGGAGTGGTGCGCGGCCGCCGTGGGGCTACCCAGCCCTTCCAGCTACAGCCCTGCGACGCTCGATAGCATCTGCCGATTCGCTGGCGGCCTGTTAAACGAATCCGCCTAGACCATGCCCGCCGCGCGCGGGCATTCTCGTTTCTGGAGCCTCCATGACTCTCACGCTCTCCCAGATCAGGGCGGGTGCGATCGCGGGCTTTTTCATGTGGTTGTGCGCAGGTAGCTAGCTCTCGATGACCCGGAAGATTGCTTCGCAAACGATGCGGTATGAAGCCGTATCGTCATGTTGTCGGAAGAGGGGAGATCCATCGAGTGCCAAGAAGTTGTCGCGCCGGTCGACAATAAACTCGGTTGCTATGAACGGGTCGCCGACTAGCGGGGAGGTGATGACCACTGACACCTTGCCAAAGATCTTGTCGTTCAGAACGGTACTGCGCAGGCAGACTTTGTAGGGCTTTCCGTAGGCCACGCCGGTGCCGAATTTCTCCTGCTCTTCGACTATCGAGAATGATTTCAGACCAAGGTGCTTGGATACCTCTTCCCAGCGCTTCAGCAAGTTGCTGAAGCTCTCTTTGGTGAGATGCCATGCGTCGAGTTGCGAGGTGATTGCTGAGCTAGCGGCCGTGGCGTCAGGGAACTTGAGTTCGTTCATGGTTTGAGTCCTTTCGGCTAGGGATGGGGTGGAGGATTCACTATAGCCGGCATCCGACCCCCTGTAGGGTTCGCGCCTGCCGAATCCGGTATGGACACTCTCTGGCATATCAACGCCAGGGGGCGCTATGGAGTTCAACAGGCGAGAGGGCTGGCCGGCCGGGGCGAACAATATCGCACCGCGCGATCGCCTGCCCGAAGGCGCCGTGCGCGACTCGGTGAATCTCGACCCGAATGTTGGCGGCACCTTCACGCTGCGCGCCAGGGCGCGGCAGATCTATCAAGGTTTGGACGTGCGCGGCATGCTGGAACTGGGCGACCGGCTGCTGGTCGCCGACGGTACCAGCTTGGTGGAGATCGACACTCGCACCGATACCAGCAGAGTACTGCGCAGCATCGCCGGCGATGGTGCGTTTGCCGGCGACGAGCTGAATGGCGAACTGTTCTTCTGCACGGCCAATGAATGCCTGCGCTATGACGGCCAGGTGGTGCGGCGCTGGGGCGTGCTTGACCCTGGTGCTCAGCCGCCGGTAGCAGTGGTGGGTGGCGGCAGCCTGCGCGCTGGCGCCTACAAGTTCGCCATGACCTACATCGACGAGCGTGGTGTCGAGGGCGGTACCGGGGCGCCGGCGGTGATCACGGTGGTGGATGCCCAAGGCCTGGACTTCACGCTGCCCATTCCCCCAGCCGGGCATCAGGTGTGCCTGTACGTCGGTGCGGCCGAGAGCCAGAGCCTCTATCGCCAGCACCGCGGCGCGGGCGGTCCGCTGCTGCTGACCAGCTTGCGCGACGACACCGCCCTGCTGCAGACAGCGCACTACACCGCGCCACAGCCCGGCCAGTTGGTGTGCGCGCACAACAGTGTGCTTCTGATCGCCCGCGGTTCGGTGCTGGAAATGACCATGCCGATGCGCCCGCACCTGGCCAGCCGCATGCGCCACTTCTACCAGTTCCCCGCCACCATCGACGTGCTCGAAAGCAGCCCGGCCGGGATCTGCGTGTGTGCCGACAAGGCCTACCTGATCAGTGATCCGGAGACGAGTGAGCCGTTCCAGCGGGTGTTGCTGGATATGCCGGCCGTGCCCGGCAGCGGCTTCCGCCTGCCCGATTTGCGGGTGGGCTGGATGACGGCGCACGGCCAGGCCTTCGTCGGCCCCGATGGGGCGCTGAGCCTGCCGACGCGGCAGACCTTCGTACCAGAGCTGGCCAGCCAGGGCGCCAGCGGCGTGCTGGAGCACAACGGCAATCAACTGGTGGTGACCACCATGCGTGGCGTCCAGGCCGAGAACAGCCTGGCGTTCGACGACTTCTACGACATCGAGGTAGTGCAGCCATGAATAGCCTGCTGGGAAAAGGCTTTGCCTATGAGATCGAGGTGATCAAGCGCGGCATCGTGGTCGATCGCTTCGAGGTGTTAAACAAGCTGCCGACGGTGTCCATCGATCACATCGTCGGCATGATCCTCGGTAACGGCGCCATGCCGATCTCCGAGTGGTACATGGGGCTGTTCGAAGCCGACTACGTGCCGACGGACGCCACCACTGCGGCCGACCTGCCGCTGAACGCGCAGGAATGCACCGCCTACAGCCAGACCACCCGGCCGTTGTGGCAGGGCGAGTGGGACCCGGTCACCGGCTTTATCACCAACACCGACAACCGCGCCGAGTTCACCTTCACCCAGGACAAGACGGTGCGTGGTGGTTTCCTGATCTCCGACCCGACCAAGGGCGGCAACACCGGGCTGGTGCGCAGCATCACCCGGTTTTCCTCTCCGCAGAGCGTGGCCGCCGGGGTGACCTGGCGTGTGGGCTCGCGGATCCGGATTCTCGACGTGCCCATCATCTGAGGTGATCCATGGCCAGCAACCCGTTTTTCACTGAGGAAATCCTCAAGTACATGTTCACCGCCAGCGCCATGGCCACGCGCCCGAGCGCCTGGTATGTGGCACTGCACACGGGCGACCCGGGCACCGGCGCCGACAACGAGTTGGCCGATGCCAACTACGTGCGCCAGGTCGGTGCGTTCGAGGTGGTGCCAGACGGCAGCACGCATATCTCGCGCAATACCGCAGACCTCGTATTTCCAGCCCTGGCGGCTGGCGCAACCGTGGCATGGGTAACGGTGAAGACCGCCAGCACGGCCGGCACGCATATCAAGAGCGTGCAATTGCCCGTACCCAAGACCTACACCGCCGGCCAGGTGCCGCGGATTCCGGCGCAAGAACTGATCTTCGAGGGGGTATAAGCCATGGGCATGAAAATCAGCACTGGATTCCAGAACGGTGCGCTCGCGGTCGGCTCGGTAAAGAGTCTGCTGACCGGGCTGGTGATCAAGATCTACTCCGGTACCGAGCCCGCCACCGCGAATGACTCGCTGGGCGCCGCGGTGAAGTTGGTCGACTGTGTGCCGGCAGGCATCGCCTGGGAGGCGAACGCGGTGGGTGGTGTGCTGCAGAAGGATGCCAATCAGGTCTGGGATGGCACCGTTGCAGTGGCTGGCAACGCGACCTTCGTGCGCATCGAGACGGCGGCCGATACCGGCGGCTTCAGTACCACTGCCGTGCGCCTGCAGGGCGACGTGGGGATCATCGGCCGCTTCCTCAACCTGAGCAACACAGAACTGCTGGTTGGGGTGCCCGTGCGCATCGACTACGGCGCCCTCGCATTCCCGTCGGAGTAAGAGCCCATGGCCAACCGGCTGGTCAAGCTGGCTGATGCGAAGTACACGCCGGGTGTGCAATACCAGCCGGCTGTGCCGGCCTATTGCGTGCTGATTCCGGTCGTGACTCCAGGCTACTGGGGATATCCGGGCACTGCACAATGGGTGATCGACTCGCACACTGGGCAGGGGCAACTGATCTACAGCTACACGCCGAAGTGGATCCCGTCGCAGACCACGTATCAGAAGGTTTGCTACCCGGCCAGACAAGAGGTGCCGGGTGTGGCGCCGAGCACCACCTATACGCCGATCCATGGCTGGAATGGGGGCGCCAACAGCATCGCCCCTCTGGTGGGCAATGGGGTGTTCTCCTTTCAGGTGCGTGACGGCGCGATCGGCGTGGTGGCCGGCCTGAGCCGCAGCAATGACAGCAGCCTGCCCAGCGAGCAGGAACACGCCTGGTACATCCACGGCGAGCAGGCCGACGTGATGGAGAGCGGGGTGGTGGTTGCCAACTGTCCGCTGCCGCACGCCGGCAGCCGGCGCTACCAGATCGTGCGGATCGGCGGGACGGTGAACTACTCGGTGGACGGCTGGAGCTACACCAGCGCCAAGAAATCTACCGGAACCCGGGTGCTGGATGCGTCGCTGTACGCCAGCGGCGACTACGTCGAAAACCCCAAGCTGGGCACGGTGGAGAACATCGGCGCCCGAGGCCTGGCAGGTGCCCTGGGCGATACCGGCCGGAAGATCAGCGGGCGGGAGCTCTCGGGGGCGACCGGTCTGGTCTACATGAACGAGGACGGCGCCGAGATCGACTTGGTGCGCCTGCGTGCACCAGCCGGCGCGGTGGGGTCGGTACTGCTGGAGATCGAGGAAGTTATCGCCGGGCGAGCCCTGTCTGGCGCCGTCGGTCGGGTGCGCATGGCCTATGAGGGGGGCGACCCGGACGTAGAGGGGCGCGTGGTTGGATCGTTCCAGGGGGTGCTGCCGCCACTCGACGGGATTCTCTCCGAGCAGCCCTATGGGCAGTTGAGCGGCAGCTTGCCGATGATCACCGGCTACTTCGAGGGCGGCTTCCCGCAGGTGGAGCTGGCTTCGCTCTACGCCGTGCTGCCAGCCCTGAGCGGGGTGATGGTTGGCATGGTTGGCGTGATCGGCAGGATGGAGGGCACGCTGCCGCCGTTGGTGGGCAAGCTGGCCGACGCCCCCTATGCCGAGATGAGCGGCACGCTGCCGGCACTGACGGGCACGCTGCTGCCGGCCAGCCCGATACCCGACACCTACGACTGGGACGACGGGCTGATGATCCTTGAGGGGATGCTGCCGGAGGCGGTGGTGTTCGTCGTGCTCACCGACCAGTTGGGCCTGGGCGATGACTTCGACCTGATGATCGTCGCCGAGCAGGATCTGTTCGACTACCTGGGTATCGGTGACGACATCAGCCTCGAGCAGTTCGTCGAGCTGATGCTCTCTTCTGGCCTGGCATTGTCGGCCGATACGGCGATCGCTCGCCGGGAGGCACTGCAATACGTGACCAACGCCGTGACTGGCGCTCCAGGGCGATACAGCGGCTTCGACTTCCAGGGCTTTGCCAGGACCAGCCGGCATACCTACGGCTTCAAGGCGGACGGGGTGTACCGCATCGGTGACGGCGACGAGCCGCTGGATTGGTCGCTGGACTTCGGCCAGACCGACTTTGGCACCGCCCAGGCGAAGATCCTCTCGGCGCTGTACATCGGCCTGGCCAGCGATGGCGAGGTGTATGCGCGCCTGCAGGGCGACGATGGGTCGGACCAGCTGTACCGCCTGGTCGATCGCGGCGACGTGATGCACACCCTGACGGCAAGAGGCGTTTCGGCCAGGCGCTGGAACCTGCGCCTGGAAGCGACCGAGGCCACGGCTGCGGATCTGGATATGGTGGAGTTCGTAGTGTCGGCGGTGAGTCGGAGGTGGAGGCGATGAGTCAGTTGCCAGATGGGACGTTCGCCTATCGCTGGTTTAACAGCGGATTAGGACGAAACCAGATCACGCTGCGCTCAACGGGCGGTGATGTGGTCTATGACACCACTATGACCATCGTTGGCTTTACCCGCGACCACACGAAACTGATCGTATCTGGCGGTGCCAGCATGCGCATTTATGAGGTCGCTAGCGGGCTTTTTGATGAGGTGAGTTTTGGCGCAACAACAAGCGTGTATGCGATTCATCCATCCAGGCCAGAGGTACTGGTAGGCAGGGTTACCCAGGCATTTCTCGAGTGGTACGACTTCGAGGAGGACAGCTATACCGCAACTGGAATAACGGTATCGGGTACTGGCATCGCTGAGTTTAATCCAGCGGGTGACACCCTGTTCCTGACGAAAAACAGTTCGCCGTACCTGCTGCTGTTCGACGCCGATACCCTGGAGTCGCTGCCCAACCCCTACACCGATGTGACCAACTACATAAATGCGGAACCTAGGCTTTCAGTGGCGTTTAATCGCGTACTGCCGCAGGTTGCAATGTCCCTCACGGGTGATCGCTGGATGGGTGTTTTCAACACCAATGACGGGCAGTACATCTGGGACATCTATAACCCTGACTCAGCCTGGGCGTACTGGCTTTCGTTCAACCCGGCCGGTGATCTGCTGAGCGTTTCGTCTGACGCCTTCTCGCTGTCAACTCACACGCGAATATGCGACGCGTTCACTCCGGTCAATGGCCCAGCTGTGGTAGTGCGCAACATCGGTACGCCTTCAGCCGCTGGTTTTGTGCACGGTGTGTTCACTGGCGACGGCGACAGCATGGTGGTGTGTAACCACCCAACACTGGCGAGCAGCATCATCAACGCTCGCACTGGCGACGTGCTCGAAGCGCTAGACGGCAATGCCAATTCGATGGTGGGCCTCCCACCCTACAGTGCCCCAGTCATTGGGGATCTGTTCTGGACCCGCCGCACTCGCACTCAGGAGATAATCTGATGGCCAGCTACGAAAGCACAACCGCCTTCCTTCAGAGCCAGGCCACGACTGCACTGAATGAAGCGCGCAACAACGCGAGCCGCATCTACTCGTTGCCGCCGAACGTAAGCACGCGCAGTCCCCGTTTTGGGGTGACACTGACCAAGCCCAACATCGGTGCGCCGCCGGTGTTCAGCAACATGTTCCAGGGCCTGGACAATACCGACGGCGAAATGGCCAGGCTCAACAGGCAGATCGACGATCTGACCGCGAAGTACTTCCCGGCGATCAGTGGGTGCCTGCAAACCATCCCTGAAGACTGGTTGTGTGGCGTGATCAGCGGCGTGAAGCCGTTCGGCCTGGACAAGACCATCTTCGAACTGGTCTGGCACAACGCCCGCGACCGGGCCTATCGCACCCAGGCGAGCGAGTCGCGCACGCTGGAAGCCACGTTCTCCGCGCGTGGCTTCAGTCTGCCGCCTGGGCCCCTGGTCGACGCCCTGGCGCAGTCCAGCGAGCGGGCCGGTGATGCCATCCTGCAAGTGAACCGCGAGCAGGCGATCAAGGATGCCGAGATCAAGCTGGATCTGCTGAAGTTCGCCGAGGAGCAGTCGCTGGCCTACAAGACCGCAATCTATGCGCGCATCGCCCAGTTCTTCAGCGAGTACGCGAAGCTGCCGCAGCTGGTGGTGGAGCGCGAGAGCGCCAGGTCGCAGGCGATGGTGGGGCTGTACAACGCGCTATCGGCCTACTACGGCATCGAGATTGCCTTCGAGCAGCTGCAGTTGCGCGCGGCTGAGGCCAAGGCCGGCGTCGACGTGGATGTAGACCGCAATGCGATGGCGCGCCAGGGCAACTACTCCTCGACCGCCAGTGCGTTGGGTTCTGCTGTTAGCGGGCTGGCCAGCATTGCTGCCCAGGCGAACCTGGCCGGCGGTACTCTCTCGGCCGAGGTCGCGAACATCTGATGGGGCTGGTGTTCAAGCCACTGACAGCAGGCGGCGTTGCCATGCGTGGCCACGCTTCGCGCCTGGCCGCGCGCGTTGAATCGTCGAAACAGGGTGCTGCCAACCAGGTGGTCGAAGGGTATCTGCTGCGCGCGGTGAGGGCGCAGCATAACGTGATCGTCTACGTTATCGATCTGGAAGCGGTATGGGCGTTCCTGCACCATATGCCGCTCGCCGGATACGGCAGCCACCTCAAGCTCGCCTCACGGGCCTACACGCGCGACGTGCTGCGTGATGGTGCCCAACTGAGCGGTGTCATTGCAAAGAGCGTGACGACGACCTTGCTGCCTTACGCTCCGGGCCAGGGCTACTACCACTCAATCGACACGGGCGCGCTCTTCGTCCGATCCAACTTTCCCTCGGTGCCGTACAGCCATCCCGAGCGGGCAGGCGCCTGTGTGCTGGCCGCCACGACCGGCAACATCGAGGGGCGCTTTGCCACCGACCGCTACCAGCTATGGGGCGATGCGTTCTCAGGCCAGTACCAGCCCAAGTTCTACCCGCCAGGCGGTGACACAAGCGAGTTTGTCGCCACAAATCTGCGCATGCAGGCCTGGCTGCTACCCGAGGCAGGCCTGCAGTTCCTGATCGGCGATGGAAACGCCAGACTCTATACCCGGCAGATGTCTCGGTATCAGTACAGGATTCCGGTGTTCGGCGCCCAGTGCTCGAGGGATGGCTTCGGCTCCTGGGAGCAAGATCAGGCGCGCTGGGGTGAGGTGATCGTGGGCGGCGCCTATGTGTCGCAGCCGACAGGGCTTGATGGTGGCGGTATCGACCCAGCCACTGATCCTGCGCGACTTGGGGTGGCTGGCGTGTTTCTGGCGAAGCTCCTGCGCCCCGCGGTTCCCCCTGGTAACTCCTACCCGCTGACTGCCACCGCGGTGTTCGCCATGCAGATGGCGTCCAACCCAGAAACAGAGCTGCGACCGGTGGTGCAGGACTTCAGTGGCGTAACGCGCTATGAGAGCCACGGGGTCACTGGCGCCGCGCTGGCCTTTGTACTCGATCACGACGCCGGCGCGGAGCCAGATGGGCTTGGCAGTCGAGGGGCTGCGTATCTGTTTTTTACCTGCTATTGCAATAAGTCAGGGGTGATCTGGACGGGGGTGCAATTGCGCCGGATGTTGAGTTCCGGAACGCAAAGTTTGGTTACGCTGTACAAAGGTTCAGCCTCGCGCGGCCATACCCTTGGCCCTGATCTGGAAATGTTCGGCGTCCCCGGAGTGGTTGGCGCCACCTACGAGATTGCCGACGACGTACAGGCGCAGCTGACCACCGACCTAGTGCATTACGGTGTGGACGGCGTGCTGCGCACGACCGGGCTACGAGCTGCCGGCTGGCATCCATTTACCCAAGATACCTTGAACCCGACGGATAAGACGGCGGGCACGCTGTTAGGCCAGAGCAGCCACTACGCAGCGGTGATTGGTGAGGGTAAGGTCGCGGTGCTGGCGCGCGACTATGTGGTGCCATCCGGCGCCGAGCAGATCACCTGGAGCGTGGTGGTTATCGACCAACTCAGCGGCGAGTTCATCGAGGCGCGCGGAGTGATGGGTACCAGCTTCTCCACCGCATACACGGCTCATATCAGCGTGGTGCTCCCTGAAGCGGATAATCGACCGGCGGTGCTGCTTGGTGCGCTCGACACCAAGCACTACCTCAGCACCGACGGAGGCTTCACCTGGCAGCAGATGTTCGAGGGGTTCACCGGCAAGCCCCTGTATCTCGGCAATCAGCTGCATCCGGTCCGGTTTGGTGAGGAGCTGTAAGCCCCCTGTAGGGTTTGGCAGGCCAGGCCGTGGCGCAGAACAATCGGGCATCTGAAACGGGAGAGTGGCAATGTACGGCATCCCCAAGCGCAAGCACGCGGCCAATGGCGGCCTGATCATCGGCCCTGGTACCGGCACCTCTGATTCCATCGAGAAGGATGTGCCGGCGGGCACCTACATCCTGCCGGCCGACACCACCGAGCAGATGGGCTTCGGCCTGCCCGGTTACAACGGTAATCCGAAGATGCCGAAGAAGGAGCAGCCGAGACTGGGGGTGCCTGGCTACAACAAGCAGGTGCCCGTGGCGGTGAGCAATGGCGAAATGGAGCTGCCACCAGAGCAGGTGCACGCCGTCGGCGCCGCGGTGCTCGACCAAGTCAAGGACGCTACCCACAAGCCGGCGGGCTTCGGCCTCAGCAAGGCAGCCCTTGCGGTAGCAAAGGCTGGCGGTGATGCGGGGCCGCGCCAGTTCTTCGCGGACGGTGGCTTGGTGGACGATGAAAAGCGGCCGGGTGGCTTTGGCTTCCCGGGCCGCACGACCACTCTGGCCAAACCGGAAGCGCCGCGCCTGGGTGTGCCTGGGTATCGCGCACCGGAGGCGCAGAGCGGCGCAGGGCAGCAGGCTACCGGCTTCGGCGTGCCTCGCCCTGGCCAGCGGCCGGCAGCAGAACAGCCTGGGCTTGGCTGGAAGCGCGCCGCGGATGTTCCCGCCGGTATCGGCCAGGCCGCGCTCGGTGCGGCGCGCGTGCCGGTGGCGGCGGGGCAGGATGCGCTGCGTAATGTCGCTGCCTATGCGACTGGCGCCGATCCCGATCAACTGCCAGGCGGCGCCACCAGGTACCGCGACGAGGCGGTCGGCCAGTTCCAGTCCGGGCTGGAGCGGGTCGGTCAGGGCATTTCCGGGCTGCAGCAGGCCGGCCAGCGCGCTCTGGGCATCCAGCCGCAGCAGGAAGCCGAGGCGCCCGCTGCCGAGGCGCCGAGGCTCGGCGTTCCGCGTCCAGGCGCCGCCCAGCCAGAACAGCCGCGCCTCGGTCTGCCAGGACCGGCGCGCGAGGCCTGGGTCAGGGCGAATGGCGGTATCGCCGCTCGCGTAGGCGCTGATGGCGTGCCAGAGTTCAGCAACGACCCCGTTGCAGTTGCCAGTGCAGGCGATATGCCCGCCGGTGGCGTTGCTGGTGTGGGCGATGGCCGCGGCGGCACCTTCTCTGTCGGCCAGGCCGGCGACTCGCAAATGGCGCTGGAACGATTCGAGCGCGCCAACCAGGAACGCGAGCGCATGGCCGAGATCAGCCAGCGCGGCGAGCTGGGCAACAACGGCGGCAGGCTGACCATCGTGCAGGACAGTTCGCGCACTCCGACCCTGCAGGAGCGCCAACTCGCTCGACTCGACAGCCGCCTGGCTGAAACCGAAACGCTGCGGCAGCAAACCCAGCAGGGCGCCGAAGACTCGGCCGTGCGCCGCGCCGCCGATACCCAGCGCATGGGCACCGAACAGCTCAACCAGCAACGCCTGCAGCAGCAGATCGCCGAGGGCGACCTGGGCATGCAGGACCGCCAGCGCCTGGAGCAACTGCGTTCGCAGATCGCCGACCCGAACCTCAGCGAGGAAGAGCGCAACGTCGCGCGGCAGGCCTACAACGTCCTGGCCACCCAGGCGAAGGATCGCTATATCACGCAGGATGTGATCTTGGATCGAGACGAAACGGGCAGGCCTATCGTCGGCAAGCAGGTGCTGGACGTTACTACTGGCCAGCCGGTTTCATCCGGCACTGGTGGTGCGGCCTTACCACCGGCCGGAGCAGTTCAGGCGCTTCGCAGTAACCCGGAGCGAGCAGCAGAGTTTGACCGGAAATATGGTCCAGGCAGCGCGGCGAGGATACTGGCGGGTCAGGCCGGCTAGCTGTCGTCGAACTGGTCGAAGAAATTCGGCTCGTCGAAAAGCCTGTTGCAGGAGGCCCTGATCATATAAGCGGCATCGCGGCTACGGGTGTCGCCTGACTTGCTCAAGGCGCAATCTGCGCCCGAATCGAAGGAGAACACGCCGCGTCCAGAGCCTTTCTGGACTGACTCAAGGCCGCCAGGATACTTTGCACGGCAGACCTGCACGGCAGCGGATGCTGCGTGATCATTCTCCAGGCCAGGCAGCTTATCCAGCAGGCACGTCGCATAGTTCCCGGCCTGGGCCAGGCCGGAAGCGGCGAGCAGCGCGGCGGTGATGATCAGCTTCTTCATGCTGGCGTTATAGCCCTATGCCTGCCGGCGCGCAATTGGCTCGACCCCCTGTAGGGTTCGTCTCCCGAAAAATCCTTTTCGACACTGGCGCTGCCAGGTGCTTGCCGTGGCCTTCCAGTGACATAGCGTCGGGAAGGCCTCGGGAAACCGGGCCGGCCTCCCTTGGGTGCGCCGAAGCAGGCTAGGCCCGATCAGCTGAAAAGGGGATGGTTCGCACCGCCCACGCCCTCTGCCTGCTTTCCCTTCTCGGGCGGGAAGGTGTGCGTCATGAGCGATTCCAGTATTCAGCTTGTCCATTCTGCCGGTGAGGCCCGTGTTGACAGCAGGCTGCTCGCTGACCAGTTAAAAACGGATCACGCCAGCACGATAAAGTTGATCCGCAAGTATCTGCCTGACTTTCATGAGCTTGGCCCTATTGGATTTGAAATCCAGAAGGGTAAGCCATTGCCACAGGGTGGATTTGCCAAGGCAACCGAGTTTGCATTGCTCAACGAGGATCAATCCTACTTGCTGCTGGCATACAGCCGGAACACAAAAAAGGTAAGAGCGCTGAAGGTCAACTTGGTGAAGGCGTTCCGCGACGCCAGGCACAGGGCCGGCCTCGACTCCATGATGAATCTGGTGCTTCTGCCTGCGCCGGCGCCTTGGGAGAAGCGCTTCAGTGATGCCTACTACCAGGCGCTGGCGCACATCACTGGGACGGTGTTCGCCGGCCATTCCTGCGGGACGCCGGCAATCTTCGGACAGATCACCGATCGCTGGGTGTATGCAGCCATCCTGCCGAAGGAAGTGCACCGCGAACTGAAGGCGCGCCGTGGCGATAGCGAGAAGATGCACCAGTGGCTGACTGATGGCGGGCGAGAGCGCCTGGATCAGCAAATCGCCATGGTAACGGTGATCGCCAAGTCGTCATCGGATCGAAAGGACTTCGAGGCCAGGTGCATGCAGACCTTTGGGATGCCTGGCCAACTGAGGATCATCTATCCAGTGTGATCGTTAAATACCCAGAATTCGGGGTGTTTGGCTTGTCAGAGCTTTGTCAGTGACATAGCGCGTCCCCTGGCCCTAACCCCCTGTAGGGTTAGGCCACAGCCGCGCCACCTCTGAAACTCCCGCTACGGCGGGATTTTCTTTTTGGAGGGTGGGATGGCCAACTTTTTCGACCAGTTCGACGCTGCTGGTGATGGTGGCGAGGCTGGCAATTTCTTCGACAGGTTCGACGAGTCCCCGCCTTCCAAGCAGCCAGCCAAACAGAACACCTCCCTCCTCGGCGACTTGGGCACCGACCTCAAGCGCGGCGTGCAGCAACTGCCCGGCGTGGTGACTGGCCTGGCCGATGTGGGTGTGGCTGGCCTGACCGGCCGCCGTTTCGTCGATGAAGCCGCGGACAAGGTGGGCGAAGCGACTGGCTTCCAGCCCAGTCAGTGGCAGGAAGAAGCGCGCGAGGAGTACAGCCCGGCGCGCCAGGCCGGTACCGCCGAGATTGACCAGGCCTGGGAAGAGGGCGATGCCCTGGATGTTGCCGGCGCGTATGCGCGCAACCCGGGGAACGTAGCCGGCCTGGTGGCCGAGTCAATTCCACAGATGCTGGCTGGCGGCGCCATCGGCCGTGGCGCCCTGGTTGGCGGGCGTGCCGCTGGGCTGATCGCCGCGCCGGCCACAGCTGGTCAGGCGGCGCGCCAGGCTATTGCCGCGGGCGCAGGCGGCGAGGGGGCGGTGATCGCCGGCGGAACCATGGACCAGATCGATCGCGAGGTTGACCCGCAGCGAGCGGCTGCCGCTGCAGCAGGCGCTGGCGTTATCGGGGCCGCGCTGAGTGGCTTCGGCGCCAGGCTGGCGCAGCGTGCCGGCCTGATCGATGTGGATAGCGTGCTCGCTGGCGGCGTTGGCCAGGCTGCCGGGCAGGCGCCGGGGCTGGCGCGCCGGGTGGCTGGCGGCGCCTTCACCGAAGGCGTGCTCGAGGAACTGCCGCAGTCGATCCAAGAGCAGATGCTGCAGAACTGGGCCGAGCGCAAGCCGCTGATGGAAGGCGTGCCGCGCGCGGCCGTGGAAGGCACGCTGGCTGGCTCCGCTATCGGCGGTGCGGTGAACGTGGCGCGGCGCCCATCCGAGCAGATGGGGATTGACCCTGCTGCCGGCCCGCTGTCTTCCGCAGCGGCTACCGCAGTGGACGGCGCAGCAACTCCCGTGCGTGACGCCACCCGCGCCGGCCTGCTGAGTGGAGCGCCGGAGCCCCAACCGGGCGGCGGTTACCAGCCCATCGACCAGCAACTGGCGATCGCGCAGGAGCTCTTTCCGACCGACCTCGACGCCGAAGGCAATCTGCACTTCTACCGCTACGACCGCGACCTGCAGGTGATGGTCGAGGTGCCGGAGGCTGAGGCGCTGGCGGCCGCGAGGGCGCAGCTTGCCCAGGCCGAGCAGGAGGGTTTCGACCCGCAGGACACGCGCGGATTGGATGAACTGGTTCCGCAGGTCGAGGAGCTGCCGGAGCAGCCGCCACTGCCGACAGTGGAGGTGGACTCTGGCCCGCAGGCTGTTGAGCGGGTCGAGCAGCCGCTGCCGCTGGCCACGGTCGATTCCGACACCGGGCCGATGGTGGTCGAGGAAGTGCAGGCCACGCCCGTCGCCGGTGATCCCAACTTCGAGATCCGCGTGCAGAAGAACGGTCGCCCCTTCCGCGGCGAGCGTGACGTGCGCCTGCTCAAGCTGTTCAACGACCTGCAGCAGGCCGGCGAGCGGCCGGTGGTCGTGCCGCATGAGGGCGGCTGGGCTGTGGCCGTGCCGCGCGAACCGGTAGCGCCGCCGGCGCCGCTCGGGTTGCCGGCGCCGAGCACCATGGTGGTGGACAGCCAGGGCAACGCCGAGCGCGGCGCGACCGCGCCATTCGTCGAGCCGCGCGCCCAGGTTCGCCCCATCGGCGGGCCCGGTATGGAGCGGCAGGCGCCGGCGAGCCGGGTCGATCAGCAGGCTCAGGAGGCGGCCACCTCGCTGAGCAACGACCTGCCGGAGCCCAGCCAGGCGCAGATCGAGGCAGGCAACTACCGCAAGGGCCATGTGCGTGTGGCGGGGCTCGATATCTCGATCGAGAACCCGCGCGGCTCCGTGCGGCGCGGCCGGCGGCCAGATGGCAGCGAGTGGTCGCACGAAATGAGCGACCACTACGGCTATATCCGCCGCACCGAGGGCGCCGACGGCGAGCAGGTCGATGTGTATGTCGGCCCACAAGAAGATAGCCAGCGGGTGTTCATCGTCGACCAGGTGAACCAGCAGGACGGCAATTTCGACGAGCACAAAGTAATGCTCGGCTATCCGGACATGGAGGCCGCGATCGCTGCGTACCGCTCCAACTTCGACGCCGGCTGGAAAGTGGGCCCGGTCACTGAGCTGTCACGTGACAGGTTCCGTGACTGGTTGCGTGACGGCGACCTGACCAGTCCGCTGCAGGAGGTGCAAGATGCTGATAGTCGGGCAGGGTCTGCTGATGACGGAGCCGCAGGCAATCCGCCTGCTGCAGCAGATGCGGCTGATAACGTGGCGCGAGAGCCAGTTGTGGCTGAACGGCCTGCCGCTGCCCGGGGAACGGCAAAGCCTGGCCGACCTAGTGTTCCTGCTGCAACTCAAGGGGCCGACGGACAGCGTGCACTGAGCGAGCCGCCGGCGGATCAGGAGCAGGATCAAGCCGCACTGCCAGAGATCCTGGCGATGCCGCGCAAGCGCTACATCGACCGCCAGGCCAAGGCCGCCGGCATCAAGAAGGGGTCGCCGGGCTATGACCAGGCCATCCAGCGCCTGCAGGATCAGTACGAGGCGGATGTCGATCGCGCCTCGGCCGGGATCACCTTCGAGCAGTACAACGAGCTGAACAGCGACAGCCCGGAGGGCGTGAACCGCCAGGCCTGGCAAGCGCTGCGGCAGGAGTACGGGGTCGATCAGAGCGATGCTACGCAGCCGGCCGCCGAGCAGGCCACCCAGGAGGGTGAGCGGTCCAAGGAGAAGATCGACGACTTCGGCGAACGCCTTGAGGGCGCCCGCAAGTTCATGAGCTATACCCAGCGCCTGGAGGAGGCCAGCCAACTGGATGTGGCGGCTGTGCCGCTGTCCAAGTCGTGGCCTGAGCCGGATTATCAGGCAATGCTGGACGAAGGCGCGGATCCATGGGGCGTTGCCTTCATGCGTGCCGCCCGCGAAGAGATCCTGACCAAGCCCAGCAAGAGCTACAAGCTGTCGCGCTGGAGCGAACAGGTGAAGGCCTTGCGCGATATGGCGCAACAGGTCGCCGGCGATCCTGACTATGCCAAGCGGGTGAAAGCCAGGGCAGGAGAGTTTAGTACCCTGGATCGCGGGTTCTTGGGGCGCGTCGAGCTCTACGAGCGCTTCGGTCACGCGGTGCCGTTGAAGGGGATCACGTTCCGCTCGAACTGGTACAGCCTCTACCACGGCGAGAAGAACGTCGAGAAGTGGGTGGTGGCAGGGAAGCCGGCCAAGTCGATGCTCAGCAACTGGCCGCGGGAGATTGCCGTGGGCAACACCCGGGACGAAGCGCTCGCCGGATTTTCGCGCTGGCACGCTGCTCAGGCCGCCAAGCCGGAGGCTGATTCGGCAGGGCCTGCCGTGCGCTTCGACCTGTTCACGGATCGATACACCCGCGAAGTCTTCATCGGCAAGAAGAACGGCAAGCGTGTGGTGAAGATGAAGACCTTCCCCAGCCTGCGCGAGGCGTCCGACTACCGGCGTGATCACCAGGCTGATCTCGAAGCGCAGTACCAGCGCATGAAAGAGGCGCCGCCGACCAGGGCAGAAGACAACGCGCCCCGCCTGGGCGTCGACCACCGCAACGGCCAGGATGTGACGCCTGAACTGTTTGCCGAGACGTTCGGTTTCCGTGGCGTGCAGTTCGGCAACTGGGTCGAGGACAAGCGCCGGCAGCAAGACCTCAACGATGCGTTCGATGGGCTGATGGATCTGGCGGGCATCCTGAACATCCCGGCGCGATCGCTCTCCCTCAATGGTGAGCTTGGCCTGGCGTTTGGGGCGCGCGGCCGGGGCGGCATCGACGCTGGCGCTGCGCACTACGAGCCCGACACCGTGGTGATCAACCTGACCAAGGCGCGGGGTGCTGGCTCCCTGGCGCATGAGTGGTGGCATTCGCTGGACAACTACCTGAGCCGCGCCAGGAATCAGGATGGATACCTGACCGAGACCCCATACGAGCGCGGCCCAGGCGTGCGTGCCGAACTGGTGGCGGCGTTTAAGGAACTGATGCGCGCCATCGGCACCACCGGCATCAAGGCCCGCTCCGAAGAGCGCGACAAGATGCGCACGTCCGACTACTGGTCCACCGGCCGCGAAATGACGGCGCGGGCATTCGAGAGCTACGTGATCGCCAAGCTGGATGATCACGGCCTGCGCAATGACTACCTGGCCAACGTGATCAGCGGCGAGGCGGTGGAGCGAGAGGCCAGCTATCCATACCCGACGGCAGCAGAGATCCCGGCGGTGCGTGCGGCCTACGATGGCATCTTCAGCGTCATCGAGTCGCGCGAGGACAGCGACGGGAATGTTGCACTGTACTCCAGGCAGAGCTATCGCATCGGCCAGCCTGGTGGTGGTAGCCGGGCGGCGCAGATCCGGTTGCAGCTCGCGCGCCTGACCGGCGGCTGGCAGAACGCCCCCGAGGTCAAAGTGGTGCAGTCGGTGAAGGACTTGCCGGACCGCCAGCGCCGCACCGTGGAGCGCGATGGGGCCTTCGATATCGAGGGCATCCTGAGCGACGGCACGGTGTACCTGGTGGCCGACAACCTGCGCGATGTGAAGCATGCGGCATTCGTGCTCCAGCACGAAGTACTCGGCCATGCCGGCCTGCAGGGCGCCTACGGCGCGCGCCTCAAGCCGCTGCTGATGAGCATCTACAACGGCAATCCCGACCTGAAAGCCCAGGCCGATCAGCTTGTGCGGCGGCATGGCTACGAGCCGGCCGTGGCCATGGAGGAAGTGCTGGCCGATATGGCGGCCGATGGCTCGATCCAGCAGCAGGGGTTCTGGTCCCGCTTGGTAGCGGCCATGCGCGCCGCCTTGCGCTCGATCGGCATGAATCTGCAGTGGAGCGAGGGCGATATCCAACTGCTGCTGGGCAACGCGCGGCGCTATATCCAGTCTGGCCGCCGGTCTGGCAGCGGGCGCACGGTCTATTCGCGCAACGGCGACAGCGGCCGCCTGGTGGAATTGCTCGATGACAAGGGCCGGCTGTTGGCGCCGAACGGCAAACCGTCGAACCTCAACCAGAAACAGTGGCACCAGGTGCGAAGTGACAACTTCAAGCGCTGGTTCGGCGACTGGCAGGCGGTGGACGCCCAGAAGCGCCTGGACGCCAAGGCGCCGCTGAAACTGCGGATGCTTGCGTCGTGGAAGGAACTCAGCGAGCGCGAGCGCCTGGCCAAGGTGGAGGAGTCGTTGAAGGGCATGGCCAGGCTCAGCGAGGCGCTACCGCACGATGAGCTGGGCGACGTGACCATGGCCATGTCTGGCGCGAAGAAGGCGGCCTCGACTGCTGCCGACCCGGCCAAGCAGGCGGTGCTGAGCAAGTTGCAGCAGTCGTTTGAGAACTCGATCTACGCGAGCAGCACGCTGTCGACCCAGAGCGGCCAGACCGCCGCGTATCACAAGCTGCTGGCGCCGATCGATATCGATGGGGTTCCGCTGGTGGCGGTGTTCACCGTAAGGGAGGACGTTAACGGTCGGATGTTCTACAACACGGTGACCGTCAACAGAAAAGAAGACGCCTTGGCAGTTTCTCCGGGCGATGTGAGCAAAGCTCAGGGGTCGCTCCCGGCCAATACCAAGGCGTTGGACACCTTTGTACGTCGACCGCTCGACCGCGTCAATCCCGAGGACGTATCCGCGGTGACGGACGGCAATGGCGAGCCGATGGTGCTGCACCATGGCACCGCCGAGCAGTTCAACGTGTTCGACCAGGGGCGCGCGGGCGTGAGCACCGGGCACACCACGGCGCCGCTGGGTATCTTCCTGACCAGTGATCCCGAGCTGGCCCAGGCCTACGCCGAGAAAGCGACCGACGGCATGCCTGGTCTGGCCAACGTGATGCCGCTGTTTGCCTCGATCAAGAACCCCTACCGCATGAGCATCGCCGAGTCGCAGGCGCTGGATACCACGGACAAGGCGATCGCTTTCCGCCAGAAGCTGGAGCGCGAGGGCTATGACGGCATCCAGCTGCAGGGCTCGCCGACCTGGGTGGCCTTCTACAACAGCCAGGTGAAGTCGGCGACCAACAACACCGGGGCATTCGACGATATCGACCCGGATATCCGCTACTCCCGTGCCAGCCAGCGCGAAATCGAGGCCATGCGCAAGCTGGGCTTGGCCGGCAGCGAGGCGCAGAACCTGCTGGATCAGGTGCGTAATCTGACCCTGGGCGGCCTGCAGGCGAAGCTCAAGGAATGGTCCGTGCGCTCGGAAGAAGGCATCTTCGACGGCCTGGCCGGCATTCGCCGCGCCGAGGAAGCCGTCGGCGTCACGGACGTGAACCAGCAGGGCTATGTCTCTGCGCGGATGGCCAGCGGCATCGCCGACGTGATGCACGGCGTGCTGCACTACGCGGCACCCGAGTGGCGCGATGGCGTGGTGTCCGGCAAGGCCGGTACCCGCGGCGTGCTGGAGATCCTGGGCGACCTCGGCCAGGACAACCTGACGCCCTGGCTCGCCTGGCTGGGCGGCAAGCGCGGGCAGTTGCTCAAGGCGCAGGGCCGCGAGAACAACCTGAGTGACACCGATATCGCCGAGCTGCTGGCCATGGGCAACGGCAAGGAAGACCTGTTCGAGCGGGTATACCGCGAGTACGCGCAGACCAACGAGGCGGTGCTGGACCTGGCGCAAGAGGCGGGGCTGATCGATCAGGATGCCCGGGCCAAGTGGCTGACTGACTACTACGTGCCGTTCTACCGCCAGGACGAGGCCGAAGGCATCTTCACCGCGCCGCGGTCGAAGCGCGGCCTGTCGCACCAGACTGCTGCGATCAAGGCGCTCAAGGGCGGCGGGGTGCCGACCAACGACCTGCTGGCCAACATGCTGGCCGGCTGGACCAAGCGCATCGACGCAGCGATGAAGAACAAGGCCTTGCTCGAGGTGGTGGACAACCTGCAGGGCAGCGACTTCCTCACCGACGAGAGCCCGCGCTGGCAGCAGGTGCTGATCTCGCGCGACCAGATCGCCCAGCAGATCCGCAAGGATCGTAAGGCCCTGGTGCTGGCCGCCGACTTGCTCGACTTGCCGGCCGGCTCCAACGCCATCAAGGTGGTCAACCAGCTGATGAAGCCGGAAAACGAGGGCTTCGAGAAGCTCTGGACCCGCGTCGCGCCGACCGACCCCGATATCATCCGGGTGCAGCGCGGCGGCAAGAGCGAGTACTACCGGGTCAACGACGAGAGCCTGCTGCGCGGCCTGAAGTTCATCGAAGGCAGCGTGTTCAATGACCCGATCACCAAGATCGGCCGGGCCTTCAAGCGCCTGCTCACCACCGGCGTGACAGCCTCGCCGGACTTCATCCTGCGCAACTTCATCCGCGACGCCGCGCATGCGTGGTTGATCAACAAGGACGGCTTCACCCTCGGCAAGGACTCGATCAAGGGCATGCGCGACGCGCTGCGCGAGGATCAGGACTACCGCGACCTGATGTTCGCCGGCGGCAGCTTCCAGGGCGGCTACGTGCACGGCACCGACCCTGAAGCCTCGGCGCAAATCATCCGCCGCGCGCTGGAGAAGAAGGGCTTCACCCGCACCCAGCAGGACGCCTACCTTGGCAGCCTGGTGAACACCCCGGCCAAGGCCGCGGCGATGCTCGGCATGGGCTGGCAGAAGTACCGGGCCCTGGGCGACAAGGTGGAGAACGCCAACCGCCTGAGCACCTACAAAGCAGCGCTGGAGGCTGGCAAGGGCCGGCGCCAGGCCGCCTACGAGGCCAAGGACCTGATGGACTACAGCCTGCGCGGCAACTTCGCCGCGGCGCAGTGGTTCACCGACGTGGTGCCGTTCCTCAATGCCCGCCTGCAGGGCCTGTACAAGCTCGGCCGGGCGGCCAAGGGCGACAAGACCCTGCTCGCCAAGGAAGTGGCCATGAAGGGCGGCTACATCGCGCTGTTCTCCCTGCTGCTGGCCGGGCTGAACGATGACGACGAGCGCTACCAGGCCCTGATGGACTGGGACAAGGACATGCACTGGCACATCTTCCTGGGCGACCAGCATTTCCGCATTCCCAAGCCGTTCGAGCTGGGGCTGATCTTCGGAACCGTGCCCGAGCGCATTCTGCACGCCATGACCGGCAGCCAGGACGGCGGCGACCTCGCCAGCGCGGTGAGCCGCGGGGTGTTCCAGACCCTGGCGTTCAACCCGGTACCGCAGTTCTACCAGCCTATCCGCGAGCTGCAGGCCAACCGCAACTTCTTCCGCGACGCGCCGATCGAGGACATGAGCGACGAGGGGAAACTGCCAGAGGCACGGTACGACGAGCGCACCAGCGGCATCGGGCGCCTGCTCGGCCAGGTCACCGGGCCAATCGCCGGGCTTTCGCCGAAGCAGATTGACCACCTGGTGGCCGGCTACACCGGCACCATCGGCCAGTACGTGCTGGATATGTCCAGCCTGCTGGTCAGCGCCTTCGATGATGCCGACCGGCCGGCTAGCCGCGCCGGCGACGTGCCGATCCTGAAAGTGCTGTACCAGGGCGATGCGCCGCGCTCCACCAAGTACCAGAGCGAGTTCTACGACATGATGCGCGAGGCCGACCAGCTGAACCGCACCATCAAGGCCTACCGGGAGGAGGGGCGCGTCGAGGCGGCCGACCAGCTGCTGGCGAAGAACCGCGAGAAGCTGCGCCATCGTCCGGCGCTGGGCCTAGCCCGCAAGCAGCTGGGGAACATCCGCAACCAGATGGATGCGGTGTATCGCGACACCCGGATGACGCCAGAGGCGAAGCGGCAGCGCCTGGACGCGCTGCAGCTGCAGGCGAATCAGGTCGCCCAGCGGATCGTGAATCTGGCGGAAGGGGACTTCTAGGCCAGGCCGAGGAGGGCCACGACACCAACCACGGCGCCGCAGAGCAGGGCGAACCCCCAGAAGGTGGACTCAGCCGCGGCGCGCGTGGCCTTGCTGGTGTTGGCGTAGAGGGCGTAGCCGATGGCGATGATGATGCCGCCGACTACCGGGTTGGCCAGCAGCATGAACATGCCGAGGACGAGAAGGATGCCGCCGATCCAGACTTGAAGCATGGGCTGTCTCCCAGAAATTCAAGTCCAGTTTCGGCGCGCTGGCGGGGTAGGGCAAGGGGCTGAAGAGGCCCTTAGTTGCAGCCGAACTGGTTGCAGGTCGCCGAGTAGGGGTTGCCCTTTGAATCGGTCCCGTTGTGGAAGGTGGTATTGCCGATGCGATTACTGGTGCCGTTCCAGCTGTTGCCGTTCGCAGAAGTTCCATTATGGAAGGTGGTGTTTCCGATAGTCGTGCTGGTTTGATTCCAGTTCGAACCGGTTCCCGCGTTGTAGCCCTGCACACTCGTGGTGTTGCCGAAGCGCTGGACGTTATAGGTGTTCCCGCTATTGTCGGTGCAGGTCTGGAGCGAGCCGCTACCGAAGCAGCCAGCGATGGCTTGCGACGACAGAAAAAACGCGGCGATGGCAGAGATTAAGTGCTTCACGGTAGATCGCTCATTCAGTGGATTGGAGAAGGTAGCGGCCGAACAGTACTGCCTGGTTCCGCTTGGTAGTCAATTGCCCGGGATGATGCGAGTCGTTGAGTTGCCATTGGGGTCGGTGTTTACTCGGACCTTATTGCCAGCGCCATCCGTTCCGTAGGTGTGGGAGTAGCCGCCATTGTTGATGGTCCGGTACTTGCCACCCTGCGAGTCATAGCAGTCCTTGACCTGGCCGTAGTTGAAGCAGTTTGTACGGATGCGCACTTCGCCAGAAGCCTCTCTAGCTTTACGGCGCGCTTCACGTTCACGATCGGCGACTCGGCCTTTCGTGTTGTCGGGGATAATGGTCAGGCCGCCTCCAGTTGCGGTGGAAGCTCTGCCTTCTCTCATAATCTCAGCCGCACGAAGATTCCTGGCTGTTACTTCCGAACTGCTCTCTGCTTGGCCTTTCTGTGTCTCGCCGAGATACTGTGATGTGCCTTGATCAGTTGGGCAGGGCACCGACGAGAAGCTTGTTGTTCCGTCGTTACCGACACATTTGAATATCTGCGCATGTACCGCGGCAGGGCTAAGCAGGGCCACAAACATGATGGCGGTGAATTTCATTCCATTGACCCCGTGGCCTGGCGATATATGGCTGAAGGCTAGCATTGCTCGATAATGGTGGGAAATTGGGTGACAGGCGGCTAGCCGACTTTGCCGAATGCTGCTTGCACGACGTTGCCTTTCTCCAGCGCTTCAAGGTGATCGGCATACCACTGCATCATGGTGCGCCGCTGCTCAAGGTACTTGGCCTTGTTGTACACCCCGGCCACGCCTGCTTTGGCGTGCGACAGCTGGGCCTCGATGTGGTTTTCGTCGAAGCCGTTCTCGTTGAGGATGGTGCTGGCGATGTGGCGGAAGCCGTGACCGGTCTGCTGGCCCTGGTAGCCCATTCGGCGTAGGGCCATGTTGAACACCATATTGCTCAGCGGCTTGGTGCGGTCGTTTCGCCCGGGGAACAGCAGGTCGTAGGAGCCAGAGTAGATCTTGAGCTCCTGCAGCAGATTGAGCGACTGGGTGGAGAGCGGCACGATGTGCTCGCGGCGCTTCTTCATCCGCTCGGCGGGGATTTCCCAGATGGCGGCTTCCAGATCGAACTCGGACCAGCGCGCCTTGCGCACCTCGCTCGGGCGCAGGCCGTTGAGGATCAGCAGGCGCAGGCCAATCTTCACCACCCGGTTGGTGTAGGCGCTGATCGACTGCAGCAGCATGGGCAGGTCGGCCTGGTCGACGTGGGCGTAGTTCTCGCTCTGCTTTTTTTGCAGGAACTTGTCGAGCCCGTCCACCGGGTTGGTGGTGGCGCGGCCGGTGACCCTGGCCAGGTCGTAGATCTCTTTGCAGAAGCGGCGCACATTGGCCATCTGATCCAAGATGCCTTTCTTCTCCATGCCCCGGAAGAACTCCATCCACTCCATGGGGGTGATGTCGACATAGGAGCGCTTGCCCATCTTGGGGAAGACGTGAAGTTCCAGGGCGCCCATCACGCGCTTGGCATACCCGTCGCCCCAGCTCTTTACCCGGGCGGCATACCACTCGCGGGCCAGTGGCTCGAAAGTGCTTTCGGCCTTGGCCTTCTCCTGGGCGACTTCGGCCTTGCGCTGGGTCGATGGGTCGATCCCTTGGGCGATCAGTTCGCGCGCTTCCTGTGCCTTTGCCCGGGCCCTGGCGCCGTTCACGCTAGGGTAGGGACCGAGGCCGAGCCAGGAGCGGGCGCCGGAGCCAGGTTTCGAGTACCGTAGCTCCCACAGTTTTTGGCCGGACGGCTTGACCCGGAAGTACAGGCCCTGGCCGTCATGCTCGCGGTAGGTTTTGTCTTCTGGCTCGAGGTTGGCGAGGGTGGTATCGGCCATCGGCCGGCGCTTGATATCCGCTCTTTTCATGGCTTTTTGGTATGCCGAGTTCGAATGAGCCGGCAGCATACCAATGGGCATACCAAACTGGTAGGTATAGGCAGGGATAGAGTGGTACAACCAGAAACAGAAAACCCGGCGCTAGAGGCCGGGTTTTCTGGGGTTCCGATACATGTGGGTACATGCTGGAACAAGGGATTGGTCGGAGAGACAGGATTCGAACCTGCGACCTTCTCGTCCCGAACGAGACGCGCTACCAAGCTGCGCTACACTCCGAATGAGCCGTATTCTACCGAAAAACTTTTACCGCACAAGGGGTTAGCCCGAAAAAAATTTAGCGCAGCGGCCGTTTTCGTGCCAACCCCACAGCCTGCCTGGGCCTCGCTGGGGAGGCCCGGGGCGTCGATTCAGAGTTCCTTGACGGTCTGCACCTGGTCCTTGTTGACGGTGGCGCGCTTGCCGTCGAGTTGCTCGAACTCGTAGAAGCCGGAGTCCTCGTCGAACTTGGGCTTGTCCACGGTCTGGATCTCGCGGCCGTCGTTCAGGGTGATCACCGACGGCGAGGCGCAGCCGGCCAGTGCGGCGAAACCGAGGGCGATAAGCAGGGCGGGGATGATCCGTTGAGTCATGGTCTGTCTCCTTGGGTGATACAACCTATGTACCCAGGCTCAGACGCAGTAGCGGCGTGCGAGTTCCACCGAGTTTTCCCGGCGCCTCAGTCGGGTCGGGCGGCGGCGAGGAGTTCCGGCGTATTCAGGTTGGCCAGGCGCGCATCGTCGAGCGGGCAGTCCAGCGGCGTCGGTGCGAGGCTGTCGAGCCAGCGCTGCGGGCTGCGCTGGCCGGCCTGCCAGGCGCGTTCCAGATCGTCCCTCAACGCGGTCGGCAGCAGGCAGAACAACGGCTGCCAGTACTGCCCCTGGCGCACCACCGCCGGTTTGCTACCGGCGCGTTCGAGCAAGGCGTCGAGCAGCGGGCGATCCACCAGCGGCGCGTCGCAGGGCAGTACCAGCAGCTGGCTGTGGCGCGCCGCCGCCAGGCCCGCGCGAATGCCGGCCAGCGGTCCCTGGAAGTCGCTGTCCTGGTCGCTCACCAGGCGGTCGGCATAGGGCGCGTAGCGCTCGGCGTTGCGGTTGCAGGAAATGATCAGGTCGTCGCTCAAGGGGCGTACCAGCTCGTGCAGCCAGGCGATCAGCGGCTGCCCGCGCCACTCCAGCAGGCCCTTGTCGTGCCCGCCCATGCGTTGGCCGCGGCCGCCGGCAAGCAGCAGTACGGAGCAGGGTGGTGGGGCGTTCGAGGCGGGCATGCTGGCGTCTCCGGTGGCGGGTGGTGTGATATAACTCCGGCCATTCTCTCGCAATTGGAAGCCTGCCATGAACCATAAGGCCGAGGCGCTGTTCGTGCCGCTGCAGATCGCCGTGCTCACCGTCAGCGACACCCGCACCCTGGAAACCGATACCTCGGGACAACTGTTCGTCGATCGCCTGCAGGCGGCCGGTCACCAGTTGGCCGCGCGCGTCCTGCTCAAGGACGATCTCTACAAGATCCGCGCCCAGGTTGCCGGCTGGATTGCCGACGACGGCTTGCAGGTGGTGCTGATCACCGGCGGCACCGGCTTCACCGGGCGCGACAGCACGCCGGAGGCGGTCGCCTGCCTGCTGGACAAGCAGGTGGACGGCTTCGGCGAGCTGTTCCGGCAGATCTCGGTGGCCGATATCGGCACCTCCACCATCCAGTCGCGCGCCCTGGCCGGCCTGGCCAACGGTACCCTGGTGTGCTGCCTGCCGGGTTCGACCAACGCCTGCCGCACCGCCTGGGACGGCATCCTCGGCGAGCAGCTGGATGCCCGGCATCGTCCCTGCAATTTCGTCCCCCACCTGAAACAGGTGGCCGCCTGCGAGAGCCGCGGATGAGCGGTTGCGAGCAGCCCGGCCTGTTGCCCATGGAGGCGGCGCTGGCACGCCTGCTGGCGCTGGCCGAGGCCGCACCCATCGCGCAGCAGGAAACCGTCACGCTGGCCGATGCCGATGGCCGGGTGCTGGCCGAGCCGCTGCTCGCCGCACTCGACCTGCCGCCCTGGGACAACAGCGCCATGGACGGTTACGCCCTGCGCCTGGCCGACTGGCACGGTGAGGCGCTGCCGGTCAGCCAGCGCATCCAGGCCGGTACGGCGCCCTTGCCGCTGCAGCCGGGTAGCTGTGCGCGCATCTTCACCGGTGCGCCGCTGCCGGCTGGCGCCGACAGCGTGGAAATGCAGGAGAACGTGGAGCTGGATGATGCCGGGCGGGTGCGCTTTCGCCAGCCGCTCAGGCTTGGCCAGAACGTCCGCGCCCGCGGCCAGGAAACCCGTGTCGGCGACTGCGTGCTGCCGGCCGGCACGCGCCTGGGGCCGATCGAGCTGGGTCTGGCCGCCTCCCTCGGCGCGGCCGAACTGCGCGTGCGGCGGCGGCCGCGGGTCGCCGTGCTGTCGACCGGCGACGAGCTGGTCGAGCCCGGCCAGGCGCTCGGCCCGGGGCAGATCTACAACAGCAACCGGCGCCTGCTCAGCGCCTGGCTGCAGCGCCTGGGCTGCGCCGTGGTCGACGCCGGCATCCTGCCGGACGACCTGGAGCTGACGCGCGAGGCCCTCGGCAGGCTCGGCGACGTCGACCTGATCCTGTCCACCGGCGGGGTCTCGGTGGGCGAGGCGGATTATCTCGGCCTGGCCCTGCGCGAGGCTGGCGAGCTGGCGCTGTGGAAGCTGGCGATCAAGCCGGGCAAGCCTTTGACCTTCGGTCATTACCAGGGCGTGCCGGTGATCGGTCTGCCGGGCAATCCGGCCTCGACCCTGGTCACCTTCGGTCTGCTGGCGCGCCCCTACCTGCTGCGGCGTCTCGGCGTGCAGCGCATCGAGCCGCTGGGCTTCGTCGTGCCGGCCGGATTCGCCTGGCACAAGCCGGGCATACGCCGCGAATACCTGCGCGCGCGCCTGGAACAAGGCCGCGCGGTGCCTTACGCCAACCAGAGTTCCGGCGTGCTGCGCAGCGCCGCCTGGGCCGAAGGGCTGGCCGAGGTTCTGGAGGGGACGACGCTGGAGGAGGGCGACAGCCTGCGGTTCATTCCCCTCAGCGAGATCCTGGGCTAAGGCATGGACGAGGCGCTGCGGCGAGTCGCGCGGGCCATCGAGCAGGCCGAGCGCATTCTGGTCATTACCGGGGCGGGGTTGTCGGCCGACTCCGGGCTGCCCACCTACCGCGGCCTCGGCGGCCTGTACAACGACCATACCGCCGAAGGCCTGCCGATCGAGGCGGCGCTGTCCGGGCCGATGCTGCGCCGCGACCCGGCACTGTGCTGGAAATACCTGGCCGAGCTGGGCAAGGCCTGCCTCGGCGCGGCGCCGAATGCCGGCCACCTGGCCATCGCCGAGCTGCAACGGCGTAAGCCCGGTTGCTGGGTGTTGACGCAGAACATCGACGGTTATCACCGCGCCGCCGGCAGCCCCGGCGAGCGTCTGATCGAGATCCACGGCGAGCTGGCGCCGCTGTACTGCCAGTCCTGCGGCGCCGAGGATAGCGAACTGGCCGAGCACCTGCAGCGGCCGTTGCCGCCGCGCTGTCGGCAGTGCGGCGGAGTGTTGCGCCCGCCCGTGGTGCTGTTCGAGGAAATGCTTCCGGAGGCGGCCGTCGACAGCCTCTACGGCGAGCTGCGCAAGGGCTTTGCCGTGGTGCTCAGCGTCGGCACCAGCGCCAGTTTCCCCTACATAGTCGAGCCGGTGCTGCGTACCCGCCAGGCCGGCGGCCTGAGCGTGGAGATCAACCCCACGCTGACCGACCTCAGCGACGTGGTGGATGTACGGCTGGCTGGGCGGGCCTTAGATGTTTTGCCGGAACTACTGGGTCACATTTCGGGCGATAGAATTTGCAAATAGACGGCATAGAGGGCATAGTCGCGCACTTGTAAATTCAACCGACACGGTCGTGCCCATGCCCAAACGCTTCGCACCCCTCGTGCCTTTTGCACTCATCGCCTTTCTCGCCGCCTGCGCCGGCCATGCGCCGCAGCCGCAGCTCGACGAACCCATGGTCAAGCCCGTCGCTCAGCAGGTCGAACCTGCCGAGGACGAGATGGCTGCGCTGATCGACGACAAACCCTACGAAATGCCGCAGCTGGCCGACAGCCTGCTCGACCTCGGGCGTTCGCTGGTCGGCACCCGTTATCGCTACGGCGGCAACTCGGTGCAGTCCGGCTTCGACTGCAGCGGCTTCGTCGGCTACCTGTTCCGCAAGGAAGTCGGCCTGGAACTGCCGCGCTCGACCCGCGAGCTGATCAACCTGGACGCGCCCAAGGTGGCCCGCGCCGACCTGGAACCGGGCGATCTGATCCTGTTCAACGACCGCGGCCGCGGCCGCGTCAGCCACGCCGGCATCTACCTCGGCGACGATCAGTTCATCCATTCCAGCAGCAGCCGCAGCGGCGGCGTGCGCATCGACAGCCTGGACGACAGCTACTGGAATCGCAGCTACCTGCAGGCCAAGCGCGTCCTCGCCCTGGCCCAGGTGGACGACGAGCAGGCCGCCAAGCGTCATCCCTGATGGCTTGCGGCGCGGCCCCGCAGGGTTGCGCCGTTCGTCCCGAGCCGGCAGAGTAGGGCGCATCCAGGCTCAGGATCGCCTCGCTCATGCCCGTCACGACCCGTGTTGCCCTGCTCGTTCTCGCCCTGCTGCTGAGTGCCTGCAGCAGTCGCGCTCCCACCCCCCAGCCCAGCTACACGCCAGCCACTGGTCAGTTCCAGGGCGGCGCCGACGACGTGCTGTTCCGCGCCCTCGGCCTGGTCGGCACGCCCTATCGCTACGGCGGCAATACCCCGGACGGCGGTTTCGACTGCAGCGGCCTGATCGGCTACGTCTACCGCGACGCCGCCGGCATCAGCCTGCCGCGTTCGACCCGCGAGCTGAGCGCCATGCGCAGCCCCAAGGTGCACCGCGACGCCCTGCTGAGTGGCGACCTGGTGTTCTTCGCCACCAGCGGCGGGCGCGGCGTCAGCCATGCCGGCATCTATGTCGGCGAGGGACGTTTCGTCCACGCGCCGTCTTCGGGCGGCACGGTGCGCCTCGACAGCCTGGACAACAGCTACTGGCAGCGCGCCTATCTGGACGCCAAGCGCGTGCTCGCCCCCGAACTGGCGCGCAATCCGTGACCCAGCGCAGCCTGCAGCTCGACGACGCGCTTTACCAGTACCTGCTGGACGTCTCCCTGCGCGAGTCGCCGCTGCTCGCCCGCCTGCGCGCGGAAACCGCGCAGCTGAGCGAGGCGCGCTGGCAGATCGCCCCGGAGCAGGGGCAGTTCATGGCCCTGCTGGTGCGCCTGGTCGGCGCGCGGCGGATCGTCGAGGTCGGCACCTTCACCGGCTACAGCGCCATCTGCCTGGCCGATGCCATGGGGCCGCAGGGTCAGCTGATCTGCTGCGACCTGCCCGGCGACTACAACGCCACCGCGCGCCGCTATTTCGCCGAGGCCGGTCTGGCCGAGCGTATCCAATGGCGTCTGGGTCCGGCGCTGGACAGCCTGGCGGCGCTGGAGCACGAAGGGCAGGGCGACTTCGACCTGATCTTCGTCGACGCCGACAAGGCCAACTACCCGACCTACCTGGAGCAGGCGCTGCGCCTGTTGCGCCAGGGCGGCCTGCTGCTGTTCGACAACACCCTGTGGAGCGGTCGGGTGTTGCAGCCGCAGCCGGACAGCGCCGACACCCGCGCCATTCAGGCGCTGAACCGGGCGCTCAAGGACGATGCGCGCGTCGAGCTGTCGCTGCTGCCGCTGGGCGACGGCCTGACCCTGTGCCGCAAGCGCTGAGCCGCCGTGGCCGACGCCATCCGCCTGCCGCCCCAGCCTGACGCCTGCGAACTGTGCGCGCGGTCGGTGGCGCTGACCCGTCACCACCTGATCCCCAAGGCCCTGCACGACAAGGCCTATGTGCAGAAGCGCTATCCCCGCCACGAACGCATCACTGCCACGCTCTGGGTCTGTCGCGCCTGCCATAACCAGATCCACCGGCTGTTCAGCGAGAAGGAGCTGGCACTGAGCTACAACAGCCGCGAAGCGTTGCTGGGCGACGAGCGCTTGCGCGGTTTCGTCGAGTGGCTGGCGCGCAAGCCGGCCGGCTTCGTCCCCCGCCACTGAGTCGCGTCGGCGTTGACGGGCGAGGCGGCCAGCCTCTACCCTGCGCGCCTTGCTTCAGGTGCCCGACGCCACGCGCGTACGAGGTGAAACAGGGAAGCCGGTACAGAATCCGGCGCTGCCCCCGCAACGGTAGGTGAGTCAAACGCCGCTCTATTGCCACTGTGCTTCGTGCATGGGAAGGCGCGGCGCTAGCCCGCGAGGCTCGCTCACAAGCCCGGAGACCGGCCTGCTGCAGTCCACGGCATCGCGGAGGGCGTTGTCTGGCGTGCGGGCTCGCCTTCCCGGTGGCCCGCGCGCGCCGTTCTCCGCCTGCCTTGTCCAGCCCAGTGTGTTCGGGAGCGCAACGATGCCGCCACGCCAGCTTGCCAGTCGTGCACGGCGGCCCGCGCCCCGATGCCCGCAGACCAGGAAACTTCGATGAGCGAATCGGCTGATCGCGACGCTCGGCACCAGGCGCGCATGGCGCGCAAGAAGGCGCTGATCGACGCGAAGATCGCCCAGGCCCAGGACCAGTACGGCCTGCTGCTGGTGCACAGCGGCAACGGCAAGGGCAAGAGCAGCAGCGCCTTCGGCATGGTCGCCCGCGCCCTCGGCCACGGCATCAAAGTCGGCGTGGTGCAATTCATCAAGGGCGCCGCCAGCACCGGCGAGGAGGCCTTCTTCCGCCGTTTCCCCGAGGAAGTCAGCTATCACGTGATGGGCGAGGGCTTCACCTGGGAGACCCAGGATCGCCAGCGCGATATCGCCAAGGCGGGCGAGGCCTGGGCCGTTGCGCAGCGCCTGCTGAACGACGAGGGCGTCGGCCTGGTGGTGCTGGACGAGCTGAATATCGCCCTCAAGCACGGTTATCTCCAGCTCGATGCGGTGCTCGCCGATATCCAGGCGCGGCCGCTCTCGCAGCACGTGGTGGTGACCGGGCGCGGCGCCTTGCCGGGGATGATCGAGGCGGCCGATACGGTGACCGAGATGAGCCTGGTCAAGCATGCCTTCAAGGCCGGGGTGAAGGCGCAGAAGGGGGTGGAGTTTTGACCTCGCGCCAGTGCCCGGCGCTGCTGATCGCCGCGCCGGCCTCGGGGCAGGGCAAGACCACCGTCACCGCCGCCCTGGCGCGCCTGCACAGCCGTCAGGGTCGGCGGGTGCGGGTGTTCAAGTGCGGCCCGGATTTCCTCGACCCGATGATCCTCGCCCGCGCCAGCGGCGCGCCGGTGTACCAGCTCGACCTGGCCATGGTCGGCGAGGCGGAGAGCCGCCGCCTGCTCTGGCGGGCGGCGGGCGAGGCCGAGCTGATCCTGATCGAAGGGGTGATGGGCCTGTTCGACGGTCAGCCCTCGGCGGCCGACCTGGCGCGGCAGTTCAGCGTGCCGGTGCTGGGGGTGATCGACGGTTCGGCCATGGCCCAGACTTTCGGCGCCTTGGCCCATGGCCTGGCGACCTTCCAGCCCGACCTGCCGTTCGCCGGCGTGCTCGGCAACCGGGTGGCCAGCGCGCGTCACGGCGAGATCCTGCGCGCTGCGCTGCCGCCGACCATCCGCTGGTACGGCGCGCTGCCGCGCAATGCCGCGGTGGAGCTGCCCAGCCGCCACCTGGGACTGGTGCAGGCGCAGGAGCTGGCCGACCTGGATGCGCGCCTGGACGCTGCCGCCGATGCCCTGGCCGCCAGCGCCGAGGTGGCCTTGCCGGCACCGGTGCGCTTTGCCGCGCCGCCGCCGCGGGTGGTCGAGCCGCTGCTGGCCGGCGTGCGCATCGGCGTGGCGCGCGACGGCGCCTTCGCCTTTCTCTACCAGGCCAACCTCGATCTGCTGCGCGAGCTGGGCGCCGAGCTCGAATTCTTCTCACCGCTGGCGGGCGACGGCCTGCCGCAGGTGGACAGCCTCTACCTGCCCGGCGGTTATCCCGAATTACACCTCGCCCAGCTGCAAGGCAACCAGGCCATGGCCGCGGCGATTCGCGCCCATCACCAGGCCGGCAAGCCGATCCTCGCCGAGTGCGGCGGCATGCTCTATCTGCTCGACGAGCTGGCCGACAAGCAGGGCGCCAGCGGCCGCATGCTCGGCCTGCTGGCCGGCCGCGCCGCGCTGCAACCGCGATTGACCGCCCTGGCCCTGCAGCAGGTGACGTTGCCGGAAGGCGAGCTGCGTGGCCACAGCTACCACCATTCGCGCCTGGACAGCCCGCTGGCGCCACTGGCCCTGGGCCGTTGCCCGAACGGCAAGGCGGTGGCCGAGGCGGTCTATCGCCTGGGCCGGCTGACGGCCAGCTATATCCACTTCTACCTGCCGTCCAATCCCCTGGCGGCGGCGGCGCTGTTGCGTCCATGAGCGAGCAGGCCTTCAGCGCCGCTGAGCGCGCCGCAGTCTATCGCGCCATCGCCGAGCGCCGCGACATGCGCCACTTCAGCGGCGGCGAGGTGCCGGCCGAGGTGCTGGCACGCCTGCTGGAGGCGGCGCACCGCGCACCCAGCGTCGGCCTGATGCAGCCCTGGCGCTTTCTGCGTATCAGCGACCCGCAATTGCGCGAAGCCGCCTACGCGCTGGTGGAGGCCGAGCGGGTGCGCACCGCCGAGGCGCTGGGCGAACGCTCCGATGAATTCATGCGGCTCAAGGTCGAGGGTATTCGCGAGTGCGCCGAGCTGCTGGCGGTGGCGCTGATGGACGGGCGCCAAAAGCATGTCTTCGGCCGCCGCACCCTGCCGGAAATGGATATGGCGTCGGTGGCCTGCGCCATTCAGAATCTCTGGCTGGCCGCCCGCGCCGAAGGCCTGGGCATGGGCTGGGTGTCGCTGTTCGAGCCCGAGGCGTTGGCCGCGCTGCTGGGCATGCCGGCCGGTAGCAAGCCGGTGGCGCTGCTCTGTCTGGGGCCGGTCGCGGCCTTCTATGACCAGCCGATGCTGGTGGAAGAGGGCTGGGCCAGGCCGCGGCCGCTCGCCGAGCTGCTGTTCGAGAATCGATGGGGAGAACGTGTTGACTGACCTATCCACTGGCAACGGGCGGTGGCGATGAGCCTGGCGCTCAGCACCCTGGCCGGGGTGGCGCTGGACGCCGCGCTCGGCGAGCCGAAGCAGGGCCACCCGCTGGTGGCCTTCGGGCGCCTGGCGAATCGTTTGGAGCAGCGCTTCAACCCCGCCGGCGGCGGCTGGCGCAGCCATGGGGTGAGCGCCTGGTGCCTGGCGGTGCTGCCGCTGACCCTGCTGACCTGGCTGCTGGCCCAGGTCTCGGCCTTCGGCTGGGCGGTGGAGATCGCCGCGCTGTACTTCGCCCTCGGCCTGCGCAGCCTCGGCGAGCACGCGCGGCCGGTGGCGCAGGCGCTGCGCCTGGGCGATCTGGTGCTGGCGCGCGAACGCGTCGGCTGGATGGTCAGCCGCAACACCGCCGCGCTGGACGCCGGCGGCGTGGCCCGCGCCGGCACCGAGTCGGTGCTGGAAAATGGTTCGGATGCGGTGTTCGCCGCGCTGTTCTGGTTCGTCGTCGCCGGCGCGCCGGGCGTGGTGCTGTACCGCCTGAGCAATACCCTGGACGCCATGTGGGGTTATCGCAACGAGCGCTTCGAACGCTTCGGCTGGGCCGCGGCGAAGATCGACGATGTACTCAATTACCTCCCCGCGCGTCTGGTGGCGCTGACCTACGCGCTGCTCGGGCGCACCGCCCTGGCGCTGCGCTGCTGGCGCCGCCAGGCGCCGCAATGGGACAGCCCCAACGCCGGCCCGGTGATGGCCGCCGGCGCCGGCAGCCTGGGGGTGAGCCTGGGTGGTGCGGCCGAATATCACGGCGAGCTGCATGTGCGCCCGCAACTGGGCGAGGGGCCGCCGCCGCGGGCGCGCGATATCGAGCGCGCGCTGAATCTGGTGTGGGGCGGCGTGCTGCTGTGGCTGGCGCTGCTGGGACTCTGGGAGGTACTGGGTGCTTGAGCATGGAGGCCGCCTGCGCGCGGCGGCGCAGCAATACGGCATCGCCCGGGAGGACTGGCTGGACCTGTCCACCGGCATCGCCCCCTATGGCTGGCCGCTGCCGGCGATTGCGGCCGAGGCCTGGGCCCGCCTGCCGGAGCCGGACGATGGCCTGGAAGCCGTCGCCCGCGACTACTACGGCGCGGCCAGCCTGCTGCCGGTGGCCGGCTCGCAGGCGGCAATCCAGGCCTTGCCGCGCCTGCGCAAGGGCTGCACGGTGGGCATCCTCTCGCCGACCTACGCCGAGCACGCGGCCGCCTGGCGCCGCGAGGGGCACCGGGTGATGCAGCTCAGCGAGGGCGCCATCGACCGCGCCCTGCCGCGCCTCGACGTGCTGCTGCTGGTCAACCCGAACAATCCCACCGGCCGGCGCATCGAGACGCCGCGCCTGCTCGCCTGGCACGCGCAACTGGCCGAGCGCGGCGGTTGGCTGCTGGTCGACGAGGCCTTCATGGATTGCACCCCCGAGCACAGCCTGGCCGCTCACGGCGCGCAGCCGGGACTGATCCTGCTGCGCTCGTTCGGCAAGTTCTTCGGCCTGGCCGGCCTGCGCCTGGGCTTCGTCCTCGCCGAGCAGGCCCTGCTCGACGAATTGGCCGAGCTGCTCGGGCCCTGGGCGGTGAGCGGCCCGGCGCGGCAGCTGGCGCGTCAGCTGCTGGCCGACGACGCCGGCCAGGCGCGTCAACGCCAGCGCCTGCAGGCCGACGGCGAGCGCCTGGCCGCGCTGCTGCGCGACTGCGGCCTGCCACCCACCGGCGGCTGCGCGCTGTTCCAGTTCTGCTGCCCGCCGCGGGCCGGCGACTGGCACGTGGCGCTGGCGCGGCGCGGCATCCTGGTGCGGCTGTTTCCCTTTCTCGATAGCCTGCGCTTCGGCTTGCCGCCGCACGAGGCGGGCTGGCAGCGCCTGCAGCAGGCCCTGCGCGAGTGCGCCGAGGAGCTGGGGCAATGATCGGCGCCACTCTGATGGTGCAGGGCACCACCTCCGACGCCGGCAAGAGCACCCTGGTGACCGCCCTGTGCCGCTGGGCGCGGCGCCAGGGCGTGGCGGTGGCGCCGTTCAAACCGCAGAACATGGCGCTCAATTCGGCAGTGACGGCCGACGGCGGCGAGATCGGCCGCGCCCAGGCGGTGCAGGCCCAGGCCGCCGGCCTCGAACCTCACACCGACATGAACCCGGTGCTGCTCAAGCCCAACAGTGACACCGGCGCCCAGGTGATCATCCACGGTCGCGCGGTGGGCAATATGCAGGCGCTGGCCTATCACGGCTACAAGCAGGTGGCCATGGCCGCGGTACTCCAGTCCCATGAGCGTCTGCGCCGGCAGTACCCGCTGGTGCTGGTGGAGGGCGCAGGCTCGCCGGCGGAGATCAACCTGCGCGCCGGCGATATCGCCAACATGGGCTTCGCCGAGGCGGTGGACTGCCCGGTGATCCTTATCGCCGATATCGACAAGGGTGGGGTGTTCGCCCACCTGGTCGGCACCCTGGCGCTGCTCAGCCCGTCCGAGCAGGCGCGCATCCAGGGCTTCGTGATCAACCGTTTTCGCGGCGACATCGCTCTGCTGCAACCGGGGCTCGATTGGCTGGAGCGGCGCACCGGCAAGCCGGTGCTCGGCGTGCTGCCCTACCTGATGGATTTCCACCTGGAGGCCGAGGACGCCGTCGACACCCGCCAGCAGGCCAAGGCCGAGGACGCGTTGCGGGTGGTGGTGCCGGTGCTGCCGCGCATCAGCAACCACACCGACTTCGACCCGCTGCGCCTGCACCCGCAGGTGCAGTTGAGCTTCGTCGGCCCCGGCCAGGCGATGCCGCCGGCCGACCTGATCGTCCTGCCCGGTTCCAAGAGCGTGCGCGCCGATCTGGCGCGGCTGCGCGAGCAGGGCTGGGACGCCGCCATCGCCCGTCATCTGCGCTACGGCGGCAAGCTGCTGGGCATCTGCGGCGGCCTGCAGATGCTCGGCCGGCACATCCACGACCCGCACGGCCTGGAAGGCGCCGCCGGCAGCAGCGAGGGCCTCGGTCTGCTCGATTTCGAAACGCGGCTGGAGCCGGAGAAACAATTGCGCAACGTGCGTGGCCGCCTGTGCCTGGAGCAGGCCGAGGTCAGCGGCTACGAGATTCATGCCGGGGTCAGCACCGGCGCCGGCCTCAATGGCGCGGTGAGTCTGGACGACGGCCGTCGCGACGGCGGCCTGAGCGGCGACGGTCAGGTGCTCGGCACCTACCTGCATGGCCTGTTCGAGCGCCCTGAAGCCTGCGCCGCGCTGCTGCGCTGGGCCGGGCTGCGCGAGGTGCAGGCGGTGGACTACCAGGCCCTGCGCGAGCGCGATATCGAGCGCCTGGCCGATCTGGTGGAGGCGCATCTGGATACCGATCAACTCAAGGCGCTCTGTGGCCTGGCGTAGGGTGGACGACGCTTTTTTCGTCCACCGCTGTGATCGCTGGACACCTGCCAATGGTGGATCGGTAAAGCGCGATCCACCCTACGTATTTGATCTGCCAACGGTGCGCACGGCGCACCCAACGGAGTGGACATGCTTGAACTGATCCTCGGCGGTGCCCGTTCCGGCAAGAGCCGGTTGGCGGAGAAGCTGGCGGCCGAGTCCGGCCTGGAGGTGGTGTATATCGCCACCAGCCAGGCGCTGGACGGCGAGATGAATGCGCGCGTCGCCCAGCACCGCGCGCGCCGTCCGGCGCATTGGGCGCTGGTGGAGGAACCGGTGGCGCTGGCCCGTGTGCTGCGTGAGCAGGCGCGCGAGGAGCGCTGCCTGCTGGTGGACTGCCTGACCCTGTGGCTGACCAACCTGCTGCTCTTGGACGACGAGGCGCGCCTGGCCACCGAGCGCGACGCGCTGCTCGACACCCTGGGCGAGCTGCCCGGGCGCATCCTGCTGGTCAGCAACGAGACCGGCCTGGGCGTGGTGCCCATGGGCGAGCTGACCCGCCGTTATGTCGACGAGGCCGGCTGGCTGCACCAGGCCCTGGCCGAACGCAGCCGGCGCGTGCAGTTCTGCGTCGCCGGGTTACCGATGATCCTCAAGGGAGAGGCGCTATGAGCCTGCACTGGTGGCAGGGCCCCTGCCAGCCGCTCGATCACGTGGCGCGGGCCAAGGCCGAGGCGCGCCAGCAACAGCTGACCAAACCGGCCGGCTCGCTCGGACGCCTGGAAGCCCTGGCGATCCAGCTGGCGGCGCTGCAGGGCAGCGAGCGACCGAGGCTGGACAGGCTGTGGATCGCCATCTTCGCCGGCGATCACGGCGTGGTGGCCGAGGGCGTGTCGGCCTACCCGCAGGCGGTGACCGGGCAGATGCTGAGCAACTTCGTCCACGGCGGCGCAGCCATCAGCGTGCTGGCCGGCGAACTGGACGCCGCGCTGGAGGTGATCGACCTGGGCACCGCCGTGCCGCTGGAGACTCTGCCAGGTGTGCGTCATCTGCAGGTCGGCGCCGGCACGCGCAATCTCGCCCGCGAACCGGCGATGACCAATGCCCAGGCGCTGATCTGCCTGCAGGCCGGCTGCGACAGCCTGCTGCGCGCCCGCGCGGTGGGCTGCGAGCTGTTTATCGGTGGCGAAATGGGCATCGGCAACACCACCGCCGCCGCCGCGCTGGCCTGCTGGCTGCTCGATTGCCCGCCGGCCGAGCTGGCCGGCCCCGGCACCGGGCTGGACGCCGCCGGAGTGGCGCACAAGGTACGGGTGATCGAGGCGGCGCTGGCCCTGCACCGGCCGCAGCTCGGCGCGCCGCTGCAGGCGCTGGTGCACCTGGGCGGCTTCGAGATCGCCGCGCTGGTCGGCGCCTACCTGGCGGCGGCGCAGCAGGGTGTGGCGGTGCTGGTGGACGGCTTCATCTGCAGCGTCGCCGCGTTGCTGGCGGTGCGCCTGAACCCCGGCTGCCGCGACTGGCTGCTGTTCGCCCACCGCGGCGCCGAGCCCGGGCATGCCCGGGTGCTGCAGGCGCTGGACGCCGAGCCGCTGCTGGAGCTGGGCCTGCGCCTCGGCGAGGGCAGCGGGGCGGCGCTGGCCGTGCCGCTGCTGCGCCTGGCTTGCACGCTGCACGGGCAGATGGCGACTTTCGCCGAGGCGGCGGTGGCGGAGCGTCCGGCATGAGCCTGCGCCTGGAATTGTTGCGCCACGGTGAAACCGAGCAGGGCGGCGGCCTGCGCGGCAGCCTCGACGATGCCCTGACCGCGACCGGCTGGGCGCAACTGCGCGCCGCGGTGGCCGGCGCCGGGCCCTGGGACGCGCTGGTCAGCTCGCCGCTGCAGCGCTGCGCACGCTTCGCCGAGGAACTGGCGGCGCAGCACGCTGTGCCGCTGGCCTTCGACGCCGATCTGCAGGAGCTGCACTTCGGCGCCTGGGAGGGGCGCAGCGCCGCCGAACTGATGCAGACCGATGCCGAGGCCCTGGGCCGCTTCTGGGCCGATCCCTATGCCTTCACCCCGCCGGACGGCGAGCCGCTGCTGCGCTTCGAGGCGCGCATCCTCGCCGCCCTGCAGCGGCTGTACCAGGCGCACCGCGGCCGGCGCCTGCTGCTGATCACCCATGGCGGGGTGATGCGTCTGCTGCTGGCGCGCGCCCGCGGCCTACCGCGCCACGAGCTGCTGCAGGTCAATGTCGGTTACGCCCAGCGCGTGCGCCTGCAGCTGGACGGGCAGGGCGCCCTGACGGAGCTGGCATGAGCCCGGCGCTGATCGCCCTGCAGTTTCTCACCCGCCTGCCGGTTCGCCTGCCGGGCATGCCCACGGCCGAGCAGCTCGGCCGTTCGCTGCTCTGGTATCCGGCCGTGGGCCTGCTGCTCGGTCTGCTGCTGTGGGGGGCTCACTTGCTGCTGGGCGCGGCCCCGGCATTGCTCCAGGCGGCGATCATCCTGGCGCTGTGGGTGGGCTTGAGCGGCGGCCTGCACCTGGACGGCCTGGCCGACAGCGCCGACGCCTGGGTCGGCGGCTTCGGCGACCGCGAGCGGACCCTGGCGATCATGAAGGACCCGCGCAGCGGGCCGATGGCGGTGACGGTGCTGGTGCTGCTGCTGCTGCTCAAGTTCGCCGCCCTGGTCAGCCTGTTGCAGGCCGGGCAGGGCCTGCTGCTGGTGCTGCTGCCCTGGCTGGCGCGCGGCCTGCTGCCGTTGCTGCTGTGGACCACGTCTTACGTACGCGCCGGCGGCCTGGGCCAGGCGCTGGCCGAGCAGCTGCCGCGGCGCCAGCTGCCCTGGCTGCTGGCCGGTCACGGCCTGGCCATCTGCCTGCTGTTCGGCTGGGCCGGCGGGCTGGCGCTGGCGGTCGCTGCGCTGGTGTTTTTCTGCTTGCGGCGTCTGATGTGCCAACGCCTGGGCGGCACCACCGGCGATACCGCCGGCGCCCTGGTCGAGCTGGCCGAGTGTGCCGTTGTCCTGGCGCTGGCCTTGCTGGTCTGAAGGCAGAACCCGCGGCATCACCTAGGCTTCAGGCATAACCACAAAGATTGCCTGCCTTTATGCCTCTTCTGCGCTGGATGCTCGTGCTGCTGTGCCTGCTGCCGCTCGGCGTGCGCGGCGAAACCCTGACCTGGGGCGTGCTGCCGCTGCCCGGGGTATTCAACGTACGCGACGGCGAGTTGGTCGACGGCGTGCTCTACGAGGCCATGCAACTGCTCGATGCGCAGCTGGCGGAGTTGCAGATCCGCTACGAGGTGCTGCCGTTCGCCCGCCTGGAGCAGCGCCTGCTGGCCGGCGAGCCGCTGTGCATCAGCGGCCAGTTGCAGAGCGCCGAGCGCGACCGCCTGGGACACTTCGTCGCTTTTCTGCAGTCGCCACCGATCCATGTGCTGGTGCGGCGCCAGACCTATGCCCAGCTGGCCCTGGACGAGGGCCGGGTCAGCCTCGCCTGGCTGCTGGCCAACCCCTACCTGCGCGGCGCGCTGACCCGCGGCCGGGTCTACCCGCCGGCCATTCGCGAACCCCTGCAGCAGGCGCTGGACGCTCGCCGCCTGCTCGAACTGGCGGCCGGCACCGCCGGCGACAACCTGCTGCTGATGGTCAGCCACCGGCGCATCGACTACGCCTTCGAGTACCCCATGGTCTACACCGAGGTGGCGCGCAGCTTCAGCCTCGGCGACAGCCTGGTCAGCGTGCCCTTGCTGGAGGGCGATGCGCTGGTGCCGGTGGGTTTCTACTGCCCGCGCACGGCCTGGGGCGCGCGCATGGCCGCGCGCCTGGAACGCGCCGTGGTCGCGCTGCTGGCGCAGCCGCAGGGCCTGCTGCAGGTGCAGCGGCGTTGGCTGCCGGAGGAGGTCTACGCGCGTTTCGCCGCGGATTTTCGCCGCTATTACCGGCAGCGCGCCGCCGGGCGCTAGCGGAAGCCCCTGGCGGACTGTTATGCCGACAAAGCGGGCAACTGTGCCTGTGTCTCGGCGCGAAGCGGGTATATACCTGTACCCCATGTTGCCGACCACCTGCCTCTGCACCCAATTGCGCCGCGCCAGCCGCGGAGTCACCCGACGTTACGACGACGCGCTCGCCGCGGTCGGGCTCGGCGCCGCCCAGTTTTCCCTGCTGCGCCATGTGCAGCGGCTGGGGCAGCCGAGCATTTCCGCGCTGGCCGAGGCCATGGGTCTGGATCGCAGCACCCTGGGGCGCAACCTGCGGGTGCTGCAGGAGCAGGGCTTGCTGCAGCTCGGCGAAGGCCGCGATCAGCGCAGCCGCGAAGTGTTGCTCAGCGCCGCCGGTGTGCAGCGTCTGCAGCAGGCGCTGCCGCTCTGGCAACAGGTGCAGGACGAACTCAACGCACGCCTCGGCGAGGAGCGCCGCGCCGAGCTGATGCAACTGCTGGAACAACTGGCCTGATCGCGTATCGGCTCTTACTTATCGCCTTCACGGCCGCGACTGGCCGTCCCTGGGAGACACCCTAATGACCACCGCATGGCGCTCGACCACCTGGCTGCTGCTGGGCGCGTCGCTGATCCTGGCCCTGTCGCTGGGCACCCGCCACGGCTTCGGCCTGTTCCTGCCGCCGATGAGCGCCGAGTTCGGCTGGGGGCGTGAGGTGTTCGCCTTCGCCATCGCCCTGCAGAACCTGATCTGGGGCCTGGCGCAGCCATTCACCGGGGCGCTGGCCGACCGCTTCGGCGCACGCCGCACCATAGTGGTCGGCGGCCTGCTGTACGCCATCGGCCTGCTGCTGATGGGCCTGGCCGACTCGCCGCTGTCGCTGTCGCTGAGCGCCGGCCTGCTGATCGGCATCGGCCTGTCCGGCACCTCCTTCTCGGTGATCCTCGGCGTGGTCGGCCGCGCCGTGCCGGTGGAAAAACGCAGCATGGCCATGGGCATCGCCGCGGCGGCCGGCTCCTTCGGTCAGTTCGCCATGCTGCCCGGCACCCTGGGGCTGATCGGCTGGCTCGGCTGGTCGGCGGCGCTGCTCGCCCTCGGCCTGCTGGTGGCGCTGATCCTGCCGCTGGCGGCGATGATCAAGGAGCAGCCGATGCCGCTACCGAGCGGGCCTCAGCAGACCCTGGTCGAGGCGCTGCGCGAGGCGGCCGGCCACTCCGGCTTCTGGTTGCTGGCGCTGGGTTTCTTCGTCTGCGGCTTCCAGGTGGTGTTCGTCGCCGTGCACCTGCCGGCCTACCTGGTCGACCATCATCTGCCGGCGCTGACCGGCACCACGGTGCTGGCCCTGGTCGGGCTGTTCAATATCTTCGGCACCTATATCGCCGGCTGGCTCGGCGGGCGCATGTCCAAGCCGCGCCTGCTCAGCGCCCTGTACCTGACGCGCGGGGTGGTGATCACCTTGTTCCTGGTGGCGCCGCTGACGCAGTGGAGCGCCTACCTGTTCGGCATGGCCATGGGCCTGCTGTGGCTGTCCACGGTGCCGCTGACCAACGGCACGGTGGCGACCCTGTTCGGCGTGCGCAACCTGTCCATGCTCGGCGGCATCGTCTTCCTGTTCCACCAGCTCGGCTCCTTCCTCGGCGGCTGGCTGGGCGGCTACCTGTACGACCACACCGGCAGCTACGACCTGGTCTGGCAGATCTCCATTCTCCTCAGCCTGCTGGCTGCAGTCCTCAACTGGCCGGTGCGCGAGGTGCCGGTGGCGCGTCTGCAGGAGGCCGGCGCGTGAGCACGCGGCCGCTGCTGATCGGCGCCGCGCTGCTGGCAGCGGGCCTGCTGCTGGCGCTGGCCTGGTGGGGCTGGCGGCAGGGCGGCCTGGCGCTGCTGCAGCTGGGCATGAGCTTCTGCTGAGTTGCCCTGGGCACGCATGACGAGTAGCGTGACCGGATAGCAGGCCGTTGAAAAACTACCTGCGTTGGCAATACTGCGTTAAAAACAGCCTCAAAATGCTCATTTACAGTATGTAAACTCCGCTTTTTTCGGCTGTTTGACTCGTTGCACTCGCCCTGCGGGCCAGCCTTCGGCTGTTACTCCCGTTGGTCGTTGCGCCTTGTCTTGCCTGCCTCGCCTACGTTTTTAAACGACCTGCCCGCACCAGACTCTTCAGGGAAACCACCATGTCGCTGCGCCGCTTCGCCTGTACCCTCCTGTTGTCCGGCCTGGCCGTGCCGGCGCTGGCCGCCGACTGTCCGACCCTGCTGCAGGGCGAGCTGCCGCGCCTGCGGGCCAAGGACAGCATCGATCTGTGCCAGTTCGCCGGCAAACCGCTGGTGGTGGTCAACACCGCCAGCTTCTGCGGCTTCACCCCGCAGTTCAAAGGCCTCGAGGCGCTCTATCAGCGCTACAAGGGCCAGGGCCTGGAAGTGCTCGGCGTGCCCTCCGACGACTTCCGTCAGGAAGCCGACGACAGCGAGAAGACCGCCACCGTCTGCTACGTCAACTATGGCGTGACCTTCACCATGAGCGAGCCTCAGGTGGTCACCGGCGCCGAGGCCATTGCGCTGTTCAAGGGCCTGGCCGAGCAGAGCAAGGCGCCGCGCTGGAATTTTTCCAAGTACGTGGTCGACCGCCAGGGCAAGGTGCTCGCCAGCTTCTCCAGCCTGACCAAGCCGGACGATCCGCAGCTGATCGAGGCGGTCGAGCGGGCCATCGCCTCGCAGCCCTGAGCCCGCGGCAGGCGCGCCGCCTGCCGTCTTAGCAAACGAGACCCGATGCACAGCCTCTCACCCATCTGGGCGATGGGCCGTGCCCGGCTGCCTGCCTAGACTGGCGCGGCGCCGGACGCAGTTCCCCGGCGTGCCCACAAGAACAATAACGGAGGCACCCATGCGTCGCGTCTATACCACTGCCCTTGCCACTCTGGCCCTGCTCGGCGCCGCCCAGGCCCAGGCCAACTACACCCAGACCAAGCACCCGATCGTGCTGGTGCACGGCATCACCGGCTTCGACACCATCGGCGGGCTGGTCAACTACTTCCACACCATCCCCTGGAACCTCGAACGCGACGGCGCCAAGGTGCATATCGCCAGCGTCGCCGCGTTCAACGACAGCGAACAGCGCGGCGCCGAGCTGGCCCGGCAGATCGTGCCCTGGGCCGCCGCCGGTGGCGGCAAGGTCAACCTCATCGGCCACAGCCAGGGCTCGCCCACCTCGCGGGTGGCGGCCTCGTTGCGCCCCGACCTGGTGGCCTCGGTGACCTCGATCAACGGCGTCAACAAGGGCTCCAAGGTGGCCGACGTGGTGCGCGGGGTGATCCCGGCGGGCGGCGCCATCGAAGGCGGCGCCAACGCCATCGCCAATGCGCTCGGTTCGCTGATCAACCTGCTGTCCGGCGCCAGCAACCCGCAGAACGGCCTCAATGCCCTGGCCACCCTGACCACCCCCGGCACCACCGCGCTCAACGGCCGCCATCCCTGGGGCGTGAACAGCAGTAGCTACTGCGCCAAGTCCACGGAAGTGCATAACGTGCGCGGACACAGCATTCGCTATTACTCCTGGACCGGCAACGCCGCCTACACCAACGTCTTCGATGCCGCCGATCCCTTCCTGGCCTTCACCGGCCTGGCCTTCGGCAGCGAGAAGAACGACGGCCTGGTGGGCGTCTGCGCCACCTACCTGGGCCAGGTGCTGGGCGACAGTTACAACATGAACCACGTCGACGCGATCAACCACCTGTTCGGCATCCGCGGCTGGACCGAGCCGGTAGCGCTGTATCGCCAGCACGCCAACCGCCTGAAGAACAAAGGCATCTGACCTCCCACCCGCGGCGGGCCCACCGGCCCGCCGCAGCGAGTTGCCCATGTCCCGATCCCTGAGCCTCTGCCTGGCCGCGGCGCTGCTCGCCGGCGGTCTCACCCTGTATTGGCGCTGGCCGGCTGCCGAGGCCGTGCCGGCCGCCTCCGTCGCTCCCGTCGGTGCCCGCGTCGAGCAGCCAGCGCCAGCGCCGGTGCCGCGCGCAGCCGCGCCGACGCCCACCGCCACGCCACAGGCGCCAGCGGCGCCGCTGCCGAGCCTGGCCGGCACCGAAGTCGACGGCCGCCTGCAGACCGATGCCGCCGGCAATCTGGTGCTGGAGCTGGCGCTGCGCGATTACTTCGATTATTTCCTCAGCGCCGTCGACCACTCCGGCCTCGACGCCTCGATCGCGGCGCTGCTGGCCGATGCCGGCGCACGTTTGCAGGAGCCGGCGCTGGGTCAGCTGACCAACCTGCTCGGCGACTACCTCGACTACAAGCGCGCCAGCCTGGCACTGTTGCAGCAGCCGCTGAACGCCCGCCAGCAGGTCGCCCCCCAGGCCCAGCTGCAGGCGCTGCAGCAGGCCTTCGAGCGCCTGGATGCCCTGCGCCGCACGCATTTCTCGGCCGCCGCGCAGGAGGCACTGTTCGGCGCCGAGCAGGCCTACGCCCGCTACACCCTGGACAGCCTGGCGCTGCAGCAGCGCGACGACCTCGGCGAGGCGCAGCGCGCGCAGTTGCACGAGCAGCTGCGCCAGCAGTTGCCGGAGGCGCTGCGTGCCAGCGAGCTGCGCCAGGAGCAGGCCCAGGCACAACTGGCGCGCAGCGAACAGCTGTGGCGCGACGGCGCGGACGAGCAACAGGTGCGCGAGTTCCTGGCGATGACCTATGATCCGCCCACCGTGCAGCGCCTGCTGGCCGAGCAGCGCCGCGAGCGCGATTGGCAGCAGCGCTACCAGGCCTACCGCGCCGAGCTGGCCGGGTTGCAGGGCCAGGGGCTGAGCGCGGCGGATGGCGCGCAGGCGCAGCAACGGCTGCGCGAACGGCTGTTCGCCAGCGAAGATCGACACCGGGTGGAGACCTATGACGCCATCGCCGCCAAGCAGCCGCAGACGCCGCCCGAGCCCTGAGCGGCGGTGCCCATGAGCGTCGAGCAGCAGGAGCGCCTGCTGCTGGCCCAGCAGCGCCGCGGCTACAGCCGGCTGTGCTTCGTGCCGGCGCTGGAGCAGGCGTTCGCCGAGCACCGGGTGCAGCGCATTCGCCGCCGCCTGCCGCTGATCGCCGCCACCGCGGTGCTGTTCCAGCTGGCCTACGCGCTGCTGGATATTTTCGCCATGCCGCTGGCCGTCAGCCTCTCGGCCTTGCCGCTGCGCCTGCTGGCGCTGGGCGCGGTGCTGCTGGCGTTCGTCTACTGCCGGCGTGCGGCTACGCCGCCGCGGCGGGCGGCCGCGGTCTACGCCGGCGCCTACCTGTGCAACGGCGTCAGCGTCGCGGTGATCGTCCACCTGTGCTGGCAGCAGGGCGTGGCGATGCCCTACGACGGTCTGTTCCTCATCCTGCTGTTCGGCTACGCGCTGCTCGGCCTGTCCTTGCGGGCGATCGGCCTGTGCAGCTGGGGCTTCTGCCTGCTGTTCGTCGGGCTCGGCCTGGGCCTCGGCGAGGCGGGGGACGAGCTGGCCTATCAGGCCATGTTCCTGTTCTGCGCCAACCTGATCGGCACGGTCGGTGCCTATATGCAGGAGCACGGTCAGCGCGGCGCCTGGCTCAACCTGTGCCTGCTCGACCTGGCGCGCCAGCGCGCCGAGGCCGACGACGCGCGCAAGCTGCGCCTGCTGGCGGCGGCCAGCCACGACCTGCGCCAGCCGTTGAACGCCATGGGCCTGTACGCCCAGCACCTGGTCGAGCAGGGCGGCGATGCCCAGACCCGGCGCATCAGCGCACGTCTGGCCGCCTCGGTGGAGCAGCTCGGCCGCCTGCTGCAGTCGCTGCTCGACTACAGCCGGCTGACCCTGCCCGGCGGCGTGCAGGCCAGGCCGCATGCCTTCGCCCTGCGTCCGCTGCTCGAACGCCTGCTCGGCGAGCTGGCCCCGGAGGCGCAGCAGCAGGGCGTGGCGCTGCGCCTGGAGTGCGCCGACTGTGGCGTGCGCAGCGACCCCCTGCTGCTGGAGCGGCTGCTGCGCAACCTGCTGAGCAACGCCCTGCAGCACGCCGGGGCGCGGCAGCTCAGCCTGAGCGCGCGCGTGCAAGGCGGCGCGCTGCTGCTGGAGGTGAGCGACGACGGCCGCGGTCTGAGCGAGGCGGAGCAGACGCTGGTGTTCGAGGAGTTTCGTCAGCTGGACAACCCCGGGCGCAATGTCGAGCGCGGTCTGGGCCTCGGTCTGGCCATAGTGCGGCAGCTGGCCGCGGTGCTGGAGCATCCGCTGCAACTGCATTCGCAACCCGGCGCCGGGGCGCGTTTCGTCCTGCGTCTGCCGCTGGCCGAGGTGCCGGCGTCGGCGCTGGCGGCGAGCGACGGCGTGCGGCGGTTGCGCGGACGCATCCTGCTGCTGGAGGACGACGCCACCGGGCGCGAGGCCCTGGCCGGCCTGCTGCGCCGCTGGGGCTGCGACGTACAGGCCTGTGCCGACCTGGCCGGCGCCCTGGCCGCCCTGCGCCGCGCGCCGCCGCAGCTGCTGATCAGCGATTACCGCCTGGCCGAGTCGGGCGACGGGTTGCAGGCCATCGAGTGCCTGCGCGAGGCCGCCGGGCAGATGCTGCCGGCGCTGCTGATCAGCGCCGATCTGAGCCCCGAGCTGCAGGAGCGTTGCCTGCCGGCGCACGTCATGCCGCTGGGCAAGCCGCTGCTGCCGGCGCGCCTGCGCCAGGTGCTGGCCAGCCTGCTGCCGCGCAGCGCGGAGCAGGAAACGGCCTGACGCCGACTACAGCCAGCCGCGCTGGCGTGCGGCGCTGACGCAGGCGGTGCGGGTGTGCACGGCGAACACCTCGAACAGCGCCTTGAGGTGGGTTTTCACCGTGTCCTCGGCCAGGCCCAGCTGGCGGCTGATGGCCTTGTTCGGCAGGCCTTCGGCCAGCAGTTGGAGGATTTCCAGTTGGCGCGGGGTCAGCGGCGAGGCGCTGGCCGGGGCCGGCAGGGTTTCGCCGAGCAGCACGCGGGTGACCGCCTGGCGCAGGGCGTTGCCATCGGCGCTCTTGGGGATGAAGCCGAGCGCGCCGGCGGCCAGCGCGGCCTGGGCATCCAGGCTCGAGTCGCTGGCGCTGAGGATCGCCACCGGGGTGGCGTCGCCGCGTGCCAGCCAGCGCTGCAGCAGCTCCAGGCCGGGTTCGTCGGGCAGGCGCAGGTCGAGCAGGATCAGGTCGTAGGAATGCTGGCGCAGGCGCTGTTCGGCTTCCGCGGCGCTGTGCGCGGTGTGCACCTGCAGGTCTCGGGCGAGTGGCGCCAGGGCCAGGGCCAGGCCATCGAGGAAGATCCGGTGGTCGTCCACCAGCAGCAGGCGCAGGCGGTCGGGCAGGGTGGTGCAGAGGGCAGTCATGATGTTCTCACGCGGCTTTTCTTGTTGTTCTGCCGCGCGAGTGTAGCCAATCTCCGGCGCCGATTAGTAGCGGTAGGTCACCTGGGCGCCAAGACCGTGGGCGCTGTTCCGGTAGGTGGCGCGGTAGGAGCCCTTGAGCGGCTCGTCGAGGTCGATCTTGGCGTCTTCTTCCATCAGGTAGGAGTAGGCCAGGTCGAGGGTCAGGTCGTCGTTCGGGCTCCAGCCGGCACCGACGCTGAAGATGGTGCGGTCGCCGGTGGGGATGCGCGGCGAGCGGTGCCGATTGTTGGTCGGCGACTGGTCGACGGCCACGCCGGCGCGCAGCACCCACTGCTTGTTGAGCTGGTAGGCGGCGCCCACGGCATGCGCCCAGGTGTCGTGCCAGCCCTGTTCCTCGGTGATGGTGGTGAGGTTGGCGGCGAACGGGCCGGCCACGCCCTTGTTGTCCACGGTGATCTCCTGCAGGCGGCTCCAGCGGGTCCAGGTGCTGCCGGCGTAGAGGGTCCAGCGCTCGCCGAGGGCGTGGGTCACCGAGAAATCCACCGACTCGGGCGTCTGCAGCTCCAGGCTGGCATCGTACTTGCCGGCGGAGCCGGCCAGCAGGCTGTCGCTCTCGACCTTGGTGTGGCCCTTGAGCTTGTAGTCCACCTTGGAGTGATAGGTCAGGCCGAAGCGGGTGGCGGCGTTCAGTTCGAACAGCACGCCGGCGTTGAAGCCCATGGCGAAGTCGTCGCCCTTGACCTCTACCTGGCCGGCCGCCGAGCTGGGCAGGAAGGGGTTGGGAATGGTCGAGGTCAGCTGGCCCTCGATATGGTTGAGGGTGGGGCCGAAGCCGACCGACCACTGGTCGTTGAAGCGGTAGCTGAGGGTCGGCTGCAGGGTGATCACCCGCACTTCGCTGAGGTTGGCGTAGCCGCGGCCCTGGAAGTTGCGCTCATAGTCGGTGACCAGGCCGAAGGGCACGTAGAGGCCGAAACCGAAGCTCCACTGCTCGTCCAGCGGCTTGACGTAATAGCCCATGGGCGCGGCGACGAACGGCACCATGTCGCCGTCGTTGCTACCGGGGATGGTGCTCTCGGCGTCGTCGATATCGCTCTTGGCGATGATCGCCGCCAGGCCGCCGCTGACCTGTTCGCGCTCGAGGCGGGCCATGCCGGCCGGGTTGCCGAAGACGGTGGTGGCGTCATCGGCGGCCGAGGAACGCCCGGCGAAGGCGGTGCCCATGGCGCTGACGCTCTGTTCGTTGATGGCGAAGCCGCTGGCCAGGCCGTGGCTCGAGGTGGCGGCGATGGCCATGGCCAGGCCGGTCTTGAGGAGGCGTTTGCTCACGAGAGAACTCCTGTGGGTGAGGCGGGGGGCGCACGCTACAGTTTTTCCTGACCCCTGCCAAGCCACATAAGTTCAGAGAAAATGGGGAGATTGTCGGACAATTTTCGTGAATTGTCGGACATTGCTACAGATTGTGTTCGGCGCTCTCGGGCCTTGCCGCGGCGCCTCGGCACCCTGTCTGTGGTGACTGTGCTGCGCGGGGTGCGGCGTGCTGCCCGCTAGGCGACCCGACTGAACTGACCGACCCAGCGCTGCCAGGCGTCGATGAAGTCGCACAGCCGTCCCTGCGGCTGGAACACCTGGCGCCACACGCGGGCCAGGCCGAGCAGGTCGTCGGCGTCCGGCAGCTCGGCCTGCTCGGCCTCTATAAGCAGCCAGGCGATGGCGGTGGCGTAGCGCAGGTTGACCGTCAGCTCCAGGTGCGGCGCGGCGAGAAAGGCGTGCTGGCTGGCCAGGCCACGCACCCGGCTGGCCAGCTCCGGGTCGCGCGCCAGGTGCTGGTCCCACAGCTGCAGGTGGCGCTGTTCGGCGATGCGGTACAGGCCATGGCCGCGGCGGTCGTCCAGGGCGCTGCCGAGCGCCGACTGGCTGGCCGCGGTGCCGAGCAGCAGGGCCTCGGCGACGGCGGAGTGACGCCCCAGGTAGAGCAGGGTAGGGCGGATGACGTGCTGGCTGAGATCGCAGGCGGCTATTCCCATGGCATCCTCGCGAAGGGTGCCGGTGGGGCCGGGCGCTTGGCAGCCTTGTTCGTCGTTCTGATAAAGGCCCCACCGGAAGCGGGGTTAGCCGCTCATCCTCAAGTCTAGTGCGACCTTTTCACTGTAAAGAGCTGTTTTTAAATTGTTTTCGGCTTTCGGTTATTTGCCATATTCCTGCTGGTACTTAAGCCGCTTCAGTCGCCGGTGGCGATGGGGCGCCGCTGATCGGTGATCCATTCGCTCCAGGAGCCGGCGTAGAGCGGCGCCAGCGGATAGCCGGCGAGGCTCAGGGCGAACAGGTTGTGGCAGGCGGTGACCCCCGAGCCGCAATAGGCCACCAGGCCTTGCGCCGGGCGCGCGCCGCGCAGGGCATCGAAACGCGCGCGCAGCTGTTCGGCGGGGAGGAAATAGCCGTCGGCGTCGAGGTTGTCGGTGAACGCCGCGCACTGGGCGCCGGGGATATGCCCGGCGACCGGGTCGAGCGGCTCCACGTCGCCGCGAAAACGCGGCAGGGCGCGGGCGTCGAGCAGGCACAGATCGGCCGAACCCAGGCGCCGGGTCAGTTGCTCGGCGTCCACCAGCAGGCTGGCGTCCGCCTGGCCGGCGAAGTCGCCGGGGGTGGGCGTCGGTTGCCGCCGGTCGAGCGCCAGGCCGGCCTCGCGCCAGGCTTTCAGGCCGCCGTCGAGCAGGTACAGGCCGTCGCGCTTGCCCAGCCACAACAGCAACCACCAGGCGTGTGCGGCGAAGGCGCCGGGGCCGTCGTCGTAGAGCACCACCTGGCTGCCCGCGCGCAGGCCCCAGTCGCGCAGGCGCTGATTCAGCCGGGCCGGGTCGGGCAGCGGGTGGCGTCCGGTGACGCCTTTGACGATCGGCCCGGACAGGTCCTCTTCGAGGTCGGCGAAGCAGGCGCCGGGAATATGCCCTTCCAGATAGCTGCGCCGGCCGTAGGCCGGGTCGTCGAGGGCGAAGCGGCAATCGAGCAGGACCAGCTCGGCTTGCCCCAGGCGTTGCTGCAGCTGGGCGGGGGTGAGCAGTTGCGCGAGCGGCATGGTGGCTCCTGTGTCGTGGCGGCGATTGCCGGCATCATAACGCCAAGCCTTTGCGCTGCAGCCATCTCCCGCGAAGAAGGAGCTATTTATGCTGAGCATGCAACCCATCGCCCAGAGCGCGACCCTGGCCCGCCGTGTTGGCGTGGTGCTCGGTTCGCTCGCCGTGACCCTGTATTTCTGCCTGCGGGTGATCGGCCTGGCTACCGTCGGTCGGCTCGACCGCGCCCGCGTCGACCGCTACACCCGCCGCTGGTCGCAGCTGCTGCTGCGCCTGGTGCGTATGCGCCTGGCGGTGCACGGCGCCTGTCCGGACTTCGGCGACGGCCGCCGCTACCTGATCCTGTGCAGTCACGCCAGCCACTACGACATCCCCGCCAGCTTCGTCGCCTTGCCCGGTTCGATCCGCATGCTGGCCAAGCGTGAGCTGTTCCGCATCCCCTTTCTCGGCCGCGCCATGCGCGCCGCCGAGTTTCCCTCCATCGCCCGCCAGCAGCATGAACAGGCGCTGCGCGACCTGGCACGGGCGCGGCAGATGATGGAGAGCGGCATCGTCCTGTGGGCCGCGCCGGAGGGCACGCGCTCGCCGGATGGCCGCCTGCAGCCGTTCAAGAAGGGCTGCTTCCACCTGGCCCTGGATACCGACGCGATCATCGTGCCGGTGGCCATTCGCGGCATCCAGCACGTGCTGCCGGCGCGCACTTGGCGCTTCAACCTGGATCAGTCGGTGCAGCTGCTGATCGGCGCGCCGATTGACGCCGGCCGTTACCGCCGTGACGAGCTGCCGCGGCTGATGCTCGATACCCGTGCCGGCATGGAGCGCCTGCTCTACGGCGCCGCATCGCAGATGCCGGCGCCGAGCCCGGGCGTTGCACCTGCTTGTGTGCTCGAAAAGTGAGCGTAATCTGAGTCGATCTGGTGCGATTTTCTGTTGGGCGCTCTGAATTCACTGTTTTAGAGGGTTTTCCCGATAGGTTTTGCGCACCAAATAGTTTCATAAAGGCGACATATTGATCTGTTTTGGTGCCTTGGCTGCTGATAGAGTGCCGCGCATTCTGTCTGCCTGGCGTCGAGGTGCCGCATGTCGTTGTCCGTTGAAAGCTTCCTGTCGCGCCTGAAGCAGCGCGATCCCGATCAGCCGGAATTTCACCAGGCGGTGGAGGAAGTGGTGCGCAGCCTGTGGCCCTTCCTCGAGGCCAATCCGCGCTACCGCGAGGCGGGCATTCTCGAGCGCATGGTCGAGCCGGAGCGCGCCATCCTGTTCCGCGTGCCCTGGGTCGACGACCGCGGCCAGGTGCAGGTCAACCGCGGCTACCGCATCCAGATGAGCAGCGCCATCGGCCCGTACAAGGGCGGCCTGCGCTTCCACCCCTCGGTCAACCTGGGCGTGCTCAAGTTCCTCGCCTTCGAGCAGGTGTTCAAGAACTCGCTGACCTCGCTGCCCATGGGCGGCGGCAAGGGCGGCGCCGACTTCGATCCCAAGGGCAAGAGCGAGGGCGAGGTGATGCGCTTCTGCCAGTCGTTCATGAACGAGCTGTACCGCCATATCGGTGCGGATCTGGACGTGCCGGCCGGCGATATCGGCGTCGGCGCCCGCGAGATCGGCTACCTGTTCGGCCAGTACAAGCGCCTGTCCAACCAGTTCACCTCGGTGCTCACCGGCAAGGGCCTGAGCTACGGCGGCAGCCTGATCCGCCCCGAGGCCACCGGCTACGGCTGCGTGTATTTCGCCCAGGAGATGCTCAAGCGTATCGATCAGGGCTTTGAGGGCCAGCGCGTGGCCATCTCCGGTTCCGGCAACGTCGCCCAGTACGCGGCGCAGAAGGTCATGGAGCTGGGCGGACGGGTGATCTCGCTGTCCGACTCCGAAGGCACGCTGTACGCCGAGGACGGGCTGAACGAGGAGCAGTGGCAGTACCTGATGGCGCTGAAGAACCAGCGTCGCGGTCGCCTGCGCGAGATGGCCGAGCACTTCGGCCTGCAGTTTCTCGCCGGCCAACGGCCCTGGCGCCTGGCCTGCGACATCGCGCTGCCCTGCGCGACGCAGAACGAGCTGGACGGCGAGGATGCCCGCGCGCTGCTGAGGAGCGGCTGTATCTGCGTGGCCGAAGGCGCCAACATGCCCTCGACCCTGGAAGCGGTGGACCTGTTCGTCGAGGCCGGCATCTGCTACGCCCCGGGCAAGGCCTCCAACGCCGGCGGCGTGGCCACCAGCGGCCTGGAGATGAGCCAGAACGCCATGCGCCTGCACTGGAGCGCCGGCGAGGTGGACGAGCGCCTGCACGGCATCATGCAGAACATCCACCACGCCTGCGTGCACCACGGCGAGGAGAAGGGCCGGATCAACTACGTCAGGGGCGCCAACATCGCCGGCTTCGTCAAGGTGGCCGATGCCATGCTGGCGCAGGGCGTGGTCTGAGAACCTGCTCAAAGGCTGACTTTGAAAAGGCTCTGAAAGCAGCGTCGCTGTAGTCACGAGGCCTCGCGTGTCAACGCGGGGCCTCGTCGTTTCTGGCGGGGCTGTGCTGCTCGGCCGATTCAGGCATGCTGCCCGCCCTCACGCTCGCTACACAGGTCTTCGCTCTGCATGAAACGTTTTGTCTTGCTCGACACCGCTCCGATCCCGGGTACGAATGGTGCGCTGAACCTGTTCGAGTACGGGGAAGATTTCGTCATCAAGATTGCCGGCGGCGATGGCGGGCAGCTGATGAATACCCGCATGCACGGCTCGGAAGATGCCCTGGCCGCGATTCCCTGCAAACAGATCGCTGGCCGTCCACAGGTGCGGGTGCTGATCGGAGGTCTGGGCATGGGCTTTACCCTGGCCTCGGCGCTACAGCACCTGGGGGCTGACGCCGAGGTGGCGGTGGCCGAGCTGGTGCCGGGCGTGGTCGAGTGGAACCGTGGCCCGCTCGGGGCGAAGTCCGGTTATCCGTTGAATGACCCGCGTGCAGTGATCATTCAGGAGGACGTCGCCAAGGTGCTGCAGGCCGCCGAGCAGCGCTACGACGCGATCATGCTGGACGTCGACAACGGTCCGGAAGGCCTGACTCAGAAGGGCAATGACTGGCTGTACAGCATGGATGGCCTGCGCCAGTGCGCCAAGGCGCTGAGGCCCAGGGGCATGCTGGCAGTGTGGTCGTCCAGCGCCGACCGGGCCTTTTCGGAGAAAGTGCGCAAGGCGGGCTTCAAGGGCGAAGCGGTGCAGGTGTATGCCCATGGCAACAGGGGCACGCGGCATACCATCTGGATTGCCCAGAAGGTCTGAGCGGGCTGCCCAGGTCGTGAGTGACCTGGGCAGCTGCATTGCTCAGTGAATCTGCAGTTTGCCGATACGGTCGTTGTCCAGGCTGCCGAAGTACAGATGGTCGCCCACCGGTTTCACCGAGGTGACCATGCGCAGGTGGGTGCCGCTGGTGTCGTGCAGGCTGCGCACGATCTCGCCCTGTTCGTTGAGGGCGATGGCGAAACCGTAAGGGATCGCCTTCGGCCACAGCGCGCGCGGCAGCTTGGCCAGTTGCGCCTTGAGCCAGGGGTGACGGTGGAGGAAGTCGGCGTCGGCCTTGCGCGGGGTGGGCAGGGCGACCCAGAAGGTGCCCTTGCGGTCGCCCTGCAGGTTGTCCGGCAGGCCGGGCAGGTTGTCGATGAACACCTCGTGCTGGCCGGCCTTGTCGCCCTTGAGCCAGTAGCGGGTGATGCGGTAGCGGTAGGTCTCGTTGACCAGCACGAAGTCCTCGTTCGCCGACAGCGCCACGCCGTTGGCGAAGTACAGGTCCTTGAGCAGCACGCGGGTCTGGCCTGTGGCCGGGTCATAGGCCAGCAGGCGGCCGTGCGGACGGGCCTCGAGCAGGTCGAGCAGGTAGTCCGGCTGCTGGAAACGCGAGGAGGCGTCGCTGAAGTAGATGGTGCCGTCGCTGGCGATATCCAGGTCGTCGGTGAAGGCGAAGGGCAGGCCCTCGGCCTCGGTAGTCAGTACCTTGACGTTACCTTGTGGGTCGATGCTCAGCAGGCCCTTGTAGGCGTCGGCGACGATCAGGTTGCCAGTGGCGTCGAAGTCCATGCCCAGCGGCCGGCCGCCGGTGTCGACGAAGGTCTCCACGCTGTCGTCTGCCAGCACGCGGACGATGCGCCCGTCGTGCAACCCGGCATAGACCCGGCCTTCGGCGTCCACGGCGGTATCTTCCGGACCATGCAGCTGGCCGCGGGCCAGCAGTTCGGCCTTCATCAGGGTGTCGTTGGGCTCCAGCACGCCGATCATGGCCGGCGCGGCGGGCGCGTCCCAGGCCAGCGGGTCGATGGGACTGGGGGTGATGGCCAGGTAGCCGGCCGCGGCGGCCAGCAGCACGACGAGCAGGGCAAGCAGTTTCTTCATTGTTGTTCTTCCGTGTCGAGGGCAAGCGATGCGCGGCACAGGTTACACAGTTCGCCGGCGCAGTGGCAGAGCGCTGCCCCGTCCGGCGGCCGGGGCATATATACTGCGCGGCATTCTTCACGGGAGAGCCGCGTGGCTAACGATATTCACTGGATTCGCGACGACGCCAGCCTGGCCGAGCATTGCGCCGCCTGGCAGGCGTTGCCCTTCGTCGCGCTGGACACCGAGTTCATGCGCGTCGACACCTTCTACCCGATCGCCGGCCTGCTGCAGGTCAGCGAGGGCGCGCGGGCCTACCTGATCGATCCGCTGTGCATCGGCGACTGGGCGCCCTTCGCCGCGCTGCTGCAGGCGCCGCAGGTGGTCAAGGTGCTGCATTCGTGCAGCGAGGACCTGGAAGTCTTCCTGCGCCTGACCGGCAGCCTGCCGACGCCGTTGTTCGATACCCAACTGGCCGCCGGCTACCTCAACCTGGGCTTCTCCATGGGCTACTCGCGCCTGGTGCAGGCGCTGCTGGGCATCGAGCTGCCCAAGGGCGAGACCCGCTCCGACTGGCTGCAGCGGCCGCTGTCGCAGACCCAGGTGAGCTACGCCGCCGAGGACGTGCTGCACCTGGCGGAGGTGTACCAGGCGCTGACCGCCCGCCTGTCGCCGGAGAAGTATGCCTGGGTGCTGGAGGATGGCGCCGAACTGGTCGCCGGCCTCGGCCGCGAGGTCGACCCGGAGCAGGCCTGGCGCGAGGCCAAGCTGGCCTGGAAGCTGTCGCGTCAGCAACTCGCCGTGCTGCGCGCACTGTGCGCCTGGCGCGAGCGCGAGGCGCGGGCGCGCAACCAGCCGCGCAACCGCATCCTGCGCGAGCATTCGCTGTGGCCGCTGGCGCGCACCCAGCCGGACAACCTGGTGGCCCTGGCGCGCATCGAGGACATGCACCCGAAGACCGTGCGCCAGGACGGTGAGACCCTGCTGGCGCTGATCCGCGAGGCCGCCGCGCTGCCGCCGGGCGAGTGGCCCGAGGCGCTGCCCGAGCCGCTGCCGGTGGAGGCTTCGGCGCTGCTGAAGAAACTGCGTGCCATCGGCCAGCGTGAGGGCGAGCGCCTAGCGATAGTGCCCGAGCTGATGCTGCGCAAGAAGACCCTGGAAGCCCTGCTGAAGAGCGGCTACCCCAGCGGTCCCTACCAATTGCCCGAGTCCCTGCGCGGTTGGCGCCGGGAGTTGATGGGCCAGGCGCTGCTCGACTGCCTGGCCGCCGAAGGAGAATCCGCGTGAAACGCATCTGTTCCATCTACAAGAGCCCACGCAAGAACGAGATGTACCTCTACGTGCTCAAGGCCGACGCCCTGAGCCGGGTACCGGAGGGCCTGCTCGGCGTGTTCGGCGCGCCGGTGCACGCCTTCGACCTGGTGCTCAGCCCCGAGCGGCAACTGGCTCGCGAGGACATCGCCCAGGTGCTGGAGAACCTGGAGAAGCAGGGCTACCACCTGCAGATGCCGCCGCCGGAGGAGGAGTACATCGAGCACCTGCCGGACGAACTGCTGCGTCGCAACGACCCGGTCTGAACCATGCGCCTGCTGATCGCCGAGCACGACCACGGGCGCTACGCCGAGCTGATTCGCGCCGCGCGGCCCGAGTTGGCGCTGCAGGCCGGCGCCGACCCCGTCGAGCTGGCCGCGGCGGCCGGCGACTGCCCGTTGTGGCTGGGCCAGCCCGATCTGCTCGCGCCCCTGCTGCGCCAGGGCCTGCGCCCGCAGTGGCTGCAGTCGACCTGGGCGGGGATCACGCCGCTGCTGGCGCCCGACTTGCCGCGCGACTATCGCCTGAGCCGCGCCGTCGGCATCTTCGGCCAGGTGATGGCCGAGTATGTGCTCGGCCATCTGCTGGCCCATGAACGGCGCCTGTTCGCCCGTCTGGCCGCGCAAGTGGCGCAGCGCTGGGAGCACAGCCTGCCGCGCAGCCTGGCCGGGCGGCGGGCGCTGATCGTCGGCTGTGGCGATATCGGTCAGGCCGTGGCGCAGTTTCTCGCGCCTTTCGGTCTGCAGCTGCGCGGCGTGGCCAGCGCGCCGCGCCAGCAGCCGCCCTTCGTCGAGGTGGCCGGCTTGGATCAGCTGCCGCGCCTGGCCGCCTGGGCCGACTATGTGATCAACCTGTTGCCCGATACCCCAGCCACCCGCGATCTGTACGACGCCGAGCTGCTGGCCCGGCTGCGCCCCGAGGCGCTGCTGATCAATGCCGGGCGCGGCGCCGCGGTGGTCGATGCCGACCTGGTGGCGGCGCTGGAGCAGGGCCAACTGGCCGGCGCGGTGATCGACGTCTGCCGCGAGGAGCCGCTGCCGCCCGGCCATCCGTTCTGGAGCGCGCCGCGTCTGCTGCTCACCGGACACAGCGCTGCGCCCACCGAGCCGGCGCTGATGGCCGCGCTGTTTCTCGACAACCTGGCGCGCTGGCAGGCCGGCGAGACGCTGCGCGGCGAGGTGGCGTTCGCCCGCGGCTACTGAGCCTAAGCGCTGCCGTTCGGCATCCGCCGCTTGGCCGTGACCGGCGCTCGGGCTAGACTGCCGCGCTTTTCTCCTCCGAGCTTCTGCCTGTCGCCATGGCCGCCAAAGTCGAACCCTTCTGGAAACGCAAGACCCTCGCCCAGCTCGATCAGGACGAGTGGGAGTCGCTGTGCGACGGTTGCGGTCTGTGCTGCCTGCAGAAGCTCGAAGACGAGGACGACGGCGCCGTCTACTACACCCGCATCGCCTGCAAGCTGCTCGATCTCAAGAGCTGCCGCTGCAGCGACTACGCCAACCGCGCCAAGCAGGTGCCCGACTGCATCCAGCTCACCCCGGCGCAGGCCGACCAGTTCCAGTGGCTGCCGCCGACCTGCGCCTACCGCTTGGTCAGCGAGGGCAAGGACCTGCCGCTGTGGCACCACCTGGTCTGCGGCGATCCGGAGGCGGTGCATATCGAGCGCATCTCGCAGTCCGGGCGCATGCTCAGCGAGAACAGCGTGGCCGAAGACGACTGGGAAGAGCACCTGATCTTTCGCGCCGGTTGATCGGCGCCGGGCTTCGTGGCAAATCTGTGCGCCCAGCCATGGAATTGCCCGAGGGCGTCGCGGTCATATCGGATCGCCGCGTCCCACCGCATCAGGAGCTTTGCGCGATGCCCGTTCGTTACCCCCTGTTGTCCCTGCTGTTGCTGAGTCTGAGCCTGCCGACCTGGGCGGCCACGCATAAGGTCGATTTGGACTACCGCGTGCGCTTTCTGCCCGAAACCAACCAGGCCGAAGTCAGCCTGACCCTGGAGCAGGGCGAGCGCGTGCTCAGCCTGGACTTCGACCTGGGCAAGGAGGGCCGCTACAGCGACTTTTCCGCCGACGGCCAGTGGCAGCAGGAGCAGCCCGAGCGCGGCATTTGGCAGCCGGCCGCCGGCAAGAGCCGCCTGAGCTACAAGGTGCGCATCGACCACGAGCGCCAGCCGGGGAGCTTCGATGCGCGGATGACCGAGGACTGGGCGCTGCTGCGTGGTGACGACCTGGTGCCCAGCGCCGTGCTGCGCCAGCAGGACAAGACCGAGCTGGTGGCGCGCCTGCAGTTCGAGCTGCCCAAGGGCTGGAAAAGCGTGGAAACCGGCTGGCCGCGCATCGGCAAGAATCGCTTTCGCATCGACAACCCGCTGCGCAAGTTCGACCGCCCCACCGGCTGGCTGGTCGCCGGCAAGCTCGGCACCCGCCGCGCCCGCCTCGGCGAGACCGATGTCGCCATCGCCGCGCCGGTGGGCGAGGGCATGCGGCGCATGGACATCATGACCCTGCTGACCTTCGTCTGGCCCGAAATGCAGGCGGTGTTCCCGCGCGATCCGGCCAAGCTGCTGATCGTCGGCGCCGGCGACCCGATGTGGCGCGGCGGCCTGTCGGCGGCCAATTCCTACTACATGCACGCGGACCGGCCGCTGGTCAGCGAGAACGGCACCAGCTCGCTGGTGCACGAGCTGGTCCACGTGTTCAGCCGCATCCAGTCGCGCGACCGCAGCGACTGGATCACCGAGGGTCTGGCCGAGTACTACGCCATCGAACTGATGCGCCGCGCCGGCGGTATCGGCGAGGACCGCTACCAGAAGATGCGCGAGCAACTGACGCGCTGGAGCAAGCCGGTGAAGAGCCTGCGCACCGCGCGCGCCACCGGCCCGGTCACCGCGCGCGCGGTGCTGCTGTTGCAGGAGCTGGATCGGGAAATCCGCCAGAAGACCAAGGGCAATACGCAGCCGCGTTCGCTGGACGACGTGACCCGCGGCCTGATGCGCCTGGACAAGGCCAGCACCGAGGATTTCATCGACATCGTCGAGAACGTCATGGGCGGGCCGTCGCGGGTGCTGGATACGCGGTTGTTGCGCTGAGACCAAGGCGGCGCGCGCGGCGCGCCCTACGGATAAGCCGGCACCGCCCCCGCTTCTTTAACGCTTGAGCAGCGCCTCGAGCCCGGCCAGCGCCTTGTGGGTGACCTTGCTGCCGGAGCCGGCGCTGGCGGCTTCTTCCTTCTGGTAGTGCAGGTCGACCTGGCGCTGATGCTCGTTGTCGTGGCAGTACAGGCACAACAGTTCCCAGTTGGAGCCGTCTTCCGGGTTGTTGTCGTGGTTGTGGTCGCGGTGGTGCACGGTCAGCTCGCTCAGGCGCTTGCCGCTGAACTCGCGGCCGCAGCGCCCGCAGATATGCGGGTACATCTTCAGGGCTTTTTCGCGGTAGCTGGTTTCGCGGCGCCGCTGCGCCTCGGCGAGGATCTGGTCCAGCTTGCTGGTGGTGCTCATGGCGTGGCTCGTGCTCGGGTGGCGAACGTTGGCGTTCGGATGCTGCCAGAATAGAACGAAAGCTCGCCGATCAGGAGCCCCATCATGCGTCGCTCGATACTTGCCGCTTCGATCCTGGCCTGCGCCGCCGCCGCACTGGCCCAGACCCAGCAACCGCCGCGCATGCCGACGTCGCCCGCCGCCGGCGCGCCCGGCACCGCCACGCCGCAACCCTACGGTCAGCCGCAAAGTGCGCCGATTCAGCGCCAGGGGCCGGGGACGGCGCCCTTGCTACCGCCACCGCAGGGGCAGAGCCTGCCGCGGCTGGTGCCGCAAGCGCCGAAGGATCAGGCCATCCCGCTGCTGGAACAGCAGCTGCAGCGCAATCGCCAACCGGTCGAGCCGGGGCAGAAGCGGGATTAGACCTGGTTGACCAGCTGGCCGTCGGCCATGCGCAGGCGTTTCGACATGCCCACGGCGATGGCGCGGATGACCTGGGCGGCGGCTCTCGGCGCCTCCTGCAGCATCTTGTCCAGGGCGTCCTTGCCCAGGGTCAGCAGCACGCTGTCGCTGGCCGCGACGCAGGTGGCCGAGCGTCGTTCGCCGTCGAGCACGGCCATTTCGCCGAAGGCGCGGCCCTTGCGCAGGCAGGTGATCTCCACCTCCTCGCCGCTGACGTTGGTCTTGCGCACCGAGACGGCGCCCTGCTGGAGGATGCACATGAAGGTGCCGGCATCGCCCTCGCGGAAGATCAGCGTGCCTTCGTCGATCTTGCTCAGGCTGAAATAGCCGGCAGCGGTGAGTACGTCGCCGGCAGGCAGTTGGTCGAACAGGCCGCAGTCCAGCAGCATGTCGCGGATGGCGTCGATCAGGTGGGAAGTGTCGGGCATGGTCGGGCGGTATGGCGAGAGCGGGGAGGCGACCTTAGCCGCAACGGCAGGCGTTGCCAATCGCTGTTGGTCGCCTGCCGCGGCGTTTCTCGAGGCCGTTCACGCTCTCGCCTGCACGGGCGCTCAGAAACTGAAGCGGCGCATCACCCCCTGCAGGCGCTCCGACATGCCCTGCAGCGCGCGGATGGCCTGGACTATGCCGCCCTGCGCCGCGGAGTTCTCCTCGACTATCTGCGCCACCTGTTCGACGTTCTGCGCCACCTGCTCGCTGGCGGCGCGCTGCTGCTGCAGGGCGGTGGCGATGATGCCGACCGACTGCAGCGATTCGTCCAGCGCCTGGCGGATCTCGCCCATCGCCGCGGCGCTGCGTTCGACCAGCTGCAGGCCGTTGTCGACGCCCGCGCAGGTCGCCGCCATGCTGTCGTGGGCCTGGCGCACGCCGCCGTGGATGGCCTCGACCAGGGCGACGATCTCGGTGGTGGATTGCGCGGTGCGCCCGGCCAGGCTGCGCACCTCGTCGGCGACCACAGCGAAACCGCGGCCCTGCTCGCCGGCGCGCGCCGCCTCGATGGCGGCGTTCAGCGCGAGCAGGTTGGTCTGCTCGGCAATGCTGCGAATCACGTCGACTATGGCGCCGATATTGCCCGATTGTGCCGCCAACTCTTGGATATCCGCCGAGCACTGCGCGACCAGGGCGGCGACCCGACGGATTTCCTCGATGGCCTGGGCGGTCACCGCCAGACCGCTGTCGGTCAGCTCGCCGGCCTGCTGCGCGCGGTCGTGGGTGTGCTGGGCGTTTTCGGCGATATGGTTGATGCTCACCGCCAGCTGCTCCATGGTCGCGGCCATCGCCGCGGCGGTGTCGCTCTGGATATTGGCGCTGTTGAGCACCTGCTCGGAGGAGGCGGCCAGCTGCAGGGTGGCGCACTCGATCTGCTCGGAGGCCTCGCCGATATTGCCGATTACGTCGTGCAGGCCATGGCGCATGGCCTGCACCGACCTCATCACCCCGCTGCTGGCGCGGCCGTCCGCCGGCGCGCCATCCAGGCGACCGGCGGCGATGCGCACGCTGATCGCCTCCAGCTCGCCGGGTTCGGCGCCCAGCTGGTGGCCGAGGCGGCGGCTGAAATACAGCGCATGGGCGCTGCCCAGCAGCATGGCGAGCAACAGCAGGGCCAGGCTGAGGCGCAGATTGGCGGCGTACTCCGCCTCGCCCAGCTGGAACTGGTGCTTGGCCTCCACCAGCTGCACCTCGATCAGCTCGGCGAACTTGGCCGACAGCGGGTCGATCAGCGGGTACAGCTCGCTGCGGGCGAAACGCTCCAGCGCCACCTGATCGCCGCGGGCGAGCAGGCTCTGCAACTGCTCCAGCGGCGGCCCGGCGCGCTCCATCAGCGGGGCGATCTGCTCGATCAGGCGGCGTTCCTCGGCGATCAGCTCGGTGGTCAGGTAGGCCTGCCAGGTCTGCGCGATGCGCTGCTGGGCCTGTTCGATCAGCTGCTGCGCGGCGTGGCCGGTCAGTTCGCCGCTGCGCGCCTTGTGCGTGGCGTCGACTATGTTCACCGCGTAGAGATCGGCGATCAGCTTGAGGTCGCGCAGCGGCACCACGCGATCCAGGTAGACGGTCTGCAGCCCGCCGACGGTGGCTTTCAGCCCATGCAGGCCGAGCAGGCCGACGGCCAGCAGGGCGCTGAGCAGAGCGCCGGCGAGCAGCAACAGGTGGGTGCGAATCTTCCAACTCTTCATGGCGGATCTTCCTTGGCGGCAGGCAGGAAAAGGGCGCTTATGGCCTATCGCCATGAGCGTGCCTTCAGCCTAGCAGGCCGCCGAGAAACTACCTGCGTTGGCAATACTGCGTTAAAAACGGCCTCAAAATGCTCATTTACAGCTCGTAAACTCCGCTTTTTCGGCCGCTTTTGCCTTGTCTTGCCTGCCTCGCCTACGTTTCTCAACGACCTGCTAGATCAGATTCCGCGAGCGGCGAGCGAAAGTTGATTGCTCGGTCAGCCTTCGGCGAGGCCCAGTACCTTGAACAGGAACGCGTATTCCAGGGCCACGTCGCGGATGCCCTGGTAGCGCCCGCTCATGCCGCCGTGGCCGGCGTCGAGGTCGGTCTTGAGCAGCAACAGGTTGGCGTCGGTCTTGCGCTCGCGCAGCCGCGCTACCCACTTGGCCGCTTCCCAGTACTGCACGCGGCTGTCGTTGTAGCCGGCCACCGCGAGGATCGCCGGGTAGGCCTGGACGCGCACGTTCTCGTAGGGTGCGTAGGCCTTGATCCGCGCGAACACCTCGGGCAGGTTGGGGTCGCCCCATTCGTCGTACTCGGTCACCGTCAGCGGCAGCTCCGGGTTGAGCATGGTGTTGAGCACGTCGACGAAGGGCACCTCGGCGATGGCCGCGGCGAACAGCTGCGGGCGCTGGTTGAGCACCGCGCCGATCAGCAGGCCGCCGGCGCTGCCGCCGCTGATGGCCAGCTGCGCCGGGGTGGTCAGGCCGGCGTCGATCAGGTGTTCGGCGCAGGCGATGAAGTCGCCGAAGCTGTTGGGCTTGTGCTCCAGCTTGCCGGCGCGGTACCAGGCCTCGCCCATCTCGCCGCCGCCGCGCACGTGGGCGATGGCGAAGACGAAACCGCGCTCGAGCAGGCTCAGGCGGGCATGCGAGAACCAGGGGTCGAGGCTCTCGCCGTAGGCACCGTAGCCATAGAGGTAGAGCGGCGCCGGCGTGCCGGCGGCGAGCACCTCGCGGCGCGCCACCAGGCTGATCGGCACCTGCGTGCCGTCGGCCGCGGTGGCCCACAGGCGGCGACTCTCGTAGGCCTCGGCATCGAAGGGGCCTTCCACTGGGGTCTGCTTGAGCACCTGCTGGGTGCCGCTGGCCAGCTCCAGCTGACGAATCTGCGCCGGGCGGCCGAGGGCCTCGTAGCGCAGGCGGATCACCGTGCTGTGGAACTCCAGGCCGTCCTGCACGTGCAGGCTGTAGGCGGCATCCGGCAGTTGCACGCGGTAGGCGGCCGCGCCCTGCGGCTGCACTTCCAGCACCGGCAGGCCGCCCTCGCGCAGGCTCAGCACCAGGGCGTCGCGGTTGAGGGTGACGCCTTCGAGCATCACCGCCGGATCGTGGGCGCGAATCTCGCGCCAGTGCGGGCGCTGCGGCGCGGCTTCGTCGGCGGCGTAGAGGGCGAAGTTGATGCCGCTCTGGTTGCTGCGGATCAGCCAGCTCCAGGCGCCGTCCTGCAGACCGTGGTCGACATCGTACTCGTGGCCTTCCTCGCGTGGCGCCAGGCAGGCGAAGGCGTCCTGCGGCCGTTCGGCATCCAGCACCCAGACTTCGCTGGTGGTCTTGCTGCCGAGCTGGAGGATCAGCTGGCGCTCGGAGCTGGAGCGGTAGCAGTGCAGGAAGAAGCGCCCGTCGCCCTCCTCGAACACCGCTTCGGCGCCGTCCTCACCGAGGCGGTGGCGGTACAGCTTGTAGGGTCGGTGGGTGTCGTCCAGCTCGGTGAAGAACAGCGTCTGGCTGTCGCCCGCCCAGGTCATGCTGCCGTCGCAGTCGTCGAAGGGCAGCTCCTGGATCTGCCCGCTATCGAGTTCCTTGACGAACAGGCGGTAGATCTCGTCGCCGCTGCGATCCAGGCTGTAGGCCAGACGGCGTTGGTCAGGGCTGATGCTGAAGGCGCCGAGCGCCAGGTAGCCGCCGCCGGCCAGGGCGTTGGGGTCTAGCAGCAGCTGCTCGCTGGCGGCGTCGAGGCTCAGCGAGCCGTCCGCCGGTTTGCGGCAGCGATAGTGGCGCGGGTACTCGTCGCCGGCGGTGGTGCGCTGGAAGTAGAGGTAGTCGCCCCAGGGCACCGGCAGCGACAGGTCGGTTTCGCGGATGCGCCCCTTGATTTCCTCGAACAGCCGCCCGCGCAGCGCCTGCTGCGGCGCCAGCTCGGCTTCCAGGTAGGCGTTCTCGGCGCGCAGGTGGTCGAGCACCTCGTCGCTGTCGCGGTTCTCCAGCCAGCGATAGGGATCGGCGCCGGATTCTTGGCGGGCGATGGGGGCAGCGATCATGCAGAGACTCCAGGGCGGCGCGGCCGACGGCAGGGGCGCCGGGCCGGGGAAAAGCCGTTATCATAAGCGCCCCTCCGTCAGCCCCGCCAACTTCGAGGCCAGGATCGCCGCTTTATGATGAACGAGAACGACTATCTGCTCGCCTGGGCCGCCTATGGCGTCGCCGCCCTCGGCTGCCTGCTGGTGTGGCTGCGCATGACCAGCTGGATGTGGCGCTACCTGCGCGAGCCGTTGCGGGTGCTGGTGGCGGTGCTGTTGTTCAGCCCGACCATAGTCGACCCAGCGCGCGAGTTGTTCGCCCCGGCCATCGCGGTGACCGCCATGGACCTGCTGCTCAAGGTGGGCAACAACGCCTGGCGGGCGGTGGCCGACCTGACCCTCTACAGCCTGATCGCCTTCGCCCTTTACCTGGTCTTCGTCGCCGTGCGCTGGCCCATCGAGCGCTGGTGGCAGGGGCGCCGCGAGGAGACTGTGGTGGAAGACGAAGACCCGCGCACCCTGCGCGAGCTGATGGAACAGGACGACGAGCGCCTGGCACATCGCTACGAGCGCGGCGGCCGGCTGGAACCGCGCCTCTGACCCTTGCGCCTGGCCGGTTAGCCGGTCAGCATGATGGCCATCGTGGATGGGAGGCCTCATGGACTGCGTATTCTGCGCCATCGCCGCTGGCCGTTTGCCGGCGCACCAACTGTACCGGGACGAGGATTTCATCGTCCTGCTGGATATCTTTCCCATGCGCCCGGCGCACGTGCTGATCGTCAGCCGCGCCCATGCCCCCTTCCTCGAGGATCTGCCGGCGGCAGTGCGCGACCGTCTGCTGGCCCTGGCTGACAAGATGGCGGCGGCGTTGCGCGCGGCGGGCTACGGCCGCGAGGGGATCAACCTGCTGATCAACGACGGCCCCGATTCCAACCAGCACGTGCCACACCTGCATCTGCACCTGATCCCGCGACGCCGCGGCGATTTGCCGGCGCTGCTCTGGCGCCTGCTGGTGCGTTTCCTGCCCCTGGGCCGTCGGCGTTTGCAGGCACGCCTGCAAGCCGAGGCCGAGCAACTGCGCCGTGCCCTCGGCGAGGAGAACTGACTCGATGTGCGAATTGCTCGGCATGAGCGCCAACGTCCCCACCGATATCGTCTTCAGCTTCACCGGGCTGATGCAGCGCGGCGGGCGCACCGGGCCGCACCGCGACGGCTGGGGCATCGGCTTCTACGAAGGCCGGGGCCTGCGCCTGTTCCAGGATCCGCGGGCGAGCAGCGAGTCGGAGGTGGCGCAGCTGGTGCAGCGCTACCCGATCAAGAGCGAGGTGGTGATCGGCCATATCCGCCAGGCCAACGTCGGCCAGGTGTGCCTGGCCAATACCCATCCCTTCGTGCGCGAGTTGTGGGGGCGCAACTGGTGTTTCGCCCACAACGGCCAGCTGACCGGCCTGGTCGGTGCCACCAGTTTCTACCGGCCGGTGGGCGACACCGACAGCGAGGCGGCCTTCTGCGACCTGCTCAACCGGGTGCGCCGCGCCTTTCCCGAGCCGGTGTCGGTGGAGATGCTGCTGCCGGTGCTGGTGGCGGCCTGCGCCAGCTACCGCCAGCTCGGCGTGTTCAACTGCCTGCTCAGCGACGGCGACTGGCTGTTCAGCTTCTGTTCGAGCAAGCTGGCGCATATCACCCGGCGCGCGCCCTTCGGCCCGGCGCAGCTCAAGGACGCCGACCTCAAGGTGGATTTCCAGGCCGAAACCACGCCGAACGACGTGGTCACGGTGATCGCCACCGAGCCGCTGACCGACAACGAACAATGGACGCTGTATCAGCCGGGAGAGTGGCGGTTGTGGCGCCGTGGCGAGTGCATCGCCGACGGTAAGGCTTGAGAGCTTGTGAAGAAATCGTCGCGAGCGAAGGCAGGTCGCGTTTCGCCTGCGCGCAGCAAGCGGAGTGTATTGAAGTACATGAGCATTGCGAGCACAGCCGAAACGTGAGATGCCGAGCGCAGTAGATTTATTCACAAGCTCTGAGGGGGGGAAGGATGTTGCGAAGCTATTTGCGCCTGGCGCTGTTCGCCTGCGGTCTGCTGCTCGGCGTGCAGGTGCCGGGCTTCGTCGACGACTACGGCAAGCGCGTCGAGGCCCATCGCCTGGAGTCGCAGCAGAGTCTCAAGGGCTTTCAGGACACCGCGCGGCGCTTCTTCAAGGGCGACCTGGATGCGCTGGTCGCGCACTACCGGGTCAGCGACGATGCGGTGATGCGCAGCGACGCGCAGAGCGTGGCCCATCTGGTGCAGCGCGCGACCTTGCTGGAGCGCGAGTGGCAGGCCATGCAGGGGCCCTGGTACGCCCAGGCCTGGCACCTGGCCACGGCCGCCGATGGCGAACTGTTCGAGGAAACCCTCGACGCCTACCGCTACCAGGTGCTGCTGACTCCCGAGGCGATGCTCTGGGGCCTGAGCTGCGCCTTGCTGCTGGCCTGGCTGGCGGAGTCGCTGGCGCTGCTGCTCGCCTGGATGCTGGGCATGGGGCAGACGCGACGCACCCAGCAGCGTCACTGGCGCTGAGCGTACTCAGTAGCCGATCGCCAGCTCCGGGCCCAGGTAGGCATTGGCCTGGAGGATATCGTCCTCGCCGAGCAGGCCGACCGCTGCGGCCAGCTGCAGACGGGCCAGCAGGTAGCGCAGCTTGGCTTCGAGCAGGTCGCGGCGGGCGATGAACACCTGTTCCTCGGCGTTGAGGATATCGACGTTGGTGCTGGAGCCGGCGAGAAAGCCCTTGCGTGCCGAGTCCTGCGCCCGTTCGCTGGAGGCGACGGCCTGTTCCAGGGCGCGGATGCGCGCCTGGCCGCTCTGTACGCCGCGGAACTCGCGGGTGGTGGCGGAGAACACTTCCTCGCGCGCGGCGTTGACTTCCTCGCCGGCCTGTTCGCGGCTGGCGGTGGCCTGGCGCACCCGCGCGCTGACCCCGCCGCCGGCGTACAGCGGCATGTTGAATTCCAGGCCGATGGAGTTGTAGCGGTTGGTCTGATCGATGGTGGAGATCGAGTCGCTCTCGCTGTCGGTATAGCCCAGCACCAGGTCCAGGGTCGGCCAGTGGCCGCTGCTGGCGCGTCTGACTTCCTCTTCGGCGAGGCCGTGGTTGACCTGCCGCGCGCGCAGCGTGGGGTTGTTCTGGCGCGCCTTGTTCAGCCAGTCCTGCAGGTTGTTAGGCTGCAGCGGCGGAGTGGGAAAGTCCGCCTGGAGGGTGGCGAGCTGTCGGGGGATGTCGCCGAGCAGTTCCTCCAGCAGGCGCAGGGCGACCACCAGGTTGTCCTCGGCTTCGATCACCTCGGCCTGGGCCAGGTCGCGCCGCGCGGTGGCCTGGTCGACGTCGGTGATGGTGCCGTCGCCCAGGTCGAAACGGCGCTGCGCGGCGGCCACCTGCTGCTCGAAGGCCTTGAGCTTGGCGCGCGACAGGTCGATGGTCTCGCGCGTCAGCAGCACGTCGAAGTAGCGGCTGGCCAGGCGCACGGCGACGTTCTGCGTCTTGGCGTCGAACACCGCCTCGCTGTAGCTGGCGCGCTGCTTGCCCTGGCGGTACTCGACCATCTTCTGGCGGTTGTACAGCGGCTGGCGCAGCTGCAGGCTGAGGTTCTGCGAGTCGTAGTCCAGATCGTTTTCGATGCTCTGGCCGAGCAGGTTTTCCTGCTCCTGGGTGCCGTCGACCCGACTCTTGCTGGCCCGCGCGGTGATCTGCGGCAGCAGCCCGGCCTTGCCTATGGCACGGTTTTCCAGGCCGGCGTCGCGCTCGTGGATGGCCGCGCGGTAGGTCGGGCCCTGCAGTTGCAGCTGCTCCCAGGCCTGCAGCAGATCGAGGGCGTGGACGGGCACGGCGGCCAGGCAGCAGAGGCCGAACAGCGTTTGACGCATGAGCATGTCATTGCTCCTTGAAGGCTCCATCGATGCGGTCGAGCAGGGGTTTCATCAGGTAACTCATCAGGTTGCGTTCGCCGGTCTTGATCGTCACGGTGGCCGGCATGCCGGGGCGGATACGGTTGCTGCCGAGCTTGTCCATGCCTTCGGCGGTCACCTCGACCTGGGCCAGGTAGTAGGGCTGCTTGTTGGCCTCGTCGATCAGGCGGTCGGCGGAGATGGTCAGCACGCGGCCGGGGATGTTCGGCGTCTGCGCGTGGTTGAAGGCGGGGAAGGCGATGTCCACCGGCAGGCCGGGCTGCATCTTGTCGATGGCCTGCACCGGCACCATGGCGTCCACTTGCAGCGGCTCGTTGGCCGGCACCACGTCCATGATCCGCGAGCCGGCCTGGATCACCCCGCCGATGGTGGAGGCGGACAGCCCCAGTACCACGCCGTCGATGGGCGAGCGGATCACCGTGTTGGTCACCTCGTAGTCCAGCGCGCGCAGGCGGTCGGCGAGGGCGGCGGCCTCTTTCTGCGCCTCGGTCAGTTGCGATTGCACTTCCTTCTGGAAGTCCTGTTCCAGTTGCAGGATGCGCAGCTTGATTTCGGCGATCTGGTTGCGCGTACGCCCGCTGTCGGCGACGTTCTGCGCCAGCGAGGCGCTCAGTTCGGCAGCGTTGCGCTCCAGCTCGAGCATGCGGTTGCGGGTCACGTAGCCTTCGGCGGCCAGGCTGCGCACGCCGTCGAGTTCCTGGTTGAGCAGCTTGATCTGCGAATTGCGCGAGTACTGCACCTGGCGCAGGCCCTTGAGCTGTTCCTCGGCGCCGCGGATGTTCTCGCGGAGAATCTCGGCCTCGCCGCTCAGCGCCGCGCGGCGGGTGGCGAACAGGCGCTGCTGCAGGGCGACCGAGGCATCCAGACGTGGGTCGCCGGCGAAACGGCTGAGCAGTTCAGGATCGAACTCCACCTGCTCGGCACCGTCGCGCTCGGCCTGCAGGCGGCTTTTCACCGTGCTGACCACTATGTATTGGGCGCTGACCATGCCCTGCTCGGCGATGGCGCGGGTGGCGTCCAGCTCGATCAGCGGCTGGTTGCGCGCGACCAGGTCGCCTTCGCGTACCAGGATGGCGCCGACCGAGCCGCCGGTCAGGTGCTGGATAGTCTTACGGTTGTCGGTGACGTTGACCGTGGCGTTGGCCACTACCCCGGCATCCAGCGGCGCGAGCAGGGCCCAGAGGATGAAACCGCCGAAGCCGGCGAGCACCAGCGACAGGCCCCAGCGGCTCGGTTTGCGGTCGTCCATGTCGATTTCGCAGGGGCTGTCCGCCAGCTGCAGGCTCTTGCTCTCGAACTGTAGGTCGGACATGGCATGTCACTCCTTGCCCCGCACCGAGGCCAGGGTCGGCGCCCCTTTGCCGGTGGGGATCACGTTGGCCTGGCGCAGGGCGGCGAACACCTCGTCGCGGGTGCCGAACATCTGCACCGCGCCTTCGCGCAGCACCAGCACCTTGTCCACCATGTTCAGTACGGTGGGGCGGTGGGAGATCAGCACCAGGGTCTTGCCGCGTTGCTTGAGGTCGACCAGCGCCTGCAGTAGCGCCGCTTCGCCGACGTCGTCGAGGCTGGCGTTGGGTTCGTCGAGAACGATCAGCGACGGCTCGCCGTACAGTGCGCGGGCCAGGCCGATGCGCTGCTTCTGCCCGCCAGACAGCGAGCCGCCGTCGGCGCTGAGGCGGGTGTCGTAGCCCTGCGGCAGGTGCAGGATCATGTCGTGCACGCCGGCCTGCTTGGCGGCGAGGATTACCGCGTCGCTGTCGATCTCGCCGAAGCGGGCGATGTTCTCGGCGACGCTGCCTTCGAACAGCTCGACGTCCTGCGGCAGATAGCCGAGCCAGGGCCCCAGCTCGGCCTTGTTCCACTGGTAGAGGTCGGCGCCGTCCAGGCGTACCTTGCCGCCTTGCGCCGGCCATACGCCGACCAGCAGGCGCGCCAGGGTGGACTTGCCGGAGGCCGAGGGGCCGATGATGCCCAGCGCCTCGCCGGGCGACAGGTTGAAGCTGATGCCGCGCAGGATCGGCGTGGGCGAGCCCGGCGCGCTGGCGAAAGCGTTTTCCACCTGAAGCATGCCCAGCGGCTTGGGCAGCGGCATGGACGGCTTGTGCGCGGGGAAGTCGGCCAGCAGGTCGGACAGCCTGGCCCAGGCGGCGCGGCTGGAGAGCAGCTGCTTCCAGGCCGAGATCACCTGTTCCACCGGCGCCAGGGCGCGGCCGGAGAGGATCGAGCAGGCGATCATCATCCCCGGGGTGATCTTGCCCTGGATCGCCAGCAGCGCGCCGGTACCGAGGATCAGCGACTGCAGGGTGACGCGCACGAAACGGGTGGCGCCATTGATGTAGGCGGCGCGGTCGGAGGCCAGGGTCTGCAGTTCGAGGATCTTCAGGTGGTTGCCGAACCAGCGCTGGCGGATCGCCGGCAGCATGCCCATGGCCTCGATCACTTCAGCGTTGCGCAGGTTGTTGTTGGCGAAGCTGCCGGACACCAGCGAAGCCTGGTTGGCCTCGGCCAGCGGCTTGCGCGTGCTGACCTCGGTGAGCCAGGCCAGGGCCACCAGCAGCAGCGAACCGATCAGGGTGATCAGACCGAGCAGCGGGTGCACCAGGTAGATCACCAGCAGGTAGATCGGTGTCCAGGGGGCGTCGAAGAAGGCGAACAGGCCGTTGCCGGTGAGGAACTGGCGCACCTGCGACAGATCCTGCAGGGCCTGCGCCGGGTTGCCGCCGGCGCGGCGCAGGTTGCGCTCGAAGGCGGCGCCGAAGATGCGCTTGTTGAGCATCATGTCGAGGCGGTTGCCGACGCGGATCAGCACGCTGGAGCGCACCACCTCCAGCAGCGCCATCAGCACATAGAGGCCGACCACCAGCAGGGTGAGCATGAGCAGGGTGGTGACGTTGCTGCTGACCAGGGCGCGGTCGTAGACCTGCAGCATATAAACGGCCGGGGTCAGCATCAGCAGGTTGATCACCCCGCTGAAGGCGGCCAGGGCATAGAAGGTACGGCGCAGGCGAAACAACACCTCGGCCAGCTCGGAACGCGGGGACTGCGGGGCGTTCATAGAACCCTCCGGCACTGCATGTTCGCTGAGCGTCCTGCATGGGGAGTGACGGCGTTCCGGCGCTCTGCGGGCCGGTGCGCCTGCTGGGAGACATTTTCCCGTCTCCTCGAATGTCGCCCCCTAGGTATAGATGGGACTTTCGTCGGGGCGCAAGGCGGTTTGGCGGCTTATTTTTCCCATGTTTCATTTTGTTTCTTAGAGAAAATCTTTATGCAGTAAAGATTTATGGCGCAACGCCGCATTTTGATGAGATGACCGACGGTATCTTGACAAGGCTAAGGGCTGGGACTTAAGTCTAACCGTGTAATTGCTGGAAAAGGCCAAGAAACCGTCACGGTTCCCACCAGACCAGCAGCAATACCGAGAAGACCATGACTAGAGTCTTGCTTGACCAGACGCCTGAGGCGTCTCCGCTAGGGCACTTCGCCGACCCGCAATTTCACGGGCCTCCTTCTGCCTGATTTCTGACGCCAGGCTTCGAGCCGGCTTCAGCATAGGGACATACCAAATACCGATTGGACGCCGACGATCCCAGCATGTCGGCGCGGCGGCGTTTGGCCTCTATCCCGGGAACACTCTGACGAATGCGTGACGCGCGCCTGGAGAGGGTGAGTTGTGTCTGCGCCGGGGGTTCTTTGGCTGTGAATTTGCGATTTCAACTGCTGGGCATCAGAGGTGGAAGGAAATGGCCAATTTCATCAAGTCCGATCTCGAGTTCATCCTCCAGCAGATTCTCATCGCCGAGGCGCATGCCGCCGGGCAGAGCCTGGACGAGCTGCTGCCCAACTCCCAGGTGCCCTGGGGCCTGCGCACCGTGGATGGCAGCTACAACAACCTGGTGGAGGGCCGTACCTTCTGGGGCGCCGCCGACCAGGAGTTCCTCCTGCTGCTGGATCAGCAGTTCCGCAATGATCAGGACGGCGACAGCTTCGACATGAATGGCGGCGCGCCGGGCGGAGAGGTGACCAATACCGACTACGGCGCCGAAGGCCATGTGGCCGACGCCGACCCACGGATCATCTCCAACCTGATCGTCGACCAGACCATCAGCAATCCGGCGGCAGTGCAGGTCTACGTCCAGGCGGGCCTGGGCACGCTGGCAGACGGTATCAACCAGTTGGACCCGCAGGGCAACCCCTATCCGGCCGGCACCCTGCTGGATCTCGACGGCATCGCGATTCCCGCCGACCAGCCGCTGTTTATTCCCAATACCGCGCCGGACGAAGGTCTGTCCGCTGGCTTCAACACCTGGTTCACCTTCTTCGGCCAGTTCTTCGACCATGGTCTGGACCTGGTCAACAAGGGCGGCAACGGCTTTATCTTCATTCCGCTGCAGCCGGACGACCCGTTGTACAACCCGCTATCGCCGCAGACCAACTTCATGGTCATTACTCGCGCCAGCGTCGAGGTGGACGCAGACGGCAACCGCGTGCACGTCAACCAGACCACGCCGTTCGTCGACCAGAACCAGACCTACAGCTCGCACGCCTCGCACCAGGTGTTCCTGCGCGCCTATGTGCTGGTGGACGGCCAACCCATGGCCACCGGCAAGCTGCTGACCAACCGCGACCTGGGGGCAGACGGCATCTTCGGCACCGAGGACGACGTGGAACTGGGCGGCATGGCTACCTGGGGCGTGCTCAAGGCCCAGGCCCGCGACGTGCTGGGTATCGAGCTGGACGATCAAGACGTCGGCCGGGTGCCGCTGCTGGCCACCGATCAGTATGGCAACTTCATCCGGGGCGCCAACGGCATGCCGCAACTGGTTACCGCCGGCGGCCTGGTCGAGGCCAGCCTGGCCGCACCGGTGGATGCCTCCCTGGCGCTGACCACTGGCCATGGCTTCCTCGACGACATCGCCCACTCGGCCAACCCTTTCAACAGTCAGACCGGCGCGCCGCTGGTGGCTGATGCCGATGGCGTGGCCGGGGTCAACGATGGCCTGGCCGGCACCTATGACGACGAACTGCTCGACGCCCACTTCATGGCCGGCGACGGCCGGGTCAACGAGAACATCGGCCTGACCGCCGTGCACCATGTGTTCCACGCCGAGCACAACCGCCTGGTCGAACACACCAAGGACGTGGCCCTGCAGGCCGCCGCCGACGGCGATATCGCCTTCCTCAATCAGTGGCTGCTGCAGCCGGTCGGCGCGATTCCGGCCGATCTGTCGACCCTGGTATGGAACGGCGAACGCCTGTTCCAGGCCGCCAAGTTCGGCACCGAGATGCAGTACCAGCACCTGGTGTTCGAGGAATTCGCGCGCAAGGTGCAGCCGCTGGTGGACGAGTTCCTCATCCCCAACGGTTACGACGCCACCATCAACCCGGCGATCATGGCCGAGTTCGCTCACACCGTTTACCGCTTCGGTCACTCGATGCTGACCGAGACGGTCGACCGGCTCGACCCGAGCTTCCAGAACGACAGCAGCATGGGGCTGATCGAGGCCTTCCTCAACCCGCTGGCGTTCAACGACAACGGCACGTTGTCACCCGAGGAGGCCGCCGGCGCCATCGTTCGCGGCCTGACCCGGCAACTGGGCAACGAGATCGACGAGTTCGTCACCAGCGCCCTGCGCAGCAACCTGCTCGGTCTGCCGCTGGACCTGGCGGCGATCAATATCGCCCGCGGTCGCGATACCGGCGTGCCGTCGCTGAACGAGGCGCGTGCCGAGTTCTATGCCATGACCGGCGATAGCCAGCTGCGCCCCTACACCAGCTGGCTGGACTTCGCCCTGCACCTGAAACACCCGGAATCGCTGATCAACTTCATCGCCGCTTATGGCACCCATATCAGCATCACCGGGGTAACCTCGTTGGCGGCCAAGCGCGCCGCGGCCATGGATATCGTGTTCGGCGGCGGGGCGATTTCCGACGATGAACGCATGGCCTTCCTCAACGGGCCGGCAGCCAGCACCGGGGTCAACGACATCGACTTCTGGATCGGCGGCCTGGCCGAGCAGATCATGCCCTTCGGCGGCATGCTCGGCTCCAGCTTCAACTTCGTCTTCGAGACGCAGATGGAGGCGCTGCAGAACGGCGACCGCTTCTACTATCTGGCGCGTCTGGACGGCCTCAACTTCCTCACCGAGATGGAGAACAACTCCTTCTCCAAACTGGTGATGCGCCATACCGACGCGGTGCACCTGCCGGCGGACATCTTCTCCACCCCGGGACTGATTCTCGAGGTGAATCAGGCCGCGCAGTTCAACGAAGGGCTGGGTAGCGCCGATCCGCTTGGCGACAACCCGCTGATCCCGCTGGTGATCCGCGACAACCTGGAAACCGCGGAGGTGGAAACCAACTACCTGCGCTACACCGGCGACGAACACGTGGTGCTCGGCGGCACCGCCGGCGACGACGTGATGATCAGTAGCCTGGGCGACGACACCCTGTGGGGCGACGGCGGCAACGACCGCCTGGAAGGCGGCGACGGCAACGACGTGATCGAAGGCGGCGCCGGCGACGACATCATCACCGACAAGGGCGGCGACGATGTGCTCAAGGGTGGCGATGGCAACGACGTGATCCACGGCGGAAACGGCTTCAACCTGATCCTCGGCGGCCATGGCAACGACTTCATCATCACCGGCGAGGACGTTTCGGAGGTCTTTGCCGGTACCGGCAACGACTTCATCCTCGGCGCCAAGGGCAACCTGCAGACCGCCGGCAACGAGGGCGACGACTGGATCGAGATCGGCACCCAGGACGGCGCGCCCGGCGACAACCTGGAGCCATTCTCCACCGATACCGTGAACGGCCATGACGTGTTCATCGGCGGCCCCGGCTTCGACGAGGTGATAGGCGAGGGCGGCGACGACATCATGGTCGGCTCCGAAGGCGCCGACCACTTCGACGGCAACTCGGGCTTCGACTGGGCGGTGTACAAGAACGATCAGGTCGGGGTGAAGGTCGACCTGATCGTCGACGACTTCGTCGAGCCGCCGGTGGCGCCATCCAATGCCGGTATCCTCGACCGCTTCGCCGAGGTGGAAGGCCTGTCCGGCTCGGCCTTCGGCGATATCCTGCGTGGCGACAACGCCGACGCGGCGCTGATCGCTCAGGCCGGCGCCCAGGGCAGCGTGCTGACTGCCGAGGGCATCGCCCGCATCGCCAACCTGCAGCAGATGCTCACCGAGTTCTTCGGCGGCGTGGCGCAGACCTCCTTCGGCAGCGGCAACATCATCCTCGGCGGCGGCGGCAGCGACGTGCTGGAAGGCCGCGGCGGCGACGACCTGATCGATGGCGATCGCTGGCTCAACGTGCGCATCAGCGTGCGTGCCGGGGTGGATGCCAACGGCAATCCGACCGGCCCGGAAATCGCTTCCTTCAACAGCATGAAGGACATGATCACGCTGATGCTCGACGGCGTTTACAACCCGGGGCAGTTGATGATCGTGCGCGAGATACTCGACAGCGCCGATAGCTTCGATACCGCGCTGTATGCCGGGCCGCGTGAGAACTACACGGTGACCACGCTGGCCGGCATGACCATAGTCACCGACAACGTCGGCGACGAAGGCACCGACCGCCTGCTCAATATCGAGCGCATCCAGTTCGCCGACAGCGCCCTGGTGCTGGTCGGCGGCCAGTTCGTCGAGGAAGTGCCGGGCACCGAACAGGGCGGCAATTTCTCGCCCACCGGCGCGCTGCAGATTCTCGACGTCAATGGCGACCCCGTCGCCGCGCCGGCCGTGGGCCAGCTGCTGCGGGTTTCCGCCGCAGGCATCGGCGACGAGGACAATGCCAACGGCCTGATCAACGGCCGGCCGGTCAGCTATATCTGGCAGTACGAGGCGGTGGCCGGCTCGGGCATCTTCCAGGATATCGTCGAAGAAGGCGGGGCGCGGCCGTCCACCCAGGATGGCGTTTCCTATCGCGTCAGCCCTAACCTGGATGGCCTGGCGATCCGCGTGATCGCCATCTACCAGGACGATAACGGCGTGATGGAACGGGTGGCCTCGGCGGCCACCGACCCGGTAGCGGGCGGTCAACTGCCGCTGCCGCCGGCCCCGTTGCCGGTGGAAAGCGAGGTGGCCAGCCCGGGCGATGGCCTGCGCCTGATTCGCTCCGACCTGCAGTTCATCCTCGACCAGATCATCATTGCCGAGCGCCATGCCGCCGGCGAGGAGCTGATGGACATCATCCCCAACTCGCGCCTGCCCTGGGGTCTGCGCACGGTGGATGGTTCGTTCAACAACCTGGTCTTCGGGCAGGAGCACTTCGGTGCGGCGGATCAGCCGTTCCCGACCACGACGACGCAGAACTTCATCAACGACCCCGATGGCGACACCATCGACTTCAACGGGCCGGGCATCCCGGGCGGTGAATTCAGCAACGGCAACTATGCCTACGATCCGGCCGATGTGACCGATCCGACCGCTCTCACCGCACCCTGGAACGTGGTGGATGCCGACCCGCGGATCATCTCCAACCTGATCGTCGACCAGACCATCACCAACCCGGCGGCGGTGCAGGCCTATGTCGATGCCGGTCTGGGTACCCTGGACGTCAACGGCGTGCTGCTGGATCTCAACGGCCAGCCGATTCCGGAGGGTATGCCGCTGTTTATCCCCAACAGCGCACCGGACGAGGGCCTGTCGGCCGGCTTCAACTCCTGGTTCACCCTGTTCGGTCAGTTCTTCGACCATGGCCTGGACCTGGTCAACAAGGGCGGCAACGGCACAGTGTTTATCCCGCTGCAGCCGGACGACCCGCTCTATGTCGAGGGCGGTTCGACCAACTTCATGGTGCTGACCCGTGCCACCAACCAGGCGGTGCTGGCCGGTACGGACGGTGTGCTCGGCACCTCCGATGACGTGCATGTGCATGTCAACCAGACCACGCCGTTCGTCGACCAGAACCAGACTTACACCTCGCATGCCTCGCACCAGGTATTCCTGCGCGAGTACGCCATGACCGACGAGGGCCCGGTGGCCACCGGGCGCCTGCTCAACGGCGCCGACGGCGGCCTGCCGACCTGGGCCGAGGTCAAGGCGCAGGCACAGGCGCTGCTGGGCATCATCCTGACCGATGCTGATGTGGTGAACGTGCCGCTGCTGGCTACCGACCAGTACGGCAAGTTCATCCCGGGTGCCAACGGCTATCCGCAGTTCGTTACTGGAGGAGGATTGGAGCCGGCTGGTCCCGGTGGCGTGGCGGTGCCCAACGATGTGGTTCGTACCGGGCACGCCTTCCTCGACGATATCGCGCATAACGCCAACCCCATCAACGGTCAGACGGGCGCGATGAAGACCGCCGATGCCGATGGTGCGGTCGGGCTGACCGATGATCTGGGTAACCCGGTGTCGTCCAATCTGTTCTTCGACGACGAGCTACTCGATGCCCACTTCATCACCGGCGACGGTCGCGGCAACGAGAATATCGGCTTGACCGCCATCCACCATGTATTCCATGCCGAGCACAACCGCGTGGTAACGCATACCAAGGACGTGGTGCTGGCCTCCAACGACCTCGATTTCATCAACCAGTGGTTGCTGGAGCCGGTGACAGAGCTGCCGACCAGCCCGGACGGCCTGGTGTGGAACGGCGAGCGGCTGTTCCAGGCCGCGCGCTTCGCCACCGAGATGCAGTACCAGCACCTGGTGTTCGAGGAGTTCGCGCGTAAGGTGCAGCCGCAGGTGGACGTGTTCTTCAACGCCACCCAGGTCTATGACAGCACCCTCAACCCGGCGATCATGGCCGAGTTCGCCCACGTGGTGTATCGCTTCGGCCACTCGATGCTGACCGAGACGGTGGATCGCTTCGACCCGAACTTCGTCTCCAGCGAACTGGGGCTGATCGAGGCCTTCCTAAACCCGCTGGCCTTCAACCAGCTCAGCGATGGTAACGGTGGCTTCGTCACCGTCAGCGCCGAGGAGGCCGCCGGTGCCATCGTCCGTGGTATGACCCGGCAACTCGGCAACGAGATCGACGAGTTCGTCACCGAGGCCCTGCGCAACAACCTGCTCGGCCTGCCGCTGGACCTGGCCACCATCAACCTGACCCGCGGCCGGGAGACCGGGGTGCCGTCGCTCAACGCGGCGCGTCAGGAGTTCTACAACATGACCGGCGATAGCCAGCTGAAGCCGTACACCAGTTGGGTCGACTTCGCCATGAACCTCAAACACCAGACCTCGCTGGTCAACTTCATCGCCGCCTATGGTACGCATGCGGCCTTGCAGGAGCTCGATGTCAATACCCTGGCCGAGAAACGGGCGGTGGCCTTCGCCCTGGTATTCGGCGGCACGGCGTTGATCAATGAGGGAACCGCCGAGGAACGGCTATTCGACGCAGATGGCGCCGGTGTCGACCGCATGGCCTTCCTGCATGGGCCTGCAGCCACTACCGGGGTCAATGCCATCGACTTCTGGATCGGCGGCCTGGCCGAGAAGATCATGCCCTTCGGTGGCATGCTCGGCTCCACCTTCAACTTCGTCTTCGAGACGCAGATGGAGGCGCTGCAGGACGCCGACCGCTTCTACTACCTGGAGCGTCTGGCCGGCCTGAACATGCTGACCGAGATGGAGAACAACTTCTTCTCGCGCATGGTGATGGCCAACACCGATGCCACCCACCTGCCGGGGGATATCTTCTCCACCCCGGGCTTTATCCTCGAGGTGGATCAAGACAGGCAGCACACTGGGCTGGGGCTCGACGGCCGCGCCGATCCGGACAGCGGCGACCCGCTGCTGCCGGAAGTGATGCGCGGGACGAACTTCCTGCGATACAACGGCGACGAGCACGTGGTGCTAGGCGGCACGGACGGCAATGACACGCTGATCGGCGGTATCGGCGACGATACCCTGTGGGGCGACGCCGGCAATGACCGTCTGGAGGGCGGCTTCGGCAACGACCTGATCATGGGCGGGGCCGGCGACGACATCATCACCGACATGGGCGGCGACGATGTGATCCGTGCTGGCGAAGGCAACGACGTGATCCATGCCGGCAACGGCTTCAACCTGGTGATGGCCGGCCATGGCAAGGACTTCGTCATCTCCGGCGAGGACTCCACCGAGGTGTTCGGCGGTCCGGGCGACGACTTTATCCTCGGCACCCGCGGCAACGAGGCGCAGTTCGGTAACGAGGGCAACGACTGGCTGGAACTGGGCGGTCCCGACGGCAACGGCGGCGACAACTTCAACGAGTTCGGCCTGGACGACGTGATCGGCCACGACGTGTTCATCGGCGAGTTCGGCATCATCGACCGCATGGACGGCGAGGGTGGCGACGACATCATGTTCGGCAACGGCGGCGAGGGCGACCGCTACGTCGGTGGCTCCGGCTTCGACTGGGCAGGTTTCCGCGACGATCCGTTCGGGGTCAACGTGGACTTCCGTCTGCGCGCCTTCGACGAAACGCCGGTGGCACCATCGGATGTGTCGGTGCTAGCGCGTTTCGAGTTCATGGAAGGGCTGTCGGGTTCGCACCATGCCGACATCCTCAACGGCGACGACCGCGACGCCAACGCCATTGCCATGTCCGGTGCCTACGGCAGCGTGCTGAGCGACGACTATATGGACATGATCGACGGCTTGCGGGCGTTCATCAACGAGCTGGCCGACCCGCTGACCACCGCCGGTGAGGTCACCTCCTTCGGTGCGGGCAATATCATCCTCGGCGGCAACGGCAGCGACCTGATCGCCGGTAACGGCGGCGACGACCTGATCGACGGCGACATGTGGCTCAACGTGCGCATCAGCGTGCGTGCGAACAACGACGGTACCGGCGCAGAGATCGCCACCTTCAACAGCATGGTGCCGATGATCCCGTTGATGCTCAACGGCACCTACAACCCGGGGCAACTGGTCATCGTCCGCGAGCTGATGTCCGGCACGGTCGACCCGGACGACCTGGGGCAGTCCTTCGATACGGCGGTCTATTCCGGGCTGATGGCCGAGTACGAAGTGGTCGAGTGGGGCGATGGCCTGTTTGGCGTGCGTCACGTCGGCCTGGATGGCGTGGATGGCGACGGCGACGGCTTCCTCGATGTGGTCGGCGCCGATGGCGCGGACATGATCCGCAATATCGAGCGCATCCAGTTCAACGACCAGGCCATGGTGCTGGTGGCGGGCCGCAACGCCGAGGTGGAAGGCGTGCTGCGCATCAGCGACGGCTCGCCCAGCGTCGGCCAGGTGCTCAGCGTGTCGGCCGCGCTGGTGCGCGATGCCGACAATATCGGCGTCGGCAATCCGAACGGCGCCGTCACCGGCCCGATCAGCTACTACTGGCAGGTGGATGTCGAGGGCGACGGCACCTTCGCCGATATCGTCACGGAAAACATCGGCGGCGAGGCCGCCCGTGCCACCGGCCCGACCTTCACCGTGAGGCCGGAGTTCGAGGGCCTGGCCCTGCGCGTCAAGGCGATCTACAAGGACGCCCACGGCGTGCTGGAAACCGTGTTCTCGGCGCCGACCAGCCTGGTCGTGCAAGGTGGCGATCCGAACGATCTACCGGTGGGCAGCGTGCTGATCAGCAATATGGCGCCTTCGCTGGGCAATGAGCTCACGGCGATCAATGCCTTTACCGATGCCGATGGTCTCGCCGGCGTGGCGTTCTCCTACCAGTGGCAGGCCGGCACGGGCGGCAACTTCGCCAATATTGCCGGCGCCACCGGGGTGAACTTCACCCCGACCGTGGCCCAGGCCGGGCAGCAGATCCGGGTGGTGATCAGCTACACCGATAACGGCAATACCCTGGAGTCGCTGACGTCGGCGGCTACTGCGGTGCTGGCGGGCATCATGGTCATGACGACGTTCGGCGGCACCCTGACGGGAACTGCGGGTGCCGAAATCATGCTGGGCAGCGACGGGGACGACAGGCTCCTTGGCATGGGCGGGGACGATACGCTGGAGGGTGGCGCTGGCAACGATGTACTGATCGGTGGCACGGGCAACGACATCATGCGCGGTGGTGTGGGCAGTGACACCTACGAGGTAACCGAGGCGGGCGACCAGGTGATCGAGTTGGCCGGGGAGGGTTACGACACGGTATGGACCTCGCTGGCCAGTTACACGTTGACGGCCAACGTGGAGCGCCTGGCGTATGGTGGCATTGGCAACTTTACCGGAACGGGCAACGGCCTGGATAACTGGATTCAAGGTGGATCGGGTAACGACAGGTTGATGGGGGGAGCCGGGAACGACATCTTGGAAGGCGGTGCCGGCAACGATGTGCTGATTGGCGGTACGGGCAACGACATCATGCGCGGTGGGACCGGTAGCGACACCTATGAGGCGACCGAGGCGGGCGATCAGGTGATTGAGCTGGCCGGGGAGGGGTACGACACGGTATGGACCTCGCTGGCTAGTTACACGTTGACGGCCAACGTGGAGCGCCTGGCGTATGGTGGCGTTGGTAACTTCACTGGCACCGGCAATGCCTTGGACAACTGGATCCAGGGTGGAGCCGGCAATGATCGCCTGAACGGCGGTGCCGGAAGCGACATCTTGGAAGGCGGTGCCGGCAACGATGTGCTGATTGGCGGCACGGGCAACGACATCATGCGCGGTGGGATCGGTAGCGACACCTATGAGGCGACCGATGCGGGCGATCAGGTGATTGAGTTGGCCGGGGAGGGGTACGACACGGTATGGACCTCGCTGGCTAGTTACACGTTGACGGCCAACGTGGAGCGCCTGGCGTATGGTGGCATTGGTAACTTTACCGGTACGGGAAACGGTCTGGATAACTGGCTCCAGGGCGGAGCCGGTAACGACAGACTCAGTGGTAGTGCTGGTAACGACACCCTGGTTGGAGGGGGTGGCAACGATGTGCTGATTGGCGGTACGGGCAACGACATCATGCGCGGTGGTGTCGGTAGTGACACCTATGAGGTGACCGATGCGGGCGATCAGGTGATTGAGTTGGCCGGGGAGGGTTACGACACGGTATGGACCTCGCTGGCCAGTTACACGTTGACGGCCAACGTGGAGCGCATGGCGTATGGTGGCGTTGGTAACTTCACTGGCACCGGCAATGCCTTGGACAATTGGATCCAGGGAGGTACCGGCAACGACGTGCTGACCGGCGGTGCTGGCAACGACACGCTGGTGGGCGGTCTCGGCAACGACATCTTCGTGTTCGGACCGAACTTCGGCAACGACCGGATCACGGACTTCGATGCCAATCCTGCTGGTGGCCAGGATCTGCTCAATATCGCCGCACTGGGGATTACGGCAGCGACTTTCGCCGCTCGGGTGAGCATCGCCGATGCTGGCGCCGACACCCTAGTGACGGTCAACGGTGCGGACGGCGGCAGCATCCGCCTGGTCGGCGTCGCCGATCACACCACGGTCACCTCGGCGGACTTCCAGCTGGGTTGAGTCAGGGGCGAGTCCAGGGTGCCTGGCCTCGGCCCGGCACCCTGGGCGACAAGGGTATAAACCTTGAGGGGAGCATATTCGATGAGCGACAAGATCAAGGTGGGCATAGTCGACGACCACCCGCTGCTGCGTCAGGGGGTGGCCGCGACCCTGAACCGGGTGGAGGATTTCGAAGTGGTGGAGCAGGGCGGCTGCGCCGACGAGGCGCGGGAGATTTCCGCGCGCTGTCAGCCGGACGTGCTGCTGATGGACGTCAACATGCCCGGCGATACCTTCGCCGCGCTACGCGCCATCAGCAAGGCGCAGCCCAGGGTCAAGGTGCTGATGCTGACGGTGTCGGAATCTGAGGACGACGCCTATGCGGCGCTGGAGGGCGGCGCTCAGGGTTATGTGCTCAAGGGTGTCAGCGGGCCGGAGCTGATCCAGGCGATCCGTACCGTGGCCAAGGGCGAGACCTTTATCACCCCGGCGCTGGCGGCGCGTTTGCTGAGCAACTTCCGCAAGCATCGCAGCGAACAGCACGGCGCCGATCTCACCCACCGCGAAGAACAGATCATCCGCGAGGTCGCCAGCGGCCTGACCAATCGCGAGGTGGCGGCCAAGCTCGGTTTGAGCGAGAAAACGGTGAAGTACTACATGACCAACGTGATGCAGAAGCTGCATGCGCGCAATCGGGTCGAGGCGGTGGCGGCGGTGCGCCGTTACTGGGAAAGCCGCAAGACCTGGCATGTGGGCATCAGCACACCCTGACCCATTGACAGCTACTGGCGGCTATCGCCGCCGCGCAAATCGAATCTGGCCTTGACCCGGGTGCCTTGCCCGGGGGCCGATTCGAGGTCGAAGGTCCCGCCCAGCGATTCCACCCGATAGCGCATACCCGCCAGCCCCAGGCGCGAGCGGTGCGACCCCGTCGCGGCCTGGCGCGCCAGGTCGATGCCAGCGCCGGCGTCCGCCACCAGTACCTCCAGCACGCCTTGCTTGCACTCGGCGCTGACTCGCTGGCCCTGGCCGCCGGCATGGTGGAAGGCGTTGTTCAGCGCCTCCTGCACCAGGCGATAGACGCAGATCTTGTAAGGTAGGCTCAGTGTCGCCGGTAGTTCGCCGAGTTCGAGCTGCACCTTGGTTTCGCTGCGCTGTTCATGACGTTGCACCACCAGCTTGAGCAGCTCGTCCAGGCTCAGCTCGTTGATCTCCGGCAGCGCCAGGCCGCGTGAGATGCCGCGGATCTCGCGCAGGCTCTCCTGGGCGGCGCTACGGATGGTCTCTAGCGCGTCGCTTTCCCCCGCCTGGCAAAGCTCGGCGAGCTCGTCCAGACGCAGCAGGATCAGGGTCAGGAGCTGCGCCGGGCCGTCGTGCAAGTCGGCGCCCAGGCGTCTGTAAGTCAGCTCGTTGATGGTGGCGAACTCCTGGCTGGCGGTGCTGACCCGGCGTTGCAGCGCGGCGTTCTGCTGGTGCAACGTCTCCTGCTCACGCATCTGCTGGCGCAGGATCGCCTGCTGACGCTCGATGATGCGGTCGCCGCGGCGGACGATGAGAAACAGTAGCGCGAGCATGGCCAGGGTGGCCGCGGCGATGATCGCCCAGACCTGCTGGTGGATGCTGCCGATCTCGTGCTCCATCTCGTAGAACTCGCCGATGGCGATGATCCGCCCGCTGCCGAACTCGCGCAGCGGCACATAGGTTTCGTACAGCGGCCGGTCGAAGCTGCGCTCGTAGGCGTGCTCGTCGTGCTCCAGCGGGCTCAGGCGGGTGACCACTTCGCCCTGCATGGCGGCGGCGATGGGTTCGGCCGGATAGTAGTAGAAGGCCGCGTGTTTGCTGGTGCTGTAGACGTTGCTGCCGTCGGGTAGCCAGATCTTCACCGAGACGATATGGCTGTTGAGCGAGGTCTGGCTCATCAGCGCGTCGATGGCCTGCACGCTCTCGGGTTTCAGGCTGCGCGCGTTGGCCAGCTCCTGCACGTACTCGTCGAGATAGGCCTCCATGTAGATGGCCGCGCCTTCGCCCGCGCTCTGCGCCGCGGCGCGCTTGATCTGCTGGCTGACCAGGCTGCCAACGAAGACCATGCTCACGCCGAGGATCAGCGCCGCGGCGAGGACGAACTGCAGCGAGCGGTTCGATTGCCCCAGGCGACGCCACCATGACGAGGCGGATTCGACCAAAGTCCCATCGACGGCCTCGACCAAGGTCTTCGAATTTGATTCGACCTTTGCATCTATGGACATCGTCGTCGCTCCCCGATGCTTGCAACCAAGTGCTGAAAGATCCCCCGGTGGTTCCCGTACTACCGAGGTCTATCAACAAGCTAGTTCAGGATTCGCCTCGCAGGGTCGCCGAGACGTCGTTACCGACTCCCGTCAAGTCGGTCGAGTCGCGCAGACCGAGGTGCGAGGGCCGTTACAGCCGTAGCTTGATGGGGCTCAGGGAAGTGGGCCTCGGGCATTGCAAGCGTGGCGTCGGCGGCGGGATGCGGTGCAGGAGAGGGCACCGCGACCGTCGCACCGCGTCACCCGCGCCGGAGCGCAAGAACATGGACAGCAGTCCACGCCGCACTGAAGCGGCGACCTCATGCGGCACCGCCGGCCTGTGGCATTGCCACGGACCGCCCTAGCCACGTCCTGCGGCCCCGCAGCCGCCCGGGTCGAGCAAGCGCCAGTTGCGGCTCGATCCCCCTGCACCGATCCAGACACTCTTCTGCCTGCGCTTAGCCACGCCGTTGCAATGTTGCCGTATGCATGTGGTTTTTCTGACGCATTCGTCAGTCGCACTCACATCGAGGGAGCACAACAAAATGGCCGTCAATACAACCCAATCCGATCTGGAATTCATCCTCCAGCAAATCAAGATCGCCGAAGCCCACGCCGCCGGCGCCTCGCTCTACGACCTGGTCGGCAACCCGCTGCTGCCCTATGGTCTGCGTACGGTCGACGGCACCTACAACAACCTGGTGCCTGGCCAGGAGTACTACGGCTCGGCCGACCAGACCATGCCGCGCCTGTTGGAGCCGGAGTTCCGCGATGCGGAAACCGGCATCGACGGCGCCGGCGCGCCCCCCGGCTTCCCCGGTTCGGGCACCCAGACCAGCTATGAACAGACCAGCGGCTATGTGGTGGATTCGCAGCCGCGGGTGATCAGCAACCTGATCGTCGATCAGAGCCTGAACAATCCTGCAGTGATAATGGCCGCGCTGGAATACGCCGGCTCCAGCGACGTCTTCGGCGATGCGCAACTGGTGGCGTCGGCCTGGGCTGCCCTGAAGGCGGCCGAGGCGGCAGAGCAGGACACCCTGGCGGCGCTTGAAGCCAGCGAAGCCAACCTGCTTGTTTCTGCCGAAGCGGTGCTGGCTGCACACGCGGCGGTAGTCGACGCCCAGACTCAGGCCGATGCCGATGCCTTGGCGCATGACGAGGCGCTGGCGCTGGTGACGGCCGCGCAGGCGGATCAGGCGCTGGCCCAGGCGACATTGCTGGAAGCGTTCAACACCAATGGCGACGTCATGACCGCGCTGGCCGCATACAGTGATGCCGTGGCCGTCACCAATGCCGCGGTGCAAGCCGCTGGGCTGCTCGGCGAGATCGCCACCGCTTCGGCCGCAGTGGCAGCGTCTGCCATGGATGACGTCACAGCTGCGCTGGCACAACTGCAGAGCGATACCGACGCTCGCGATGCCTTGCTGGAGGCGCTGCCCGCGGCGAAGGCCGCCGAACTCGATCAATTGCTGGCCGACCTGGGCATCGTCATGGACAACGGCAGCGTGCTGGTGCCCAACCTGGCCCCGGACGAGGGTTTGAGCGCTCCTTTCAACGCCTGGATGAGCCTGTTCGGCCAGTTCTTCGACCATGGCCTGGATCTGGTCAACAAGGGGGGCAGCGGCATGGTGTATATCCCGCTGCAGCCGGACGATCCGCTGTACGTCGAAGGCTCGCACAGCAACTTCATGATCCTCACCCGCGCCACCAACCAGCCGGGGCCGGATGGCATTCTGGGCACCGCCGACGACGTGCGCGAGCATGTCAACCAGACCACCCCCTTCGTCGACCAGAACCAGACCTACACCTCGCATGCCTCGCACCAGGTGTTCCTGCGCGAATACATGCTGCACGATGGTAAGCCGGTAGCCACCGGGCATATGCTCGACGGAGCCAACGGGGGGCTGGCCACCTGGGCCGACATCAAGGCGCAGGCGCGCGAGATGCTCGGCATCGACCTGACCGATGCCGATGTCGGCAACGTGCCGCTGCTGGCCACCGACCCCTATGGTCAGTTCATCCGTGGCGAGAACGGTTTTCCCAAGCTGGTGATGGCCGGCCCGCCGCCCTATGAGGTCGAAGGCAACCCCGACAGCCCGATCTCCACCGCTGGTGCCGCCCGTACCGGCCATGCCTTTCTCGACGATATTGCCCACAGTGCCAATCCGTTCAACTCCAATGGTTCCATGAAGGTGGCCGATGGCGATGACGAAGTCGGCCTGGGTGGCCCGCCTGTTGCGAATCCGGATTTCAACCCCGGTTTGCCAGTAGGTCCTGGCAATCTGCCGACACTGGCGCAATACGACAACGAACTGCTCGACGCCCACTACATCACCGGCGACGGTCGCGGCAACGAGAACATCGGCCTGACCGCGGTGCACCATGTGTTCCACTCCGAGCACAATCGCCTGGTCGAGTCCAACAAGCAGACCATTCTCGCCAGCGGCGATCTGGCCTTTATCAACGAATGGTTGCTGGTACCGGTGAATGAGGTGCCGGGTAGCGCCGATGGGCTGATCTGGAACGGCGAGCGGCTGTTTCAGGCCGCGCGCTTCGTCAACGAGATGCAGTACCAGCACCTGGTGTTCGAGGAGTTCGTGCGCAAGATCCAGCCGTTCACCGACATCTTCATGGTGCAGCCGGATATCGAGATCGACGCGGCCATCGTCGCCGAGTTCGCCCATGTGGTGTACCGCTTCGGCCACTCCATGCTCAACGAAACGGTGGATCGGCTGAGCTTCGACATGCAGTCCAGCGACATCGGCCTGATCGAGGCCTTCCTCAACCCGGTCGAGTTCGGCAGCGCCGATGCCGATGTCATGGCCGGCTCGATCATCCGCGGCATGACCCGGCAGACCGGCAACGAGATCGACGAGTTCGTCACCGGCGCCTTGCGCAACAACCTGGTGGGGCTGCCCCTGGACCTGGCGGCGATCAATATCGCCCGCGGCCGCGACACCGGCGTGCCGTCGCTCAACAGCGCGCGCGAGCAGTTCTTCACCGCCACCGGCGACAGCAACCTCAAGCCCTACGTCAGCTGGACCGACTTCGCGCTGAACATCAAGAACCCGGCGTCGATCATCAACTTCATCGCCGCCTACGGCCAGCACGACAGCATTCTCGCGGCCGATACCGCCGAAGCCAAGCGCGCCGCCGCCACCTTGCTGGTGATGGGCGGAGCGGGTAGCCCGAGCGACCGAGTCGACTTCCTCAACAGCAGCGGAACCTGGGCCGAGCGAGAGTCAGGCCTGAACCTGGTGGACTTCTGGATCGGCGGCCTGGCCGAGCGCAAGATGCCGTTCGGCGGCATGCTCGGCTCGACCTTCAACTTCGTCTTCGAAGTGCAGATGGAGAAGCTGCAGGACGGCGACCGCTTCTACTACCTGTCGCGCACCCAGGGACTCGACCTGTTGGGGGCGCTGGAGGCCAACTCCTTCGCCTCGCTGGTGATGGCCAATACCGACCTCGGCCAGCCGGGTTCCTCGCACCTGCCGGGCGATCTGTTCGCCTCGGTGGACCATATCCTCGAGCTGAACCAGGCGCTGCAGATCGGCGGCGACCCGGTATGGGACGATCCCATCATGCAGGCGCTGACGCCCATGGTGGAACGTGGTGAGGGTTACCTGCGCTACAACGGTGAAGCCCATGTGGTGCTGGGGGGCAGCGAAGGCAACGACACCCTGATAGGCGGCATCGGCGACGACACCCTGTGGGGCGACGGCGGCAACGACCGCCTGGAGGGTGGCTACGGCAACGACATCATCCAGGGCGGCGACGGCGACGACATCATCACCGATATCGGCGGCGACGACATCATCAAGGCCGGCGGCGGCAACGACGTGATTCATGGCGGCAACGGCCTCGACCTGATCTTCGCCGGCGACGGCCATGACTTCGTTATCGGCGGCACCGACGGCAAGGAGATCCTGGGCGGCACCGGCAATGACTTCATCCATGGCGGCGACGGCATCGATTCGCTGTTCGGCGGCTCCGGCGACGACTGGGTGGAAGGCGGCGGACGTTTCGACTACATCGCTGGCGACAACGGCGACATCTTCTTCGAGAGCCCGATCCGCGGCCACGACGTGCTCAACGGCGGCCAGGGCGACACCGACTACGACGCCGACTCCGGCGACGACATCATGTTCGCCGGCGCCGGTATCCAGAAGAATATCGGCATGTGGGGCTTCGACTGGGTAATCCACAAGGACAGCACGGTGTCCGCCTACTCGGATCTCAATCAGATGGTGTTCGACACCGAGCCGCTGAAGGTGCTGCGCGACCGCTTCAGCCAGGTCGAGGCGCTGTCGGGCTGGGATCTGGACGATGTGCTGCGCGGCGATGATCGTGCCAACGATCCGGACGCCGAAGCAGAGCGGCAGATGGACGAGAACAACTTCCTCAGCCAGGCTGGCGTGGATCGCATCAACGGATTGCGCGAGCTGCTGGACTACCTGGTTCCTCAGAAGCCGGAGCCGCTCGTACCCGGACGTCTGGATGACATCGTTGCCGAGGTCGATGCGCTGCTTGCGTCTTTTATGGGGGATACCGGGTCGGGCCCTCTGAGTCAGCTTGAATTCCTCTTCGCCTTCCTGGAGAACCCGCAGGAGACCGAGGTGGGAAATCTCGTCGAGGCGTTGCGCGCCGAAGTCGATTTCTTGCTGGGCGGCACGGCCAGCCTGGGCAACCTGGGAGCACTGGTCACAGGGCTGACCGAGGTGGTGGCCGCGCGGATCACCGACCTTTCGGTCGAGGACCTGCAGGCTGTTACCAGTGGTCTGACGGAGGCGTTGGCTAACCTGATTGCCGCGGATTTGGAGTCGGCGATTGCCTTCAACGCCGGCAATATCCTGCTAGGCGGTGGCGGTAGCGATGTGATCGAGGGGCGCGGCGGCGACGACTATATCGACGGCGCGGCTTGGCTCAACGTGCGCATCAGCATTCGCGACGATCAGGGCAACGAGATCGGTACGACCGACGGCATGACCAAGGTTATCACCGACAAGAGCGGCATCCTGGCTGGCACGTCGGACAACCTGACCCTGGATCAGGCCATGTTCAGCCGCCTGCTCAACCCCGGCCAGTTGCATATCGTCCGAGAAATTCTCTACAGCAAGGATGAGAACGATATTGACACCGCCGTGTACTGGGGACTGGCGGAAGAGTACGACATCATCGAGAACTTCGATGGCACCTGGACCGTTGCCCATACTCGCTTCGCTGGAGGCGGTGGCACCGTGACCACCTTCGACCCGCTCGATCCGGATGGCCTGCACACTACGCGCCGAGTGATGTCGGACGGCACCGATACCCTGCGCAATATCGACGTTCTGCGGTTCGCCGACCGGGAGGTGTGGTTGGTGGATCGACCGGCCGAGGGTAGTGTGACCATCAGCAACATGGCGCCCAGCGAGGACGAGATGCTGCTGGCGGCCGCCATCGTCAGCGACCCCAACGGCAGCCAGTTCGCCGTGCTCAGCTACGCCTGGCAGGCGCTGGTGGCCGGCGAGTGGGTGCAGGTCGGCACGGGGCAGAGCTTCCAGCCCGGCGATGCCGAAGTGGGCTTGCCGCTGCGCGTGGTGGTCAGCTTCAACGATGATCTGGGCAACCCCGAGGTGTTGATTTCCGAAGTCACCGAACCGGTGCTCAACGTCAACGACGCGCCCACCGGGCTGCCGCAGCTCAGCAACGCCTCGCCCAGCGTCGGCCAGGTGTTGATCGCTTCCGCCGCGCAGATCGCCGATGCCGACGGCATAGTTGGCGTGACCTTCGCCTACCAGTGGCAGGCCGGTAGCGGCGATAGCTTCAGCAATATCGCCGGCGCCACTGCGCAGTCCTTCACCCTGACGGCGGCTCAGGCCGGCCAGCAGGTGCGGGTGCAGGTCAGCTACACCGACAACCGCGGCACCTTCGAGTCGTTGACCTCGGTGGCCACTGCCATTGTGGCCAGTGCGGTGATCATGGGCACCAGCGGGCCCGACACGATCAGCGGCACGGCAGCGGATGATCACATCATGGGGCTCGGTGGCAACGACCGCCTCAGCGGCCTCGGTGGCAACGATATTCTGGATGGCGGCGCCGGCGACGACATCCTGATTGGCGGTGCGGGCAACGACATCATGATTGGCGGTACCGGCAACGACACCTACGAGGTGACCGAGGCGGGCGATCAGGTGATCGAGCAGGCCGAAGAGGGGTACGACACGGTATGGACCTCGCTGGCCAGTTACACGTTGACGGCCAACGTGGAGCGCCTGGCGTATGGTGGCATTGGCAACTTTACCGGTACGGGAAACGGTCTGGATAACTGGATTCAAGGTGCATTGGGTAACGACAGGTTGATGGGGGGAGCCGGGAACGACATCTTGGAAGGCGGTGCCGGCAACGATGTGCTGATTGGCGGTACGGGCAACGACATCATGCGCGGTGGTGTCGGTAGTGACACCTATGAGGTGACCGATGCTGGCGATCAGGTGATTGAGTTGGCCGGGGAGGGGTACGACACGGTATGGACCTCGCTGGCCAGTTACACGTTGACGGCCAACGTGGAGCGCCTGGCGTATGGTGGCGTTGGTAACTTCACTGGCACCGGCAATGCCTTGGACAACTGGATCCAGGGTGGAGCCGGCAATGATCGCCTGAACGGCGGTGCCGGAAACGACACCTTGGAAGGCGGTGCCGGCAACGATGTGCTGATTGGCGGTACGGGCAACGACATCATGCGCGGTGGTGTCGGTAGTGACACCTATGAGGTGACCGATGCGGGCGATCAGGTGATTGAGTTGGCCGGGGAGGGTTACGACACGGTATGGACCTCGCTGGCCAGTTACACGTTGACGGCCAACGTGGAGCGCATGGCGTATGGTGGCGTTGGTAACTTCACTGGCACCGGCAATGCCTTGGACAATTGGATCCAGGGAGGTACCGGCAACGACGTACTGACCGGCGGTGCCGGCAACGACACGCTGGTGGGGGGGCTCGGCAACGACATCTTCGTGTTCGGCCCCAACTTCGGCAACGACACCATCATCGGCTTCGACGCCAACCCGGCTGGCGGGCAGGACCTGCTCAATATCGCGGCCTTCAACCTGACCGCGGCGACCTTCGCCAGTCGGGTCAATATCGCCGATGCGGGCAGCGATGTGCTGGTGACGGTTAACGGTGCGGACGGCGGCAGCATCCGCCTGGTCGGTGTGACCGACCACACCACCGTGACCATCGCCGACTTCCAGTTGGCGTGAGGCGGCGTGATCCCTGGCGTTCGGGTCACGCGCGGTAGGCCAGGGTCGGCGCCAGGTTTACTACGGCACGTCGCCTGCGGGGGCGGCGTTCCGTAGTTTCTTTGCCTCCAGTAGCAGAAACCCCAGCCTGGCTGGGGTTTCTTTTAGCGTTATGTGTTGATGCTTCGATCTGGTTCTTACTTGGACAGAAACTTCATGCCGTCTTCCAGGCCCTGCAGGGTCAGGGGGTACATGCGGTCCTCAATCAGCTCACGGACGATGCCGGTGGAGGCGGTATAGTTCCAAGTGTCCTTGGGGTAGGGGTTGATCCAGATGAGCTTCTTGTACTTCTCCATGAAGCGCTTCATCCACACGTAACCGGCTTCCTCGTTCCAGTGCTCGACGCTGCCGCCGGCCTGGGTGATCTCGTAGGGCGCCATGGCCGCGTCGCCGACGAACACCACCTTGTAGTCGGCGCCGTACTTGTGCAGCAGGTCCTGGGTGGCGGTGCGCTCGCTGGTACGGCGCATGTTGTTCTTCCACACGCTTTCGTAGATGAAGTTGTGGAAGTAGAAATATTCCAGGTGCTTGAACTCGGTCTTGCAGGCCGAGAACAGCTCCTCGCAGACCTTGACGTGGGCGTCCATCGAACCGCCGATATCCAGCAGCAGCAGGAGTTTCACCGTGTTGCGCCGCTCCGGGCGCATCTGGATATTGAGCAGGCCGCCGTCCTTGGCGGTGTGGTCGATGGTGCCGTCCAGATCCAGTTCCTCGGCGGCGCCTTCGCGGGCGAACTTGCGCAGGCGGCGCAGCGCCACCTTGATATTGCGCGTGCCCAGCTCGACCTGGTCGTCGAGGTTCTTGTACTCGCGCTGATCCCACACCTTGACCGCTTTGCCCTGGCGCTTGCCGGCGTCGCCGATGCGGATGCCCTCGGGGTTGTAGCCGCCGGAGCCGAACGGGCTGGTACCGCCGGTGCCGATCCACTTGTTGCCGCCGGCGTGCTTTTCCTTCTGCTCTTCGAGACGCTTCTTGAATTCCTCGATCAGCTTGTCCAGGCCGCCCAGGCTCTGGATCTGCGCGCGTTCCTCGTCGCTCAGCAGGCGCTCGAACTCCTTGCGCAGCCACTCGTCGGGGATCATTGCCTCGATATGTCGGTCGAGGTTCTCCAGGCCCTTGAAGTAGGCGGCGAAGGCGCGGTCGAACTTGTCGAAGTGGCGTTCGTCCTTCACCAGGATGGCGCGCGACAGGTAGTAGAACTCGTCCATGTCGGCGAACACGACGTTGTGCTTCAGCGCGTTGATCAGGTCGAGCAGCTCGCGCACCGACACCGGCACCTTGGCCGCGCGCATTTCGTTGAATAGATTAAGCAGCATGGCTGCGCCCTCATGTCAGTTCTGGCCGGGCTGCTGCGCGTCGGCCATGCGGCGTTGAAAGCTCGCTGCCCATGCTCACGTACTGCAGTACGCTGCGCTGTTCAGCTCGTTTTCGCCTTGCCTGGCTCTAGCTCGCGAGCCCTGTATCGAGTGGGTTGCGCGCCAGTCGACGCGCAGCAGCCCGATTTTTACCGAGAAGCGCGGCGTGCCATAAAGGCCAGGCGTTCGAGCAGCATCACGTCCTGCTCGTTCTTCACCAGGGCGCCGGCCAGCGGCGGGATGGCCTTGGTCGGATCGCGCTCGCGCAACACCGCCTCGCCGATATTGTCGGCCATCAAGAGCTTGAGCCAGTCCACCAGTTCGCTGGTCGAGGGCTTCTTCTTCAGCCCCGGCACCTTGCGCACGTCGAAGAACACGTCGAGCGCCTCGGCCACCAGCTCACCGCTGATGTTGGGGTAATGCACGTCGACGATGCGCTTGAGGGTGTCGCGGTCGGGGAAGGCGATGTAGTGGAAGAAGCAGCGGCGCAGGAAGGCGTCCGGCAGCTCCTTCTCGTTGTTCGAGGTGATGATGATGATCGGGCGCTGCTTGGCCTTGATCGTCTCGTTGGTTTCGTAGACGTAGAACTCCATCTTGTCGAGCTCCTGCAACAGGTCGTTGGGGAACTCGATGTCGGCCTTGTCGATCTCGTCGATCAGGAGGATCACCCGCTCGTCGGCCTCGAAGGCCTCCCACAGCTTGCCCTTCTTGATGTAGTTGCGAACGTCGTGGACCTTGTCGGAATCGAGCTGCGAATCGCGCAGGCGGCTGACCGCATCGTACTCGTACAGGCCCTGGTGGGCCTTGGTGGTGGACTTGATGTGCCAGGTGATCAGCTTGGCGCCGAAGGCCTCGGCCAGCTGCTCGGCGAGCATGGTCTTGCCGGTGCCCGGCTCGCCCTTGACCAGCAGCGGGCGCTGCAGGGTGATGGCGGCGTTGACCGCGAGCTTGAGGTCGTCGGTGGCGACGTAGGACTGGGTGCCTTCGAACTTCATCGGAAAATCCTCGAACGGTAACGCGCGGGGCCGGCCCGCTGCAGAGATTCAGACGGTGACTATAACGCGCAGGCCCGGCGGCTGTGAACGTGGACGCGGTATTCAGTCACTGAATGGCGAGTCACCCGGCTTTCGGTCTGCTGGCTGGACGGCGCCGGGCGGCAGGCATAGGCTTGAGGCTTTTCCCGTCATGCCAAGGACTTCCGACATGAGCCGCATCTTTGCAGACAACGCCCAGGCCATCGGCAACACGCCGCTGGTGATGATCAACCGCCTGGGGCCGAAAGGGGTCACTATCCTGGCCAAGATCGAGGGGCGCAACCCGGCCTACTCGGTCAAGTGCCGCATCGGCGCCAGCATGATCTGGGACGCCGAGGAGCGCGGCGTGCTCAAGCCGGGCATGTGCATAGTCGAGCCGACCTCGGGCAACACCGGCATCGGCCTGGCCTTCGTCGCCGCCGCACGCGGCTACAAGCTGCTGCTGACCATGCCGGCGTCGATGAGCCTGGAGCGGCGCAAGGTGCTCAAGGCCCTCGGCGCCGAGCTGGTGCTGACCGAGCCGGCCAAGGGCATGAAGGGCGCCATCGAGAAGGCGGCCGAGATCGCTGCTTCCGATCCGGCCACCTATTACATGCCGCAGCAGTTCGACAACCCGGCCAACCCGGCGATCCACGAGAAGACCACCGGCCCGGAAATCTGGCGCGACACCGATGGCGCCATCGATGTGCTGGTGGCCGGCGTCGGCACCGGCGGCACCATCACCGGGGTGTCTCGCTATATCAAGCAGACCCAGGGCAAGCCGATCCTCTCGGTGGCGGTGGAGCCGATCGGCTCGCCGGTGATCAGCCAGACCCTGGCCGGTGCCGAGGTCAAGCCGGCGCCGCACAAGATCCAGGGCATCGGCGCCGGCTTCGTGCCGAAGAACCTCGATCTGGCGATGGTCGATCAGGTCGAACAGGTGGCCGACGACGAGGCCAAGACCATGGCCCTGCGCCTGATGCGCGAGGAGGGCATCCTCTGCGGCATCTCCTGCGGTGCGGCGATGGTCGCCGCGGTGCGCCTGGCGGAGAAGCCGGAGATGCAGGGCAAGACCCTGGTGGTGATCCTGCCGGACTCCGGCGAGCGTTACCTGTCGTCTATGCTGTTCGACGGGCTGTTTACCGAGCAGGAGCTGCAGCAATAGTCATACCGCCTTACAACAAAGCCGCCCTCGGGCGGCTTTTTCGTAGGGTACGCCGTGCGCACTGCCTCAGGTTCTGGCCATGCTCGGCCTGACCACCAGCCATAGCGCCACGCCGATCAGCGCGCAGCCCGGCAGGTAGTCCCAGCTCAGCGGCTCGCCCAGCAGCAGGGCGCCCCAGAGCACGCCGAACGGCGGAATCAGAAAAGTGGTGGTGCTGGCCTTGATCGGCCCGATATCGGCCAGCAGGCGGAAATACAGCACGTAGGCGAAGGCGGTGCAAAGCAGGCCGAGGCCGGCCAGCGACAGCCATACATTCGTTCCGCCCCAACTGGGCGGCGCCTGCAGCGCCAGGCTGCCGGCGAACAGCGGGGCGAGGAACAGGCTGGCACCGACCAGGCTGGCGAAGGCGGTCAGGCGGTTGTCCAGGCCGCCCTGCTGGCCGATCCAGCGGCGGGTGAGGAAGCCAGCGAAGCCGTAGCAGGTGGTGGCCACCAGGCAGGCGGCGGCGCCCAGCAACAGCTCGAGGTCGAAGGCCACCGGCCCGGTACGGGTCAGCACCGCCACGCCGAGCAGGCCGAGGAACACCCCGGCGGCCTTGCTCGTGGTGATGCCCTCGTGGAAGAACAGCGCGCCGATCAGCACGCCCATCAACGGGATACTATCGGCACAGGTAAGATTGACGACAAACAGCACTATCGTTCCCGATAGATATGGACGTGCATCCATATATCAACGGGAAGGCACCAAATAGGCCGCTGGCTGCGTTTTCTGCACTAGGGGATACCCAAGGGTGCCCTAAAGGGCTGGGGAGCCTTGTAGGCCCTCCCAGGAGCTTCCAGCGCTACTGGGATTAACGGCGCATGATTATCCTGCGGATGGGGAGACGTGGCACACAGCCACAGGCGAAGGGGAACAGCGAAAGCTGTTATATTATTACATATACTCAAGAGTTATATAATCTCAGACGTATAAGTCTTAATAGTTATACCCCTGTAAAATATATTATTAAGAATAATGCTTAAGTAATAATAACTACTATCTAACTGACTCACTACGTTCGCATGAGTTAGATGATAATATATATTAATTAATAGTTACTCTTGATAACTCCGTTATCGGTGCAAGAGCATCGCTCAAGCTCCCTCGACTTCGCCTCGGTCGCTTTCGCTCTATTATCCAGGGATTGACTTTTCTGTCAAGACCATTCGTCGTATTTTTCTGTTCAGTGCAAAACTCATCAGGTAACCTGATGGGCTGTAGCCCCACAAGGCTCTTGACAGCCCTGGCTGGTTCGTGCACAATGCACCCCCTCAACACAACCAACCCCAGAACGGGGAGGAATACTTATCGACAACGAACTGACACAGGAGAACTACAATGACCAACGTTATTCAGCTGCAACCCCGCCTCGATCCGAATGGCGACTTCCTGCCCCCGGATATCACCACGCTACCCGAAGCCCTGGCACACATCGAACTAATCGAAGGTGAGCTTATGGCGCACATCGTAGACAATGCGAAGCTCAGAGAATCCCTTGCTGAAGTGACAGCCCAAAGGGACGAGCTTGCACGAAAAATAATTCCCTGCCCCCGCTGAGCGGCTGTGCACTGTGGCAAGCGTCTGGTGTGTTGGGGTGCGAAATATCGTAATACTGGCTGCACACCAATACAGGAACGAGTCGCATGGATGAGGTGTGGAAGAGGGAGAGGCGTAGGCAGGAGGCCGAGCAGTGGCGAAAAAACCGCATGCGCCTCAACTGGCCGATCCACAAGCTAATCGCGGTAAAAGCGCTGAACGAGTTCAAAGATGCAGCGCGGCAGGATCGGCAAGCTTACGTGGTGGCCAATGGGCAAAAGCGGCACGCGGGCGAACTCGGTTGCGACTTCGTGGGGCGGGAAGAGATTGGCCTAGAGGTGCCAGGCTCTACGGTGAGTAAAACGATTGAGCGAGGCCCAAGAGGGGCGAACAAGATTCAATCGAATTACGAGCGTGGGGCGCGCCTGGTCATCCAATACAACGAGTGGCGCGGGATCATTCAGGCATGGTGCTTCCTGCCTTGGATCGGAGCTGGTGCACAGCCTCGGGCAGACCACGACAAAGACATACTATTGTTTTACACCTACAACCCGGACGACTTAACAAGAGATCGTGTCATCAAGCTTGTTAAGCAGACGCTGACGATCCAGCGGGTTGTTAGCTGTGCTGTCCATGCATCGTGGTGGGATGTCCGAAAGTTTCGATGGTGGAAATACGTGGATGACAGAAATCGTAAGGGAATAGGTGGAAGGAATTTCAACCTCCTAACGGTCTGGCGGACAACGATAATATCCGCCGCTCTGGCGGGTATCGCGGCACTGGAGTCGTTGATAAGCCTTTTTTCTTGACGCCTACTCAAGAAATCCCCACTCCCACCCCGCCCGCTGGGAATCCTTGCAGATCGTATGAATGCTGGGTTGTAGCTGAGAAAAATATCACAGCAGCTCTACTGCTGAGCTACAGGAATGGGGAGCGATCTACTACGACCATCCAGAATGTAGTCACTGCACCACAGAAGGCGAGAAAACCCACAAAGCAAGCGCCGGCTGTGGCTACTAAGGAGTCTGCCGAGGCCAATATGTAGACCAGCAGCCAGGATGGCCAGGCGAGGAGGGCAAGCATTACCGCCCACTTGATGAGCCGGTAAAGGACGTTCGGGCGTTTCTTCATAGTGCGACCTCTGCGGTTGGCGAGCTGTTTAACACAAACGCCAGGGGCCTACCCTGAACGGCAGGAATCGGGAAGTATCTGCACGTCACAGGACGCTCTATAAGGCGATTACAGCGTGTTTTGACTGAGGTGACACACCGCCAGCATGAGGCACAGAAAGCCCCGCAACGGGGCTAATTGGTGGCCTTACGCACGCATTGCACGCTGAACAGTGGACAGCGATACATTCAACTTCTCAGCAGTCTTACGGAATGATGAACCAGCGGCAATCTCTGCACGAATAGCTTCGTCGTCAATGGTTTTAGCCCGACCGGTGTACACACCTTTAGCCTTGGCCTTGGCGATACCTTCCCGCTGGCGCTCCTTGATCATGCTACGTTCGAACTGAGCTACTGCACCCATCATGGACAGCATCAGGTGCTGAGTGGGGTTGTCGTCGCCAGTGAACAACAGGTTCTCTTTGTGGAACTGCACATGCACGCCCTTGGCGTTCAGCTCTTGCACCAGAGACAGCAGGTCAGCCAGGGAGCGAGCGAGGCGGTCGATGGAGTGGACGTGGATGCGGTCACCCTCTCGCACGTAATCGAGCATGGCAAGGAGCTGGGGGCGGTCGGTGGTGGCGCCGCTCACCTTGTCAGTGAAGACCTTGTCCAGGGCGATGCCATCAAGCTGACGAGCAGTGTTCTGATCAACCGAACTAACGCGAACGTATCCAACCTGTGCCATACCATGCCTCTGTATTCATTTGGGTCTAGATGCAAGCATGATAGATGTATTCATTGATCAAGGCAAGTCAAATGAATACGGAATTGAGGTGGGTCGTGTATTCACCGGCAGGCGGTCGTATGAGTACACTTCAATGAACACAACCAAGGAGAGCGTCATGCACACGGAATACAAATTGACGATTGCTGGTGTAGCGGTAGCAGCGGGAAGGGCTGAAGGTGTGGAACCGCAAGAGATAACCAAAGGGAACCACTGGATTGAGGTACTGCGAGACCTAGGAGGCAAGGCAGGGGTGGTGATACTGTACGATGGTGGTGTGTACCACCCGGCCAGCGATGGCTATGTGGTTGCTGATCAAAAACAGATTGATGCAGTTATCACACGAGAAACACTAGGCGGCGTAGGTGCTGAACCTATCAGCGTGAGAGTGATTAAGTTGTAAACACGAATACAGACAGCTAAGCCCGACCATGTGTCGGGTTTTTTATTGGTTCTCAAATCTCTATTGACGAATGCGGTAGATCGTGAATGCACGTCTGTGCAGCATGGGCGTCGACGCTGTGCGTCTCCCTGTGGCTTGCGGAATGTTTGGCTTCGTTTCGACTTCAATCGTCGATTTGTGAAAAGAGCGAGGGAAAAACGCTCTTGTTAAATTCTGTACACGTGCATATAGCGTATTTGCTGGGCTCCAACAAAAGCCCCAGCTCGATTAAGAGCCAGGGCATCTGTTAATGGCTGCTTTTTAACCACTTTAAAAGGACGTTTTCGTCCTCATTCATCCACACCATACAACTTGCGGACTGGCACCAAGCGGGGACGGCCTACAGGTTTTGGAACTGCTAGAGGCATGCCCTTAAACAGCATGGCGGGGTGTACCCACACACCAGATTCAAGTTGTACGGCTGGGGGCTGTTCTGATAGCCACTTTGCTGCAGCAGCGAGCGCATTGGACGCTAGGGCGTCTGAGGTGTCAACGCTAGCGTTGTGTTCCTGGGGGTTCATAATCTTTTCCTTTAATAGATTGGGGATTGTCGACGCTGTGCGTCTCCTCTGTCACGTAACGTGACGCAGATAGAAAGGCTGTGGGAATGTTTTCCTCTTGAGAGAATGTTTTCCTTCTTGAAGAAAGTGGACATTTCACAGCCTAGCTGTGTGTGCTCGAACCCGCGTAAGTGCTGGGCTCTCAGCGTTGGATGTTGCTGTCGTTGATCTGAACATCGTGGCTGCCTGTGCGAATGTTCAGGCTTGGAGGGCTGGCGCATAACATCGGAGATTGTAAGATTCCCAGCACCCTGGAAAGCTGTTCACTTTGAATGTCATGCTTGAGGATGAACGCAGCCTCAAGACTGCGTTGGTTATCCTCGATAAGTGTTAGACGTTCGTTGAAGTTGTTTGTAGCAACAACGGCTATGACAAGAGCGCCAGCGAATACCACGCTTTGTGCAAATTGCAAGATTTGGATAATAGTCATTTCTTCGTTTGCACCAGATTGGTTTTAGCTGTGTCAAGCTTTCCAGTGAACATAGCGTCGAATGACTTCTTAGCCATATCTTCAACCTGTAGTTCCAGTTCCTTGGCGGCACGCTTAACATCGTCTGCACTAGATGCATCAATAGCGACATGTGCAGTGACTTGAACAACTCTAGTTGTGTTGGTCGTGCTGTGGTCGTTGATGATTGATTCTGGAGAGCGGAACTCTCCTAGTGGAGATATAAAGTTCTGTGGGAGCTTCATTAGTCCTTGCTCAAGCTTTTGCAGGAACTCGGGAACTTGTTGTTCCCGTTGCTCTTGATTTAACAAGTAGCCTGGAGCTTTATCAGCAGTGACAGGGATTCCCTGTTTAACTTGAACGTCTGTAAGCTTGCGTTTGGCTTTAGCCAAATCCTTCTCTGCACGTTGCAAAGCTGGGTGATCGGGCTGTGCCCACTTCTCGATACTCTCAACTTTATCTTGCTTGGCCTTAACATCCGCTTCTAGCTTCGATACTTCTGGAGTTTTGAAGTAGAAGTTTAGGACGCTGGCTGTTGCCTTCATTAGAGCTGTATCGAAGATTGCTAGAGCTTCTCTAACAGGCTTCATTGCCTCTACAAGTTCACGCTCTGCCGCGATACGTTCATGAATGCTTGCCTTCAGAGCTTCAGATTGGTCTATTTGCACTTGTTGAATGATCTTGTCATTCTCTAAGCGTTGCTTGGCTGCGTCGATGCTTTGCTGTTGTATTGCAATAATGTCCGCGTTATCACGAACGAAATTGGCCATACCCTGATTAAAATCAGCTGCTGTAATCTTGGCATCTGTAACAGCCTGCTTGAACCATCCGGCTAACTCTTCGGGGGCTCCCTTGAAGCCGAATCTATCTGCAGCGGCTTGGCGGATTGGTGTTGCCAGTAGTGGGGCAGCATCAAACAAATCGTTAACGTCTGCACCCTCTGGGCGGCCTTTGGCTTGGATTTGTGAGAGTTGGTATGCGGCGCGCTCTTGGCGTGTCTTGTCCATGCCAGCACCACGGAAAGCGGCCTGCTGTAGCTCATACCCTGCGGCGGCTTGTTCTAGAGACTTACCAAGGCTCACTTGCTGAAGGACGTATTTCCGGAAATCTTCCAGGGCGACTTTATCAACTGACGTTCCGTATTTATCGCCAATCTCAAAGAATCGATCTTTAACAAACTTAACGTTGTCCGGGTTTTTGCCACCAATCTGACGAAAAATATTCTCGTACTGTTCAGAGGATGAAACGCGGTCTTGCACTTGATCCAAGCGTGCTTGAAGGGCGTACAAGGCTGTAGCTACACCAGCAAGGCCGGCGATTATCGGGTGGTTACGAGCCACGGCCAGAGCATCAAAGCCAAACCCTGCACCTACGTTACTCTTGTTGGCTTCCCATGCTTGGTGGCGCTGCTGGGCCCACTGGAAACGCTGCTGGGATTGCTGGAATCGTGTTTCCTGGCGCTGGGCGGCTGTTTGCTGGCGCTGTTGCTGCTGTGCCTCTCGGCGTTGCTGCTGGGCTCTGCGTTCGTTGTCTCGGCGTACCTGTCTAGCGCCTGCGGCTCTCAGTTGCTGGAGCTGCATTTCTGCACGCTGTAGGGCGGTCATCTCTCTCAGCTCTTTGGTTTTGAGAGCGTTGGTTTTGGCCTGCTGGGCTTCCAAGAGTTTTTCGAGGCGGGCTTGGCGAATCTTGGCCTGTTCCAGGGTGATGGCGTTCTTCTGGCGTACACCATCCGCCTTGAGCTGAGCTTGCTGGGCTCGGGCTGCCTTCTCTGCCAGTATGGCCTGCTGTTGCTGTGTACGCAGAGTGGCTGTCTGGAGTGCTTGAGATTCTTTCTGGCCTGCAAACTGGAGCTTCTGACCTTGAAGCTCAGCGGCGAATGTCGCCTTCTTGGCACGGGCTAGGGCAACTTCAAGCTTGTGTTCCCTCATACGGGCGTTATGCGCCTGTGCTGCTGTCTGGGACTTCTCTGCCTTGGGTTTGATGCCGAGCTTAATCTCGGCCTTCTTAGTCATGGCATCCATCTTCTGTGCCACGCGGTCTAACATTTTCTCAAACTTGAGAAGGGCTGAATAATCGGCTTCAAACCTCAACTTACCGACTAGGCTTGCAATTACTTTATCGCTCATGTAGGGCTTCCGTTAAATTGGTCTGCGATTTGTTGAATGAATCGGGCAGCCTGGGTCAGGGGGTATCCCTCGACGGAGCAACGTTTAATAACGTCCGTAGTTAACGATTCAAGATCGGCGTATGTGCTGCCATGTGGTAATGGAAATCCGTCCGGCTTTGCAGCCTTCAGAATCTCCGGTGTAACCTGCCGAGAGGTCATCTCGGCTATGTCGAATGTTACTTTCTTCGGCTTGGCCAGAAGACTGGCCATAAGCGCTTCTTTATGAGACATAAATATTTTCCTGTGTTCGGATGAGTTGAGTTGGCACGAATAGCGAAAGCTATTGCACGATGGTCTGCTAGTAGACAATTGGAATTGAAAGGGGTTATTGCACTGTCTGTTTGTGAGAGGAGGAACGACGAACAACAGACAAGCTATTTGCACCACAAGATGATAGCGGCAACATCAAGAGCGAAGCGATTGTGTTGACTTCATCTTACTTTGACCGTGGACTGTCAGTAGGATCGGCAGTGGTGCGAAGGACGAAGGGCGTAGCACTATCTGGTATTCGGGAGGAGGAACGACGACCTACCAGATAAACGATATTGCACACTCAAGCAGAGCTTGAAGATTCTTGCACCCACAATGCGGAGCATTGAATAGTAACGAGCTTCCAGCTCTGCGGCAGACGACGAAGGTCTGCAGTAGACAAAGGACGTAGTACGAAGTAATCAGAGAACCCAGCTTCTGCTCTTGCTTTGGTGCTATTCTTATAAGCTATTCTTGTATCTATTTTTATTATTCTTATTGTCTGCCAAAATGGCACATTCGAAAGTGACAAAATGGCAGAATGGTAAGTGACAAAATGGCAGAATGGTAAGTGACAAAATGGCAGAATGGTGGAGGGGTGATCTACCAAAGTGACAAATTGTCACTTACGTGGCGGGGTAGGTATCTGTGAGATACCTGTAAAAGTATCTGTGAGATACCAACCCCTGTCAGAATGGCTCGTCGATATCATCCGCACTGGCGTAGCCGTAATCACGATCATCGTAGTCTGCATAAAATTCATCCGGCATATCGAACGATATGTGTGCAGGTTGTGTTTTGATGAACTTATCTAACACAGCTCCAGCCCCGTGGCTTGTGGTGCTAACGTCCTGCTGTGTGCCATACGATCCAACGACAGGCCCGAAAATATCCTCATCATCATCGCTGGCAGGCTCATCTGCTGGCGCCACCTGCACAATGATCGGTCTTGCCTGTGCAATCTCTGGTTCATCTTGCAAACAATCAGGTTCATCGTTAGCTGCTGGCTTGGCCTTCACTACGACAGGGGCCTCCTGTGCAATTTCCAGGGAGTGGGGGAGCTGCCACACGCACCCCCCCCCGTTTACGATCCTTGATCAAGTATCCATGTTGCTCGAACAGCTCCATGGCTCTGATCACTGTCCGCGTAGATGTGCGGCATGCCTTGGCGATACTCGCCTGTGATTCGTGGTATCGGCTACCCTTCCCGACGTAACTGTCATAACTGCACTTCATCCATTGGAAGATCACGAGTTGAGTTAGGTTGAAGTCCAGCACCTCACTAGTAGTACGGGATACGAAGCCAGGAGCTTGCAGAAGGTGGTGAGGGATCATCAGGAAAGGGGTTGTGGTGTGTTGTGTTTTAGCGTGTGTTGCGTTGGTCATCAGTTTTGTTCTCCATTTGCGGAACTAGGGATTTGAATTTGTTTGTAATCAGAACTTGCACGGCATGGGTTGGTGAGTCAGTTCCCGTAGCCTGCATAATCTGAAGTAACAGTCGTGTGCTGTTCTCGTTTAGTACGATTTTCATCTGTTGTCCTCGGTGGTTGGGGGCGACGTTATGCCGCCCGTTTGTGAGATACACGGCAGAAGTAAGAACAGAAAACATCGTCTTTAGTGTGGGGTTCGCCACATTCCAGGCAATCCCTCTCGGGCTGTTCTCGTTCAGGCTGCCGCCAAGATTGAATCTTGGCACGATGGCGGAAAGTTAGTTCTTCGTATCGACGAGACATCAAGCAAACTCTCCAAGAGTTTCGCGGGCTTCCGCTTCAAACTTCGTTTTAGCTTTCTCAGCTGCTAGCTGTGCTTTTCGTTCTTGCTCGCGCTTCTCTCGTTCCATGCTCTCTTGAACGATGAAGTCAAGGTGCTGTTGATATAGGCGTTTACGCTCGGCGTGGTACTCGGCAGTTACTTCAGCTGTGATAAATTCTATGTCTTCGCGCTGGAGTTGCTCAGGCTTCACCACATAGAACGAATAAAACCCCGTCCCGTTCATCATGTGAGCATTTACCGGAAAACTCTCGTGTAGCGTGTAACCAGCACTAATCTTTTCGGCGTAGGCATGTAGCATCTGTGTCGGCGTATCTACAGAAACGTATTCCACTGCACCGCGTTGGTTATGCGTGTGTTCTCGGTTCTTGTAAAAGCTCAGATGGTTTTCAATAAGTTTGTCTAGCGCCTCTTGGTCGAACTTGTGCTTCATTGTTGATTGTGCCGTCATTACGCAGCCTCCCCAGCAAATGCAACATACTCAAGGCCAGCGAATTCATTAACCATCGGCGGCATTCCGTGTTGAGCGTGGAAAACGTTAATGTGCGTGGTCATAACTTCGACTAGCTCAAGCAGGCCGTTGATTGTGTCTACAGCTTGGTCTAGTTCAACTTGTAAACGGACACTGTGCGCTAGTTGATCGGCTAAGGCGTGGCGTAGGTAGTGGATGGTTTGATCTTTCATTTTGCATCTCCTGTGTTTTGGTTTTGGTTTGTTGTTCGTAGGGCGGCCAGTTCAGCGGCTAGGCTGGCAACTGTTTGTTCGATACGTTGAAGGGCTGTCAGCTCGGTGGCCTTCTTGGCTTTCATCTTTCGACGGTAGCGAGCGCTGGCGCACTTATTTGAACAGAGCCGATGGTTAGGGCGGTTGGCCTGGATTGGCGTCCCGCATTCAATGCAGTGTGTTGCGTGTGTAGTTTCGTTAGACATAGGAATATCGTCCTCGGTAAAGTGGTGATTTGTGGTAACCATTGATTTGAGTAAAAAGAGAGCACCGGGAGGGGTGCTCTAGGATCAAACACAGGAGGGCCTACAGCGTAGGCTGGCGTTCGATATGGATAGGTTGGGGTTACAACTTTCGCCCCACTGCCCATTTGCCGTGGTAGTCGAAGTAGGCGCTTGCAGTATTGCGCCCAGCTGGGCGAAAGCTGTAACCCCGAACAGGAGGAGTAGTTGCCACATTCGACAGTCTGTGTGGCAGGCAGAGCCCCTCAACCACCGACCTAGAGAACGGTGCTGTCAATTTGAATTCGGGGATGTACTGGGTGCCTGACGGCAGGGGTGAAGCTAGGAGGGGGGAGTAGGAGAATAATCTTCCCCCTACTCTCTTATATCTTAAACCCGAAAATCGATTCTGTCAAGCATTATTTAACCATTTTCAAACATTTTTAACGTTAGGATGTTGTGTGATGTGTGAAGCTGGTTTAACGTCATGTCTCCAACACACGGGAGGGCGCCGAAATGGCACGACCAACGTACACCGAGCAAGACCGCAAGGCACTGGTAGCTGAGTTCAAGGCAAGCGGGTTGAGCGTTAACGCATTCGTCAAATCTAAAGGGGGCAACCCGTCTCAGCCTGCTTTAACACGCTGGATTGAGGCATACGGGGAGAAGGGTGGGCCTAAAGGCGGTGTGGCTGCTGGGCCTGTGAATGCTGGGTCGATCTTGAAGAAGTACCGTCATGAGCTGCTAGAGGGTCGCAAGAGTCTGGAGCGGCGGAAGGCTGATTTGCTGGCGCAGGTTGAGGGGATTGACCTTGAGGTGATGGAGATTGACGAAGCGTTGAAAAAGCTAGACTGACAGGCGCCAGAAACGATAAGCCCCGCACTATGGCGGGGCTTTTGTTGGGTGCTGGTCACAGCTTCTCTATGGTGTCGAGAGACACGCTCTCTCCGGTGGCATCGTCTATCAACTGGCCGTTGCGGTAAGCCAGGGTTCTGGTTGGTGCCTGTTCCAGCTCGGCCATCTGCTGGGCTTGCTCTGCGAAGTGCTGGGCGTTGGGGACGGGAATACGAATCTCGGCGTCACCCTGGAAAAAGACATAGCTGTTGCTAGGGCGGTTTACGTGACTGTACCGGAAAACCTGCGTGGCGCTGTCGCTGCCGAAACTGGGTTCATGCACCGCGATCATCTTGTCATCGCAATGGATGGCATACCCGACCCCCTGAAGTAACGCGTTCAACTTCTGCGGATCATCATCGAGATAATCGTTCTCGGCCTCTATCACGTCATCCAGGGTGAGCGGGGCGGGGGATGCCTTCAGCAAGGCTTGCTCATTCTCCAGGGCGGTTATCTGCTGAGATACTGCGGCCAGCTTTTCACGGATGGCAGGGAGGTTGCCGAACTCTGCCAGGGCTTCCACCAGATCAGCGGATTTTCGGTGCAGCTCCCGAAGCTCTCCGTCCACTTCGATGACACGTTTCTCAGCTTGGGTGAGGTTCTGGCTCTGGGCGGCTCTCTGGAGAGCGCTGTGGGACGTGTGGGCGCGGATATGGTCTAGCACCGCATACGGGATGCTGCGCTTATTGGAACATCCTGCGGCGCCTAGTCGGTGGCGTGACATGCAAGTCATTGCGAGGGGGCTATGGGGAACCTTCAGCACTCCAAAATTGGCACCACAGCGACCACACTTGACCAGACCGGAAAGGAAGTATTGGCTGCTGGCGCTCTTGGGCTTGTACTGAGATTCCAGACGCTTCTGTACCCTGAACCACAGATCAGGAGTCACCACGGGTGGGTATACACCGTCAATCTCTCCCCAGCGACCGAGGGCGGTGGGATTCCGAAGCCAGCGCTTCACAGTGGAAGCGTTGACTGTCTCTAGCAGGGGATGCTTGCCACGGATACGCGCCATGATACGGCGTTCTCCCAGCCCTGCGGCGTAGTCTTCGAAGCACTGCGTTATTAGTGGAGCAAGGTCGGGAATGAGCTGGCCAGCTTCATCAATCCACAATGTAGCGCGACGTTTGGCACCCTCCCCAGCAGCAGCCTTAACCCGTTTCCGCTGATAGGCATCCTTCACACGTCTCGACAGTGCATCACTGTACTGCCATGCCTGCTGACACTTGGCGACCAACAAGAACAGGTTGCTAGACCGAGCGGGGGTGCTGTCGTAGATCAACCCATCGTCCAGACTGACAAGGCGAACGCCTGCACTCGTGATGCTGGTTAACAGGTTCAGCATCGTGTCGGGAGGGAGGCGGCCAGCTCGGTCGATAGCCTCAATCAAGATACTGTCACCCGGCTTGATTTCCCCAGACTTCACAGCGGCCAGGAGCCTGCCGAATGCGTTTTCGAGGTGATCACCCTTGAAGCCTGAAACGCCTAAGTCTTCGAAACGTAGATCGGACAGGGTGTGGTCTGGGTGGGCCTTCAGCCACTCGGCCACCATATCCCGCTGGCGCGCCAGGGAGGCACCGTGTTTTTGCTGGTCACTACTGAATCGCACATAACTGAAGGCGGCGGGCACTGTGGTAGCTCCTGATGATGGTCAGGGCTCAATCATAACACTGCGGAATTCTTCGGCGTCGTCGCATTGAAGATCGCTGAGTAGCCGGCCGGCAGGATCAGCGCAGCCAGGCAGTACATGGCCGACGGCAGGCCGGCGTTGATCACCCCGAGCAGCAGGCAGGCCCTGAGCTTGCCGCGAAAATCCCAGCCCACCCGCATCAGCAGCAGAAAGGCGAGCAGGCCGAGGGCGCCGAAGCTGGCGCGGAAGAAGGCGGTGGGCATGCTGCCCAGCACCGGCGCGGCGACGCGCATGAACAGGAAGCTGGCGCCCCAGATGGCGGCGAGCAGCAGCAGGCGGAGCAGGTCGGCGGTACGCAAGGCGGGGCATCCGGCAGGTGGGGAGCGAGAGTGTTGCCGGCTGCCGCCGTTCTGGCAATCCGCATCGCGCTTTCGAACGAGGCCTGTGCCAGCCCGTCGCCCGGATGAAATTAGGGAGGACTTGGGCGATAGTCCCCGGATTGCATCCGGGCTACGTTTTGCCGGCTTTGCGGCTAAGCTCGCTTCACTCATTTCCTTGCGAGGCACTTCCATGGCGCAGCAATGGCCGGCCGGCGAGATCGCGCAGCTGATCCTCGACGGCTTCGACGACTACCGCGAGCACTTTCGCCAGATCACCGACGGCGCCCGCGCGCGCTTCGAGCTGGCGCAGTGGCAGGAGGCGCAGCGGGCCTCGGCGGCGCGCATCAACCTGTACGAGGACAAGGTCGGCGAGACCCGCGATCGCCTGCAGCAGGTCTTCGACGAGGTGCTGCTCGAGGTCGGCCAGTGGCCGCTGGTGAAGAGCGCCTATATCGCCCTGATCGACCTGCGTTTCGACGACGAGCTGGCGGAAACCTGGTTCAACTCGATCTTCTGCAGCCTGTTCAGCCACGACCTGATCAGCGACGGCTGCATGTTCGTCCACACCACCCGGCCGTCGCTGCGCAGCCACCCCGGCGCGGCGCAGACGCGCAGCTACCGCCCGGCCGGCGAACTGGCGGACATGCTGCGGGCAATCTTCGAGGATCACCGTTTCGACGTGGCCTACGAGGACCTGCCGCGCGATCTGCAGCGGCTGGAGCAGCAGTTGCGCGCCAGCCTGCCGGATTGGGTGTGCAAGGACCCGGAGCTGTGCATCGAGCTGTTTTCCTCTGTGCTCTACCGCAACAAGGGCGCCTACCTGGTGGGGCGCATCTACACCCGCGACGAGCAGTGGCCGCTGGCGATCCCGCTGCTGCACCGCGAAGGTCACGGCATCCAGGTCGACGCGCTGATCACCGACGAGGCCGAGGTGTCGATCATCTTCTCCTTCACCCGCAGCTACTTCATGGTGGATGTGGCGGTACCGGCGGAGTTCGTCGGCTTCCTCAAGCGCATCCTGCCCGGCAAGCACATCGCCGAGCTGTACACCTCGATCGGCTTCTACAAGCACGGCAAGTCGGAGTTCTACCGCGCGCTGATCGGCCACCTGGCGACCAGCGACGACCGCTTCGTCATGGCTCCCGGCGTGCGCGGCATGGTGATGAGCGTGTTCACCCTGCCGGGCTTCAACACCGTGTTCAAGATCATCAAGGACCGCTTCTCGCACGCGAAGAACGTCGACCGCAAGACGGTGATCGAGAAGTACCGCCTGGTGAAGAGCGTCGACCGCGTCGGGCGCCTGGCCGATACCCAGGAGTTCGCCGATTTTCGTTTCCCCAAGGCCAAGTTCGCGCCCGAGTGCCTGGCCGAGCTGCTGGAGGTGGCGCCCTCCACCGTGGTGCTCGAAGGCGATACCGTGCTGGTGCGCCACTGCTGGACCGAGCGGCGCATGACCCCGCTCAACCTCTATCTGGAGAATGCCAACGAGGCGCAGGTGCGCGAGGCGCTGGAGGACTACGGCCTGGCGATCAAGCAGCTGGCGGCGGCGAATATCTTCCCCGGCGACATGCTGCTGAAGAACTTCGGCGTCACCCGCCACGGTCGCGTGGTGTTCTACGACTACGACGAGATCTGCTTTCTCACCGAGGTGAACTTCCGCCACATCCCGCCGCCGCGCTTTCCCGAGGACGAGATGAGCTCCGAGCCCTGGTATTCGGTGGGGCCGACGGATGTGTTTCCCGAGGAGTTCCCGCCTTTTCTGTTCGCCGATATCAAGCAGCGCCGGCTGTTCAGCCAGTTGCACGGCAACCTGTACGACGCCGACTACTGGAAGGGGCTGCAGGAGGCCATTGTTCAGGGCAAGGTGATCGACGTGTTTCCCTACCGGCGCAAGAGCCCGGTCGCTTGATCGGGATCAGTTGAATTCGCCGGCGGCGGGGCTAGGCTCAGTACAGGAGCCGTCCGGCTCCATCTCTCATGAACGTGGCAGGAGGTCGTACCATGCTCGCCAAGCTGCAACATCATCTGCACGCGCTGCTGCTGGCCTTCGGCTGGGGCGCACCCCGGGCCCAGCCCCTGCGAATCGACCCCGCCGAGCAGGAGCGTCTGCGCCGCGAGGCGCGCCAGCGGCGCTAATCCCTTCGTCCTGGGCGGTGCGTGCGGCCCCGCGGCACCCTACAGGGCGTGGCGGGCGAACCAGGCATCCAGGAGTGCGCGCATGCGCTCGCCGGAGAAGCTGGGAAAGTGCCCGCCGTGCACGACACGCACCGGCAGTTCGCGCAGGCGCGCGAGGCTGCGTGCGTAATCTTCCAGATTGGAATGGTAGGCATCCTCGATCAGCGGGCCGTCGTAGAGGATGTCGCCGGAAAACAGCGTCTGCGTCGCCGCTTCCCACAGGCTGATACCACCGGGCGAATGGCCGGGCGTGTGCAGCACCTGCAACACCCGATTGCCCAGATCCAGCACGTCGCCATCCTCGATCAGACGGGTGGCCGGCGCCGCCTTGACCCGATACTCGGCGTAGCACAGCGGGCAATCCGGATGGGCCTCGAACATTTCGTCGCCGACGAAGGCCGTGGCCAGGGTATTGGCGCCGGTCGGTGCGGCGAGTATCTCGGCCTCGGCCGGGTGCACCAGGCGCTCGGCGAATTCGTGATGGCCGGCGATATGGTCGAAATGGGTATGGCTGGCCACCGCCAGCAGCGGCTTGTCGGTGAGCCAGGGCAACTGCTCGCGCAGGCTGACCAGGCCCGAGCCGGAGTCGATCAGTGCGTCGCGCTCGCGGCCCTGCACATGCCACATGTTGCAGCGGTAGAAGGGGCGCACATAGGGCTCGTGGATCAGGCGCACGCCGTCATCCAGGCGGCGTACCTCGAACCATTGATCGCGCGTGACGATTCTCATGGCTGTTTCCTCAAACCGAGCTGCGCACGGCTCCATAGGGTATCGCGGGGCCGGCTAGATCGTGCGCACCGATCAGCCTCGAATTGCATCCGCGCTGCGAGCTCGCTGCTGCCGATCAGATAATTGTAGGAGCCAGCTTGCTGGCGATCGGTGAAGGATGGCAGCCACCGCTCCAGTTGGCTTGCCGCATTTCCTCCATCCGTGGAGGTCACCAGCTGGTTCATACGGGGGCTGCGTCAGGCCTGCTGCGCCCGCGGCAACAGCGCCCAGCGGCGCAGCTGTCGGTCGGGACGAACGCTGACAGCCGCAGATGAGGATGCCGGTGACCACCGGGCTGGGGCCCGGCCAGAGGGCGATGGTGCCGTCGTCGGTTCTTGTGCTGATGGCCGTAGCCCGGATTGCATCCGGGCTACGGGGTGGTTCAAGGATGGAAGGGCGCTTGCTCCAGCACTTCGATGATCAGCGGGCGGGCGGTCGGCGCGGTGCGCAGCAGCTCGGCCAGGTGCGCGTGATCGCGCGCGCGTTCGGCGGCGCAGCCGAAGCCGCGGGCGATGGCCAGCAGGTCCGGGGTGTAGATATCCACGCCAAGCGGTTCGATATCGCGGCGCTGCATATAGCGCTTGATCTCGCCGTAGCCCGAGTTGTTCCACAGCAGCACGATGATGCCGACGCCGGCCTCCACCGCGCTGGCCAGCTCCGGCAGGGTGAACTGCAGGCCGCCATCGCCCATCAGGCTGATCACCGGGCTGCCCGGCTCGGCCAGCTTGGCGCCGATGGCCGCCGGCAGGCCGTAGCCCAGGGTGCCGTAGCCGGTGGAGGCGTTGAACCAGCGCCGCGCGCCGTCCAGTTCCACCAGGTGGTTGCCGCTGTACACCGTCTGCGTCGAGTCGCCGACGAAGCGCGCCTCGGGCAGCACCTCCAGCACTGTGTCGAACAGCTGACGGTAATGCCCCCAGCCGGCGAAATCCTCGGCCAGCTGCGCCTGCACGGCGGCCGTGCGGCGGGCGCCGGGGCTGTCGGCGCGTGGCTCGCAGGGGTTGAGCTCGGCCAGCAGCATGCGCATGGCAAGGCGCGCGTCGCCCTGGATCGCCAGGTGCGGGGCGAAGTTGCGTTGCAGCTGCTGGGCGTCGATATCCACGCGGATCAGCGCGCCGCCCAGTTTGAAGTTGCCGTCGAACACCACGTCGTAGTCGGTCTCGCCCAGCTCGGTGCCGATGGCCAGCACCACGTCGGCCTCCAGCGCCAGCTGGCGCACCGGCAGCAGCGACTGGTTGCTGCCCAGCAGCAGCGGATGATTCGGCGGCAGCAGGCCCTTGGCGTTGATGGTCAGCGCGGTCGGCGCGTCCAGGCTGGCGGCCAGGGCGCGGGCCTCGGCCTGGGCGGCCACGCAGCCGCCACCGAGCAGCAGCAGCGGGCGCTGGGCGTTCTTCAGCAGGGCGGCGGCGTCGCGGATCAGCGTGCGATTCGGTGCCGGGCGCTCGACCCGCGGCCTGGCCGCCAGGCGCATATGGCTGGCATCGGCGGTGATGATGTCCAGCGGCAGCTCGATATGCACCGGCCGCGGACGCTCGCCCTCGAACACGGCGAAGGCGCGGGCCAGGACGCCGGGCAGCTCCTCGACGCTCATCAGGGTATGGCTGAAGGCGGTGACCCCGGCGGTCATGGCGCGCTGGTTGGGCAGCTCGTGCAGGTAGCCCTTGCCCAGGCCGAGGCGCGCGCGCTCGTTGACGCTGGAGATCACCAGCATGGGGATCGAATCGGCGTAGGCCTGGCCCATGGCGGTGAGGATATTGGTCATCCCCGGGCCGGTGATGATGAAGCACACCCCCGGCTTGCCGGACACCCGCGCATAGCCGTCGGCCATAAAGCCGGCGCCCTGTTCGTGGCGCGGGGTGATATGGCGAATGCCGCTGTGCGGCAGGCCGCGATAGAGCTCCACGGTGTGCACGCCGGGGATGCCGAACACGGTGTCGACGCCCCAGGCTTCCAGTTGCTTGACGAGAAATTCGCCGCAGGTGGTCATGTTGAGAATCCTTCAATGGCGCTGATCGCGCTATGCAGGGTGGACAGGGCGCGGCCTGGTCCACCGTCACTCGCCCAGAGGCGGACAAGCCGTTGGCATGTCCGCCCTGCGGGACTGTTAACCGACTATCCAGTGCGCCATCAGCGCGATGATCGGCAGGGTGATCAGGGTACGGATGATGAAGATCATGAACAGCTCGAGGATGTTCAGCGGCAGCTTGGCCTTGATGATCAGCACGCCGACTTCGGACATGTAGATCAGCTGGGTCAGCGACACGCAGGCCACCACGAAGCGGGTCAGTTCGCTCTCGATGCCCTTGCCCAGTACCGCCGGCAGGAACATGTCGGCGAAACCCACCAGCATGGCCGGCGCGGCCTTGGCGGCTTCCGGCAGTTGCAGCAGCTCGAGCAGCGGCACGATGGGCGCGGACAGCCAGTTGAAGATCGGGGTGAACTCGGCAATCGCCAGGGATACCGTGCCGATGGCCATCACCAGCGGCAGCAGGCCGAGCCAGATGTCCACCACGTTGTGCACGCCGACTTTGATCATCTGCGCCGGCGAGGGGTTGGCGTTGGCGCGTTTGACCGCCTGAACCAGGCCCCAGCGCAGCAGCGAGGTGCCGGCCGGCACGTCTTCCTTGATCTGCTTGCCGACGCCTGGCATGTACTCGTCCTTTTTCCACGACAGCGGCGGGATGCGCGGGGTGATGATGGCGGCGGCCAGGCCGGCGACCACCACGGTGAGGTAGAAGGGCACGAACAGGTGGTCGAGCTTCATGAAGCTGGTGATCAGCAGGCTGAAGGCGATCGAGGCGATGGAGAAGTTGGTGGCGATCACCGCCGCTTCCCGCGCGCTGTAGAAGCCCTTCTGGTACTGCTGGGCGGTGATCAGCACGCCGACCGTGCCGGAACCGAGCCAGCTGGCGATGGCGTCGATGGCCGAGCGCCCGGGCAGGCCGAAGATCTTGCGGAACAGGTTGCGCACCAGGGTGCCGATGAACTCCATCAGGCCGTAGTCGGTGAGCAGCGGCAGGATCAGCCCGGCGACCAGAAAGAAGGTGATCAGTACCGGAGCCAGGTCCTTGAGCACCACGCCGCCGGTGTTGGCGTTCCAGATCCATTCCGGGCCGAACTGCCAGAAGGTCATGGCCGCGAACAGCGCGCCGAGCACGCGCAGGCCGAGCCATAGCGGGCTGAGGTTGAACATCTCGTTGAGGGCGTGGCGCTCGGTGAGCCACTTGGGTTTGAGCAGGCTGGCGAACAGGCCGACCGCGGCGGAGAACAGCAGCAGGCCGGTGGCGATGGCCGGCAGCCAGTCGCTCAAGCCGGCCTTCAGCGCATCGGCCATCACGCCCAGGCCGATGGTGACCTTTTCCTCGTAAACGATGGGCGTGAGGAACAGCAGCACGCCGAGCAGCGAGGGGATCAGGAAGATCAGCAGCTGGCGCAGGTTGTAGGAGGTATCGGCCGGTGGCTGGTCGTCCAGCAGTGGCATGGCTTCTTCACGATTCATCTGGGCACCCTAGTTGTTGTTGTATGGATGTACCGGGCGCCTCGCGGGGCACCCGGGCGGAGCAATAAAAGCCGGCGGTCAGCGGCGCTGAACCCCCGGAAGCACACACAGCATTTCGTAGAGCAGGTTGGCGCCGAGCAGCGAGGTGTTGCCGGTGGTGTCGTAGGGTGGGGAGACCTCCACCAGGTCGCCGCCGACCAGGTCCAGGCCCTGGCAGCCGCGGATGATCTCCATCGCCTGGATGGTGGTCAGCCCGCCGATTTCCGGGGTGCCGGTGCCGGGCGCCCAGGCCGGGTCGATGCCGTCGATGTCGAAACTCAGGTACACCGGGCCGCCGCCGACCTTCTCGCGCACCTCGGCCATCAAGGGCTCCAGCGACTTGTGCCAGCACTCCTCGGCCTGCACCACGCGAAAGCCCTGCTTGCGGCTCCAGTTGAAGTCCTCGGCGGTGTAGCCCTGGGCGCGCAGGCCGATCTGCACCACGCGGTCGCAGTCCAGCAGGCCTTCCTCGACGGCGCGGCGGAAGGTGGTGCCGTGGGCGATCTTCTCGCCGAACATCTCGTCGTTCACATCGGCGTGGGCGTCGATATGCACCAGGCCGACCTTGCCGTGCTTCTTGTGGATGGCGCGCAGGATCGGCAGGGTGATGGTGTGGTCGCCGCCCAGGGTCAGCGGCTTGATGCCGTATTCGAGGATCTCGTCGTAGGACTCCTCGATGATGCGCACGGCCTCGGCCATGTTGAAGGTGTTGATCGCCACGTCGCCGATATCGGCCACGTTCAGCGAGTCGAAGGGGGCGGCGCCGGTGGCCATGTTGTAGGGGCGGATCATCACCGACTGGGCGCGAATCTCGCGGGGGCCGAAGCGGGTGCCGGAGCGCAGCGAGGTGCCGATATCCAGCGGCACGCCGACGAAGGCGACGTCGAGCTCACGTTTCTCTTCGATCTTCTGGATATGCGGCAGGCGCATCATGGTGGCGATGCCGCCGAAACGGGGCATTTCGTTGCCGCCCAGGGGCTGATGAAAAACCTTGTCCATGGGAAGGCCTCACGGTTGTTGTGGTTGTAGGAATCGTTGGTCGGATTCTTGGTCAGCGCCGCTCCGGGAAAAATCGGCAGGGGCAAAAACTTAGTTCAGAGATTTCTAAACTAATCGCCCGGCACTAGACTGTTGCACCTGCTCTCAGGCACGTCGTTGACAGCTGCTAGGCTGAGTGCAACGGCGCGTCGGCCATATGGCGTATCGCGCTTATTTTGGAGCTCGCGGCGAGGAGGCCTGGATGCCGTTAACCGCTTACCGCACCCATCGTTCCCGAGTGCGACTGTGCGCCTCTCTCGCCGTGGGGATGCTGCCGGTTGTGCTCGGCCTGATGTTTCTGTACGCGCAGGCCGGAATCGTGCTGCGCGACATCAGCCGCACCAGCGCCGCCGACGCCGTGCGCCAGATCGACCTGATGCTCGACAATGCCAGCCAGGCCGCCGGCGAGGTATTGCCGCAGGTCGGCAGACCCTGCGCGGAGGTCGAGCTGGTGCTGCGCGAGCAGGTCGCCACCGTGCCCTTCGTGCGCTCGGTCAACCTGCTGGATGGGGGACGGCTGTACTGCTCATCGCTGTTCGGCGCGTTCGAGGAGCCAGTCGACTCTGCCGCCTACGTGGCCGGTCGGCTGCGGCTGCTGGCGGGCAACCCGGTCACCCCGAATCATTCGTTGCTGGTGTATCGCGATGTCGTGGACGAGCGCGGCGCGCTGGTGGCGATCGACGGACGTTACCTGGCCAACGTGCTGCAGTCGGTGGATCGCGGCGCCTTCATGCAATTGCTGGTGGGTGAGCAGTGGATGCCGCGCAGCGGACTGGTGCGAGCGGGACGCCTGCCGGAATACCCCGTGGCTCGGGTCGCGCTGAGTTCGACGCGCTATCCCTATCAGGTACGTGCGGCGTTTCCCGGAGGTGCGCGGCTGAGCTACATGGGCGAGCAATATCCGGTGCTGTACCTGCTGCTGGGGCTGCTCGGCGCGCTGGCCGGCGTGGGCAGCCACTGGCTGCTGGCGCGCTCCAGCTCCCCCAGCATCGAGTTGCGTCGTGCGCTGCAGGCCGGAGAATTCATTCCCTATTTCCAGCCGCTGGTGCGCAGCGGTTCGCAGCAGTGGATAGGCGCCGAGGTGCTGATGCGCTGGCAGCACCCGCGCGAGGGGCTGGTGCGCCCGGATCTGTTCATTCCCTTGGCGGAAAGCTCCGGCCTGATCGTGCCGATGACTCGGGAACTGATGCGGCAGACGGCGGAGCTGCTGGCGCCGGTGGCGGATCGACTCGGCGGCGGGTTTCATATCGGCATCAACATCGCAGCCGCTCATTGCCGTAGCCGCGAGCTGGTCGAGGACTGCCGCAACTTTCTCCAAGCCTTCGTACCGGGGCAGGTGGTGCTGACCCTGGAGCTGACCGAGCGCGAACTGCTGGAGCCGGATGCCTTCACCGATCAGCTGTTCGCCGACCTGCACGAGATGGGCGTGAAGATCGCACTGGATGACTTCGGCACCGGCCATTCCAGCCTGAGTTACCTGCACAAGCTCAAGGTGGACTACCTGAAGATCGACCAGAGTTTCGTCGCCATGATCGGCAAGGATGCCCTGTCGCTGCACATTCTCGACAGCGTGATCGACCTGTGCGCCAAGCTGCAGCTGGAGGTGATCGCCGAAGGGGTGGAGGACGAGCAGCAGCTGCGCTACCTGGGCAATCGTCGCGTGGACTATCTGCAGGGCTACCTGTTCGGTCGGCCCTTGCCGGCGGCCGAATTCCTCGCCTGCGCGCTGGACGATCCGGCTGCTTCCGTGCAGCTGCCAGGGTAGACTGCCTGGCATGACGCCTCTCACCTCGCTACCCGATCTCAAGCTGCTGCGCATCTTCGCCTGCGTGGTACGCCACCAGGGCTTTGCCGCCGCGCAGCAGGAGCTGAATCTGTCCACCTCGGCCATCAGCACCTATATGAGCCAGCTGGAGACGCAACTCGGCCTGGTGCTCTGTCATCGTGGTCGCGGCGGTTTCAGCCTGACCAGCAAGGGCGAGCTGTTCCACCAGGAGACCTTGCGTCTGCTCGGCGAGCTGGAGGGCTTCGAACGCTACTCCGCCGCGCTCAAGGGCGAGCTGCGCGGCACCCTCAATCTCGGCGTGCTGGATTCCACGGTGAGCGATCCGGCGCTGCCGTTGGCCGAGGTGATCGGCGCCTACAGCCAGGAACATCCCGGCGTGCACCTGCACCTGTCGGTGATGAGCCCCTACGAGCTGCAGCTGGCGGTGCTCGACAACCGCCTGGATCTGGCCATCGGCGCCTTCTCCACGCGGATGAACGGCCTGGTCTATCAGCCGCTGTACCGCGAGCAGCACTGGCTGTACTGCAGCGAACGGCATTCATTGTTCGAGCAGCGGCGCATCCCCGCCGAGGTGATCACCCAGCAGCGCATGGTCGGCCGCGGCTACTGGAGCCAGGCGGAGCTGGCGCGGCACGGCTTCAAACACAGCGCGGCGACGGTGGAGTCGATGGAGGCACAGCTGATCCTGGTGCTGTCCGGCGCCTATATCGGCTACCTGCCGGAGCATTACGCGCAGCCCTGGGTCGAGCAACAGCGGCTCAAGGTGCTGCTGCCCACCACCTTCGGCTACCAGGCGCCGTTCTCGCTGATCCTGCGCCGCGGCCGCTCGCGCGAGCCGCTGATCCAGACCTTCCGCGACCTGCTCAAGACGCAACTGAATCAGACCTGAAACAGGCTCGTCCGATTATCTTTGCCATGCTCAATGGCGGCGCCTGGCGCCGTGATTGCCCTGTGCTAGTACTTATTCATACGTATGTCTCAACCTTCATTCGACAGGGATGCCACGATGCGCCAGAACCTGCCTGTGACTCAGCGGGAAAGGACTTTTCCCGCCGCCGAACGCCTGATCTCCACCACCGACCTCAACAGCAAGATCACCTACTGCAACGATGCCTTCGTCGAGATCAGCGGCTTCACCCGCGAGGAACTGATCGGCCAGCCGCACAACCTGGTGCGTCACCCGGACATGCCGCCGGCGGTGTTCGGCCATATGTGGGAGACCATCAAGCAGGGCAAGCCCTGGATGGGCATCGTCAAGAACCGCTCGAAGAACGGCGACTTCTACTGGGTCAGTGCCTATGTCACGCCGATCTACGAGAACGGCCGCATGGCCGGCTACGAATCGGTGCGCTCGCTGCCGAGCGAGGCGCAGAAGCGCCGCGCCGAAGCGCTGTATGCGCGGCTGCGCAGCGGCAAGCCGCCGGTGCCCAAGCTGGAATCCTGGACCTATGACCTGCTGCGTTCCTGGCCGCTGATCCTCGCCGGTCTGGCGATTCTCGGCGCGCACTGGCTGCTCAGCGGGCCCTGGCTGCTCGGTTTTATCCTCGCCGCCCTGTTCGCCCTGGGCTCCTACCAGCTGTACCGCACCCGCCAGCTGATCCGCCGCACCCTGGACGAACACCCCAAGGCCTTCACCAGCGCTCTGGTGGCGCTGACCTACAGCGACAACCGCGGTGCCCAGGCGTTGCTGGACATGGCCATGATCAGCGAGGAGGCGCGTCTGCAGACCGCCTTGACGCGCCTGGAGGATGCCGGGGTCAACGTCAAGAAGCGCGCCGCGCAGTCCGCCGAACTGTCGCGCTCCGGCGCCGCGCTGCTCGACCAGCAGCGCGCCGAGACGGACCAGTCGGCCACTGCCATCAACCAGATGGCGGCGACCATCCAGGAGGTGACGCACAACGTGCAGAGCACCTCGCACGCCGCCGAGGAGGCCGACCGCCTGGCCAAGGAGGGGCGCCAACTGGCGGTCGGCAGCCTGGACTCCATGCGCCACATGGCCCAGGCGGTGACCGATATCGGCCAGGCGGTCAACGAGCTGGCCAACTCCACCCAGTCCATCGGCAGCGTCGCCGACGTGATCACCTCGATCGCCGAGCAGACCAACCTGCTGGCGCTCAACGCCGCCATCGAGGCGGCGCGCGCCGGCGAGCAGGGCAGGGGCTTCGCCGTGGTGGCCGACGAGGTGCGCTCGCTGGCCTCGCGCACCCGCCAGTCCACCGAGCAGATCCACCAGATCATCGCCGACCTGCGCGCCGGCGCCGAGCGCGCGGTGGTCACCGCCGGCAAGGGCGAGGACATCTCGCGCGGCAGCATGCAGAGCGTGGAGTCGGTGCGCGATGCGCTGGAAGGCATCAGCGCGGCGGTGACGCGCATCACCGGCATGAGCCAGCAGATGGCGGCGGCGTCCGAGCAGCAGAGCCATGTCGCCGAGGACATCAGCCGGCAGATCACCCGCATCGCCCAGCTCTCCGACCATAGCGCCGGGCAGGCGCACCAGGGCGCGGAAATCAGCCGCGAGCTGGAGCAGATGGCCGACTACCTGCACAGCCTGGCGGAGCGTTTCAACCGCTGAAGCGGGATTGGGCGATGCCCTGGGGTGGAAAACCGCGAAGCGCTGTCCACCCCGGGCCCGCTTGCCGGAGTCGGCGTCTGGTAGCCCGGGTGCAATCCGCCGACTCTTCCCCGAATTGCATCCGGGCTAGGCGCCTGTGCTGCCTGGCGCCGCGCTTCGTGGCACACTGCGCGGCATGCCTCGTCCGACCTGCCCCCGCTGCCTGCGCCCGCTCGGCCATTGCCTGTGTGTGCTGATCCCCGCACTCGATAGCCGCACCCGCCTGCTGATCCTGCAGCACCCCAGCGAAACCGCGCACGCCCTGAATACCGCGCGGCTGGCCGCCCTGGGCCTGCGTAACGCCGAGCTGCGGGTGGGCGAGACCTTCGGAGAATTGCCGCAGCTCCTGGCGCAACCGGGCTACCGCGCCTGCCTGCTGTTCCCTGGCGAGGAGGCCGTCGAACTGACCGCCCAAACGCAGGGCGAGCTGCCGCTGTTGCTGGTGGTGCCCGATGGCACCTGGCGCAAGGCGCGCAAGCTGCTGCACCTGAACCCGGCGCTGGCGAGCTTGCCGCGGGTCGCCCTGCCGGCCGGGGCGCAATCGCGCTACCGCCTGCGCAAGGCGCCGGCCGAGGGGGCGCTGTCGACCATCGAGGCGATTGCCACGGCGCTGGATGTGCTGGAGGCTCCGTGCAGTTTCGCGGCGCTGCTGCGGCCGTTCGAAGCGCTGATCGAGGGGCAGATCGCGGCGATGGGCGAGGAGACCTTTCGCCGCAATCACGGGCAGGGCGGCCGCAAGCCGTAGGCGTTGCGTGGCGGGAACCCAGCAGGCACTCGCTGCCTGCAAGAGCGGGCTTGCCAGCGATACGTCACGATCCCGGAAATCGCAAGGCATCGCCGGCAATGACTAGGCGTCCCCCCGGCTCTTGCGGGGTGTTCGATCAACGTTCGCGCATGGCCTCGGAGCGGGCCTTGAGCACCGGCTTGAGCAGGTAGGCCAGCACGCTCTTCTCGCCGGTGATGATGTCCACCGTGGCAACCATGCCGGGGATGATCAGCAGCGGATTGTCCTCGCTGCCCAGGTGGCTTTTGTCGGTGCGCACCTGGATCAGGTAGAAGCTGTTGCCTTCCTCGTCGGTGATGGTGTCGGCGCTGATCAGCTCAAGGTTGGCCTTGAGCCCGCCGTAGATGGTGTAGTCGTAGGCGCTGAACTTGACCATGGCCTTCTGCCCGGGATGCAGGAAGGCCACGTCCTGCGGGCGCACCTTGGCCTCGATCAGCAGGCTGTCGTCCAGCGGCACGATCTCCAGCATGTCGTTGCCCGGCTGCACCACGCCGCCGATGGTGTTGACCTTGAGCTGCTTGATCACCCCGCGCACCGGCGACACGACGGTAGTGCGAGTGACCTTGTCCTGGATGGCGACGCTGGTGGCGGTGATCTTCTGCAGTTCGGTGCGCAGCTCGTTGAGCTCCTTGAACGCCTCGGCGCGGAAGCTCAGCTCGGACTCCTCCATCTTGCTCCTGATCTCGCTCATCGCCGCCTCGGCGCGGGGAATGGCCAGGTTGGTCGCCTCCAGCGAGCCGCGCACCTCGACCACGCTGCGGCGCAGACGCAGCACCTCGACCTCGGAAATCGCCCCGGAGGCTACCAGCGGCTGCGACATGTTCAGCTCCTGCTGCAGTAGGCCGAGGCTGGAACGGTATTGCTGGGCCTTGGAGCGGAATTCGGCCAGCTCCTGCTCCTTCTGCCGCAGCTGTTCGCCGAGGGTGCGCTGCTCGCTTTTCAGGCGCTGCTGGCGCGAGTGGTACAGCGCCAGCTGGTCTTCGGCCAGCTGCGGCGCGTCGCGGGTGATCTCCTCGGGCAGCTGCGGTTCGCGGCCCTCGGCCTCGGCGCTGAGGCGTTCGAGGCGGGCGATCAGCGCCAGGCGATCGGCTTCGGTCTCGCCGCGGTTGGAGAGGAAGCGGGTGTCGTCCAGGCGCAGCAGCACGTCGCCCTTGTTCACCACCTGGCCCTCGCGCACGAAGATCTCGCTGACGATGCCGCCTTCGAGGTTCTGGATCACCTGCACCTTGCTCGAGGGAATCGCCTTGCCCTCGCCGGTGGTGACCTCCTCGAGCACCGCGAAATGCGCCCAGAGCAGCGCGGCGAGCAGGCAGGCGCTGACCGCCCAGACGGTGGCGCGGGTCAGCCAGGGCGAATCCTCGAGGATGGCGCCTTCCACCTCGGGCATGAACTCGGTGTCCTGGCGCCGCTGGCGCAGGCTGCCGAAATAGTCGCGCAGGCTGTGTTCCATGCTCGCCTCCTAGCTCGGCGAGGGGCCGACGCGGCCCTTGCGCAGTGCTTCGATCACCGCGTCCTTCGGCCCGTCGGCGACCACGTGGCCGTTGTCCAGCACGGCCAGGCGGTCGACCAGGCTGAGCATCGAAGCGCGGTGGGTGATGAGGATCAGGGTCTTGCCCTGCACCCACTTGTGCAGGCGCTGGCGCAGCAGGTCCTCGCTGGTGTTGTCCATGGCGCTGGTGGGTTCGTCGAGCACCAGGATCGGCGGGTCGAGCAGCAGCGCGCGGGCCAGCAGCACAGCCTGGCGCTGGCCGCCGGAGAGCAGCTGGCCGCGTTCGCCCACCGGGCGGTCGAAGCCTTGCGGGTGCTGCCGGGCCAGGTCGATCACCCCGGTCAGTTCGGCCACTTCGAGCATGCGCGCGTCGCTGACGTAGCGTGCGCCGAGGGTCAGGTTGTCGCGCAGGCTGCCGACCAGCAGCGGCAGGTCGTGGGCGACGTAGCCGATCTGGTGGCGCAGGTCGGCGACATCGAGCTGGCGCAGGTCGAGGTTGTCCAGCAGGATCTGCCCCTCGTCGGCGCTGTAGAAGGCCATGATCAGGCGCGCCAGGGTGCTCTTGCCCGAGCCGCTGCGGCCGATGATGCCGAGGTGTTCGCCGGCGGCCAGGTGCAGGCTGACGTTGCTCAACGCCGGGGCGCTCTGCCCCGGGTAGCGGAAGCTGACCTGGCGGATGTCCAGGGCGCCCTTGAGCTGGGTGCGCTCCAGCGGCCGCTGCTTGTCCTGGCGCTCCTGCGGCAGGGCCATCAGCGCGTCGGTGCTGGTCATGGTCAGGCGCGCCTGCTGGTAGCGGGTGATCAGCCCGGCGATCTGCCCCAGCGGGGCGAGGATGCGGCTGCCGAGCATGTAGCAGGCAACCAGTGCGCCGACGCTGAGGTTGCCGGCGATGATCGCGTAGACCCCGGCGACTATGGTGGCCATGCCGGCGAACTGCTGGAGGAACAGGGTGCCGTTGGTGGCCAGCGCCGAGAGGAAGCGTGCGTGGCTGTCCAGGCGGGTGAGGGCGCCGTGGGTCTTTTCCCACTGGTGCTGGCGTTCGCTCTCGGCGCCGCAGGCCTTGAGGGTCTCCAGGCCGCCGAGGGTCTCGATCAGCAACGCCTGGCGCTGCGAGGCCAGTTGCAGGCTCTTCTCCACGGTGTCGCGCAGGCGCATCTGGATGATGAAGGCGAACAGCGCGGTGAGCGGGAAGGCCAGCAGCGGGATCAGCACCAGCCAGTCGCCGATCAGCCAGATCACCAGGATCATCAGGAAGGAGAAGGGCAGGTCGATCAGGCTGGTCAGGGTCACCGCGGTGAGAAAATCGCGCAGGCCCTGGAAGTCGTGGATGCTCTGGGCGAAGCCGCCGACGCTGGCCGGGCGGGCCTTCATCGCCATGCCGGTGATGCGCTCGAACAGGGTGGCCGAGAGCACCACGTCGGTCTTCTTGCCGGCGGTATCGAGCAGGTGCGCGCGCAGCACCTTGAGCAGCAGCTCGAAGCCGGTGCCGATGAGCAGGCCGACGGCCAGCACCCAGAGCGTGGCGGTGGCCTGGTTGGGCACCACGCGGTCGTAGGTCTGCATGACGAACAGCGGCACCATCAGGCCCAGCAGGTTGATCAGCAGGCTGGCCAGCAGCGCATCGGCGTAGAGCCAGCGCGACAGCTTGAGGGTGTCGCGGAACCAGGCTTCGAGGCGCGGCACCAGCGGCGTGCGTGCCTCCTCCAGCTCGTGCCGCGGGCGGGCGAAGAAGGCCTGGCCGCTGTACTCGGCGGCCAGTTGCTCGCGTGCGACCCACTGTTCGCCGCCGTCGGCCTCGCACGGCAGGATCTGCGCCTGGTCGTTCGCTCCCCATTGGCGCAGCACGGCGCTACGGCCGTCCTTGAGCAGCAGCAGCACCGGCAGGTTGAGTGCGGAGATGCTGGCCAAGTCGCGAAACAGCAGGCGCCCCTGCAGCCCGGCACGCGCGGCGGCGCGCGGCAGCAGATCGGCGGTCAGGCGCTGCTCGGGCAGGGGCAGGCCGGCGCTCAGGCTGCCGCGACTGACCGAGCAGCCGTGCAGCCGGCAGAGGATCAACAGGCCGTCGAGCAGCGGATCGTCGTGGCTGAGCCGCGGATCGCTGGCAGGCCCTGGCCGTTCCATGGTGGTCAAGTTCTACTACTCCTGCGCCGGGACTACTTCATTTCCGGCAGGCGCGCCTCGCTCTTCACCTCGGTGAGGGCTACAGCTTCTGCCGGGACTACGACCTGTTGCTGACGCAGCAGATCACCCATTGCGGCAATCACCCGGTACATCGAGAACTCCTCGGCGAAGCGCACCTCGCTGTAGCGGCGGTTGGCGGTGAACAGTTCGTTCTCGCTGTCGAGCAGGTCGAGCAGGGTGCGTTGGCCCAGGCTGAACTGCTGCTGGTAGGCCTCGCGCACCCGCGCCGTGTAGTCCGCGTAGTCGCGGGCTTTGGGCGTTTGCAGGCGGGCGTTTTCCATGGCGTTCCAGGCCAGCGAGAGGTTCTCGTTGAGCACCCGCAGGGCGTTGTTGCGGATGTCCATGGACTCGTTGATCTGGTGCGCTGCCCCCTGCAGGCGGGCCTTGTCGCGCATGCCGTTGAATAAGTTGTAGTTCATTACCACGGCGGCGCGCCAGCCCTTGTTGTGGCCCTCGTCGCCCTGGATGTTGTCGCCGGCGTTGGTCGCCAGCTCCAGGTCAAGACGCGGGTAAAAGGGCGCCTTGGCCACTTCGTACTGCTTCTCGGCGGCGTTCACGTCGGCTTGCGCCGACTTCAGGAAGGGGTTGTTGTCCATCACCGTCTGCCGCGCGGCCATCAGGTCGGCCGGCATGTTGCCGCGGATGGTGGCGGGCGATTCGAGCTGATCGGGCAGGCGGCCGACGGCGCTGAAGAAGTTGGCCTCGGCGTCGGCCAGGTTGACCTGCTCGGTGTAGAGGTTGTTCTGCGCCAGGGCCAGACGGGCTTCGGACTGATCGAGGTCGGCGGTGCTGCCGACGCCCTGCTGGCTGCGCAGGCCGATCTGGTCGTGGATGCGCTGGTGGGCCTGCAGGTTGTTGCGGGCCAGTTCGACCATCTCGCGGCGCATCAGTACGTCCAGGTATACCTCCACCGTGCGCAGGGCCAGGCTCTCCGAGGTGCCGAGCAGGCGATAGGCGCGGGAGTTGACCACCGACTCGGTGCGAGCCACCTCGTTGGGGGTGTTGAAGCCGTCGAACAGCATCTGCCGCAGGCGCAGTTGGGCATCGTTGTACGTCAGGGTTTCCTTGTTGTGGTCGCCCAGTGCGCGGGTGGTGGGACTGTCGGTCTGCTCGCGGCCATAGCCGACCAGCAGGTCGACGGTCGGCAGATAGCCGCCCTTGGCGATCTTCATATCTTCATCCGACGAAAGGCGACTGTTGGCGGCGGCATGAATTTCCGGGTGGTTGTCCAAGGTGCTCTGGATTGCTTCGGTCAGGTTCATGGCTTGCGCCTGGCTGCAGGCAACCGCCAATAGCATGGCGCTCCATAGGGGGTTGAGTGTGCGCATTGGCGTATCTCCTTACGAATGTTCTTATCCTGTCGCCAAAAAAATGGCTTTTTTGCCTGGTAAACCGTTTCAGGCTTGTAACATCACAGCTAAGAACAACTTTTGGAGAAGCTAAGAAGAATTTTTCACAAGGCTTATTCTGAAAAAGTCTTATGTTCTCTGCGAAAAGCAGCACATTGTTTGATCTTAGAAGCCGCGTATTTGGTGCCTTTCTATGGCTTGCGTGGCTAAAACAGACGGTCAAGCACCGACAGGGCGGGGATTCATCTGATGGAGTAGTTCGACGCGGGCTGTAGTGACATTTTTTTGTCAGTAGCGGTTTAGGTTTTTTGCGCCGTTCCATTTCAGTCAGCTGGTTTGACCTCACCTCACGCTCGAAAAGGTGTCTTGGCCCATTTGGCAATACGTGTCGACGGTGGTCGGCAGCTGTAGTGAGGATGGAATCATGGCTACTCTAATTGGTGTCGTCAGCCAGGTTGTCGGCGAGGTTTTTGCGGTAGCGAGCGATGGATCGCGCCGGCCACTCAGTGAAGGCGATCGGGTCTATGCGGGCGAGCAGCTCGTGACCGGCGCCTCTGGCGCCATCGCGGTAGCCCTGAGCAACGGTCAGCAACTGACCCTGGGTCGCGACAGTAGTTTGACGCTCGACGAGCAGATGCTCGCCGCCAGTCCTGCCTCACAGGCCCCGAGGGCCGATGCAGCGCCTCCCGTTCCCAGCGACAGCGACCTGACCGACGTCGAGCAACTGCAGGCGGCGATCGAGGCCGGCGTCGACCCGACCCTAGAAGGCGAAGCCACCGCGGCCGGCCCGGGGGCCGGCGGTGGCGGCGCAGGCGGCGCCGGTGGCGGTCACTCCTTCGTGCTGCTCGGCGAAGTCGGCGGCGCGCTCGATCCGGTGATCGGTTTCCCGACGGCCGGATTCTCGGGAGGTCCCGAATTTCCCGATCCTGAGCCTGAGGTGCGTGCGGATCCCGAGCCGACTCCGGAGACGCCCAATTTCATTCCCGACATTGATGTCGAATACCAGAACTTCGTTGGCGCGGTGACCACCGGCCCGGCGCTAGTCGACGAAGCCGCCCTGGCTGACGGTAGCAATCCATCCAGCCCGGCCGAGCAAGCCTCGGGGCGTCTGGTCATCAACTCGCCGGACGGAATCTCCTCCGTGCAGATTCAGGACGTGAACGGCAACTGGATCGATGTCACCAATGGCGGTGAGGTACAGGGCAAGTACGGCATTTTGACCGTCGACGCGGCGGGCAACTGGGTCTACACCCTGACCGGCAGCACCCTAGATCATGACAATCCCAACGGCACCGGTAGCGCCGACCAGGTCGGCGAGGGTTTCCTGGTGCGGATGTTCGACCTCGATGGCGATGTTTCGCCGACCGTGTCGCTGGACGTGTTGGTCAGCGATGACTCTCCCAGCGTCAGCCTGGCTGATCGCGAGTTGAATGCACTGGTGGTCGATGAGAGCGACCTGTCGGTGAACGATCAGGGCAGTTTTGCCTCCGCCTTCGAGTTCAATCTCGGTGCGGACGGTGGGGTGGTGGCCTTCAGCTTGAATGTCCTGAGGCTGGACAGCGGGTTGATCGACACGTTGACCGGGCAGGGAGTTGAGCTTCACCTGAACGGTAATGTCGTGGAAGGCTGGGTGGGTGGCGATGCCGGTATGGTCGCTTTCCGCATCTCGGTTGCCGATGACGGCAACGTGACTTGGGATCAACTGCGGGCTCTGCGTCATGACGATCCGAATGACACGAATGAAGCTGTCACCTTGGCGGGTGGATTGATTCAGCTGGTCGCTACCGCGACAGATGGCGATGGTGATTCAGCCTCTGCCTCCCTTGATCTGGGGGGGCTCCTGATTGCTCGCGACGACGGTCCGTCGATTGGCGTAGTGACTGGTGCGAACACCAGCCTGGTGGTGGATGAAACCAACCTGGCGGTGAACGCCAGCACCGACATTTCCGGTGCCTTCAACGGCGCGTTTGGCGCCGACGGGGCAGGCAGCCTGGTCTACAGCGTCAGCACGGTGAACGGCACCGACAGCGGCCTGGTGGACACCGCCACCGGGCAGGGCATCTTCCTGTTCAACACCGCGACCGGCGTGGAAGGCCGGGTAGGCGGCGTGGGCGGTCCGGTGGCGTTCAGCGTGACGCTGGCCGGTAGCACGGTGACCCTGGATCAGGTGCGGGCGGTGGTGCATCCGACGGCCGATCCGAACGAGCCGATCAGCCCGGCGGCAGGCAGCCTGAGCCTGGGCGCGACCATCAGCGACGCCGATGGCGACAGTGCCAGCGCCAGCCTGGACCTGAGCGGTTCGCTGGTGTTCCGCGACGACGGTCCGTCGATTGGCGTGGTGACCGGTGCGAACACCGGCCTGGTGGTGGATGAAACCAACCTGGCGGTGAACGCCAGCACCGATATTGCCGGCGCCTTCAACGGCGCGTTCGGCGCCGACGGGGCAGGCAGCCTGGTCTACAACGTCAGCACGGTGAACGGCACCGACAGCGGCCTGGTGGACACCGCCACCGGGCAGGCCATCTTCCTGTTCAACACCGCGACCGGCGTGGAAGGCCGGGTGGGCGGCGTGGGCGGTCCGGTGGCGTTCAGCGTGACGCTGGCCGGTAGCACGGTGACCCTGGATCAGGTGCGGGCGGTGGAGCATCCGACGGCCGATCCGAACGAGCCGATCAGCCCGGCTACGGGCAGCCTGAGCCTGGGCGCGACCATCACCGACGGCGATGGCGACAGTGCCAGCGCCAGCCTGGATCTGAGCGGTTCGCTGGTGTTCCGCGACAACGGGCCGTCGGTGAGTGTGAACGCGGTGGTGCAGCTGGACGACGATGCCCTGGCCGGTGGCAACCCGGGCGGTGTCGGCGACGACCCGGACGGGGTCAATGTCAGCGGCACCCTGGGGCACAGCTTCGGCGCCGACGGCGGTTCGCTGGCCTGGCTGACCAGTGGTGCGCCGGCAGGCTTCAGCTATGAGCTTTCCGGTACCAGTCTGCTGGTCAAGCAAGGCAGCGTGACGGTGCTGACGGTGACGCTGGATAGTGCGACCGGCGCCTATACGGTGACGCAGAACGCGCCGATCATGCATGTATCTGGCGACAATGAGAACAACCAGCTGTTCACCCTAAGCTACCGGGTGAGCGATGGTGACGGCGACACCGCTGACGGCACGCTCCAGGTCAATGTCGACGACGACACGCCGGTTGCGAATGACGACGGCAACCTGGCGAATCTGGCCGAGAATTCCTCGGGTGTATCCATAGGCACGGTAGCGGGGCTGTTGAGCAACGACAGCTATGGTGCCGACGGGGCGGGCACATCGGCGTTCGTCATCGCTGTGGGCGACAAGGGCGGTACGGTGACGATCGATGGGGACGGCAACCTGATCTACACCAACACCACGCTGAATGTGGTGAATGGTGAGACCGAGGTCGAAACCTTCACCTACACCATCACCGATGGTGACGGCGATACGGCGACGGCGAGCTTCACGGTGACGCTGAGCGACACTGGTGTGAGCAACGTGGCGGCCAGTGCCAACCTGCTGGCGGACGATGACGACGCGACGAACCCGGTAGCGGTAGGTAACCCGGGTGGTCCGGGCGATGACAACACAACCTTGAGTGGCACCATTACCTATACCTTGGGTGCGGACGCGATCGGCAGCGTGACGCTGTCGACGGCGGGCAACGCCACCGGCCTGCAGACGCTGAGCGGGCAGAGTGTGGTGACCACGTGGAGCGGCGGCGTGCTGATCGGCTATGTGGCGGGCACAGATGCCAATGTGGCGGCGAACCAAGTGTTCACCATCACGGTGTCCAATGTGGGCAACAGCAGTGCCGACTACACGATGGTGCTGATCCAGCCGGTGAAGCATGCGGTGAGTGGTACGGAAGACAACACCACGCCGTTCGCCGTGAATGTGCTGGTGACGGACGCCGATGGCAGTACAGGCACGACCAGCTTCACGGTGGTGATCGACGACGACACGCCGGTTGCGAATGACGACGGCAACCTGGCGAATCTGGCCGAGAATTCCTCGGGTGTATCCATAGGCACGGTAGCGGGGCTGTT
>NZ_JBITVF010000002.1:279106-357080 GCF_044542855.1 Pseudomonas sp. NPDC077649 | reverse complement strand
ACAACACCACGCCGTTCGCCGTGAATGTGCTGGTGACGGACGCCGATGGCAGTACAGGCACGACCAGCTTCACGGTGGTGATCGACGACGACACGCCGTTGCTGCATGCGGTCGACAGTCTCATTGTGCAGAACGTGCAGGCTGTTTACACGGGCGATTGGTCTTATACGGCGGGTGCCGATGGCCTTTCCACTACCAATGGCATCGACGCGATGCTGCTAACACCATTACCAAGTACGGTTGAAGAGCGGGCCGATCTGTTCGCTTCGGACGGCAGCTATATTGGCGAGATGTTGACCATCAAGGTGGGTGGTCAGGAGTTCTTCAACCTATTCGTCTCGGTCGACGGTACCTATCAATTTAATCTGGTTACACCCAACCCGAGCACCTCCGAATCGCAGAACTTGGCGTCTAATTTGCCAGGTGTCAGTGATGGGTTGTGGCTGGAACAGATCGTCGACAGCAAAATTGTCGGTAACTTCGACTTGTTTACCGACATCCTCTTCACGACCACTTCCGGCTCCGGCGGTAATGCTGGTGTGGTCAACAGCAGTAGCAATGGTATAGGGGTGGGTAATCAGCATATTGGCAATGGCGACAACCTTATGCTGAGATTTTTCGATAGCGACGATGACAGTAATGGCAGCACTCATCCTACTGCTAGGAAGCAGCTTACGCAGATTGACTTAAGCTTTGCTTTCGTCGGTGGTGCGTCGCTGACAAATTTCAGCATTCAGTTTCTGGATCAGAACAACAATGTCATCGATTTGCCCGACAACCTGACTGACAGTATTACGGCCTCGATTAATGGCAGCAATTCAACCATTCTCTTGGAGGCCGCGACTTATGGCATCGACGGATTCTATGGTGTGCAGTTGGTGCATACCGGCGGAAGCCTGGTGCGGCTGAATGGCACTACCACCCACAGTTCAGTGCTACCCGACGATCAGGAACTGGATTTCGGTCTGACCATCTATGATGGTGATGGTGATATGGCAACTTCAGCCTTCAGCGTAACCATTTCCGCTGAGGAGGGCGTGGTTGGTTCGCCTGCTGGCAAGTTCCTCGTGGGTAGTGACAGCATGGATACCTTGCTGGGAGGGGGCGGCAACGACCTGCTCTTCGGCCAAGGTGGCGACGATATTCTGATCGGCGGCCTGGGCAACGATACCCTCACCGGTGGCGGTGGTTCCGATACCTTCAAGTGGCTCTCCGGGGAGAGCGGCGTCGATACCGTCACCGATTTCGTGGCGGGCTACAACAGCGGTGGCGATCGCCTGGATCTGTCGGAACTGCTGATAGGCGAGGATGGTGATGGAGGGCCTGATGGTATAGGCAACCTGTTGAACTATATCGATATCTCCACAGGTAATCTGGTCGGGACCGCCGCCCCCGATACCGTTATCAAGGTCGATGCGTCGGGCGGTGGAGATTTTGCCAGTCCCGACCAGACCATAGTGCTACAGGACGTCGACTTGTTCGCCGCCTATGGTCCTGGGGCGACCGAAAGCTCGGTCATCCTCGGCATGCTCGGCGACGGTACGCTTAAAGTCGACACCGTCTAAGCCTGGCTTATATGATCAGCCCGCTACCCCCTTTCGGGCAGCGGGCTTTTTTATGGGCGTTTGCCGGAGGCACCGATGGTCTATGTACAGCGCGACGCCGCGGGGCGGTTGCTGCGGGTCGAATACGAGCCTTTCGCGGGAATGACGGAAAACCTGGCGGTCGAGAGCGACGAGCTGCAGACCTGGTTGGCGGCCAAGGAAGAGGTCAGGGCGCGTTTGGACAGCCTAAAGCAGTCCGACCTGGAGTTGGTGCGCGTGCTGGAAGACGTGGTCAGCGTGCTGGTCGAGCGCGGTGTGATCCGCTACACCGACCTGCCCGAAGCGGCGCGGCAGAAGCTCGACCAGCGTGCCATCGCGCGGGCCGAGATCGAAGGCCTGAGCGGCCTGCTCGGCGACGACGAACATAACCTGGTGTGAACTCGGCCCGTGCCGTCGCCACCCGGCGCTGACGGATAGCCTGGGCGCCTATTGCCAGGGCGCCGGCGCACCGATCAGGCGACCCATGGCGCCATGCACGCCGAGCTCCTCGAGCACGCGCAATTCCCCCTCGGTTTCCACCATCTCGGCGATCAGCGGCAAATCGATGCTGTTGGTGGCGCGGAAGATCGCCTCGATGAACAGGCGCTTGTCGCTTTCCTGGTCGATGGCGCGGATGTAGGTGCCGTCGATCTTCAGGTAGGCCAGGCCGAGGTGGGTGAGGTTGCCGATCAGGCTGAAGCGGCCGCCGAAGTGCTGCAGGCCCAGGCTGAAGCCGGCCTCGCGCACGCTCTGGCTCAGGGCTTCCAGCTCTGCCGGCGGTGGCAGGTGACGCTCGTCCACCTCCAGGGTCATCAGCTGCGCCGCCTCGGGGTGGCTCTTGAGCATGGCCAGCAGCTTGGCCTTGCTCGGCGCATCGCGCAGGGTCGCGGCGGACAGGCTCAGGGCCAGCGGCTCGGGGTGTAGCGCCAGGTGGGCGAAGCTGTGTTCGAGCATCGCCAGGTCGAAGCGCGCGGCCCAGCCTAGGCGCTCGATCCAGGGCAGGAAGCGCCCGGCGGCGATGGCCTCGCCCTGCGGGTCGAGCAGGCGCGCCAGCACCTTGCGTTGCAGCAGGCGCTCGCGCGCGGCGCACTCGACCACCGGCTGGAAATATAGCTGCAGCTTGCCCTTGTTCAGCGCATCGTCGATCCAGCTGCGCCAGTCGTGCAGGCCCTGGCCGCTCTGCGCGGTGAAGTCGTCGAGGCGTTCCCAGCATTTGTCCGCATTGCTCTGCGCCTGGGCCAGCGCCTGGTCGGCGCGGCCGAGCACCGTGCCGGGTTCCTCGCCCGGGCGAAACGCGGCGATACCGATATGCGCGACCGGATCGCAATCGCTGGCACCGGTCTGGCGCAGGTTGTCCAGGCCCTGGCTGAGTTCGATGGCCAACTGGTCGGCGTCCTCGCCGCTCAGACCCGGGGCGAGCAGGGTGAATTCGCCGCCCCGGCTGCGCGCGGCCAGCCACTCGCTGCGCCCCGGAGCCTCCAGCAGGCGCTTGAGCAGCTCGCCGAGGGCGCCGATCAGGGCGTCGGTGCGCTGGCCGCCGAGACGCTGGTTGAGGCCGCCGAGGTCGTTGACTCGCAGCAGCAGCAGGTAGCCGTCGGCATGCTGCTCGCTGACCACCAGCTGATTGCTCAGGCGGATGTCGAACTGGCGGCGGTTGGCCAGGCCGGTGAGGCTGTCCTGGTAGGCCTCCTCGCGCAGCTTCTCGCTGCGCGCGGCTTCTTCGGCGAACAGCGTCTTGAGCTTGTCGACCATCTGGTTCATCGCCAGCACCACGCGCTTGAGTTCCGGGGTGCGCGGCACGCGGGGCAGGGTGAGGAACTCGCGGCGGGTGATGGCCTGCGCCTGCTGCACCATGTTGTCCAGCGGGCGCAGCTGGGTGCGCAGCAGCCAGCCGCCGAGCACCGCGCTGACCAGGCCGCACAACAGCAGCCAGAGCAGGCTGCCCAGCGCGCTGTCCCACAGCTTGGCCAGGGCGAACTGAGGATGGCTGAGCACCTCGACCCGCGCGGCCTGTTCCCAGCCGCGCATGATCAGCGCGTCGCCGCCCTGCGGGCGCAGGTCGACCAGCTCGACGAACCAGCGCGGCACGTTCTCCGGGGTGACCGTGGTGCGCCGTTCCACCACCAGGCTGCCGTCGGCGATGCGTACCACGCGGATGCTGGCGAAGTAGCCGCTGTCGAAGATCGAGCTGACCATCAGCTCGATCATCGCCGGGTCGTCCACGTGCGGCGTCATCGACAGGCCCAGCGCCGTGGCGGCGTCCTGGGCGTGCGAGCGCAGCTGGCTGATCAGCTGTTCGCGCGAGCTCTCCACCCCGGCGATGAAGCTGCCGGTGAAGGCCACCACCAGGAACAGGCAGATGGCGAGAAACAGCTGCTTGAGTAGGGACATGGATCTTTCCTCCTAGCCATCGCCGATGGCGAAGCCCTCCGCACGCATTTTTTTCAGGATGTCCTGCCAGCGCGAGAGCTTCTTGGTGTCGCTCTTGCGGGTATTGGAACCGGCGAGGTAGAGGCCTTCGGCGTTGAAGGCGTAGACCGGCAGCAGGTCCTTGCGCTGCGAGGCAGGGCGGATGTCGTTGATCAGGTTGTCCAGCACCAGCGGCTCGGCGGTGGGGCTGGCGTAGTAGGTCAGCACCATGTGCGCCTGGTTGTAGTTCAGTGCCTTGACGTAGGTGATGCGCAGCTTCTCGCTGGGAATGCCGAGGCGGCGCAGGGTGAAGTACTTGGCGATGGAGTAGTCCTCGCAATCGCCGGCACCCTTGACCAGCATCTCGACGGGGGTGGCCCAGTAGTCGTTCTGCTGCCACAGGCGGATGTCGTCGGTGAAGCGGATGGTGCGGTTGAAGAAGCGGTTGACCTCGCCGAGCTTGTCCGCCTCGGACAGCGCGGCGCTGCTCTTGATCAGCGCGTCCCAGTCGAGGATGCGCTGCTTGGCGGCGCCGAGGCTGCCGTAGCGGCTCTCGGCGTTGCGCAGAACCAGGGCGAAGTCCCAGTTGGCCAGGGCCAGGCCGGCCAACAGCCCGCCGCCGACCCAGAGGATCAGCAGACGCCGTTGCCATCCCTGAATGCGCTGCCGTGGCCGCATGGGGCTGCATCTCCGCTTCGATCGGCTGAAGTCTAGGCGACGCGCTGGCGATTTGCCCCGTGGCCGGGACGAAATTCAGACTGCAGCCCGGATGCAATCCGGCGGAACGGCCTCCCGGATTGCATCCGGGCTACGCCGGGGCGCAGGGGCGTGAGAACAGCCTGGCGTCAGGGATTGGGCAGGGTCTTCTGCTTGAGGATGTACAGGCTGACCAGCACCGCGCTGGTGAGCATGAAGGTGCGTGCCCAGGGCAGGGGCACCAGGTAGCAGGACAGGGCGATGCTCGCCCACATCAGCACCAGCGCGTAGACCTTGCCCTTGAGCGGAATGCCCTGGCCGTCGAGGTAGTCGCGAATCCAGGGCCCCAGACGCGGGTGGGTGACCAGCCAGATGTAGAAACGCCGCGAGCTGCGCACGAAGCAGGCGGCGGCCAGCAGCAGGAAGGGGGTGGTCGGCAGCACCGGCAGGAAGATGCCAATCACCCCCAGCGCCACGCACAGCCAGCCCAGTGCCAGCAGCAGGTAGCGAAGACCGCGGTGACGGCTTTCCTGGATTTCGCGAGGCATCTTCGGGCCCGGCCCGCGGGATCAGTGCTGGCGGGGCTTGAGCAGCGCGGGTTTTTCCTCCGGCGCCTGGCACAGCAGGAAGAGTGCGGTGAGCAGCTCGGGAATCTGGTCGATCATGCTGTCCACCAGGTCGCGGTCGCGGGCGATCTCGGCGAACTCCGCTTGCTCGTCGAACAGACCGGAGCCGACCATGATCGGCAGCAGCAGCTCGCTGACCTCGTCTTCGGCGTCCTCGAACCACACCGCCTCGCGCAGGAACACGCCTTCCATGAAACCGATGCACCAGCCGCGCAGGTCGGAGTCGTCCGGGTCCTCGCCCAGGTCCAGCTCGCAGGGTAGCTCCGGCTCTTCCTCGCCTGCCAGCTGGCGGGCGATATGCGCCTTGAGGTGAATCAGGGTGTTCTCGATCTCCTCGCGCTCGGCCTCGCTGCGGTAGTGCGGCGGTTCGGCGAACAGGGCGTCGATCCACTCGCGCTCGGGCACCTGGTCCGGGCAGATCGCCAGGGCGGTCAGGTAGCCATGAGCGGCCACGTAGTCCAACGCCTCTTCGTGCAGCTCATCGGCATCGAGAAAGGCTTGCAGGCGGGACAGTTGCTCGGCGAAGGACATCGTGGGGCTACCTTGAAGGAGTAAACGAGGCTGGATTCTAGTCCACCGCCGCCGTAGCGGCCATAGCGGCGGGGCCTGGCGAGGGCAAAAGCCCGGCTTCGGACAGGCTGGCGCCCTGTTGCCGGCAATCCTGCGGCATAATGCGCGGCTCGATTCGGAGGCCTTCATGCTCGACCACGCCCAGCGCATCCTCAAAGACGTATTCGGTTACGACGCCTTCCGCGGCAATCAGGCCGCGATCATCGAGCGCGTGGCCGGCGGCGGCGATGCCCTGGTGCTGATGCCCACCGGCGGCGGCAAGTCGCTGTGCTACCAGGTGCCGGGGCTGTTGCGCGACGGCCTGGCGGTGATCGTCTCGCCGCTGATCGCGCTGATGGACGATCAGGTCGCCACCCTCGACGAGCTGGGCGTGGCCGCGGCGGCGCTGAACTCCACGTTGAGCAATGACGAGCAGCGCGAGATCGCCGAGCGTATCCGCCGCGGCGAGATCAAGATGCTCTACCTGGCACCCGAGCGCCTGGTGCAGCCGCGCATGCTGAGCTTCTTGCAGGGCCTGGAGATCGCCCTGTTCGCCATCGACGAGGCGCACTGCGTGTCGCAATGGGGCCACGATTTCCGCCCCGAGTACCTGCAGCTCGGCCAGCTCGCCGAGCTGTTCCCGCAGGTGCCGCGCATCGCCCTGACCGCTACCGCGGACAAGCGCACCCGCGAGGAAATCGTCCAGCGCCTGCACCTGCAGAACGCCGAGCGCTTTCTGTCGAGCTTCGACCGGCCGAACATCTTCTACCGCATCCTGCCCAAGGATCAGCCGCGCAAGCAGCTGCTCGGCTTTCTCGCCGCGCGCAAGGGCGATGCCGGCATCGTCTACTGCCTGTCGCGCAAGAAGGTCGAGGAGGTCGCCGACTTTCTCAGCAGCCAGGGCTTTCCGGCGCTGCCCTATCACGCCGGCCTGCCCAACGAGTTGCGCGCCTATCACCAGAAGCGCTTTCTCAACGAGGAAGGCTTGATCATGGTGGCGACCATCGCCTTCGGCATGGGCATCGACAAGCCCAACGTGCGCTTCGTCTGCCACCTCGACCTGCCCAAGTCGCTGGAGGCCTACTACCAGGAAACCGGCCGCGCCGGCCGCGACGGCCTGCCCGCCGATGCCTGGATGGCCTACGGCCTGCAGGACGTGATCTTCCTCAAGCAGATGCTCAACAACTCCGAGGGCGACGATCGCCACAAGCGCATCGAGCAGCACAAGCTCGACGCCATGCTCGCCCTGTGCGAGGAAACCCGCTGCCGTCGCCAGGTGCTGCTGGGCTATTTCGACGAGGAGTTGGCGCAGCCCTGCGGCCATTGCGACAACTGCATCGACGGCGTCGAGACCTGGGACGCCACCGAGCCGGCGCGCCAGGCGCTGTCGGCCATCTACCGCAGCGGCCAGCGTTACGGCGTCGGTCATCTGGTGGACATCCTGCTCGGCCGCGACAACGACAAGATCCGCGCCGTCGGCCACCAGCACCTGACGGTATTCGGCGTCGGCAAGGCGCTCTCCGAGGTCGAGTGGCGCACCCTGTTCCGCCAGCTGGTCGCCCGCGGCCTGGCCGACGTCGACCTGGAGGGCTTCGGCGGCCTGCGTCTGAGCGAGGCCTGCAGGCCGCTGTTGCGCGGCGAGGTCGGTTTGCAGCTGCGCCGCGAACCCAAGCCGGCGCAGACCGCCAAGGCCTCCAGCAGCGCCGCCAGCCAGCTGGTGCGCAGTCACGAACGGGAGATGTGGGAGGCGCTGCGCAGCTTGCGGCGCAAACTGGCCGAGGAGCACAGCGTGCCGCCCTACGTGATCTTCCCCGATGCCACCTTGCTGGAGATGCTGCGCAGCCAGCCCGGCTCGCTGAGCGAGATGGCTCAGGTCAGCGGCGTCGGCGCACGCAAGCTGGAGCGCTATGGCCAGGCCTTCCTCGAGGTGCTGGGTGGCGCTGCGCAGGAAGCGCCGGCGCCGGTGGCCGACCTGCGTCACGAGTTGGTCAGCCTGGCCCGCGCCGGCATGACCCCGACGCAGATCGCCGGCCAACTCGGCTGCAGCGAGAAGAACGTGTACAGCCTGCTGGCCGAGGCCATCGGCCAGCAGCAGCTGTCGCTGGAACAGGCGCTGGATCTGCCGGAAGAGCTGCTCGGCGAGATCCAGGAGGCCTTCCTCGACGGCGAGGGCGAGCTGCCGGCGGTGAGCGAGATCGCCCCGCTGTTCGCCGGGCGGGTCGAGGAGACGGTGCTCTACTGCGTACGCGCCGCGCTGCAGGCCGAGTTCGAGGTCTGACGCACGATTGTCGTGATTCTGGCGGCAACTCGATGACACGGCTAAGGTGTGGGGCAAGCCGCCAACAGACGAGGTAACGGTGCCCAGCTATCACGCCTGGCTCGACGACGTCCGCCCCAGCCCCTATGCCGACCAGCTCAGCCTGGGGTTCCGCTGGCTGCGCTTTTCCCGCGTACTGGAGCGCGAATACCGCAGCCATTTGCTGGACGAGAGCTTCGAGCTCAAGCGCATCGCGCTGAGCACGGCGATGGTCATCTGGCTGGCGCTCAGCGTGCTGGACCTGATGCTGGTGCAGCCGCCCCATTTGGGTTGGATTCTGGCCGTGCGCGTGCTGGTGCTGGTCATTCTCGTGGCCTGCGCCGCCCTGATCCTTCAGCGCCGCCACATCCGTCTGCTATTACCGCTGAGCATGACCTGCATCCTCGCCCTGGGCATTGGTGCTGCGGTGATCGTCGGCATCGCCCACCACGCCGACCCCAGCTACCCGTACGAGGGGCTGCTGCTGGTGAGCATGGCGGCGTATTTTCTGGTCGGCCTGCGTCTGAGCGAGGCGCTCGGTTGTGCCCTGGCGGTACTGCTGGTCTACATCGGCGCCGAGTGGCTGGCCGGCCTGCCGCTACCGCGATTGATCAACAATGTGCTGTTCCTGCTGTTCGGCAACCTGATCGGGGCGGTGGGCTGCTATCTGCTCGAATACAAGTCGCGCGAGTACTTTCTCATCAGCCGGCTGATGCGCCTGCTGGCCGACCGCGACAGCCTCACCGGGCTGCACAACCGGCGCAGCTTCAACCGCCAGTTCGAGCGCCTGTGGCGTCAGGCGCAGCGCGATGGGCAGTCGCTGGCACTGCTGCTGTGCGATATCGACCACTTCAAGGCCTACAACGACCACTACGGCCACCAGGCCGGCGATACCGCGCTGCAGCGCGTCGGCGCCCTGATCGAGCAGGCCGCGCGGCGTCCGCTGGACATGGGCGTGCGCCTGGGCGGCGAGGAATTCGCCCTGCTGTTGTTCGACATCGGCGCCGAGGAGGCCAAGCGCCGTGCCGAGGCGCTGCGCCTGGCGCTGGTGGAGCTGAACATCGCCCATCAGGGTTCGGACAGCGCCAGCATGCTGAGCATGTCCATCGGCGTCGCCTGCCTCAGTCCCAGCGTCGGCGGCGAGCTGAACCAGCTCTACGAGCATGCCGACCGCGCGCTCTACGAGGCCAAGGCCTTTGGCCGCAATCAGGTGGTGGCCTGATCCGCAGCCGAGACTCGTGGCCGCATTTCAGTCGCATTCTGAAACGCTCGGCCACAATCCGGGCTTGCCCTGCGCTCGCGGTTATGGCTAGCTAGCTAATAATTAGTTTTTGACCTTTGTACGAGCCCGCTCCCCCATGTCTTACCCCGATCAACACCGTTTCGCCATGCAAGTCGCTCAATTGTCCCGCGCCTGGCGCTCCGAACTCGACCGTCGTCTGGTTGGCCTCGGCTTGTCCCAGGCGCGCTGGCTGGTGCTGCTGCACCTGGCCCGTTTCACCGAGATGCCGACCCAGCGCGAGCTGGCGCAGAGCGTCGGCGTCGAAGGGCCGACCCTGGCGCGCCTGCTCGACAGTCTGGAGGCACAGGGGCTGGTGACCCGCGTCGCGGTGCCCGAGGATCGCCGGGCCAAGAAGATCGCCCTGCAGCCCAAGGCGCAGCCGTTGATCGAGAAGATCGAGGCGATTTCCACCCAGCTGCGCCAGGAGGTCTTCGCCGGCATCGACGAAGAGGACCTGCGCCGCTGCCAGCAGGTGCATGCCCGAGTGCTGGGCAACCTGCTGAAGTAGTGCCCGATAGCGTCAACTTTTCGGCCGCGTTGCGGTCGACTGTCTTTTAGTGACCAAATTTTGACCATTTGCCCTTGATGGCAATGTGCTTCGTCGGCAAACTGGCGCCCAAGCCGCTACTTTGTGAATTAGTAGCCATACTGCAATACGAGCCGGGTTCGACAGGGACAGCGTCGCCCCGATATCAGCCTACTGTTCAGGGCGCCAGCCTCCCGGCCATCGGGATGCTCATACAGGGAGTGGAGGAGGCGGCGTTCGAGCCTGCATAACCCTGGAGGTCACATGGCTCGGGTGCGTCAGTTGATGTTGGGTTTGGCGTCGGGTTCCGCCCTCTATTCGGGCATGGCGCCGGCGCTGGGGCTGGGCGAGATCACCCTGCATTCGGCGCTCAATCAGCCGCTGGAGGCGGAGATCGAGCTGCTGGCGGTGGGCGATCTCGGCGCCGAGGATCTGCGCGTCGCCCTGGCGCCGGCCGAGGTGTTCAGCCGCTCGGGCGTCGAGCGTTTCTACTTTCTCAACGACCTGCGCTTCACCCCGCTGTTGCGCGGCTCGCGCAGCGTGATCCGGGTGGTGTCGAGCCGGCCGGTGCGCGAACCCTATCTGAATTTCATTGTCGAGGTGGCCCGTCCCGGCGGGCAGTTGCTGCGCGAGTACACCGTGCTGCTCGATCCGCCGGGCTCTGCCGCCTACACCGTGCAGGCCGCCCCCAGCCCTGCAGCCGCCGCGCCAACACCTAGTGCGGCGCAGCCGGCGGCCGCTCCAGTGCGGCGCAGCGAACCGCCCAGCGCCACCCAGGGCCATCGCCAAGCGGTGGCGCGCGGTGACAGCCTGTGGTCGATCGCCGCGCGTCTGCGCGAGCAGGGCAGCCCGCTGTCGCAGCAGGCGCTGATGGACGGCATCCTCTCGCTCAACCCGGCGGCCTTCATCGGTGGCGATGCCAATCGGCTGCTGGCCGGCGTCGAACTGCTGCTGCCCGATGCCGCGCGCCCGAGCACGGCCGCCGCCGCTGCAGCGCCGGTCGAGCCCCCGGCAATGGCCGTCGAGGCTTCCGTCGCTGCGCCGCTGGCCGCCGCGCCGCCGGCTGCCGAGCCGACCGAGAGCCTGCAGCAAGTGCTGGAGAAGCAGCGCCAGGTCGACCAGGAACTGGCCAGCCAGGCCGCGGAGAACCTGCAGTTGCAGCAGGGCCTGGCGCAACTGCAGTTGCAGTTGCAGCAACAACAGTTGCAGTTGCAGCAACTGCAGGAGCAGTTGCGGCTCAAGGATGCGCAACTGGCCGAGCTGACCGAGCAGGGCGCCCCTGTTGCCCCGCCGGTGGACGTGCCAGCGCTTGCTGCCGTGACGTCGCAGGAGGAACCGGTGGCCGCCGAGCGTGGCTGGTTCGCCACCCTGCTGGCCGGCGGCGTGGTGCTGCTATTGCTGCTCGGCGCCCTGGTCTGGGCCGCGCGGCGGCGCGAAAAGGCCGCGTCGGTGGTGCAGGTCGAGCCGCCGGCACAGCGCCCTGTGGCGCCGCTGCGGCCGGCGCCGGTCGCAGTCGCCAAGCCGGCCGTGGCGCCTACTCCGGCGCCGACTCCGCAGCAGCGCCCGGCGGCACCGGTCGACCCGCTGGAGGCAGCCAACGTCTATATCGCCTACGGCCGTTTCAGCGAGGCCCGTGGCGAGCTGAGCAAGGCCCTGGCGCAGGCGCCGCAACGCAGCGACTTGCGTTTGCGCCTGCTGGAGGTGCTGGCCGAGCTGGGCGACGGCGCCGCCTTCGAACGCGAGGAAGCGGTGCTGCGTGCCGAGGGCTTCGATGCGGCGCGGCTGGATGCGCTCAAGGCTCGCCACCCGGCCCTGCAGCAGGCGCCGCAGCCTGCCCACAGCCAGCCCCTGGTGGCGCCGCCGGCCGCCGAACCCGACTTCCAGCTCAATCTCGACGACCTGCCGCTGGATGCCGACTGGGACATGGTCAGCCCCTTCGAGGCCGCCCGCGGCAAGACCAAGGCGGCCGCCGCGGCGGAGTTCGATGCGGGGTTCTCCAGCAACCTGCAGGAACTGCCGGAGGTGTTCGAGCTGGACGAGGAGGTGCAGAACGTCAGCGCCTTCGGCGAGATGGAGATGGTGGTGGGCGGCGAGGACGAGTTGCTCGACGAGCATTTCCTCGATGCCTTCGCCGGCGAGGCCGATGCCACCGCGGCGCTGCAGGGCGATATCGAGCAGCTGGCCGGCAACCCCGAGCACATGGCCAAGCTCAACCAGGCGCTGGCCTATATCGAGCAGGGCAATCTGAGCAGCGCCTGCGACATTCTCAACGAGGTGATCGACCAGGGCGACGACCGGCAGAAACAGGCCGCGCGCCAGTTGCTGGCGGAAATCGCCTGATCCGCCCGACTCGCTGCGCCGACAGGGCCGCGCTTGCTGCGCGGCCCTGTCTTTTATGGGGGTGGTCGTCGAGGCTCGGATGCAATCCGGGACAGCCCAGCTCGGGTGCCTGGTTACCCCGGGCGAGGAGAACGGCCCCGTGGGAGCCGACTGGCTCCTGCCGTCAGAAGCTCTTGCCCAGGTTCAGGTACAGCGCCTTTTCCCGCTCGTCGTTGAAACCGTAACTGAAGTTCACCGGGCCCAGCGGCGTATCCAGGCCGAGGAAGATGCTGGCGGCGTTGATATAGCCGCTGTCGAAGGCGTTGTCGTTGTTCCAGGCGCGGCCGCGCTCCAGCGACATGCCCAGGTACAGGGGCAGATCCAGCGGCAGCAGCGAGCGCTGGGTCAGGCGGCGGTAGTAGATCAGCCGCGCCAGCGCCACGTTCTGCCCGCTCAGGGCGTCCTGGCGGAAGCCGGACAGCTCCTGGGCGCCGCCGAGGATAAAGCCGGAGGTGACCACGTCGGCCTCCTCCAGGGTGCGCCCGTAGCGCCCGCCGAGCACCCAGGTATTGGCCTCGACGCTGAATACCTTGTTCAGCTCCAGCTGCCACTGACGGTACTCCTCATCCGAGCCCAGGCCGCTGTCGTACTGGCGCAGCAGCAGGCCGATGTCTTCGCCGGTGGTCGGGAAGTCGACGTTGTCCAGGGTGTCGAAGGAGTACATCAGTTCGTAGTAGCCCTCGCTGAAGCTGAAGCTGGGCAGGTCGCGCTCGCCGACGCGCACGTCCGCCTCGCCCCAGGCCTGGCCCAGACCGAAGCGGATCTCGCCGTTGTTGGCGATCTGCCGGCCGAGGTTGAGGCCGTAGCCGTAGCGCTCCAGGCGGTATTCGGCGATGGGGTCGTTGTCCAGGATCGCCTCGATATTGCGCGCCTCGCCGAACAGGTAGGGGGCGACGAAGTAGCGCGAGCCGGCGTCCAGCGGCTGGTAGAACTCGCTGTAGAGTTCCTGGCGGTCGCCCAGTTGCACGCGGGTCAGCCACTCGGCGCCCAGCTGGTTGATGCCGTTGACGCGGTAGCTGGCGCCGATGTTGAAGGCGCTGTCGCCGCGCATGTCGTCGGACAGGTTCAGGCCCAGGCGCAGGTAGTCGGTGCCGCTGCGCTTGCCGCGCGCGTCGATCACCAGCGCGCTGCCGCGTTCGTCCAGCGGCGTCACGCGGTACTGCACGCGCTCGAAGTAGTCCAGGCCGTACAGGGTGCCCATGTCCTTCTGCAGGCGGTCCATGTCCAGCGGCTCGCCCAGCGGCTGGCGGATATGCCGGCGGATCACCGCGTCGCCGACCTTGGAATCGTTCTCCACGCGGATCTCGCGGATCACCGGGGTGCGCTGCTCGCGCGAGCGCGCCATGGCCAGCGCCGGGTTGCCGCCGCCGCTCTGCTGCAGGCGGGCCAGGCGCTCGGCCTGGATCTGCGTGGCGCGGTAGCCGGCGTCGATCATCTGCTCGGCGCGGGCGAAGTCGGTGACGCCGAAACCGGCCAGCGGCGGCTGGATCAGCACGTCGTCGGCCACCAGGGTGGCCAGCTGCGCCTCGGAGTTCTTGCGCGTCATCAGGGTGATCGACTGGTTCATCACGTCGACCACGGTGGTCAGCTGCTCCACGGGTTTGAGCGGGGTGCCGAGGTCGACCACTATCACCCGCTCGACGCCCATCTGCCGCGCCACGTCCACCGGGATGTTGTTGACCATGCCGCCGTCCACCAGCAGGCGGCCGTCCAGCTCCACCGGGGCGAATACCGCCGGGATCGACATGCTGGCGCGCATCGCCTGGGGCAGGTGGCCGCGGCGCAGGATCACCTGCTCGCCGTTGGCGATATCGGTGGCCACGGCATGGAAGGGGATCGGCAGGCGGTCGAAGTCGCGGGTGTCGCTGCGGTGCACCAGCAGGCTCTCCAGCAGCAGCGCCAGGTTCTGCCCCTGGATCACCCCCAGCGGCAGGCCCAGGCTGCCGTCGTCGCGGAAACTGAGTTTCTGCTTGATCAGGAAATCGCGGTCGTCCTGCTTGCGGCGAAAGGGCACGTCCTCGCGCGGCGGCGAGTCGGACAGCGCCTGCTGCCAGTCCAGCTCCAGGGCCAGGCGCTGCAGTTCCTCCACCGAGTAGCCGGCGGCGTACAGCCCGCCGACTATGGCGCCCATGCTGGTGCCGGCGATGGCGTCGACGCGGATGTTCTGCTCCTCCAGCGCCTTGAGCACGCCGATATGCGCCAGGCCGCGGGCGGCGCCGCCGGACAGCACCAGGCCGACGCGTTCGGCGGCGAGGGCGGGCAGGCTGGACAGGGCGAGCAGGCAGAGCAGCGAACGGAGCAGGCGGCGCATGGCGGTTTCCGGCGAGGGCAGGGCGAAAGGCCGCTATTATAGGCGCCAAGCCCTATCCCAGAGCCGCTGCCATGTCCGATCACAAGCCCGAAATCGTCATCACTTATTGCACCCAGTGCCAATGGTTGCTGCGCGCCGCCTGGCTGGCCCAGGAGCTGCTCAGCACCTTCGCCGACGAGCTGGGCAAGGTCAGCCTTGAGCCAGGCAGCGGCGGGGTGTTTCGCATCCTCTGCGATGGCGTGCAGATATGGGAGCGCAAGGCCGACGGCGGCTTTCCCGAGGCCAAGGTGCTCAAGCAGCGGGTGCGCGACCAGATCGACCCGGGCCGCGACCTGGGGCATAACGACAGGTAGGGTGCGCCGTGCGCACCTTGGCTCCTGGGGCGCGTAGGTCGGGAGGCGCCCGTCACCCTCAACGCGCCATACGCGCCGAAACGAAGATGGCGCTGACGATCAGCGCGCCGCCGGCCAGCATGCGCAGGGTCGGCTGCTCGCTGAACAGCCACCAGGCGAAGAGGATGCCGTAGACCGGCTCCAGGGCGAAGATCACCGCCGTGGTGCGTGCCTTGAGTACGCGCAGGCTGGCGACGAACAGGCTGTGCGCCAGGCCGGTGCAGAAGATGCCGAGCATCGCCAGCCACAGCCAGTCCATCGGCCGCACGCTGGGCAGCAGCGGCCAGGCCAGCGGCATGAAGCAGACGAACACCGTGATGTTCTGGTACAGCGCCGCCTGCACCGGGTCGAGGCCGCGGGTGCTGGCGCGGTTGAGCAGCGACAGCAGGGCGAACAGGAAGCCGGACAGCACTGCCCACAGCAGACCGCCGGTGGCGCTGCTGGCGAGGCTGAATTCCGGGGTCACCAGGATCAGCCCGAGGCAGACCACGGCGACCATGGCGAACTCGATGGGCCGGGTGCGCTCGCGAAACAGCAACCCCTCCAGCAGCACGGTGAAGGCCGGGAAGCTGGCGAAGCCGAGTGTGGCGATGGCCACCCCGGAGACCTTCACCGCCTCGAAGAAGGTCACCCAGTGCCCGCCCAGCAGCAGGCCGCCGAGGCCCAGCAGGGCGAACTGGCGCAGGCTCGGGCGTACCGCGTTGCGGCTGCGCCAGAGCAGGGCGGCCAGGCCCAGGGCGAGAATGGCGAAGATCGCCCGGCCGCCGGCGATCATGTTCGGCGTGGTCGCCGCCAGTTTGCCGAAGATGCCCGACAGGCCGAACAGCAGGGCGCCGAGGTGAATCGCCAGCAGGGCGTTACGTTCCTTCATGCCAGGCGCGCGCCGTTGGGCAGCGGCTTGTCGAAGCCGGCCAGGACCACGTGGTTGTCGCTGTCATAGACCCCGGTCACCAGCACCTCGGAGCGCACCCCGGCGATGCGCTTGGGGGCGAAATTGCACACGCACAGCACCTGGCGGCCGAGCAGTTCGGCGCAACTGTAATGCGCGGTGAGTTGGGCGCTGGACGTCTTGATGCCCAGTTCGCCGAGGTCCACCTCCAGCACGTAGGCGGGTTTCACGGCTTTGTCGTTGGGGCGCGCCGAACGGATGGTGCCGACGCGCAGCTCCACCTTCTCGAAATCCTGCCAGTCGATATGTTGCATGGGTCACTCCTGGTTACTGACGCGCAGTCTAGGCGCCTCGCGCAGGGCTGTCTGTCGCAGGAGTTGCGGGTTTTGTCGTCGGACTCTCGTAGGTTGGCGCCGAGCGCAGCGAAGCCCAACAGGGAGCGCCTGGCGCTGCGCTCGGTGATCGCATGGCGTTCTGCGCGGCGATCGCCGTTGGGCTTCGGCGCTGCGCGGCTCAACCCAACCTACGCGTTGCGGCGCAATTGCCGCGGGGTCATGCCCAGGTGGCGGGAGAGTGCGGCGGTAAAGGCGCTCTGCGAGCTGTAGCCGACCCGCGCGGCCACCTCGCCGACGGCCAGGTCGCTGCCGCGCAGCAGGCGTTCGGCCAGCTGCAGGCGCTTGTCGCGGATGTGTTCCATCGGCGTGCGCCCGGTCTCGGCCAGGAAGCGGGCGTGGAAACGCGCCACCGACAGCCCGGCCAGGCGCGCCAGGTCGGCGACCTGCAGCGGGTGCGCGGCGTGCTGCTCGATATGCCGGTCCAGCGCCGCCAGCGGCAGGCCGCCCGGGCGCGCCTCCTGGCTGGCGCAGGCCAGGCTGCCGAGCAGCAGGGCGGCGCCCTGATTGGCGATCACCGCGTCGTTGATCGGGCTGCTGGCGAGCCAGCCGAGCAACTGGCCCTGAACCGGATCGAGCTGCAGCGCTCGCGGACTGTCCAGCAGGCGCTGGATGTCGCTCGCATGGTGGCCGAGCTGGCGTTCGAGCCAGTCGTTGGCCGGCAGGTCCAGCACCAGGCACTGGCTGCCCTGCGGGCTGCCGCAGGCGTGGCGGGCGCCGGCCGGCACCACCGCCAGTTGGTGGCGCCGTACCCGGCTGCCCTGGCCGTCCACCTCGAACTGCAGCTCGCCGGCCAGGCCGAACACCAGCTGGGCATGGTCGTGGCTGTGGCACAGCAGTTCATGGCTGTAGTGACGCAGGGACAGGATCGGGGGCATGGCGGCTTCCTCGGCAACGCCGGCAGTGTACCGCCTGTCCGGGGCTGGCGCCTCGTCATCGAACGGTCTTTTGCCTGTCACAAGCCTTTCACCGCCAGCGCTCAAGCTCGTCGAAACCCAGCCGGAGCCCGCCCATGACCAGCGCCCAGCTCGCCAAGCCCAGCCGCAAGCAACGTGTCCGCACTCTGTGGATCTCCGACGTGCACCTCGGCACCCGCGACTGCCAGGCCGAGCACCTGGCGGCCTTCCTCAAGCGTTATTCGGCCGACCGCATCTACCTGGTCGGCGACATCATCGACGGCTGGAAGCTGCGCGGCGGCATCTACTGGCCGCAGGCGCACACCAACGTGATCCGCCGCCTGCTGACCATGAGCAAGCGCGGCACCGAGGTGATCTACGTCACCGGCAACCACGACGAATTCCTGCGCCGCTACTCCAGCCTGATGCTGGGCAATATCCAGTTGGTCGACGAGGCCGAGCACGTCACCGTCGACGGTCGTCGTCTGCTGGTGATCCACGGCGACCAGTTCGATGTGATCACCCGCTACCACCGCTGGCTGGCCTTTCTCGGCGACTCGGCCTACGAGTTCACCCTGACCCTCAACCGCTGGCTCAACCATTGGCGCAGCCGCTGGGGCTACGGCTACTGGTCGCTGTCGGCCTACCTCAAGCACAAGGTCAAGACCGCGGTGAACTTCATCAGCGACTTCGAGGAGGCCATCGCCCACGAATGCGTCAAGCGCGGCCTGCAGGGCGTGGTCTGCGGCCATATCCACCACGCCGAGATTCGCCAGGTCGGTGGCGTGGAGTACATGAACTGCGGCGACTGGGTGGAGTCCTGCACCGCGCTGATCGAGCACTGGGACGGACAGATCGAGCTGTACCGCCTGGCCGAGGCGCAGGCGCGTCTGGCCGGCGAGGAGCAGGCCGCCGCCGTGCTCGAGAGCGGCGCATGAGGATACTGATCGTCTCCGACGCCTGGACGCCGCAGGTCAACGGCGTGGTCACCAGTCTGCAGGCCCTGGTGCGCGAGCTGCGCGGCCTGGGCCATCAGGTCAAGCTGCTGTCGCCGGCGGACTTTCGTGCCGTGCCCTGTCCGACCTACCCGGAGATTCCGCTGGTGTGGAACCTGTGGCGGGTCGGCGCGGCGATCCGCGACTTTCGTCCCGACTGCGTCCACCTGGCCACCGAGGGGCCGCTGGGCTGGACGGCGCGGCGCTGGCTGGTCAGGCGCGGCCTGGCCTTTTCCACGGCTATCCACACCCGCTTTCCCGAATACGTCAGCACCCGCTGGCCGTGGATCGCGCCGCGCTGGGGCTATGCCTTCCTGCGCGCCTTCCATCGCCCCAGCCAGGCGGTGCTGGTGACCACCGAGCGGCTGCGCGAGGAGTTCGCCGGCTGGCACCTGCAGCGCCTGCAGCTGTGGCGCAAGGGCGTCGATAGCGAACTGTTTCGCGTCGACGGCGAGCGCCCGCGGCCGCCGCGGCCGATCTTTCTCTACGTCGGGCGCATCGCCCCGGAGAAGAACCTCGAGGCCTTTCTCGATCTGGACCTACCCGGCGAGAAGCGCGTGGTCGGCGACGGCCCGCAGCGCGAGGCGTTGCAGGCGCGCTATCCGCAGGTGCGCTTTCTCGGCTATCGCCATGGCCGGCAACTGGCCGAGGCCTACCAGGATGCGGCGGTGCTGGTGTTCCCGTCGCGCACCGATACCTACGGCCTGGTGATGCTGGAGGCGCTGGCCTGCGGCACGCCGGTGGCTGCCTATCCGGTGGCCGGGCCGCTGGACGTGCTGCTGCAAGGACAGAGCGGGGTGATGGACGAGGATTTGCGCAGCGCCTGCCTGGCGGCGCTGGAGCTGCACCGAGGGCGTTGCGCGGAGCTGGCGGCGGCGCAGTCCTGGCGCGCCTCGGCGCTGGAGTTTCTGGCGTTGCAGCCGCTGATCGATGGTGAGCCGGTGCTGGGCAAGGTGCTGGCGGACGGCCGTTAGCTGGCTCGCTCGGTGCGCACCGCGCCCCCCGCACGAGCGTGCGCCAAGCTACAGAATGACCTTGTCGCGCAGCTTCTCGGCGGCCTGGTTGAGCGCCTGGATCACCCGCTCTTTGTCGAAGTTCTGGATGCCGTTGGTGTCCAGGTACATGGAGAAGCCCGGCAGTTCGTGCTCGACGTAGCTGGAGGTGGCGCCCAGGTCGCGGCGGAAGTCCACCACCTGGTAGATCTGCACCGGGCGGGTGAAGCCCTTGACCGCGATCTGGCCCTTGTCGCGGCACATGATCACGTCCTTGACCAGCGAATAGGTCTCGTGGGAGATGAGGATCTCGCCGGATTCGGCGGCACTTTCCAGGCGGCTGGCGAGGTTCACGTCGCGGCCGATGATGGTGTAGTCCATGCGCGTGTCGGCGCCGAAGTTGCCCACCGTGCAGTAGCCGGTATTGAGCCCCATGCGGATTTCCAGCGGCTTGGTGATGCCCTGGGCGCGCCATTGCTGACGCAGCACCTTCATGTGCTTGCGCATGGCGATGGCCATGGACACCGCCGCCACCGCGTCCTTCTTGGCGCCCTGGCTGCTGGGGTCGCCGAAGAAGATCATCACCGCATCGCCGATGAACTTGTCGATGGTGCCGCCGTACTTCAGGCAGATCTTCGACATCTCGTTGAGGTAGGTGTTGAGCAGGTCGGTCAGCGCCTCGGCTTCCAGCTCCTCGGACAGCTCGGTGAAGCCCTTGATATCGGAGAAGAACACCGTGAGCTTCTTGCGCTGGGTCTCCAGGCGCACGCTCTTCTTGCCGGTGAAGATCGACTCCCACACCTGCGGCGACAGGTATTTGGCCAGGTTGCGCGCCAGCCGCGCGGCCTTTTCCTGCTCGCGCTTGATCTCGCTGCGCACCTGGGCCAGGCGCAGGCCCTGCTGGTTGACGAAGTAGGCGGTGATGCAGATGTACAGGGTGGCGAAGAGGATACTGACCAGCGCCACCAGGGTCGGGGTGTCGGTATTGAGATGAACTTCCACCAGCGCGGCGCACAGCGCCAGGCTGCTGCCGGCCACCAGCAGGGCCAGGCCCAGGTAGCGCAGGCCGCCGATGACCAGGGCGCTGAAGCTCAGGGTGAGCAGGAACATCAGGCTGGGCACGCTGGAAAAGCCCAGCAGCACCGCGGCCGCGCCGGCATGCAGGGCGTCGATGAACAGCAGGGCGAGGTCGGTCTGCCCGGGGTGGTCGCGTTTGAAGCGGCGGCTGAGGTTGTGCGCCAGGTGCGGGTAGAGCAGGGCGTAGGGCACCATCCACAGGATGTCGTAGGCGAAGTGGCCGACGACGGTGCCGGCGGCGATGCTGGCGGCCGTGGCGATATAGGCCAGTACGCGCGAATAGTATTCGCGCAACGGCGGCGTCGGCAGCCCGTTGACACGGCTGGGGGTGGCTGACTTCATCTGCTGAAACTATCCCTGCTGGATTTCTGGCGTCTCTTGCTGGACGCCTGGAGTGGTCTGCAAGACCTGAGCCAGGAGCTCGGTGGGCGAGGATCATAACCAAGGGGGGGCGGTCAGCCAAGCGCGACCGCCGAGTGGCGCCAAAGTAACGGCAGGCGGTCGGTGGGAGGCTCCGTAGGGTGCGCGGTGCGCACCGCTGACAGGAAGGCCGGTGCGTGCGGCGCACCCCAAGAGGTGGCTGAAACCCTGCGACTAGAAGCGGATGCGGCCGGTAAAGGCATCCTTGAGCATCACCCAGTCGCCCATCAGGCTGTACAGCGGGTACTGGAAGGTGGCCGGGCGGTTCTTCTCGAAGACGAAGTGGCCGACCCAGGCGAAGCCGTAGCCGGCAAGCGGCATGGCCAGCAGCCACAGCCACTGCTGGGTGGCCAGGGCATAGGCGAGGATCGCCAGCACCAGCAGGCTGCCGACGTAGTGCAGGCGGCGGCAGGTGGGGTTGCTGTGTTCCTGCAGGTAGTAGGGGTAGAACTCGGCGAAGCTCTGGTAGCGTTCGGTGGTCTGGGCGGTCATGGCGCACCTCCTGTTATTGTCGGCGTCAGTCTCTCGGGCATGCCAGGCAGGCACCCCCACATCATGAAGAACCACACAGCATGCCCACCGCCCTAATCCGGCGCTTCGCGCCACCTCCTCCCGCAGGCAGAAGGGTATAAGGAAGGTACCGCTGTGCACTATCACATTAATTCGGCTGTCTCCCTGGGCCACTGACATAAGGTGCCAGTTTAGTATCCTTGCGCCGCCAAGCCGGGCGTTGACGGCCTGATCCAACCTACAAGAACAAGAGCATGAGCGAGAGAACCACATCCTCCAGCTGGGCCCTGGCCATAGTGCAGGCGCTGGAGCTGGGCGGCGTCGACTGCGCCAGGCTGTTTGCCGAGCTGGGCCTGGATTACGCGGCGTTGAGCGACCCCGACGCGCGCTTTCCGCAGGACGCCATGACCCGCCTGTGGCAGCGCGCGGTGGCGTTGTCCGGCAACCCGGCGATCGGCCTGAACATGGCGCAGGTGGTGCGTCCGGCCTCCTTCCACGTGGTCGGCTACGCGCTGATGTCCAGCCGCAACCTGCGCGACGGCTTCACCCGCCTGGTGCGCTACCAGCGCATCATCGGCGAGGGCGCCGACCTGAGCTTCCTGCCTCAGCCCGACGGCTATGCGCTGACCCTGGCGATCCACGGCGACCGCCTGCCGCCGGCGCGGCAGAGCGCCGAGGCGTCGCTGGCCTACTGCCTGGCGTTCTGCCGCTGGATGACCGGCAAGCCGATCCGTCCGCGCGAGATCCGCCTGCAGGGGCCGCCGCCCGCCGATCTGGCGCCCTACCAGCAGGTGTTCCAGGCGCCGCTACGGTTCAATGCCGAGCACTACGGGCTGATCTTCGAGCGCGGCGATCTGGAGGCGCCGCTGCCCAGCGCCAACGAGGCGCTGGCGCAGTTGCACGACCGGTTCGCCGGCGACTACCTGGCGCGTTTCTGCGGCAGCCGCGTCACCCACCAGGCGCGCCAAGTGCTGTGCCGCCTGCTGCCGCAGGGCGAGCCGCGCCGCGAAGTGGTGGCGCAGGCCCTGCACCTGTCGCAGCGCACCCTGCAGCGGCGCCTGCAGGAGGAGGGCACCAGCTACCAGCAACTGCTCGACGACACCCGCCGCGAGCTGGCCGAGCAGTACCTGGCGCAGCCCAACCTGACCTTGCTGGAAGTCGCCTACCTGCTCGGCTTCGCCGACCCGAGCAATTTCTTCCGCGCCTTCCGCCGCTGGTTCGAGGAAACCCCGGGCGAGTACCGCGCGCGGCTATGAAGGGGCCGTAGCCCGGATGCCATCCGGGCTACGCCCCTTGCGAATACGGGTTCGGGGGATTTCAGCTCGGCCAGGCAATCCGTTGCCTGCGCGCCTCGGCCCTGGGCGGGAGCCGCGGATCCGAACGGCTTGTTCTCAGTGGCGCCAGAAGGCGGGCAGCAGCAGCACCAGCACGGTGAGGATTTCCAGGCGGCCCAGCAGCATGCCCAGGGTCAGCAGCCACTTGGCCAGATCCGGCAGGCTGGCGTAGTTGCCGGCCGGGCCGACCACTTCGCCCATCCCCGGGCCGACCCCGGAGACCATGGCCGCGGCGCCGGTCAGGGCGGTGATCCAGTCCACCCCGCACATGGCCACCGCCAGGGCCAGGCCGGCGATGGTGATGGTGTAGAAGAAGGCGAAGGCGAGGATCGAGCGGACGATGTCCTCGTCCAGGCGGTGGCGGTTGTATTGCTGCTTGATCACCGCGCGCGGGTGGATCAGCTGCTTGAGGTTGGCCTTGAGCAGAATGTAGGCGACCTGGAAGCGGAAGATCTTCAGGCCGCCGGCGGTGGAACCGGAGCAGCCGCCGACGAAGCCCAGGTAGAAGAACATCATGCTGGCGAAGGGGCCCCACAGGTGATAGTCGCCGACGGCGAAGCCGGTGGTGGTCATGATCGAGGTGATGTTCACCGCCACATGGCGCAGCGCGTCGAGCCAGTGCAGGTCGGTGGAGAGCCATTTCCAGCCGGTCAGCACCAGCCAGCTGCCCAGCAGCAGCACGAGAAAGCCGCGCACCTGCGCGTCGCGCGTCAGGGCCCGGTAGTTGCCGCGCAGGGTGGCGACATAGAGCACGAAGGGCAGGCTGCCGAGCACCATCACCAGCACCGCGACCCAGTGCACCGCAGGCTGCTGCCATTTGCCCAGCGAGGCGTCGGAGGTGGAGAAACCGCCGGTGGCGATGGCCGACATGGCATGGTTGATGGCGTCGAACAGGTTCATGCCGGCCAGCCAGAAGGCCAGCACGGCGAAGCTGCTGAGGCCGACATAGGCCAGCACCATGTACTTGGCGACCATGTGCGAGCGCGGCATGACCTTGTCCGAACGGTCCGAGGACTCGGTCTGGAACAGGCGCATGCCACCGATGCGCAGCATCGGCAGGATCGCCACGGCCATGGCGATGAAGCCGATGCCGCCGAGCCAGTGCAGCAGCGAACGCCAGATCAGGGTGCCCGGCGACATGTCGTCCAGGCCGCTGAACACCGTGGCGCCGGTGGCGGTGATGCCGGACATGCTCTCGAAGTAGGCGTCGGTGATGCTGGCGCGTTCGGCGAAGAGGAACGGCAGGGCGGCGAAGATCGACACCATCACCCAGCTCGACACCGTCAGCATGTACATGTCACGCGGGCGCAGCTGGGTCTGCTGCGGGCGCCCCTGGGCGACCATGGCCACGCCGACCAGCGCGGTGATCAGGCTGGACCAGAGGAAGGCATTGATGCCCTGCGGCTGCTCGAACGCCAGCAGGGTGCCGATCGGCACCAGCATGCTGACCGCCAGGGTGATCAGGAAGATGCCGTTGATGAAGGCGAGGATACGCAGGCTGGACAGGGACATCGGCTCAGTGCTTCCAGAAACTGCGGGTGACCAGCACCAGCACGGTGAGGATTTCCAGGCGGCCCAGCAGCATGCCCAGGGTCAGCAGCCACTTGGCCGAGTCTGGCAGGCTGGCGAAGTTGCCGGCCGGGCCGATGGTCGGACCGAGGCCCGGGCCGACGTTGCACACTGCGGTGGCGGCGCCGGTCAGCGCGGTGACCCAGTCCAGGCCGACCAGGGTCAGGGCCAGGGCCAGCACGCCGATGGTGATGGTGAAGAAGAAGGAGAAGGTGATCAGCGAGCGGACGATCTCCTCGTCCAGGTTGTGGTTGTTGTACTGCTGCTTGATCACCGCGCGCGGGTGCACCAGCTGCATCAGGTTGGCCTTGAGCAGCACGTAGGCGACCTGGAAGCGGAAGACCTTCAGGCCGCCGGAGGTGGAGCCCGAGCAGCCGCCGACGAAGGTCAGGTAGAAGAACAGCAGCACGGCGAAGCCGCCCCAGGTGGTGTAGTCGCCCAAGGCGTAGCCGGTGGTGGTGACCACCGAGGTGACGTTGACCGCGACGATGCGCACGGCGTCCAGCCAGCTGTGCTCGGAGTGCAGCCACAGCCAGGTGCCGAACACCAGCCAGGTCAGCAGCAGGAAGCCGAGGAAGCCGCGTACCTGGTGGTCGCGCAGCAGCGCCTGGCGGTTGCCGCGCACGAAGGCGACGTAGAGCATGAAGGGCAGGCCGCCGAGGATCATCAGCAGCACGGAGGTCCAGTGCACCGCCGGTTGGGGCCAGTTGGCCAGGGACGAGTCGGAGGTGGAATAGCCGCCGGTGGAGATCGAGGTCATCGCGTGGTTGATCGCCTCGAAGGGGTTCATGCCGGCGGCCCAGTAGGCCAGGAAGCCGAGCCCGGTGAGGGCCAGGTAGACCAGCAGCAGGTACTTGGCGGCCATGTGCGAGCGCGGCATCACCTTCTCGCCCCAGTCCGAGGACTCGGTCTGGAACAGGCGCATGCCGCCGACCCGCAGCAGCGGCAGGATGGCCACGGCCATGCCGATGAAGCCGATGCCGCCCAGCCATTGCAGCATCGAACGCCAGATCAGGATGCCCGGCGACATGTCGTCCAGGCCGACCAGCACGGTGGAACCGGTGGTGGTGACGCCGCTCATGGTCTCGAAAAAGGCGTCGGTGTAGCTGATATGGGCAATGAGCATCATCGGCAGGGCGGCGAAGCAGCACACCACGCTCCAGCTGCCGGTGGTCAGCAGGTACATGTCGCGCGGGCGCAGCTGGGCGTTCTGCGGGCGCCCGGGAATCACCAGGGCCAGGCCGGCGACCAGGGTGATCAGGCTCGACCAGAGAAAGGCGTCGAGGTCTTCGGGGTGTTCGAAGATCAGCAGGGTGAGCATGGGAATGACCATGCTCACCGCCAGAGTAATGAGAAAGATGCCGATGATGAAACCGATGATGCGCAGCGTCGGCAAGGCCATGGAGTGGGCTCTGGGAGGTTGCAAAAGGCGCCATTCTACCCGCGGACGGGCGGCTGTAAACCGCCGCGGACGGGGCTTTACAAGCGCATGGCGGAGAATAGAATAGCTGCCAGTTGCCGGCGTCCGCCGGTTTCCGAGTCCTCCTCAAATGTCCGACGCTAATCCCTGCCTCACGTGCGGTGCCTGCTGCGCGTTTTTTCGTGTGTCCTTCTTCTGGGGCGAGTGCCAATCGGCCGGCGGTAGCGTGCCGGACGAGCAGGTCATCCAGATCAGCCCGCACTACGTCGCCATGCGCGGCACCGAAAGCAAACCGGCGCGCTGCACCCAGCTACTCGGCGAGGTCGGCTGCGGCGTGCGCTGCACCCTGTACGAACAGCGCTCGAGCAGTTGCCGCGAGTTTGACGCGTCCTGGGAGAACGGCGTGCACAACCCGCGCTGCGACGAGGCGCGCCAGGCCCACGGCCTGCCGCCGCTGACGCCGCCGATCCAGCCGGTGGTGTCGCCCGATCGCGTGGCCTGAGCCGGCGTCGCGCGGCGCGGGCCTGCTAGAATGCCGCCTCTTTGATTCTCGGAGGTGGCCGATGGAGGCTCTCGACGCTCTGCTCAACCGTGTTTCCGTTCCCCGTCTGGTCGACCCGGCGCCGAGCGCGGTGCAGCGCGAGCTGTTGTTTCGCGCGGCCCTGCGCGCGCCGGATCATGGCCAGCTGCGGCCCTGGCGCTTTCTCACCGTCGAAGGCGAGGCCCGCGGGCGCATGGGTGAGCTGTTCGCCGAGGCGCTGCTGGCCGGCGACGCGCAGGCGCCCGCCGAGGCGCTGAGCAAGGCACGCGGCATGCCGTTGCGGGCGCCGCTGCTGGTGGTGGTGATCGCCCGGTTGCAGGCGCATGCCAAGGTGCCGGCGCAGGAGCAGCTGATCGCCGCCGGTTGCGCCGCCCACGGCATATTGCTCGCCGCCCATGCCCAGGGCATCGGCGCGGTCTGGCGCACCGGCGACCTGGCCTACAACGCCCAGGTGGCCAAGGGCCTGGGGCTGGGTGCGGACGAGCGGATCGTCGCCTACCTCTATCTCGGCACCCCGGAACGCGAGCTGCGCCGGCCGCCGGAACTGGCGGTCGAGGATTTCGTCAGCGCCTGGAACGGCTGAGAGCGTCCCCGTCCGGCGAGCCTGGCACCAGCCCGATCGCATCCGGACTACGGGCGATTCTGAGGTTGCAGCGGCAGGCTGAGCGTGGCGACGAAACCGCCCTCCGGGTGGTTGGCCAGCAGCAGTTCGCCGCCATGGCGCTGCGCGGCGCGGCGGGCGATGGCCAGGCCCAGGCCATGGCCGGCGCCGTTCTGCCCCGGCGCGCGAAAGAACGGCTCGCCCAGGCGCTGCAGATGATCGGTCGCCACCCCGGGGCCGTGGTCGCGCACGTTGAGCAGCAGGCGCTCGCCCTGGCGCCGGACCTCGATCTCGATGGGTTGCCCGCTCGGGTTGAAGCGCAGGGCATTGCGTAGCAGGTTGTCCAGCGCCCGTTCCAGCAGATCCGGCCAGCCGTGCAGCGCAGCGCCGTGCTCGAGGCGGATCTGCAGGCGCTGCTCGGGTGCGATCAGGCTCGCGTCCTCTTGCAGCTTGCCGAGCATTGCGGCGAGGTCGACGGGCTGTGCGGCGCCGAGGTCGGCATCCAGGCGGGCGAGGGCGAGAATCTCGCTGATCAGCGCCTCCAGGCGGTCGCACTCCTGGTTCAGGCGCGGCCACAGCTTATCGCGCTCGGCCGCCTCGGCGCGTTCGGCCAGGGCCAGGGCGATGCGCAGGCGCGCCAGCGGCGAACGCAATTCGTGGGAGACGTCGCGCAGCAGCTGGCGCTGGCTGCCGATCAGCCCCTGCAGGCGCTCGCCCATGCGGTTGAAGTCCTTGGCCAGCAGGCCCAGTTCGTCGCGACGGGTGGCCAGGCGCGCCAGGCTGTTCTGCTGGTAGGCGGTCTGCCCGAGGTCGTGCACGGCGCCGCGCAAACGATCCAGCGGGCGGGTGATCGACAGCGTCAGCAGCAGGCTGAACAGGGTCAGCACCACCAGGGCGATGCCCAGCGCGCTGAGCGGCCAGAACAGGCTGCCGCGGTGCCAGGCGGCCAGTTCCGGGTGGGGGATGCGGTAGATGAACAGGTAGCTGTCGCCGCTCTCCGGGCTGGTGTACTCGGCGGTCAGGCGACGCCAGGGCAAGCGGCGGGCCTCGCCGTGGCGGGCTTCGAAGGCGGCGGCGCGAGGCGGGAAGGTGCCCTTGACCAGCGGCTGGCCGCTCTCGCCGATTACCTGGGTGTTGATGCGATATTTTTGCTTGCGCTGTTCGAGGAACTGCTGGGCGGCGTGCGGGCCTTGCTGCTCATAGCGCTTCACCCACTTGCGGTCGAGGTCGTCGAGGCCCGGGTGCAGGCTGAGAACCCAGGCGTCCTGGTTCAGCGCGCGGCCGAGCAGCATGGACAACCCGGCGACCAGGGCGATGGCCAGCCAGAAACTGGCGAAGATGCGCCAGAACAGTGAACGCACGGTGATTCCTCATGCGAAAGCCCGCCGCTTCGGGGAAGCGGCGGGCCGTGGGTTGAGTCGGCTCAGTTGCCCTGGCCTTCCTTCTCGGCCTTCCAGGCCTTGAACTCGGCCATTTCGGCGCGGCGCGCCTCCATCTTCTTCTGGTGTTCGTCGAAGGCCTTCTGCTGCTCGGGATTGAGCAGCTCGCGCAGGGCCTTGTGCTGGTCGGCGCGAGCCTTCTCCAGCTCCTTGTGCATGGCCTGCTTGTCGGCCTCCGGCAACTTGTCCAGGTAGCGCTGAGTGATCTCGCGCTTGCTCTTCATCTGTTCGCCCATCAGCTTGCGAAATTCCTGGCGTTGCTCTTGGCTCAGGTTGAGCTCCTTGAACATGCCGTGGCCGCGGTCGTGATGGCGCGGGCCGCCTTCGTGCATGGGCATGGCCATCGCCAGGGTCGGCAGGGTGGCGGCGAGCAGCAGGGCGGTGAGGGTCTTGCGCATGGTGGTTCTCCTTGTCTCGAAACCGGTCGTTACCGGATGGGCTCAGTATGCGGCGGTCAAGGTCAAGGGCGGTCAGGCCTGGGTAAAGCTTGGGTAAAGGCATTGTTGCGTGGGCTTTACCGGGGCGTGGTGGTATCGAGTGGCGCTGCAGGTGCCGGGTGGAGCCTCGGGTACGCCGGGCGGAGCCGCGGGCGGCTCCCTGTTGGGCTTCGCTGCGCTCAGCGCCAACCTACGGCGCGTAGTAGTAGCCACGGCTGCGCAGGGCGAGGATACGCGGGCGGCCGTCCGGGTGCGGGCCGAGCTTCTTGCGCAGGTTGCTGACGTGCATGTCCAGGCTGCGGTCGTAGAGGGTCAGCTTGCGGCCCAGGGCCAGTTGCGCCAGTGCCTGCTTGTCCAGCGGCTCGCCGGGTTGGCGCAGCAGGGCTTCGAGCAGGCGGCTCTCGGAGACGGTCAGCGGCACGTCGTGCGCGCCGATGCTGACCACGCCGCGGTTGGGGCTGAAGCTCAGGTCGCCCAGCTCCAGCTGGCTGCTGGTCGGCGCCGGTGCGCTACGCCGCAGCACCGCGCGCAGGCGGGCGGTCAGCTCGCGCGGGTCGCAGGGCTTGGCCAGGTAGTCGTCGGCGCCCAGCTCCAGGCCGAGGATGCGATCGAGCGGCTCGCCGCGGGCCGAGAGCATCAGCACCGGCAGTTCCGGATGTTCGCCGCGCAGCTGCTTGAGCAGCTCCAGGCCGCTGCCGTCGGGCAGCATCACATCCAGCACCACGGCGTCCGGCGCCTGCTCGACGAGGGCCTGGCGCGCGCTGCCGGCCTCATGGCAGGCGGTGACCTGGAAGCCTTCCTGGGTCAGCCAGCTGGCCAGCAGCTCGCACAGCTCCTGGTCGTCGTCGATCAGCAGTAAGCGGCTCATGGCGCTCAGTTGATCCACTCGCGGCGGGTCTTGCGGCGGCCGCGCAGCAGGGCGCCGACCAGCACGGAAAGCAGGCTGAGCCCGGCGCCGAGGGCGAACCAGGTCTGCTCCTCGCTGAGCAGGCCGGGCTGCTGCCGGGCCTGGCTCTCCTTGAGCTGCAGGCGCAGGCGCTGGTTTTCCTGGCGCAGGCGTTGCAACTGCGCGGCGCTGTTGGCCTGCTGTTCGCTACGCAGCTGTTCGCTCTGCGCCAGGCGCTGTTCCAGGGTATCGGCCTGCGCCTCGGCCGAGGTGGCCGCGGCGAGCGGCTGGGGAGGTGTTTCCTCGGCTTGCGCCAGGGCGCAGGTCAGCAGCAGGGTAGCCAGCACGGACAGCGGGATCGGGCGCATCGCGATTCCTTGTAAGCGAAAGCAGCGTGGGAGGGATCAGGGCAGCACTTTCTTGAACGGCTTGACCACCACGCTGGCGTACACGCCGGCGGCGCGGTAGGGGTCGGCGTCGGCCCAGCTCTGCGCGGCGGCGAGGGAGTCGAACTCGGCGACGATCAGGCTGCCGCTGAAACCGGCCGGGCCCGGGTCGTTGCTGTCGATCGCCGGGTGCGGGCCGGCCAGCAGCAGGCGGCCTTCCTGCTTGAGCGCCTCGAGGCGGGCGAGGTGGGCGGGGCGAGCGGCCAGACGGTTGTCCAGGGAGTTTTCGACGTCGGTGGCGATGATGGCGTAGAGCATCTCAGTCCTTAGATGGGGTCGATCATGGAGCGGGGGCAGGCTTTTTACTGCGCGGCGGCAGCCAGAAGTCGCATGTGCCGGCATAATAACAAACATCAATCTCAACGAAAGCGCCGCCATGACTGTCGATCTGCACTGCCACAGCACCGCCTCCGACGGCGTCCTGGCCCCCGCCATGCTGGTGAGCCGGGCCTTCGAGCGTGGCGTGCGGCTGCTGGCGCTGACCGATCACGACACCCTGGAGGGGCTGGACGAGGCGCGCCGCGCCGCCGAGGCCCTGGACATGCAGCTGGTCAACGGCATCGAGCTGTCCTGCACCTGGGGCGGCGCCACCATCCACGTGCTGGGCTACGCCTTCGCCAGCGACGCCCCGGCTTTGCGTGCGGCCATCGAGGCGCTGCACCACGGGCGCTGGCAGCGCGCCGAGGAAATCGACCGGCGCCTGGCGGCCAAGGGCATGCCCGGGGCGTTGCAGGGTGCGCGCGCGGTGCAGCAGGAGTTGGGCGACAGCGGCAATGCGCCGGCGCGGCCGCACTTCGCCGAGTTCCTGGTGCGCGCCGGGCATGTGCGCGACCGCGCCGAGGCCTTTCGCAAGTGGCTCGGTTCGGGCAAGTTGGGCGACGTCAAGCAGCACTGGCCGGCGCTGGAGGACGCGGTCGGCACGCTGCGCGCGGCCAAAGCCTGGATCAGCCTGGCGCATCCGTGGCAATACGACTTTACTCGCAGTAAGCGTCGGCGTTTGGTCGCCGACTTCGTTGCGGCGGGCGGGCATGCCCTGGAAGTGGTCAATGGCATGCAGCCGGCCGAGCAGGTCGGCGGCTTGGCGATTCTGGCGCGCGAATTCGGCTTGATGGCCAGCGTCGGCAGCGACTTCCATGCGCCGGGCGACTGGTCCGAACTGGGCATGTACCGCCCGTTGCCCGACGACCTGACGGCGCTCTGGAAGCGCTTCGAACATGCACAGCCACCCGCTGTCACTTCATGAGCAGGGAGCAAACGTGAGTCAGTTTTTCCAGGTTCACCCGGAGAATCCCCAGGCGCGCCTGATCAAACAGGCGGTGGAGATCATCCGCGGCGGCGGCGTGGTGGTCTACCCGACCGATTCGTCCTATGCGCTGGGTTGCGCCATCGGCGACAAGAACGCGGTGGAGCGCATCCGCCGTCTGCGCCAGCTCGACGACAAGCACAACTTCACCCTGGTGTGCCGCGACCTGTCGCAGATCGGCCTGTTCGCCAAGGTCGATACCGCCGCCTTCCGCCTGCTGAAGAACCACACCCCGGGGCCCTACACCTTCATCCTCAATGCCACCCGCGAAGTGCCGCGCATGCTGCTGCACCCCAAGCGGCGCACCATCGGTCTGCGCGTGCCCGGCCACCCCATCGCCCTGGCGCTGCTGGAGCAGCTCGGCGAACCGCTGATGAGCGTCAGCCTGATCCTGCCGGGTGACGACCTGCCGCTGTCCGATCCCTACGAGATGCGCCAGATCCTCGAACACCAGGTCGAGCTGATCATCGACGGCGGCTTCGGTGGCCTGGAGGCCTCCACCGTGGTCAACCTGGCCGACGACGAGCCGGAAATCGTCCGCGTCGGCTGTGGCGATCCCTCGCCTTTTCTCAAGCCCTAGAGAATCAGCGCCACCAGTATCGCCACCAGCAAGATGATGATGAAGTCGGTGCCGCTCAGCGCGCCGGCCACCGGCAGGCTGTCGAGGCGTTGCGACAGGCTGGCGATTTCCGCCGGGGTCATGGCGTCGACCCGTTCGCGGGCCAGTTGCGGCGGTACGTCCATGGCCTGCAGGGCTTGCTGCACGTCGCTGCGGGCGAGCAGGGCGTCGAGCTTGGCGCGTTCGGCGGCGAGGTTCTGTTCGCTGAGGATTTCCTCGGTACCGATCATCTGCGCCTGGGCCGGCAGGGCCAAGGCGAACAGGCAGGCGAACAGCAGGCTGGCGCAGAGGGAGAGGGCATTGTTGTTCATGGTGTGCTCCCGGTGGGTTGTCGTGGGCCCCGGCGCGGCGAGCCGGCGCCGGCATCAATGTTTGGACTGGGCGTGGCGGACGGCGTTCCCGTCGGGGTTTTTCCGTTCGGCGCCTGGCTGCCCTATACTTCGCCGCCTTGTCTGTTCGTTTAGGTAAACCGGTTTGAGCCTTATCGACTCCGAGCGGCGCGTGCTGTCGGGCATGCGCCCCAGCGGCCGTCTACACCTCGGGCACTACCATGGCGTGCTGAAAAACTGGGTCAAGCTGCAGCACGAGTACGACTGCTTCTTCTGCATCGTCGACTGGCATGCGCTGACCACCGACTATGCCGAGGTCGGCCAGCTGTCGCAGCACGTCATGGACATGGCGGTGGACTGGCTGGCGGCGGGCGTCAGCCCCAGCTCGGCGACCCTGTTCATCCAGTCGCAGGTGCCCGAGCACGCCGAGCTGCACCTGCTGCTGTCGATGATCTGCCCGCTGAGCTGGCTGGAACGGGTGCCGTCCTACAAGGAGCAGCAGGAGCGCCAGGCCGGCAAGGACCTGTCCACCTACGGCTTTCTCGGCTACCCGCTGCTGCAGGCGGCGGACATCCTGCTGTACCGCGCCGGCGTGGTGCCGGTGGGAGCGGACCAACTGCCGCATATCGAGTTCGCCCGCGAAGTGGCGCGGCGTTTCAACCACCTGTACGGCAGCGAGCCGGATTTCGAACTCAAGGCCGAGGCCGCCATCGGCAAGCTCGGCAAGAAAGCCGGCAAGCTCTACAGCAGCCTGCGCAAGGCCTACCAGGAGCAGGGTGACGGCGAGGCGCTGGAGACCGCGCGGGCGCTGCTCAAGGAGCAGAGCAACATCACCCTGGGCGATCAGGAACGTCTGTTCGGCTATCTGGAGGGCAGCGCCAAGGTGATCCTCGCCGAACCCCAGCCGCTGCTCGCCGAGCTCGCGCGCATCCCCGGGCTGGACGGGCAGAAGATGGCCAAGTCCAGCGGCAACGCGATCTTCCTGCGCGACGGCGACGCCGAGATCGAGGAAAAACTGCGGCGCATGCCCACCGACCCGGCACGGGTGCACCGCGATGATCCGGGCGAGCCGCAGCGCTGCCCGGTGTGGCCGCTGCACCAGCTGTATTCCAGCGACGAGCAGCTGCATTGGGTGGTCAATGGCTGCCGCAGCGCCGCCATCGGCTGCCTGGACTGCAAGGGCGCGCTGTGCACGGCGCTGCAGAGCGAACTGGCGCCGCTGCAGCAGCGCGCCATCGATTACGAGGACAGCCCCGACCTGGTGCGCAGCATTCTCGCCGAGGGTGCCGAGCGCGCCCGCGACGAGGCCCGCGACACCCTGGCCGAGGTGCGCCTGGCCATGGGCCTGAAGTACCGATGAAGGAGCCGCAGCCGATGAGCGAATCCGTCGACAGCCAGGCCGGCGCGCAGCAGGAACTGCCCTTCGCCCTGGTCTACGGCGAGGCGGTCACCGAGCTGCCGCTGGACCTGTATATCCCGCCGGACGCCCTGGAGGTGTTTCTCGAAGCTTTCGAGGGGCCGCTGGACCTGCTGCTGTACCTGATCCGCAAGCAGAACATCGACATCCTCGACATCCCGGTGGCGGAAATCACCCGCCAGTACATGGGCTACGTCGAGCTGATGCACACGGTGCGCCTGGAGCTGGCCGCCGAATACCTGGTGATGGCCGCCATGCTCGCCGAGATCAAGTCGCGCATGCTGCTGCCGCGCTCGGCCGAGGCCGAGGAGGAAGAGGACGATCCACGTGCCGAGCTGATCCGCCGACTGCAGGAGTACGAGCGCTTCAAGGCCGCCGCCGAGGGCCTCGACGAGCTGCCGCGGGTCGGCCGCGACGTCGTCGTGCCGCGCCTGGACGCCCCCGAGGCGCGTGCGCGCAAGCTGCTGCCAGAGGTCAGCCTGGAAGAGCTGCTGCTGTCGATGGCCGAGGTGCTGCACCGCGCCGACATGTTCGAGAGTCACCAGATCACTCGCGAGGCGCTGTCCACCCGCGAGCGCATGAGCGAGGTGCTCGAACGCCTCAAGGGCGGCGCTTTCGTGCCCTTCGTCGAGTTGTTCGCCGCCGAGGAGGGGCGCCTGGGGGTGGTGGTGACCTTTATGGCGGTGCTCGAATTGATCAAGGAATCCCTGGTCGAGCTGGTGCAGAATGAGCCCTTCGCCGCCATCCACGTCCGAGCCCGAGCCGAATGAACCTGACCGACCCCCGCGAACTGGCCCAGTTGCTCGAAGCCTTTCTGCTGGCTTCCGGCAAGCCGCAGTCCCTGGAGCGCCTGTACGAGCTGTTCGAGGAGGGCGAGCGACCGGAGCCGGCGCAGTTCAAGGCGGCGCTGGAGGTGTTGCGCGATTCCTGCGAGGGGCGCGCCTTCGAGCTCAAGGAGGTCGCCTCGGGTTACCGCCTGCAGGTGCGCGAGCGTTTCGCCCCCTGGGTCGGCCGGCTGTGGGAGGAACGTCCGCAGCGCTACTCGCGCGCGCTGCTGGAAACCCTGGCGCTGATCGCCTACCGCCAGCCCATCACCCGCGGCGAGATCGAGGACGTGCGCGGCGTGGCGGTCAACAGCAACATCACCAAGACCCTGCTCGAACGCGAGTGGATTCGCGTGGTCGGCTACCGCGACGTGCCCGGGCGCCCGGCCATGTTCGCCACCACCAAGGGCTTTCTCGACCACTTCAACCTGAAGAGCCTCGACGAGCTGCCGCCGCTGGCCGCCCTGCGCGAGCTGGAGCCGGAGCCCGAGCTGGCCCTGGACGACGACGCCGAGGTGCCGGCAGGGCTGCAGGCGCGTGCCGACCTGGCGCTGCAGGAAGGCGGCGAAGTCGCCGAACCGCGCGAGGAAACCAGTTTCCGTAGCCTGCTGGCCGAACTGGACACCATGGAGCAGGGGTTGAAGACCGATTTCGACGACCTGCGCCTGGTCGAAGACGAGGAGCAGGGCGACGAGCGTATGGCCGACCTGGATGCCGACGAGTCGTTGCATTGAGTCTGTTTAAGCGCGGCATGCAATTCTTCAATCCCGCCTAGGCGCCTGCTGTCTTTATCCTTGCCCGCATTCGATCAATGCCCGCAAGGTGGCCGTCATGAGCAAGAGTCCCTGCATCAAGGTCTGCGAATTCGAGCAGGATATCTGCCTGGGCTGCGGTCGCAGCCGCCAGGAAATCAAGGGCTGGAAGCGTCTGGACAAGGCCGGGCGGCGGGCGCTGCTGGCCGAGGCCGACATGCGCCTGCTGGCGCTGCAGGCGACCGGCCGGCGCAAGTTGTAACTCTCGGCTACCCTAAGAGTCCTGCCGCGCGTATGATTCGCGCCCCTTCGATCATCCGTTACTACACCGGGAGGTGCCCAAGATGACAGAGCACGAACAACCGCGTCCTGCAGGCGAGAAACTGCAGAAAGTCCTGGCTCGTCTGGGCCTGGCCTCGCGTCGCGAGATCGAGACCTGGATCGGCGAAGGTCGGGTCAAGGTCAATGGCGCCACCGCCAGCCTCGGCCAGCGCGTCGACAGCCATGACGCCATCGCCCTCGACGGCCGCCTGCTCAAGCGCGAAGAGATCGCCGGCTCGGTGCGCCGCGTGCTGATCTACAACAAGCCGGACGGCGAAATCTGCACCCGCGACGATCCGGAAGGCCGGCCCACCGTGTTCGACCGCCTGCCGCGGCCGAAAGAGGGGCGCTGGATCAATATCGGTCGCCTCGACATCAACACCACCGGCCTGCTGCTGTTCACCACCGACGGCGAACTGGCCAACCGCCTGATGCACCCCTCCTATCAGATGGACCGCGAGTACGCCGTGCGCGTACGCGGCGAAGTCACCGAGGAGATGCTGGAGAACCTCAAGCGCGGCGTCATGCTCGAGGATGGCCCGGCCAAGTTCACCGACATCAAGGAAGCGCCCGGCGGCGAGGGCTTCAACCACTGGTACCACTGCGTGGTAATGGAAGGCCGCAACCGCGAGGTGCGTCGTCTGTGGGAGTCCCAGGGGCTGGTGGTCAGTCGCCTGAAGCGGGTGCGCTTCGGTCCGGTATTCCTCACCTCCGAGCTGACCATGGGCCGCTGGCGCGAGATGGACCAGCGCGAGGTGGACATCCTCAGCGCCGAGGTCGGCCTGACCCCGCAGGCGCTGCCGGCGATGAAGGAGAAGGTGCGCGAGAAGCTCGATCGTCTGCAGCGCAAGTCGGCCAAGCCGGTGGACCCGCGGGCCAAGCGCGTGCTGCGCCCGGCCGCGGACGAGGCGGCCGGCGAAGGTGTCCGTCCGGCCCGTGCGCCGCGTTCGCAGGGCGGTGAACAACGTCCGCAGCGCGCACCACGCAAGGACAGCGGCGAGCGTCGCGAGGGTGGTCGCGGCACGCCGGTGGCCGAGCGACCGAGCGACGTGAAGAAACGCCAGCCGCGCCCGGCGGTGGAGCTGGCCGAGCGTCCCGCGCGCAAACCGCGCCCGGCTGCGCCGAGCAAGCGTCCGCCGGCCGGCGACGGCCAGCGTCCGGGCTTCGGCCGCAAGCGCTAAGTGTCAGCCAGAAAAAAGGGGCCTCCGTATGGGGCCCCTTTTTTTGTCCTGCCATTCGTGTTGGTCACCCTTGGGGCTACGAACCTGCAGCTTGCCGCGGCCTCTATCCCGCCATGGTCAGGCGATTGCGTCCCTCGCGTTTGGCGATATACAGGGCGCCGTCGGCGCGGCGCAGCAGGCTTTCGCTGGACTCGCCCGGCAGCAGGCTGGCGCAACCGAGGCTGATGGACACCTCGATCGGCCGGCCGCCGTCCAGGCACTGCAGTTCCAGCACGGCGTAGCGCAAGCGCTCGCCGACCAGCGCCGCGGCCTCGCGGCAGGTGTTGGAGAGCACCACGAGAAACTCCTCGCCGCCGTAGCGGAACACCATGTCGATATTGCGCAGCTGGTTCTTCAGGGTCTGCGCCACGGCCTTGAGTACCTCGTCGCCGAGGGCGTGGCCGTGGCTGTCGTTGATCTGCTTGAAGTGATCGATATCCAGCATCAGCAGCGACAGCGGCTGCAGGTTGCGCCGGGCCAGGTCCACCTCGCGCTGCAGTACCTGGTCCATGGCGATGCGGTTGCCGGTGTCGGTCAGCGGGTCGCGCAGCGCGTTCTGCAGCGCGGTGCGGTAGAGCAGGGCGTTGCGCAGCGGAAACAGCAGGCAGGCCAGCAGCGATTCCAGTTGCGCCAGTTCGTCGTCGGCAAAGCGCAGCTTGCGGCGGAAGATCAGTTCGCCCAGGTACTCGCCCTCGTGGCTCAGGCGGTAGCCGGCCGAGTGCGGCGCCCGTTCGCCCAGCTCCAGGCGCAGGTCGTGGGTCGGATGGGCGAAGGCCAGGGCATCGAGCGGCACCAGGCGCTGCACTTCGCGGAAGAACAGGCTGACGATGCGCTCGGCGTCCAGGCTGGTCTGCAGCTGCAGGCCCAGCTGCTGGCGCAGCTCGACCAGGCTGGCGGGCTTGAGTGGCAGGTTGCGGTTGCCGGTGAAGCCCAGACGCTGCAGCTTGGCCGCGTCGAAATCGATGGTGTTGGTCTGGTTGGGGGGAACCATGGAGCTGATCCTCTGGCGCGATGTAGCGACGACGAGAGGGTTAGAGCGAATTTCATGCCAGCTGGTTCAAATGCGGTGAAAGCCCTGTGAAGTCAGTCACTTATGTGTCGTGAAAGGTGGCCAATGGCCGGCTTTTGCCGGTTGTCCGGCGGGGAGGTGGCAATCTGATGCCGCTTGCGCCGGCGGGCGGCGGATTTCTGTCGCGGCGTAACCCGGCGGCGGGCGCCGGGTCTGCCTTGGCTTTACTGGGCGTCGAAGGCCTGGCCGTTGACGCCGCTGCTGTCCGGGCCCATCAGGTAGAGGTAGACCGGCATGATCTCCTCCGGCAGCGGACGGCTGGCCGGGTTCTCGCCCGGATAGGCCTGGGCGCGCATGGCGGTGCGGGTGGCGCCGGGGTTGACGCTGTTGGCGCGCACGTTGCCGATGCCGTCCAGTTCGTCGGCCATCACCTGCATCAGGCCCTCGGTGGCGAACTTGGATACCGCGTAGGCGCCCCAGTAGGCGCGGCCCTTGCGCCCGACGCTGCTGGAGGTGAACAGCACCGAGGCGTCGTCCGACAGCTTGAGCAGCGGCAGCAGGGTGCTGCTGAGCATGAACATGGCGTTGACGTTGACGTGCATCACGCGCATGAAGTTGTCGCCGGAGAGCTGCTCCAGCGGCGTGCGCGGGCCGAGGATCGAGGCATTGTGCAGCAGGCCGTCGAGGCGGCCGAATTCGTTCTCGATCATCACCGCCAGTTCGTCGTACTGGTGCGGCAGGGCGGTTTCCAGGTTGAAGGGAATCACCACCGGCTGCGGATGGCCGGCGGCCTCGATCTCGTCGTAGACCTGGCTGAGGTTGGCTTCGGTCTTGCCCAGCAGCAGCACGGTGGCGCCATGGGCGGCGAAGCTCTTGGCCGCCGCCGCGCCGATGCCGCGACCGGCGCCGGTGATCAGGATCACCCGATCCTTGAGCAGGTTGGGGCGGGCTTGATAGTCGAACATGGATCGTATCTCGTGATGGCGTAGGTTGGGTTGAGCGCAGCGAAGCCCAACGAGTCAGCAGCTGCAGAGCGCGTGGTCGAGCACGGCGCGCAGTTCCAGCGGGTGGTCGACCACCACGTCGGCGCCCCAATGGCGTGGGTTGTCGTCGGGGTGGATATAGCCGTAGGTGACCGCCGCGGTCTTGCAGCCGGCGGCGCGGCCAGACTCGATGTCGCGCGCATCGTCGCCGATGAACAGCACTTCGCCGGGCTGCACGCCGAGCTGCTCGCAGGCCAGCAGCAGCATGTCCGGCGCCGGCTTGCTCTGTTCGACGTGATCCGGGCAGACCAGCACGGCCGAGCGCTCGGCCAGGCCTAGGCGCTGCATGATCGGCTCGGCGTAGCGCAGCGGCTTGTTGGTGGCCACGCCCCACAGCAGGCGCGCCTGCTCGATGTCGCCGAGCAGGGCGTCGATGCCGTCGAAGGGGCGGGTCAGCACCGCGCAGTGCTCCTGGTAGCGTTCGAGGAATTCCTGGCGCAGGGCCTCGAAGGCGGCCGAGTCCGGGTCGTCGGCGAAGGCGCAGGCGACCATGGCGCGGGCGCCGCCGGAGACCTGGTCGCGAATCGCCTTGTCCGCCAGCGGCGGCAGGCCGCGGGCGGCGCGCATGGCCTGGGTGATGGCGATGAAGTCCGGCGCCGAGTCGAGCAGGGTGCCGTCCATGTCGAAGAGAACCGCGCGCAGGCGCATCAGGCCTCCTTCAGGGTCTGGATCATGTAGTTGACGTCGACGTCGGCTTCCAGCTTGTAGTGCTTGGTCAGCGGGTTGTAGGTCAGGCCGACGATATCCTTGACCTCCAGGCCGGCGGCGCGGCTCCAGGCGCCCAGCTCGGAGGGGCGGATGAATTTCTTGAAATCGTGGGTGCCGCGCGGCAGCAGGCGCAGCAGGTACTCGGCACCGATCACCGCGAACAGGTAGGCCTTGGGGTTGCGGTTGATGGTGGAGAAGAACACCTGGCCGCCGGGCTTGACCAGCTTGTGGCAGGCGCGGATCACCGAGGACGGGTCGGGCACGTGTTCGAGCATCTCCAGGCAGGTGACCACGTCGAACTGGTCGGGCAGTTCCTCGGCCAGGGCTTCGGCAGTGCTCTGCCGGTACTCCACCTCGACGCCGGACTCCAGCTGGTGCAGCTGGGCCACCGACAGCGGCGCCTCGCCCATGTCGATACCCATCACCGTGGCGCCGCGCTGGGCCATGGCCTCGCTGAGAATGCCGCCGCCGCAGCCGACGTCCAGCACGCGCTTGCCGGCCAGGCCGACGCGCTCGTCGATCCAGTTGACCCGCAGCGGGTTGATGTCGTGCAGGGGTTTGAACTCGCTCTGAAGATCCCACCAGCGATGGGCCAGGGCCTCGAATTTGGCGATTTCGGCGCGGTCGACGTTGCTCATAGGGTTCTCTGCAAAAGCCTTGAATTCGGTGTGCCGCCCATGTTGCCAGTTTCGGCGGCGGCATTGGGCGACGCGGGGACTCTCAATGTATGTCAGTTTGTCGCAGTCGTATCGGCGTTGTGGCCTGGACGGACCGCTATTTCCCGGGTTTCAGCCGGATTACCGCTTGGCGATCCGCTCGCCCCAGGCCCTGGCCCGGGCGATCAGCTCGTCTTCGTCCATGCGCGTCAGGCGGCGCTCGTCGAGCAGCTGCTTGCCGCCGACCCACAGGTGCTTCACGCAGTCGCGGCCGCTGGCGTAGATCAGCTGCGACACCGGATCGTAGATCGGCTGCTGGGCCAGCCCCGAGAGGTCGAAGGCGACCAGGTCGGCGAGCTTGCCGACTTCCAGCGAGCCGATCTGGGCGTCCAGGCCGAGCGCGCGGGCGCCGCCCAGGGTAGCCATGCGCAGTGCGCTGTGGGCGTTCAGGGCGGTGGCCGAGCCGGCCACGGCCTTGGCCAGCAGCGCGGCGGTGCGGGTCTCGCCGAGCAGGTCGAGGTCGTTGTTGCTCGCCGCGCCGTCGGTGCCGATGGCGACGTTGACCCCGGCCTGCCACAGGCGCTCGACCGGGCAGAAGCCGCTGGCCAGCTTGAGGTTGGATTCCGGGCAGTGGATCACGCTGCAGTTGTGCTCCACCAGCAGCGCCAGGTCGGCGTCGTCGATCTGGGTCATGTGCACGGCCTGGAAGCGCGGGCCGAGCAGGCCGAGCCGGGCCAGGCGGGCCAGCGGCCGCTCGCCGCGCTGGGCCAGGGCCTCGGTCACTTCCTGGGCGGTCTCGTGCACGTGCATATGGATGCCGGCGTCCAGCTCGTCGGCCAGCACGCGGATTTGCTCGAGCTTGTCGTCGCTCACCGTGTAGGGCGCGTGCGGGCCGAAAGCGATGCGGATGCGTGGGTGCTGCTTGAGGTCGTCGAACAGCTGCAGGCCCTTGCGCAGCGCCTCGGCGGCGTCGCGCGCGCCGGGGATGGCGAAGTCCAGCACGGGAATGGTGATCTGCGCGCGCATGCCGGCGTTGTGCACCCGCTCGGCGGCGACCTGCGGGTAGAAGTACATGTCGGAGAAACAGCTGATGCCGCCCTTGAGCTGCTCGGCGATGGCCAGGTCGGTGCCGTCGCGGACGAAGGCCTCGTCGACCCACTTGGCCTCGGCCGGCCAGATGTGCTCGTGCAGCCAGGTCATCAGCGGCAGGTCGTCGGCGATGCCGCGCAGCAGGCTCATGGCGGCGTGGCCGTGGGCGTTGACCAGGCCGGGGGCGAGCAGGCAGTCCGGCAGTTCGCGCACCTCGCGGGCGGGCAGGCGCAGGGCCTCGGCGCGCGGCGCGAGCAGGGCGATGCGGCCGTCGCGGATGCCCAGGGCATGCTCGCGCAGCACCACGCCGGCCGGCTCCACGGGCACCAGCCAGGTGGGCAGGAGCAGCAGGTCGAGAGGGGCGTCGGGCATGGTCGGCGGTCCGCTTGGCGTGAAGGTTGCGTGTGAAGGTCGCCAGTGTATAGAGGAACATCCGGCGCTTGAAGTCGAAGGCCGGCGCGGCGCGGCTGGATTCTTCGGTCGGCAGCTGCTTGTCTGCGTATAATCCGCGATTTTTTGGCGGCGAAGGGCGAGGTGTGCGATGCGCGAGCAATTGCTGGCGGCGGAGAAGGTTCAGGCAATCGACTGGCGCGACGGCGCCCTGTACCTGCTCGATCAGCGTCGGTTGCCGCAGCGCCAGACCTGGCTGCGCTTCGATTCGGCGGCAGCGGTGGCCGAGGCGATCACCGACATGGTGGTGCGCGGTGCGCCGGCCATCGGCATCGCCGCCGCCTATGGTCTGGTGCTGGCGGCGCGTGCGCGGCTGCAGGCCGGCGGCGACTGGCGCGCGGCGCTGGAGGCCGACTTCGCCCGGCTCGGCGAGTCGCGGCCGACCGCGGTCAACCTGTCCTGGGCGCTGCAGCGCATGCGCGAGCGCCTGCAGCGGCTCAAGGACGGCGAAGAGGTGCTGGCCCAGCTCGAAGCCGAGGCCGTCGCCATCCACACCAGCGACCGCGAAGCCAACCTGACCATGGCCCAGCTGGGCATGGAGCTGATCCGCAAGTATCAGGGCAATCCGCAGGTGCTGCTGACCCACTGCAACGCCGGCGCCCTGGCCACCGGCGGCTTCGGCACCGCACTGGGAGTGATCCGTGCGGCTCATCTGGAGGGCCTGGTCGAGCACGTGCATGTCGACGAGACCCGGCCCTGGCTGCAGGGCGCGCGCCTGACCGCCTGGGAGCTGGCCGGCGACGGCGTGCCGGTGAGCCTGAACGCCGACGCCGCGGCGGCGCACCTGATGAAGACCAAGGGCATCAGCTGGGTGATAGTCGGCGCCGACCGCATCACCGCCAACGGCGACGTGGCCAACAAGATCGGCACCTATCAGCTGGCGGTCAACGCCATGCACCACGGCGTGCGCTTCATGGTGGTGGCGCCCAGCTCGACCATCGACATGGCGCTGGAAAGCGGCGAGGACATCGTCCTGGAGGAGCGTGACGGCGCCGAGCTGCTGGAAGTCGCCGGGCAGCGGGTGGCGGCGGAGGTGGCGGTGGTCAATCCGGTGTTCGACGTGACGCCTGCCGATCTGATCGATTACATCGTGACCGAGAAAGGTGTGGTCGAGCGCCCGGACAGCGCCAAGATGGCCCAGTTGATGTGTCGCAAGCGTCTGCACTGAACGGGCTGTGCTGCTTCGCACAAGGTGAGGCGGTGTCGTTCGCGGCGTCCATCGGTGCTCGACCCTCGCCATTCGCGGTGGGCTGGCCCGCCGTCCTCTCGTCCCGCCCAGGGCCGGTTCCGGGGTAGGTGTGCGGCACGCTTTGTGGTAATCTCCGGCAGTTTTCAAGGGGGCTGCTCGCGGCCGCCTTCACTGCATCGAATCGTGGCATAACTCGTTGATTTGTCGTGAGTCGCTGATGGCCTGAGGCCATGGCGACGTACTCCATGGCGTTCAGGAAGAATGACGCGGAGTTTCACCAGAAAAAGGAACCAGGCTTCTCATGGGCGAACTGGCCAAAGAAATCCTCCCGGTCAATATCGAAGACGAGCTGAAACAGTCCTACCTCGACTACGCGATGAGCGTGATCGTCGGGCGTGCACTGCCGGACGCGCGCGACGGCTTGAAGCCGGTGCACCGTCGCGTGCTGTTCGCGATGAGCGAGCTGGGCAACGACTGGAACAAGCCGTACAAGAAGTCCGCCCGTGTGGTCGGTGACGTGATCGGTAAGTACCACCCGCACGGCGACACCGCCGTGTACGACACCATCGTGCGCATGGCCCAGGACTTCTCCCTGCGCTACATGCTGGTGGACGGCCAGGGCAACTTCGGTTCGGTGGACGGCGACAACGCCGCGGCCATGCGTTACACCGAGGTGCGCATGGCCAAGCTGGCGCATGAGCTGCTGGCCGACTTGGACAAGGAAACCGTCGACTGGGTGCCCAACTACGACGGCACCGAACAGATTCCTGCGGTGATGCCGACCAAGGTGCCGAACCTGCTGGTCAACGGCTCGTCCGGTATCGCCGTGGGCATGGCCACCAACATCCCGCCGCACAACCTCGGTGAAGTGATCGACGGCTGCCTGGCGCTGATCGACAACGCCGACCTGACCGTCGACGACCTGATGCAGTACATCCCGGGTCCCGACTTTCCCACCGCCGGCATCATCAATGGCCGTGCCGGTATCATCGAGGCCTATCGCACCGGTCGCGGGCGCATCTATATCCGCGCCCGCGTCGAGGTCGAGGACATCGACAAGGTCGGCGGCCGCCAGCAGCTGGTGGTCACCGAGCTGCCGTACCAGCTGAACAAGGCGCGTCTGATCGAGAAGATCGCCGAGCTGGTCAAAGAGAAGAAGATCGAAGGCATCACCGAGCTGCGCGACGAGTCCGACAAGGACGGCATGCGCGTGGTGATCGAGCTGCGTCGTGGTGAAGTGCCGGACGTGGTGCTGAACAACCTGTACGCCCAGACCCAGATGCAGAGCGTGTTCGGTATCAACGTGGTGGCGCTGGTCGACGGCCAGCCGAAGACGCTGAACCTCAAGGACATGCTCGAAGTGTTCGTCCGTCACCGCCGCGAAGTGGTGACCCGGCGTACCGTCTACGAGCTGCGCAAGGCGCGCGAGCGCGGCCATATCCTCGAAGGTCAGGCGGTCGCCCTGTCCAACATCGACCCGGTGATCGAGCTGATCAAGGCCTCGCCGACCCCGGCCGAAGCCAAGGAGCGCCTGATCGCCACCGCCTGGGAATCGTCCGCCGTGGAGGCCATGGTCGAGCGCGCCGGCGCCGACTCCTGCCGCCCGGAAGGCCTGGATGCGCAATACGGCCTGCGCGACGGCAAGTACTACCTGTCGCCGGAGCAGGCCCAGGCCATCCTCGAGCTGCGCCTGCACCGCCTGACCGGCCTGGAGCACGAGAAGCTGCTGGCCGAGTACCAGGAAATCCTCCAGCTGATCGGCGAGCTGATCCACATCCTGACCAGCCCCGAGCGGCTGATGGAAGTGATTCGCGAGGAGCTGGAGAAGGTCAAGGCCGAGTTCGGCGACGCCCGCCGTACCGAAATCGTCGCCTCGCGCATGGATCTGACCATCGCCGACCTGATCACCGAAGAAGAGCGCGTGGTCACCATCTCCCATGGCGGCTACGCCAAGAGCCAGCCGCTGGCCGCCTACGAGGCGCAGCGCCGCGGCGGCAAGGGCAAGTCGGCCACCGGGGTGAAGGACGAGGACTACGTCGAACACCTGCTGGTCGCCAACAGCCACGCCACCCTGCTGCTGTTCTCCAGCAAGGGCAAGGTCTACTGGCTGCGCACCTTCGAGATTCCCGAGGCCTCGCGTACCGCGCGCGGTCGTCCGCTGGTCAACCTGTTGCCGCTGGACGAGGGCGAGCGCATCACCGCGATGCTGCAGATCGACCTGGAAGCCCTGCAGCAGAGCGCCGGCGCCGACGAAGACCTGGACGACGAAGGCGTGCTGATCGAAGGCGAAGTGGTCGAGGCCGAAGCGCCTGCCGCCGAGCCGGCCGAAGACGGCGAGACCGAACTGGCCAACGACGAGCCGACCGGCGCCTACATCTTTATGGCCACCGCCTTCGGTACCGTGAAGAAGACCCCGCTGGTGCAGTTCAGTCGTCCGCGCAGCGCCGGTCTGATCGCGCTGAAGCTGGAAGAGGGCGACACCCTGATCGCCGCGGCCATCACCGATGGCGCCAAGGAAGTCATGCTGTTCTCCGACGGTGGCAAGGTCATCCGCTTCCAGGAAAAACACGTGCGCATCATGGGCCGTATTTCCCGTGGCGTGCGCGGCATGCGCCTGCCGGAAGGCCAGCGCCTGATCTCCATGCTGATCCCCGAAGCCGGCGCGCAGATCCTCACCGCCTCCGAGCGCGGCTATGGCAAGCGTACCCACCTGGGCGACTTCCCCCGTCGCGGTCGCGGCGGCCAGGGCGTGATCGCCATGGTCAGCAACGAACGTAACGGCAAGCTGGTCGGCGCCATCCAGGTGCAGGACGGCGAGGAAATCATGCTGATCTCCGACCAGGGTACCCTGGTGCGTACCCGCGTCGACGAGGTCTCCAGCTCCGGCCGCAACACCCAGGGCGTGACCCTGATCAAGCTGGCCAAGGACGAGACCCTGGTCGGCCTGGAGCGGGTGCAGGAACCGACCGTGGTCGAGGACGAGGAGCTGGTCGAAGGCGAGGAGGGCGCCGAAGTCGCCGAATCCGCCGAGGCGCCGGTCGCCGACGCCGAGGACGGCAGCGAGGAGTGAAATCGGGCTCCGTGGGGGCTTCAGCCGCGACTGTCGCCGTTGAAGCGCCCCCACAGGCGCGGTGACAGTGTGGACATGCCATCGCCTGGTGGTGGCGTTCTGTGAATCTGAGAGAGACAGACGTGAGCAAGCGAGCTTTTAACTTCTGCGCCGGCCCGGCCGCGCTGCCGACCGCCGTACTGGAACGCGCCCAGGCCGAGATGCTCGACTGGCAGGGCAAGGGTCTGTCGGTGATGGAAATGAGCCACCGCAGCGACGAGTACGTGGCCATCGCCAGCCAGGCCGAACAGGACCTGCGCGACCTGCTCGCCGTGCCCAACGACTACAAGGTGCTGTTCCTTCAGGGCGGCGCCAGCCAGCAGTTTGCCGAGATTCCGCTCAACCTGCTACCGGAAGACGGCGTGGCCGATTACATCGAGACCGGTATCTGGTCGAAGAAGGCCATCGAGGAAGCGCGTCGCTACGGGCGCATCAACGTCGCCGCCAGCGCCAAGGCGCACGACTACTTCGCCATCCCGGGGCAGAACGACTGGCAGCTGTCCAAGGGCGCGGCCTACCTGCACTACTGCAGCAACGAGACCATCGGCGGCCTGCAGTTCGACTGGGTGCCGCAGACCGGCGATACCCCGCTGGTGGCGGACATGTCCTCGGACATCCTCTCGCGCCCGCTCGACGTCTCGCAGTTCGGTCTGATCTACGCCGGCGCGCAAAAGAACATCGGCCCCAGCGGCCTGGTGGTGGTGATAGTGCGCGAGGACCTGCTCGGCCGCGCCCGCTCCAGCTGCCCGACCATGCTCGACTACAAGGTCTCGGCCGACAACGGCTCGATGTACAACACCCCGGCCACCTATTCCTGGTACCTGTCCGGCCTGGTGTTCCAGTGGCTCAAGGAGCAGGGCGGTGTCGAGGCCATGGAGCGTATCAACCGCGCCAAGAAGGACCTGCTGTACAAGGCCATCGACGGCAGCGATTTCTACAGCAACCCCATCGCCCACAACGCCCGTTCCTGGATGAACGTGCCGTTCCGCCTGGCCGACGAGAAGCTGGACAAGGTCTTCCTCGCCGGCGCCGACGCGCGCGGCCTGCTCAATCTCAAGGGCCATCGCTCGGTGGGCGGCATGCGTGCCTCCATCTACAACGCGGTCGGGATGGATGCGGTCGAGGCGCTGGTGGCCTATATGGCCGAGTTCGAGAAGGAGCATGGCTGAGATGTCCGAGCAGGAACTGCAGGCCCTGCGCCTGCGCATCGACAACCTCGACGAACGCATCCTCGAGCTGATCAGCGACCGCGCGCGCTGCGCCGAAGAAGTGGCGCGGGTGAAGATGAAGGAACTCAAGGAAGGCGAGTCGCCGGTGTTCTACCGCCCTGAGCGCGAGGCCCAGGTGCTCAAGCGCATCATGGAGCGCAACCAGGGCCCGCTGGGTAACGAGGAAATGGCGCGGCTGTTCCGCGAGATCATGTCCTCCTGCCTGGCCCTGGAGAACCCGCTGAAAGTCGCCTATCTCGGTCCTGAAGGCACCTTCAGTCAGGCCGCGGCGATGAAGCATTTCGGTCACGCGGTGATCAGCGTGCCGATGGCGGCCATCGACGAGGTGTTCCGCGAAGTGGCCGCCGGCGCGGTGAACTTCGGCGTGGTGCCGGTGGAGAACTCCACCGAGGGTGCGATCAACCACACCCTGGACAGCTTCCTCGAGCACGACATGGTGATCTGCGGCGAAGTCGAGCTGCGCATCCACCATCACCTGTTGGTCGGCGAGACCACCAAGACCGACAAGATCACCCGCATCTACTCCCATGCCCAGTCGCTGGCACAGTGCCGCAAGTGGCTCGATGCGCACTACCCGAACGTCGAGCGCGTGGCGGTCTCCAGCAACGCCGACGCCGCCAAGCGGGTCAAGAGCGAGTGGAACAGCGCGGCCATCGCCGGCGACATGGCGGCCAATCTGTATGGCCTGACCAAGCTGGCCGAGAAGATCGAGGACCGCCCGGACAACTCCACGCGCTTTCTCATCATCGGCAGCCAGGAAGTGCCGCCGACCGGCGACGACAAGACCTCGATCATCGTCTCCATGCGCAACAAGCCGGGCGCGCTACACGAGCTCCTGGTGCCGTTCCACAACAACGGCATCGACCTGACCCGCATCGAAACCCGGCCGTCGCGCAGCGGCAAGTGGACCTACGTGTTCTTCATCGACTTCGTCGGCCACCACCGCGACCCGCTGATCAAGGACGTGCTGGAGAAGATCGGCCAGGAGGCCGTGGCGCTCAAGGTGCTGGGTTCCTATCCGAAGGCGGTGCTGTAACCCGCGTCCTCGTAGGAGCGGCTTTAGTCGCGATATTGGCGACTGAAGTCGCTCCTACGAGGCCTATGGCGCTCGGTCGAGACAATGAGGTTTGTGATGAGTTGCGATTTCCTAGCCCTGGCCCAGCCAGGCGTGCAGAAGCTGTCCCCCTATGTGCCGGGCAAGCCGGTCGACGAGCTGGCCCGCGAGCTGGGTCTGGATCCGGCCGGCATCGTCAAGCTGGCCAGCAACGAGAACCCACTCGGCCCCAGCGCCAAGGTGCTGGCGGCGATCCGTGCCGAACTGGACGAGCTGACCCGTTATCCGGATGGCAATGGCTTCACCCTCAAGACCGCGCTGGCCGCCCGCTACGGCGCGGGCGCGGCGCAGGTCACCCTGGGCAACGGCTCCAACGACATTCTCGAGCTGGTCGCCCGCGCCTACCTGGCGCCGGGGCTTAACGCCGTGTTCAGCGACTACGCCTTCGCCGTCTACCCCATCGCCACCCAGGCGGTCGGCGCGCAGGGCAAGGCGGTGCCGGCCAGGGACTACGGCCACGACCTGGACGCCATGCTCGCGGCCATCGACGCCAATACCCGCGTGGTGTTCATCGCCAACCCCAACAACCCGACCGGCACCTGGTTCGGCCCGGCGGCGCTAGACGCTTTCCTGGCCAAGGTGCCGGAGTCGGTGCTGGTGGTGCTGGACGAGGCCTATATCGAATACGCTGAAGGTGATGAGCTGCCGGATGGCCTCGATTACCTGGCCCGCTATCCGAACTTGCTGGTTTCGCGCACCTTCTCCAAGGCCTATGGCCTGGCCGCGTTGCGCGTGGGCTATGCGATCAGCTCGCCGGCCATCGCCGATGTGCTCAACCGCGTGCGCCAGCCGTTCAACGTCAACAGCCTCGCGCTGGCCGCTGCCTGCGCGGCGCTCGCCGATGCCGAGTACCTGGCCGAGAGCCGTCGCCTCAACGATGCCGGCATGCAGCAGCTGCAGGATGGCTTGCGCGCGCTGGGTCTGAGCTGGATTCCCAGCAAAGGCAACTTTATTGCCGTCGACTTTGGCCGCGACACCGCGGCGATCAACCAGGCGCTGCTGCGCGAGGGCGTGATAGTGCGGCCGATGGCCGGCTACCGCATGCCCCACTTCCTGCGCGTATCCATCGGCCTGCCGCAGGAGAACGCGCGCTTCCTCGAGGCCCTGGCCAAGGTGTTGTCGGCGTGACTGTCACCGCAGTGCAATCGAGCGCCCCTAAGATCGGCCGCCTGGTGGTGGTCGGCCTCGGCCTGATTGGCGGCTCCTTCGCCAAGGGCCTGCGCGAGCGCGGCCTGTGCCGCGAGGTGGTGGGCGTCGATCTGGATGCCGAGTCGCGGCGCCTGGCGGTGCAGCTGGGCGTGGTCGATCGCTGCGAGACCGATCTGGCCGCCGCCTGTCAGGGTGCCGAGGTGATCCAGCTGGCGGTGCCTATCCTGGCCATGGAGAAGCTGCTGGCCGAGCTGGCCAAGCTCGATCTCGGCGATGCGGTGCTGACCGACGTCGGCAGTGCCAAGGGCAATGTGCTGCGCGCCGCGCGCCTGGCCTTCGCCGGCAAGAGCGTGCGGCTGGTGCCGGGCCATCCCATCGCCGGCTCCGAGCAGAGCGGGGTGGAGGCGGCCAAGGCGACGTTGTTTCGCCGCCACAAGGTCATCCTGACGCCTTGCGAGCACAGCGACGAGGCGGCCCTGGCGCTGGTGGAAGGCCTGTGGCGCGAGCTGGGTGCGGATGTCGAGTCGATGGAGGTGGAGCACCACGATCAGGTGCTCGCCGCCACCAGCCACCTGCCGCACCTGTTGGCCTTCACCCTGGTCGACTCGCTGGCCAAGCGCAGCGAGAACCTGGAGATTTTCCGTTACGCCGCCGGCGGCTTTCGCGACTTCACGCGGATCGCCGGCAGCGATCCGGTGATGTGGCACGATATCTTCCTCGCCAACCGCGAGGCCGTGCTGCGCACCCTGGACACCTTTCGCGACGACCTCGACGCCCTGCGCGACGCGGTCGACGCCGGGGATGGGCATCAACTGCTGGGCGTGTTCACCCGCGCCCGCGTGGCCCGCGAACATTTCAGCAAAATTCTGGCCCGCAGGGCCTATGTGGACGCTATGCACTCGACCGATCTGATTTTCCTGGCAAAACCCGGTAGCAGCCTGTCCGGACGCATTCGCGTGCCCGGCGACAAGTCCATCTCGCACCGCTCGATCATGCTCGGCTCGCTGGCCGAAGGCACCACTGAGGTCGAGGGCTTCCTCGAAGGCGAAGACGCCCTGGCCACCCTGCAGGCCTTCCGCGACATGGGCGTGGTGATCGAAGGCCCGCACCACGGTCGCGTCACTATTCATGGTGTCGGCCTCAATGGCCTGAAGGCGCCGGCCGGCCCGCTGTACATGGGTAACTCCGGCACCTCCATGCGCCTGCTCTCCGGCCTGCTCGCCGCGCAGCCGTTCGACACCACCCTGACCGGCGACGCCTCGCTGTCCAAGCGTCCGATGAACCGCGTGGCCAAGCCGCTGCGTGAAATGGGCGCGGTGATCGAGACCGGCCCGGAAGGGCGTCCGCCGCTGACCATCAAGGGCGGCCAGCGCCTGACCGGCATGGACTACGAGATGCCGATGGCCAGCGCCCAGGTCAAGTCCTGCCTGCTGCTGGCCGGCCTGTACGCCGCCGGCAAGACCTCGGTGACCGAGCCGGCGCCGACCCGCGACCACACCGAGCGCATGCTGCGCGGCTTCGGCTACCCGGTGAGCGTGGAGGGCAGCACCGCCACTGTCGAGTCCGGGCACAAGCTCAGTGCTACCCGTATCGAAGTGCCGGCCGATATTTCCTCGGCGGCCTTCTTCCTGGTGGCGGCGAGCATTGCCGAAGGTTCCGAACTGGTGCTGGAGCACGTCGGCATCAACCCGACCCGCACTGGGGTGATCGACATCCTCAAGCTGATGGGCGGCGATATCAGCCTGGAAAACCAGCGCGAGGTGGGTGGCGAGCCGGTGGCCGATATCCGCGTGCGCTCGGCCAAGCTCAAGGGCATCGATATTCCCGAAGACCTGGTGCCGCTGGCCATCGACGAATTCCCGGTGCTGTTCATCGCCGCCGCCTGCGCCCAGGGCCGCACCGTACTGCGCGGCGCCGAAGAGCTGCGAGTGAAGGAGTCCGACCGTATCCAGGTCATGGCTGACGGTCTGGTCGCCCTGGGCGTGAAGGCCGAGCCGACTCCGGACGGCATCGTCATCGAAGGTGGCGCCATCGGCGGCGGCGAAGTCTGGGCGCACGGCGACCACCGTATCGCCATGTCCTTCAGCGTCGCCTCGCTGCGCGCCAGCGCGCCGATCCGCATTCACGACTGTGCCAACGTCGCCACCTCCTTCCCCAACTTCCTCGCCCTGGCGGCCGAAGTCGGCATCCAGGTGGCCGAAGAGGGCAAGGCATGAACGCCCCGGTGATCACAGTCGACGGGCCGAGCGGTTCCGGCAAGGGCACGCTTTGTGCCCTGCTGGCCAAGCAGCTGGGCTGGAACCTGCTCGACTCCGGTGCGCTGTACCGCCTGCTGGCCTTCGCCGCCGGCAACCACGGCATCGACCTGACCAACGAGGAGGCGCTCAAGCAACTGGCCGCCCACCTCGACGTGCAGTTCACCGGCAAACGCATCGTCCTCGAAGGCGAGGAAGTGACCGACGCCATTCGCAACGAACAGATCGGCGCCGGCGCGTCCATGGTCGCTTCGCTGCCGGCGGTGCGCGAGGCGCTGCTGCAGCGCCAGCGCGCCTTCCAGGAGGCGCCGGGGCTGGTGGCCGATGGCCGCGACATGGGCACCGTGGTGTTTCCCGATGCGCCGCTGAAGGTCTTCCTCACCGCCAGCGCCGAGGAGCGTGCGCGTCGCCGCTACTTGCAGTTGAAGGCCAAGGGCGATGATGTTAATCTCGCGAGTCTTCTCGACGAGATTCGGGCGCGCGACGAGCGCGATACCCAGCGCGCGGTGGCGCCGCTCAAGCCGGCTGCTGACGCAATCCTGCTGGATTCCACCGAGCTGTCCATCGAGCAAGTGTTAGAGCGCATTCTGCGCGAGGTCGCCGATCGCGATCTCGCCGGGTAAGAGCCACAGCTGCCTAAGCTGACCGGCTCGCAAGGAGGCATGCGGGAGACCAGTCCTAGTCCCGCAGGCCTCTTTTTACATGAACGAACCCACATTGTCTGGAGTGTGGTTTGGGCGAATCCCCGCCCTTGACAACAGGAATCAACATGAGCGAAAGCTTTGCAGAACTTTTTGAAGAAAGCCTGAAATCCCTCGACATGCAGCCGGGCGCCATCATCACCGGCATCGTCGTCGACATCGACGGTGACTGGGTTACCGTCCATGCCGGTCTGAAGTCCGAGGGCGTCATCCCGCTCGACCAGTTCTTCAACGAACAAGGCGAGCTGACCATCAAGGTCGGTGACGAAGTCCACGTTGCGCTGGACGCGGTTGAAGATGGCTTCGGTGAAACCAAGCTGTCCCGCGAGAAAGCCAAGCGCGCTGAGTCCTGGCTGGTTCTGGAAGCTGCGTTCAACGCTGAAGAAGTGGTCAAGGGCGTTATCAACGGTAAGGTCAAAGGCGGCTTCACCGTTGACGTCAACGGCATCCGCGCGTTCCTGCCGGGTTCCCTGGTCGATGTCCGTCCGGTGCGTGATACCACTCACCTGGAAGGCAAAGAGCTCGAGTTCAAGGTCATCAAGCTGGACCAGAAGCGCAACAACGTTGTCGTTTCCCGTCGCAGCGTGCTGGAAGCCGAGAACAGCGCCGAGCGCGAAGCCCTGCTGGAATCCCTGCAGGAAGGTCAGCAGGTCAAAGGTATCGTCAAGAACCTCACCGACTACGGCGCCTTCGTGGACCTGGGCGGCGTAGACGGCCTGCTGCACATCACCGACATGGCCTGGAAGCGCATCAAGCACCCGTCCGAGATCGTCAACGTTGGCGACGAGATCGACGTCAAGGTCCTGAAGTACGACCGCGAGCGCAACCGCGTCTCCCTGGGTCTGAAGCAGCTGGGCGAAGATCCGTGGGTTGCCATCAAGGCCCGTTACCCGGAAAACACCCGCGTCATGGCGCGCGTCACCAACCTCACCGACTACGGCTGCTTCGCCGAGCTGGAAGAAGGCGTGGAAGGCCTGGTACACGTGTCCGAAATGGACTGGACCAACAAGAACATCCACCCGTCGAAAGTCGTCAACGTCGGCGACGAAGTGGAAGTCATGGTTCTGGACATCGACGAAGAGCGTCGTCGTATCTCCCTGGGTATCAAGCAGTGCAAGACCAACCCGTGGGAAGACTTCTCCGGTCAGTTCAACAAGGGTGACAAGATCTCCGGCACCATCAAGTCGATCACCGATTTCGGTATCTTCATTGGTCTGGACGGCGGCATCGACGGCCTGGTTCACCTGTCCGACATCTCCTGGAACGAAGCCGGCGAAGAAGCCGTGCGTCGCTTCAAGAAGGGCGACGAGCTGGAAACCGTCATCCTGTCGGTTGACCCGGAGCGCGAGCGCATCTCCCTGGGCATCAAGCAGCTGGAAGACGATCCGTTCAGCAACTACGTCTCGATCAACGACAAGGGCACCATCGTCCGCGGCGTCGTGAAGGAAGTGGATGCCAAGGGCGCCATCATCGACCTGGGCAACGAGATCGAAGCTACCCTGAAAGCCTCCGAAATCAGCCGTGACCGCGTTGAAGACGCGCGCAACGTCCTGAAAGAAGGCGACGAAGTCGAAGCCAAGATCATCAGCGTCGACCGCAAGTCCCGCGTTATCAGCCTGTCCATCAAGTCGAAAGACGTCGAGGACGAGAAGGACGCGATGAAGGAACTGCGTAACAAGCAAGACGTTGAAAGCACCGGCCCGACCACCATCGGTGATCTGATCCGTGCTCAGATGGAAAACCAGAACTAAGTTCGGGTAACTCCATCAAGAAAAGGGCGACCCTCGGGTCGCCCTTTTTGTTTCTCGCCTTCCTGAATCTCGCCACTGCCGAGATGGATTTACCCGCAAACCTCGCGCGTGAAGCGCCATGGCTGTGGGGTAGGGTGGAAGCGTTTTCCGCCGGCATGCGTACAAAGGTGCGGTATATGCCTGATGCCGCCATGGCCTGCGCGGCGTTGCCGGGCAAGGGCTTGCGCGCATGCGCTCGGCGATATAAGGCGATCACTCCCCAGATTGCGCTAACACCTTGTTTTTTAGGCTGTTCAAATGCTGATCAGCATGCTAAAACCACTCTATCGAGTGATCTAGCCGCTTGAAAAAGAAGGGAAAACCATGACCAAGTCGGAGTTGATCGAAAGAATTGTCACCCACCAAGGTCAGCTGTCCTCCAAGGATGTCGAGCTGGCTATCAAGACCATGCTGGAACAAATGTCCCAGGCACTGGCCACTGGCGACCGCATCGAAATTCGCGGCTTCGGCAGTTTCTCTCTCCACTACCGCGCCCCGCGCGTGGGTCGCAACCCGAAAACCGGCCAGTCGGTGCGCCTGGACGGCAAGTTCGTGCCGCATTTCAAGCCGGGCAAAGAGCTGCGCGACCGGGTGAACGAAGACGAGTAGGCCGGCGCTGTAGAGCCATGCCTCAGGGCAGGCTGCTTTGGCGTTGTGTTTGGTCTGCAGGTAAGACGAATGCTCGGTTCCGGCGACCCTCCTGAAGCGCTAGGTTTTGCGCGCGAGTTCCTTCGCTGACATGCAGCCCGATGCTCTTGATTTCTATGGATTTTCCCATCGGTCCCGATTGTGCGGAGTAAATCACTGTAATAGGGGAACATTTCGAAGGAAAAACTGCCATATTCTCCCTGAGCACATGTGGATGCGCGCTCTGCCGATCCTGAAGTCGGGTTGGTGGAGGTTTATGGAGGAGCGTTGACGAATTGCTCATATGGAGTTTCCTCGCGATATGCAAGACCAATCTCCGCGGCCCCGCCGTGATGATGAGATCGACCTGGTCGAACTGCTTCAATCCCTGTTTCGGCAAAAATATCTGATTTTATTCATTGCTTGCATGGTCGTTTTGGTGGCTGTGGCATATGCCTTTCTGGCGACGCCGTACTATCAAGTGCAAAGCATCCTTCGTCCTGTTGAGCGGGGGAGTCTCGATGAGCTCAACGGTACCGGTGTCTATGAATTGACCCCGGAAGAGGCGCTGGGGCGCGTTGCCTCAAGCCTCTCTTCTTACGAAAGCCGCCTTAGATTTTTCCGCGATCGCCAAGAGTTATTCGCGGGGCTGATCCAGCCCGGCCGCTCGCTGGAGCAGGCGTTCGAGGAATTCAATCGCACCGCGTTCAGCATGCTGCAGCCCGACCCCAAGAAAACCAACAACCTGAGTGCATTTGTAGGTATCTCTTTGACTTACCCAGAGGGGGTCGCCGGAGTTGAAGTGGTCAACGCGCTGGTCGCCGATGTGCTGAGGGGGGAGCGTGAGCGTATCGCGAGTGATTTAGAGGTACTGATTGCCAATCGCCTGCTCTCGCTAGAGAAAAAGGTCGAAGCGGCGCGCGCGAGTTACGAGGCTGGCAAGGAGGCAGAAATAGCCAGTCTGCTGGAACAAGACACTTTGCGCCGCGCCGAACTGCAAGATGAGCTGCAAGCCTTGCGTGGTGAGTTGAAAGCTCGCCGCGAGAGCCGTATTAAATTGCTCGACGAAGCTATCCAAATAGCCGAGTCGCTGGGTATCGGTAAGCCTACTACGCCTTCCGCCATGGCAGACGCCCAGCGTCAGGGGCAAGTGGTGCGCACCGAAGTGAACAATCGCGAAATTCCGCTTTATTTCATGGGGAGCGAAGCGCTGCGGGCCGAGCGGCAGGCGCTGAGCGAGCGTCGTTCGGACGACTTCAGCGAACCTCGAATAGCCGAGATAGAGAAGGAGTTGGCTCTGTTGAGCCACAATCGGCAGGTGGAGATCCTCAAACAGCGCAAGAATGAAGACCTGTACCTCACAGGCTTGGCGGAATGGCGGCAAGAGGCGGCTCAGCTTAGAGGGATCAAGTTCGATAGCAGTACCTTGCAACTGGTCCGCCTAGATCAGCTGGCGCTCGAGCCGCTCGCAGCGCTCAAGCCGAAGAAGACGTTGATCATTGGTCTTGGCGCTGTCGCCGGTCTGATGCTGGGGGGCGTGGTGGCATTGCTGCGTAACCTGCTCCATCCCCGCATGCGCGAAGTCCCCTAGCGTTAGAGGTTTGCAATTCTATGAGCAGCTTTGCAGCTTCCGCTTGCACCTGGAGGATAAAGCGTTAATGGGCGAGGTGTGGAGAATATGCTGTCCATCACAAAGTTCCCGTCCGTCTGTCATTGACTGCAAGGTGGTTGTCAAGACTTGAAATGTTGTGTGGCGCAGGCAAAATGCCGCCACGTCCTTACAGGTGGGGCGTAAGCCCTCTATGCCGCGCTCCAAAGTGAGCGGCGCGTGGCAGAAAAGTGCGACGGCGTGCTTTCAAGGATCGCTGCCGCCCACCGATGCATGAGTGACGCATTTTTTGGAAGATGGATCTCAAGTCGTGAATGCAATCTCTCCCGCCGTACAGCAAGCCCCCAGCGACGAAATCGACCTGGCTGCATTATTTCATTCGCTCTGGGAGCAGAAGTGGCTGGTTGCACTGGTCACTCTGCTGGTTGGTTTGGCTGCCGTAACCTATGCCTTTCTGGCCACTCCGGAGTATCAGGTGCAAAGCGTGCTGCGCCCTGCAGCTATTAAAGACCTTGATGCCCTGAACGGTACCGACATTTATGAGCTCGAGCCGGCTCAAGCCATGCGCCGCGTTGGAGCCGCTTTGGAGTCCTATGACAGCCGTCTGGAGTTCTTTCGAGCGAATCAGGGGTTGTTCGAGGCCTTGCGCCAACCCAATCGTAGCCTCGAGCAAACCTTCGAGAGCTTCAATCGGGAGGCTTTCAAGATGCTCCAGCCCGATCCGAAGAAAACCGACAGCCTCAGCGCTTATGTCGGTATCCAGCTGACCTATCCGGCGGGTGTCGACGGCGTTGCCTTGGTCAATGGCCTGGTCGAGCACGCCATCCAGTTGGAGCGCGGGCGGATCGCCGCGGATCTGCAGGCGGTAATCCAGAACCGCCTTAATCAACTCGAGCTGAAGACTGCCGCAGCTCGTGCAAATTACGAGGCCAGCAAGGAAGCCAGGATCGCCGAGTTGCTCGAGGCGGATAGCCTCAAACGTGCGGAGCTGCAAGATGAACTGAAGGCGCTGCGCCAGCAACTCAAGGCCCGCCGCGACAATCGCATCATCCAGCTCGATGAGGCGATCCGCATCGCCAAGGCGCTGGGGATCGCCAAACCCACCACGCCTTCCGCGCTAGGCGAAGGCGAACGTGTAGCGCAAGGCAGCGTGATCCGTACCGAGGTCAATAACCAGCAGATACCGCTCTATTTCATGGGCAGCGAAGCGCTGGAAGCCGAGCGCAACGCCTTGCTGCAGCGTCGCTCCGACGACTTTACCGAGCCGCGCATCGCGCAGATCGGCAAAGAACTCAAGCTGTTGGAAAGCAACCGCCAGGTCGAGGTGCTCAAGCAGCGAGAGAATGAAGACCTGTTCCTCAAGGATCTGGCCATTTGGCGCGAAGAGGCTGCTCGCCTGCGTAACCTGCAGTTCGAGGTTGCCGATCTCAAGCTGGTAGCGATCGATCAGTCCGCCGTGGAGCCCCTGAAACCGATCAAACCCAAGAAGGCGCTGATTCTGGCAGTGGGTCTGGTGCTCGGCGGCATGCTAGGCCTGTTTATCGCCCTATTGCGCAATATGTTGCGCCGCAAGCCCGATGCTTTCGCCTAGGTGAACGCTGTACGAGAATCGGCGCATAGCCTGTAGGGGCAGGGGGCACCCAGTCCTTGCCGCGGCTCGCATTCCGGCGATCCATTTGTAGGGTGCGCTGTGCGCACCAAGTTTACAAAGGCAAGCAATGGATCGCAGCCGGCGCTCAGCCGCCGGCATCGTTAACGGATTAACAGGATCGAGCAGATGAATTACCCCGATATCCTGCATCACGGCTCCAAGGATGGTGTGACCGGCTCCTGCCACCAACTGCTGATGGACGCCGAGCACAGCCTGCTGATCGATTGCGGCCTGTTCCAGGGCGCGGAGACTTCGCCCGAAGGCAAATCCGGCGCCGGCCACCTGGCCATTGAGTTTCCCCTGGACACGATCAGGGCCCTGGTCGCCACCCACGTGCATATCGATCACGTCGGGCGTATCCCCTACCTGCTGGCTGCCGGCTTCAAGGGGCCGATTCTCTGTAGTGAACCCTCTGCCAAACTGTTGCCCATCGTGCTGGAGGATGCCTTCAAGCTCGGTTTCAGTCGCGAGCAGAAGCAGGTCGAGCGCTACATCAAGCTGATCGAACAGCGCATCATCGCCTTGCCCTACAAAACCTGGTTCACCCTGCACGATACAGAGAACCTGATCTGCCGCATTCGTCTGCAGCGCGCCGGGCATATCCTAGGCTCGGCCTATGTGGAGATTGACCTGCACTATCCCCAGTCCAGCGAGAAGAAACGCATCGTTTTCTCCGGCGACCTGGGTGCGCCACATGCGCCTCTGTTGCCGGCCCCCAAGCCGCCGTACCGTGCGGACATCCTGGTGATCGAAAGCACCTACGGCGACCGCCTGCACGAGGATCGCCGCAGCCGCCGGCGACGCCTGGAAAGTGTCATCGAGCACGCCCTGGCCGACAACGGCACGGTACTGATCCCGGCTTTCAGCATCGGCCGTACCCAGGAACTGCTCTACGAGCTGGAAGACATCATCCACCGCAAACTCAATGCTGATGGAAAAGGGCGAGGGAGCAGAGTCGCTCTTAGTCCCCGCCTCCCTCCGGGAGACGACTGCATGGATGCAGGAGATAGAGCGACGCAGGATGCCAAAGCCGAGGGGCTAGGTGTGAGGGAAGGCGGGGTGAGAGGCAAAGCCGGTAGCGACAGCAAAGCCAACATCGACTGGCCTGCATTACCCATCATTCTCGACTCGCCCCTGGCCAGCCGATTCACCCAGGTCTACCGCGACCTCAAACCCTTCTGGGATAACGAAGCGCTGCAGCGAGTGAAACAGGGCCGCAACCCACTGGAGTTCGCGCAGCTGCTCACCGTTGACAGCCACCAGGCGCATCTGGCCATGGTCCGCCACCTGACGGAAACCGCTCGTCCGGCCATCGTCATTGCAGGGAACGGAATGTGCAGCAGCGGTCGAATTGTCAATTATCTGAAATCCATGCTGCACGACCCGCGGCACAACGTCCTCTTCGTCGGCTACCAGGCCCAAGGCACCCCGGGCCGGGTCATCCAGACCTATGGCCCGCGTGGCGGCTATGTAGATCTGGACGGGCAACGCTATGACATTCGAGCTCAAATCCATACCATAGGCGGCTATTCGGCCCATGCGGACCAGAAGGGATTAGTAAATTTTGTTACGCGAATGCGGGAATGGCCGTCAGAAGTGAGGATTGTGCATGGCGAGCCAGAGGCGAAGCAGCAACTGAGTGCGGCATTGCATGTCAGATATAAAGAGGTGGAATGGGATGTAAGTATTGCTATTCCGCGCTAGGTCGTGTGGAGCGCACCTGACTGGGATGCACTCCTCACAGGAAGGCCGCATGGTAACGCGATAGAAGCATCAGCAGTGCACCTCCTGGTTAGAGTGATTGCAGAAGCGAAGCGGCCTCTGGATTTCGCTCCAGTGCCTTGATTCAGTAAGACTTTTAGGAAAGACAATGCTCAAGCTTGAAGATGTAAGACTGGCAGTTATTGGCCTTGGCTATGTCGGGCTGCCGCTGGCTGTCGAGTTCGGCAAGGTGCGTTCGGTAGTGGGGTTCGATATCAATGCTCCGCGTATTCGCGCCCTTGAAGAGGGACATGACACGACCCTAGAGGTAAGTAATGAAGACCTCACCAGTGCAAAGCAACTGAGTTTCACAACGAGCATTGCAAGTTTGACTGAATGCAATGTGTTTATCGTTACTGTCCCGACGCCTATCGATGAGCATCGGCAACCTGATCTGACTCCGCTGGTGAAAGCTTCGGAAACTATCGGGAAAGTTTTGAAACGTGGTGACATCGTCATCTATGAGTCAACAGTATACCCAGGTGCAACAGAAGAAGACTGTGTACCGGTTCTAGAGGAAGTTTCCGGCCTGAAGTTCAATGTCGACTTTTTTGCCGGGTACAGCCCTGAGCGTATCAATCCGGGTGACAAGGAACATCGTGTTACCACCATAAAGAAGGTCACTTCTGGCTCTACTGTAGAAGTTGCGGAATTGGTAGATGCGCTCTATAAGCAAATCATCGTTGCTGGCACACACAAAGCGGGCAGTATCAAAGTAGCCGAAGCTGCTAAGGTCATCGAGAACACTCAGCGGGATCTCAATATTGCATTGATTAATGAGTTAGCCATCATCTTCAATAGAATGGGAATCGATACTGAGGCTGTACTCCAGGCCGCCGGCACCAAATGGAACTTCCTGCCCTTTCGTCCTGGGCTGGTCGGTGGACATTGTATCGGAGTCGATCCGTATTATCTCACGCACAAAGCGCAATCCATCGGCTATCACCCCGAGATCATTCTTGCCGGTCGCCGCTTGAATGATGGCATGGGTGCTTATGTGGTATCACAGCTGGTCAAGGCCATGCTCAAGCGGCGGATTCATGTCGATGGCGCTCGAGTATTGATTATGGGCCTGACCTTCAAGGAAAACTGCCCAGACCTACGCAACACTAAGGTAGTGGATATTATTCGTGAGTTGGCGGATTACAACATTGAGGTCGATGTCTACGATCCTTGGGTTAGCGTCGAAGAGGCACAGAATGAATATGGTATCACTCCTATTATAGAGCCAGCAGTCAATACTTACGACGGTATAATACTCGCTGTAGCCCACAATGAATTTTGCGCTTTGGGCGCAAAAAACATTCGCAAGCATGGTAAGGTCGATCATGTGTTATATGATCTTAAATACCTGCTGAGCGCTGAGGAGTCCGACCTCCGCCTGTAACTGTCGTCGATGGGCTCGTACGACAGGGATTTATAAAACCTGGCACATTGCTTTAATCGACATCCCTTTCGAAAGCAGCGAGCGTGCCGGTCCACCTCAAAAATAGAATTGAGTTTATGACATCCTACGAATCTTTGTTGCAAGAACTACCTGCTACTCCGAAAGTCTGGCTCATAACCGGAGTAGCCGGTTTTATCGGCTCCAATCTGTTGGAAACGCTACTTAAACTCGACCAGCGTGTAATTGGGGTGGACAACTTTGTCACTGGTCACCGTCGTAACCTCAACGAAGTTCAAAGCCTAGTTACTGCTGAGCAATGGGAATGTTTTCGCTTTATTGAAGGCGACATTCGTAATCTACAGACATGCCAAAAAGCATGTGACGGTGTTGATTACGTCCTTCATCAAGCCGCACTAGGCTCAGTTCCGCGCTCTATCGCTGATCCGATAGCCACCAACGACACTAATATCAGCGGCTTTCTTAATATGCTAGTCGCCGCACGCGATGCAGAGGTGAAAAGCTTTACCTACGCCGCGTCTAGCTCCACCTACGGCGATCACCCCGGCCTGCCCAAAGTAGAAGACGTCATCGGTAAACCGTTATCGCCGTATGCCGTGACCAAGTACGTCAACGAACTCTATGCAGACGTCTTTGCCAAAACCTACGGATTCAACACCATCGGTTTGCGTTACTTCAATGTATTCGGTAAACGGCAGGATCCAGAAGGGGCTTATGCCGCTGTCATCCCCAAGTGGACCGCTGCCATGATTAAGGGGGAATGTATTCATATCAATGGAGACGGTGAAACCAGTCGAGATTTTTGTTTCGTGGAAAATGCTGTTCAAGCCAATCTACTGGCAGCAGTTACTTTTGCGTCTGAGGCGAAAAACCAAGTATATAATGTTGCAGTTAGTGGTAGAACCACTCTGAATGAGCTTTTTATACATATAAAAAATGCATTAATAGTAAATGGCATTAATTATGATGGGGAGCCTATCTTCAGGGGGTTTCGTCCAGGCGATGTTCGTCACTCTCAAGCCAGTATAGTTAAGGCGGAACATATGTTGGGGTATTCGCCAAGGTATGACATCAGAAGTGGAATCGATAGCAGTATGCCTTGGTATATTGGGTTTGTTAGGGGGTGATTTGGTTGTCGTATGTATTGCGGGGGGGGGGGGCATATTTTTTTGTTAGGTTGTTGCGCTAAGGAAGCGACAAGCTAGGCACTTCGTGCAGGGATGCTGCCTGGCTTTTTAGGTGTTTGTGGGTAAGGTTTATAACGCCGTGCTGAGTGGGGTCGAGTAACTAAAAGATATGAATAATGCAAGCTAGGAATCGTGGAATAGTAACGGGTATTATCGGTGGTGCTCTGGGGAAGTTTATTTCACTGGCGGCGCCTTTCGTTGTTATGCCTGCAATGCTGCGCTATTTGGGAGAGGCTGATTTTGGAGTTTGGATGACTGCAGTTTCTCTTACGAGTGCAGCAATGTTTTTGGATTTCGGGATTGGTAATGGGTTGTTGACACGGCTATCTAGGGCGTTTGGTCTAGGAGACTATGTCACTATGCGCTCTTACATTGTAAGTGCGTATGTAGCACTTACTGTTGTAGCGGTAGTGCTGGGTATCAGCCTTGTAGTCGTTTACGTGATTGTCAACAGTGGATGGGTAAGTTTCACATATCAGGTAACTGCTAATTTTTTAGCTATCGCAGCAGCATGCATTTTTACTTTCATATTTGGCATCCCTGCATCCGTAATTCAACGGGTGATGCTTGCTTGCCAAAAAACATGGATGAGCAATGTATGGCAGATCATGGCTGCCTTGCTTTCTGTTGTGCTTTGCTTGTTGTCGATCTGGCTAAAAATGGCCAGCTGGATGGTTGTTCTCGCATATGCGTTACCTCCAATCGTCATGATGTTCTGTTCTGCTTTCTGGTTTTTCTCTAAGCATCTTGAGCTAAAGCCAAAATTAACCGAATTTTCTCGGGCATATTCTTTCGACCTATTGTCCATTGGCTCTCGCTTCTTTGTACTGTCGATCTTCACATCGATTGCGCTGAATATCGACAACTTTATCATCGCACAGCGTCTAGGGGTCGAGGCGGTAACCGAATATTCGGTTCCAGCAAGGTTGGCCGGGCTCCTAGGGTTGGTAGTCAACGTACTATTCATGCCTCTCTGGGCCGCAAATGGTGAAGCATTGGCAAAAAATGACTATGTATGGCTCAGGCAGACCATGATGAAAATGAGTTTTCTGGGCGGGGGGGCGATACTTATTTTGAGCATACTCCTGATCGCGCTAAGTACCCCAATTCTCAACTTATGGATGGGCAGGAGTTTCGAGGGGCAAGAAGCAAATATAGCCGCACTCTGCCTACTGTCATTTTTTATGGCTGTGACTTCTCCTTTCAATATGCTTCTCAATAGTGCTGGTGATTTGAGGGTTCAAGTAATGGCATGGAGTTTGTTCTTGTTGGTAACAGTGCTTGCAAAGTACTGGTTCATCTCGGGGCAAACCGTGTGGGTTGTTCCGTTGATCAGCGCCCTAGCCTACCTATTTATTATTTCCCCTTTCGTTGCTTTAAGCGCTCGAAGAATTGTGCGCGGATGAAACTGAGGGGGATAGAGATCAGATCGCTGCCATTTTGGGCTGAAACTAAATGTTTGGTTTAATTTCTCTACTTGCGGTTTTAGTGTCTATTCTGTGTGGGGTAGGTTGGTTTGCTCTGCTTCTCTATGGAGTCCTAGGTTCGGACAGAGACGGATATGCGTTTCTGCAGTATCTATCTGAAGGGAACGAATATTACAAATTTTTCATGAGGGGCATGTTTTTGCTCATCTATGGTTACTGTTCTTTATACTATATTAAAGTGCGGCATACCCTCGCTGGAAGTCTAAATGTTGCGATAATTTTCTGTCAGGTTCTTAGCTTCTATATACTGCTCTCCAGCTTCTTAAAGGGCTACGGACCTTTAGAGGTGCTCTCGTTTCTCGTTTATTCCGGTGTTCCTGTGTTTGTCTCCTGGGTTGTTTATTCTTCGCAAAAAGATCATGCAAGAGGTTTTCTGATTTTTGTATTTGTGCAGGTGTTTTTGGCGATATTGGTGCTTGCTTTTCCGGGGTTGGAGTTTCTTGATGGTGGAAAATATAAAGCATTAGAGGGGGTCTATGTTTTGCCTCGAGATGGAATAAGTCTAGATATTCCCGGGGTGTCAACCATGAAGGGAGATGTCGGTGCATATGCCCAGTTCCATAATCCTAATGCCTTAGGCTTCTATTCGGTAGTGTCGATTGCTTGCGGTATTGCTATATTGCTTGGGCGGGCTAGCGCATTAAAATATATTGCTGGTTTTGTTTTTATTATCTTGGGCGGCATGGCTTGGTTGAATGCTTTGACAAGAGGTCCGATGCTTCTCCTTATATTGGCTATTGGCGTGATCCTATTATTTTATCCTATTGATAAGCATAGGTTCGGGTTGCATTTAAAGTCATTGTTCTTGCTGCTCGTGGCGACGCTTCTTGTGTTGGCATTAATGCAGTTTCAAATATTTGCCTATTTGGTTCCTGACTCCTCGTCTGTGTCAGTATCCGCAAGATTTATTGGGTATGCGCGGGGAGTCGAGGCCATTTTCACTTACCCTCTGTGGGGGGTAGGCATGGACTGGGAGTGGGGAGAGTTGGGGTATCCTCACTTTATCAGCTTGGCATTCGCTGCTGATTTTGGGATATTTGCCGGTGTGCTTATATCGCTAATGATCTTCGGTGGCGGGGCGGTGGTTGTAGTTGAGTTGCTGAAAAAAATATCTAATAGGCGAGGTGAGTTTGGGAGTTTGGCAAGCGGCGTTTTTCTGGTTTTCATTGTGTGGGGGGTCGCGTCGACGAATAATATTGTCTCGCCAATTTTATTTTGGATTTGTCTTGCTCAGGCTTCATTGCTGGCTTTTCCTTCGCAGTATAGAAGGTAGTTTTAAGTATAAAAATTGTGAGCTTTATATCTATCTGTTTTTAAAAAATGACTCTCTAGACCTGTGTCAGATGTCTTGGGGCGTGTGCGGTGATGTCGGATATGTCACATTAAGCTAATTATGTTGAGTGGAGAGTCTTGGTTTATTGGCCCCGGAAGTAATGTTCATTTTGTCAGTGGTGCAAACTCACCATTCACGATGGCGGGGCTGGTTGTTAGAGGAGGCTACGCTTGAAATGATTGCTCCGATAGTCGTTGGTGTCGGCTCTATCGTTACAGACCTCCGAGTAATGGTGCACATGTGGGAGTGTTTTATGCGTTCCTTGGATGACGTACCTAACGTCTGGCAAAGAACGCTCCCTTGGTTATGAGGCTCTTTCTGTGAAATATAAGGAAGCGCCCCTGAAAGAGCATTTTTGAGTTAATGGTGTTAGTCATGGATAAAAAGTGGGTTGCATATGTTGGGCCTATAAAATTCCCTTGGGGGCAAGCAGCGTCAAAGCGCGTCAGAGGTAATGCGCAGGCCATTCTTGAGCTTGGATACGATGTAATTGTCGCCAGTGGTGAGAAGGCTTCGCCTGTGCAGCGGCTGGAGGAGACAGCATCTGGTGCTACCTTGTCTTGGTGCGGGCTTGGTGAACTCCGAGAAAGTGGCAGGAGCCTAGGTAAGCTTCTTCACCAGTTGTTCTTTTGTGGTAGTAGAACTGCGAAGTGGTTAGATAGGCAAGAAAAGAAGCCTGAGTTTGTGATAGTTTACGGTGGGTTGTCGACCTTCGCTTGGCATGTCAGGCGCTGGTGTCGTGCAAATAATGTTCCGGTGGTAATTGATCTTGTTGAATGGTATGACCCAAGCCAGATGTTGGGTGGGCGATTTGGGCCCTTCTATCTTAGTTCATGCATAGCAATGAACTGGGTATATCCCCGCTTTGATGGTGCAATAACAATTAGTACCTTCCTAGATAGTCATTTTAAGAAAAATTATCCTACTGTGATTGCTCCGCCTCTTTTGCAGGTCCCGCTTTCTTCGATTATGCAATCTATGTCTGGGCGGTTAAATCTGATATATGCAGGTACTCCAGGGAAAAAGGACTTGCTGAAAGATATAATTCTCGGGGTCGAGGAAGCTGTGTCACTAGGGCGCAATGTAAAGCTAACTATCCTTGGTCCCGACTGTGAAGAGGTCAAGTATTTATGTGGGCTGGACAGTTTGCCTTCCTCTGTGTCGGTCTTAGGAAAGGTCTCGCAGCAGGAAGTTGAGGCCTACTATCGGGCAGCCGATTTTAGTGTGATATTGCGCGAGTCAGAGCGTTTTACGAATGCTGGCTTTCCTACTAAATTTGTAGAAAGTCTTTCGTTTTCCACTCCGGTCATATCAAATATAACGTCTGATCTTGGTATGTATTTGAAGGACGGTGTAAATGGCTACGTCGTGAGTTCGGTTGGGGTGGCGGATATAAGTAGTGTTCTTTGTAAGGCTGCTGACCTTTCTGGAGGCGAGAAAAGCGAAATGCGAAAACAAGCGCTCGTAACAGCAATTGAGTCGTTTTCGCCGAGCAGTTATTCAGAAAGGTTTAGGAGTTTTTTTGATCGCGTCGGGAGTTCGCGATCCGGGCGGAGTGATTTGTTATGAGCTTGCGTGTTCTTTTGGTGTCCCCGTTGCCGCCGCCATACGGTGGAATAAGTCATTGGACGGGGATGATAGAAAAACACTCTAAGTTGCAGGGTAACTTAGAGTTAAAGGTTCTAGATATATCTCCTCGTTGGCGCAGTGTATATGATTATGCAGTTTGGAAGCGCGCCCTGGGTGGTGGCATTCAATTGGTTCGTGACGTTTTCCGGTTTCTCCACCTGCTGTACAGATTTCGGCCAGATGTTGTGCATATCACTACACCCGGTCAGATGGCGTTGGTGAGGGATGTATTTATCTTGCTAGTGGCTCGAGTTGTTGGGGTTCGATCTGTTTATCATATAAGATTTGGTCGCGTTCCGGTGTTACTGGCTAGAGATGCAGGTCTTGAAGCAAAGCTTTTTAAATTTGCGGCGCGTCTTGCTGGTGTAGTTGTGTCTATCGACAAAAAGACATTTGATGCTGTGTCTTCACTGTCAAGAGTAAGGCGATCCCTTCTCATTCCAAACTGCTATGACCCAGCGGTGCTGCCTGTTGTTAATGTGGAGTTGAAGCAGGTAGTGTTCATCGGATGGGTAATTCCAACAAAAGGCATAGAAGAGCTTCTGGACGCTTGGTCTTCTCTTCGGCGGGAAGGATGGACACTGTTGGTGGTTGGTCCCGGAGACCCGGATTACGTCAATTCACTCGCTTTGCGATCTGACGATTCAGTGAAGTTTCTTGGTGGCATGAGCCACCCAAAGGCAATGGAGGTTCTTGCCTCGGCGAGCATGCTCGTACTTCCAAGCCACACCGAAGGTTTCCCCAATGTGGTTCTGGAGGGGATGGCGCTAGGTAAGGCAGTTGTGGCTACCAGTGTCGGGGCGATCCCCGAAATGTTGGCGAGCGAGTGCGGTACATTGGTGCCAGTTAAGGATCGCCAGAATCTGGCGGCAGCGATCGGCGAGCTCATCTTGAATGATGCCAAACGAAAAAGCCTAGGGGCTGCAGCATTGTGTCGGGCAAGGGAAGAGTTTTCGCTGGATAAAGTATTTAGCTCTTACCATTCGGTCTGGGCTGACCGCAAACTAGATGTCTAATTTTGAAGGGTTGAGTGGTTTATATGTTTAAAGATAAAAAACTTTTTATTAGTGGTGGTACTGGATCATTTGGTAATGCAGTCCTGAAGCGTTTTCTGGATAGCGATATTTCCGAAATAAGGATATTTAGTCGGGACGAAAAAAAGCAAGATGACATGAGGAGGCGATACGCCAATTCAAAACTAAGGTTCTATGTTGGCGATGTTCGTGACTTTCGGAGTTTGTTGGACGCTACTCGCGGCGTGGATTACATTTTTCATGCCGCGGCATTGAAACAGGTACCCTCCTGCGAGTTCCATCCGATGGAGGCGGTCAAGACCAATGTGATCGGTACTGAAAACGTGTTGGAGGCAGCGATCCAGAATGGTGTCAAGCGCGTTGTCTGCTTGAGCACTGACAAAGCGGTTTATCCGATCAATGCCATGGGTATTTCCAAGGCGATGATGGAAAAGGTCATGGTCGCCAAGTCGCGCAATGCCGATGATGATAGGACAGTCATTTGCGGTACTCGTTACGGCAATGTCATGGCCTCGCGTGGTTCGGTGATCCCCTTGTTTATCGAGCAAATTCGTGCCGGTAAGCCGCTGACGTTGACCGACCCGAACATGACTCGTTTTATGATGACGCTGGCCGATGCTGTTGATCTGGTGCTGTATGCCTTCGAGCATGGCAACAACGGCGATCTGTTCGTGCAGAAGGCACCTGCGGCGACAGTCGAGATCCTGGCCCGAGCACTGACACTGATGCTCGACAAGCCTGAGCACCCGATTCAAGTGATCGGCACGCGGCATGGCGAAAAGCTGTATGAAGCACTGCTTAGCCGTGAGGAAATGGCTTGTGCCGAAGACATGGGCGATTACTATCGCGTGCCGCCGGATTTGCGAGACCTCAACTACGCGAAGTTTGTCGAGCAGGGCGAAGAGAAAATTTCTCATATGCAAGACTACAACTCGCACAACACCGAGCGCTTGGATGTCGAGGGGATGCAGCGTCTGCTGCTCAAGCTGGATTTCATGCGTGCCATCCAGCGTGGTGAGCACGCCACCCCGGAGGAGTGATCGATGAAAGTACTGGTCACCGGTGCCAACGGCTTTGTTGGGCGGAATCTTGTCGCGCATCTGGGGGAGCGACAAGATATAGAGGTGTTGCGCTTTACCCGGAATGATTCGTTAGAGACTCTGTCGGAGCTTGTAGAGCAGGCAGACTTCGTGTTTCACCTGGCTGGCGTCAATCGCCCGCAAGATCCCCTGGAGTTTCAAAGCGGCAATGCTGACCTGACGCGTAAGTTGTGTGAGGCCATTGAGGCCAGTGGCCGGCAAATTCCTCTGCTGTATACCTCATCCAGTCAGGCTGAGTTGGACAACCCATATGGCAGTAGCAAGAGAGGTGCCGAGGAGGCGCTGCTCGATCTGGCTAACAGGCATGGCTCTGTTGTGCACCTTTTCCGCTTACCCAACGTGTTCGGCAAGTGGGCGCGCCCGAATTACAACTCGGCGGTGGCGACCTTCTGTCACAACATCGCTCGCGACCTACCTATCCAGATCAACGACCCCCAGGCGTGTATCACCCTGGTTTATATTGATGATGTGATTGGCCATTTCATTGCGGTAATGGAAGGTCGGCTGGTCGGTACCCCCTTTATTACGGTCGATCCGCAGTACGGCATCACGGTTGGCGAACTGGCAGAACAACTGCGCATCTTCCGCGACAGCCGTGGCACGTTGATTACCGAGGCGGTCGGCACTGGGTTTTTGCGTGCGCTGTACTCCACCTACCTCAGTTATTTACCGCCCGAGAGCTTCACTTACGAGGTGCCGAAATATGGTGATTCGCGTGGTGTGTTCGTTGAAATGCTGAAAACCCGCGACTCGGGTCAGTTTTCCTTTTTTACTGCACATCCGGGCATTACCCGAGGTGGCCATTACCATCACTCCAAGACGGAGAAGTTCCTTGTTATCAAGGGCAAGGCATGCTTCCGTTTCCGTCATATTGCTACTGGCGAATTCCATGAACTATTCACCATGGGAGACAAGCCGGAAATAGTCGAAACTGTACCCGGTTGGACCCATGACATCACCAATGTCGGTGATGACGAGATGATCGTGATGCTCTGGGCCAACGAGATTTTTGATCGCGAACACCCGGATACCTATGCGCGCCCTGTTGGTACCGAGGCATAAACGTAGCTGTGAAGAGAATTGCAATGAAGAAGCTAAAAGTCGTTACCGTAGTGGGTACGCGCCCGGAAATCATCCGTCTGTCACGGGTCATGGCCAAGCTGGACCTGTACTGCGAGCATGTACTGGTCCACACCGGCCAGAATTATGATTATGAGTTGAACGAGATATTCTTCCAGGATCTTGGTATCCGGAAACCGGATCATTTTCTCAACGCCGCTGGCACGACAGGTGCTGAAACCATCGGTAACGTGATTATCGCCGTGGATCGCGTATTGGCAGAAGTGCAGCCGGAGGCCTTGTTGGTGCTGGGTGATACCAATAGCTGCATGGCAGTGATTCCAGCCAAGCGGCGCAAGATCCCGACTTTCCACATGGAAGCTGGAAACCGTTGTTTCGATATGCGTGTACCGGAAGAAATCAACCGCCGCATCGTGGACCATACTGCCGATATCAACCTGACCTACAGCACCATCGCCCGTGACTATCTCTTGCGAGAAGGACTACCGCCGGACATGGTGATCAAGACCGGCAGCCCGATGTTCGAGGTGCTCAATCACTACCGTGATGGTATCGAGGCTTCGGACGTGTTGGAGCGCTTGGGGTTGGAGGCAGGGAAGTTTTTTGTGGTCAGCGCTCATCGCGAGGAGAATGTCGATTCCGACCGGAATTTTCTCAAGTTGGTGGATGTGCTTAACACCGTGGCTGAACACTATGGCTACCCGGTGATCGTCTCCACCCATCCGCGTACCCAAAAGCGTGTGGACACCATGGGTGTGAAGTTTCATGCCAATGTGCGTCTACTCAAGCCCTTAGGCTTCAAGGATTACAACAAACTGCAGCTCAAGGCTAAGGCGGTGCTGTCAGACAGTGGCACCATCAATGAAGAGTCCTCGATTCTCAACTTCCCGGCGCTGAACATCCGTGAAGCACATGAGCGCCCGGAGGGCATGGAAGAGGCCGCTGCGATGATGGTTGGATTGGAAGTCGAGCGAGTCATGCAGGGATTGCAGATACTGGAGTGCCAGGCACGTGGGGAAGAGCGTGGCTTGCGCATGGTAGCCGACTACAGCATGCCTAACGTTGCTGAAAAAGTGGTGCGGATCATTCACAGCTATCGCGATTATGTGATGCGCAATGTCTGGAAACGGAACGACTGAGCTTTCGTATGCCTGAGCAAAAGTTGAAAGTTCTGATCGTCAGCCAGTATTTCTGGCCGGAAAACATGCGTATCAACGATCTCGTCGAGGGATTGATACAGCGTGGGCACGAAGTCACCGTTTTGACTGGCTGGCCGAATTATCCTGAAGGACACGTATTCGAGGATTACCGCCGGTCACCCGAGCAGTACGCCGAGTATCGGGGGGCAAAGATCGTGCGGGTGCCGTTCATTCCACGCGGCAAGCGTAGCATCACTCTTATCCTGAACTACGTGTCGTTCTTCGTTAGTGGCTCTGTGCTAGGCAGTTGGAAGCTACGCGGAAGAGAATTCGACGCGATTTTCGTCTACGCGGTATCGCCGATCATGTCGGCTATTCCTGCGCTGGTGATCGGTAGGTTTAAGCGGGCGCCTGTGTTTATCTGGGTTCTGGATCTGTGGCCCGAGACATTAAAGGCGGTTGGTGTATTGAGTAATGCGCGCCTGCTTGCTCTAGTGGGCAAAGGGGTGTCCTGGATATATAACAGGGCCGATTATTTGCTCCTTCAATCGAGAGCTTTTGGCCCCAGTGTGCAGAAGTACTGTACGCGGGAAATGCCTTCCGAGCGGCTGGTGTACTTCCCAAGTTGGGCCGAGGACGGTTTTTCTAGCCTGCCGGCGGAGGGATCGTCTCTGATCAAGCGTGATCCGCAGTCTTTCACCATTCTGTTTGCCGGCAACTTGGGTGAAGCGCAGGACTTTCCCGCCATCTTGGATGTCGCCGAGGCTTCGCGCGGCAAGTTGGCCATACGTTGGTTGATCGTCGGAGACGGCAGGATGAGCGAGTGGCTGGAGCGGCAGGTCGCCGAGCGGGGGTTGGACAATGTTTTTCTATTGGGTCGCCATCCTCTGGACGCCATGCCCCCTTTGTTTGCGACGGCAGATGCATTACTGGTCTCGCTGAAAACTAATGAAGTCTTCGAGAAAACCATCCCTGGCAAGGTGCAGGCCTATTTGGCAGCCGGTAAGCCAATCCTGGGGATGATCGATGGTGAAGCCGCCCGTGTCATTGAAGAGGCTGGTGCCGGTCTGGCTTGTTCTTCGGGGGATCGTCAGGCCTTCGCCAGTATTGTCGAGCAGATGGCGCTCATGAGCTCGCCGCAACGGGAGGCGATGGGGGCGTTGGGTAAACGTTACTATGAAGAACATTTCTCCAAGGGAAAGCTCTTCTCGGATCTTGTGAGTTTGTTTCGTCAGGCCACTCTTAGGGACAGCAAGCCATGCTGAAGAAAGTGCTGTTGACCGGTGGTACAGGTTTCGTTGGGAGGACTGTACTCGATCGCCTTTGTAGGGACGGCCTGAACGTAGTTGCCTGTTCGCGAGCCGAGACGATGAATGTGCCAAGCGGCGTTATGCATTTGTCCGTGCGTGGACTCGATTCCAACACAGATTGGAAACCTGCACTCGACGGGATCGAGGTGGTTATTCACAGCGCTGCTCGCGTTCACGTGATGCACGATACCTCTTCCGACCCACTCGCCGAGTTCCGCAAGGTCAATGTCGAGGGCACGTTGAACCTTGCCCGCCAGGCGGCGGTATCGGGTGTGCTCCGCTTTATCTTTATCAGCTCGATCAAGGTCAATGGTGAAGGAACCGCACTTGGTAAGCCCTACACCGCGGACGATACGCCGATGCCCGTCGACCCTTATGGCATTTCCAAGTTGGAGGCTGAGCAGGGCTTGCAGGCACTCTCGCAAGAAACCGGGATGGAGGTGGTGATTATTCGGCCGGTCCTGGTCTACGGGCCAGGCGTCAAAGCCAACTTTCGCAGCATGATGAACTGGTTGAAGAAAGGCGTCCCGTTGCCATTAGGTGCCATTCACAACAAGCGCAGTATGGTCGCGCTGGACAATCTGGTTGATCTGATCGTGACCTGTATCGACCACCCGAAGGCTGCCAATCAGGTGTTCTTGGTCAGCGATGGGGAGGATCTGTCCACGACCGAGCTGCTGAGACGTACCGGGCAATCTCTCGGTAGGCCAGCCCGGCTCTTGCCCATACCGACCTTCATGTTGGCGACAGCCGCTCGATTACTGGGTAAGCCCGGTATTGCCCAGCGTCTGTGTGGTTCGCTGCAGGTCGACATCGGCAAAACCCGTGCATTGTTAGGCTGGCAGCCGCCTGTGACGGTCGATGAAGCGTTGGCCAAAACTGCTCGCCATTTCCTGGATCAGTACTAAATGTCTCTCTGGTTATTTTTGCCGGTTGTGGCCGGCCTGGCTTTGGCTTTGACCGGTGTTTTGCGTCGGTATGCCTTGGCTCGCAGCATCATCGATATCCCCAATGCACGTAGCTCGCATACGGTGCCTACGCCGCGCGGTGGGGGAGTGGCCATCGTGGCAAGTTTTCTTCTGGCCCTGCCTTTGGCCGCTGTATCTGGTTTGGCAAGTTGGTCGGTCGTCGTGGCGCTGTTGGGGGCAGGAGCAGGGATTGCTCTGCTGGGGTTTCTCGATGATCACGGTCATATCGCTGCGCGTTGGCGGTTGTTGGGGCATTTCGTCGCGGCCATTTGGGCCTTGTTCTGGCTGGGCGGGCTGCCGCCGCTGAGCCTGTTCGGCATGAGCTTCGACCTGGGCTGGCTGGGGCATGCGTTGGCCGCGCTCTACCTGGTTTGGTTGCTCAATCTCTACAATTTTATGGACGGTATCGACGGTATCGCCAGTTTAGAGGCCATCTGCGTATGTATCGGCGGCGCTTTGCTCTTCGTCTTATCCGGGCATGCGGGCGAAGCGGCCTTGCCGTTGCTGATGGCGGCGGCTGTCGCCGGCTTTCTGTTTTGGAATTTTCCACCCGCTCGCATTTTCATGGGGGATGCCGGTAGTGGCTTCCTGGGCGTTTCCCTGGGCATTTTGTCGCTTCAAGCGGCTTGGGTGGCGCCGCAGTTGTTGTGGAGTTGGCTGATTTTGCTCGGCGTGTTCGTGGTGGATGCGACCTTCACCCTGTTGCGGCGTTTATTGCGCGGCGACAAGGTTTATGAGGCGCATCGCAGCCATGCTTATCAATATGCCTCACGCCGGTTTGGTCGACATTTGCCCGTAACCCTGGCGGTCGGTGCGATCAATCTGCTGTGGTTGCTACCCATTGCCCTGTGGGTTGGCGCGGGAGGGCTTGATGGGGGGCTGGGCGTAGTACTGGCCTATACACCCCTATTGGCCTTGGCCGTCAGGTTTCGGGCTGGCGAGCTGGAGCGTAAATGAAGTCGGAGCGTACTTTACTGGTGCTGGGGGCTGGCGGTCATGGTCAGGCGGTTGCCGAGGCGGCATTGCTATCCGGTGATTGGCAGCGTGTGTTGTTCGTGGATGATCGCTGGCCGCAACTGACGGAGTCGTCTGGCATTGCGGTAGTTGGCAATCTGCAGTCTGTGGCCGCCTTGTCATGCGAGGTCGATGCCGGGATCGCGGCCGTGGGCAACAATGCGCTGCGTCAGCGCTGGCAGGAGGCGCTCACTGTTGCGCAGATCCCGCTGGGGCGTGTGGTGCACCCGCGAGCTTGGATTAGCCCTAGGGCTGAAGTTGGGGGTGGTTGTGCCGTTATGGCCATGGCCGTGGTAGGCACCAATGCGCGTCTCGGAGACGGTGTTATTGTGAATGCCGGTGCGATTGTCGATCACGATGCGGTGGTGGCGGATTTCGCGCATCTGGGCGTCGGCGTCAGTTTGGCTGGCGGAGTGCGGGTAGGGGCTGCGGCTTGGTTACAGGCCGGCTGCAATGCAGGTTACGGGGTTGTGGTTGAGCGTGGTGTCGTTGTTCTTCCCGGCACTGCCCTGACTTCCATGGAGTAAGGAACGGATATGGTTTGGCATCGGGTTGATCAATTTCGTCAGCAGCTGTTGCGCTTGCCCCGGCGGAAAAAGCGCGTGCTGCAGGTGGTTGTCGATGTGGTTTTGGTCTGGATCGCCCTGTGGCTGGCCTTTGTTGTGCGCTTGGGCGACTTCGGTGCCGTGCATCCCTTTGCCGGGCATGGCTGGTTGTTCATCAGTGCACCGCTGATTGCACTGCCTTTGTTCATTCGCTTTGGCATGTACCGGGCTGTGATGCGCTATCTGGGTAACGATGCGCTGGTTGCTATTGCCAAGGCTGTTTCGCTTTCGGCCCTTATATTGGCCTTGGTGGTGTACTGGTACCGGGAAAGCCCTATAGCGATACCGCGCTCGATGGTCTTCAACTACTGGTGGCTGAGCCTCGTCCTGCTGGGTGGCCTGCGTCTGATGATGCGGCAGTTCTTTATGGGCGACTGGTTCGATCCCAATGTGAGAGCGAATGTTGCCCGCGGTGATGGTCGTGTGCGCGTGGCTATCTATGGCGCTGGCGCGGCAGGCAATCAGTTGGTCGCCGCTTTGCGGATGGGGCGCTCTATGTTGCCGGTAGCTTTTATCGACGATGATTCTTCGATTGCCGGCCGGATAATCGCCGGTCTGCGAGTGTACAAGCCCAAGCATATCCAGCAGATGATCGACGAAACCGGGGCTGAAGAGGTGTTGCTGGCTATCCCTTCGACCTCGCGTGGTCGCCGCCGGGAGATGTTGGGCATGCTGGAAGCTTACCCGTTGCACGTCCGTTCGGTGCCGGGATTCATGGATTTGGCCAGTGGCAAGGTCAAGGTCGATGATCTGCAAGAGGTGGATATCGCCGACTTGCTCGGCCGTGATGCGGTACCGCCACAGCGGGAGTTGTTCGAGCGCTGCATCAAGGGGCAATCGGTATTGGTGACTGGTGCGGGCGGCTCGATCGGTTCGGAGCTGTGCCGGCAGATTCTGTCCTCTGGCGCCCGGGTTCTGATCCTATTCGAGCACTCCGAGTTCAACCTCTACAACATTCATCGCGAGTTGGAGCGGCGCATCGTGCGTGAGTCGCTGAGCATTCAGCTGGTACCAATACTTGGCTCGATTCGTAATCCGGTGCGGCTGCAGGATGTATTGCGTACTTGGCAGGTCAATACCGTTTATCACGCCGCAGCCTATAAGCATGTGCCGATGGTCGAGCACAATATCGCTGAAGGGGTGCTGAACAACTTGTTGGGCACGTTGTATACCGCGCAGGCGGCGATCAAGGCTGGTGTGGCGAATTTTGTCTTGATCTCAACGGACAAGGCGGTGCGTCCGACCAATGTCATGGGGAGCACCAAGCGACTGGCTGAGATGGTCTTGCAGGCCTTGAGTCGCGAGGCCGCGCCTGCGCTGTTCGGCGACGCAGGTGTGCATCAGGTCAACAAGACTCGTTTCACCATGGTGCGCTTTGGTAATGTCCTGGGGTCATCGGGCTCTGTGATCCCCTTGTTTCGTGAGCAGATCAAGCGCGGCGGCCCGGTCACGGTGACCCACCCGAACATCACCCGCTACTTCATGACTATCCCGGAGGCTGCGCAGTTGGTGATTCAGGCGGGCTCGATGGGGAAGGGCGGCGATGTATTTGTGCTCGACATGGGGTCACCGGTCAAGATCGTCGATCTGGCGGAGAAGATGATCAGGCTGTCCGGTCTCAGCGTGCGCTCTGAGTCCAATCCGCATGGAGATATCGCCATCGAGTTCTCCGGTTTGCGCCCTGGTGAAAAGCTCTACGAGGAATTGCTGATCGGCGATAACGTGCAACCGACCGAGCATCCCATGATTATGCGGGCCAATGAGGAATACCTTGCTTGGGACGTGTTCAAGGAGCGTCTTGCTTCCTTGCTTACTGCGGTTGAAGCAGATGACTTTGTGCGAGTTCGGCAGTTGCTGCGCGAAACCGTGAGCGGGTATGTGCCGGACGGTGAAATTGTCGATCACATTTATATCCAGCGTCGAACCGATGCATGAGAGGTAGTTTGACAATCTGAGAGTAGCGTCTAGTTTTTCCTCCGTGGAGCTTGGAAGTCCCACATGGATCAACTCACGAAAGGATGCACATCATGCTGAAAGCCCGTCTTTCTTCCCTGCTGTTCGCTGTTCTCGCTTCTCTCTCCCTGGCTGCCGTGGCCGCCGAAACGCCGAAATCCGAAAGCGCCAAGCCGGCTGCCGTGCAGGTGGCGCAGGTGGCCGTGGTCAACCTGAACACCGCCGATGCGGATACCCTGCAGCGCGAGCTGGCGGGTATCGGCGAGACCAAGGCCAAGGCGATCGTGGCGTACCGTGAGGAGCATGGTAACTTCGCGTCGGTCGACGAGTTGCTGGAGGTCAAGGGGATTGGCCAGGCGACGCTGGAGAAGAATCGCGACAAGTTGAGTGTGAACTGACGCCTGGCGGCGTTGCCATTTGGGCCGGTCCTTGACCGGCCTTTTTGCTTTTAGGCGGCGTATTTTGTCGGCGCCAGGCCTTGGCTCTCGAGTGCTGCCGGTGCGCACGGCGCACCCTAGGTTGGGTGTCCACAGGCAATAAAAAACCAGCGGTCAGGCTGGGTTTTCGGATATGGCTCCGCGACCTGGACTCGACGGCGTCAGCCGAACGCGCTTTAGCGCGGCCCCGAAGGGGTGAGCGAAGCGAATAACCTGGGACAGGGTCCCTGGTGAGAGTCCACAGGCAATAAAAAACCCAGCGGTTAGGCTGGGTTCTCGAATTTGGCTCCGCGACCTGGACTCGACGGCGCCAGCCGAACGCGCTTTAGCGCGGCCCCGAAGGGGTGAGCGAAGCGAATAACCTGGGACAGGGTCTCTGGCGAGAGTCCACAGGCAATAAAAAACCCAGCGGTTAGGCTGGGTTCTCGAATTTGGCTCCGCGACCTGGACTCGACGGCGCCAGCCGAACGCGCTTT
>NZ_JBITVF010000002.1:0-279007 GCF_044542855.1 Pseudomonas sp. NPDC077649 | reverse complement strand
TAGCGCGGCCCCGAAGGGGTGAGCGAAGCGAATAACCTGGGACGCAGTCCCTGGTGAGAGTCCGCCGAAAACGAAAAAGCCCCGGTATGAACCGAGGCTTTAAATTTGGCTCCGCGACCTGGACTCGAACCAGGGACCCAATGATTAACAGTCATTTGCTCTACCGACTGAGCTATCGCGGAACAACGGCGCGTATGTTACTGATTAAAAAAGAGAAGTCAACACTTTGCAGTGACTTCTAGGTGGCCAGGATTCGGGGCGTTCAGCGTTGGTGTCGTGGGAAGGGGCTTTAGTCGCGACAGATCGCGGCTACGACTGCATGGATGCAGGAGGTAGAGTGACGCAGGACGCCAAAGCCGAAAGCCGCTCCTACGGTTGCGTTGTTGTGCGGCGCATAAAAAACGCCGGCTTCGAGCCGGCGTTTATGTTTATCGCAGAGGCTTACAGCACGGCATGAATCGCGCGGGTGACGCTGTCCAGGTTGCCTTTGTTCAGCGCGGCGACGCAGATGCGGCCGGTGCCGACGGCGTAGATGCCGAACTCGTTCTTCAGCCGCTCGACCTGCTCCACGGTGAGGCCGGAGTAGGAGAACATGCCGCGTTGCTCGGCGACGAAGCCGAAGTCGCGCTTGGCGCCCAGGGCGGCCAGTTGCTCGACCATGGCCAGGCGCATGCCGCGGATGCGCTCACGCATTTCGCCCAGCTCGGCCTCCCACATGGCGCGCAGCTCGGGGCTGTTGAGCACGCTGGCGACCACGGTGGCGCCGTGGGTCGGCGGGTTGGAGTAGTTGGTGCGGATCACGCGCTTGAGCTGCGACAGTACGCGCCCGGCTTCTTCCTGGCTGCTGGTGACGATGGACAGCGCGCCGACGCGCTCGCCGTACAGCGAGAAGGACTTGGAGAAGGAGCTGGAAACGAAGAACTCCAGGCCGGATTCGGCGAACAGGCGTACCGCTTCGGCGTCCTGTTCGATGCCGTCGCCGAAGCCCTGGTAGGCGATGTCGAGGAAGGGCACGTGCTCGCGCTCGCGCAGCACTTCCAGCACGGCCTTCCAGTCGTCCAGCTGCAGGTCGACGCCGGTGGGGTTGTGGCAGCAGGCGTGCAGCACGACGATGGAGCGCGCCGGCAGGTTGCGCAGGTCTTCGAGCAGGCCGCCGCGGTTGACGCCGTTGCTGAAGGCGTCGTAGTAGCGGTAGTTCTGCACCGGGAAGCCGGCGGATTCGAACAGCGCGCGGTGGTTTTCCCAGCTCGGGTCGCTGATGGCTACGACCGAGTCGGGCAGCAGGCGCTTGAGGAAGTCGGCGCCGATCTTCAGCGCGCCGGTGCCGCCGAGGGCCTGGGTGGTGATCACGCGGCCGCCTTCGACCAGGGCGGAATTGGCGCCGAACAGCAGTTTCTGCACCGCCTGGTCGTAGGCGGCGATGCCTTCGATCGGCAGGTAGCCGCGCGGTGCGTGGGCCTCGATGCGCGCCTTCTCGGCCTCGGCTACGGCGCGAAGCAGCGGAATTCGCCCCTCCTCGTTGTAGTAGACGCCCACGCCGAGGTTGACCTTGGTGGTGCGGGTGTCAGCGTTGAACGCTTCGTTGAGGCCCAGGATGGGATCGCGCGGAGCCATTTCGACGGCGGAGAAGAGACTCATGATGGATGCGGCAGCTCGAAGGTGAGGGTGGGAGGCCAGGCGACCCCGAAAACTCGCGCTAGGGGGTCGCGTAAACGGGGCGCTAGTATAGCGACCCTGAGTCTAGGGGGCGACAGCGCAAACGCCTGAATTAAGGGCTTTCGCCAGGTAATTCGAGCGGGTTTGTCCATCGCCCGCAGTTAGCAGCTTTGACGTAGTCTGTCAGGGCGCGTCACAGCCGTTTGTCGAGGTCAGTCATGACGGAATTTCAACTGGTAACCCGTTTCAAGCCGGCCGGCGATCAGCCGGAGGCGATCCGGCAGATGGTCGAAGGCCTGGAGGCGGGCCTGTCGCACCAGACCCTGCTCGGCGTGACCGGTTCGGGCAAGACCTTTTCCATCGCCAACGTGATCGCTCAGGTGCAGCGCCCGACCCTGGTGCTGGCGCCGAACAAGACCCTGGCCGCGCAGCTGTACGGCGAGTTCAAGGCGTTCTTCCCGCACAATGCGGTGGAGTATTTCGTCTCCTATTACGACTACTACCAGCCGGAAGCCTATGTGCCGTCGTCCGACACCTTCATCGAGAAGGATGCCTCGATCAACGACCATATCGAGCAGATGCGCCTGTCGGCGACCAAGGCGCTGATCGAGCGGCCGGACGTGATAGTGGTCTGCACCGTCTCCTCGATCTACGGCCTGGGCAGCCCCGAGGAGTACCTGAAGATGGTGCTGCACCTCGACCGCGGCGACAAAATGGATCAGCGCGACCTGCTGCGCCGCCTGGCTGAGCTGCAGTACACGCGCAACGACCTGGATTTCGCCCGTGCCAGTTTCCGCGTGCGTGGCGACGTGATCGATGTGTTCCCCGCCGAATCCGAGCTGGAGGCGATCCGCGTCGAGCTGTTCGACGACGAGGTGGAAAGCATCAGCGCCTTCGACCCGCTGACCGGCGAGGTGATCAAGAAGCTGCCGCGCTTCACCTTCTACCCCAAGAGCCACTACGTCACCCCGCGCGAGACGCTGCTCGGCGCGGTGGAGAATATCAAGGTCGAGCTCAAGCAGCGCCTCGACTACCTGCGCGGTGCGGGCAAGCTGGTGGAGGCGCAGCGCCTGGAGCAGCGTACCCGCTTCGACCTGGAGATGATCCTCGAGCTGGGCTACTGCAACGGCATCGAGAACTACTCGCGCTACCTCTCCGGGCGCGGTCCCGGCGAGCCGCCGCCGACCCTGTACGACTACCTGCCGGACGAGGCGCTGCTGGTGATCGACGAGTCCCACGTCTCGGTGCCGCAAGTCGGCGCCATGTACAAGGGCGACCGTTCGCGCAAGGAAACCCTGGTGGAGTACGGCTTCCGCCTGCCGTCGGCGCTGGACAACCGGCCGATGCGCTTCGAGGAGTGGGAGGCCGCCAGCCCGCAGACCATCTTCGTCTCGGCCACGCCAGGGCCCTACGAGGCCGAGCATGCTGGGCGCGTGGTCGAGCAGGTGGTGCGCCCCACCGGTCTGGTCGACCCCGAGGTGGAGGTGCGCCCGGCGCGCACCCAGGTCGACGACCTGCTGTCGGAGATCCGCCTGCGCGTGGCGGTCGAGGAGCGGGTGCTGGTCACCACCCTGACCAAGCGCATGGCCGAGGACCTCACCGACTACCTGGGCGATCACGACGTCAAGGTGCGCTACCTGCACTCGGACATCGATACCGTGGAGCGGGTGGAGATCATCCGCGACCTGCGTCTCGGCGCCTTCGACGTGCTGGTCGGCATCAACCTGCTGCGCGAGGGCCTGGACATGCCCGAGGTGGCGCTGGTGGCGATTCTCGATGCGGACAAGGAGGGCTTCCTGCGCAGCGAGCGTTCGCTGATCCAGACCATCGGCCGCGCCGCGCGCAACCTCAACGGCAAGGCGATCCTCTATGCCGATCGCATCACCGGCTCGATGGAGCGTGCCATCGGTGAGACCGAGCGGCGCCGCGACAAGCAGATCGCCTTCAACGCCGCCCATGGCATCGTGCCCAAGGGGGTGAAGAAGGACGTCCAGGACATTCTCGAAGGCGCCACCGTGCCCGGCGCGCGCAGCAACAAGCGCAAGGGCATGGCCAAGGCGGCGGAGGAGAGCGCTCGTTACGAGAGCGAACTGCGTTCGCCGAGCGAGATCGCCAAGCGCATCCGCCAGCTGGAGGAGAAGATGTACCAGCTGGCCCGCGACCTGGAATTCGAGGCCGCGGCGCAGCTGCGCGACGAGATCCACAAGCTGCGCGAGCGCCTGTTGCAGGTGTAGCCCGGATGCAATCCGGGGCGGATGTTAAGGCGGGAGATTTCCCCGGATTGCATCCGGGCTACGTGAGCCGTTAGCGCCGGCCAAAGATGATCAGCATCACCCCGCCCAGGGTGATCGCGCAGGCCAGCAGCGCCAGCAGGCTCAACTGTTCGCCCAGCAACAGGTAACCCAGCAGCAGCGCCACCACCGGGTTGACGAAGGCGAAGGTGGCCACCAGGCTCGGGCGCACCTCGCGCAGCAGCCAGAAGTAGGCCGGGTACACGCCCAGGCTCACCGGCAGCACCAGGTAGGCCAGCCACAGCCAGGCCTGGCTAGAGGTGGCGGCCAGCTGCAGGCCTCGCCAGTCGCCGTGCCAGAGGCCGAACAGGCCGAGCAGCAGGGCGCCGATCAGCATCTGCAGGCTCAGCCCCAGCCAGCTGGAGCGAAACGCCGGGCGGCCGCGCAGCAGCCACACGCCGCAGGCCCAGATCAGCGTCGCCGCCACCACCAGGGCGCCGGCCAGCCATTGTTCGGCGCTGGCCGCGCTGCCCAGGGCGTTGTTCATCAGCAGCACGATGCCGCCGCAGGCCAGCGCCAGGCCGGCCAGCACCCAGAGCGGCGGGCGTTCGCCGAGCAGCCATTCCAGCGCCACGCTCCACAGCGGCAGGGTAGTGTAGAGCATCGCCAGCATGCCGGTGGGCAGGTACTGGTTGGCGTAGATCAGCGCGCCCTGGCCGACCGCGATCAGCGACAGGCCGCCGATCAGCACGCCGCCCCAGTCGCTGCGCTGCAGGCGCAGTTGCCCGCTCAGCGCCACCCACAGCAGCGCCAGGCCGCCGGCCAGGGCGAAGCGCAGGCAGCCGATGACGAAGGGCGGCAGCTCGCGCAGGAGGAAATGGTTGGCCAGGTAGGTGGTGCCCCAGCCGATGTAGATGGTGGCGAAGGCACCGATCAGCAGCAGGGCGCGGGAGGTTCTGAGCATGCAATACCGCAACGAAAAAACGCGCCGCAGTGGGCGCGTATGGTCAGTGGGCGGCGCCACCTGTGGCGCCGGCCGGCAGGCGGCGGGTCAGCAGCATGGCGAGCATGCTCAGGCCCAGGGCGATGCCGATGAAATGAAAGGCGTCATTGTAGGCCATGATCGCCGCCTGCTGGTGGGCGATTTCGCTGAGCTTGGCCAGCGCCGCCTGCTCGCTGCCGAGCGTCTGGGTCAGCAGTTGCAGGCGTTCGTCCAGCTGCGTATTGGTCGGCACCAGGGCTTCGCGCAGGTAGTCGAAATAGACCTTGGCGCGGGCATCCAGCAGGGTCGCGAGCAGGGCGATGCCGATGGCGCCGCCGAGGTTGCGCAGGATGTTGAACAGGCTCGAGGCCGAGCCGGCGTCCTGTGGCAGCACGTAGGCGGTGGCGATCAGCGACAGGGTCACCATCACCAGCGGCTGGCCGAGCGCGCGGATGAGCTGGATGTGCTGGAACTGTTCGCCGGCGAAGTTCGGCTCGAGCACGCCCGAGGCGAAACTGGCCGCACCGAACAGGGCGAAGCCCAGGGCGCACAGCCATTTCGGCGAGATGAATGTCATCAGCTTGGGCACCAGCGGAATCAGCAGCAGCTGCGGCAGGCCCATCCACATGATCACCTCGCCGATCTGCAGCGCGTTGTAGCCCTGGATCTGCGCCAGGTACAGCGGCAGCACGTAGATCGAACCGTACAGGCCCACGCCCAGGCCGAGACTGGCGATGCTGGCCAGGGCGAAGTTGCGCTCGCGCAGCACGCCGAGGTTGATCAGCGGGTTGGGTTTCGACAACTGCAGGATGACGAACAGCGCCAGGCTGATCAGGGCGATGCTGCCCAGGCCCTGGATCAGGCTCGACTCCAGCCAGTCCTTGCGGTGGCCTTCCTCGAGAAACACCTGCAGGCAGCCCAGGCCCAGGCCGAGGGTGAGGATCCCGGCGTAGTCGGTGGTGCGCAGCAGCGGCCAGTGCGGCGCCTTCTTCTCCAGGCCGTAGAGCAGCCCGGCGATCATCAGCAGGCCCGGCGGCACGTTGATGTAGAAGATGTACTGCCAGCCCCAGTTCTCGGTCAGCCAGCCGCCCAGTGTGGGGCCGATGGACGGGGCGAAGGTGGCGGTGATGGCGAACAGCGCCATGCCCTTGGCGCGGTGGTGCTCCGGCAGCTTGATCAGGGTCAGGGTGAAGGCCAGCGGGATCAGTGCGCCGCCGGTGAAGCCCTGCAGGGCGCGGAAGACGATCATGCTCTCCAGGTTCCAGGCCATCGAGCACAGCAGCGAGGAGGCGAGAAAGCCGAGCGACACCCACAGCGCCAGGCGCCGCGCCGAGAGCAGCTGCACCAGCCAGGCGGTCAGCGGAATCATGATGATCTCGGCGACCAGGTAGGAGGTGGAGATCCACGAGCCTTCCTCGAGGGTGGCAGCCAGCGCGCCCTGGATGTCCTTGAGCGAGGCGTTGGTGATCTGGATATCCAGCACCGCCATGAAGGCGCCGAGCATGGCGCTCATCACCGCGATCCAGTCGCGCCGGCTGGGCTCCGCCGTCGGGCGCAGCAGGGCATCAGCCGCCATGCTGGGCGTCGTCGCGGATGTCGACATGCACCTCGACCGACATGCCGGGGCGGATCAGCCCCTGCAGCGGGTGGTCGGCGGCGAAGGTCAGCTTGACCGGGATGCGCTGCACCACCTTGGTGAAGTTGCCGGTGGCGTTGTCCGGCGGCAGCAGGCTGAACTGCGCGCCGGAGGCGGCGAACAGGCTGTCGATGCGGCCCTCGATGGGGGTGTCGGGGTAGCTGTCGAACACCAGCTCGGCGCGCTGGCCGGGGCGCATGCGGCCGATCTGGGTTTCCTTGAAGTTGGCCTGCACCCAGATGTCGCGATCCGGCACCAGCGACAGCAGGTAGCTGCCGCTCTGCACCACCTGGCCTTCGCGCGCCGCACGCTGGCCGACGAAGCCGCCGATGGGCGCGTGGATCCGGGTGCGGGCGAGATCCAGCTCGGCCTGCTCCAGGTCGGCGCGGGCGGCGAGGATCAGCGCGTCGAGGCGTTTCACCTCGGCCTCCAGCGCCGCGGTCTGCTGGCGCTGCGCCTGCAGGTCGGCGGTGGCCTTGGCCCGCTGCGAGCGCGCCACGCGCTGGTCGGCGGCCAGGGTGGTGACCCGCTCCTCGGAGACGTAGCCGGGCTTGCGCAGGGCCTGGGCACGGCCGAGATCGAGCTGGGCGCGTTCCAGGGTGGCCTGGCTGGCGGCCACTTCAGCCTGGCTGGCGGCGATCAGGCTGCTCTGCTGCGCCAGCTTGCTGCGTGCCTGGTCGAGTTGCGCCTGGTAGTTGGCCAGGGCGGCGCGGGCGCGCTGGCGGGCCAGGCGGAAATCGCTGTCCTCCAGCACCGCCAGCAGCGCGCCGGCCTCGACGTGCTGGTTGTCGCGCACCAGCACCCGCTCGATGCGCGCGTTCAGCTGGCTCGATACCCGGGTGATCTCGCCCTGCACGTAGGCGTTGTCGGTGCTCTGCAGGTGGCGGCCGACCAGCAGCCAGTGGCCGAACAGGGCGGCGGCCAACAGGCCGAGCAGGGTGGTGAAGAGCAGGAGGCGGCGTTGCAGGGGAGCGGGCATGCGAGGCTCGGCTTGGCTGAAAAGTGTAAGCAAATTTAACGATGTTCAGTTTTCGCTAGTAGCCGGTAGACTTGGCAAACTTTGTTGCTTGTGGGGAACAATCATGGGGCTGGACGACGCGCTGATCTTCACCCGCGTGGTGGAGTGCCACAGCTTCACCCAGGCGGCCAGCAGCCTGGGCATGCAGAAATCCACGGTGAGTCGGCGCATCGCCCTGCTTGAGGAGCGCCTCGGCGTGCGCCTGCTCAACCGCACCACGCGCAAGCTGCGCCTGACCGAGGTGGGCCAGGCCTACTACGAGCGTTGCCGGCAGATCATGCTCGACTTCGCCGAGGCCGAGCAGGCGGTGATGCAGCTGCAGCGCGAGCCCTCGGGGCTGCTGCGGATCAGCGCGCCGATCGAGTTCGGCCAGCTGTTTCTCGGCCGCGTGCTCGGCGAGTTCATGCGCCAGTACCCGCAGATCAGCGCCGAGGTGGAACTCAGCTCGCGCCTGGTCGATCCGCTGGAGGAGGGCGTGGACATCGCCATCCAGGTCGGCCAGCCGCAGGACTCCACGCTGATCGCGCGCAAGCTGTTCGAGAGCGGCCGGCGCCTGTGCGCCAGCCCGGCCTACCTGGCGGCGCACGGCACACCGCGCAGCGTCGCCGAGCTGGAGGGTCATCGCGCCATCCTCCTGCAGCACGACGCGCCGCGTTACTGGCCGCTGCTCGGCGAGAGCGTGCCCTGCCAGCGGGTGCTGACCTGCAACAACATCACCTTCGCCCGCGAGGCGGCGCTGGCCGGCGCCGGCATCGCCGGCCTGCCGCTGATGATCAGCGACGAGGCGGTGCGCGCCGGTCGTCTGGTCGAGCTGCTGAGCCAGGCGCGCCTGCCGCTGGGCGAGGTCTATGCGGTCTATCCTTCGCGGCGGTTCCAGGCGATGAAGGTCAAGGCCTTCCTCGATTTCCTCATGGCCAGCCTGCCGCTCAGCGGCGGTGGCCTGCTGGAGCCCGGCGCCCCCGGCCTGTTAACATCGCCGGCTTGATTGAACCCACGCTTCGACTGTCCGAGAGCCTTCATGACCACCGTTCGTACCCGTATCGCGCCATCGCCGACCGGCGATCCCCACGTCGGCACCGCCTATATCGCGCTGTTCAACCTGTGCTTCGCCCGTCAGCACGGCGGTCAGTTCATCCTGCGCATCGAGGACACCGATCAGCTGCGCTCGACCCGCGAGTCCGAACAGCAGATCTTCGACGCCCTGCGCTGGCTGGGCATCGAGTGGGACGAGGGCCCGGACGTCGGCGGCCCGCACGGCCCGTACCGGCAGAGCGAGCGCGGCGCGATCTACAAGCAGTACTCGGACGAGCTGGTCGGCAAAGGCCATGCCTTCCCCTGCTTCTGCAGCGCCGAGCGCCTCGACGAGGTACGCGCGCAGCAGATGGCCAACAAGGAAACCCCGCGCTACGACGGTCACTGCATGCACCTCGATCCGGCCGAGGCGCAGCGCCGCATCGCCGCCGGCGAGTCGCACGTGGTGCGCATGAAGGTGCCGAGCGAGGGCGTCTGCGTGGTGCCGGACATGCTGCGTGGCGACGTCGAGATTCCCTGGGATCGCATGGACATGCAGGTGCTGATGAAGGCCGATGGCCTGCCCACCTACTTCCTGGCCAACGTGGTCGACGACCACCTGATGGGCATCACCCACGTGTTGCGCGGCGAGGAATGGCTGCCGTCGGCGCCCAAGCTGATCAAGCTCTACGAATACTTCGGCTGGGAGCAACCGGCGCTGTGCTATATGCCGCTGCTCAGAAATCCCGACAAGAGCAAGCTGTCCAAGCGCAAGAACCCCACCAGCATCACCTTCTACGAACGCATGGGCTACCTGCCGCAGGCCATGCTCAACTACCTCGGCCGCATGGGCTGGTCGATGCCGGACGAGCGCGAGAAGTTCTCCCTGAACGAGATGATCGAGCACTTCGACATCAACCGCGTGTCGCTGGGCGGGCCGATCTTCGACCTGGAAAAACTCTCCTGGCTCAACGGCCAGTGGCTGCGCGAGCTGCCGGTGGAGACCTTCGCCGCCGAAGTGCAGAAGTGGGCGCTCAATCCCGAGTACCTGATGCAGATTGCGCCGCACGTGCAGGGCAGGGTGGAAACCTTCAGCCAGATCGCGCCCTTGGCCGGCTTCTTCTTCTCCGGCGGCCTGAACCTGGACGCCAAGCTGTTCGAGCACAAGAAGCTCTCGCCCGACCAGGTGCGCCAGCTGATGCAGCTGATCCTGTGGAAGCTCGAAGCCCTGCGCCAGTGGGAGAAGGAGCGCATCACCGGCTGCATCCAGGCGGTGGTCGAGCACCTGGAGCTGAAGCTGCGCGACGCCATGCCGCTGATGTTCGCCGCCATCACCGGCCAGGCCAGCTCGGTGTCGGTGCTCGATGCCATGGAAATCCTCGGTCCGGACCTGACCCGCTTCCGTCTGCGCCAGGCGCTGGAGCTGCTCGGCGGTACTTCGAAGAAGGAAGCCAAGGAGTGGGAGAAGCTGCTGGCGAGCATCGCCTGAGCTGGGGTGTGCCGCGCGCACCGCGGCACTCTCGGTTGTGGTGGTGCGCACGGCGCACCCTACGGGACGTCGCGCGACCCTAAGTAGTTGTTCTATTGGCAAAAACTTTTGGCTGGCAGGAAAAATGTTGTTGACAGCCATTCGGGGCGCTCTTAACATGCGCCCCGTCCTCGAGATGGGGCTATAGCTCAGCTGGGAGAGCGCTTGCATGGCATGCAAGAGGTCAACGGTTCGATCCCGTTTAGCTCCACCAATCTCGACTCCTCCGGGAGTGCCAGAATCGGTGTAGATCGATTCACGATCAGGGTCTTGCGTCCCCTTCGTCTAGTGGCCTAGGACACCGCCCTTTCACGGCGGTAACAGGGGTTCGAGTCCCCTAGGGGACGCCACTTATTCCAGCCGCAACGCTCAGGCGTTGCAGCCAGACCGCAAGGTTTCGGGGCTATAGCTCAGCTGGGAGAGCGCTTGCATGGCATGCAAGAGGTCAACGGTTCGATCCCGTTTAGCTCCACCAAACACCGACAAGGCCAGCCAGGTGCTGGCCTTGTCGTTCGAAGGTTACGTCCCCTTCGTCTAGTGGCCTAGGACACCGCCCTTTCACGGCGGTAACAGGGGTTCGAGTCCCCTAGGGGACGCCATTTTCCAGTCGCAGCGCGCAAGCGTTGCGAGCCGACCGCAAGGTTTCGGGGCTATAGCTCAGCTGGGAGAGCGCTTGCATGGCATGCAAGAGGTCAACGGTTCGATCCCGTTTAGCTCCACCAATCACACGCAAGGCCAGCCTAGTGCTGGCCTTGTCGTTCGAAGGTTCCGTCCCCTTCGTCTAGTGGCCTAGGACACCGCCCTTTCACGGCGGTAACAGGGGTTCGAGTCCCCTAGGGGACGCCATTTTCCTTTCCGCATTTGCGGGTTTCGAGGGTTGCTTCTCCGGAGGCAGCCCTTTTTTGTGTTCGCCCTCCCTGGTGGCCGCCCTGCGGGCCGCCACTCCTCTGGGCCGCCCTGCGGGCCGTGCTTGCGGTGCTGGAACTCCCAGGCTTTTCCCGTTCCCGACTGTTTTCGCGCGTTTTGCCGACCAATGGCATGTCCCCAGGCTTGCGCTTGAATATGATGGTCGTAATATTGTGTCCATCATGTCAAGGGGCCATCATGAGCGAGCGCAAGAGCAGAACCCGTGAACGCATTCTCGCCGCCGCCGGGCGCGTGCTGGCCGAGCGCGGCCCGGGCGATCCGGCGGTGGCCGAAGTGATGGCCGCGGCGGGGCTGACGGTGGGCGGTTTCTATGCCCATTTCGCCAGCAAGGAGGCGCTGATGCTGGAGGCTTTCCGTCAGTTGCTCGGGCGGCGCCGGGCGCGCCTCGCCGAGATCGACGCCAGCCTCGGCGGGCGCGAGCGGCGCGTGCTGTTAGCGGCCTTCTACTTGTCGCGCAAGCACCGCGATGCGCAGGACGAGCGTTGCCCCTTGCCCAGTTCGCTGGGCGAGATCGAGCGCTTGCCCGAGGGCTTTCGGCAGGCGCTGGCCGAGCATGTCGAGCTGATGACGGCCTTGATGAGCGAGACGCCGGAGGAGGCCGACGCAGCGTTGGCCGATCTGGCGCTGATGGTGGGCGGTCTGGCGGTGGCGCGGGCATTGGGCCCGGGCGAGTTGTCCGACCGGGTGTTGCGGGCCGCCAAGGCGGCGGTGAACTGAGGAGAAGCCAGATGAAACAGATGACCTGGGTACGTGGCGTCAATGCGACGCTGGGATGGGTGGCTCCGCAATTGCTGGCGAGCCGCCTGCGCGAACGCTTCATGACCCCGCGCAACCTGCCGCCGCGCGACTGGGAGTTGCCGCTGCTGGCCAGCGCCGAGCGCATCACCCTGCGTTTCGGCCTGTCGGCGTTGCGCTGGGGTAGCGGGCCGGCGGTGCTGCTGATGCACGGCTGGGAAGGGCGGCCGACCCAGTTCGCCGTGCTGATCCGCGGTCTGGTCGACGCCGGCTATGCCGTGGTGGCGCTGGATGGCCCGGCCCATGGCCATTCGCCGGGGCAGGAGGCCAACGTGGTGCTGTTCGCCCGCGCGCTGTTGGAGGCGGCCAGCGAACTGCCGCCGCTGCACGCGGTGATCGGTCATTCCATGGGCGGTGCCAGCGCCCTGCTGGCGACGCAGATGGGCCTGCGCAGCGCGGCGCTGGTCAGCATCGCCGCGCCGAGCCGGATTCTCACCGTGCTGCGCGGTTTCGCCCGGTACATGGGGCTGCCGGCGGTGGCGCGCTCGCGCTTTATCCGTCTGGTGGAGGAGAAGGCCGGCATGCCGGCGGCGCATCTCGATGTGCAGCGCTATCAACTGGAGCTGCCGGGGCTGATCGTGCATGCCGAGGACGATCCGCTGGTGCCGGTGAGCGAGGCCGAGCTGATCCACCGGGCCTGGTTCGACAGTCAGCTATTGCGCCTGCCAGCGGGCGGTCATCAGCGACTGCTTGGCGATCCGCGGCTGCTGCAGGCGGTGCTCGCGCTGCTGAGCGAGGTGCGTCAGGCGCCGTCGAGGGCGCTGGCCTCGTAGCCGACCACGCGGTTGCGCCCGCCGGCCTTGGCCCGGTACAGCGCACGGTCGGCCAGGTCCAGCCAGCGTTCGCCGCAGCCGGTGTCGTCGGGGATGCCGGCGTGCAGGCCGATGCTCAGGCTCAGGGCAATGGACTGGTCCTGGTACGGGCAGGGCTGGCGGGCCAGGTCGTCGCGCAGTTGCTCGGCCAGGTCGAGGGCGCCGGCCAGGTCGGTGTTGTCGAGCAGGGCGACGAACTCCTCGCCGCCGAAGCGCGCCAGCAGGTCGCTGCTGCGCAGGCGCTGCTGAATGCGCTGGGCCGCATGGCGCAGGCAGGCGTCGCCGGCGAGGTGGCCATGGCGGTCGTTGACCTGCTTGAAGTGATCCAAGTCGAGCATGAGGATGGCCAGCGGCTGCCGGCTGCGTTCGGCGCGGGCGCAGGCGCGTTCCAGTTCCTCGCTCAGGGTCTGGCGGTTGAACAGCCCGGTCAGGCCGTCGCGGCGATTCAGCTCGGCCAGGCGCAGGTTGGCGTTGGACAGCTGTTGCAGGGTTTCCTGCAGCGCCGCGGTGCGCTCCTGCACGCGCTGCTCCAGGCCGTCGCTGATCTGCGTCTGCAGCTGCAGACGAGTGGCCTGTTCGTGGCGCAGCTGGCGCTCCTGGGCGATCAGCCGGGCCTGGGCCTGGCGTTCGGCGTTCTGCGCCTGGCGGATGCGCGCGGCCAGAGCCACGGAGAACACCGTCATCTCGATCAGGCCGCCGATCTGCTGGGCGTGCAGGGTCAGCAGCGAGTAGGGCAACAGGCCGGTGCCGGTGAGGATGCTGGCCAGGCTGGCGGCGATCAGCACGCACCAGCCCAGGGCGAACAGGCGGGCGGCGGCGTAGCCGGCGCGCCAGCGCAGCAGGGTGATGACGAAGGCGATCGGGGCGCAGGCCGCCACCAGGGCGAAGCTGCCGATCAGCGCGACCTGGTAGGGGCCGACCAGAGCCAGGCCGATCACTGCCAGGCAGCAGGCCAGTAGCGCGGCGACCACCCAGCGGTACAGCGGCGAGCCGTTGTTCAGCTCGAGCACGCTGTAGGTGAAGAAGATGCCGAACAGGGTGGCCAGCGCCGAGCTGAGCGGGAAGCTCAGCTGGTGCCAGGCCAGGGCCTGGGGCCACAGCCACTGCAGGGCGAAGCCGAGCTGGATGAACTGGTAGAGGCTGAAGCTGGCGACGAACAGGCTGTACCAGAGGTAGCTGCGGTCGCGGGTGATGCAGAAGATCGACAGGTTGTAGATCAGCATCGCCGTCAGGGCGCCGAAGAACAGTCCCTGCAGCAGCAGGCTGCGTTGCTCCAGGTGGTCGAAGGCTTCGCGGGTCATCAGGCTGGCGCTGAGGTTGGCCGAGCCGTCGGTCTGCATGCGCAGCCACAGCCGGCGCGTTTCGCCGGGCGCCAGGTCCAGCGGCAGGGCCAGCTGGCGGTGTTCGATCCAGCGCCAGGCGAAGGGGCGCTGGTCGCCGGCGCGGTACACCCGGTCTTCATCCAGGCCGTAGGCGTCCAGTTGGTCCAGCAGCGGGTTGCCCACCAGCAGTATCCAGCCGAGCGAGCGCGCATGCGGGTTGTGCAGATCCAGACGCAGCCAGTAGGCGCTGCCGCCGTAGCCGAAGCTGGCGTCGCGGCGGCCGACCACCTGCCACGCCGAGTCGGGCAGGGCGCGCACCTGGGTGAAGTCGGCCAGGCCCTGCGGGTCTTGCCAGACCTGCATGTACGGGCCGGGCAGCACGCGGGCCTGGCCGCTCGGCAGCGGCAGGCTGTCCGCCCAGCCCAGGGCGGGTAGCAGGAGCAGCATCAGCAGGCGCAGGACGGCAGTCAATTGCTCGATTCTCGGGCTCGCGGGCGAGGTTGACGCATTATGGCGTGCTGGCATGACGCTATGAAAGCTCGGCGCTGCAGCGAGCGGGTAGGCGGCGTATCATTCGGGGCTTGGATGGCGTGACGGCGGGTGGCGATGCCGCTGCCCAGCGCGACAGGATTCGGGAGAGCAACGATGAAACTGTGGATGGACGAGATGCCGTGTCTGGCCGCTGCCGGCGGCCCCTGCGGCCCGATCGGCGGCGCGGAGGTACGAGCATGAGCTGGGACCTGCCCACCCCCTTCGTCATCGACCTGCAGGTGGCGGCCGAGGACATCGACGGCCTCGGCCATGCCAACAATGCGGTCTACGTCAGCTGGCTGGAGCGCTGCGCCTGGCGTCATTCGCAGTTCCTCGGCCTGGATCTGGCCGAGTATCGCCGGCTGGATCGCGCCATGGCGGTGCTGCGTCACGAGATCGACTACCTGGCCAGCGCCTACGAAGGCCAGCAGCTGCAGATGGCCACCTGGATCGTCGAGTCCGACCAGCGCCTGAAGATGGATCGGCGTTTCCAGCTGCTGCGCCCCGAGGATGGCGTGACTCTGCTGCGGGCCAAGACCACCTTCGTCTGCATCGAGCTGTCCAGCGGGCGGCCCAAGCGCATGCCGGCGGAGTTCGTCGAGGGCTACGGCCAGGCGCTGCTGGAGCGCTATCCGCTGGAGCTGTAGCACCGCGCTAGTTGAGCAGCGGGGCGAGGAACGCCTGGCCCGGCTCGACTATCACGGCGAATTGGCGGGTCTCGCCCGAGCCGAGCAGCACCGACTGCGCCGGCCCCGGCCCGCGCCCGGCGCAGTAGCCGGCCGGGGAAATGGCCACGGCGAGGCTCAGCTCGCCGCTGGGCAGATCGAGGCTGGTGCGCTCGCCCGGGCCCAGTTTCGCCACCACCTGCCGATTGACGTAGAGCTCCACGTCGCAGGCATTCGGCGCGTTGTTGTCGCGGCTGAAGATCAGCCGCCCCGGGCCGTCTGGCGCCGGGTTCGGCGGTACCACCTGCACGCCCCGCGGCAGGGCGTCGGCAGCCTGGGCGAGGCTGCCGACCAGGCACAAGGCCAGTAGCGAGTGACGTAGCATGCTGGATCTCCTTTGCGTTTCCTGCAGTGTGGACCATCTTGCGCCGCGCGCGCGGCGCCTTAAACTGTGCGCCCGTTTTCTCCGGACACTCCCATGCAAATCGCCCTGGCACCCATGGAGGGGCTGGTCGACGAGATCCTGCGCGACGTGCTGACCCGTATCGGCGGCATCGACTGGTGCGTCACCGAGTTCATTCGCGTCAGCGAGCGCCTGCTGCCGGCTGCCACCTACCGCAAGCTCGCCCCCGAGCTGTTCGCCGGCGCCCGCACCCGCGCCGGCACGCCGATGCGCGTGCAGTTTCTCGGCTCCGACCCGCAGTGCCTGGCCGACAACGCGGCCTTCGCCTGCACCCTCGGCGCACCGGTGATCGACCTGAATTTCGGCTGCCCGGCCAAGACGGTGAACAAGTCGCGCGGCGGCGCGGTATTGCTCAAGGAGCCGGAGCTGCTCCACACCATCGTCCGCGAGGTACGGCGCACGGTGCCGGCGGCCATCCCGGTGACGGCGAAGATGCGCCTGGGCTTCACCGACAAGGAGGGCGCCCTGGACTGCGCGCGCGCCCTGGCCGAGGGCGGCGCCAGCCAGATCGTGGTGCACGCGCGGACCAAGGTCGAAGGCTACAAGCCGCCGGCGCACTGGGAGTGGGTGGCGCGGGTGCAGGAGGCGGTGGCGGTGCCGGTATTCGCCAACGGCGAGGTGTGGACGCTGGACGACTGGCGGCGCTGCCGCGAGATCAGCGGGGTGGACGACATCATGTTGGGGCGCGGGCTGGTGTCGCGCCCCGGTCTGGCCCGGCAGATCGCCGCGGTACGGGCCGGCGAGCAGCCGCAGGAGATGAGCTGGGACGAGCTGCAGCCGCTGCTGCTGGACTTCTGGCAGCAGGCCCGGCGCAAGCTGGCGCCGCGCTATGCGCCTGGGCGCCTGAAGCAGTGGCTGGCCATGCTCACGCGCAGCTATCCGGAGGCGGTGGCGCTGTTCGCCGAGGTACGCCGCGAGCAGGATTGCGCGCGCATCGATCGGTTGCTCGGCGCGGCGACGGAGCCGGCCTAGGGGCACCGCGCCTGCGTGACGAGCAATTTGCGCGAAGCGCGCTGCGCATGGCGCACCCCAGGGGATCGGCGTGGCGCCCTCGATCTGTAAACGAATTTTTCAGGCGCTTGAAAATTCTCCGGGCGACCTTAGTTAAGGGCTTGCGGGATGCCGAAGTCGGGTTCCGCACTGTGATCCCTTGCTGAATCATTCAGGAGAATTGTCATGAGCAACGTACTGTCCCTGGCCCCCCTGTTCCGCCAGTCCATCGGTTTCGACCGGTTCAACGATCTGTTCGAGTCCGCCCTGCGCAGCAACGACGGCGGCAGCTCCTATCCGCCCTACAACGTCGAGAAGCATGGCGAGGACCACTACCGTATCGTGGTCGCGGCCGCCGGTTTCCAGGACGAGGATCTCGAGCTGCAGGTCGAGCGCGGCGTATTGACCGTCAGTGGCGGCAAGCGCGAGCGCGGCGCGGAGAACGTCAGTTACCTGTATCAGGGCATCGCCCAGCGCGCGTTCAAGCTGTCCTTCCGCCTGGCCGACCACATCGAGGTCAAGGGCGCCAACCTGGTCAACGGCCTGCTCAACATCGAGCTGGAGCGCATCGTGCCGGAAGAGGCCAAGGCCAAGCGCATCCCCATCGGCAATCAGCGTCCGGCGCTGGAAAGCTGAACCGCGGCCGAGCCCCGCTGAAGAAGGCGCCCACCCGGGCGCCTTCTTCGTTTCTGCGCCATGTCGGTCGCGAGCGCTGCCGGGCTAAGGCTGTCGGGCCGGCCCTCGGCCGAGCAGGGCGCGGAAGGCTTCCTGCGGCAGCGGCTTGCTGAACAGGTAGCCCTGGTACAGGTGGCAACCCTGGCGCTGCAGGAAATCCAGTTGCTCCTGCTGCTCGACTCCCTCGGCGATCAGCGCCAGGCCCAGGCTGCGCGCCATGGCGACGATGGCGCGGATGATCTCGGCGTCGTTGGGGTCGTGGGTGGCGTCGCGGACGAACGACTGGTCGATCTTCAGCATGTCCACCGGCAGGCGCTTGAGGTAGGTCAGCGAGCTGTAGCCGGTGCCGAAGTCGTCCATGGCGAAGCTGACGCCGTGCTTCTTCAGGCGCAGCATCTTGCCCACGGTGTCGTCGATGTTCTGGATGACGATGCCTTCGGTGATCTCCAGCTTGAGCATGGCGTTGGGTAGCTGGCTGTCGCGCAGGCAGCCGGCCACGCGCTCGACGAAGTCGTGCTGACGGAACTGCCGCGGGCTGATGTTGACGCACAGGCTGAAGCGCTCGGCATCGATCAGGCCGTCGGCCAGCAGGCGGGCGCAGAGGTGGCAGGCCTCGGCCAGCACCCAGCCGCCGACTTCGAGGATCAGCCCGCTTTCCTCCAGCACCTGGATGAACTGCGCCGGCGACTGCGCCCCGAGCTGCGGGTGCTGCCAGCGCAGCAGGGCTTCGGCGCCGACCACCTGGCCGTCGCGGGCATCGACCTGCGGCTGAAAGTGCAGCTCGAACTCGCCGCGGGCCAGGGCCAGGCGCAGATCGTTCTCCAGGCGCAGACGGGCGCTGGCGGCCTCCTGCATGGTGCTGCGAAACAGCTGGATGGCGTTGCGACCGGAGTCCTTGGCGCGGTACAGGGCGATGTCGGCGCGCTTGAGCAGGTCGGCCGGGGTGTCGCCGTGATCGGGAATCAGGGCGACGCCGATGCTCGGCGTGACCTGCAGCTGGTGGCCGTCCAGCAGCATCGGCTCGGCCAGCAGGCGGCGCAGCTTCTCCGCCACCTGGCGCACCTGGCGGGTGACTTCCGAGCGCTTGCCCTCCAGGCCGGAGAGCAGCACCACGAACTCGTCGCCGCCCAGGCGCGCCACGGTGTCTTCCAGGCGCACGCTGGCTTCCAGGCGCGCGGTGACCAGGCGCAGCACGGCATCGCCGACCGGGTGGCCGAGCGAGTCGTTGATGTGCTTGAAGTGGTCGAGGTCGATGAACAGCAGTGCGCCGCGCAGCTCGTGGCGCTTGAGCAGGGCGATCTGCTGGGTCAGGCGATCCATCAGCAGGGCGCGATTGGGCAGGTTGGTCAGGGCGTCGTGGTAGGCCAGATGCTGCACCTGCGCCTGCGCCAGCTTCAGTTCGCTGATGTCGCGTGCGGTCAGTAGCAGGCAGGCGACGCCGTTGAGCTCAATGGGTTGCACCGAGACCTCGACCAGGCGCACGCCGCCGTCGCGGTGCTGACCGTGCATCTCCATGTGCAGCACCTGGCCATTCTGCGCCAGGTGTTCGAGCATCTGCAGGCGTTCCTCGGGGTAGGCCCAGACGCTCAGCTCGAAGGCGGTGCGGCCGACCACCTCGTCCGGGGTGTAGCCGGTGAGGCGGGTGAAGCCCTCGTTGACCTCGATGTAGCGCGCGGTGTCGCGCTCGGTGATGGTGATGGCGTCCGGGCTGGAGTGGAAGGCCTTGGCGAATTTCTCCTCGGAGGCGCGCAGGCGCTGCTCGCGCAGTACCCGCTCGCTGATGTCGACCAGGGTGCCGACCATGCGCAGCGGCTGGCCGCCCGCGTCGCGGTGCAGTTTGGCGGTGCTTTCCAGGTAGTGCAGCGCGCCGTTGGGGTGGCGCACCCGGTAGGTCACCTGATAATTGGCGCTGCGCCCCTCGCGCAGGGCGACGTAGGCCAGACGCATGGCCTGGCGGTCTTCCAGCGGCACGCAGCGGAAGAACTCGCGAAAGTCGTCGTCGAAGGGGCAGGCGTCGAGGCCGTGCAGGGCGGCGGCGCGGGCGCTGCCGAACAGGCGGTTGCTGGGGATGTGCCAGTCCCAGGTACCCAGGTCGGCCGACTCCAGCGCCAGCTTGAGGCGCTCCTGGCTTTCCTGCAGGGCCAGCTCCTGGGCGCGCTGGGCGGTGATGTTGCGCACCGTCAGCACCAGACAGCGCTGGCCGTCGAGCTCGATCTCGCCGCCGAACAGCAGGTTGATGCTGGCGCTGCCGTCGCGGCTGAACAGACGTACTTCGAGGTTGTTCAGGCGCCCGGCCTGCAGGGCGTCGAGCATGCGCTGGCGGTCACCGGGGTCGGCCCAGATGCCCAGCTCCAGCGAGGTGCGGCCGAGCGCCTCGGCGCTGCTCCAGCCGAACTGCTGCTCGAAGCTGGGGTTGACCTCGATAAAGCGGCCAGTCGCCCGATCGGTAATCGCCACGGCGTCGGGGGTGTGCATGAAGGCCTTGGCGAACTTTTCCTCGCTGTTGCGCAGGGCGGTTTCGGCGCGCATGCGTTCGCTGGTGTCGAGGAAGGTGCAGAGCAGCAAGCGTTCGCCCTGCAGCTCGATGTACTGACTCGACAGCACGCCGTCGAGGATGCGCCCGGCGCGGGTGCGCAGCTGCACTTCCTGGATCAGCGGCTCGCGGCTCAGCGGCGCCTGCCGGCGCAGGTAATCGCGCTGCTCGGCATGCACCCAGAGGTCGAGGTCGAGGGTGCTGCGGCCGAGAATCTCCGCGGCGGGCCAGCCAAAGGCGTGGGTGAAGTGCTGGTTGGTCTCGAGGATCTCGCTGGTGTCATAGCGCACCAGCAGCATGATGTCCGGGCTGAGGCGGAACAGGCTGGCGAAGCGTTCTTCCGAGGCACGCAGGGCCTCGGCGCGCGCCTGTTGCGAGCTGATGTCGCGGATCACGCCGAACATGCGCCGGCGGCCGTCGGCATCGCGCGACAGGCTGCCGCTGATCTCCAGCCAGTGCAGGCTGCCGTCCGGCCAGCGGATGCGGTGGCGCAGGGCGCGGCCCCCGTCGTCGCCGGCGAGGATGGCGTGGAATTGCTGCAGCACCGCGCCGCGTTCTTCCTCGGGAATCAGCTCGATGTAGTCGACGCTGCGGGTCAGCGGGCGGGCGGGGTCGAGGCCGAACAGCGCCTGGGCGCCGCGCGACCAGTTGACCCGGCCGCTGTCGATATCCCAGAACCAGGCGCCCAGCTGCGCGCCGTTCAGCGCCGCCAGCAGGCGTGGGGCGTCCTGCCAGGTCTGTTCGAATTCGGCGGGGTCCATCGCCGGGATATGCGGTAGGGGCGGGGTCTGGTCAGTGGATCTGGCCATGGCCGGGCCATCCTCCAGTGGGCGTGATGCGCGTGACGGACGTTCGGGTCATGCGTGTGCCTTTTTTATCGTTATGCCGCCACGTTAGCCGCAGCTTGGCCAGCTATGCAAGGCTGTGGCTGTCGCGCTGGGCGTCGAGCAGGGCCATGAAGGCTTTCGCAGCGTTCGACAGGGTGCGCTCGGTGTGCAGGATGTAGCCGAGCTGGCGCGACAGCTGGATGCCCGGCAGGGCCAGCGGCACCACCTGGTCGTCGAGCATGGTGCGCGGCAACACGCTCCAGGCCAGGCCGATGGAGACCATCATCTTGATGGTCTCCAGGTAGTTGGTGCTCATGGCGATGTTCGGTGTCAGGCCCTGGGCCTCGAACAGGCGCTGCACGATATGGTGGGTGAAGGTGTTGCCGCCGGGGAACACCGCCGGGTGCCGCGCCACGTCCGGCAGGCCGATGGCGGCGCTGCGCGCCAGCGGGTGTTCGGGGGCGGCGACGAAATCCAGCGGATCGTTCCACACCGGCACCGCGCGCACCGGTTCGCGGGTTTCCGGGGCCAGGGTGATCACCGCCAGTTCGGCGCGGCCGTGGAGGATCTCCTCGTAGGCCACTTCGGAGTCGAGGAACTGGATATCCAGCGCCACCTGCGGATGGGCACGGGTGAAGGCGCGCAACAGGGCGGGGAGGCGGTGCAGGCCGATATGGTGGCTGGTGGCCAGGGTCAGGCGGCCGCTGACCTCGCCGGCCAGGTTGGTCAGCGCGCGGCGGGTGTCGTCCAGCACGTTGAGGATCTGGTAGGCGCGCGGCAGCAGGGCGCGTCCTGCCTCGGTCAGGCCGATCTCGCGGCCGAGGCGGTCGAACAGGCGTACGCCAAGCTGTTGCTCGAGGCCGGCAATGCGTTTGCTCACCGCCGGCTGGGTCAGGTGCAGGCGCTCGCCGGCTTCGGAAAAACTGCCGGTTTCGGCGATGGCGAGAAAGGCGTTGAGGTTGGCCAGATCCATAGAAACAGCTCCAAACGGTGGGCCGCGAACGGCAAGCCGAGCCGCTGGGTCTTGGCTGGCGGCCTGTCGCTTGAAGCTTGCGGCTTTTGGGGATTCCTTTGTGGAATCCTTGGGATAAAAAATATGAATTTGAGTTATTCGTCCCGGGATCATAGCATTCTCCCCATAAGCCGCAGGGCCATTTGCCCGGGCATAGAAAGGGCACCTCCAAAAACGTAGGCGAGGCAGTCAGCGCAAGGCGCAACGACCTCCGGGAGTAACAGCCGCAGGCTGGCCCGAAGGGTGAGCGCCAGCGAATCAAACAGGCGAAGAAGCGGCGTTTACGAGTTGTAAATGAGCATTCTGATCGGACTCGCGCACGAGCCTGTTTTTAACGCGGCGATGACAACGCAGGTAGTTTTTGGAGGTGCCCGCAAGACGCTGATGAGGGATAGCTGATGGCCGGCAAAACGCTCTACGACAAGCTTTGGGAAATGCACGAGGTCAAGCGCCGCGACGACGGCTCTTCCTTGATCTACATCGACCGCCACATTCTCCACGAAGTGACCTCGCCACAGGCCTTCGAGGGTCTGCGCCTGGCCGGGCGCAAGCCGTGGCGCATCGACGCCAACATCGCCACCCCGGACCACAACGTGCCGACCACCCAGGCCGAGCGCCGGGGCGGCCTCGAAGCCATCGCCGACGAAGTCTCGCGTATCCAGGTGCAGACCCTGGACGAGAACTGCGACGACTTCGGCATCCTCGAGTTCAAGATGAACGACGTGCGTCAGGGCATCGTCCACGTGGTCGGCCCGGAGCAGGGCGCCACCTTGCCGGGCATGACCGTGGTCTGCGGCGACTCGCACACCTCCACCCATGGCGCCTTTGGCGCGCTGGCCCACGGCATCGGCACCTCCGAGGTCGAGCACGTGCTCGCCACCCAGTGCCTGGTGGCCAAGAAGATGAAGAACATGCAGGTGCGCGTCGAAGGCAAATTGCCGTTCGGCGTCACCGCCAAGGACATCGTTCTGGCGGTGATCGGCAAGATCGGCACCGCTGGCGGCAACGGTCATGCCCTGGAGTTCGCCGGCAGCGCGATCCGCGACCTGTCCCTGGAAGGGCGCATGACCATCTGCAACATGTCCATCGAAGCCGGTGCCCGCGTCGGCCTGGTGGCGGTGGACGAGAAGACCATCGCCTACGTCGAGGGTCGTCCGTTCGCGCCCAAGGGCGCCGACTGGGACAAGGCCGTGGCGCAGTGGCGAACCCTGGTCTCCGACGATGACGCGGTGTTCGATACCCTGGTCGAGCTGCGCGCGGAAGAGATCAAGCCGCAGGTCTCCTGGGGCACCTCGCCGGAAATGGTCCTGGCCGTCGACCAGAAGGTGCCGGATCCGGCCGTCGAGAGCGACCCGGTGAAGAAGGACTCGATCACCCGCGCCCTGAAATATATGGGCCTGACCGCAAACCAGGCGATCACCGATATCCAGCTCGATCGTGTGTTCATCGGCTCCTGCACCAACTCGCGCATCGAAGACCTGCGTGCCGCCGCCGAGGTGGCCAAGGGCCGCAAGGTCGCCGCCACCGTCAAGCAGGCGCTGGTGGTGCCGGGCTCCGGCCTGGTCAAGGCACAGGCCGAGGCCGAGGGGCTGGACAAGATCTTTATCGAGGCCGGTTTCGAATGGCGCGAGCCGGGCTGCTCCATGTGCCTGGCGATGAATCCGGACAAGCTGGGCAGCGGCGAGCATTGCGCGTCCACCTCCAACCGCAACTTCGAGGGCCGCCAGGGCGCCGGTGGGCGTACCCACCTGGTCAGCCCGGCCATGGCCGCCGCCGCCGCGGTGACCGGCCGCTTTATCGACGTGCGCGAATTGATCCAGGCCTGAGGAATAGAGAGATGAAAGCCTTTACCCAACACACCGGCCTGGTCGCTCCTTTGGATCGTGCCAATGTCGATACCGACCAGATCATTCCCAAGCAGTTCTTGAAGTCGATCAAGCGCACCGGCTTCGGCCCCAACCTGTTCGACGAGTGGCGCTACCTGGATGTCGGCCAGCCGAACCAGGACAACTCCAAGCGCCCGATCAACAAGGATTTCGTGCTCAATTTTCCGCGCTACCAGGGCGCCAGCGTGCTGCTGGCCCGCGAGAACTTCGGCTGCGGCTCGAGCCGCGAGCACGCGCCTTGGGCGCTGGAGGAATATGGTTTCCGCGCGATCATTGCGCCGAGCTTCGCCGATATCTTCTTCAACAACAGCTTCAAGAACGGCCTGCTGCCGATCATCCTCAAGGAGGATGAGGTCGATGCGCTGTTCCAGCAGTGCGAAGCCAGCGAGGGCTACCAGCTGACCGTCGACCTGGCGGCGCAGACCGTGACCCGCCCCGATGGCGTGCAGTACGCCTTCGAAGTCGATGCCTTCCGCAAGCACTGCCTGCTCAACGGCCTGGACGACATCGGCCTGACCCTGCAGGATCAGGAGGCGATCAGGGCCTTCGAAGCCAAACACCAGCAGAGGAGCCCCTGGCTGTTCGGCGCGATCAAGTAATGCATGAAGGTAGGGTGGATGGCGCTTTATCCATCCACCGTGCTGGGTTTCGGTGGATGAAAACAGCGTCATCCACCCTACGGATAGATTGAGGAATGCAATGAGCAAGCAGATTCTGGTTCTCCCCGGCGACGGTATCGGCCCGGAAATCATGGCCGAAGCGGTCAAGGTGCTGAACCTGGCCAACGACAAGTACGCCCTGGGTTTCGAGCTGAGCTTCGATGACCTGGGCGGCGCCGCCATCGACCGCTACGGCGTGCCGCTGGCCGACGAGACCCTGGCGCGCGCCAAGGCGGCCGATGCTGTGCTGCTCGGCGCCGTCGGTGGGCCGAAGTGGGACACCATCGATCCGGCCATCCGCCCGGAGCGCGGCCTGCTGAAGATCCGTTCGCAACTGGGCCTGTTCGGCAACCTGCGTCCGGCCATCCTCTACCCGCAACTGGCCGAGGCCTCCAGCCTCAAGCCTGAGGTTGTGGCAGGGTTGGATATCCTCATCGTGCGTGAGCTGACCGGCGGCATCTACTTCGGCCAGCCGCGCGAGAGCAAGGTGCTGGAAAGCGGCGAGCGCATGGCGTATGACACCCTGCCGTACAGCGAGAGCGAGATCCGCCGCATCGCCAAGGTCGGTTTCGACATGGCCATGGTGCGTAACAAGAAGCTGTGCTCGGTGGACAAGGCCAACGTGCTGGCCTCCAGCCAGCTGTGGCGTGCGGTGGTCGAGGAAGTGGCCAAGGATTACCCGGACGTCGAGCTCTCCCACATGTACGTGGATAACGCCGCCATGCAGCTGGTGCGTGCGCCCAAGCAGTTCGACGTGATGGTCACCGACAACATGTTTGGTGACATTTTGTCCGATGAGGCTTCGATGCTCACCGGCTCCATCGGCATGCTGCCGTCGGCATCCCTGGATGCCAACAACAAGGGCATGTACGAGCCGTGCCACGGCTCTGCGCCGGACATCGCCGGCAAGGGCATCGCCAACCCGCTGGCCACCATTCTCTCGGTGTCCATGATGCTGCGTTACAGCTTCGGCCAGGCCGCTGCCGCCGACGCCATCGAAAAAGCCGTGAGCCTGGTGCTGGATCAGGGCCTGCGCACGGGGGACATCTGGTCCGAAGGCAAGACCCGCGTCGGTACCTCGGCCATGGGTGATGCGGTAGTCGAAGCGCTGCGTAGTCTGTAATCTTCCAGTCCCGCCGGGGTGGTTCCGGCGGGCTGCTTATATAGGTGTAGTCGTTATGAAACGTGTAGGTCTGATCGGTTGGCGTGGCATGGTCGGTTCCGTGCTTATGCAGCGCATGCTGGAAGAGCGGGACTTCGACCTGATCGAGCCGGTGTTCTTCACCACCTCCAATGTCGGCGGCCAGGGGCCGGCGATTGGCAAGGACATTGCCCCGCTGAAGGACGCCTACAGCATCGACGACCTGAAAGGCCTGGACGTGATCCTGACCTGCCAGGGCGGCGACTACACCAACGAAGTCTTCCCCAAGCTGCGCGAAGCCGGCTGGCAGGGTTACTGGATCGACGCGGCTTCCAGCCTGCGGATGGACGACAGCGCGGTGATCGTGCTCGATCCGGTCAACCGCAAGGTGATCGACCAGGCGCTGGACGCCGGCAGCAAGAACTATATCGGCGGCAACTGCACCGTCAGCCTGATGCTGATGGCCCTGGGTGGCCTGTATGAGGCCGGCCTGGTCGAGTGGATGAGCGCCATGACCTACCAGGCTGCTTCCGGTGCCGGCGCGCAGAACATGCGCGAGCTGATCAAGCAGATGGGCGCGATCAACGGCGCCGTCGCCGATGAGCTGGCCGATCCGGCCAGCGCCATCCTCGACATCGACCGCAAGGTGGCCGAGGCCATGCGCGGCGAAGCCTTCCCGGTGGACAACTTCGGCGTGCCGCTGGCCGGCAGCCTGATCCCCTACATCGACAAGGAGTTGCCCAACGGTCAGAGCCGCGAAGAGTGGAAGGCCCAGGCCGAGACCAACAAGATCCTCGGCCGCTTCAAGAACCCGATCCCGGTCGACGGCATCTGCGTGCGCATCGGCGCCATGCGCTGCCACAGCCAGGCGCTGACCATCAAGCTGAACAAGGATGTGCCGATGGGCGATATCGAAGGCCTGATCAGCCAGCACAATCCCTGGGTCAAGCTGGTGCCGAACAGCCGCGAAGCCAGCATTCGCGACCTCGGCCCGACCGCGGTCACCGGCACCCTGAGCGTGCCGGTCGGTCGTCTGCGCAAGCTCAACATGGGCTCGCAGTACCTGGGCGCCTTCACCGTCGGCGACCAACTGCTGTGGGGCGCGGCCGAGCCGCTGCGGCGCATGCTGCGCATCCTGCTGGAGCGCTAAAGCCGCGCTGGCTGCAAGCTGCAAGTAACAGCCAGAAAAGCCCCGCTGCCTCGGCAGCGGGGCTTTTTGCTTCTGGCGCATCTTGGGGCACACGTCTGCGCGCCGGCGGATCCGGCCGATTGCCTGGGCGAGAGGGCGCGGTTACAGTGCGGCTCCTCCCCGCGTCGCAGGTCCACCCCATGAGCCAGTCCTTCAATATCGCCCTGGTCGGCGCCACCGGTAGCATCGGCGAGGCGCTGGTCGAACTGCTCGAAGAACGCGATTTTCCGGTCAAGGAACTGCATCTGCTGGCCAGCAGCGAGTCGGCCGGGCAGAGCCTGTCCTTTCGTGGGCGCCAGGTGCGGGTCAGGTCGCTCGATGCCTTCGATTTCGCCCAGGTGCAGCTGGCCTTCTTCGCCGCCGGCGCCGATGTCTCGCGGGCCCAGCACGAGCGGGTGCTGGCCGCGGGCTGCTCGCTGATCGACCTGAGCGCCGCCTTGCCGCTGAGTCAGGCGCCTTGCGTGCTACCCGAAGCCGGCCTGGACGGCTTGCCAGCGCGGCATGCCCCCTGGCTGCTCAGTTCGCCGACGCCTTGCGCGGTGGCGACCGCGCTGGTGCTGACGGCGTTGCGCCCGCTGCTGCAGCCGCGCCAGGTGCAGCTGACCGCCATGCTGGCGGCGTCCACCCTCGGTCGCAGCGGAGTGCAGGAGTTGGCGCGGCAGACCGCCGAGTTGCTCAATGGCCGCCCGCTGGAGCCCAAGGGCCTGGACCGGCAGGTCGCGTTCAACCTGCTGGCACAGGTCGGGGCGCTGGACGAGCAGGGCCATGCCGAACTGGAGAATCGCCTGGCGAGCGAGCTGCAGCAGTTGCTCGGCGTGCCGGATCTGCCGGTATCGGCGACCTGCGCCCTGGCGCCGGTATTCTTTGGCGACAGCCTGGCGCTCGGCGTGCAGGTCGATGGCGAGGTGGATGTGGCTGCCGTGTCGCGCTTGCTGGAAGCCGCGCCGGGGATCGAGCTGGTGGAGGCGGGCGACTATCCGACGGCGGTGGGCGATGCGGTTGGCCAGGATCAGGTCTATGTCGGGCGCGTGCGCAGCGGCGTCAGTGATCCGCGCCAACTCAATTTGTGGATTGCGTCTGATAATGTAAGAAAAGGCGCTGCCCTGAATGCTGTGCAAATAGCCGAGTTGTTGATAAAACACTATCTGTAAAAGATACTTACCTAGAAATTTGAAGAATCTTTCTAGCTTGGCAATACTGGCTGAGTTGATTGCTGAATGGGGAGCCGCTCCTTGGGGCGGATGCAGGCAGCAGTTATCAAGACCCTCTCGCATGCCGAGAAAAAAGATAAAACAAGGGATAACGCTATGGTTCGGGTTCGCAAACTAGTGCTGGCAATTGCAGCGGCTTCGGCCCTGTCTTCCGGTATGGCGCATGCGCTGGGGTTGGGTGAAGTTACCCTGCAGTCCTCGCTGAATCAGCCGCTGGTAGCGGAAATCGAATTGCTGGAGGTGCGCGATCTGGCCTCCAACGAGGTGATTCCCAACCTGGCGTCCCCCGAAGAGTTCGTCAAGGCCGGCGTCGATCGCCAATACTTTCTCACCGACCTGAAATTCACCCCGGTACTCAAGCCCAATGGCAAGAGTGTGATTCGCGTCACTTCGAGCAAAGCGGTACGCGAACCTTATCTGAACTTCCTGGTGGAAGTGCTCTGGCCGAATGGTCGGTTGCTGCGCGAATACACCCTGCTGCTCGATCCGCCGCTGTACTCCCCGCAAACCGCGGTGGCCGCCGCGCCGCAACTGCCGATCGCCGCGCCGGCACCAGCGCCGCGTCCCGCCGTTGCGCCGGCGCCCGTCAGTGCCGCGCCGGCACCGGCCCCGCGTCCGGCTGCACCGGCACCGGCCTCGCGGGCCATCTCCGGTAACGAATACAAGACCACCGCCAACGACACCCTGTGGGAAATCGCCCAGCGCGTGGGCGGCGGCTCGGTCAACCAGACCATGCTGGCCATCCAGGATCTCAACCCGGATGCCTTTATCGGCGGCAACATCAACCGCATGAAGAGCGGCCAGGTACTGCGCCTGCCCGATGAGCAGCAGATCCGCAGCCGCAGCAATGCCGAGGCCGTGGCCCAGGTCGCCGAACAGAACGCCGCCTGGCGCGAAGGGCGCGCCGTCGCCTCGCGTCAGCTGGATGCCACCCGCCGCACTACTGCCGGCGCAGCGCCAGCGACCGCACAAAGCGGCGACAGCCTGAAACTGGTGGCGGCCGAGGCCGGCAAGGCCACCAGCGGCAGCGACAGCGGTTCGGTCGACAGCAAGGCGCTGACCGACAAGCTGGCCGTGACCCAGGAGAGCCTCGACTCGAGTCGTCGCGAGAACGCCGAACTGCAAAGCCGCGTCGGCGATCTGCAGAGCCAGCTGGACAAGCTGCAGCGTCTGATCGAACTCAAGGACAGCCAGTTGGCCAAGCTGCAGGCCGATATAGCGGCGGGTGCTGCCGCACCGGCAGCGCCGGTCGCAGCGGAGGAGGCGGCCAAGCCGGCTGCCGAACCGGCGCCGCCGGCCACGGAGGCGGCGACCCCGCCTGTGTCGCCGCCCGAAGGGGCGGCCCCCGACTACAACTACAGCGAGGAGCCGGCTGCGCCTGTCGAAGACAGCGCCGCCGCGGCACCAGAACAGCCGGCCAGTGAGCCGGCTGCTGTCGTTGCACCGGCTGCTCCGGCCAAGGCGGTCGAACCGGCTGAGCCGGCCAAGCCTGCCGCTCCTGCACCGGCCCCTGCACCGGCTCCGGCGCCGGCCCCGCAAAGCTTTATCGACGACCTGCTGGCCAACCCCATGACCCTGGGCCTGGCCGGTGGTGGCGCATTGCTGCTGCTGCTGGTCGGTCTGATGGCGCTGTCGCGGCGCAATGCCATGAAGGAAGCCGAGCTGCACGAAGAGCTGGCCGACGAAATGGCACAGGACGGCAGTTTCGCCGTCGACCTCGACATGCCGGAGGACAGCTTCGCCGGTCTCGGCGATGAGGCCAAGCCGGCTGCGCCGGCCGCAGCCGGCGAAGAGCGGGTGACCGCGCAAACCGGCGATGCCCTGGGCGAAGCCGATATCTATATCGCCTACGGCCGTTTCAACCAGGCCGCCGAGTTGCTGCAGAACGCCATCAACGACGAGCCGCAGCGTAGCGACCTGCGTCTGAAGCTGATGGAAGTCTATGCCGAGCTGGGCGACCGCGAAGGCTTCGCCCGTCAGGACAACGAACTGCGCGAGATCGGCGGCGTCAATGCCGAGGCCGAGCAGCTGAAAGCCAAGTACCCGGCCATAGCCGCCTTCGTCGGCGCCGGCAGCGTTGCCGCGGCGAACGCCGCTGACGACCTGGGCGACTTCAGCCTCGACGACCTGAGCCTGGACGAGCCGAGCAGCGAAGCGCCGGTTGTCGCCGGCGGCGATCTGGACGATGCCTTCGATCTGAGCCTGGACGAACTGGAGGCGGACTTGGATCGCGACATGCAGGCCGCGCAGGGGGACGCTGGCAGTCTGTCGCTGGATGACGACCTGGACTTCGGTCTGGTCGACGAGCCGGCGACGGCAGCGGCCAGTGACGATCTGGATTTCGATCTGGCCTTGGGCGACGACAAGGTCGAGCTGTCGCAGCCTGGCGACGACCTCGGCGAGTTCAGCCTGGATCTGGACGAGTCCGCCCCGGCGACTGCCGACGAGGCCGACGATTTCCTCCTCAGCCTCGACGAAGACAGCGTGCCGGCAGCTGCCGAGCCCGCCGACGAGCTGGCCGATCTGAGCCTGGATCTGCCGGAAGAAAGCGCCGACGCCGATCTTGAACTGCCGGCGGATTTCGATCTGTCCCTCGGCGAGGAGCTGCAGGCGCAGCCCGAGGTCGAGGCGGACAGCTTCGCCGCGCAACTGGATGAGGTGACCGCCGAGCTGGATCAGTTGGCCGGTAGCCTGGAACAGCCGGAAGAGGAGCTGCTGCAGCCGGTCGACAGCCTGGCCGGCGAGCTGGATGGCGACGACGACTTCGATTTCCTCTCCGGCACCGATGAAACCGCGACCAAGCTGGATCTGGCGCGCGCCTATATCGACATGGGCGACACCGAAGGCGCTCGCGACATCCTCGACGAAGTGGTCGCCGAGGGCAGCGAGACCCAGCAACAGGAAGCCCGTGAGATGATTGCCAAGCTGGTTTGATGGATTACATGTCTGACGCAGTACCTGCCGCGGCCGCCGAAATGGCGGCCGCTGGCTTTTCCAGAATCGCCCTAGGTCTCGAGTACAAGGGCACGCGCTATCGCGGTTTCCAGCGCCAGAGCGGCAAGGTGGCATCGATCCAGGGCAACCTGGAACAGGCGCTGTCCAAGGTTGCCGGCGGCGAACCGGTGAGCATCCTCTGCGCCGGACGCACCGATGCCTCGGTGCACGCCAGCGGCCAGGTGGTGCATTTCGACACGGCCGTCGAGCGCCCGCTGCACGCCTGGATCATGGGCGCCAATATGAACCTGCCCAAGGACATCAGCGTGACCTGGGCGCAGGTGATGCCGGCGCATTTTCATGCGCGCTTTTCGGCCATGGCGCGGCGCTACCGCTACGTGATCTACAACGACCCGATTCGCCCGGCGCATATGGCCGAGGAAGTCACCTGGAACCATCGGCCGCTGGATGTTCGGCGCATGCAGGAGGCCGCCCGGGTGCTGGTCGGCACTCACGATTTCAGCGCTTTCCGCGCCACCCAGTGTCAGGCCAAGTCGCCGATCAAGACGGTGCATCACCTGCAGGTGATCGAGCACGGCCGCTTCATCGTTCTCGATATCCGCGCCAACGCCTTCCTTCATCACATGGTGCGCAACATCGCCGGTGTGCTGATGGCCATCGGCGCAGGCGAGCGGCCGGTGGAGTGGGCGCGCGAGGTACTGGAACGCGGCGAGCGTCGCACCGGCGGGGTGACCGCGCATCCCTACGGCCTGTATCTGGTGCAGGTGGAGTATCCGGACGAGTTCCAGTTGCCGCAGCGTTACCTCGGCCCGCATTTCCTGTCCGCCCTGGCGGACGTGCGGCAGGTCTAGGCCTTTGCTACCATCCAGCGCTTTGCAGCAGGGGAGTACGCCCGTGTCAGTCGTGCGCAGCAAGATCTGCGGCATCACCCGCATCGAGGACGCCCTGGCGGCGGTGGCGGCAGGGGCCGATGCCATCGGCCTGGTGTTCTATGCAAAAAGCCCGCGGGCGGTCAGCGTCGAGCAGGCGGCTGCGATCCTGCAGGCGTTGCCGCCGTTCGTCACCAGCGTCGGTCTGTTCGTCGATATGCCGCGCGCCGAGTTGCAGGCGTTGTTGCAGCGCCTGCCGCTGGATCTGCTGCAGTTTCACGGCGACGAGTCGCCGGCCGACTGCGAGGGACATGGTCGTCCCTACATCAAGGCCCTGCGCGTGCGCCCCGGCGAAGATGTGGCGGCGGCGATGGCGCCCTATGCCGGTGCGCGCGGCATCCTGCTGGACACCTTCGTCGAGGGCGTGCCCGGCGGCACCGGTGCCACCTTCGACTGGTCGCTGATACCGCGCCAGGCCGCCAAGCCGATCATCCTCGCCGGTGGCCTGGAGGCGGGCAACGTCGCGGCGGCGATCCGTCAGGTGCGGCCCTATGCGGTGGATGTCAGCGGCGGCGTCGAGGCGAGCAAAGGCATAAAGGATGCAGGCAAGATTCGCGCGTTCGTGCAGGCAGTGCGCGACGCCGGATGTGACGACGCCTGAGGCGCGGCCGTCCATTAGCCTGTCACGCCGCCAATGGCGGTGGAAACGAATTGCTGGCGGTGGGCGCCCACAGGTGAGCCGCCCCACCCGAACCAACGGTTATGGAGAAATGACAGCATGAGCAACTGGTTGGTAGACAAACTCATCCCCTCGATCATGCGTTCCGAGGTGAAAAAGAGCTCGGTGCCCGAGGGGCTGTGGCACAAATGTCCGTCCTGCGAAGCCGTGCTCTATCGTCCCGAGCTGGAAAAGACCCTCGACGTCTGCCCCAAGTGCAACCACCACATGCGCATCGGCGCGCGCGCCCGTCTCGACCTGTTCCTCGATGCCGATGGTCGCGAGGAAATCGGCGCCGAGCTGGAGCCGGTGGACCGCCTGAAGTTCCGCGACAGCAAGAAGTACAAGGATCGCCTGGCCGCCGCGCAGAAGCAGACCGGCGAGAAGGATGCGCTGATCGCCATGCGCGGAACCCTCGAAGGCATGCCGATCGCCGTGTGCGCCTTCGAATTTTCCTTCATGGGCGGCTCCATGGGCGCCATCGTCGGCGAGCGTTTCGTCCAGGCTGCCAACGTTGCGTTGGAGCAGCGTTGCCCGCTGGTGTGCTTCTCCGCCTCCGGCGGTGCGCGCATGCAGGAGGCGCTGATCTCGCTGATGCAGATGGCCAAGACCTCGGCCGCCCTGGCGCGCCTGCGCGAAGAGGGCCTGCCGTTCATCTCCGTGCTGACCGACCCGGTCTACGGCGGCGTCTCCGCCAGCCTGGCCATGCTCGGCGACGTGATCGTGGCCGAGCCCAAGGCGCTGATCGGCTTCGCCGGCCCGCGGGTGATCGAGCAGACCGTGCGCGAGAAGCTGCCGGAAGGCTTCCAGCGCAGCGAATTCCTGTTGGAGCACGGCGCCATCGACATGATCATCCCGCGTGCCGAGCTGCGTCCGCGACTGGCGCGCCTGCTCGCGCAGCTGATGAATCGCCCCTCTCCGGTTGCCCTGCCGGCCACTGCATGACCGAGCGTAGCCTGGGCGACTGGCTCGCCTACCTCGAGCAGCTGCATCCCTCGGCCATCGACATGGGCCTGGAGCGCTCGCGCGAGGTGGCGCAGCGCCTCGGCCTGGGCAAGCCGGCGCCGCTGGTGATCACCGTGACCGGCACCAACGGCAAGGGCTCCACCTGCGCCTTCGTCGCCAGCCTGCTGCGTGCGCAGGGACGCCGGGTCGGCGTCTACAGTTCGCCGCATCTGTTGCGTTACAACGAGCGGGTGGTCATCGATGGCCGTGAGGCCAGCGACACCGAGCTGTGCCAGGCCTTCGCCGCGGTCGAGGCGGCGCGCGGCGACACCTCCCTGACCTATTTCGAAATGGGTACCCTGGCGGCCTTCTGGCTGTTCGAGCGCGCGGCGCTGGATGCCGTGGTGCTGGAGGTCGGCCTGGGCGGCCGGCTGGATGCGGTGAATCTGGTGGATGCCGACCTGGCGCTGGTCACCAGCATCGGTCTGGATCATGCCGACTGGCTGGGCGACACACGCGAGTCGGTAGCCTACGAGAAGGCCGGCATCCTGCGCGCCGGCAAGCCCGCGCTGTGCGGCGATCTCGACCCACCGCAGCCGCTGCTCGATCAGGTGGCGCGGCTGGATGCGCCGTTCTTTTTGCGCGGCCGCGATTACGACCTGAGTATCGGCGCGCAGGCCTGGTCCTGGTACGGCCTCGACGCGCGTGGGCAGGTGCTGCGCCTGGAACAGCTGCCGCTGCTCGATCTGCCGATGGAAAATGCCGCCCTGGCGCTGCAGGCTTATGCCTTGCTGGAGCTGCCCTGGGATGCCGCGCAGATCGCCCAGGCGCTGGCGGCGACGCGGGTTACCGGGCGTCTGGACCGACGCACGCTGGATTGGCGAGGCAAGTCACTCACACTGTTGCTCGATGTTGGGCATAATCCCCATGCCGCCGAATACTTGGCGCAGCGTCTGCAAGCCCGGCCGCCGACTGGGCGCCGTTGGGCGGTGTTCGGTCTGTTGGCCGACAAGGACCTGCCCGGGGTGGTGGCGCCGCTGCTCGATCAGGTTGCCGGCTGGGCCGTGGCGCCGCTGGCTACGCCGCGTTCGCGCCCGGCCGCCGAGCTGGCCGCGCAGTTGCAGGCCCGAGGGGCGGCGGTGACGCTGCACGCGGACGTGCGCGCCGCGCTGGAGGCCCAGTGCGAGCAGGCGGCGCCCGGCGACGAGATTCTGCTGTTCGGATCGTTTTTCTGCGTGGCCGAGGCCCTGGACTGGCTGGCCCGCCCAGCTTGAAAGGGGAGTAGGGGGATGGCATTGCTGGACAAGGGGCTCAAGCAGCGCATGGTCGGCGCGCTGGTGCTGGTGGCGCTGGCGGTGATTTTCCTGCCGATGCTGCTGTCGCGCGAGGACGAGATGCGCCGGGTGGTGGTGGACGCCCCGGCGATGCCGCAGGCGCCGGTGATGCCTGAAATCGTCGTGCAGCCGGCCGAGGTGGTCGAACCCGAAGCCTTGCCGCAGGAGCCGATTCCGCCCGAGGAGGTGCCGCCGCAGCCGCTCGAGACGCCGCCGCAGCCCGAGGTGCAGCCGGCAGTGCCGGCACCCGCGCCGCGCCAGCCCGAAGCGGCCAAGGCCGAGACGCTCGCCAGCGCGCCGGCCAAGCCCGCCAGTCGGCTGGACGCCAACAGCCTGCCGATCAGCTGGTCGGTGCAGCTGGCCAGCCTGTCCAGCCGCAGCGGCGCGGAAAACCTGCAGAAGACTCTGCGCAGCCAGGGCTACAACGCCTATATCCGCACCTTCGACGGCATGAACCGGGTGTTCGTCGGCCCGCTGATCGAGCGCGCCGAGGCCGAGCGTCTGCGCGACCAGCTCAATCGGCAGCACAAGCTCAGCGGTTTCGTCGTGCGTTTCCAGCCCGAGGCGGGTTGAGAACAGGACTTTGCATCGCCCGGTTACCCGATGCGCCGGGCTCTGCTAAAATGCTTCGCCTTTTCCGCTGGTAGGCCGCACCGTGGTATTCACCTGGGTCGATTGGGCGATCATCGCCGTCATCGCCGTCTCGAGTTTGATCAGCCTCAAGCGTGGCTTCGTCAAGGAAGCCCTGTCGCTGCTGACCTGGATCATCGCGGGTATCGTCGCCTGGATGTTCGGCGGCGCGCTGGCCCAGCACCTCGTCGAATTCATCGAAACTCCGTCCGCACGGGTGATCGCCGCCTGTGCCATTCTGTTCGTCGCCACTTTGCTGGTAGGCGCCCTGGTCAATTTCCTCATCGGCGAGCTGATTCGCGTGACCGGCTTGTCCGGCACCGACCGTTTTCTCGGCATGGTGTTCGGCGCCGCCCGTGGCGGTCTGTTGGTGGTGCTGCTGGTCGGGCTGATCAGCCTGGCGCCGGTGGAGCAGGACACGTGGTGGCAGCAGTCGCAACTGGTGCCGCATTTTCTGATGGTCGCCGACTGGTCGAAGAACCTCATTCTGGGGTGGTCCGGTCAGTGGTTTTCCGGTGGGATCGGCTCACCCAGCTGATCCGCCATAAAAGAGCGCCTGCCCTGGCCCAAACCGCCGTGGCAGTCGCTGAAGTTAGCCTGAACTATCTAGCAGGGGTCGTGGCACATGTGTGGCATCGTCGGTATCGTCGGCAAGTCGAACGTCAATCAGGCGCTGTATGACGCGCTCACCGTCCTTCAGCATCGCGGCCAGGACGCTGCCGGCATCGTCACCAGCCATGATGGCCGGCTGTTCCTGCGTAAGGACAACGGCCTGGTGCGCGACGTGTTCCAGCAGCGCCACATGCAGCGCCTGGTCGGCCACATGGGCATCGGCCACGTGCGCTACCCCACCGCCGGCAGCTCCAGCTCGGCCGAGGCGCAGCCGTTCTACGTCAACTCGCCCTACGGCATCACCCTGGCGCACAACGGCAACCTGACCAACGTCGAGCAGTTGGCCAAGGAAATCTACGAGTCCGACCTGCGTCACGTGAACACCAACTCCGACTCGGAAGTGCTGCTCAACGTGTTCGCCCATGAGCTGGCCCAGCGCGGCAAGCTGCAGCCGACCGAGGAAGACGTGTTCGCTGCGGTCAGCCACGTGCACGAGCGCTGCCTGGGCGGCTACGCGGTGGTGGCGATGATCACCGGCTACGGCATCGTCGGTTTCCGCGATCCCAACGGCATTCGCCCGATCGTCTTCGGCCAGCGCCACACCGACGAAGGCGTCGAATACATGATCGCCTCCGAGAGCGTGTCGCTGGACGTGCTCGGCTTCACCCTGATCCGCGACCTGGCGCCGGGCGAAGCGGTGTACATCACCGAGGAAGGCAAGCTGTTCACCCGTCAGTGCGCGCAGAACCCGAAATACGCGCCGTGCATCTTCGAGCACGTCTACCTGGCGCGCCCGGATTCGATCATGGATGGCATATCGGTGTACAAGGCGCGCCTGCGGATGGGCGAGAAACTGGCCGACAAGATCCTCCGCGAGCGTCCGCAGCACGACATCGACGTGGTCATCCCGATTCCCGACACAAGCCGCACCGCCGCTCTGGAACTGGCCAACCGACTGGGCGTGAAGTTCCGCGAAGGCTTCGTCAAGAACCGCTACATCGGCCGTACCTTCATCATGCCCGGCCAGGCGGCGCGCAAGAAATCCGTGCGGCAGAAGCTCAACGCCATCGAACTGGAGTTCCGCGGCAAGAACGTGATGCTGGTGGACGACTCCATCGTCCGCGGCACCACCTGCAAGCAGATCATCCAGATGGCCCGCGAAGCCGGGGCGAAGAACGTCTACTTCTGCTCGGCGGCGCCGGCGGTGCGTTATCCGAACGTGTACGGCATCGATATGCCCAGCGCCCACGAGCTGATCGCCCACGGCCGCAGCACCGAGGAGGTCTGCGAGCTGATCGGCGCCGACTGGCTGGTCTACCAGGACCTGCCGGACCTGATCGAGGCGGTCAGCGGCAGCAAGAAGATCAAGATCGACAACTTCGACTGCGCGGTGTTCGACGGCAAGTACGTCACCGGCGATGTCGACGAGGCCTACCTGGACAAGATCGAGCAGGCGCGCAACGACGCCAGCAAGGTCAAGTCGCAGGCGGTCAGCGCCATCATCGATCTGTACAACAATTGACCCGGGCGGGCAGGGCCGGTCCCTGTCCGTTTCGTTGGGGGGCGCACGGCGCACCCCGACCCGTAGCCCGGATGCAATCCGGTGGATATCACAGAGGATTTCCCGGATTGCATCCGGGCTAGATTGCGTGAGGTAGCGATATGACACTGGAATGGGAAGCCGGCAGGCTCGATAGCGATCTCGACGGCGTGGGCTTCGACACCCTGGCGGTGCGCGCCGGCCAGCGCCGCTCGCCCGAGGGCGAGCACGGCGAGGCGCTGTTCCTCACCTCCAGCTACGTGTTCCGCACCGCCGCCGACGCCGCCGCGCGCTTTGGCGGCGAAGTGCCGGGCAACGTCTATTCGCGCTACACCAACCCCACGGTGCGCACCTTCGAGGAGCGCATCGCCGCCCTGGAAGGCGCCGAACAGGCGGTGGCCACCGCCTCGGGCATGTCGGCGATCCTCGCCATCGTCATGAGCCTGTGCAGCGGCGGCGACCATGTGCTGGTCTCGCGCAGCGTGTTCGGCTCGACCATCAGTCTGTTCGAGAAGTACCTCAAGCGCTTCGGCGTCGAGGTCGACTACGTGCCGCTGGCCGACCTGGATGCCTGGCAGGCGGCGTTCAAGGCCAACACCAAGCTGCTGTTCGTCGAGTCGCCCTCCAACCCGCTGGCCGAGCTGGTGGATATCGCCGCCCTGGCCGAGATCGCCCACGCCCGTGGCGCGCTGCTGGCGGTGGACAACTGCTTCTGCACCCCGGCGCTGCAGCAGCCGCTGGCGCTGGGCGCCGATATCGTCATGCACTCGGCGACCAAGTACATCGACGGCCAGGGCCGTGGCCTCGGTGGCGTGGTGGCCGGCCGCGCCGAGCAGATGAAGGAAGTGGTGGGCTTTCTGCGTACCGCCGGCCCGACCTTGAGTCCGTTCAATGCCTGGTTGTTCCTCAAGGGCCTGGAAACCCTGCGCATCCGCATGCAGACGCAGAGCGACAGCGCCCTGCAGCTGGCGCAGTGGCTGGAGCAGCAACCGCAGGTCGAGCGGGTCTACTACGCCGGTCTGCCCAGCCATCCGCAGCACGAGCTGGCGAAAAAGCAGCAGAGCGCCTTCGGTGCGGTGCTCAGCTTCGAGGTGGCGGGCGGTCGCGACGCCGCCTGGAAGGTGATCGACGCCACTCGGGTGATCTCCATCACCACCAACCTGGGCGACACCAAGACCACCATTGCCCACCCGGCGACCACTTCGCACGGCCGCCTGACCCCGCAGGAGCGGGCCAATGCCGGCATTCGCGACAGCCTGATCCGCGTCGCCGTGGGCCTGGAAGACCTGGCCGACCTCAAGGCCGATCTGGCGCGCGGCCTGGCCGCGCTCTGAGCATGCTGGAGTGGGGCAGCGGCGCCGCGCCGAGTAATGGCCGGGTCGCCCTGGTCAGCGGCGCGGCCCGCGGCATCGGCCTGGGCATCGCAGCCTGGCTGATCACCGAGGGCTGGCAGGTGGTGCTGGCCGACGTCGACCGCGAGCGTGGCGCGAAGGTGGCACGCGCCCTGGGCGACAACGCCTGGTTCGTCGCCATGGACGTGGCCAAGGAGGATCAGGTCAGCGTCGGCGTGGCCGAGGTGCTCGGCCAGTTCGGCCGCCTCGACGCGCTGGTGTGCAACGCCGCCATCGCCGACCCGCACAACCCGCCGCTGGAGGCGCTCGACCTCAGGCGCTGGAATCGCCTGCTGGCGGTCAACCTGACCGGCGCCATGCTCCTGGCCAAGCATTGCGCGCCTTACCTGCGCGGGCATCGCGGCGCCATCGTCAATATCGCCTCGACCCGCGCCAGCCAGTCCGAGGCCAACTGCGAGGCCTATGCGGCGAGCAAGGGTGGGTTGGTCGCGCTGACTCATGCGCTGGCCGTCAGCCTCGGCCCGGAGGTGCGGGTCAACTGCGTCAGCCCCGGCTGGATCGATGCCCGCGACCCCTCGCAGCAACGCCTGGAGCCGCTGTCGGTGTTCGATCACGCGCAGCACCCGGTCGGCCGGGTCGGTACTGTGGAGGATGTCGCCGCCCAGGTCGCCTGGCTGCTGTCCGATGCCGCCGGCTTCGTCACCGGCCAGGAGTTCGTGGTCGACGGTGGCATGAGCCGCAAGATGATCTACCAGGACTGAACACCCTGTAGGAGCGAGCTCTGCTCGCGAACATGCTGGTCTTAGACGCTTCGCGAGCGGAGCTCGCATCCTGCCGATTCGACAGAAACGAAAAAGGCTCCCGAGGGAGCCTTTTTCATGCGCGGCCGAATTACATATTGGGGTAGTTCGGGCCGCCGGTGCCTTCCGGGGCAACCCAGTTGATGTTCTGCGCCGGGTCCTTGATGTCGCAGGTCTTGCAGTGCACACAGTTCTGCGCGTTGATCTGGAACTTCTTCTCGCCGTCTTCCTGCGTCACCACCTCGTACACGCCGGCCGGGCAGTAGCGCTGCGCCGGTTCGTCGTACAGCGGCAGGTTCTTCGCCAGCGGAATGCTCGGGTCGCTGAGCTTCAGGTGGCAGGGCTGCTCTTCTTCATGGTTGGTATTGGAGAGGAACACCGAGGAGAGCTTGTCGAAGCTCAGTTTGCCGTCCGGTTTCGGGTAGGCGATCTTCGCGCACGCGGCGGCCGGCTTCAGGCAGGCGTAGTCCGGCTTGTTGTCGTGCAGGGTGAAGGGCGCCTTGCCGCCGAAGATGTTCTGGTCCAGCCAGTTGATACCGCCGCCGATGATGGCGCCGTACTTGTGGATGGCCGCGCCGAAGTTGCGGCTGCGGAACAATTCGTCGTACAGCCAGCTGGCCTTGAAGCCCTCGACGTAGCCGTTCAGCTCGTCACCGCCTTCGCCGCCTCCGAGCAGGGCCTGGGCCACGGCGTCCGCCGCGAGCATGCCGGACTTCATCGCGGTGTGGCTGCCCTTGATCTTGGCGAAGTTCAGGGTGCCGAGGTCGCAGCCGATCAGCGCGCCGCCGGGGAAGACCATCTTCGGCAGCGAATTCAGGCCGCCCTTGCAGATGGCGCGGGCGCCGTAGGCCACGCGCTTGCCGCCTTCCAGGTACTGGGCGATCACCGGGTGGTGCTTGTAGCGCTGGAACTCGTCGAACGGCGACAGGTGCGGGTTGGCGTAGGACAGATCGATGATCAGGCCGACCACCACCTGGTTGTTCTCCAGGTGATAGAGGAAGGAGCCGCCGGTGTTCTCGGTGCCCATGATGTCCATCGGCCAGCCGGCGGTGTGCACCACCAGGCCCTGCTCGTGCTTGGCCGGGTCGATGTCCCAGATTTCTTTGATGCCGATGCCGTAGTGCTGGGCGTCGGCTTCGCTATCGAGCTTGTACTTGTTGATCAGCTGCTTGCCGATATGGCCGCGGCAGCCTTCGGCGAACAGGGTGTACTTGCCGCGCAGTTCCATGCCCGGGGTGTAGTAGCCTTCCTTGGGGTTGCCTTCGCGGTCGACGCCCAGATCGCCGGTGACGATGCCGCGCACCACGCCGTTGTCGTCGATCAGCGCTTCCTGAGCGGCGAAGCCGGGATAGACTTCCACGCCGAGGTTTTCCGCCTGCTGGGCCAGCCAGCGGCACAGATTGCCCAGGGAAATGATGTAGTTGCCTTCGTTGTGCATGGTTTTCGGCACAAAGAAGTCGGGAATTCGGGTAGCCTTGTCGGCGTCGCGCAGCAGGTAGATGTCGTCGCGCTTGACCGGGGTATTGAGCGGGGCGCCTAGTTCCTTCCAGTCGGGGAACAGTTCGTTCAGGGCGCGCGGCTCGAAGACCGCACCGGAGAGGATATGCGCGCCGACTTCGGAGCCTTTCTCGACCACGCAGACGCTGATCTCCTGGCCCGCTTCGGCGGCTTTCTGCTTCAGTCGGCAGGCGGCGGACAGTCCGGACGGGCCGGCGCCGACGATGACGACGTCGAACTCCATAAATTCGCGTTCCACAGGCAATCTCCTACTCAAGGCTCTTCGATGTTTTATGTTGGAGGGCGCGGCTCGGTCCCTAAGCGATGCGGGCGCATTATATCTACACCCTCCCAACGGGCCAATACAAACGTTTGTTTGAATTTTCTGTAGGCCTGTTAGAATCCTACTACATCGCGGATGACCGGCCGGTTCGCTGTATTGACCGAGCCAGGCCGCGGGGTCAAGATACGGGCGGTTTTGCGCTCGCCGTCTGGGCTGAAAGGTCGGTTCCGGCCGATTTTGCATCACCGGCCAGGTTCGCCTTGGCGACATTCTTATTCACCGGAGAGTAACGAGGAATCCATGAAGGTTCTTGTAGCTGTCAAACGAGTGGTTGACTACAACGTCAAGGTTCGCGTCAAGGCGGACAACAGCGGCGTCGACCTCGCCAACGTCAAGATGTCGATGAACCCCTTCTGCGAGATCGCTGTGGAGGAAGCCGTACGTCTGAAGGAGAAGGGCGTGGCGAGCGAGATCGTCGTCGTCTCCATCGGCCCGGCCACCGCTCAGGAGCAGCTGCGTACGGCGCTGGCCCTCGGTGCCGACCGCGCCATCCTGGTCGAGTCCAACGACGAGCTGAACTCCCTGGCCGTGGCCAAACTGCTCAAGGCCGTGGTCGACAAGGAGCAGCCGCAGCTGGTGATCATGGGCAAGCAGGCCATCGACAGCGACAACAACCAGACCGGCCAGATGCTCGGCGCCCTGACTGGCTTCGGCCAAGGCACCTTCGCCTCCAAGGTCGAGGTGGCTGGCGACAAGGTCAACGTCACCCGTGAAATCGACGGCGGCCTGCAGACCGTCGCGCTGAACCTGCCGGCGATCGTCACCACCGACCTGCGCCTGAACGAGCCGCGCTATGCGTCGCTGCCGAACATCATGAAGGCCAAGAAGAAGCCGCTGGAAACCGTTACCCCGGACGCCCTGGGCGTTTCCACCGCCTCCACCGTCAAGACCCTGAAAGTCGAAGCGCCGGCTGCTCGCAGCGCTGGCATCAAGGTCAAGTCCGTGGCTGAACTGGTCGAGAAACTGAAGAACGAGGCGAAGGTAATCTAAATGACTATCCTGGTTATCGCTGAACACACCAATGCCGCCCTGGCTGCCGCGACCCTGAACACCGTTGCCGCTGCCGCGAAGATCGGTGGCGACATCCACGTACTGGTTGCCGGTAGCGCCTGTGGCGCTGCTGCCGAAGCTGCTGCCAAGATCGCTGGCGTAGCCAAGGTGCTGGTGGCCGACAACGCCGCCTATGCCAACCAGCTGCCGGAAAACGTCGCACCGCTGGTAGCCGAGTTGGGCAAGGGCTACAGCCACATCCTGGCTGCCGCCACCAGCAACGGCAAGAACATCCTGCCGCGCGTCGCCGCTGCCCTGGACGTCGACCAGATCTCCGAGATCATCGCCGTCGAGAGCGCCGACACCTTCAAGCGTCCGATCTATGCCGGTAACGCCATCGCCACCGTGCAGTCCTCGGCTGCCATCAAGGTGATCACCGTGCGTAGCACCGGTTTCGACGCCGTCGCTGCCGAAGGCGGCAGTGCTGCCGTTGAGGCCGTTTCCGGTCCGGCCGATGCCGGCAAGTCTGCCTTCGTCGGCGAAGAACTGGCCAAGTCCGATCGTCCGGAACTGACCGCTGCCAAGATCGTCGTGTCCGGCGGCCGTGGCATGGGCAATGGCGACAACTTCAAGCACCTGTACGCCCTGGCCGACAAGCTGGGCGCCGCCGTCGGTGCCTCGCGCGCCGCGGTCGACGCCGGCTTCGTGCCGAACGACATGCAGGTCGGCCAGACCGGCAAGATCGTCGCGCCGCAGCTGTACATCGCCGTCGGTATCTCCGGCGCGATCCAGCACCTGGCCGGCATGAAGGACTCCAAGGTGATCGTCGCGATCAACAAGGACGAAGAGGCGCCGATCTTCCAGGTGGCCGACTACGGCCTGGTCGCCGACCTGTTCGAAGCCGTACCGGAGCTGGAAAAGCTGGTCTAAGCCGCTTTCTCCGCTGCGAAAAGAACCCGCTCCTTGGAGCGGGTTTTTTATTGGCGATCGGTCAAATGCAAGGGGCTCTGCAGGGGCGAGTGACTCACGGCGGCGTCAGCCCCTCCAGAAAACGCCGGTAGAGCAGGGCGCTTTCCTGCGGTCGCTCCAGCATCGGCGCATGGCCGACGTCCGGCATCACCACCACGCTGGGCTGGCGCAACAACGGCCGCATCACCTCGATGCTGGACACATGCAGCACGCGGTCCTGCTCGCCCCACAGCAGCAAGGTCGGGGCCTGGATTTTCGGCAGTTCCGGCTCCAGCGGGATATAGCGCTCGACCAGTTGCTGGAATACCCGCTCGTAATGCTCGCGGTTGGCCATCGACCGTTCGGCCAGGTGGCGCCGGAGCGAGTCGGGCAGGTAGGGCGGCTCGACGAAGACGAACTGCAGCAGGCGCTGGAAGTCTTGCGGCTGCCTTACCACCAGCGGGTTGGGTGCGCCGCGTTCGAGCAGTTCGAAGAGTTCGCTCTTGCTCGGCGCCTCGACCCCGGCGTTGTCGAACAGCGCCAGCGAGCGCACCCGCTGCGGGTAGCGCGCGGCAAAGAGGGCGGCGATATGCCCACCCATGGAGTTGCCCAGCAGATGGGCGCGATCGATATCCAGCGCGTCGAGGATGCTCGCCAGGCGTTCGGCCTGGGTGCCGACGTCGTAGCTGCCGACGGGGCGGTCGCTGTCGCCGAAGCCGGGCAGGTCGAGGGCGATCACCCGATAGCGATTCGTCAGCTGGCGGGAAAAGCGCAGCCAGTTATCCTTGTCCGCGGCGAAGCCGTGGATCAGCACCAGGGTTTCGCCCTTTGCCGGCCCTCCCTGGTAGTAATGGATGTTAAGATCGCCGGCACGCAGCTGTTTGTGGCTCAGCCCGGCGCGCTGCTGCTCGATCAGGCGCAGGCTGGCCAGCTGGGTCGCCGGAAAGAAGTAGAGCGTCGCGGCGGTAGCGGCGAGCAGCAGTATCAGGCCGAACAGCAGTTTTTTCATGGCGCGTCCTTATCGCGAATTATTATGGCGGCGCCATTAAGCTAGCATGAACATGGATGGTTTCCCGGGCTTGCCCACCTTCCTTGTCGATCACCGCATGAACCGAGAGTAGCCAATGCCCAAGCGTTGTCTGTTTAAGTCCCTGCTGCTGTGGTGCGCCCTGGCGCTGATGCCGGCAGCCGCCCTGGCGGTGGGCAAGTGCGAGCGACTGGTGGCGACCGGCAATCCCGAGTATCCGCCCTACCTGTGGCGCGATCCGCAGAATCCGCAGCAGCTGATCGGCGCCAACGCCGACCTGCTCAAGCACCTGGCCAAGGAGCTCGGTCTGGTGGTGGACGTGATCCACACCGGCCCCTGGTCGCGGGCGCAGGACGAGGTGCGCAGCGGGCGGGTCGACCTGATCGCCGGCGCCTTCCTCACCCTGCCACGTCTGGAGCGCATGGACTACGTGCATCCGGCGTTCTTCTTCACCCCCAGCGTGGTCTGGGTGCGCAAGGGCGAAGGTTTCCCCTACGGCAGCTGGGTCGACCTGCAGGGGCGCACCGGCGACACCCTGGTGGGCAACAGCTTCGGCCAGCAGTTCGATACCTACGCCAAGCAGCACCTGACCCTGGAGGGTGTGTCCAGCCTGACCCAGGCGTTCCAGAAGCTGCTGCTCGGGCGCACCGACTACGTGCTCTACGAGCGCTACCCGGGCCTGGCGTTGGCCGAAACCCTGGGCATGGACGACGACCTGGAGGTGCTGGAACCGCCGATCTCCAGCGAAGGTCTGTTCCTCACCCTGTCGCATAACTCGGCGTGCAACGAGCCCTGGCTGCGCGGACAGCTGGCGCGGAAAATGACAGAATTGGTCGCCGCCGGCCTGCCCGAGCAGTTGTTGCAACGCAACCTGGAGCTGTGGAAGGCCCAGCAGATGCAGCCCGACCCGGTCGGCGACGTCAATCAGTAGGAAACTCTCGTGATCAATCGACCCCATTGCGCGCTGCTGCTGGCGCTGGGCCTGACGGCCTGCGCCAACGATCCGGCGCCCACCGAACAACTGCGTCTGACCGAACAGGCGCTGGCCCAAGCCAAGGCCCTGGGCGTGGCCCGCGAGCAATCGGCGCCGTTGAGCCAGGCCGAAGACAAGCTGGCCCAGGCACAGGCCGCGCTGCAGGACGGTCGCCACAAGCAGGCCCGGCTGCTGGCCGAGCAGGCCGAACTGGACGCCCGCCTGGCCGAGGCCGAGCACCTCAATGGCAAGGGGCGCGAGCAACTGGCCGAGCTGAACCAGCGCATCGGTCGTCTACGCCAGCAACTGGGGGCCATGTGATGAGCCGCTCGATGCCTATCGCCGCCCTGCTGCTGGCGGCCACCTTGCTGGGCAGTTGCGCGGCCCAGCAGCCGGCCAGCGACCAGGCCCTGGAAGCGGCGCGCACCAGCTTCCAGACGGTCAAGGAAGATCCCAACGTCCTGCGTGCGGCGCCCAAGGACGTGATTCGCGCGGGCGAATCGCTGGCGCGGGCCGAGCGGCTGTCCAGCTACTGGGGCAGCGGCGCGGACGTGCGTCACTATGCCTACCTCAGCCAGCGTTATGCCGAGATCGCCCGTCAGCACAGCGAGATCGCCCTCAACCAGGAGCGCGTGGCCAAACTCGAGCTGGAGCGTGAGCGCCTGCAGCTCACCCTGCGCGAGGCCAAGCTGCTCAGCGTGCAGCAGCACAACGGCTGGCTGGAGGAACAGATGGTCAGCCTCGCCGCCAGCGAAACCGAGCGCGGTCTGGTGATGACCCTGGGCGACATGCTGTTCGACGCCGGGCGCGCCGAACTGCAGCCGGCGGCCAACCGCACCGTGCTCAAGCTGGTGCAGTTCCTGCAGATCAACCCGCAGCGGCGGGTGCGTATCGAGGGCTATACCGACAACACCGGCAGCGCCGAGGAGAACCTCGAACTGTCGCGCGCGCGGGCGCAGAGCGTGGCCGATCTGCTGGTGGACCTGGGCATCGACGCCAAGCGCCTGCAGGTGGTCGGCTACGGCGTCGACTTCCCGGTGGCGGAGAATGCCTCGGCGCGCGGGCGGGCGCAGAACCGTCGGGTGGAGATCGTCTTCTCCGACGAGCGCGGCCAGCTCGGCGCCGAACGCTAGATCCACCCGGCTGCACACGAACCCCGGCCTGGCCGGGGTTTTTCGTTCCTGCGCCTGTCTGGCCGCAATCGCCTGGGCATAAGGCATACAGCTGCCGTACGAATACTGTATGGCCGACACTGTTCTGAACTGTGCCAGTACACTTTCGGGTAAATCGGCTACTGTTGTGGTTCAGCGACCCGAAGGAGACGGCCATGACCAATCTGTTGCTCTATCAGCGCATCGCCCAGCAACTGGCCGAGGACATTCGTCGTGGCGTCTACCAGCCGGGCGAGCGGGTGCCTTCGGTGCGCAAGATGAGCGCGCAGCTCAACGTCAGTCACGCCACCGTGCTGCAGGCCTACGCCAATCTGGAGGATCAGGGGCTGATCCGCGCGCGGCCGCAGTCCGGCTTCTACGTGCATCAGACCCCGGCGCTGACCGCGCCCACCCCGGATATCGCGCGGGTCGAACGCCCCGGCCTGGTCACCCGCAGCAGCATCATCAACCAGGTGCTCACCGAGTCGCGCCGCGAAGGGGTGTTCCCCCTGGGCGCCGCGGTGCCCCACGTCGACTACCTGCCGGTGCGCGCGTTGCACCAGCAACTGGCCAAGGTCACCCGCTTCCACAGCCCGCGCGCCTTCAGCTACATGTTCAGCCCGGGTTTCGAGCCGCTGCGCCGGCAGGTGGCGATCCGCATGCGCGATGCCGGGGTGGTGGTCGACCCGTCCGAGGTGGTGATCACCCACGGCTGCGTCGACGCCCTGCAGATGAGCCTGCGCGTGCTGACCCAGCCGGGCGACCTGATCGCCGCCGAGTCGCCGACCTACTACGGCCTGCTGCAGCTGGCCGACCTGCTCGGCCTCAAGGTGATCGAGATTCCCAGTGACCCGACCACCGGCATCAGCCTGGAGGCCTTGCAGCTGGCGGCCAACCAGTGGCCGATCAAGGCGCTGGTGCTCACCGCGCGGCTGTCCAACCCGCTCGGCGGCACCGTTCCCGAGGAACGCCAGCGTCAGTTGCTGCGCCTGGCCGGCGACTACGACATCCAGATCATCGAGGACGATATCTACGGCGAGCTGATGTTCGAGCAAGGGCCGACCAAGGCGCTCAAGTCGCACGATCGCGACAGCCGGGTGATCTACTGCTCGAGCTTCTCCAAGACCCTGTCGCCCGGCGTGCGCATCGGCTGGATAGTCGCCGGCAAGTACCAGGACGAGATCCAGCGCCTGCAGACCTTCACCACCCACTCGGCGTGCAGCGTGACGCAGATGGCGGTGGCCGCCTACCTGGAGAACGGCGGCTACGACCGCCACCTGCGTTTCATCCGCCAGGAGTACCGCAAGAACCTCAGCGCCTTCCAGCTGGCGGTGCAGCAGTATTTCCCCGACGGTACGCAGATGACCCGGCCCAAGGGCGGCTTCATCCTCTGGGTCAGCCTGCCGGTTCGGGTCAATACCAAGGACCTGCACGTGCGCGCGCTGCAGCAGGGCATTTCCATCGCCCCCGGGCTGATCTTCAGCAACACCGAGCAGTTCAACCATTGCGTGCGGCTGAACTGCGGCATCCCGTGGAACCGCGAGGCCGAGCGCGCGCTGATGACCCTGGGCATGCTGGCCAGCCAGCTGTGCCAGGAGGTGAGCGGCGGCTTGTCGCTGGAGCGGGCGGGTGGCATAGCGGTTTAACCCGAATCGGGCAGGGGCTGCGTCTACCTGAGCGAAGGTTCCATGCCATTGCTCAGGAGCTGCACCATGTCCGCTTATTCCGTACTGCTCGTTCGTCCGCTCGCCGCCGGTTTCGCCGCCGGTGTGTTGCTCGCCCTGGCCGCCTGCAGCGCCTCGGGCCCGGAAGCCGAGGCGCAGGGCAAGCCCGCCGCGCCGGCCGCCGCGCTGCACGACAGCCTGGCGGCGCCAGTCGCCGCCGAGGCGCGTGCCGAGCTGACGCGCAAGCGCGAGCGCCTGCTGCCCAACCATGTCGCCCCTGTCCCCAGCCCCATGCTCGATACCCTGCCGCCGGGCTACCGCGACGTGGCGCGCGAGCAGTACCAGACCTACGCGGACAACCCGGTATTCGCCGTGGCGGAGACGCCGGTGTCGACCTTCAGCATCGACGTGGACACCGGCAGCTACGCCAACGTGCGGCGTTTCCTCAACGGCGGGCAACTGCCGCCGAAGGATGCGGTGCGTCTGGAAGAGTTGGTCAACTACTTCCCCTACGCCTATCCGTTGCCTCAGGGCGACGCGCCTTTTGGCGTCAGCACCGAGTTGGCGGTGACGCCCTGGAATCCCGAGACCCGCCTGCTGCGTATCGCCATCAAGGCGTCGGACCGCAGCGTGGATGAGCTGCCGCCGGCCAACCTGGTGTTTCTCGTCGATGTCTCCGGCTCGATGCAGCGCCGCGAGGGCCTGCCGCTGGTGCAGGGTACGCTCAAGCTGCTGGTCGAGCAGCTGCGCCCGCAGGATCGCGTGTCGCTGGTCACCTATGCCGGCGCCAGTCAGGTGGTGCTGGACTCCACGCCCGGCAGCGACAAGGCGGCCATTCGCGCGGCGATCGACCAGCTGACCGCGGGCGGCTCCACTGCCGGTGAGTCGGGCATTCAGCTGGCCTATCGGCAGGCGGGCAAGCACCTGATCGACGGCGGCATCAATCGCATCCTGCTGGCCACCGACGGCGACTTCAACGTCGGCATCAGCGACTTCGACAGCCTCAAGCAACTGGCCGCGGACAAGCGCAAGAGCGGCGTGTCGCTGACCACCCTGGGCTTTGGCGTGGACAACTACAACGAGCGCCTGATGGAGCAGCTGGCCGATGCCGGCAACGGCAACTACGCCTATATCGACAACCTGCGCGAGGCGCGCAAGGTGCTGGTCGACCAGCTCGGTTCGACCCTCGCCACTGTGGCCAGCGACGTCAAGCTGCAGCTGGAGTTCAACCCGGCCGAGGTCAGCGAATACCGCCTGCTGGGCTACGAGAACCGTACGCTCGAGCGCGAGGATTTCAGCAACGACAAGGTCGATGCCGGCGAGATCGGCGCCGGGCATACGGTCACCGCGCTGTACGAGATCGTGCCGGCTGGTGGCAAGGGCTGGCTGGAGCCGCTGCGTTATCAGGCCAGTGCCCAGCCCGCGAGTAAGAGCGGCGAGCTGGCCTGGCTGCGCATTCGCTACAAGGCGCCGGGGGAAGCGAGCAGTCGCCTGCTGGAACGACCCATTGCGCGCGACGAGGCGAAACCGGTTGCGGCCGCCAGCGAGGATCTGCGTTTTGCCGCGGCCGTGGCCGCCTTCGCCCAGCAGCTCAAGGACGGCCGCTACACCGGCGACTTCGATCTGGCGCAGAGCATCGCGCTGGCCCGCTCGGGCAAGGGCGAGGACCGTTTCGGCCTGCGCGGCGAGTTCATCCAGCTGGCCGAAATCGCCCAGAGCCTGCAAACTGCCGGCTCCATTTCCAGCCCTGTACGAGCGCTGCAGTGAACGCACCCCTCACGGACGACGACGCCGCCCTGTTGCGGCGTTACCGCCACGGCGACGCCGCGGCCTTCAACGCGCTGTACCAGCGCCATCGCTTGGGCCTGTTCCGCTTCCTGCTCGGCCTGTGCGGCGACCACGCCCTGGCCGAGGAAGTGTTCCAGGAAACCTGGATGAGCCTGGTGCGCAGCCAGAGCGAACAGCGCGAGGCGGTGTTGTTCAAGACCTGGCTGTACCAGATCGCCCGCAACCGGCTGATCGACCACTGGCGCAAGACTGGCAGGCACCAGGCCGGCCACGACGCGTACGATGAAGGCCAGCACGCCCAGGCGGACCCGCAGCCGGGCCCGGAGCAGCAGCTCGGCCTGAGCCGCGACAGCCAGCGCCTACAGGCCGCGCTGGCGGACCTGCCGGCCGACCAGCGCGAGGTGTTCCTGCTGCGCGCCCATGGCGACCTGGAGCTGAGCGAGATCGCCGAGCTGACCCGCACGCCGGCCGAGACGGTCAAGAGCCGCCTGCGCTACGCCCTGCAGAAACTACGCCGGCTGCTGGCTACCGAGGAGTTGTCCGCATGACCCACGATCGAGAAACACTGGACCACGAACAGGCGCTGCTGGCGCATTTTCGTGCCCATGGCGAAGGCGAACCCTCGGCCGAGCTGGACGCACGCATCCTGGCGGCGGCAAGCGCGGCCGCCCGTGAGGCGAAGCAGGCCGAAGCCGTCAGCGACAAGGCTGGCTGGCCGCAGCGTTTGCACCAGTGGCTGTTCGGTAGCGGCCGGCAGCGCTGGTCGGTGGCGGTGGCCGGACTGGCCTGCGTCGGCATCGGCGTCAGCCTGACCTGGCGCACCCTGGAGCAGGTCCCGGAGGCCTTCGATACCGTGCCCCCCGGCGTGGCCATGAGCCCAGCTGCGCCAGCCTCCGCGCCGATGGCGGCCAAGCGTGCTGCCGAGGGCGAGTCGGTGGCGCGCATGGCCGCTCCTCAGGAACGGATGAAAGCCGAGGTCATGGCACGCTCGGCGCCACCTGCCGCGATGGCCGACGCGCCGATGGCCAGTACCGCGGCCATAGCGCCCATGGCCGAGTTGGTGAGCCAGAGCGAGCCGCGCGAGGCCTTGCTGCGCCTGCTGGAGCTGCGGCGTACGGGCAAGCAGGCCGAGGCAAAGCGTGTGCTGGAGCAGTTGCAGGCCGATTATCCGCAACTGGATATCGAAGCCGAGCTGAGCCATCTGGCTGCCGAGCCGCCTCAGGAATGAAGGGCGAGGTAAAAGTCGTGTAAGCCGGCTTGCCAGCCAGGCACCGGCAGGGGAGCATGAGCGCATCGTCGACCGAGTTACCCTTGTCCCATGATGCGTAAGTCCCTTCCGTTGCTGCTGTGCCTGGCTTGGCTGAGCGCCTGCGAGCGTACGGCGGAGCCTGTGGCGCAGCAGCCCGAGCCTGTTCCGGCGCCGCTTGCCGCGCCGGTCGAGGCGCCTGCAGTCGAGGTTGCCAAGCCTAAGCCCGTCGAGCCGGCGTCGCCGGCCGAAGCCGCCGAAGTCAAACCAGCCGCGCCTGGCAAACCTCAGGCCGCCGCCAAGCCCAAGCCGGCCGCCGCGCCACAGCCCAAGCCCGAACCCGAGCCGAAACCGGCGCTGGATCTGAGCGTGCCGCAGGAGCTGTTCGAGCAAGCGCTGGAGAGCGAAACCCGCGAGGAGCTATCGCCACTGCTACCGCCCCTGTTCGGCGACAAGCCCGAGACTGTCAGCCCCTTCCAGCTCAGCGGTCGGCTGATCAGCAACGAGCGGGTGGACGACTACTGGGAGTCCATCGAAGGCGCCGAGTTGCAGTTCGAGTTCAAGCAGTAGCGCGGCCGATGCGCGGCGCCCCCTAGCGCTTGCCAGGCGTTCGAACGTTTAGAAACGGTAAGCCTGGCGCGCGATGGCCGCATGCAGCTCGTCATCCAGCGGCTGGAAGCTCGCCGTGCCGGGCAGGCGCACGTAGAGCGGCCCATCGACCCGGCTCGGGTCGTAGCCGGCCTGCTTGAGGTCGGTCTTCTTGTACTTGAAAGTGCCGGTGGTCTCCACCTCGCCGAGCAGGCGCACGAACAGCGGCGCGGCGTAGGCCGGCAGTTCGCGATCCAGGTGCGCGGCCAGTGCGGCGCCGTCCAGCTCAAAGCCAGGCGCCAGGCGCAGCGCGGCCATGCCGCAGCGGCCATTGGTACCGGGAATCTCCACACCGTAGACCACCGCGTCCGCCACCCCGGCGAAGGCGCCGAGCACGTTTTCCACCTCGGTGGTGGAAACGTTCTCGCCCTTCCAGCGGAAGGTGTCGCCGAGGCGGTCGACGAACTGCGCGTGCTTGCAGCCGATGTCGCGCATCAGGTCGCCGGTGTTGAACCAGGCGTCGCCCTTCTTGAACACGTCGCGCAGGATCGCCGCCTCGCTCTTGGCCGGGTCGGTGTAGCCGTCGAACGGCCACTTGGCGCTGATCTCGCTGATCAGCAGGCCGGCTTCGCCTTTGTCGGCCTTCTGCAGAAAGCCCTTCTTGCCGCGCAGCGGCCGGTCGTTCTCCAGGTCGTAGCGGACGATGGCATAGGTGGCCGGGGTGTAGCCGACGGTGTTGTCGAAGTTAAAGACGTTGGTGAAGCCGATATTGCCCTCGCTGGAGGCGTAGAACTCGGTGATCTGCTCGACGCCGAAGCGCTGCTTGAACTCGGCCCAGATCGACGGGCGCAGGCCGTTACCGATCATGCAGCGCAGGCTGTTGTTCTTTTCGATGTCTGTTTCCGGCTGATTGAGCAGGTAGCGGCACAGCTCGCCGATATAGCCGAAGCAGGTAGCCTGGTAACGCGCCACGTCGCTCCAGAAGGCACTGGCGGAGAACTTGCGGCGCAGGGCGATGGCCGCGCCGCCGGCCAGGGCCGCGCTCCAGCACACGGTGACGGCGTTGTTGTGGTAACAGGGCAGGGTGAGGTAGAGCACGTCGCGCTCGTTCAGGGTCAGGCCGGAGTGGCCGAAGCCGCCGTAGGCCTTGATCCACTTGCCGTGGCTCATGATCGAGGCCTTGGGCAGGCCGGTGGTGCCAGAGGTGTAGATCAGAAAGCAGGGATCCTTCATCCGCACCAGGGCGCTGTCCGGCGGGTTGCCTTCGGCCTGGCCGCGTGCCAGCTGCATTGGGTTGCGCCAGCCGTCCGGCGCCTGCCCGGCGTCCTCCAGGCAATCCTGGTCGGCCACCCAGTAGCGCGGCGCATCGGGGTTGTCGAGCTGCCCGGCGACCTCGGTGAAGGCCGCCTGCAGCTCGGCGCTGACCACCAGGAAGCCCGGCTCGACCAGGTTCAGGCTATGGGCCAGCACCTTGCCGCGCTGGGTGGTGTTGACCAGCGCGCCGACCGCGCCGAGCTTGCTCAGGGCGGCGAGGATAGCCAGCAGCTCCAGGCGGTTCTCCAGCATCACCGCAACCACGCTGCCGTGACCCACGCCCTCGGCCTTGAAGGCCCAGGCCAGGCGATTGGCCCAGGTGTTGAACTGGCGGTAGCTGAGCCGGCGTTGCTCGTCCAGCAGCGCCGGACGCTCGGGATGCAGCTGCGCGGCGCGCTGCAGCGCCCAGGCCAGCGACAGCTTCTTCTCGCGGTTGCGGATGCCGGCGTAGTACAGGCCGCGCAGCATGCGCGGCACGCGGGGCAGGTGCTGCGGCAGGTGGGCGAGGAAGCGAAAGGGCGAAATCAGATCGGCTTGGCTCATGGGGCTCGCACTTGAACTGTTATGAATTGGAGGCGAGTTCTGACTCTAGTCAGCCTGGCGCGCACCAGCCATGGCTCTGGTGCGTCCAGCGGCGGGCAGATCGGCAAATAGCCGAGGCTTTCGGTGAGCAAGTCGGCTGTCCGTAGCTCGGATGAAATCCGGGGGTGGCTGGCGCATTCTTCCCGGATTTCATCCGGGCTACGAAACCGAAACGACGTTCCCTTTCCCACAGCCCTTCACCCATTAATGGGAGAGGGGAGCAGAGTAGCGGCGATGCACCCAGTGGGGGCGTTCAATCAACGAACAGGTCGGGTACCAGGCTGCCGCCAGCGGGATCGAAACGGTACTGCTCGAAGTCGGTGACGCCTCGTTCGCGCAGGATGTCCTCGTCGATCAGCAGGCGCCCGCTGATGCTGCGGCCCTCGCTACTCAGGATGGCGTGGGCGGCATCGGCCATGATGGCCGGGGTGCGCGCGCGCTTGAAGGCGTCGCGGCTGCCCAGTTCGAACTCGATGGCCGCGGTGGCGATCATGGTCTTGGGCCACAGCGAGTTGACGCTGATGCCGTACTTCTTGAATTCCTCGTTCATGCCTAGGGTGAGCATGCTCATGCCGTACTTGGTGACGGTGTAGGGGCCGTGCTGGGCGAACCACTTGGCGTCGAGGTTGAGCGGTGGCGACAGGTTGAGGATATGCCCGCCGGGGCTTTTTTTCAGGTAGGGCAGCGCTGCCTGGCTGCACACCATCACCGCGCGGGTATTGATCTGGTACATCAGGTCGAAGCGCTTGGGTTCGAGCTTCTCCACGCCCACCAGCTTGATCGCCCCGGCGTTGTTGACCAGCGCGTCGATGCCGCCGAAATGCTCAGCGGCACGGGCCATGGCGGCGGCCACGGCTTGTTCGTCGCGTACGTCCAGTTGCAGGGCCAGGGCCTGGCCGCCAGCGGCCTCGACCTCGGCGGCGACGCTATGGATGGTGCCTGCCAGCTTCGGGTGTGGCTCGGCGCTCTTGGCCGCGATGACGATATTGGCGCCATCGGCGGCGGCCTTGAGGGCGATCTCGCGGCCGATGCCGCGGCTGGCGCCGGTGATAAGCAGGGTCTTGCCGGAAAGTGACATGGGCGTTCCTCTTGTTGTTGTAGTCGTAGGGTGGATGGATGAAGCGCCATCCACCCTGCATCAGGCTTCTGCTGCTTCGATCTCCACCAGCAACTGGCGGTTCTTGACCTGGTCGCCCTGGCTCACGCCGACGCGGCGGACGATGCCGTCGACGCCGGCCTTGAGTGGGTGTTCCATCTTCATCGCTTCCAGTACCACCAGCAGTTGCCCCTTGCTCACGCTGGCGCCCTCGGCGATCAGTACGTCGACGATGGCGCCATCCATCGGGGCCTTCACCGCGCCGCTGCTGGCGGCGTTCTGGCCACCGGCCGGCTCGTGGGTGACGTCCTGTAGCTCCAGGTTGCCGTGTTCACCGTACAGCCACAGACGCTCGCCGTCGCTGTGATAGGCCTGGCGGCGGCGCACGCCGTCCAGTTCCAGGCTCAGCCAGCGGCCGTCGCTGGCCAGCAGGCGCACAGGCAGCTGTTCCTCGCCCCGACGCACGCGCAGCTGCGCCTGCGGGCCGCTGGCGATCACGTCCAGTTCCACGGCGTGCTTGTGTTCGCCCTGCTTGAGGACGAAGCGCCAGGGTGCGCTGCCGGCGCTGCGCCAGCCGGCGAGGCCGGGCTGGTGCGCGCGGGCGTCGGCCGAGGCCTGGTAGAGCAGGGCGGCGGCCACGGCCAGCTCGGCCAGGCTGGCGGTGTGCGGCTGCAGGCTGGGATCGCCTGCGAAATGTTCGGCGATAAAGGCGGTGGTGGCGTTGCCGGCGGCGAACTCCGGGTGCTTGAGCAGGTTGGCGAGAAAGCGCTGGTTGCCGTTCACCCCCAGCAGCACGCAGTTCTCCACGGCGCGCAGCAGCTTGCGCCGCGCTTCGTCGCGGGTGGCGCCATAGGCGATGACCTTGGCCAGCATCGGGTCGTAGAAGGGCGTTACGGCCTGGCCTTCGACCAGGCCGTGATCGATGCGCACGCCGCTCAGCAATTCCGGCTCCCAGCGCAGCACCTGGCCGGTTTGCGGCAGGAAGCCGGCGGCCGAATCCTCGGCGTACAGGCGTACTTCCATGGCGTGGCCGGTGAGGCGAATGTCATCCTGCTGCAGCGGCAGGGGCTGGCCCTCGGCCACGCGAATCTGCCAGGCCACCAGATCCTGCCCGGTGATCAGTTCGGTGACCGGGTGTTCCACCTGCAGGCGGGTGTTCATTTCCAGGAAGAAGAACTCGCCGCTGGCGTCGAGCAGGAACTCCACGGTGCCGGCGCCGACGTAGTTGACCGATGCCGCCGCCTTCACCGCGGCCTCGCCCATGGCGCGGCGCAGCTCGGGTGTCATCACCGGGCAGGGCGCTTCCTCGACCACCTTCTGGTGGCGACGCTGCACCGAGCAGTCGCGCTCGCCGAGGTAGAGGATATTGCCGTGCTGGTCGCCGAACACCTGGATCTCCACATGGCGCGGGCGGATCACCGCGCGCTCGAGGATCAGTTCGCCGGAGCCGAAGGCGTTCTGCGCTTCCGAGCGGGCGGTACGGATCTGCCCCAGCAGCTCGGCGGATTCCTGCACCAGGCGCATGCCACGGCCGCCGCCGCCGGCGCTGGCCTTGATCATCAGCGGGTAGCCGATGCGCTCGGCTTCGCTGGCCAGCGTGTCGTCGTCCTGGGTGGCGCCTTCGTAGCCGGGAATGCAGGGTACGCCGGCCTCCAGCATGGCGATCTTGGACAGGCGCTTGCTGCCCATCAGGTGGATGGCTGCCACGGTCGGGCCGATAAAGACGATGCCGGCCGCCTCACAAGCGCGGGCGAAATCTGCGTTCTCGGAGAGAAAGCCATAGCCGGGGTGGATGGCGTCGGCGCCAGTCTTGCGCGCGGCCTCGATGATGGCGTCGATGCGCAGGTAGGACTGGCTGACCTGAGCCGGGCCGATGCACAGGGCTTCGTCGGCGACCTGCACATGGCGGGCGTCGGCATCGGCCTCGGAGTAGACCGCCACGGTGCGGTAGCCGAGTTCGATGGCGGTGCGCATCACCCGGCAGGCGATCTCGCCACGGTTGGCGACCAGGATCTTGTTAAAGGCGGGCATCTGCGTGCTCCTGTCAGGCGTTCCCGGATTGCATCCGGGCTAGGGCGTTCTTGCGTAGGGTGGATCACGCTTCACCGATCCACCGTTTGGTGACCTGAATTGGTGGATGTAAAAAGCGACATCCACCCTACGGGGTTTACCGGCAATGCCAGTCCGTCCGATCCATCATTGCGCCCACTTCGGCTTGCGCTTCTGCACGAAGGCCAGGGTACCCTCGACGCCCTCGGCGCCGGTGACGGCCGCGGCGAACTGCTCGGCGGCGCGGTCGAGCAGCGGGCCGAGGGCCTCGCGCTCGCTGGCCAGCAGCAGAGCCTTGGTCTGGGCGTTGGCCTGGGGCGCGCACTGGCGGATCTGCGCCAGGGTCTCGTCCAGGCGCTGCTGCAGGGCGGCGTCATCGTGCTCGCAGTAGTGCACCAGGCCCAGGCGCAACGCCTCGGCGCCGTCGAAGCGGGCGGCGGTCAGGGCCAGGCGGCGCGCCTGGGTCAGGCCGATGCGCCGCACCACGAAGGGGGCGATCTGCGCGGGGAGGATGCCCAGCGTGGTTTCCGGCAGGCCGAACTTGGCGCCGCTCGCCGCGATGGCCACGTCGGACACGCAGGCCAGGCCGAAACCACCGCCGAGCACGGCGCCTTCCAGCACCGCCACCAGTACCTGCGGAGCGGCCTGGGCCTCTTCCAGCAGCGCGCCGAAGGCGCGGTTCAGCTCGCGGTAGGCGTCGCCGCCGCGGGCTCTGGCGCCGGCCATGTCCTTGATATCGCCGCCGGCGCAGAAGTGGCCATCGGCACCGCGCAGCACGAGGGCGCGCACGCCGGCGTCGTGGCGCACGGCCTCCAGGGTGGCGCGCAGTTCGCCGACCATGGCCAGGCTCATGGCGTTGCGGCTGTCCGGGCGGTTGAGGGTGACGTAGAGCACGCCCTCGACCTGCTCCAGCAGCAGGGTCTGGCAATTCGGCAGTTCGGCCATGGTCGCCTCCTCAGCCCTTTTTCTTGCCGGGCAGGATGCCCATCAGCTTGCAGATGATGCCGAGCATGATTTCGTCGGCGCCACCGCCGATGCTGACCAGGCGCACGTCGCGGTAGGCGCGCGACACCGGGTTGTCCCACATGAAGCCCATGCCGCCCCAGTACTGCAGGCAGGCGTCGGACACCTCGCGGCCCAGGCGGCCGGCCTTGAGCTTGGCCATGGACGCCAGCTTGGTCACGTCGCGGCCCTTCACATACTGTTCGGTGGCCTGGTAGACCAGTGCGCGCAGGCACTCGATCTCGGTCTGCAACTCGGCCATGCGGAAGTGGATGACCTGGTTGTCGATCAGCGGTTGGCCGAAGGTGTGGCGCTGCTTGCAGTAGTCGATGGTGCTGTCGACGCAGTGCTCCAGGCCCTTGATCATGTTGGCCGCGCCGAACAGGCGCTCTTCCTGGAACTGCAGCATCTGCATCATGAAGCCGGCCCCCTCTGCCCCTATGCGGTAGCGCTGCGGCACGCGCACGTTGTCGAAGAACACCTGGGCGGTCTCCGAGCTGCGCATGCCCAGCTTGTCCAGGTGCGGGCTGACGCTGATGCCCGGTGTCTTCATCGGCACCATGATCAGCGACTTGTTGACGTGCGGCTTGTCGTCCGAGGTGTTGGCCAGCAGGCAGATAAAGTCGGCACTCGGAGAGTTGGTGATCCACATCTTGCTGCCGTTGATCACATAGTCGTCGCCGTCCTTGCGCGCGGTGGTCTTCAGGCCCGCCACGTCGGAGCCGGCGCCGACTTCGGAGACGCCGATGCAGCCGACCATCTCGCCACTGATGGCCGGGCGCAGGAACTCTTCGCGCAGCTCGTCGGAGCCGAAGCGCGCCAGGGCCGGGGTGCACATGTCGGTCTGCACGCCGATGGACATGGGGATGCCGCCGCAATGGATGGTGCCGAACTCCTCGGCAGCGACGATCGAGTAGCTGTAGTCCAGACCCATGCCACCGAATTTCTCCGGCTTGGAGATGCCCAGCAGGCCCAGCTCGCCGGCCTTCTTGAAGATGTCGTGGATGGGGAAGCGGCCTTCCTTCTCCCAGGCGTCGACGTGCGGATTGATTTCCTTGTCGACGAAGTTACGGACGGTGCGGCGCAGTTCTTCGTGTTCCTGGGTGAAGATCATTGTTGTTGTGCTCCGATGATGAGGGTCAGAAACGGGCGACGCCGAAACCATTGGATTTCAGGGGCCGCAGATTGGCTTCGGCGCAGATGTCGAGCAAGAAGCCCAGCAGCTTGCGCGTATCGCGCGGGTCGATCAGGCCGTCGTCCCACAGGCTGGCGGTGCCGTACAGCGCGGTGGACTGGCTGTCGAGCTTCTGTGCGGTCATCTGTTCCAGCATATCGAGCATTTTCGGATCGGCTTCCTTGCCTTCCTTGGCGTGCTTTTCCTCGGTGACGATGCGCAGCACCTTGCCGGCCTGGGCGCCGCCCATCACGGCGGTCTTGCTGTTGGGCCAGGCGAAGATAAAGCGCGGGTCCAGTCCTCTCCCGCACATGGCGTAGTTGCCGGCCCCATACGAGCCGCCGACCACTATGGTCAGCTTGGGCACTGTGGCGTTGGCCACGGCCTGGATCATCTTCGAGCCGTGCTTGATCACGCCGTTCTGCTCGGACTCGGTGCCGACCATGAAACCGGTGGTGTTGTGAAAGAACAGGATCGGCGTATTGCTCTGCTCGCACAGCTGGATGAACTGCGCCGCCTTGGCCGCGCCCTGTGGGGTGATCGGGCCGTTGTTGCCGATAAAGCCGCAGGCCTGGCCTTCGATCTGCAGGTGGCCGCAGACGGTCTGGCTGTCGAACTCGTTCTTGAAGTCGAGAAACGCCGAGCCGTCGGCGATACGCGCGATGATCTCGCGCACGTCGTAGGGCTTCTTGGCATCTGCCGGCACCAGGCCGAGCAGTTCCTCGGCCGGGTACAGCGGCTCGCGCCAGGTGCGTTTCTCACGTGCCGGCAGCTGCTGGTTCCACGGCAGCATGCCGACTATCTCGCGCGCCAGGCGCACGCCATCGGCGTCGTTCTCGGCCAGGTACTCGGCGGTGCCGGCGACCTGGGCGTGCATCTCGGCGCCACCGAGTTGCTCGTCGGTGGCGATCTCGCCGGTGGCGGCCTTGAGCAGTGGCGGGCCTGCAAGGAACATCTTGGCCTTGCCGCGCACCACCACCACGTAGTCCGACAGGCCGGGCTGGTAGGCCCCGCCGGCGGTGCTGGAGCCGTACACCACGGTGATCTGCGGCAGGCCCATGGCGGACATGCGCGCCTGGTTGGCGAAGCCACGTGCGCCCTCGACGAAGATGTCGGCGGCGTAGTTGAGGTTGGCGCCGCCGCTCTCGGCCAGGGTCACCACCGGCAGCTTGTTCTCGACGGCGATCTGCTGCAGGCGCAGGGATTTTTTCAGGCCAGTGGGGGAGATGGTGCCGCCCTTGATCGCGCTGTTGTTGGCGATCACCAGGCAGCGCACGCCGGCGATGTAGCCGATGCCGGCGATCAGGCCACCGCCGGCCTGGCTGCCGTCCTTGTCGTCGTGCAGCTTGTAGCCGGCCAGCGAGGCCAGTTCGAGAAAGGGCGCGCCAGCATCGAGCAGCAGGTTGAGGCGTTCGCGCGGCAGCAACTGGCCGCGCTTGTCGAACTTGGCCTTGGCCTCCTGCGCCTTGTCGAGCACCTTCTGCTCGACGTCGCGGAAGGCCGCAACGGCCGCCAGCATGGCTTCGCGGTTCTGCGCGAAGGCGTCGCCATGCACGTCGATTTCCGATTGGATCACGGGCATCGCCTTACTCCTGATCTTTCAGTACATCGGGCAGGTAGGCCCGGTGGAAACCGTTGTAGGGCTCGCTGTTTCTCGCCTTGCCCAGCGTCCAGGCACGGGTGCCCTGGCTGGCCGCCCCATCGATGCGGATGGTGTTGCCGCTGATGAAGTTGGCGCCGGGGCTGAGCAGGAAGACGATGGCGGCGGCCACCTCGGACTCGCTGCCGATGCGCTGCAGCGGCACGTGATCCTTGAGGTTGCGGATCATGTTCTTCATCGATTCGGGGTAGGTGTCCATGCCGCTGGAGGCGATCCAGCCCGGCGCCACGGCATTGACCCGCACGCCGGCGTGGCCCCACTCGTAGGCGGCGGTCTTGGTGAAGTTCTCCATGCCGGCCCGCGCGGCGCCGGAATGGCCCATGCCCGGCATGCCGCCCCACATGTCGGCGAGCATGTTGACGATGGCGCCGCCGTGCTTGCTCATGCTTTGCAGGAAGACTTCCTTGGCCACCAGGAAACCGCCCACCAGGTTGGTGCGCACCACGGTCTCGAAGCCTTTCTGGTTGATGCCGATCAACGGCGCGGGGAACTGGCCGCCGGCGTTGTTGACCAGGTGATGGATGCGTCCGCGCTGCGCGAGCACCGCGCCGACCATGGCCTTGACCGCCTCTTCGTCGCGGATGTCGCAGACCTGGAAGCTGGCGCTGCCGCCGTCTTCGATGATCTCGGCGCAGGTTTTCTCCAGTTTTTCCTGCTTGCGTCCGACCAGCACCACGTGGGCGCCGAGATGGGCCAGCTCGTGGGCCACGCAGCGACCGATACCGCTGCCACCGCCGGTAACCAGGATGGTCTGGCCTGCGAAAAGGCCAGGTTTGAATACGGAGTCGTAGCTCATCGTTCTGGTTGTCCTTGTTACAGGCTGTCGGCCAGTGCGCGCGGCACCGGTACCGGGAATTCCAGCAGCTGCTGGGCGAAGGCCTTGCCCTGCGGGTCGATACGCAGGCTGGCCACGCCGCCACCGCCCAGGGCATTTTCCAGCAGGAAGTTGAGGCTGTGGCTGCCCGGCAGGTGCCAGCGGCTGACCTTGCCGGCTTGCGGATCCAGGACATGGCCCATCCATTGCGCCACGGCTTCGGGGGTCAGCGCAGCGGCGATCCACGCCAGGTACTCGGGCTTTCTCGCCATCACGCCGATATTGCTGTGGTTGCCCTTGTCGCCGGAGCGGGCCACGGCCAGCTCGATCAGCGGTACGGTGGCGTCGGCGCTGCCGGCCGGGGCGGGCAGGGTGGCCACGGCGGCGATCTGGGCGGCGTCGAACAGGGCGACTTCCGGCAGGGCGACCGGCTGGCGCTGGCCGTCGATTTCCACCGCCAGCTCGCAGGCGCTCTTGTCCACCAGGAAGCTGAACAGGCGGATCACCGGGTAGACCGTGGGGCGGCCGCCGACTATGCCAGTCAGCCCCGGCGCCATGCCGGTGGCGGCCTGGGCGATCTCGCGGGAGAACAGCACCAGGGCCTCCTTCTTGGCGTGGCGCACGGCGATCTTCACCACCACCTCGCGGCAATCCCGGCGCCGACCGTGCGGGCCGTAGGTGGCCTCGCTGCCGAGCAGCTCGATGCTGACTTCCTGATAGGCGCCCCAGCCGCGCTCGGCGAACAGCGCCGCGGTCTTGGCGATGATCGCCTGGCTGACCCGCTCGGCCTTGGCCACCGCGTCGATGCCGGCGAGCAGGCAGCTGGCGGTGCAGCGGAAGCCGTCCGGGTGGGTGGCGCTGACCTTGTACTGCGCGGTCGGCGGTAGGCCGCGCGCACCCTTGAGCTCGACGCGGTTGTCGCCAACCTGGCTCAGCTCGACGGCGGTGAAATCGCAGACCACGTCCGGCAGCAGATAGGCGCGCGGGTCGCCGATCTCGTAGAGCAGCTGCTCGCCAACGGTAAAAGGCGTGACCAGGCCGCCGGAACCCTCCGGCTTGGTCACGACGAAACGGCCATCGGCCTGCACCTCGACGATGGGGAAGCCGATGTGTTCGTAGTCCGGCACCGCGCGCCAGTCGGTGAAGTTACCGCCGGTGCACTGCGCGCCGCATTCGATGATGTGCCCGGCCAGCGCCGCCTGGGCCAGCTTGTCGTAATCGGTCCAGGCCCAGCCGAACTCGTGCACCAGGGCGGCGCTGACCACGGCGCTGTCGACCACGCGGCCGGTGATGACGATGTCGGCGCCTTGTTCGAGCGCGGCGACTATGCCCGGCGCACCCAGGTAGGCGTTGACCGACACGCAGAAGGGCGGCAGCGGCGCGCCGCTGAACATCTCGCGGGTGCCGGCCTTGACCAGCTCGCCGAGTTTGGGCTGCAGGTTGTCGCCATGCAGCACGGCGATCTTCAGCTTCACCCCGGCCTGCTCGCACGCCGCCTCGAGGGCCGCGGCGCAAGCCGTGGGGTTGACCCCGCCGGCGTTGCTGATCACGCGGATCTTGTTCTGCGCGATCTCGCCCAGCAGCGGCGCGAGCACCTCGACGAAGTCGCGGGCGTAGCCCTCGTCCGGCTTCTTCATGCGGGCGCCGGCCATGATCGACATAGTCACTTCGGCTAGGTAGTCGAACACCAGGTAATCCAGCTCGGCCCCCCGCACCAGCTGGGCGGCGGCGGTGCAGGTGTCGCCCCAGAAGGCGGAGGCGCAGCCGATGCGTAGGGTTTTGCTCATGGTGATGGCCCGTCACAGGTTGGGAAGCTGAAACCAACACTACCAAGCAAGCGCTTGGTTGAAAAGTCGGAAAAGAGGGCTTTCCCGCCAAAAGTGCGGCCAAGCGCTTGCTTGGTCAGGCGCGGGGGCATAAATTTCATCGCATATATTTCATTAAGTAAGACAAGCACTTGCCGGCGGCTTGCAGAATCCGTGAAAGCAACGGGCCGCCGCAGCGCAGCCAATACCAGGAGAAGTCAGCGTGGACGAACACAAGGCCCAGGCGGTGATGCAGGAGCTGGTCAGCGGTGGCCACGTCACCGACCCGGACAGCGCCCGGGGCAAGCTGCTGCAGATGGCCGCCCACCTGTTTCGCAGCAAGGGCTTCGAGCGCACCACGGTGCGCGACCTGGCCGGCGCGGTGGGCATCCAGTCGGGCAGCATCTTTCATCACTTCAAGAGCAAGGACGAGATCCTCAAGGCGGTGATGGAGGAAACCATCCTTTACAACACCGCCTTGATGCGCGCCGCGTTGGCCGAGGCGCAGGGCACCCGCGAGCGCCTGCTGGCGCTGATCCGCTGCGAGCTGCAGTCGATCATGGGCGGCACCGGCGAGGCCATGGCGGTGCTGGTGTACGAGTGGCGCTCGCTGTCGGACGAGGGCCAGGCGCAGGTGTTGGCGCTGCGCGATACCTACGAGCAGATCTGGCTGCAGGTGCTGGGCGAAGCCCGCGAGGCCGGTTACTTCCAGGGCGATCCCTTTATCCAGCGACGTTTCCTCACCGGCGCGCTGAGCTGGACCACCACCTGGTTCCGCCCGCAGGGGCCGATGAGCCTCGATCAACTGGCCGAGGAGGCCTTGTCGCTGGTGTGCAAGGACGGATGAAAAAACTGGTCTAGGCTCTAGAGCAACTGCCGCTGCGTCGGCTTCGAACACGGGACGTTCGCCTGATTTCCGCTCTGTGTTCCGTGACGAGAGGTCGAGTTTGCGTGCGTTAGCTGTTTGCCTGTTTGCCTGCCTGTTGCTGCACACCTTTGCTGCCGATGCCGCGCAGCAGGTTCGCGTCGGCGGCTATCACTTCCCGCCCTATCTGTTCAAACCCGAGGCGCCGCAGCCGCGCGGCCTGGTGCCGGAGCTGCTGCAGGCGCTGAACCGCCTGCAGGACGAGTATCGCTTCGTGCTGGTGCCGACCTCGGCCACGCGGCGTTACCGCGATCTGGAAAACGGGCGCTACGACCTGATCCTGTTCGAGTCCAGCCAGTGGGGCTGGCAGGACACGCCCCATCTCGGCCTGCCGCTGGATATCGAGGATGCCGAGGTCTACGTCGCCGCCGCTGCACCGGGGCGCGGCCAGGAGTACTTCGCCGATTTCGCCGGCAAGCGCATGGCCCTGTACAGTGGCTATCACTATGGCTTCGCCGGCTACAACGCCGACCAAGACTACCTTGGGCGCACCTTCAAGGCGGTGCTGACCTATTCCCACGACAGCAACCTGCGCCTGCTGCAACGGCAGCGTGCCGATGTCGCGGTGATCACCCGTTCCTATCTGCAGCTGTACCTGGAGCGCTATCCGGAGGCGGCGGCCGGCTTGCTGGTGTCCGAGCGCTTCGACCAGGTCTACCGGCACCAGGTGCTGCTGCGCCCGGACGGCCCGCTGACGCCGCAGCAGATGGCGCAGCTGCTGGAAAGATTACAGGCCGATGGCGAATTGATGAGGCTATTGCGTCGTTACCACCTGACCCTCGGCGATAAAACCGCGCCGGACTGAAAACCCTCTGGTCGCTCGGGGCGCGACTGGAGTAGGCTGCCGTTTACTAGAAGAAGGATTTTTGGGGGAGTCGATATGCGGCGCTTGCGGCAGTGGATTGGCTTGGGCTTGGCTGCGACCGGTCTGCTGTTCGCCGGCATGCTGGCCGCCGCCGAGGTGGTGCACGTCGGCGGCGCGCATTTCCCGCCCTACGTGGTCAAGTCCAACCTGCAGGAGTCCAGCGGGCTGCTGCCGCAGTTGCTGGAGGCGCTCAACCGCGAGCAGAGCGACTACCACTTCGTCATGCTGCCGACCGCCATCGTCCGCCGCTTCAGCGACCTGCAGCGCGGGCGCATCGACATGGCCATCTTCGAGAATCCCGGTTGGGGTTGGCAGGGCATCGACTTCGAGGCGGTGGACATGGGCCTGGAAGACGCCGAGCTGTTCGTCGCCCGCGACGAGGAGCTACGCGGCCAGGACTACTTCGACCAGCTGCAGGGCAAGCGCCTGGCGCTGTACCGCGGCTATCACTACGGCTTCGCCGACTTCAACAGCGACCCTGAGTTTCTCACCAAGACCTTCAACGCCAACCTCGGCCATTCCCACGACAGCAACCTGCTGATGGTGCTGCGCGGCCGCGCCGATATCGCCCTGGTGACCCGCTCCAACCTCTACGACTTCATCAAGCGCAACCGCGAGCACGCGCGGCAGTTGCTGATCTCCGAACGCATCGACCAGGTCTACCGCCACCATGCGCTGATCCGCCCCGGCGCGCCGCTCAGTGCCGCCCGTTTCGCCGAGCTGCTCGAGGCGTTGCGCGCCAAGGGCGAGCTGGCGCGAATCTTCTCGCCCTACCGCATCGCCGTCATGCCAGCCGCAGCGGATAGCTCAGCAGCAGGATATGCAGCAGATTGACCGCGCCGTGCAGGGCGATGGCCAGGCTCAGGCGACCGCTGTAATGCAAGGCCAGGCCGTAGCCCAGGCCGGCGATGCCCGCCACCAGGGCGAACAGCGGGCTGAACGGCAGGTGCGCGGCGCCGAATAGCGCGGCCGTCAGCAGCAGCCCCGGCCAGGCGCCCAGACGCCTAATCAGCGCGCGCTGCAGCAGGCCGCGAAACAGCAGCTCCTCGGCCATTACCGCCACCCCCAGGTTCACCGCCAGCCACAGCAGCAGGCCGTCCGGCCATTTCGGCTGCCAGCCCACCATTCCCAGCGCCAGGGCCAGCGTGGGCACCGCCAGCAGGGTGGCGAGACAGGCCCAGCCGGCGCGCGACCGGGAGAGCGTCGGCGCGCGGCGCTGGCCCAGCCACCAGGCCAGCAAGGTAGCGCCCAGCAGCAGCTTGTCCCAGGACAGGCGCAGGGCGTAGGGCGCGGCGTCCGTGCTGATCCGTCGCGGCTCCCACAGGGGCCAGGGGCTGAAGCCCGGCAGCAGGTGGGCGGCCAGGGCGATGCCGGCGACCAGCACCGCGCTCAGCCACAGCCAGCCGGGCAGCAGGCGTTCGCCGCCGAATACGAGGCCGACGAACAGCGCGCCAAGCAGCAGACCGACAGGCTCGATAAAACCCAGGGCATGACCGAGGGCCAGGGCGAAGGCGGGCAGCAGCAGGCGTAGATGCAGGGGCATGGCACTTCCTTGTGGTGGGGGGTGCGCAGTCTATTCGGCCGCGGTTGTGGCGGTAAATCCGAAGTACTGCTGCAACAGGTCGGGATCGTCGAAGTGGGCACGGCCGATAAAGGCCGTGGCGTGGCGCCCCCATTGGCGCATGGCGCCCGCCGAGCGCACCCCGGACGGCCACAGCAGCCAGCGCTCCAGGCGCTCGCTGCCCGGCACCAGGCCATGGCGGTCGTAGAGGCTGCGCCGGCCCTGCGGGTGCGGCAGGCTGCGCAGTTCGTCCAACGCGGCGAAGCCGTAGGTCAGCCATGGCCGCGCGGGGCGGCGGCCGTCGACCCACAGCAGGCGGTGATCGCCGCCGCGCAGCCACAGACTCGGCGCCGTACCGCCGGCGATATCCAGACGTAGCGCACTGCGTGCCTCGGCTTGTGCCGGCTGGCGCAAGCGCAGCGGCGAGTCCGCCGGCAGGAAGAAGGCATGCCAGCAGCCGCAGGGGTGGATGCTGTCGTAGAGCAGGGCGCGGCCACGCTCGTCGAGGGTGACCCGCCAGATCAGGCCGTCCAGCTCGCCGGCATAGAGATCCAGGGGATGCGCCGCGGGGCGCTGGGCGAACCAGAACTGGTAGATCAGCTGCAGGTGCCAGCGGCCGTTCAGCCGGCTCCAGCCGAGCTGGCGATAGAGCCGCGGCTCGATGTCGGCGAAACGGCGTCGGCCGTCGCCGGCGAATCCCGGGCTGCCGATGCGGTCGGCGCGGCTGCGCTGCTCGATCAGCAGCTGCGGCGCATGGCGGGCGAACAGCGCCTGGCGCTGCGCGGCGTCGGGCTGCGGCAGGCCGAGGGCATCGTGCGCCAGCGCTGCGACTGGCGGCGCGGTTCTGGCCGGCGGCTGGTAGTTCAGCCACTGGGGGCCGTCGGCGGGGGCGCGCGCGGCGGCGCTTTCGGCCTGCCAGGCGGCGATGGCGCGACGGTAGACGGGCGCCGCCAGCGGATAGAGGCCGAGCCATCTGGCCCAGGGACGATAGTCGTCCTCGACGCGGGCGGCCTGGCGCAGGCGCTCGAAGGCGGCGGCGTCGGTCAGCAGGCGGGCCTGCTGGCGCTGGCGGCAGGTCTCCAGTGCCGCGCTTGGCGCACTGCCCAGCGTCGCCTGTTCCACTGCCTGGGCGTCGCGGTCGTTGGCGGCCAGCTGCGCCAGCCACAGGCGGCGCTGTTCGGCGCTGTGCGCCTGCTCGCCCAATGCGGCGGCGAGGCGGTCGCTGCGCAGGCCGGGAAACCCCGCAATCAGGCGGTAGCGGCTGTCGCGTGCGGTGGCGCTGGCGCTCTGCCAGGCGGCGAAGGCCTGGCTGCAGCCATCATCGGTCCTCGGCGGCGCCTGCCCGGCGCAGCCGGCGAGCAGGGCCAGCAGCGCCAGGCTAGCGCTCGCGCGCATCCTTGGCATCCTGCTCGGCGTTGCGCTCGCGGATGCGTTTGAGCTGCTCCTCGCTCAGCGGCAGCTTCTTCGCCGTGTCGCGCAATAGCAGCAGGCTGCCGAGGATGGAGCCCAAGGCCAGGGCCAGGATAAGCCAGGCGTACCAGGGCATGGTGAGTTCCTCTGAAGTGGCGGGAACTCCACCTTAACCCGCCGCCGGCGCCTTGTCAGGCGGGCGGCAGTGCCTGCAGCGTGCTGTCGTCCTTCAGCTGCACCCCGCTCAGTCGCAGGCGCAGCGCCTGGCGCGTCAGGTAGTCGAGCTTGTGCGCCGCCAGGGCGTAGGGCAGGCCTTCGGGGCGCACGTTGGAGATGCAGTTGCGCGCGCTGTCCGGGCAGCCGATGCGCGGCGCGTGGGTTAGGTACAGGCCGAGGCTGTCCGGCGAGGACAGTCCCGGGCGTTCGCCGATCATGACGATTACCAGGCGCGCGCGCAGCGCCTCGCCGATGCCGTCGCCGATGGCCACGCGACCCTGCTCGGCGAGCACCACCGGGGTATTGGCCCAGTCGGTGGCGAAGCGTTCGCGAAAGGCCAGCAGCAGCGGCAGGGCGTGGCGCTGCACGGCGATGGCCGACAGGCCGTCGGCCAGGACGATGGCCAGCTCCGGCGCCGGCAGCTCGTGCTGCAGCTGCACGCGGCAGTCGTCGTGCAGGTGGCGGCCGTGATCCGGGCGCAGCAGGTAGCTCTGGCGGTCCTCGGCGTTGCTGCGCACCTTCAGCGTACGAAACCCGGCGCCGTGCAGCTGCTGCTTGAGTTCGGCGAAGTCCAGCGGGCGGTGCACGGCGTCGCGCGCCTGGGCGTGGGCCAGGCCGAACCTGAGCACCTCGGCGGTGGGCAGGCTGCAGCCGACGCGGCCGAGGGCGATACGCGCCGAGGTGTGGGCGCGCAGCTCGTCCCAGGGGTTGGCCTGGGCCAGCTCTACCTGGGCCAGCTCTATGCCGGCCTGGGCCGGCTCGGACTCGTTCATCAGGCGGCTCCGGAAATCTGCGGCAGTTGCTTGAGCAGGTGATGGCCGCGGCCGATCTCGCGCAGGCGGCCGCCGGGTTCGGTGATGGCCATGCGCGCCAGCCAGGCGTCGAACTCGGGGGCGCGTTTCAGGCCCAGCACCTTGCGCAGGTACAGGGCGTCGTGGAACGAGGTGCTCTGGTAGTTGAGCATGATGTCGTCGGCGCCGGGGATGCCCATGATGAAGTTGATCCCGGCCGCGCCGAGCAGGGTCAGCAGGTTGTCCATATCGTCCTGGTCGGCCTCGGCGTGGTTGGTGTAGCACACGTCGCAGCCCATCGGCAGGCCCAGCAGCTTGGCGCAGAAGTGATCCTCCAGGCCGGCGCGGACGATCTGCTTGCCGTCGTAGAGGTATTCCGGGCCGATGAAGCCGACCACGCTGTTGACCAGCAACGGGCGGAACTCGCGGGCCACGGCGTAGGCGCGGGCCTCGCAGGTCTGCTGGTCGACGCCATGGTGGCCACCGGCCGACAGCGCGCTGCCCTGGCCGGTCTCGAAGTACATGCAGTGGTCGCCGAGCGTGCCGCGACCCAGCGACAGCGCTGCCTCGTGCGCCTCGCGCAGAATCGCCAGGGACACGCCGAAGCCGGCGTTGGCCGCCTCGCTGCCGGCGATGGACTGGAACACCAGGTCCACCGGCGCGCCGGCCTCGATGGCCTGGATCTGCGTGGTGACGTGGGTCAGCACGCAGCTCTGCATGGGGATGTCGAAGTGCTGGCGCACCTCGTCCAGCATCTGCCACAGGCGCATCAGGGTCGGCAGCGAATCGCTCGCCGGGTTGATGCCCACGCAGGCGTCGCCGGCGCCGTAGAGCAGGCCATCGAGCAGGCTGGCGGCGATGCCGCGCACGTCGTCGGTGGGGTGGTTGGGCTGCAGGCGCACGGCCAGATGACCGGGCAGGCCCAGGGTGTTGCGAAAGCGGGTGACCACCTGGCATTTCTTCGCCACCAGGATCAGGTCCTGGTTGCGCATCAGCTTGCTCACCGCGGCGACCATCTCCGGCGTCAGCCCCGGCGCCACGGCGGCCAGGCGCGCGCTGTCGGTGCGCTCCAGCAGCAGCCAGTCGCGCAGGTCGCCCACGCTCAGGTGGCTGATCGGGGCGAAGGCGGCGGCGTCGTGGCGGTCGAGGATCAGCCGGGTGACTTCGTCCGCTTCGTAGGGGATCAGCGCCTCGTCGAGAAAGCGTTTGAGCGGCACCTCGGCCAGCGCCAGCTTGGCCGCCATGCGCTCTTCATAGGTGGCGGCGGCGAGGCCGGCCAGGTAGTCGCCGGAGCGCGCCGGGCTGGCCTTGGCCAGCAGGGTCTTGAGGTCGGCGAAGCGGTAGACCAGGCGGCCGACGGTGGTCTGGTAGGGCATGGCTGCAACCCGTGCGGAGAACGACGGGATTACCGTGCAGCGGCCGTGCCAGGCGTTGCGGCGCCGCGCCGGCTGCGGCTGTGGCGCCGGGACGGGCGCCGGGCTGGTGCATTGGCGCTCGCGGTGCACCGCTAGGGGGCCTGGCGGGCGCCGGCGCCTGCCTATACTTCAGGCATTCCCCGCCCAGCATGGAGGCCGCCATGAGTCATCCCGCCGTCGAATCCATCCGCTGCGTGGCGTTGGTGGGCCATGCACAGAGCGGTAAGACCAGCCTGGCCGAGGCCTTGTTGCAGGCCAGCGGCGCCATCGCAACGGCCGGCAGCGTGGAGCGTGGCGACAGCCAGTGTGACTTCGATCCCCTCGAGCGCGAGTACCGCCATTCGCTGGCGTCGGCGCTGGTGCATTTCTGCTATGGCGCGGCCGAGGTCAACCTGGTCGACACCCCCGGCTCTCCCGACTTCGTCGGCCAGGCCCTGCCGGCCCTGGCCGCGGTGGACACCGCGCTGGTGCTGGTCGATGCCCAGGCCGCAGCCGTCGAGCCCAGCACCCGGCGCATGATGGCCTGGGCGGCCGAGCGTGGCCTGTGCCGCATGCTGGTGGTGAACAAGATCGACGCCGAGCGGGTCGACCTGCCCGGCCTGCTGGCCGCCCTGCGTGAGGCCTTCGGCAAGGAGGTGCTGCCGCTCAACCTGCCGGCCGACGATGCCCGCCGGGTGGTGGACTGCTTCTTCAACCCCGAGGGGCAGGCCGACTTCTCCTCGGTGGCCGAGGCCCACCAGGCGCTGGTGGACCAGGTGGTCGAGGTGGACGAGGCGCTGATGGCGCGTTACCTGGAGCAGGGCGTGATCCGCCCGGAGGAGTTGCACGCGCCCTTCGAGCAGGCGCTGCGCGAGGGGCACCTGATCCCGCTGTGTTTCGTCTCGGCGCGCAGCGGCGCCGGGGTGGTCGAGCTGCTCGAGGTGCTGGAGAAGCTGGCGCCCAACCCGCTGGAGGGCAATCCGCCGGTTTTTCTCGACGAGCGCGGCAAGGCCTTCGCCACGCTGGCTGAGCCCGATCGCCATGTGTTGGCCCAGGTGTTCAAGGTGGTGATGGATCCCTTCGTCGGCAAACTCGGCATCTTCCGCCTGTACCAGGGCACGCTGCGGCGCGATGCCCAGCTGTACGTCGGTGCGCTGCGCAAGGCGGTCAAGGTCGGTCACTTGCTGCGCCCGCAGGGCCGGCGTTACGAGGAGGTGGCGCAGCTGCTGCCCGGCCAGTTCGGTGCCCTGGCCAAGGTGGAGGACCTGGAGTTCGGCGCGCTGTTGCACGACTCCCACGACGAGGATGCGCTGCAGTTCAAGCCGCTGCCCCTGCCGCAGCCGATGCAGGGGCTGGCCGTCGCGGCCAAGCGCCGCGGCGACGAGCAGCGCCTCGCCGAGGTGCTGGGGCGCCTGCTGGCCGAGGATCCCTGCCTGCGCCTGGACTACCACCAGGACACCCAGGAGACGGTGCTGCGCGGCATGGGCGAGTTGCACCTGCGCTACCTGCTCGATCGCATGGCCGGCACCTACAAGCTGGAAGTGGAGACCCGCCCGCCGCGCGTGCCCTACCGCGAGACCATCAGCCGCGCGGCCGCGGGCCACTACCGGCACAAGAAGCAGAGCGGCGGCGCCGGCCAGTTCGGCGAGGTGTACCTGCGCATCGAACCACTGCCGCGTGGCGCGGGCTTCGAGTTCGTCGACCAGATCAAGGGCGGGGTTATCCCCGGGCAGTTCATTCCCTCGGTGGAGAAGGGCGTGCGCTCGGTGCTGGCCGCCGGCCCCCTGGCCGGTTGCCCGCTGGAAGACGTGCGGGTCTGCGTCCACGATGGCAAGAGCCACCCGGTGGATTCCAAGGACGTGGCCTTCCAGGCCGCCGGCCGGCGGGCGATGCTCGAGGCCCTGCGGGCCGCCGGTGGCATAGTGCTGGAGCCGCTGGTCAACATCGAGGTGGTGGCGCCGCAGGGCCGCCTGGGCGACATCACCTCCGACCTGACCAGCCGCCGCGGCCAGGTGCTCGGCACCGACTCGCTGGGCCCGGACCAACTGCTGGTGCGCGGCCTGGTGCCGCTGGCCGAGCTGGAGGGCTATGCCGGACGGCTCAAGGCGATCACCGCCGGGCAGGGGAGCTACAGCCTGGCGCTCAGCCACTACGAGCAGGTACCGGTCGAGGTACAGCAGCGCCTGGCGCGTGAATACCGGGCAACGCCGGAAGAGGACTGAGTCCCTAGCCGCTCAGATGCAACCTGGGAGACTGTTGCCAAGCGCTGCGCTTGATCCGGGCCATGAGCACAATCCGCCAAGGCTCGGCAAGGGAGGATCAACAACGCGTCATCCAGCCTATGCCGGGGCGCCGCTCCGGCGGCCTGTGTTTGCGCTACAATGCGCGGCGTTTTTGACCTGCCGAGACCCGCCATGCCCGCCTGCCAGACCCCGATCATCGTCGCCCTCGACTTCCCCAGCCGTGACGCCGCCCTGGCCCTGGCCGACCGCCTCGACCCCGCGCTGTGCCGGGTCAAGGTGGGCAAGGAGCTGTTCACCCGCTGCGGCCCGCAGGTGGTCGAGGCGCTGCAGGCCAAGGGGTTCGAGCTGTTCCTCGACCTGAAATTCCACGACATCCCCAACACCACGGCGATGGCGGTCAAGGCCGCCGCGGAGCTGGGCGTGTGGATGGTCAACGTGCACTGCTCCGGCGGCCTGCGCATGATGGCCGCCTGCCGCGAGGAACTGGACAAGCTCAGCGGGCCCAAGCCGCTGCTGATCGGCGTCACCGTGCTGACCAGCATGGAGCAGCAGGACCTGGCCGGCATCGGCCTGGACCTGCCGCCGCAGCAGCAGGTGCTGCGTCTGGCCGGCCTGGCCGCCGAAGCCGGCCTCGACGGCCTGGTCTGCTCGGCGCAGGAGGCGCAGGCGCTGAAGGTCGCGCAACCGCGCCTGCAGCTGGTCACCCCGGGTATCCGCCCGGCCGGCAGCGCCGCCGACGACCAGAAACGCATCCTCACCCCGCGCCAGGCGCTGGACGCCGGCTCCGACTACCTGGTGATCGGCCGGCCGATCAGCCAGGCGGCCGATCCGGCGCAGGCGCTGGTTGCGGTGGTGGCCGAACTCGGCGCCTGATTGGGGGGCTGCATCCATCCGACTGATAAAGGCCCGCGGGCCTTTATCAGTTCCCTGCATGATCCTGCACTCCAAAGCCTGATAGTGCTGCTCGCCGCCCGGCGCGCTGGCTAGACTCGTCGCGACTTTCAATCGCTGCGAGGAAGCAGACATGAGCATGACCTTCTCCGGCCAGGTCGCCCTGGTCACCGGCGGCGCCGCCGGCATTGGCCGCGCCACTGCCCTGGCATTCGCCGCCGAGGGCCTCAAGGTGGTGGTTTCCGACGTCGACGCCGCGGGCGGCGAGGGCACCGTCGAGCTGATTCGCGCGGCCGGCGGCGAGGCGCGTTTCGTGCGCTGCGACGTGACCCGTGACGCCGAGGTCAAGGCGCTGATGGAGGCGGTGATCGCCGCCTACGGCCGCCTCGACTACGCCTTCAACAACGCCGGCATCGAGATCGAGAAGGGCAAGCTGGCCGAGGGCAGCGAGGCCGAGTTCGACGCCATCATGGGGGTCAACGTCAAGGGCGTGTGGCTGTGCATGAAGCACCAGATCCCGCTGCTGCTGGCCCAGGGCGGCGGCGCCATCGTCAACACCGCCTCGGTGGCCGGCCTCGGCGCGGCGCCGAAGATGAGCATCTACGCCGCCTCCAAGCATGCGGTGATCGGCCTGACCAAGTCGGCGGCGGTGGAGTACGCGAAGAAGAAAATCCGCGTCAACGCCGTGTGCCCGGCGGTGATCGACACCGACATGTTCCGCCGCGCCTACGGGGCCGACCCGAAGAAGGCCGAGTTCGCCGCCGCCATGCACCCGGTCGGGCGCATCGGTAAGGTCGAGGAGATCGCCACCGCGGTGCTCTACCTGTGCTGCGACAACGCGGCCTTCACCACCGGCCATGCGTTGGCGGTGGATGGCGGCGCTACCGCAATCTGAGCCTCTAGCTCGGCGTTTGGCGACGCCCCTGGGCTATCGTTGGCTCGCAGGGCCACTGCGTTGGGTGGCCCTGACTGCGCAAAATCCTGCCAGGTTCAACCGGAGCGATAACCCTGATGACCGCCGATCCCCTGCTGACGCTGTTTCTCCCTGCCGCACTGGGCATCATCATGCTCGGTCTCGGCTTGTCGCTGAGCCTGGCGGACTTCGCCCGGGTGGCGAAATTCCCCAAACCCGTGCTGATCGGCCTGGCCTGCCAGCTGCTGCTGTTGCCGCTGGCCTGCTTCTTCCTGGCCAAGGCCTTCGGCCTGGCGCCGGCGCTGGCGGTGGGGCTGATGCTGCTGGCCGCCTCGCCGGGTGGCACCACGGCCAACCTCTACAGCCACCTGGCGCATGGCGACGTGGCGCTGAACATCACCCTGACCGCGGTCAACTCGGTGGTGGCGATCCTCACCATGCCGCTGATCGTCAACCTGTCGCTGGCCTATTTCATGACCGCCGAGCAGGCCATCCCGCTGCAGTTCGCCAAGGTGGTGCAGGTGTTCGCCATCGTCCTCGGTCCGGTGGCCATCGGCATGTGGCTGCGCAGCCGCTTCCCCGGTTTCGCCGAGCGCATGCAGAAACCGGTGAAGATCGTCTCGGCGCTGTTCCTGCTGCTGATCATCCTGCTGGCGGTGGCCAAGGACTGGCGCACCTTCGTCGACTACGCCCCGGCGGTGGGCGGCGCGGCGCTGGCCTTCAACCTGCTGAGCATGGCGGTGGGCTACTGCGTGCCGCGCCTGCTCAAGCTCAACCTGCGCCAGGCGATTGCCATCGCCATGGAGATCGGCATCCACAACGGCACCCTGGCCATCGCCCTGGCGCTCAGCCCGGCGCTGCTGAACAACCCGACCATGGCCATTCCGGCGGCCATCTACAGCCTGATCATGTTCATCACCGCGGCGCTGTTCGGCCTGTGGGTCAACCGCGTGCACGGCGCCGAGCTGACAGGGCCGGTGGCGCCGGGGGAGCGGGCGTAGTGCGTAGGGTGGATGGCGCTTCATCCATCCACCACGTCTGACGCCAAGGGTGGATGAAAAGAGCGTCATCCACCCTACGCGACCTCAACGCTTGCCGGCGTTGAGAATCGCCAGGGTCAGCAGGCCGGCGACTATGCCCCAGAACGCCGAGCCGACGCCGAGCAGGCTCATGCCCGAGGCAGTGACCAGGAAGGTGATCAGCGCCGCCTCGCGCTCGTTGGGCTCGCTCATGGCCTGGGTCAGGCCGCCGATGATCGAGGCGAACAGCGCCAGCGCGGCGATAGACAGGATCAGCGCCGCCGGCAGCGCGGCGAACAGCGCCGCCAGGGTGGCGCCGAAGATCCCGGCGATGCCGTAGAACACCCCGCACCAGACCGCCGCGGTGTAGCGCTTGCGCGGGTCTTCGTGGGCTTCCGGGCCGGCGCAGATCGCCGCGCTGATCGCCGCCATATGGATGCCGTGGCTGCCGAACGGCGCCATCAGGATCGACACCAGGCCGGTGCTGGTCAGCAGCGGCGAGGCCGGCACCTCGTAGCCGTTGGCGCGCAGCACGGCCATGCCCGGCAGGTTCTGCGAGGCCATGGCGACGATGAACAGCGGAATGCCGATGCTGATGGCGGCGGCGAGGGAGAAGCTCGGCGTGGTCCACTCTGGCGTAGCCAGCTGCAGCTGGAAGCCGCTGAAATCCAGCAGGCCGAAGACCCCGGCCAGCAGGCTGCCGACGATCAGCGCGGCGAGCACCGCGTAGCGCGGCCACAGGCGCTTGCCAAGCAGGTAGGCGAGCAGCATGGCGACCACCAGCACGGGTTGCTGCTCGGCGGCCACGCAGATTTCCAGGCCGATCTTGAACAGCACGCCGGCCAGCAAGGCGGCGGCGATGGAGGCGGGGATACGCCGCATCAGGCGGTCGAAGGTGCCGGTCAGGCCGATCAGCACGATCAGCCCCGAAGCCAGGATGTAGGCGCCGATGGCCTCGCCGTAGGACACCTGCGGCAGGCTGGTGATCAGCAGCGCCGCGCCGGGGGTGGACCAGGCGATCATCACCGGCGCGCGGTAGCGCAGCGACAGCACGATGCAGCACAGCGCCATGCCGATCGACAGCGCCCAGATCCACGAGGAAATCTGCCCGCTGCTCAGGCCGGCGGCCTGGCCGGCCTGGAACATCAGCACCAGCGAGCTGGTGTAGCCGGTGAGCATGGCGATGAAGCCGGCGACCACGGCCGAGGTGGAGGTGTCCGCCAGCGGGCGCAGGCGGGCGGGGGCGGCGTCTTGCATCAGAACAGTCCCGTGTCGACGAGTATGGGGTAGAGCGAGGCGACCAAGAGTAACGCCATGCCGATATTGAAGGCGCGCAGCGCACGTGGATTGTCCAGCCAGCTGCGCAGCAGGCTGCCGGCCACGGTCCACAGGCCGACGCTGGGGCAGTTGACCAGAGCGAACAGCGCGGCGATCAGCAACACGTTGCTGACGAAGCCGTCCTGCGGCGTGTAGGTGGTGATGGCGCCGATGGCCATGATCCACGCCTTGGGGTTGACCCACTGGAAGGCCGCCGCCTGGAGGAAGGTGAAGGGCTTGGCCGCCGATCTGGCGCTGCCCTGCGGCGCGCCGGCCTGGGCGATCTTCCAGGCCAGGTAGAGCAGATAGGCGGCGCCGACGTAGCGCAGCACCTGGTGCAGCACCGGCACGCGCTCGAACAGCTGGCCCAGCCCCAGCCCCACCGCAGCCACCAGCAGCATGAAGCCCAGGCTGATGCCGAGCATGTGCGGGATGCTGCGGCGCACGCCGAAATTCACCCCGGAGGCGAGCAGCATCATGTTGTTGGGCCCAGGCGTGACCGAGGTGACGAAGGCGAAGGCGACGAAGGCGAGCAAGAGTTCGGCGGTCATGGGGGTTCTCCGGTGACAGGCCATCAGCCTATGGCGCCGCCGGGGCGGCGTCGCGGTACAGCCACCTGCGGGTTGAACCGTACAGTCTGGTCAAGCGTCGCGCGCCTGGTTAGCCTCGGGGTTTTCCCGGATCAGGACAGGCCCGATGCAACCGGACAACCCCTATAGCGCGCCGCAGGCGGACCTGCTCGACGCGACACGCGCCCCCCGCCTGCAGGGCTGGAGCGCGCGCCAGCTGCAGGTGCTCGGCTGGCTGGCGCTGGTCTCGGTGCTGACCAACGCCCTGATGTTTGGCTTGCTGGTGGCCAGCGGCCTGCTGGAGGAGGGCGAGGCGCAGCTGCTGCTGGCCTACACCGACTGGCTGAACCTGGCGCTGGTGCTGCTCGGCTGCTACCTGCTGCTGCGGTTCAAGGCCTTCGCCGAGGCGCGTTTCGCCGCCAGGGGGCTGGGCGTGCCGATCTGGGCGCTGGTGGCGGTGACCCTGCTGCTGGAGGCGCTCGATGCTCTGTTCGGCGAGCGCCTGTTCGCCGCCCTGGATTGGCCGACCGCGAGCTATATCGGCGTGCTTTGCCTGATGGGCGCCTGCACCGCCTGGCTCGGTGTACGCCTGCTCAAGGTCGACTACCCCTATCCGGCGCTGCGGGTGATGGCCTGGCTCGACCTGGTCGGCGGCCTGATGCTGGTCAGCGTGCTGCTGATGCTGGTGGCCGTGCTGCCGCTGCTCGGCGCCGGCGTGGCGTTGATGCTGGTGTTCTTCAAGGGCGCCGCCGAGCTGCAGGAGCCGGCGGCGCACTAGCAGGTTGCCAGGCCGTCGCCGGCTCAGGGCTGGGCCAGCTGCGACTGGCTCAGCTGGTGCTCCTCGCCGGCGTAGTAGGCGCGCACCCTGGGGTCCATCACCGCGCGCCACAGCGGTGGAATCAGCGCCAGGACGATCATCCCGGCATAGCCGTTGGGCAGTTGCGGGCTGTCGTCGAAGTGGCGCAGCACCTGGTAGCGACGCTTGGCGTAGGCGTGGTGGTCGGAATGGCGCTGCAGGTGGAAGAGGAACAGGTTGGTCAGCAGGAAGTTGCTGTTCCACGAGTGGTGCGGGTTGGTGCGCTCGTAGCGGCCGTTGTCCAGTTTGCGCCGGTGCAGGCCGTAGTGCTCGACGTAGTTGACTATCTCCAGCAGGGTGAAGGCCATGACCGCCTGGCCGAGGAAGAACAGCGCGCCGAGCCAGCCGAACGCCAGGCCGAAACCGAGCAGCAACAGGGCGCTGATGGCGTACCACCAGATCAGCTCGTTGCGCCAGTGCAGGGCCGGCAGGCCGCGACGTTTGAGGCGCTCGGCCTCCAGCGTCCAGGCGTTGAGGAAGTTGTGCTTGTAGGCGTGCGGCAGGAAGGCGTACAGGCTCTGGCCGAAGCGCGAGGAGGAGGCGTCCTCGGGGGTGGAGACGTGCACGTGATGGCCGCGTACGTGCTCCACCTTGAAGCCGGCGTAGCACACCGCGGCCAGCAACAGGCCGCCGGCGCGTTGTTCCAGCTGCGGATCCTTGTGGATCAGCTCGTGCGCCACGGTGATGCCGATGGCGCCCATCACCGTGCCTACCGACAGCACCCAGCCGAGCTGGCCGAGCCAGCTCCAGGCCTGGTAGTTGACGAACACCCAGCCGCTCCAGACCAGCATGGCCAGCAGCAGCGGCACCGTGGCCAGGCTCAGCAGGCGGTAGTAGCCCTGGGCTTCCAGGGCCGGTACCTCGCTGCTTTCCTCCGGGTTGGCCGGGTCGCGGCCGACCACGAAATCCAGCAGCGGGATCACCCCGAACACCACGGTGATCACCAGCCAGGCCCAGGCGTCGGCATGGGCGCTGCCCAGCGACCAGTAGTAGCTGAGCGGAATGCCGAGCACCGGCACCAGCCAGATCCAGTAGCCGACCTTCTTCAGGGCGATCATCCAGGGGGAGGGCAGGCGTTCGAACATGGGCGGCTCCGGCTTGTTATCGTGGTGGGTACTGATGTCTGATTGTAGGACAATCTGTTTTCGAGACCAGCCGTCCGGGGCCCACCTTTAGATCAGAAAGCCGCCCGCCGGGGCGCTTGGCCCGGTAACACCCTGTGTTACACTCGCCGCTCGATTTTCCGCCGCCGCCCAGCAATGGCGGGGCTCTCAGACTCGACCGCCTGCCCCTGGATCGACGCAAATAAGGAATGTCATGACGTTCAAGGCCCCGGACAGCCTCGCCGAGCAAATTGCCCACTACCTGGCCGAACGCATCATTCGCGGCGAGCTCAAGGAGCGCGAGCGCATCCAGGAGCAGAAGGTCACCCAGGCGCTCAACGTCAGCCGCGGATCGGTGCGCGAGGCGCTGCTGATTCTCGAGCGTCGCCACCTGATCGTGATCCTGCCGCGTCGCGGCGCCCAGGTCACCGAACTGACCCCGCACAAGGTGCAGAGCCTCTACGGCCTGGTGATCGAGCTGTATATCCTGCTGGCCCGTGCGGTGATCGAGCGCTGGCAGGCGGAAAGCGATCTGGCGCCCTTCGTCGACATTCAGCAGCGCCTGCTGGACAGCCTGCAGCGCGGCGATATCGGCGCCTTCGTCGAGAACAGCTTCGACGTGATGCGCGCCGCCTTTCCCTTCGCCGACAACCCCTACTTGCAGGAAACCCTGGAGAACCTGCTGCCGGCCATCAGCCGCACCTATCACCTGGCGCTGGAGCGGCGCAAAGGCGAGATGGGCCAGTTCATGAACACCTTCGCCAGCCTGCTGCAGGCGATCATCGCCCGCGACCACGGCCGCGCCCGCGAGGTGCTGCAGGCTTACGGTCAGCACAACTGCCAGCTGGTGCTGGCGACCCTGGCCGAGCGCTAAGCCCCGATGCGCCTGAAAAGCATCAAGCTGGCCGGCTTCAAGTCCTTCGTCGACCCGACGACCGTCAGTTTTCCCAGCAACATGGCGGCGGTGGTCGGGCCCAACGGCTGCGGCAAGTCCAACATCATCGACGCCGTACGCTGGGTGATGGGCGAGAGTTCGGCGAAGAACCTTCGCGGCGAGTCGATGACCGACGTCATCTTCAACGGCTCCAACACGCGCAAGCCGGTGACCCAGGCCTCCATCGAGCTGATCTTCGACAACAGCGACAATTCGCTGGTGGGTGAGTACGCCGCCTTCGCCGAGATCTCCATCCGCCGCCGGGTGACCCGCGACGGGCAGAACACCTATTTCCTCAACGGCACCAAGTGCCGCCGCCGCGACATCACCGACATCTTCCTGGGAACGGGGTTAGGGCCGCGCAGCTACTCGATCATCGAGCAGGGCATGATCAGCAAGCTGATCGAGGCCAAGCCCGAGGAGCTGCGCAACTTCATCGAGGAAGCCGCCGGCATCTCCAAGTACAAGGAGCGCCGCCGCGAGACCGAGAACCGCATCCGCCGCACCCAGGAAAACCTGGCGCGCCTGACCGACCTGCGCGAAGAGCTGGAACGCCAGCTCGAACGCCTGCACCGTCAGGCCCAGGCGGCGGAGAAGTACCAGGAATACAAGGCCGAGGAACGCCAGCTCAAGGCCCAGCTGCTGGCCCTGCGCTGGCAGACCCTGAACCAGCAGGTCGGCAGCCGCGAACAGGTGATCGGCGACCAGGAAGTGGCTTTCGAGGCGCTGGTGGCCGAGCAGCGCAGCGCCGATGCCGCTATCGAGCGCCTGCGCGACGGCCACCACGAACTGAGCGAGCGCTTCAACCTGGTGCAGGGGCGCTTCTACTCGGTGGGTGGCGATATCGCCCGCGTCGAGCAGAGCATCCAGCACGGCCAGCAGCGCCTGCGCCAGTTGCAGGACGATTTGCGCGAGGCGGAAAAGGCGCGCCTGGAAACCGAATCCCACCTCGGCCATGACCGCACGCTGCTGGCCACCCTCGGCGAAGAGCTGGAGATGCTGTTGCCCGAGCAGGAGATGACCGCCGCCGCCGCCGAGGAGTCCGCCGCCGGCCTGGAAGAGGCCGAGGCCGCCATGCACGGCTGGCAGGAGCAGTGGGACGGCTTCAACCAGCGCAGCGCCGAGCCGCGCCGGCAGGCCGAGGTGCAGCAGTCGCGCATCGCTCAGCTGGAGCAGAGCCTGGAACGTCTGGCCGAACGCCAGCGCCGCCTGGGCGAAGAATTGCAGCAACTGGCGGCCGACCCCGAAGACGCCGCGATCCTGGAACTGAACGAACAGCTGGCGGCTGGCGAATTGGAGCAGGAGTCGCTGCAGGCAGCCGAAGAGCAGCAGGCCGAGCGCCTGCAGCAGCTGCGCGAGGAGCTGCTGCAGGCCGGCCAGGCTCAGCAGCAGGCCCAGGGCGAATTGCAACGGCTGAACGGTCGCCTGGCTTCGCTGGAGGCCCTGCAACAGGCCGCGCTCGATCCGGGGCAGGGCGCCGGCGACTGGCTGCGCGAGCAGAATCTGCAGCAGCGTCCGCGCCTGGCCGAAGGCCTGCGCGTGGAAGCCGGCTGGGAGCTGGCGGTGGAAACCGTGCTCGGCGCCGACCTGCAGGCGGTGCTGCTGGATGATTTCGCCGGGCTGGATTTCACCGCGCTTCAGCAGGGCGAACTGCGCCTGGCCAGCCCGGCTGCGGGCGGCGCGCGCCACGCCGGCAGCCTGCTGGACAAAATCGAATCCAAGCATGACCTGTCGCCCTGGCTGGCCAGCGTACGCCCGGTGGAGTCGCTGGAGCAGGCCCTGGCGGCGCGCGCCCAGCTGGCCGAGGGCGAAAGCCTGATCAGTCGCGACGGCTACTGGGTCGGCCGACATTTCCTGCGTGTGCGCCGCGCCGCCGAGGCCGACAGCGGCGTGCTGGCCCGCGGCCAGGAGCTGGAACGCCTACAGCTGGAGTGCGAGGAGCGTGAAGCGGCCCTGGCGCAACTGGACGAGCGCCTGCTGGCGCTACGCGACCAGCAACGCCGCCAGGAGGAGCTGCGCGAGCAGCAGCGTCGCCAGTTGCAGGACAGCAGCCGCCAGCTGGGCGAGCTCAAGGCGCGGCTGTCCGCCAGCCAGGCCAAGGCCGAGCAACTGGGGCTGCGCCGCCGCCTTCTGGATGGCGAGCTGCAGGAAGCGGCCGAGCAGCGCGAGATCGAGCAGGAGCAACTGGGCGAAGCGCGCCTGCAATTGCAGGATGCGCTGGACGCCATGGCGCTGGATAACGAGCAGCGCGAAAGCCTGCTGGCCAGCCGCGACAGCCTGCGCGAGCGCCTCGACCGGGTGCGCCAGGAGGCGCGCCAGCACAAGGATCACGCCCATCAGCTGGCGGTGCGGGTCGGCTCGCTCAGGGCGCAGCACGACTCCACCCGCCAGGCGCTGGAGCGCCTGCAACTGCAGGCCGAACGCCTGCATGAGCGGCGCGAGCAGCTGTCGCTGAATCTGGAAGAAGGCGAGGCGCCGCTGGAGGAGCTGCGCATCAAGCTCGAGGAACTGCTCGAACGACGCATGGCGGTGGACGAAGAGTTGCGCCAGGCGCGTCTGGCGCTGGAAGACGCCGACCGCGAACTGCGCGACGCCGAGAAGCGCCGCAGCCAGGCCGAGCAGCAGGCGCAACTGCTGCGCAGCCAGCTGGAGCAGCAGCGTATGGACTGGCAGTCGCTCAACGTGCGGCGCAAGGCCCTGGCCGATCAGCTCGCCGAGGACCACTACGACCTGCACGGGGTGATCGCCACCTTGCCGGCCGAGGCCACGGAAAGCGCCTGGGAAGAAGAGCTGGAGCGCATGGCCGCGCGCATCGCCCGGCTCGGGCCGATCAACCTGGCGGCCATCGACGAGTATCAGCAGCAGTCCGAGCGCAAGCGCTACCTGGATGCGCAGGACGCCGACCTGGTCGAGGCGCTGGACACCCTGGAAAACGTCATCCGCAAGATCGACAAGGAAACGCGCAACCGTTTCAAGGACACCTTCGATCAGATCAATGGCGGTCTGCAGGCACTCTTTCCAAAAGTTTTCGGCGGCGGCAACGCTTATTTGGAACTCACCGGCGAAGATCTACTCGATACCGGTGTAACCATCATGGCGCGGCCCCCGGGCAAGAAGAACAGCACCATTCATTTGCTCTCCGGCGGAGAGAAGGCTTTGACCGCTTTGGCACTGGTGTTTTCCATCTTCCAGCTCAATCCGGCGCCGTTCTGCATGCTGGACGAAGTGGATGCGCCGCTGGACGATGCCAACGTGGGTCGCTACGCGCGCCTGGTCAAGGAGATGTCGGCGACGGTGCAGTTCATCTACATCACCCACAACAAGATCGCCATGGAAATGGCCGATCAGCTGATGGGCGTCACCATGCATGAGCCGGGCTGCTCGCGCCTGGTGGCGGTGGACGTCGAGGAGGCGCTGGCCATGGTGGAGGCATGATGTTGCCGGGCTGGCTGAACACAGGCAAAACTCCATGTGGGTGCCGGTGTAAAGTTGCCTTTCGTCGTGCTAGCTTATTGCCCACTTTTGTTACACGCGGAAAACGTCAGATAGAACATGGAGTTGGCGCCGCGTTTATAGTCGAGTCAGGGTCCGTTTGACTGGATCTTTCTTCACCAGAATTTTTAGGGGTTAGGTATTTCATGGAATTCGGTCTGCGCGAATGGCTGATCGTTATTGGCATCATCGTTATCGCTGGCATTCTGTTCGACGGCTGGCGGCGCATGCGTGGCGGCAAGGGGCGCTTGAAGTTCAAGCTCGACCGTAGTTTCGCCAACATGCCCGATGACGACGGCGACCCCGATCTGCTCAGCCCGCCACGGGTGATCAAGCGCGACCTCGAACCGCAACTGGACGAGGACGACCTGCCATCGATGAGCGCCAAGGATCTGCCGCGTCGTCCTCGCAGCGAGCCGCAGCAGGGCGACCTCAACCTGGCGGTCGACGAGCCGGTGCCGACCCTGCTCAACCCGGTCGACGACGAAGTCGAAGCCAAGGATGCGAAGAAAACTGCCAAGCCGGCCGCCGAGGCTGCGCCGGTGGAGGAAGTGCTGGTGATCAACGTGGTCGCCCGCGACGACATCGGTTTCAAGGGCCCGGCACTGCTGCAGAACATCCTCGAAAGCGGCCTGCGTTTCGGCGAGATGGACATCTTCCACCGCCACGAGAGCATGGCCGGCAACGGCGAGGTGTTGTTCTCCATGGCCAATGCGCTCAAGCCCGGCACCTTCGACCTGGACGACATCGAAGGCTTCAGCACCCGCGCGGTGAGCTTCTTCCTCAGCCTGCCCGGCCCGCGTCATCCCAAGCAGGCCTTCGACGTGATGGTCGCCGCGGCGCGCAAGTTGGCCCACGAACTGGGCGGCGAGCTGAAGGACGACCAGCGCAGCGTGATGACCGCGCAGACCATCGAGCACTACCGCCAGCGCATCGTCGAGTTCGAGCGCCGGCAGCTGACCCACAAGCGCTGACAGCAACCGCATTGCAAAAGAGCAGCTCAGGCTGCTCTTTTCGTTTGAGAGACCGAAGATGACCGACGCCGCCCAACGGAATGCCGCCCAACGTATTGCCGAACTGCGCAACGAACTGGATGCGCACAACTACCGCTACTACGTGCTGGACCAGCCAAGCATTCCCGACGCCGAGTACGACCGCCTGTTTCGCGAACTGCAGGCGCTGGAGGCCGAGCATCCCGAACTGGTGACCCCCGAATCGCCGACCCAGCGCGTCGGCGGCGAGGCGCTCGACGCCTTCGGCGAGGTGCGCCACGAGATCCCCATGCTCAGCCTGGGCAACGCCTTCGAGGAGGACGACCTGCGTGCCTTCGACCGCAGCGTGCGCAGTGGCCTGGGTCTTGCCGGCGGCGACCTGTTCGGCGGCGGCGCCGAGGTGGAGTACAGCTGCGAACCCAAGCTCGACGGCCTGGCCGTCAGCCTGCGCTACGAGCACGGCCAACTGGTGCGCGGCGCCACCCGCGGCGACGGCAGCACCGGCGAGGACATCAGCGCCAACGTGCGCACCATCCGCAACGTGCCGCTGCGCCTGCAGGGCGAGGGCTGGCCGCAGGTGCTGGAGGTGCGCGGCGAGGTGTACATGCCCAGGGCCGGCTTCGACGAACTCAACGCACGCCAGGCCGCGGCCGGCGCCAAGACCTTCGCCAATCCGCGCAACGCCGCGGCCGGCAGCCTGCGTCAGCTCGACCCGAGGATCACCGCCAGCCGCCCGCTGGAGTTCTGCTGCTATGGCGTCGGCCAGGTCAGCGGCGAGCTGCCGGCCACCCAGATCGGTATGCTCGAGCAGCTCAAGGCCTGGGGCATCCCCATCAGCCGCGAGCTGAAGCTGGCCAAGGGCGTGGAAGCTTGCCTGGACTACTACCGCGATATCGGCCAGCGGCGCATGGAGCTGCCTTATGACATCGACGGTGTGGTGTTCAAGGTCAACCACATCGAGGACCAGCAGCAGCTGGGCTTTCGCGCGCGCACGCCGCACTGGGCCATCGCCCACAAGTTCCCGGCGCAGGAGGAGCTCACCGAGCTGCTCGACGTCGAGTTCCAGGTCGGCCGCACCGGCGCCGTCACCCCGGTGGCGCGGCTCAAACCGGTCAAAGTGGCCGGCGTCACCGTGGCCAACGCCACCCTGCACAATATGGACGAGGTGGCGCGCCTGGGGTTGATGATCGGCGATACGGTGATCATCCGCCGCGCCGGCGACGTGATCCCTCAGGTGATGGCCGTGGTGCCGGAGCGGCGCCCGGCCGATGCCCGCCCGGTACGGGTTCCCGAGCAGTGCCCGGTGTGCGGTTCGGCGGTGGAGCGCACCCAGCTGGTCAAGCGCAGCAAGGGCAAGGAGAGCGTCAGCGAGGGCTCGGTGTACCGCTGCATCGGCCGCCTGAGCTGCCAGGCGCAGCTCAAGCAGGCGATCATCCACTTCGTCTCGCGCCGCGCCATGGATATCGAGGGCCTCGGCGAGAAGAGCGTCGAGCAGCTGGTGGACGAGGGCCTGGTGAGTTCGCCGGCCGATCTCTACACCCTGAGTTTCGAGCAGATCGTCGGCCTGGAAGGCTTTGCCGAGCTGTCCAGCAACAACCTGCTGGCGGCCATCGCCGATAGCCGCAAGCCGACGCTGGCGCGTTTTATCTACGCCCTGGGCATTCCCGATGTCGGCGAGGAAACCGCCAAGCTATTGGCCCGCGCCCTGGGCTCGCTGGCGCGCATCCAACAGGCGCGGCCCGAGGTGCTGACCTGGCTGCCGGACGTGGGCCTGGAAGTGGCGCACGAGATCCACAGTTTCTTCGCCGACGCGCACAACCAGGCCGTGCTGGAGAAACTGGTCTATGACAACGACGCGCCACTCGGCGTATTGCGCGAGGATGCCGGGCTGAGCGCGGAGTTCACCGCCTGCGCCAGCCTGGCCGAGCTGCTGGGCAAACTGAATATCGCCTCGGTCGCCGCGACCGGCGCCCAGAAGCTGGTCGATGAAGCGATCAGACGTCTGGCTGTCACCGGCGTGAGCAATGCGGAGAATGCCGTGCGCCTGGAGCATGTCATCGAACTCAGTCAGGACTGGCTGGACCTGTCGGTGCTCAAGGGGCTCAACGAAAAGGCCAAGCAGGCCGTGCGCGAATTCTTCGCCGACCCGGCCAAGGTCGCCAAGGCTCGTGCCATCGAGCAGCAGTTGCTGGATTTCGGCATGCACTGGAGCTGCGAGAAGAAGGTCGCCGAAGGCCTGCCCCTGGCCGGGCAGACCTGGGTGCTGACCGGCACCCTGGAACTGATGAGCCGCGATGTGGCCAAGGACAAGCTGGAAGGCCTGGGCGCTAAGGTGGCCGGTTCGGTGTCGGCCAAGACCCATTGCGTGGTGGCCGGCCCGGGCGCCGGCTCGAAACTGGCCAAGGCCAGCGAGCTGGGCGTGAAGGTATTGGACGAGGCGCAGTTCCTCGAACAGCTCAAGGCTTACGGCGTCGAGCCCTGATGTTGCAGGAGCCGGCTTGCCGGCGATTCGTTACGCAGAAGCATCGCCGGCAAGCCGGCTCCTGCGAAAAGCTTTGCCGTACTGGGTAATGCTTTTCGCTCGATAAGTAAGCCTCCCTCTCCCCGAAGGGGCGAGGGGGCTGACTGAGGGGCATCAGTGCCTAAGTGCAGAGCCGTCTGAACGCTCAGCCGGCGAAGCGCTGCTCCAGATAGGCGATGATCGCCTTGGACTCGTACAGCCAGGTGCTCTGGCCGTTTTCCTCGATGCGCAGGCAGGGCACCTTGATGCGGCCACCCTGCTGTTCCAGGGCCTGGCGATGCTCGGCGTCGTGCTTGGCGTCGCGCAGTTGCACCGGCAGGTTCAGGCGGTGCAGGCTGCGCCGTACCTTGACGCAGAACGGGCAGGCGTGGAACTGGTACAGCGCCAGGTCGGCGCTGGCGCGTTCCACCTCGGCCTGCGCCGCGGCGCTGCGCTGGAGTTTACGCGGGCGGCTGATCCAGTCGACGAACATGACGATCTGGCCGAGGCCAATGCGAAGGGCCTTGAGCAACATGGTTTCTACTCCTGAAATGCCGACGGCCGTTCAGCGTCGTGAACGGCCGTCGTGGTGGGGGCTGCGCCTTAGCCGATCAGGCTGAGGAATTCGCTGCGGGTCGCCGGGTTTTCACGGAATTCGCCAAGCATCACCGAGGTGACCATGGACGAGTTCTGCTTCTCCACGCCGCGCATCATCATGCACATGTGCTGGGCCTCGATGACCACCGCCACGCCGAGGGCGCCGGTGACCTGTTCGATGGCCTCGGCGATCTGCCGGCTGAGGTTTTCCTGGATCTGCAGGCGGCGGGCGTACATGTCGACGATGCGCGCCACCTTGGACAGGCCGAGCACCTTGCCGTTGGGGATGTAGGCGACGTGGGCCTTGCCGATGAACGGCAGCAGGTGGTGCTCGCACAGCGAGTACAGCTCGATGTTCTTGACCAGTACCATCTCGCTGTTGTCGGAGCTGAACAGCGCGCCGTTGGTCACTTCCTCCAGTGTCTGCTGGTAGCCGCGGCAGAGGTACTGCATGGCCTTGGCCGCGCGCTTGGGGGTATCCAGCAGGCCTTCGCGAGAGGCGTCCTCGCCGAGCTGGCCGAGGATCGCGGTGTAGTGTTGTTCCAGGGACATGGAAAATCCTGTTGGGTATCGAAGGGCGCAGGGTAGGGCGCCGATGGGCGCCTGGCAAGAGCGCCGGGCGCCAGAATCATGGGCCGGGCAGGTTACTCGTCGCGGCCGTCCATCATGGTGCGCTTGAGGATGATGTACACCGCGCCGGTGCCGCCGTGCTTGGCCAGGCAGGAGGCGAAGCCGAGCACCTGCGGGTGCTGGCGCAGCCAGGTGTTGACGTGGCTCTTGATCATCGGCCGGCGGCCGTCCATGCGCACCGCCTTGCCATGGGTCACGCGCACGCAGCGCACCTCCAGCTTGGCGGCTTCGGCGAGGAACTCCCACAGCGTGTCGCGCGCCTTCTCCACGCTCATGCCGTGCAGGTCGAGGCTGCCGTCGAAGGGGATCTGGCCGAGCTTGAGCTTGCGCATCTGGCCTTCCTGCACGCCGTTGCCGGCCCAGTACAGCGCGTCTTCGGCGCCGACGTCGATGACGAACTGGTCGGACAGGCCGTCCACCTTGATCTCGCCCTGGCTGATGCTGGCGGCCTGGCGCAGGGTGCTGAACTGCTGGCGATCGGGCTTGGGTTTGCCGGTGTCGGCGCGGTCGTGCTTGAGCGGCTTGACGCCGCGCAGCTCGGCCTGGAACAGGGAAAAGTCGTCGTCTTGCATCGGTGGCTCCGCGAAACAGACGGGCATTTTATGGCCTGCCATCCCTCACGGCCACCCTTCGGGCCGTCGCTGCGCGACGTTAAAAATGGCTCCCGGCCATTTTTTATGGCCTGCCGTCCCTGACGGCCACCCTGCGGGCCATCGCTGGGCGAGGTTAAAAAATAGCGCCAGGCTATTTTCTAGCCCGCTCGCGGCGTTTCAGTCGCGCTTTTTCAGCAGATGTGGCGACAGGGCGAGGTCGTGCGGCTGGCGCAGGCGCCGGCGGCAGCGGCGCCAGAAGGCGATGCCGGCCCACAGCAGCAGCAGGCCGAGTAGCAGCAGGACGCCGGCTTCGCCGGTGGAGTCGTTGAGCGTGCCCAGCACCGGGGCGCGCCCGGCCAGCGAGGCGATACCGGCCATCGCCAGGAGGATGCCGAAGGTGGCCAGCAGCGCGCCCAGCGCCGCACCGATGCGCAGGCGCCAGTGTTTCGGCTGGCGCGGGCGCAGGCGGCGGGCATCGAAATCGTCGGACAGCTTCATGCCGATTTCCTTTGGGGTGTCGGCGCTATGACCGGACATTAGCGCCGGGGTTCCGCCATGCTGGCGGCACTGTGACGGCGGTCAGATCAGCGCCTTGGCTTGCGGCACCAGGGTGGCGAAGTTGTCGGCCAGGGCGATCATCTCAATGCGGTGCACCTGCGCGGCGGCGATCACACTGCCATCGGGGGCCGGCAGGTCGCGGGTGGCGCAGGCGGCGTCGACCAGGGTGCAGCGATAGCCATAGTCCTTGGCGGCGCGCACCGTGGTGCTGACGCTGGAATGGGTCATGAAGCCGCAGACGATCAGGTCGAGATGGCCGAGGGCCTGCAGGCGGTCGTGCAGTTCGGTGCCGGCGAAGGCGTTGGGCAGGCGTTTCTCCACCACGATCTCGCCGGCCAGCGGGGCGGCCTCGGGCAGGTGGCGGCCGCGCGGGCCGCTGGGGTCGAGCAGGCCGCCGGGAATGCCGAGGTGCTTGACGTGGACGATGGCGCTGCCGGCGGCGCGGGCGGCGGCCAGCAGGCTGGCGATCTCGGCCAGGGCGGCGTCCAGGCCGGGCAGGGCGAGCACGCCGCTGCGGTATTCTTCCTGAGCATCGATGATCAGCAGGGTCGCATTGCCCAGACTGGCCGGAGCGTGGCCACGACCGGTGAGCTGGAACATGGTTTGCGGATGGGACATCTCGGGCTCCTGGCTGATGGTGATGATGTGCCATTGTCCGCTTGCCAGAGCGCGCTGTGAACCTCTTGTGCGCCATTACTTGCTCGGCCGTGGAGCGCGGAGCAGAATCGGAACCGTCCCGAAGGACTCGGGGTCGCATGCAAAAGGAGTTGCCCATGTCGCTGTTTTCGCAATTGTCCCCGCATTTCTGGCTGCTGTTCTCCATCGCCGTGGCCATCGCCGTGTTGCGCGAACTGCGCCGGCCGCCGGATGGGCCCGGCTGGTCGCGCAAGGAGCGCGAGCGCCCCTGATCACCCGATGCCGGCGCGTTAAGCGTTGGCTATGTCCCCAGCAGCCGGGCAAACGAAAACGCCCCGCAATTTGCGGGGCGTTTGCTGTTGCGCGAGGGCCTCAGCCGCCGAGGCCGAACCACTGGAACTGCAGGTACCAGATGCCCAACGAGCCGAGGAAGTTGACCAGGATCGCCGGCAGGAACTTCAGGTGCACGCCGAAGCTGTAGCTCTTGTCCAGGCTCATGGCCATCACCCCGGCGGCCGAGCCGACCACCGTCAGCGAACCGCCGATGCCCACCATCAGCGCGTTCAGCGCCCACTGGTCGAGGCCCAGCTGCGGGTTGGCCATCAGCGCCGCGGCTTCCACCGGCACGTTGTCCATCACCCCGGAGGCGATGCCCAGCACCACGTTGACCAGGGTCGGATCGAGGATCTCGAACAGGCGCGCGATGTAGGACAGCCAGCCGACGTGGTTGAGGCAGGCCACCGAGGTGATGATGCCGATGAAGAACAGCAGGGCGTTCCACTCCACCTTCTGCAGTTGCTCGTGCCAGCGCGTCTCGATGCCCATGCGGGTCAGCAGCCAGCTGTACAGGGCGACCAGGCCGAGGCCGATGCCGATGGCGAACTCGATGCCGACCTTGAGCACGATGTTGCACAGCACCGCGCCGATCACCGCGATGAAACCCACCAGCGCCAGACCGGCGCCGCCCGGCTTGAGCCGGCTCTCGCTGGCGTCGACCTTGCGGATCAGCTGCTGGCCGTCCAGCTGGCGCAGGTAGAACAGGTGCAGGGTGGCGGCGCACAGCATCCAGCCGATCAGCGCCGAGGGGATCAGCAGCAGCAGGCCGGCGATGCTGATCTTGCCGGCCAGCACCACCATCAGGCTGGTGGAGGTGCCGAGGAACCAGACTCCGGAGTTGGACGCCACCACGATGTTGCACAGCGCCACGTGGGTGTAGCGCTGGTGGCTGGAGATGCTGGTGATGGTCTTGCCGAAGATCATCGCCGTGGTGAAGTTGTTGAGAAAGGGCGACAGGGTTGCCGATAGTGCGCCGGTGGCCCAGAACATGCCGCGCGCACCCAGGCCCTTGCGCAGCAGGTAGCCGTTCAGTGCGGTGAACACGTTCCGCTCGTTGAGCAGCTCGACCACCATCCACATGAAGGCCATGAAGGCGATCAGGCCGAACAGTTCCTCCTTGGTCTCGCTCTGGGCGTGGAGGAAATACTGGAAGCCGTTGGGGTCGGTGAGGGCGTAGTGGACGCCGATGACGATCAGGCCGGACATCATGAACATGGCCGGCTTGAACTTATCCATCTCCAGTTGTGCTTCAAAAACTATCAGCGTCATGCCAATAAGGAATATCGCCAGCACGAGCAAGCCCGTGAGCGAGAAGGGGTCGATGACCATTGGGGGTTCTCATTAGGAAGGGATGGGAAGGGTTAAGAAATCGTTGCAAATTATAACGATGTGACCCCTCGTCTGGCAGCAGTCGAACTACGACTTAACGGCATTTATTTATGGCCATGCGCCCCGTGCCTACCCTGGGCTAAACTGCGCCGTTTTCACCCGGAGATCGCCCGTGACCCTCCCCGCTACCCGTTTACGCACCCTGCGCGACTACATCCGCTGGGCCGTCAGCCGTTTCCAGGCCGAGCAACTGTTCTTCGGCCATGGCACCGACAATGCCTGGGACGAGGCGCGCCAACTGGTGCTCGGTGCCTTGCACCTGCCTTGGGAAATGTCCGATGCCTACCTCGACTGCCGCCTGGAGGACGACGAGCACGCCCACCTGCAGGCGCTGCTCAAGCGCCGCATCGAGGAGCGCGTGCCCACCGCCTACCTGCTCGGCGAGGCCTGGTTCTGCGGGCTGCCCTTCGTCGTCGACGAGCGCGTGCTGGTGCCGCGCTCGCCGATCGCCGAACTGATCGAGGCGCACTTCGCCCCCTGGCTGCCGGCTGAGCCGGCGCGGGTGCTCGACCTGTGCACCGGCTCGGGCTGCATCGGCATCGCCTGCGCCTACGAGTTTCCCGAGGCCGAGGTGGTGCTGGCCGATCTGTCGTTCGAGGCGCTGGAGGTGGCCAACCAGAACATCGAGCGCCATGGTCTGGAAGAGCGCGTCTACTGCGTGCAGGGAGACGGCTTCGCCGGGTTGCCGGGGCAGCGCTTCGACCTGATCGTCTCCAATCCACCCTACGTCGATGCCGAGGATTTCGCCGACATGCCGGCCGAGTATCAGCACGAGCCGGCCATGGGCCTGGCTTGCGGTGACGACGGCCTGGATCTGGTGCGGCGCATGCTGGCCGAGGCCGCCGACCATCTCACCGAGCACGGCCTGTTGATCGTCGAGGTGGGCAATAGCCAGGTGCATGTCGAGGCGCTGTACCCGGAGGTGGACTTCACCTGGCTGGAGTTCGCGCGCGGCGGCCACGGCGTGTTCCTGCTGGCGGCCCAGCAGTGCCGCGAGCATCAGGCGCTGTTCCGCTCGCGGGTCGAGGGCTGATTCGCACGGCTGACGACGGACAGGCGTAGGGTGGATGACGCTTTTTTCATCCACCACGATGACCTGATCGGTGGATGGGTGAAGCGCCATCCACCCTACGATGATCCGACAATGACTCTAGCGCGTGGCGATCCAGATCAGCAGCCCGGCCTGGAACAGGCTGAAGGCCACCAGGCAGCTGATGGTGAAGCGCAGGCCGCTGTCCTCGCGCCTGAATCGCGCGACCTTCTCCTCCAGCTTGCGCACCTGCACGTCCCGCTCGCGCAGGCTCTGATCGGCCTGCTGCAGCATGGCGGCGGCGTCCAGCAGCTCGATGATCTGCACCTTCTCGGTCTGCCAGTCGCCGTGCAGCGAACTGACCCGCGGCGCGCTGTAGAACGGCTTGAGCTGCAGCGGGTCGCTGTACTCGATGACGAAGCCCTGGGCCTTCAGGGCATGGTCGCGGCGGGCGCGCGCCGCTTCGTTGAAGTTGTCCTTGGTCGGCAGGGCGCCGCCCTCGACCTGGTAATGGGCGTACTGCTTGCGCGCCCAGGCGATGCCCTGGGCCAGCAGGAAGCGCCCCAGGCCGCGGTTGGCCGGCTCCACGCTCAGGCCCTTGTCCGGGCCGAAGCGCACCTCCTTGCGTTGATGATCGGCCCAGACCTCCAGCAGGTTCTGCTCGCGGTGCAGGCGCTGCCCCGGCACTTGCAGGCTCAGGCGCAGCAGGCTGAGGTCCTTGGCATGGCGCTCCACGCGGCCGAGCTGGACGAAGCGCAGCGGCCGCGGGCCGGTGTCGCGGTCCACCGGCAACGGCGCCAGGCGCAGCAGGCTGAACTGCTCGGCCGGCAGGTCGGCCCAGGGATGGGGGGCGGCCGGCGCTTCGCCGCTCTGTTGGGCGTCGACCGGCGCGGTTGCGGGGGGAGAGGCGGGTTGCTCGCTCATGTGGGGGCCTGTGCGCTAAAGCTGAAACTGCTGTGTAGGCAGGTTATCGGCCGCTTTGCCTCGCACTGGAGCGAATAAAGGCGACGATGCGTTCGCCCAGGGCGCGGGCCAAGGGTAGCTGCGGATCGTCGTAGGAGGCCAGCTGTTCGTGCCAGGGCAGCGGAGTGATGCGCAGCACGTGGTTCATGCCGGGGATCAGCGCCAGCTCGGCATCCGGCTTCGCCTGCTGCAATGCCACGGCGTTGTCGAGACCGACCTGGGCGTCGTGGCTGCCCTGCACGATCAGCGCCGGAATCCGCAGCGCGGCGAAGGCCTCGGCCGGGCGCTGGCGCAGCAGGCTGATCAGGTAGGGCTGCACGCTCGGTCGCAGCAGCACCTGCAATGCCTTGGGCACCTCGGCTTGCTCCTGACCGCGGATCAGGCTGGCCAGGATCTGCCGGCTCTCGGCCAGCAGCGGCGGCGGCAGGCGCATGGCCAGCTGGGCGTCGAGCACCTGGCCGATGGGGTAGGCGGGGCCGGCGATGGACACCAGCGCCTCGGCGCCGCTGCCGGCGGCGGCCAGGCTGGCGATCAGCGCGCCTTCGCTGTGGCCGAGCAGGATCAGCCGGTCGAAGCGCGGATCGCCCTCGAGCAGGCGTCCCCAGGCCTCGGCATCGGCGACGTAGCGTTCGATGCTGAGGTCGCGTTCGTCGGGCGTGGCGGCACGGCTGGCGGCCACGCCGCGCTTGTCGTAGCGCAGGCTGGCGATGCCGTGGCGCGCCAGCAGCTGGGCCAGCTTCTTCAGCGCGTCGTTATGGCCGCCCTCGGGGTTGTTGCCGTCGCGGTCGGTGGGGCCGGAGCCGGCGATCAGCAGCGCCACCGGCACCGGCTCGTCGCTTTGCGGCACCAGCAGGCTGCCGTACAGGGTGCCCTGGTCGGTGTCCAGGCTGATGGGCAGTTGTCGGGTGGTGTTGGCCTGGGCCAGGCCGGTTATCAGGGCAAGGGACAAGAGCAGGGTTCGCAGCATGATCGGGGCAGGGTGGTGGCAGACCGGCATTGGACGCCGGTCGCCGACCAAGGTTCGGGGTGAACTGCAAGGTCGCCGCGGGTATACTCGCCCACCTCGTTAAGCGGCCTGCGCAGCGGCAGGTCGGGGCTGAATTTCGCGGAGCGTCTTCCCATGTCCGGCAATACCTACGGCAAGCTGTTCACCGTCACCACCGCCGGCGAAAGCCATGGCCCGGCCCTGGTCGCCATAGTCGACGGTTGTCCGCCGGGCCTGGAGCTGTCGCTGGAGGACATGCAGCGCGATCTCGACCGACGCAAGCCGGGCACCAGCCGCCACACCACCCAGCGCCAGGAAGACGACGTGGTGGAGATCCTCTCCGGGGTGTTCGAGGGCAAGACCACCGGTTGCGCCATCGGCCTGCTGATCCGCAACACCGACCAGAAGTCCAAGGACTACTCGGCGATCAAGGATCTGTTCCGCCCGGCCCACGCCGACTACACCTACCACCACAAGTACGGCATCCGCGACTACCGTGGCGGCGGCCGCAGCTCGGCGCGCGAGACCGCCATGCGCGTGGCCGCCGGCGCCATCGCCAAGAAATACCTGGCGACCCAGGGCATCGTGGTGCGCGGCTATATGAGCCAGCTCGGTCCCATTGAGATTCCGTTCAAGACCTGGGACAGCGTCGAGCAGAACGCCTTCTTCAGCCCCGACCCGGACAAGGTGCCCGAGCTCGAGGCCTATATGGATCAGTTGCGCCGCGACCAGGATTCGGTCGGCGCGAAGATCACCGTGGTCGCCGAAGGGGTGATGCCGGGCCTCGGCGAGCCGATCTTCGACCGCCTCGACGCTGAACTGGCCCACGCGCTGATGAGCATCAACGCGGTCAAGGGCGTGGAGATCGGTGCCGGCTTCGCCAGCGTTGCCCAGCGTGGCACCGAGCACCGCGACGAGCTGACCCCCGAAGGCTTCCTGTCGAACAATGCCGGCGGCATCCTCGGCGGCATTTCCAGCGGCCAGCCGATCGTCGCCCATCTGGCGCTCAAGCCCACCTCCAGCATCACCACGCCGGGGCGCTCGATCGACGTCGACGGCAACCCGGTGGAGGTGATCACCAAGGGTCGCCACGACCCCTGCGTGGGCATTCGCGCCACCCCCATCGCTGAGGCGATGATGGCCATAGTGCTGATGGATCACCTGCTGCGTCATCGCGCGCAGAACGCCGAGGTGCGCGTCACTACCCCGGTGCTGCCGCAGCTGTGACCGCTTGCGTAGGTTGGGTTGAGCGCAGCGATACCCAACAACCGCAGCCCCGGCTGTCGCTGCGCTCGACCCGGGCTAAGACCAGGCCATGATCTCCGCGTTGCCTTACTGGCGCCTGTCCGGCTTCTACTTCTTCTACTTCGCCCTGCTCGGCGCCACGGCGCCGTTCCTCGCCCTGTACTTCGACCACCTGGGCTTCTCGCCGGCGCGCATCGGCGAGCTGGTGGCCATCCCCATGCTGATGCGCTGCCTGGCGCCGAATCTGTGGGGCTGGCTCGGCGATCACAGCGGCCAGCGCCTGCTGATCGTGCGCCTCGGCGCGCTGTGCACCCTGGTCTGCTTCGCCGGCATCTTCGTCAGCCACAGTTATGCCTGGCTGGCGCTGATCATGGCCGCGCACGCCTTCTTCTGGCATGCGGTGCTGCCGCAGTTCGAGGTCATCACCCTGGCCCACCTGCGCGAGCAGGCCGCGCGCTACAGCCAGATCCGCCTGTGGGGCAGCATCGGCTTCATCGTCGCGGTGGTCGGCCTGGGCCGCCTGTTCGAGTGGCTGAGCCTGGACGCCTACCCCTGGGCGCTGGTGCTGATCATGGCCGGCATAGTCGCCGGCAGTTTCTGGGTGCCCAACGCGCAGCCGCTATCGCGACCCGGCAGCGCCGAGCAGGGCGGTTTCCTGCGCCAGCTGCGCCGCCCCGGCATCCTCGCCTTCTACGCCAGCGTCGGCCTGATGCAACTGAGCAACGGGCCCTACTACACCTTTTTGACCCTGCACCTGGAGGCGCTCGGCTACGGCCGCGGCACCATCGGCATGCTCTGGGCCCTGGGCGTGGTGGCGGAGATTCTGCTGTTCCTGGTCATGGCGCGGCTGCTGCAGCGCTATTCGCTGCGCGCGGTGCTGCTGGCCAGCTTCCTGATCACCGCCGTGCGCTGGCTGCTGCTGGGCAACCTGGCTGACCAGCTGGCGATCCTGCTGCTCGCGCAGTGCATGCACGCCGCCACCTTCGGCGCCTTCCACGCCGCCAGCATCCACTTCATCCAGCGCAGCTTCGAAGGTGGTCAGCAGGGCCAGGGCCAGGCGCTGTACGCCACCCTGGCCGGCATCGGCGGCGCCCTCGGCGCGCTGTATGCCGGCTACAGCTGGAACAGCATCGGCCCGGCCTGGACCTTCGCCCTGGCCAGCCTGGCGGCGCTGGCCGCAGCCGTTATCATTGCCACTCGTCTGCCCCCGGAGTCCGAGCGAGAATCCCCATGACCAGCCTGAGCGTTCACCTGGAAACCTCCCCGCAGCTGCCGAACAAGGTGCTGACCCACGCCGAGGACATCGCCAGCACCCTGGCCGAGGTCGGCGTGCGCTATCGCCAGTGCCCGCCGCCGGCGGCGCTGCGCCCCGGCTGCAGCGAGCAGGAGTTCGACGCCGCCTGCGGCGCCTGGCTGCAGGATCTGCGCGGCGAGGGCGGCTACCGCCAGCACGAGCTGCTCAGCCTGGAGCGCAACCACCCGCGCAAGCTCGAGCTGCGCGCGCGCTACCTCGACGAGCAGACGCAGCCGGCCGCCAGCGCCTGGTTGTTCGTCGGCGGTTTCGCCCAGCTCAGCCTGCACTTGGGCGAGTACGTCTATGTGCTGCAGGGCGAGCGCGGCGATCTGCTGGAGCTGCCGGCGGACACCCGCCACTGGTTCGACCTGGGCGAGGAGCCGCACCTGCTGCTGGTGCGCCTGAGCGCCACGGCGGAAGCGCCAAGCCTGACCGGCGACCAGATCGCCAGCCGTTTTCCGCGTCTGGGCGACTGAGTGGCTATCCTCTGAGGGCAACCCTTCACACAGGAGTGTCGTCATGGGTTCCACCCTCAATGGGCTGATCGGCCTGATCATTCTGGTCCTGGATATCTGGGCCATCGTCAACGTGGTGAAAAGCAGCGCCGAAACCGGGATCAAGATTCTCTGGGGGCTGCTGATCATCTTCCTGCCCGTGCTGGGGCTGATCATCTGGGCGCTGGCCGGGCCGCGCGGCAACGTCAGGCTGTGATGCGCATCTGGCTGCTGGTGCTGCTGCTGGCGCCGCTGTGGACCTCGGCAGCGCAGCCGGCCGACGCCTGGCAGGCGCTGCGCGAGGGGCGGGCGCTGCTGATCCTGCGCCATGCCACGGCGCCGGGCGTCGGCGATCCGGCGCATTTCCAGCTGGGCAATTGCAGCACCCAACGCAACCTCAACCAGCAGGGCCGCGAGGAGTCGCGGCGCTGGGGCGAACTGCTGCGCCGCCAGGGCATCGAGCGGCCGCGGCTGCTCAGCAGCCGCTGGTGCCGCGCGCTGGATACCGCCAGGGGCATGGGCCTGGGCCCGGTGCAGCCGCTACCGGCGCTGGACTCCTTCTTCGAGCAACGCGACGCCGCCGAGGCGCAGACCGCCGAGCTGATTCGCGCGGTCAACCTGCTGCCGCCGGGCGAGCCGCTGGTGCTGGTGTCGCATCAGGTCAATATCACCGCGCTGACCCGGGTGTTTCCCGCGTCCGGCGAGGGGCTGATCCTGGCCTTGCCGCTGCGCGCGGCGCCGCAAGTGCTGGCGCGTATCGCGCCGCCCTGAGCGTTGGTGCGCACGGCGGTCAAAGCGCCAGTTGCGTCTGCTGCGACGGCAGCGCGCCTTCCAGTTCCAGCAGCAGTTGCTTGCGCGGCAGGCCGCCGGCGTAGCCGGTAAGGCTGCCGTCGCGGCCGATCACCCGGTGGCAGGGGATGACGATGGACAGCGGGTTGGCGCCGTTGGCGGCGCCCACCGCGCGCACCGCCTGCGGCCGCGCGATGGTGGCGGCCAGGTCGCTGTAGCTGCAGGTGCGACCGTAGGGAATGCGCTGCAGGGCCTGCCATACCGCCTGCTGAAAGGGCGTGCCACGCGGCGCCAGGCGCAGCTCGAACTGGCGGCGATGGCCGGCGAAATACTCGTCCAGCTGCCGGCACACATCATCCAGCTCGCCGCCGGCCTGTCGCCAGTCTTCGCCGATGCGCCAGGGGCGGCTGTCGAGCTCCATCAGCAGCAGCTGCAGGCCGTTTTCGTCGCCGGCGAGAAACAGCGGGCCGAGGGGGCTGTCGTGGTGGCGGTAGTACATGGCGTTCAGCCTCCCGAATAGTTGTGCCACAGGTGCGCGGCGGCGTAGGCACGCCAGGGCCGCCAGGCTTCGGCGCGGGCCTTGAGGCGGCGCGCATCGATGCCGCCGGCGCCCCACAGCGGCGCCTTGAGCAGGCCCAGGTCGCTGGCGGGGAAGGCGTCGGCCTCGCCGAAGGCGCGCAGGGCGATGTACTCGGCGGTCCACGGGCCGATGCCAGGCAGGGCGCACAGGCGTTCGATCAGCGCCGCGCTGCCGTCGTCGAGATTCAGTTGCAGGCTGCCGTCGGCGATGCGCGCGGCGAACTGCTGCAGGCTCTGCACCCGTTTGCCGGGCATGCCAATCGCGGCAAGGTCTGCCGTGGCGATGGCCTGCGGGCTGGGAAACAGCGTGGTGACGCCGGGGCAGCCGGGCAGATTCAACGGCGTGCCGAGGCGCTGCACCAGGCGGCCGACCAGGGTCACCGCCGCCTTGACCGTGACCTGCTGGCCGACGATGGCGCGCACCGCCTGCTCGAACGGGTCGAAGGCCACCGGCAGGCGCAGGCCGGGGTTGCGCTGCAGCAGCGGCGCGAGCAGGGCGTCGCCGCTGAGGTGCGCGGCAATCGCCTGCGGCTCGGCGTCGAGATCGAACATCCGCCGCACGCGCTGCTGCAAGGCCTCCAGGGCAATGGGCGCGGCGCTGCAGCAGCGCAGTTCGAGGGCGTTCTGCCCGGGCAGCGGTGTCACCCGCAGCCAGCCGCTGGCGCCGGCCAGGCTGAAGCTGCGGCTGTAGCTGTCCGGCGTCAGGCATTCCAGCCCCGGCACCGCGCGCAGGGCGAAGTGGGCGTGGAACTGCGGCCAGTGCCAGGGCGGCAGGTAGGGCAGGAGCAGGCTGATATTGTGCATGGCTTGCACCTTAGCCGCGTCGGGCGGCGCTGTCAGCGTGAAGATGACTTTCAAACTGCGACGACCTGCCCTGTGCAGGGTGTCGCGGGGCCGCCTAGGTTGTGCACACCGCGGGCAAGCGGATGGATGGTGTGCAAGGCGCCCCCTACGGAGTGATCTCGCCGCGCTGGTAGCGCCCCGGCGTAGTGCCTTTCCAGCGCTTGAAGGCGTGGATGAAGTTGGACAGCTCGCCATAGCCCAGGCGTTCGGCGATTTCCTCCAGGCTCAGGCCGCCGGCGGCCAGCAGCTCCTCGGCCAGGGCCTGACGCACCTCGTCCTGCAGGGCGCGAAAGCTGCTGCCTTCGTCGATCAGGCGGCGGCGCAGGGTGCGGCTGCTCAGGTGCAGGCGGGCGGCGACCCGTTCCATGTCGCTCATCTGCCCCGGCGCCTGCAGCAGCAACTGGCGTACGCGGCCGGCCAGGCCCTGGTGCCACTGGTGGCGGGCGAGGATCGCCTGGCATTGCTGCTCGCAGGCGCTGACCAGCTGCGAATTGGCCCGCGGCAGCGCAACATCCAGCAGCCCGGCGGCCAGGCCGATGCGATTGGCCGCGGCAGCAAAATGCGGCGCCAGGCCGAAGACCTCGACGAAGGGCGCGACCTCGGCCGGCGCCTGCTGGCGCAGCTCCAGGCAGGTCAGCGGCAGCGGGGCGCCGAGCAGTTCGCGCACGATCAGCTGGGCACCGACCATATCGCGCTGGACGATAAAGGGCCGTAGCTCCTCGTCCAGCGCGCCGTCGTCGAAGCGCAGGCTGGCGGTGACGCCGTCCTCGTCCAGGCTGATGCGGGTGAAGGCGTAGGTCAGGCCGTGGTAGCGCAGGCCCAGTTCGGCCGCCTGGCGCGCGGTGGCGCTGCTGAGCATGGCGTAGCCCCAGGCGCCGTAGCTGGTCAAGTGGTAACGCCGGCCGGCCTGCAGGCCGAGGTCGGCGACCGCGGGCAGGGCCTGCACCAGGTTGGCGATCAGCTGCAGCTCGCGGCCGGCGTCGATCTCGCCGTGCGGGGCGGCGAGCTGCACCGCGCTCAGGCCGGTATCGCGCAGGCAGGTGTCCAGGTCCAGGCCGAGGTCGAGCCCCAGCTGGGTGAGTAACTGCATGCTGGTGATGCTACGGCGCGCGGGCCAGGGTGGCGACATCAGGCTGTCCGAAAATCACAATCGATTGACCGACTATGCCATAACCGGCGGTGACCGGCGCAAGTAGCATCCGCTTATCGCCACTCATTGGTCGGGGAGACCACAATGCATAACAACCCCCGCACGGGCGCGCCCTGGCGCGTACTGATCATCGGCAGCGGCTTCGCCGGCCTGGGCCTGGCCATGCAGCTGCGCAAGGCCGGCCAGGACGACTTCCTGCTGCTGGAAAAGGCCGGCGAAGTCGGCGGCACCTGGCGCGATAACGACTATCCCGGCGCCGCCTGCGACGTGCCTTCGCACCTCTATTCGTTTTCCTTCGAGGCCAAGCACGACTGGTCGCGCAAGTACCCGCCGCAGGCGGAAATCCACGCCTATATCCTGCAGTGCGTGGACAAGTACCGGCTGCGCCCGCAGATCCGCCTCAACGCCGAGGTGCAGGGCGCCGAGTTCGACGCCGCGCGCGGGCTGTGGCGGGTCGAGTTGGTCGGCGGCGAATGCCTGGAGACCCAGGCGCTGGTCAGCGCCTGCGGCCAGCTCAACCGCCCGGCCTATCCGCAGTTGCCGGGGCTGGAGCGCTTTCGCGGCGAGGCCTTCCATTCGGCGCGCTGGCGGCATGACCTGGATCTCACCGGCAAGCGCGTGGCGGTGATCGGCACCGGCGCCTCGGCGATCCAGTTCGTCCCGCAGATCCAGCCGAAAGTGGCGAGGCTGAGCCTGTTCCAGCGTTCGGCGGCCTACGTGCTGGCCAAGCCGGATCGCGCCTACCGCGCCTGGGAAATCGCCCTGATGCGCCGCGTGCCGCTGCTGCAGCGGGGCGACCGCCTGCTCAAGTACCTGCACCACGAGGTGCGCGCGCTGGCCTTCGTCAGCCTGCCCTGGCTGATGCGCTCGATGCGCGGCCGTTTCACCCGCCACCTGGCGCGGCAGATGCCCGATGCCGGCAAGCGCGCGCAGCTGCAGCCGGACTACCCCATGGGCTGCAAGCGCATCCTGATCAGCAACGACTACTACCCGGCGCTGGCCCAGGCCAATGTCGAGATCGTCGACTCGCCGATCCGCGCGGTGCGCGAGCACGCGCTGGTCAGCGCCGACGGCCGCGAGCATCCCTGCGACGTGCTGATCTACGGCACCGGCTTCACCGCCAGCGATTTTCTCGCGCCGATGCGCATTCGCGGCCTGAACGGCGTGGAGCTGAACCAGGCCTGGAAGGATGGCGCCGAGGCCTACAAGGGCATCAGCGTCAGCGGCTTTCCCAACCTGTTCCTGCTCTACGGGCCCAATACCAACCTGGGCCACAACTCCATCCTCTATATGCTGGAGAGCCAATACCCCTATGTGCTCGGCTGCCTGCAGGCGTTGCGCGAGCAGGGGCTACGCTACCTGGACCTGCGGCCCGAGGTGCAGCGGCGCTACAACCAGCGCTTGCAGCACCTCACCCGCCGAACGATATGGGCGCAGGGCTGCAGCAGCTGGTATCAGAACGCCTCCGGCAAGCACACCAACAACTGGCCGGGCTACACCTTCACCTACCGCCACCTGACCCGCACTCCGGAGCTTGCCGACTATGAATGCGTCCGCTGATTTCACCGCCCCCGCCGCCGAGCAGATGCTGTTGCGCCGCGTGCTGCGCGGCCTCCTGCGCCTGCTGTTTCGCGGTCTGGTGCGCCCGCCGATGCCGATAGCCGGGCAGCGCCTGGTGTTGCGCCTGCTCACCGCCACCACCCTGACCCCGCGCGGAGTCACGCGCAGCGCCGCGACCCTCGGCGGGCGGCCCTGCGAATGGCACCGGCCGCCGGCTAGCAGCGGCAACGTGCTGCTCTACCTGCACGGCGGCGCCTTCATGATCGGCGGGCCGGCTACCCATCGCGGCATCTGCGCCAGCCTGGCCAAGCGCGGCGGCCTGGACGTCTGCGCGCTGGACTACCGCCTGGCGCCGGAGCATCCCTATCCGGCGGCGCGCGACGACGTGGTGGCGGCTTACCGCGCGCTGCTGGACGCCGGCTACCGGCCCGAGCAGATCGCCATCGGCGGCGATTCGGCCGGCGGCAACCTGAGCCTGGTCGGCAGCCTGCGCATCGATGAACTGGGCCTGCCGGCACCGGCGGCGCTGGTGTGCTTCTCGCCGGCCACCGATTTCACCGGCGAACGCATGCACCAGCCGCCGGCCGGCGACCCGCTGATCCATCCCAGCTGGATCGAGCAGGCCGCCGAGCTGTATTGCCCGGCCGATCTGCCGCGCAACGATCCGGGTATGTCGCCGTTGTTCGCCGATCTGAGCCGCCTGCCGCCGACCCTGATCCAGGTCGGCGAGGACGAATTGCTGCTGAACGACAGCCTGCGCCTGGCCGAGCGCGCCCAGGCCGCCGGCGCCAGCGTGCGCCTGGAGCGTTATCCGGGGCTGTGGCACGTGTTCCAGGCCCATGTCGGCATGCTGCGCGCGGCGGATTACGCCATCGCCCGGGTGGTGGCCTTCCTCCGCGAACGGGGGCTGTGATGGACAACATCCTCATCAGCGGCGCTGCCTCGGGCATCGGCGCGGCCACCGCGCGGCTGTTCCACGCCCGTGGCTGGCGGGTCGGCCTGCTCGACGTCGACGCCAAGGCCCTGGCCGCGCTAGCGGCGGAACTGGGTGGGATCTGGCACGCCGAACTGGACGTGGTCGACGCCGGCGCGGTCAAGGTCGCCCTGGCCGACTTTTGCGCCCTGCACGACGGCCAGCTGCGCCTGCTGTTCAACGGCGCCGGCATCCTGCGCACCGGCGCCTTCGAGACCATCGAACTGGAGCAGCACGCGCGCCTGCTGCAGATCAACCTGCTCGGGGTGCTCAATTTGAGCCACGCCGCATTTCCTTATCTCAGGGCCACGCCCGGCGCGCAGGTGATCAACATGGGCTCGGCCTCGGCGGTCTACGGCGTGCCGCAGCTGGCCAGCTACTCGGCCAGCAAGTTCGCCGTGCGCGGCCTGACCGAGGCGCTGGAGCTGGAATGGCGCGCCCATGGCATCCGCGTCGGCGACCTGATGCCGCCGTTCGTCAACACGCCGATGGTCGCCAGCCAGGGCGAACCGCCGCCGGTGATGCGCCGCCTCGGCGTGCGTCTGCAGGCCGAGCAGGTCGCCGAAGCCGCCTGGCAACAGGCTCAGGGCCCTGCGGTGCACCGCCCGGTGGGCCTGCAGTTCCGCGTGCTCTACGCATTGGGGCAGATCACCCCGGGCTGGATCAATAGAGCGATCATGGCCTGGCTCAGCCGGAGCTGATTGCGGGCTGGCCAATGGCCGCCGGTCGCCGGCTTTGTCACAAGGCCTTTCCATTGCAGGCGAATCCGGCGGCCAGCGGCTACCCTGCAAGGGACGGTTTTCAGCCTGGTGTCCTGCCGGGCAGTCGTCGATGTGCGTCAACAGACACATCAAGCAGCCTGCTTGATTCTCGGGGCGGCGCCGCCAAGGTGCCGCGACACCGCCGAAGTTGGGCGGTCGCAATGGGAAAGCGGTCAATCCATCCATCGCCTGAGAGGAGGTCGTTTATGAGCACAGCCTTCCACGAAGACGCCAGCACCTCGGTGCTGCGCCGGATGAAAGAAGGGGGGTTCGACTTCGCCCAGTTTCACCCGATCGAGTTCTACGCCATCTTCCCCGATGAGGAGCGGGCCCGCATGGCAGCCAGGAATTTTCGCGGCGAGTCGCTCAACGCCCAGGTTTCCGCCCGCGAGGACGGCGCCTGGCACCTGCAGATCAGCAAAGTGATGTACGCCACCCATGCCGGTATCGGCGCGTTCGAACATGACCTGGAGTCCATTGTCCTGCCCCTGGGCGGCAAGCTGGACGGCTGGGGCGTTACCCAGGAGGTGAAGGCGTCCGCTGCCCGTTAGGGCATTGTCTCGACAGTCCATCGGCCGGCCCGCGTGGCCGGTCGATGGCGCCAACCGTCAGCGCGCCTCGACTTGCCCGAGGCCATCGCGCAGACTGCGCGGCATGGCCGACATCCTGATCCTCACCCATATCGATTATTGCCCGCCCGCTCACCTGGCACGGGTGCTGCAAGCGCGCGGCTGCGCCTTCGAGGTGCTGCGCGCCGACCTCGGCGAACTGCGCGGCTACGACCTGGAGCGACCCAGGGCGGTCGCGGTGATGGGCGGGCCGATGAGCGTCAACGACCCGCTGCCCTGGATCGCCGAGGAAGTGGCGGCGCTGCAGCGCTTTATCGCCCGCGACATTCCCATCGTCGGCCACTGCCTGGGCGGCCAACTGCTGGCCAAGGCCCTGGGCGCCGGCATCAGCCGCATGCCTTACACCGAAGCCGGCTGGCAGGCCATGCAGCGCCGCGTCGAGGCGGCGGACAGCCCCTGGCTGGCACACCTGCCCGAGCACTTCAGCATCTTCCAGTGGCACGGCGACACCTTCGCCCTGCCAGCAGGGGCGCAACCGCTGCTGGGCAGTCGCTGGTGCGACAACCAGGCCTTCGCCTGGGGCGACAAGGTGCTGGCCCTGCAGGGCCACCCGGAGATGACCGAAGAGCTGATCGAGCTCTGGCTCGACGACTGGGCCCACCTGCTCGACGCCAGCCAGCCCAGCCAGCAGAGCATCGCCGCGATGCGCGACAACCTGGGCGAAAAGGTGAGGGCGCTGAACCAGGTGGCCGAGGGCTTCTACGCCCACTGGCTGAAGCTGGCCGGGCTCTGAGTTCGAACCCTCTCTGCAGAGCGGATCGGCGGGCCGCTGGGCGATGCTCCGATCCCGCTGCTTATCGCGGGCGAATGACAGTTGGGCGCAGACAAGACCCTTATTCCGGCTCATCTGCAATCAACGCCAGCAGATCGGTCACCCCGATATCCACGCCTGCCTGCGACAGCAGCGTGCTGGCCTGGCCGCGGTGGTGCGTCTGGTGGTTGAACAGGTGCATCAGCAGGGCGAAGAAGTTCTTCCGCGACTCGACGCCCTTCATATTGCGATAGCTCAACGGCTGATCCAGATGCGCCTCGCGAATCTCCAGCGCCAGGGCCTCGATGCAGGCATCCAGTCGTTGCCGCAGCGCCGCCAGCGCGCGGATATCCGCCGCTAACGGCTGGTCGAGGCGTGTCGGCCCGGGCAGCGTGGCCAGCGCCTGCAGCGCCTGGTAGCCGGCCGGATGCGCGGCGAAGCGCCCCAGCCAGATCAGGTCGGCCACCGCCAGGTGGTTGAGCGTGCCCAGGATCGAGCCGAAGAACGCCCCGCGTTCCGCGCCTATCGCCTCGTCCGGCAGGCTGGCGGCGGCCCGGTACAGCTTGTCGTTCATCCAGCGGTTGTAGGTCGCCAGATGGCGGATATGGTCGACTCTCTGCATGGCTCGCACCTTTTTCTCGACTCGTTCAGAAGCGCTGGTCGGCAATCGCCGGCAGTACCAGTTCGCGTACATAGCTGACATCCGAGAGAGTCAGCAGCGTGCGCACCAGCGCCACCACATCGTGCAGCGGGATCAGCTGGCCCTCGCCATTCAGGGCGGCCTGCTCGCGCGGCGTGTGCAAACCGTCCTGGGTATTGAGATAGCCCAGCTGCAGGCAGGTGACGGCCAGGCGCTGATCGCGAAAGCCTTCGCGCAGGCTGTCGGCGATGCCCTTGAGGGCGAACTTGCTGGCACCGAAGGTCACCTCGGGGCGCCCGCTCTGCGGCAGGCCCGAGGTGGAGCCGGTAAGGATCAGCTGCGGCTTGGCGCCGCCGAGCAGGCGCGGCAGCAGACGCTTGAGCAGCAGCAGGGTGGCGCCGATATTGACGTCGACCATCTCCAGGATGCGTGCATCGCTGTCTTCCAGAAAGCTGTAGCCCTCGGCGAAGGCGCGTTCTTCCCAGATGCCCAGGTTGTAGAGAATGGCATCGAGCCGTGCCGGCGCCTGACGCTCGATCGCCTCGACGGCGCCCAGCGGATCGCTCAGGTCCGCCTCGATCCACTGGACAGGCTGCGCGAGATCTGCCGGCCGACTGCGGGAAACCCCGATCAGCTCGTGCTGTTCGGCCAGCCCCTCGACCAACGCTCGTCCCAGTCCCTTGCTGGCGCCTATGACCATGATGCGCATATCGCACGCTCCCTGACCGCCTGGCGGCGGATCTCCGTGGTAGACGATGACGGCCCGTTACAGTCGGGCCGGTTGGCAAACTAGTAGCGGCAGGCTGGGCGCGTCAACCGCGCCGCCCCGACTGCCGGCCAATGCGCGCCAGGGACACCGGCAAGTGGCGTTTATGTGAGCGCGGGAAGCGGGGAGGCGAGCAAGCTCGCTCCTGCGGGAAGTGGCGGGGCAGGAAGGCGCAGCGGTTGGCCCGCTGCGCCTTTTGCGTTTCAGCGGTTGAAGCGTTCGACCAGGGCGTACTGGCCCTGGGCGGTGCCGGTCAGGGCTTCGCTGAGTTTGGCGGTGCTTTGCGCTTCGCTCGCGGTCTGGTCGGCCAGTTGGGCGATGGTGGTGATGTTCTGGTTGATCTCGTCGGCCACGGCGCTCTGTTCCTCGGCGGCGGCGGCGATCTGGTTGGCCATGTCGGCGATATTGGCCACCGCGTCGCTGATGCCGGCCAGCGCCTGGTCGGCCTGGAGCACGCGCTCGACGCCTTCGTCGGCCTGCTTGCGGCCGATTTCCATGGTCATCACCGCTTCTTCGGCGGTGCGCTGCAGCTTGGCGATCAGGGCGTGGATCTGGCCGGTGGATTCGGCCGTGCGCTGAGCCAGGGAACGAACCTCGTCGGCCACCACGGCGAAGCCGCGGCCCATTTCGCCGGCGCGGGCGGCTTCGATGGCGGCGTTGAGGGCGAGCAGGTTGGTCTGGTCGGCGATGCCCTTGATCACGTCGACCACGCCGCCGATCTCGTTGCTGTCCTGGGCCAGGCGGGTGACGGTTTCGCCGGTGTCGCCCACCGATTGCGACAGGCGCTGGATGGCTTCGCGGGTTTCCGCGGCGATGCCGCGGCCTTCGCCGGTGAGGCGGTTGGCCTCCTGGGTGGCGATCGCGGTGCGCGCCACGTTGCTGGCCACTTCCAGGGTGGTGGCGGCCATTTCGTTGACCGCGGTGGCGACCTGTTCGGTTTCCTGGCGCTGGCGCTCCAGGCCGGCAGAGCTGTTGTGCGCCAGCTTGTCGGCCTCGCGGGCCTGCTGGGTGAGCTGTTCGGCGGTGTCCTGCAGGCGCGTCAGGCAGGTCTTCAGGCGCGCTTCCTGGCTGAGCATGGCCATCTCCAGGCGCGCTTCGGCGCCGCGGCTGTCGGTATACATCTGCGCGATCAGCGGGTCGGAGGTGGTCTGTTCGGCCAGGCGCAGCAGGCGTTTGACGCCACGGGTCTGCCAGGCGATGCCGGCCAGGCCCAGGGGGATGGAGAGTGCGGCGGCGAGGGCGAAGCCCCAGCCACTGCCGAACCAGTGGCCGATCAGGAAGCCGATCTGGCTGACCAGGATGAACGGTAGCCAGGCCTGCATCACCGGCAGCCAGGCATCGCGTTTAGGAATGGCGGTCTTGCCGGCATTGACCCGCGCGTAGAGGGCTTCGGCGCGGCGCACCTGTTCGGCGCTGGGTTTGACCCGCACCGATTCGTAGCCGACCACCTGGTTGTTCTCGGTCATCGGCGTGACGTAGGCGTTGACCCAGTAGTGGTCGCCGCTCTTGCAACGGTTCTTGACGATGCCCATCCACGGCCGGCCCTGTTTCAGGGTGCTCCACATGTGCTCGAACACCGCCGATGGCACGTCGGGGTGGCGCACTGTGTTGTGTGGCGCGCGCAGCAGTTCCTCGCGGGAGAAACCGCTGATTTCGACGAAGGCGTCGTTGCAGTAGGTGATCTGGCCCTTGAGGTCGGTGGTGGAGATCAGGCGCTGCTGCGCAGGGAAGGTGCGCTCGCGCTGAGTGACCGGTTGGTTATTACGCATGGCAGGTATCCGTCGTTGTTATGCCCTCTGCATCGGCCGCAAAGCGGCGAAGTTGAGGGAGAAATCCGTGGCGCGCAGTGTAAACGGATTCTGCCTGGCGTCACCCTTTCGTCGCGACCCGGGCCGTCCCTGGCCCGCTCGTTCTAGTTGGCGATCATCTGCCGCAGCACGTAATGCAGGATGCCGCCGGCCTTGAAGTATTCCACCTCGTTCAAGGTGTCGATGCGGCACAGCAGTTCGACCTCCTCGCGCTGGCCGTTTTCGCGGACGATGGCCAGCGACAGCGGCATATGCGGGTGCAGTTCGACGCCGTCGAGGCCGTGGATGCCGAGCTTCTCGCGGCCGGTCAGGCCCAGGCTCTTGCGGTCGCAGCCGGGCTTGAACTGCAGCGGCAGCACGCCCATGCCCACCAGGTTGGAGCGGTGGATGCGCTCGAAGCTCTCGGCGATCACCGCCTTGACCCCCAGCAGGTTGGTACCCTTGGCCGCCCAGTCGCGGCTCGAGCCGGTGCCGTACTCCTTGCCGGCGATCACCACCAGCGGCGTGCCCGCTTCCTGGTAGCGCATGGCCGCGTCATAGATCGACAGCTTGTCGCCACTGGGAATATGCAGGGTGTTGCCACCTTCCTCGCCACCGAGCATCTCGTTCCTGATGCGGATATTGGCGAAGGTGCCGCGCATCATCACCTCGTGGTTGCCGCGGCGCGAGCCGTAGGAGTTGAAGTCCGCGGGCGCCACGCCCTGTTCGCGCAGGTAGCGCCCGGCCGGGCTGTCGGCCTTGATGTTGCCGGCCGGCGAGATGTGGTCGGTGGTCACCGAGTCGCCGAGCAGGGCGAGGATGCGCGCCTCATGGATATCGCCGATATGCGGCGGATCGCCGGCGATGTCCTCGAAGAACGGCGGGTGCTGGATATAGGTGGAGTCCGCCTGCCAGACGTAGGTGTCGGCCTGCGGCACCTCGATGGCCTGCCACTGTGCGTCGCCGGCGAACACCTCGGCGTATTCCTTGCGGAACATGGCGGTATCGACCTTGGCGATGGCCTCGGCGATCTCCGCCTGGCTCGGCCAGATGTCCCTGAGGTACACCGGCGCGCCGTCCTTGCCGGTGCCCAGCGGCTCCTGGCTGAGGTCGAGGCGCACGCTGCCGGCCAGGGCGTAGGCCACCACCAGCGGCGGCGAGGCCAGCCAGTTGGTCTTCACCAGCGGGTGCACGCGGCCTTCGAAGTTGCGGTTGCCGGACAGCACCGAGGCGACGCTCAGGTCGGCCTGGGTGATGGCCTGTTCGATGGGCTCGCGCAGCGGCCCGGAGTTGCCGATGCAGGTGGTGCAGCCATAGCCCACCAGGTCGAAACCGAGCTTCTCCAGGTAGGGCGTCAGGCCGGCGGCGTTGAAGTACTCGGTGACCACCTTGGAGCCGGGCGCCAGCGAGCTCTTGACCCAGGGCTGGCGCTGCAGGCCTTTGTCCACGGCCTTCTTGGCCAGCAGGCCGGCGGCCATCATCACGCTGGGGTTGGAGGTGTTGGTACAGGAGGTGATGGCGGCGATCACCACCGCGCCGTGCTTCAGGCGATAGGTTTGGCCCTCGTCCTGATAGTCCACCCCGCCACTTTGCTGGCCGCCGCCGACGGCTGTGCCGCCACCCCCTTCGTTGAGCAGGCGACCGTCTTCCTTGGCCGTGGGTTTGAGCTGCAGGCCGAGGAAATCGTTGAAGGCCTGGGCGACCTGACCGAGGGCGACGCGGTCCTGCGGGCGCTTCGGCCCGGCCAGGCTGGCTTCGACGCTGCCCAGATCGAGGCTCAGGCTATCGCTGAACAGCGGCTCGGCACCGGGCTCGCGCCACAGGCCCTGGGCCTTGCAGTAGGCCTCCACCAGTTGCACTGTGGCTTCCGGGCGGCCGGACAGGCGCAGGTAGCCGAGGGTGATGGCGTCGACCGGGAAGAAGCCGCAGGTGGCGCCGTATTCCGGGGCCATATTGGCGATGGTGGCGCGGTCGGCCAGCGGTAGGTCGGCCAGGCCGTCGCCGTAGAATTCGACGAACTTGCCCACCACGCCCTTGCTGCGCAGCATCTGGGTGACGGTGAGCACTAGGTCGGTGGCGGTGATGCCTTCCTTGAGCCTGCCGCTGAGCTTGAAGCCGATCACCTCGGGGATCAGCATCGACACCGGCTGGCCGAGCATGGCCGCTTCCGCCTCGATGCCGCCGACGCCCCAGCCGAGCACGCCGAGGCCGTTGATCATGGTGGTGTGCGAGTCGGTGCCGACCAGGGTATCGGGGTAGGCGAGGGTGGCGCCGTCCTCCTCCTTGGTCCACACGGTGCGCGCCAGGTATTCCAGGTTGACCTGGTGGCAGATGCCGGTGCCTGGCGGCACCACGCTGAAGTTGGCGAAGGCGTGCTGGCCCCAGCGCAGGAAGGCGTAGCGCTCGCCGTTGCGCTGCATTTCCAGCTCGACGTTGTCGTGGAAGGCGCTGGAGGAGGCGTAGCGGTCGACCATCACCGAGTGGTCGATGACCAGGTCCACCGGCGACAGCGGGTTGATCCGCTGCGGGTCGCCGCCGGCCTTGGCCATGGCGTCGCGCATGGCGGCGAGGTCGACCACCGCCGGCACCCCGGTGAAGTCCTGCATCAAGACCCGCGCCGGGCGGAACTGGATCTCCCGCTCGGAGCCGCGCTTGTCCAGCCAGTCGGCCATGGCCTGCAGGTCGGCAGCGCTGACGGTGTGGCCGTCTTCGCAGCGCAGCAGGTTTTCCAGCAGCACCTTGAGCGACTTGGGCAGACGGTCGATGTTGCCGAGGCGCTGGGCCGCCTCGGGCAGGCTGAAGTAGTGGTAGGTGGCGTCGCCGATCTTCAGTTCGCGGCGGCAGTTCAGGCTGTCGAGGGAGGGCATTGCACTTCTCCTTGAGGCCCGTACGGTCGGGCCGTTTCTGATGACTGCAGAGCGTTCAAGCTAGTTGCCTATGAGCGGTCTGGCCAGCGTTCATTTGGGATTCGCTGCTGGCAATCTGCCTAGCACTGGACAGGAAGGTGGCGTCCGCGGTTCCCGCCTCGGGTATCATGCGCGGCCCAAGGAGAAGTCTCGATGAATACCCTGTTTTTCCATTGCCGCCCCGGTTTCGAAGGCGAGGTCTGCGCCGAGATCGCCGAGCTGGCCGCGCGTCTGGACGTGGCCGGCTACTCCAAGGCCAAGCCCGGCGGCGCCTGCGCCGAGTTCATCTGCAGCGAGGCCGGCGATAGCGCGCGGCTGATGCGCGGCGTGCGGTTCAACAGCCTGATCTTCCCGCGCCAGTGGGCGCGCGGCGCCTTCGTCAGCCTGCCGGAGAGCGAGCGCATCGGCGTGCTGCTCGAGGCTTTAGCCGACTACCCGCAGTGCGGCAGCCTGTGGCTGGAAGTGGTGGACACCAACGAGGGCAAGGAGCTGTCGACCTTCTGCAAGAAGTTCGAGGCGCCGCTGCGCAAGGCCCTGCGGGGGGCCGGCAAGCTGGTGGACGACGCCAGCGAGCCGCGTCTGCTGCTGACTTTCAAGAGCGGCCGCGAGGTGTTCGCCGGCATCGCCGAGGCGGACAACCAGGCGATGTGGCCGATGGGCATTCCGCGGCTGAAGTTCCCCCGCGAGGCGCCGAGCCGCTCGACGCTCAAGCTGGAGGAGGCCTGGCACCACTTCATCCCGCGCCAGCAGTGGGATCAGCGCCTGGCCCCGGGCATGACCGCGGTGGATCTGGGCGCGGCGCCCGGCGGCTGGACCTGGCAGCTGGTCAACCGGGAAATCCGCGTCACCGCCGTGGACAACGGGCCGATGGCCGAGAGCCTGATGTATTCGGGTTTCGTCGTGCACCAGCGTGCCGATGGTTTCCTGTTCCGCCCGCGCCATCCGGTGCACTGGATGGTCTGCGACATAGTCGAGAAGCCGGCGCGCACCGCTGCGCTGATCGAGACCTGGCTGGGCGAGGGGCTGTGCCGCGAGGCGGTGGTCAACCTCAAGCTGCCGATGAAGCAGCGCTACGCCGAGGTGCGCCGCCTGCTCGAGCGCATCGAGGCGGGCTTCGCCGCGCGCGGGGTGAAGGTGGCGCTGGCCTGCAAGCAGCTGTATCACGACCGCGAGGAAGTCACCTGCCATCTGCGCCGGCTGGGCAAGTAGCGGCGATATCCGGCGGGGCCTCGCAGGCTGCGCCGGGCGCACCAGGGGCAGCCGACGGGTGCGCATGACCCGGGCGACGCCGCGGCATCCATCACTCGGCTTCTGGGCGCTTTTCGGCCCCCGGCCCTTGCACCCTGATCCAGTAGCTCTGCTTGTGCCCGCGCGCCTCGAAGGTTCGCGCCAGCGCCTCGGCGGCGGCGCGGTCGAGGCCGTCGCGGACGACGAACTCGTTGCCGTTGTCGTCCAGGCGGACCAGGCACCAGAGTTGCGGCGGTTGGCGATCGGGCATGGGCGGGGCCTCGGCTGCTTCCCCACAGATTAGCCCGGCGCCGCAGCGTCGGGCTGGCATTCAACCGAGCCCGGGCAAACGCCCGGCCCGGGCTCCCGCTGCGCCCCGGGCTCCGCCCGGAACTGGCGTGCAGGCTGTCCCTAACCCGCCGGAGCGCAGGCACTGTGCCGTAGATGTCGGGCGGGCGCCGCCCATCCAAGGTTGTGCGGGCAAGGTGACCTGGAGGTCAGCTTTGCGCGACAATGCCCGCCTGCCAGTGGAGCCCCCTTATGTCCGATGCCCTGACCCTGTCCCACGACGATCTGCTCGATGCCAGCGGCTTGAACTGCCCCGAGCCGGTGATGATGCTGCACAACAAGGTGCGCGACCTGCAGCCCGGCGGCCTGCTCAAGGTGGTGGCCACCGACCCCTCGACCCGCCGCGACATTCCCAAGTTCTGCGTGTTCCTCGGCCACGAGCTGCTCGGCCAGGCCGAGGAGGACGGCACCTACCTGTACTGGATCCGCAAGAAGGCGGAATAGGCCGGAGGTCCGCAGACCGTCGCTACGCATCGCCCGGGACGCCGCTCCAGCCCGCTTGCCCCGGCGCCAGTCCGCAGCTGTTCAGCAGCGCCTGCCAGGCCTTGACGTGACGCGCGGTGGCGGCGCGGAAATCCATCCACAGCGAGTCCCGTTCGCCGGCCAGGCGCTCCAGATAGGTGCCTGTCGCCGGCGGTATGCCTTCGATGCCCCGCAACTGTCGCAGCGCCGCCTGCCATTGCTGGCCGCGCTGGTCGACGGCAGCCAGGTAGGGCTGCAGGCCGCCGGCGTAGAACTTGACGAAGATGTTCTGCAGGATGCGCCCGCGCGGCGTCGCCTGGCCCAGCGGGCACAGCGGCCGGCGTTGCTGGCGTTGTTCGAGCAGCTCGCTGGCGGCGTCGAGGCTGTGGCGCAGGCTGGCCAGGCTGGTGATCAGCTGGCCGCCCTGGTCGCTGGCGTAGAGCGCGAAGAACAGCGGCTCCAGCCGTTCGGCAGGCGGCGGCAGGCGCTGCGGCAGGCCGGCGCCGATGGCCGCCAGTTGCTCCAGGGCGTCCAGCGCGGCACCGTCCTCGGCGAAGGCGACGGGCAGCGCCTGGTCGGCGAAGCGCAGGTAGCGTTCGACCTCGCGGCTGCCGTTGAGGGCATTCCAGAACACCGCCGGCAGTTGGCCGCGCTTGTCGGCGGCCAGGCGCTGCAGGGTGGTCTTCAGGCCTGCGTCGTCCTGCAGGTGCGGCAGGCAGGCGTCGATGGCGCGCAGCAGGTCACCCTCGTAACCCAGGCGCTGGCTGGGCACCAGCTGCTTGCCCAGGCTGCTGTTGCGCTGGCTGATCAGCTGCTGCAGGTGCGGGCAGCGCCGCGCGTCGATCACCAGATCGAGCAGGCCGATACGCAGTTCGGGCAGCGCCAGCAGGCGTTCGCGTCGCGGCGGCAGGCGGTACTGGCTGGCGCTGCGGCTGTCGAAGGCGACGAAACCATCGCTCTCCAGCGCCCGATCCAGGCGCTGGAGGTAGTCGGCCTGCAGCGCCAGGCCGTTATCGGCCGGGCCGCAGGCGGCGAGCAGCAGTGGGCAGAGGAGCAGGGCGAGTCGCTTCATGCCGCCAGTGTATGGCCTCGGCGCGCCGGGTTCGACTCAGGCCGTCGCACGAATCCGTTTGCGCGCGCTGCGTGCCAGGCGCACCGCCAGCATCAGCGCGGCGCAGGTCAGGCCGACCACCAGGCCCTGCCACAGCCCGCTGGGGCCGCTGGGTTCGCCCAGCCAGTCGGAGAGCCCCAGCGCATAGCCCACCGGCAGGCCGATGCCCCAGTAGGCGAACAGCGTCAGCAGCATGGTGATGCGCGTGTCCTGATAGCCGCGCAGGGCGCCGGCGGCGGTGACTTGAATGGCGTCGGAGAACTGGAACAGCGCCGAATAGACGATCAGCGTCGCCGCCACCGCGATCACCGCCTTGTCTGGGGTGTAGATCTGCGCGATCTGCTCGCGCAGTAGGAGCATCAGGCTGGCCGACAGGCAGGCGTAGCCCAGCGCCGCGCCCATGCTCACCCCGGCGGCGAAGCGCGCCTCGCGCGGCTGGCCACGGCCCAGGGCCTGGCCGACCCGCACGGTGGCGGCCATGCCCAGCGAGTAGGGGATCATGAACACCATGGAGCTGAAGTTCAGGGCGATCTGGTGGCCGGCGACCACGGTGGCGCCAAGGCCGCCGATCAGCAGGGCGATCACCGCGAAGATGCTCGATTCGGCGAACACCGCCACGCCGATCGGCACGCCGATGGCCAGCAGGCGCTTGATCACCGCCCACTGCGGCCGCTCGAAGCGGGCGAACAGGGCACTGGGGCGGTAGTAGGGCGCCCACTTCACCCAGATCAGCATGCCGATCAGCATGAACCCCATCACCAGCGCCGTGGCCCAGCCGCAGCCGACGCCGCCCATGGCCGGCAGGCCGAACTTGCCGTAGATGAAGATGTAGTTGGCCGGGATGTTCAGCAGCAGGCCGAGGATGCCCAGCACCATGCTCGGCCGGGTGTGGCCGAGGCCGTCGCTGAAGCAGCGCAGCACGTGGTACAGCGCCACCGCCGGGAAACCGCAGGCCACCGCGCGCAGGTAGCCCATGGCCGGGGTGATCAGCGCCGGCTCGATGCCCATGTAGCGCAGGATGAACTCGGCGTTCCACAACAGTGCCGCGGCGCCGCCGCCGACCGCCAGGGCCAGCCACAGTGCCTGGCGCACCAGCGGGCCGATGGCCGCCTCCTCGCCGGCGCCGAAGCGCTGCGCCACCTTGGGCGTGGTGGCCAGGAGGATGCCGGTCATCAGCAGGAACACCGGCACCCAGATGGAGTTGCCCAACGCCACGGCGGCCAGGTCCCGCGGGCTGACCCGCCCGGCCATCAGGGTGTCGACGAAGCCCATGGCGGTGTGCGCCAGCTGGGCGATGATGATCGGCGTGGCCAGGACGAGTAGGCTGCGCAGTTCCGTGCGCACGCGCCCCAGGCGGTTCTCGGCAGACATGAGGGTTCTTCGGTTGGGCGGAAAACCGCGTAGTCTACGCCCTGACGCCTTGGTCAGGAAAGCGCGCCGTGCCGCTCTGCGCGGCGGCATGCGGGGCGACGCTGGCGCCGCGCTGGCATAGAATGGCGGCCTGATCCGCGGAGCCCGCCATGCATATAGTCGCCGACGAAAACATTCCCCTGCTCGACGAGTTCTTCGCCGCCTTCGGCAGCATCCGCCGGCTGCCCGGCCGGGCCATCGCGGCGGCCGATGTGCGCGACGCCGATCTCCTGCTGGTGCGCTCGGTGACCCGCGTCGACCGCGCGCTGCTGGAAGGCAGCCGCGTGCGTTTCGTCGGCACCTGCACCATCGGCACCGATCACCTGGATCTCGACTACTTCGCCGAGGCCGGCATCGCCTGGAGCAGCGCGCCGGGCTGCAACGCCCGCGGCGTGGTGGACTACGTGCTGGGCAGCGTGCTGACCCTGGCCGAGCGCGAAGGCGTCGACCCGGCCACGCGGGTCTATGGCGTGGTCGGGGCAGGGCAGGTCGGCGGGCGCCTGGTCGAGCTGCTGCGCGGCCTGGGCTGGCAGGTGTGGGTGTGCGACCCGCCGCGGCAGGCGGCCGAAGGCGGCGATTTCGTCGACCTCGAGCGGATAGTCGCCGAGTGCGAGGTGATCAGCCTGCATACGCCGCTGGACGCCGGCACCCGCTATCTGTTCGATGCCGCGCGTCTGGCGGCGCTCAAGCCCGGCGCCTGGCTGATCAACGCCAGCCGCGGCGCGGTGGTGGACAACGCCGCGCTGCGTCAGCTGCTGCCGCAGCGGCCGGATCTCAAGGCGGTGCTCGACGTCTGGGAAGGCGAGCCGCAGGCCGACGTCGAACTGGCCGCGCTGTGTCAGCTGGCCACCCCGCATATCGCCGGCTACAGCCTGGACGGCAAGCTGCGCGGCACGGCGCAGATCTACCAGGCCTGCTGCCGGGCCCTCGGCCTGCCCGAACAGGTGCGCCTGGCCGACTTGCTGCCGGCGCCCTGGCTGAGCGAGGTGGCGCTGGACGGCACTGCCGACCCGGCCTGGGCGCTGGCTGCCCTGTGCCGCGCGGTGTACGACCCGCGCCGCGACGATGCGGATTTCCGCCGCAGCCTTATCGGCGACGCCGAGGCGCGCCGCGCCGGCTTCGACCGTCTGCGCAAGCACTACCCGATGCGCCGCGAACTCGACGGCCTGCGCGTGCGCCTGCAGGGCGAGGCGCCCGAGCTGGCGGCGCTGGTACGGGCGTTGGGGGCTACCCTCGCATAGGGAACCGCAGGGCCGCCCGGGCCGCGCGCACCGATTGTCGAGGGCAAAGGCAGGTGGGGCCGCATGACGCACTATCCATGCGCCTTATCGTTGAGCAATTAAATTGCACGCAATCTAATTGCTCGCTATTTTGTTCGGCACATCCAGCCCACTTCAGGACGACTCCCATGAGCAACGCACTTTTCGATATCCCGGTCACCACCATCAAGGGCGAGCAGAAGACCCTCGCCGATTTCGGCGGCAAGGCCGTGCTGGTGGTCAACACCGCCAGCAAGTGCGGCTTTACCCCGCAGTACAAGGGCCTGGAAAGCATCTGGCAGCAGTACAAGGACAAGGGCCTGGTGGTGCTGGGCTTTCCCTGCAACCAGTTCGGCAAGCAGGAGCCGGGCGACGAGGGGGCGATTTCCGAGTTCTGCGAGCTGAACTTCGGCGTCAGCTTCCCGCTGTTCAAGAAGGTCGACGTCAATGGCGCCGATGCCCATCCGCTGTTCGTCCAGTTGAAGAAGCGCGCCCCCGGCCTGCTCGGCAGCCAGGGCATCAAGTGGAACTTCACCAAGTTCTTGATCGGCCAGGACGGTCAGGTGATCAAGCGCTTCGCCCCAACCACCAAGCCGGAGGAGCTCTCCAGCGAGATCGAAGCCCTGCTCAAATGACCGCTTTCGATAGCGCCCAACTGCAGCTGGACAACCAGCTGTGCTTCAAGCTCTACGCCGCCTCGCGTGCGGTGATCCGCGCCTACAAGCCGATGCTCGACGCGCTGGGCCTGACCTACCCGCAGTACCTGGCGATGCTGGTGCTCTGGGAATGGCAGGCGCAGACGCCCGAGCAGCCGACGCTGAAGGCCCTGGGTCAGCGCCTGCAGCTGGACTCCGGCACCCTCACGCCGCTGCTCAAGCGCCTGGAGCAGATGGGCCTGGTGCAACGCCGCCGCGCCGCCCACGACGAGCGCGAGGTGCACCTGGCCTTGAGTGAGGCGGGCAGGGCGTTGCAGGCGCGGGTGGCGCCGCTCAAGGCGCAGCTGCTGTGCCAGTTCGGCGGCGAGGAGCTGGCCGAGCTGGACGGCTTGCGTCAGCGCCTGGATCGCCTGCTGAGCCGGCTCGGCACCTAGGGTGCCGCGGGGCCGCCCAGGTCCTGCGCGCCAGCCGCAGCGCTCAACGCGTGACCGCGGCCGGCAGCCAGGTATCGAGCAGGGCGGCCAGCTCCTCGCGGCGGAAGGGCTTGGCCAGGTAGTCGCTCATGCCGGCGGCGCGGCAGCGTTCACGCTCGTCGGACAGCGCATTGGCGGTCAGTGCGACGATCGGCAGGTCCGGCCAGCGGCCGTTGCGGCGAATCCGCCGGCTGGCCTCATAGCCGTCCATCACCGGCATGTTGCAGTCCATCAGCACCAGGTCGACGGCCTCGCGCTCCAATAGGTCCAGGGCTTCGCCGCCATGCCCGGCGACCAGCACCTGGCAGCCCAGCTTGGCCAGCATGCCCTTGGCCACTAGCTGGTTGACCGGGTTGTCCTCCACCAGCAGCACCCGCGCCGAGCGCTCGCTCGGCGCCTGGGCGTGGGGTGTGCCGCCGGCGCTCGGCGCATCGCTGTGGAGGATATGGCGGAGCATCTGCAGCAGGCCGGCGCGCGCCAGCGGGCGGGCGATCTGCTGCAGCGGGGCGAGGCGCTGGGCTTGATCAAGGGGCAGGAAGTTGCCGTAGGCGGTGACCAGCAGCACCGGCGTGTTCAGCGTTGGTCGCAGGCCGAGCAGGCATTCCGGGCAGTCGCTGATCAGCAGGTCGGCGTCCACGCCGAGCAGGCTGGCGTCGGTGTCCAGGCGCCGGTAGTGCAGGCCCCAGGCCGGCAGCCACTGGCTGAGCACCTGGTGCAGGCCGCTACTGGCCGGGGTGAGGGCGACGATGCGGCCGTGCAGGGTCGGTTGCGCCGCCGCCTCGGCATGCGCCGGCAGCGGCAGCTCGGCGCAGAACTCGCTGCCGAAGCCTTCCTTCGATTGCAGGCCGAGGCTGCCGTGCATGGCCTCGCACAGGCGGCGGGTCAGCGCCAGGCCGAGGCCGGTACCGCCGTACTCGCGGGTGATGCCCACCTCGGCCTGGGCGAACGGCTGGAAGATGCGTGCCTGGGCGTCTTCGGCGATGCCAATGCCGGTGTCGCGCACGCGGATGCGCACGCCGTCCGCGCTGCGCGATACCTGCAGGTCGACGCGGCCGAAGCGGGTGAACTTCAGCGCATTGGACAAGAGGTTGCTGACGATCTGCCGCACCCGGGTCGGGTCGCCGACGACCTGGGCGGGCAGGTCGGGGGCGATCAGGCAGGTCAGCTCCACCGCGCCGGCGGCGTTCTGCGACAGCAGGCTGGCGGTTTCCTCGGCCAGCACGCCGAGGTCGAAGGGAATCTGCTCCAGCTCTAGCTGGCCGGCCTCGAACTTGGACAGGTCGAGGATGTCGTTGAGCAGCTCCACCAGTACCTTGCCGGAATCGTGGGCGATGCCCAGCTGCTGGCGTTGCTCGGCGCTGAGCGGGCCGTCCAGGGCCAGGGCGAGCATGCCCAGCAGGCCGTTGAGCGGGGTGCGGATCTCATGGCTCATGTTGGCGAGGAAGGCCGAGCGGGCCTGGGCCATGTTCAGCGCCGTGGTGCGCGCCACCTCCAGCTCGGCATTGGAGCGGCTGAGGCGGGCGTTGGTGGCCTTGAGTTCGGCGGTACGTGCCGAGACGATGTTTTCCAGCTCGGCCAGGTACTGGGTCAGGCGATCCTCGGCGTTGCGCCGCTGCTCGATTTCCTGGGCGATGCTCGACAGCTGGCGGTTGGTCACCTCGACCAGGGTGCCGATCTCGTCGCGTTCGTGGCCCTTGGGGCAGGGCACCGGGCGATGCTGCGGGTCCTGCGGGTTGCGCTCGCTGAGCGCGCGGATCACTCCCACCAGCGGCTTGGTCAGCATGAAGTAGAACAGCACCAGGAGGATCAGCGACAGCAGCAGGCTGCGGGCGAAGCCGGTCAGCAGGGTCAGCAGCGAGCGGCGCAGGAAGTGGCTGCCGAAGGCGTAGGTGTCCACCTCCAGGCGCAGCTCGCCGAGCGCTTCGTTGGGCGCGTGGGCGACGTAGAGCGGATCCTGGAACTGGCGCTGGGCGCCGAACAGGCTGTCGCTGAACACCCGGTAGCGGCTCTCGCTGCGCGGCCGGCTGACGCTGGCCAGCACCAGGCCGCTGTTGTCGATCAGTTCGGCGCGGGTCACCGCCGGCGAACGCAGCAGGCCGAGCACCAGTTCCTGGGCCAGTTCGGCGTCGATGTTGTAGGCGATACGGGCGGCGGGGTTGTGGCTGATTTCCAGCAGCGCGCGAATCTCGCGGTTGATGGAGGCCTCTTCGCTGGCATAATCGATCGCCACCTGGGTGACGCTGAGCAGCGTGCCGAGGATGAACGCCACCAGCACGGTCAGGCCGGCCTGTCGGAACGACAGGCGATGGGTGAGCGATATATCCATGGCGGCGGGCGTGGTCTCTGATCCGTGGCGCCTGCCAAGCATAGCCGATAGCGGCGCCGGACCGGCAGAGCCCGCAGCGTGCGGCCCTGCGCAAAAGGAGTAGAGCGTGGATTCCCGATTGCAGAGCTTTCTGGCGCGTGCCGAGCAGGTGCTGGCGCGCCTCGAACCCCTGTTGCCCGCAGTGCGGGCGGAACTGGACTGGAACCGGAGCCTGGCCGCGCGCTGGCAGCGCGACGGCCGCAGCGGTTTCCTGCAGCCCCTGGCGGTCAGCCTCGACCTCGGGCTGCACGACCTGCTCGGCATCGACGCCCAGCGCGAGCAGCTGGCGCGCAACACCCGCCAGTTCGTCGCCGGCCTGCCGGCCAACCACGCGCTGCTGTGGGGCGCGCGCGGCACCGGCAAGTCGTCGCTGGTGCGCGCGCTGCTGGCCGAGCACGCGGCGGCCGGTCTGCGCCTGATCGAGATCGAGCGCGATCACCTGGCCGACCTGCCGCGGGTGGTGGAGCAGCTGGCGCGCCTGCCGCAGCGTTTCGTGCTGTTCTGCGACGACCTCTCGTTCGAGGCCGGTGAGGGCGATTACCGGGTGCTCAAGAGCGTGCTCGACGGCTCGCTGGAGCGCGCGCCGGACAACGTGCTGCTGTACGCCACCTCCAACCGCCGGCACCTGATGCCGGAGAAGCAGAGCGACAACGAGAACTGGCAGATGGTCGACGGCGAGCTGCACCCCAACGAGGCGGTGGAGGACAAGATCGCCCTGTCCGACCGTTTCGGCCTGTGGCTGTCGTTCTACCCCTTCAGCCAGGAACACTACCTCGACGTGGTGCGCCACTGGGTCGAGGTGCAGGCGGCGTCGGCCGGCCTGCGCTGGCAATGGAGCGAGGCGCTGGAGAAGGCCGCGATCCGCTGGGCCCTGGGTCGCGGCAACCGCAACGGCCGCTGCGCCTTTCAATTCGCCCGGCATTGGGTCGGGCTGCAACTCTTGGAGCAAGACGCATGATCGACCTTTCCCAGGCCGGCTCCGGACTGGACGGCTACCCGCTGCTGGCGGCGCAGCTCGAGGCGCTGCTCGCCGGCGAGCGCGACTTCATCGCCAACGCCGCGCAGTTTTCCGCCTTTCTCTTCCACGAACTGGTCGACCTGAACTGGGCCGGGTTCTACCTGGCCCGGGGCGAGCAACTGGTGCTTGGCCCGTTCCAGGGCAAGGTGGCCTGCGTGCGCATTCCCTTCGGTCGTGGCGTGTGCGGTGCGGCGGCAGCGAGCCGGCAGACCCAGCGGGTAGAGGACGTACACGCCTTCGCCGGGCATATCGCCTGCGACAGCGCCTCCAATAGCGAACTGGTGGTGCCGCTGCTCAAGGACGGCCGGCTGATCGGCGTGCTGGATCTGGACAGTCCGCTGAGCGGGCGTTTCAGCGAGGTCGATCAGGCCGGCATCGAGGCGCTGGCGGCGATCTTTCTGGCGGCGAGCGATTGCTGAGTGCGGGTATTAGTGGTGCGCATGGCGCGCCCTACGGCTGCGCGCACCGGCAAACCGGCGATGCCCCGGATGCTCGCGATGTGCCTGGTGGGGCCGATCAACGCGCGCCGATCTTCTCCAGGGTGCGCAATTCGCGCGGCAGCAGCTGCTGCACCGAGGCGCGCGCCCTGATCCGTGCGTAGTGCGCCGCCAGGTGCGGCCAGCGCGCGGCATCCAGCATCTCGCCGCCGTGCTGCATATTGATCAGCTGGCAGGCGAGGGCGAGGTCGGCCATCGACAGGCGCTCGCCGACGAAGAACTCGGCCTTGCCCAGAACCCCTTCCAGGTAGTCGAAATGCCCCGGCAACCTGTCGTGCAGCGCGGCCTGCACCTTGGCCTCGTCGCAGGGCTGGCCCAGGCTGGGTTTCAGCGTGCGGTTGCGGAACACGCCGAAGGTGCACAGCGGGGCGAGTTCGTAGTCGGCGTACTTTTCCAGCCAGCGCACCTGGGCACGCTGCGCCGCGCCTTCGCCGTATAGAGCCAGGCGTTCGGGGTAACGCTCCTCCAGGTACTGGCAGATCACGCTGGAGTCGGCCAGGGTCAGCTCGCCATCGCGAAACGCCGGAATGCGCCCCAGCGGATTGAGCTCGCGGTACCAGTCGGGCTGGCCGAACGGGGTGACGACCTCCAGCTGGTAGTCCAGGCCCTTTTCCAGCAGGCACAGGCAGAGTTTGCGGACGAAGGGGGAGAGCGGCGCCCCGTAGACGGTCAGGCTCATCGAAACTCCTAGTCGTAGATATTCTTCTTCTTCCAGTCGTCGTCATCCAGGTTCTTCAGCCCTTCGGTCAGTTCGCTGGGTGCGTCCGCCAGGGGTTGCGCCTTGTCCAGCACCAGCGCATTGGCGCGCGCCAGCTGTTCTTCGAAATGCTTGAGTTGCGCCTGGTAGAGCCCCGGCTCCGGTTGTTTGCGTAGGTACTGTGCGCCGCGCTCGAAGGCCAGGCGCGCCTGGCCGGGCTGGTTCTGTTGCAGGGCCTGCTGGCCGAGGTTGCCGAAGAACTCGATATGCAGCTGCACCAGCATCTGGCGGATCTGCTTGAGCCAGTGCTTGCCTTCATTGGCCGGCAGCAGGCCGATCTGCGCCGAGCCGGTGATCAGGGCGTGCAGGTTTTCCAGCAGGAAACGCACATCCTTGGCCTTGGCTTCGTTGAGGATGGGTTGCGGGGCGTTGTTCACCGGGATCGACTCGCCCTGGACCACCATCGCCTTGAGTTCGTCGATGCGATCCTTGAGGCCGGCGTTACCCTTGTCCAGCGGCAGCAGGCGTTCGCTCAGTTGCAGTTGCAGGCGGCTGAGCAGCAGTTTCAGTGCTGCGCTCATCAACTGGCCGGGCATCTTTTCCGAGACGTCCAGGCAGCGGCGGATGCGGTCGTTGAGGTCGGCTTTCTGCCGGGCTTTTTCCAGCTTGCTGTTTTCGACCATGTGATTGACGTAGGCGATCACGATCAGCAGCGCGATGCCTCCGACTATCAGCAGGGTAATCACGAGTGGGGACACTGCTTGAACCTCTCGAGTGCTGGTTTTTCGCCCGAGTGTAGTGGCTTGGCTGCGAGGCTCCTAGTGCCACGTCAATTTATGACCTGAAGTCTTTGATTTTAAAAATTTTTTAGAGAGAGGTTGACGGCCTCCCAAAGCCTCCCTAGAATGCGCGCCACTTCCAGCGCAATGCTTGAAACAGAGCGAGGGAAGCCGGAAAAGCTGTTGTAGGCTCCGGGCTGCGTCCCCTTCGTCTAGTGGCCTAGGACACCGCCCTTTCACGGCGGTAACAGGGGTTCGAGTCCCCTAGGGGACGCCACTTTCCATTGGGAAGTGAGTTGTATATGCGGGAATAGCTCAGTTGGTAGAGCACGACCTTGCCAAGGTCGGGGTCGCGAGTTCGAGTCTCGTTTCCCGCTCCAGATTTTGAAGTGCCGCTCAGGCGGCGTTTCGCAAAGTTCCAAGGTCCCCTTCGTCTAGTGGCCTAGGACACCGCCCTTTCACGGCGGTAACAGGGGTTCGAGTCCCCTAGGGGACGCCATTTTCAGTACCAAGTTGTATTGCGGGAATAGCTCAGTTGGTAGAGCACGACCTTGCCAAGGTCGGGGTCGCGAGTTCGAGTCTCGTTTCCCGCTCCAAATAAACGAAAACGCCGCTCGATCGAGCGGCGTTTTCGTTTCTGTCGTTCTCCGTCTGTAAAAGGCCCGCCGGTCATGCCGTGCGGGCCTTTTGCGTTGTGCTGGGGGGTTAGTGCTTGGCGCCGTCGGTGGGCAGGGCCAGCAACTGTTTTTCCCGGTTCCAGTCGAACGGCTCGTCGTTCTGCTCGGCCTCGAAGCGGCGCTCGTCGAGGGCCTGGTACAGGGCGATTTCCTCGTCGGGCATGAAGTGCAGGCAGTCGCCGCCGAAGAACCACAGCAGGTCGCGCGGCACCAGGTGGGCGATCTGCGGGTAGCGGTGGAAGACCTGGCTGATCAGGTCCTGGCCCAGGTACTGGCTGGATACCGGGTCGCGCGGCAGCTCGGCGAGCAACTCGTCGTAGCGCTCGATGAACAGCGCGTGGCTGTCGTCCAGTACCTGCTCGGCTTCGCCCAGGGCGACCAGGATGCCGCGCAGGTGGTTGAGCAGGGCGAGGTGATGTTCGAGGTGGCTGGCCATGGTGCGATTCCTGTTGGGTAAAACGGGCGCAGGAGTATAGAGAGCCTGGCGCCCGCTGTCCCGTTTGGGCTTGGGCAACCGTGGGAGGCGCTTCAGCGGCGATGAAGCCTCTCCCACGGTTCGCCTGGCTTAGCGCACCTTGCCGCGGCCGAGTTTGAGTTCCTCCTTGGCGAAGTCGTCGACATCTATCACCCGCCGCCGTGCGGCCTCGGCGGCCTGCAGGCGTTCGCCCATCTCGCTGTCGAGCAGGCCGGTGGCGATGGCCGCCTCGATGGCGTCCTGGCCGGGGGCGGGCTGCAGGCTGCCGTCCTTGAGCGCCTGTTGCAGACGCTTGCGTGCATCGCGGCTGGCGTCGATCAGTTGCAGCGCATGTTGCAGGGCGCCGACCGCATCCTGCTCGGCCTGCGGCCGGTAGCAGCCATCCAGCAGCGCCTCCAGTGCCGGATCGCCGGCCGGGCGGCCGAGAATCGCGGCCACTTCGGCGTCCAGCGCATCGCTCGGGCCGCGATGACGGCGGCCGAGAGGGAACACCAGGGCCTTGAGCAGGCAGCCGAAGGCGCGATTGGGGAAGTTGGCCAGCAGCTCGGCCAGGGCCCGTTCGGCGTGGAACAGGTTTTCCTCCATGGCCCAGCGCACCAGCGGCTGCACGCTGTCCGGGTAGTCCAGGTCGTGGTAGCGCTTGAGTGCCGCCGAGCCCAGGTAGAGGTGGCTGAGCACATCACCCAGGCGCGCCGACAGGCGTTCGCGGCGCTTCAGCTCGCCGCCCAGCAGCATCATGCTGCTGTCGGCGCACAGGGCGAAGGACGCGGCCAGGCGATTCAATGCGCGGAAGTAGGGCTGGCTCAGGCTGTCGCCGGGGGCCTGGCCGAAGCGCCCCAGGCTCAGGCCGAGCAGCAGGCTGCTGGCGGCGTTGCCGACGGCGAAGCCGATATGGCGCAGCAGCAGGGCGTCGAACTCGGCCAGCGCCTGCTGCTTGTCGTCGCACCCGGCCAGGGCCATTTCCTTGAGCACGTAGGGATGGCTGCGGATGGCGCCCTGGCCGAAGATCATCAGGTTGCGCGAGAGGATGTTGGCGCCCTCCACGGTGATGGAGATCGGCGCGCCTTGCCAGGCGCGGCCCAGGTAGTTGCTCGGGCCCATGATGATGGCCTTGCCGCCGTGCAGGTCCATGGCATGGCTGACGCACTCGCGGCCGCGCTCGGTGAGGTGGTACTTGAGGATGGCCGAGAGCACCGAGGGCTTCTCGCCGAGGTCGACGGCATGGGCGGTGAGGATACGCGCGCTGTCCATCAGCCAGGTGTTGCCGCCGATGCGCGCCAGCGCCTCCTGAATGCCTTCGAAGGCGGCCAGCGGCACGCCGAACTGCTCGCGGATCTGGCTGTACTGGCCGCTGACCAGGCTGGCGAGCTTGGCGGCGCCGGTGCCGCCGGCGGGCAGGGAGATGGAGCGGCCCACCGACAGGCAGTTCATCAGCATCATCCAGCCCTTGCCCAGGTACTCCTGGCCGCCGATCAGGTAGTCGAGCGGGATGAACACGTCCTTGCCCGAGTTCGGCCCGTTCATAAAGGCAGCGCCCAGCGGCAGGTGGCGCCGGCCGATTTCCACGCCGGGGGTGTCGGTGGGCACCAGTGCCAGGCTGATGCCGAGGTCTTCCTCCTCGCCCAGCAGGTGCTCCGGGTCATAGGCCTTGAACGCCAGGCCGAGCAGGGTGGCCACCGGGGCCAGGGTGATGTAGCGCTTTTCCCAGTTCAGGCGCAGGCCGATGACTTCTTCGCCGTTCCACTGGCCCTTGCAGACGATGCCGGTGTCCGGCATGGCGCCGGCGTCAGAGCCGGCCAGCGGGCCGGTGAGGGCGAAGCAGGGGATGTCCTCGCCGCTGGCCAGGCGCGGCAGATAGTGCTGGCGTTGCGTGTCGGTGCCGTAGTGCAGCAGTAGCTCGGAGGGGCCCAGGGAGTTGGGCACCATCACCGTGGAGGCCAGGTCGCCGCAGCGGGTGGCCAGTTTCATCGCCACCTGCGAGTGGGCGTAGGCGGAGAAGCCCTTGCCGCCGTAGTCTTTGGGGATGATCAGGGCGAAGAAACCGTGCTGCTTGATGTGTTGCCAGGCCTTTTCCGGCAGGTCCAGCTGCTGGCCGACCTGCCAGTCGTTGACCAGGGCGCAGAGCTCCTCGGTGGGGCCGTCGAGAAAGGCCTGTTCCTCGTCCGTCAGTTGCGCCTTGGGGTAGGCCAGCAGCTTGTCCCAGTCCGGGCGGCCGCTGAACAGTTCGCCGTCCCACCACACGCTACCGGCCTCGATGGCGTCGCGCTCGGTATCCGACATCGGCGGCAGCACGCGTTGGAACCAGGCGAACAGCGGGCCGCTGAACAGCCGGCGACGCAGATCGACCAGCAGCACGAAGGCCGCCACGGCACCGGTGAGCGCCCACAGCAGCAGTTGCAGCCAGCCTGGCACCGGGCTCAGCAGCGCCATGGCCAGCAGGTAGGCGGCGGTGATGCCCAGTGCGGGCAGGGCGGCACTGCGGCTGTGGGCCAGGTAGGCCACTCCCAGTATCAGAACCAGTAACCAGATAACGAGCATGTGTGTTCCTCCATGAGTGACAGCGGACGACGCCACGAGCTTAGTCGCGAATTGGCGGCAAGGCGGGGCAGCTTGGCCGGATCGCCGTTTTTATGGCGCGATCGGCGCGCTTAGACTGGGGCAAACCCTTGGGAGCACGACCCATGCAGACCTACCTGCAACCCGGCCGCTTCATTGACAGTGACCACCCTGCGCTAATCGAGTTCGCCGAGCGTTGGCGCGGCGCCGGGCGCGATCCGCGCGACCAGGCCGTGGCGCTGTACCGCGCGGTGCGCGACCGGGTCCGCTACAACCCCTATGTGTTCAGCCGCGAGCCGCAGACGCTGAAGGCCAGCCACGCGCTGCTCGCCGGCGAGTCCTACTGCGTGCCCAAGGCCAACCTGCTGGCGGCATGCGCGCGGCATTGCGGTATCCCGGCGCGCATCGGCCTGGCCGACGTGCGCAATCACCTGTCGACGCCGCGCCTGCTGCAGTTGCTGCGCAGCGAGGTGTTCGCCATGCACGGCTACACCGAGCTGTTTCTCGACGGGCGCTGGGTCAAGGCCACGCCGGCCTTCAACGAGGCGCTGTGCCGGGTGTTCAAGGTGGCGCCGCTGGAGTTCGACGGTGTTCACGACAGCGTCTTCCATCCCTATAACGACAAGGGTGAGCGCTATATGGAGTACCTGGTCGATCACGGCCAGTTCGCCGACTTGCCCGAGCAGCTGTTCTTCGACCACCTGCAGCGCTGCTATCCGCATCTGTTCGCCGCCGATGCGGCATTCATGAGCGGCGACATGCAGGCCGAGGCGGCTGCTATCGACTGAATCGATAGTCAAGATCGCCAGGGCGGGCTTTTCTCCGCGCGTCGGCCTGGGTAGGGTGCAGGTCGGCATGCGCCGATGGCTGCAACAACCGGTTGCAAATTGTCGCCCCTACCCCCATCTATGCTGACTCCACCCTAGCGCGGGAAACCCCATTTTCATGAGCTCCGCCCTGACCATCCGCCAGTTGACCAAGACCTATGGCAACGGCTTCCAGGCTCTGCACGGCATCGACCTGGACGTCGCCGAAGGCGACTTCTTCGCCTTGCTCGGCCCCAACGGCGCCGGCAAGTCCACCACCATCGGCATCCTCTCCACCCTGGTGAACAAGAGCGGCGGCACGGTCGAGGTGTTCGGCCACGACCTCGACCGCGAGCCGTCGGCGCTCAAGCGCTGCCTGGGCGTGGTGCCGCAGGAATTCAACTTCAACCAGTTCGAGAAGGTGTTCGACATCGTCGTCACCCAGGCCGGCTACTACGGCATTCCGCGCAGCATCGCCAAGGCACGCGCCGAGCAGTACCTGACCCAGCTGGGCCTGTGGGACAAGCGCAACGTCGCTTCGCGCGAGCTGTCCGGTGGCATGAAGCGCCGCCTGATGATCGCCCGCGCGCTGGTGCACCAGCCGCGCCTGCTGATCCTCGACGAGCCCACCGCCGGGGTGGACATCGAGCTGCGCCGCTCGATGTGGAGCTTTCTCACCGAGCTGAACCAGCAGGGCATCACCATCATCCTCACCACCCACTACCTGGAGGAGGCCGAGCAGCTGTGCCGCCACATCGGCATCATCGACCACGGCCGCATCGTCGAACACAGCAGCATGAAGGACCTGCTGAAGAAGCTGCACGTCGAGACCTTCCTGCTCGACCTCAAGGACACCCACGCGGTGGCGCCGCAGCTGCAGGGCTACCCGGCGCGGCTGCTCGACGACCACACCCTGGAGGTGCAGGTGGAGAAGAGCCAGGGCCTCAATGCGCTGTTCCAGCAGCTGGCGCAGCAGCAGGTGGAGGTGCTCAGCCTGCGCAACAAGACCAATCGCCTGGAGGAGCTGTTCGTCTCCCTGGTGGAAAAGAACCTGGCCAAGGTGGCGCCATGAATACCCAGTACCTCAACAGCGAATTCGCCGCCAACCTGGTGGCCCTGCGCACCATCGTCCACCGCGAGGTGCGCCGTTTTCTGCGCATTTGGCCGCAGACCCTGCTGCCGCCGGCGATCACCATGGTTCTGTACTTCGTCATCTTCGGCAACCTGATCGGCCGGCAGATCGGCGACATGGGCGGCTTCAGCTATATGGAGTACATAGTGCCAGGGCTGATCATGATGTCGGTGATCACCAACAGCTACGGCAACGTGGTGTCGAGCTTCTTCGGCAGCAAGTTCCAGCGCAACGTCGAGGAGCTGCTGGTGTCGCCGGTGTCGCCGCACACCATCCTCGTCGGCTTCGTCGTCGGCGGCGTGCTGCGCGGCCTGGCGGTGGGCTTCATCGTCACCCTGCTGTCGCTGTTCTTCACCCACCTGCAGGTGCACCACCTGGGCGTGACGGTGCTGGTGGTGCTGCTGACCGCGACCATCTTCTCCCTGGGCGGCTTCGTCAACGCGGTGTTCGCGCGCAACTTCGACGACATCTCGATCATCCCCACCTTCGTCCTCACGCCTTTGACCTACTTGGGCGGGGTGTTCTATTCGATCACCCTGTTGCCGCCGTTCTGGCAGGCGGTGTCGATGGGCAACCCGATCCTGCATATGGTCAACGCCTTCCGCTACGGCATCCTCGGCGTGTCGGACATCCGCATCGGCGTGGCCATCGGTTTCATGCTGCTGGCCACCGCGGTGCTGTACACCCTGTGCATTCGCCTGTTGGTCAGCGGCCGCGGCATGCGTCAGTAAGGATTTCGCCAGAAGCGCTGGGCCGCGCCTGGCGAGGCCTCAGGCCGCCCAGGGATGGCAGGCCACAAAAACATAGGGAAATATCTTGCCCCGCTGTCATTGAGGGAGCAGAAGGTTAGACTCGGCTTATACATACAAGAGGGGTTGTATATGGCCGTGCTGCTGCGTTCCCTGCCACTGCTGTTGTCGGCGCTGCTGGCCGGTCAGGTGCTGGCCGCCGATGGACCGGTGGTGGAAGTGGTGCCGGTCAAGCAGATGGCGGTGCGCGACGAGCTGATCACCTTCGGCTCGCTGCGCTCCGACGAGTCGGTGATGATCCGCCCGGAAATCGAAGGGCGTCTGGCCGGCCTGCATTTTCGCGAGGGCCAGGCGGTGACCGCCGGCGACCTGCTGGTCAGCCTCGACGATGCCATCGCCCGCGCCGAACTGGCCCAGGCGCGCGCCAACCTCGACCTCGCCGAGAAGAACCACCAGCGCGCGCAGATGCTGTTCCAGCGCGGCGCCAGCAATGCCCAGGCCCTCGACGAGGCGCAGAGCCAGTTGCAGGCCGCCCGCGCCAGCCAGGCGCTGGCCCAGGCGCGGCTCGACAAGACCCAGATCAAGGCGCCCTACGACGGCGTGCTCGGCCTGCGCCAGGCCAGCGTCGGCGACTACCTCAGCGCCGGGCAGAACATCGTCAACCTGGAAGTGCTCGACCCGCTGAAGGTCGACTTCCGCATCCCGCAGAAGGCCGTGGCCCAGGTACGCCTGGGGCAGACGGTGGAAATCAGCCTGGACACCTATCCGGGCGAGCGCTTCCAGGGCGAGATCTTCGCCATCAACCCGCGTCTGGACGAAGTCGGCCGCAGCCAGGCGATCCGCGCCCATATCGGCAACGACGACCGCCGTCTGCGCCCCGGCCAGTTCGTCCGCGTCTCGGTGATCCTCGCCGAGCGCCCCGAGGCGCTGGTGATTCCGGAGGAGGCGGTGATGCCGGTGGGCGAGCAGCTGCTGGTCAACCTGGTGGTGGACGGCAGCGTCGAGCAGCGCGAAGTGCGCCTGGGCAAGCGTTTCGACGGCCTGGTGGAGGTGCGCGAAGGCCTCGCGGGCGACGAGACGGTGATCAGCGCCGGCTGGCAGAAGGTGCGCCCGGGCCTGGCGGTGCGCAGCAAGAGCGGGGAGCGCCAGCGGTGATCCTCTCCGATATCTGCATCCGCCGGCCGGTGTTCGCCACCGTGCTGTCGCTGATCGTGGTGCTGCTCGGGCTGATGGCCTACGACCGCCTCAGCGTGCGCGAATACCCCAATATCGACGTGCCCATCGTCACGGTGAACGTGATCTACCCCGGCGCCAGCCCGGAGATCATGGAATCGCAGGTGGCGCAGCCGATCGAGGACGTGCTGTCCGGCATCGAGGGACTGGATTTCGTCAGCTCCATCAGCCGCTCGGAAAATACCCAGATCACTGCCCAGTTCCGCCTCGGCAGCAATGCCGACGAGGCGGCCAACGACGTACGCGACCGTCTCGGCCGGGTCCGCGGGCTGCTGCCCGACGAGATCGACGAACCCATAGTGCAAAAGGTCGAGGCCGACGCCCAGCCGGTGATCTGGATTGCCACCTACAGCGACCGCTACAACGCCATGGAGATCACCGACGTGCTGGAGCGGGTGATCAAGGATCGCCTGCAGACCATTCCCGGCGTCGCCGAGGTGCAGATTCGCGGCGCGCGCACCTTCGCCATGCGCATCTGGCTCGACCCGGAGAAGCTCGCCGCGCACAACCTCACGGTGCAGGACGTGGAGGATGCCCTGCGCCGGCAGAACGTGGAGATTCCCGCCGGGCGCATCGAATCGCGCGCGCGCGAGTTCACTGTGCTGTCGGAAACCGACCTGAGCACGCCCGAGCAGTTCAATGCACTGATTCTCGACGATTCGCAGGGCTATCTGCTGCGCCTGGCCGACGTCGGCCATGCCGAGATCGGCCCGCGCGACGAGCGCAGCGTGGTGCGCTTCAACGGCCGCCCGGCGGTGTCCATGGGCATGATCAAGCAGGCCACGGCCAACCCGCTGGACATCTCCGACGGCCTCGAGGCGGCGCTGCCGGAAATCCGCGCGTTGCTGCCCGAGGGCATGCACATGACGGTGGCCAACGACAACTCGCTGTTCATCCGCGAGTCCATCGACAACGTCTTCATTACCATCTGGGAAGCGGTGGGGCTGGTGATCCTGATCATCTTCATCTTCCTCCGCTCGTTGCGTGCCACCCTGATTCCGCTGGTGACCATCCCGGTGTCGCTGATCGGCGCCTTCGCCCTGATGTCGCTGATGGGCTTTTCCATCAACACCCTGACCCTGTTGGCGATGGTGCTGGCCATCGGCCTGGTGGTGGACGACGCCATCGTCATGCTGGAGAACATCCACCGCCATATCGAGGCGGGGATGAAACCCATGCAGGCGGCCTTCACTGGCAGTCGCGAGATCGCCTTCGCGGTGATCGCCATGACCCTGACCCTGGCCGCGGTGTTCGCGCCGATCGGCTTCATGCAGGGCACCACGGGCAAACTGTTCACCGAGTTCGCCTGGACCCTGGCCGGCGCCGTGCTGGTGTCCGGTTTCGTCGCCCTGAGCCTGACGCCGATGATGTGCGCGGTGCTGCTCAAGCCGCACCAGGCCGGCGAGCGCCACAGCCGGCTGTACAATCTGATCGAACGCTTCCTCAACGCTGTCACCTACAGCTACAAGCACAGCCTGGATCGCGCCCTGCGCGCCTGGCCGCTGGTGCTCGGCGTGTTGCTGCTGGCCTTCCTGCTCTGCGCCTGGCTGTTCAACGGGCTGCGTTCGGAGCTGGCGCCGACCGAGGACACCGGCACCATAGTCGGGGTGTTCAACGGCCCGGACGGCGCCACCATCGACTACACCGCGCGCTACGCGCGGGAGGTGGAGGCGGCCTACGCGAGCATCGCGGAAACCAACCGCTACATGGTCATCGCCGGCTTTCCCACGGTGGCCCAGGGCATTTCCTTCATGAAACTGGAGGACTGGGCCGAGCGCAGCCGCAGCCAGTTCGAGATACGCAACGAGCTGCTGCCCAAGCTGCAGGATATCGCCGGCATGCGCGTGTTCCCGGTCAACCGCCCGCCGCTGGGGCAGAGCGCGCGCAACCAGCCGATCAACTTCGTCATTCGCTCGTCCATGGAGTACGCCGAGCTGCAGGGCTATGTCGAGCAACTGCTTGCGCGGGTGCGCGACTATCCGGGGCTGGAAAGCCTGGACAGCGATCTGAAACTCAACGCGCCGCAGCTTAAGGTGGCGGTCAATCGAGAGCAGGCGGTGGCGGTGGGCACCGATGTCGCCACCATCGGGCGCAGCCTGGAAAGCCTGTTCGGCAGCCGCCAGGTGACCCGCTTCAAGCAGAGCGGCGAGCAGTACGACGTGCTGGTGCAGCTGCAGGACATCGACCGCAGCAACCCGCAGGATCTCGACCGAGTCTACGTGCGCGACCGCGAGGGCGGCATGGTGCAGCTGTCCAACCTGATCTCGGTGCGCGAGACCGTGGCGCCGCGCGAACTCAACCACTTCAACCAGCTGCGTGCGGTGACCATCAGCGCCAACGTCGGTAGCGGCTACACCCTGGGCGAGGCGCTGGAGCATCTGGAGGCCGCCGCGCGCGAGGTGTTCCCGCCGGATACCCAGTACGACTACACCGGCACCTCGCGCGACTTCAAGGAATCCAGCGCCGGCATCGCGCTGATCTTCGCCCTGGCCCTGGCGTTCATCTTCCTGGTGCTGGCAGCGCAGTTCGAGAGCTTCAGCGATCCCCTGATCATCCTCTTCAGCGTGCCGCTGTCGATGGCCGGCGCCTTGCTGGCGCTGACCCTGTTCGGCGGTACCCTGAACATCTACTCGCAGATCGGCCTGGTGACCCTGATCGGCCTGATCACCAAGCACGGCATCCTCATCGTCGAGTTCGCCAACCACCTGCTGCGCGAGGGCAAGGAGCTGCGCGCCTCGGTGATCGAGGCGGCGGTGCAGCGCCTGCGGCCGATCCTGATGACCACCGGGGCCATGGTCCTCGGCTCGCTGCCGCTGGCCATCGCCACCGGCGCCGGCGCCGAGAGCCGCCAGCAGATCGGCCTGGTGATAGTCGGCGGGTTGCTGGTGGGCACCTTCTTCACCTTCTACGTGATCCCCACCCTGTACCTGCTGCTGCGCCGCTGGCAGCCGCTGCGGATGATCGACGAGCAGCCGGCTGTTTCCTAGCCCGGCTGCAATCCCAGTGCCTTTCCTGCCGGGCTGTTCGGGGCCGGATACCAGGCGTTAGGACGTTCTGGCGCCGCGGATCAGCGGCGCAGATAGGCGGCGAAGTCGATATCGCCGGCGGAAAGGATGGCCTGTACGCGGTTGTGCACGCCCAGCTTGCGCAGGATGGCCGAGACGTGGGCCTTGACCGTGGTTTCGGCGATATCCAGGCTGTAGGCGATCTGCTTGTTCGACTCGCCCTTGGTCATGCGTTCGAGCACCAAGAGCTGCTTGCGCGTTAGCGCCTGCAGCAGCTCCGGCGGGATGCTGTGATGATCGGTGTGGTGGCGGTGGCCGCCGCTCTTCTGCGCGCGGATGATGTCCGGTGGCAGGTAGACGTTGCCGTCGAGTATCTGCGCGATGGCCTCGGTCATCTGCGTCCGCGGCGAGGACTTGGTGATGAAACCCACCGCGCCGTAGGTGATGGCCTGCAGCACGATCTGCTTGTCCTGCTCGGCGGAGACGATCACCACCGGGATGGTCGGCGCCTCGTTGCGCAGGTTCATCAGCCCGCCCAGGCCGTGCATGCCGGGCATGTTCAGGTCGAGCAGGATCAGGTCGAGATCGTCGTGCGCCTGGGTCAGCTCCAGGGCGCTGTCCAGGTCGGCGGTCTCCATGATCTCGCTGCCGGGGAAGCCGTCGGCGATGACATTGTGGATGGCTTCGCGAAACAGCGGGTGGTCGTCGGCAATCAGAATCTTGTACATGGCCTTTCACCTCGTTGTTGTGATTATGGTGCGGCGTTGGGGGTGAGGAAAGCGCCGGGCAGCTCGGCCGGCTGGGCGGGCACCAGCGGCAGGCCGGCCTGCTCCCAGGCATCGATGCCGTCACGGTACCAGTACAGCTGGCGATAGCCCAGGTGGTAGGCGCGGCGCGTGGCGTTCCAGCTCAGCCAGCAGTCGGAGCGGCAGTAGAACACCAGCGGCCAGTCCGGGTCGCCCTGGCTGATATTGCGCAGGTGGGTTTCGAAGTAGCGCTGCCAGCGCGGCTCGAGCTGGCCGTCGCCGGTATTGGCCAGCCACAGGCTGCCGGGCAGGTTGGCGTGGGCCTCGTCCTCGATGAAGCGGCCGTTCAACCAGGTGCGGCGGTAGACGTCGATCAGGCGGGTGTGCGGCTGTTCGTGCAGCAGGCGTTGCAGGGCCGCGGTGTCGAGGGTGCGTGCGCCTTCCAGGGCGGCCGGGGTGGGGCTGCGGTACTGCGTCTGGCGGTAGCCGTCGGCGGCGAACAGGGCGACCTCGGCCAGCGTCACCGGGGCTAGCAGGCTGGTGCCGAGTAGCAGCCCCGCGTGCAGGGCAAGGCAGTGTTTCATGAGCGTGGGCCTCTGTTCTTTTTATGGGGGTATTAGAGGCCCGGACTGCTGCGTTGGAAATTCTACGATGGAGAGCAAAAGCAGTACCAAAGTAGTAAGAGTCGTAATGGCGAACGGCCAGAACTCCTCTCAACCGGCCTTGCGCAACGCCGCGTGCTGCGGGTTGAAGCTGGCCACGGCGAGCACGGCGAACAGCAGGGTCAGGCCGCTGCAGATCAGCAGCGCATCGAGGTGCAGGCGCAGGTACAGGGCGTTGCGCACCAGCTCCACGGCATGGGTGAAGGGGTTGAGCGCGCACAGCCAGTACAGCCACTCGCTGGATTCGCGCATCTTCCACAGCGGGTAGAGCGCGGACGACAGGAAGAACAACGGGAAGATCACGAAATTCATCACCCCGGCGAAGTTCTCCAGCTGGCGGATGCCGTTGGACAGCAGCAGGCCCAGGGCGCTGAGCAGCAGCGCCACCAGCAGCAGCGCCGGTAGCGCGGCGAGCAGGCCCCAGGCCGGCGGCTGCACGCCGTAGACCCAGGCGATGGCGAGGAAGGCATAGACCTGCAGCAGCGAGATCAGCGCCGTGGCCAGCAACTTGGCGGCGAGCAGGAAGGCGCGCGGCAGCGGGCTGGCGAGCAGCACGCGCATGCTGCCCATCTCGCGGTCGTAGACCATCGACAGCGAGCCCTGCATGCCGTTGAACAGCAAAATCATGCAGGCCAGGCCAGGCACGATGTAGGTGTCGTAGGTGATGTAGGTGTCGTAGGGTTCGATGATGGCGATGCCCAGCGCCGCGCGGAAGCCGGCGGCGAATACCAGTAGCCACAGCAACGGGCGCACCAGGGCGCTGAGAAAGCGCGAGCGCTGCAGGACGAAACGCAGCCATTCGCGCAGCACGATACCGCGCAGGCAGTGCCAGTAGGCGGTCATGGTCGAGCCTCCTCGGCTGGGTGTTCGCGGCTGAAGCCGCTCCTACGGGCCCGGATGTCCAGGTTGGGACGAAGTGCCTCGCGCACATGGCCGCGGCCTAGGGCTTCGTCGCCGGTCAGGCGGGCGAAGCTGATGGCCAGGTCACCGAACTCGGCGGCCTTGCCGCGGGCCACGCGCTCGCCGCGATGGAGGATCAGCAGCTCGTCGGCGGGCTCGATCTCGTCCAGCAGATGGGTGGTCCACAGCACGCTCAGGCCCTGCTCGCGGCACAGGTTGCGCACGTGGCGGCCGAGGGCCTGGCGGCTGGCCGGATCGAGCCCGGCGCTGGCCTCGTCGAGCAGCAGCAGGCGCGGCTGATGCAGCAGGGCGCGGGCGATCTCCACGCGGCGGCGATGGCCGCCGTTGAGCGTACGCACCTTGTCATGGCGGCGCTCGCTCAGCTCCTGGCGCTCGAGCTCCTCGTCGATGCGGGCGTTGGCCTGGCGCCTGGGCATGCCGTGCAGGGCGGCGTGGTAGGCGAGGTTCTGCTGCACCGAGAGGTCGAGATCCAGGGTGCTCTGCTGGAACACCACGCCGAGCTGGCGCAGCGCCTGGCGCGGTTCGCGGGCCAGGCTGTGGCCGAAGATGCGGATGTCGCCGCTCTGCAGGTCATACAGGCGGGTGAGCAGGGCGATCAGGGTGGACTTGCCGGCGCCGTTGGGGCCGAGCAGGGCGGCGAAGCGCCCGGCGGTGAGTTCGACATCCAGGCCGGCCAAGGCCTGGCGCGTCCCGTAGGCGAAGCTCACCCCGCTAACCTCGAGGGCGTTCATGGCGTCACCACCACGCCCCAGGGATAGCGGCCGACCTTGATCGACTTGCTCACCTTGAGCGCATCGACGTCGATCACCGACACATCGCCGCTGACCCCGTTGGTGGTCAGCAGGCGCTGCTGGTCCGGGGTAAAGGCCATATGCCAGACGCGCCGGCCCACCAGCAGGTAGTCGAGCACTTCGTAGCTCTTGGCATCCACCACCGCCACATGGTTGGCCGGGCCGAGGGCGACGAAGGCGTACTTGCCGTCATCGCTGAGCTTGACTCCCACCGGCTGCACCTTGTCCGGGTGCACGCCCTTGATCTCGAAGCGCAGCACCTTGAGGATCTCGCGCGAGTCGACGTCCATTACCGTGACCGTGCCGCCGATCTCGGCCGAGGCCCACAGGCGCTTGCCGTCCTGGTCGAACTCGACGTGGCGCGGGCGCTGGTCGACCAGGGTGTTGTCCACCAGTTGCTGGGTGGCGGTATCGATCCAGTGCAGCATGTTGGTGGTCTCGCTGGTGTTGACCGCCCACTTGCCGTCCGGGCTCACCGCCATGCCTTCGGGCTCCACGCCCACCTCGATCTGCGCCAGTACCTCGTCGCTCTGGGTGTCGACCACGGTGACCAGCGCATCGTCCTCGTTGGAGATGTACAGCCAGCGGTCGTTGTGGTGCAGGGCGAACTGCTCGGGGTCGGCGCCGGAGGGCAGCTCCTTGACGATCTGGCGCGTGGTCAGGTCCATCACCTGCACCCGGTCCGAATCGCTGGCGCAGATGTACAAGAGCTTGTTGTCGGAGGACAGCAGCAGGCCGCGCGGGCGCATGCCGACGGCCAGGGTGTCGGTGACCTCCAGCGTGTCCAGGTCGATCACGCTGATGCTGTCGTCCTTCTCGTTGGATACGTAGGCGGTGGCGGCCAGGGCCGTGTGGCAGCTCAGGCCGAGGGCGACGGCGCAGGCGAGAGGGGTAAGGCGCATGGGGGTGATCCTCTTGTTATGTCGGTTTTGCCGGTGCGCGCGGCGCACCCTACGGGGTCGTGTGACACGGACGCGGTAGGGTGCGCCGTGCGCACTATCAATTCGCGTTACCCGCCAGATCGCAGCTCACTTCCGGGCGGTCGTAGCCGAGGCTGTCCATTTCGTTGCTGGGGTGGAGGAAACCGTCCTGCGGCGAGGTGCTGACCAGGGCGCGCGGATGCACCAGCGGAATCGGCTGGCGCAGCTCGCCGTTCCACGGGCGGAAGCTCAGCTTGCGGCCCTTGAAACCGTCCAGCGGCAGTTGTTCGTTCAGCAGCAGGTGGCGGATGGCCTGCGGTTCGGCGGCGCGTAGCTTGGTGATGGCCGTGGCCAGGCTGCGCACGGCCATCCAGGCGGCGAAGTCGCGGTCGTTCATCCAGCGCCCGGCGAGTTCCTCGAAGCGCTTCTGCAGCTGCGCGGCACCGAAGGTTTCCACCGTCTTGTGCCAGGCGGTCGGGGTCAGACCCTGGCTGCCGGCTACCGGGCGCGGGTACCAGGTGTTGTAGGGCAGGTACTCGCCGAAGTCGCCGCGCTCGTCGGCCACCAGCACCACGTCGTACTCGGCGGCCTGGGTGAACAGCGGCATCTCCGCCTGGGCGCTGCGGCGCTGGTCGTTGTCGAAGCTCCAGGGTTTCTCGGCGACTATCTTGTGGCCGAAACGTTTGGCGGCGCGCTTTAGCGCCTCGGCATAGGCGATGTCGTCCTCGGTGCTGCCGGTCACCAGCAGCCAGCGCGTCCATTTGCGCACGGCGAGGAACTGCGCCAGGGCGTCGGCCAGCATGGCGCGGCTGGGCAGGGTGTGCAGCACGTTGCCCAGGCACTGCTGGCGACGCAGGCCGTCGTCGGCGCTGCCGGCGTTGAGCAGCAGGCTGTCGGGCAGGCGCTGGCTGAGCTGGCGCAGGGTCGCGGCGGGGGCGTTGATCACAAATAGGCGAATGCCGGCCTGGTGCTGCTGTTCGGCGGCGGCGAGCAGCTCGTCCACCTCCTCATGCTCGGCGCTCTCCAGGCTGTAGCCCTGCTTGAGAAAACGTCCGGTGCTGTTGCTGTCGGCAATCGCCAGTTCGGCGCCGCGGCTGCCGGCGTCCTCGGGTTCGGGGATGACATTGGACAGCAGCGGGCCGCGCGGTGGCAGGTGGGCCAGGTAGCCGATGCGCACCTGCAGCTCGCTGGCACAGGCGGCGCCGGCATAGAGTAGGGCGAGAACTAGCAGGGTGGACTGGCGAATCTGGCGCATGGGGCGGCTCCCGGTCGGATGGCCCCAGCATAGGAACAGCCCCCGCCTCGGGAAATATGCCCAAAGTACCAGCGGGGCCGTACCAAGGTAGTAAATCGCAACGGTCGTCCGCTCCCTAGCATGGTCACCAGGCCCATAACAACAACAGGTGAACCTCCATGCGCATCATCAAAGTCCTTACGCTGCCGCTGCTGCTGATCCTCAGCCTACTCGGCGTCGACAACCTGCAGGCCGCCGGCGACATGACCCGTCGCCCGGTCGCCTTGCCCGACCTGGTGTTGGGCAGCGAGGAAAGCGACTACGCCATGTCGCACAGCGAGTATCAGCTGCAGACCGGCCAGGCCTACCAGCTCAAGATCATCGCCAGCGGGCAGAAGGAATACGCCTTCCAGGCACCGGAGTTCGCCACCGCCATCTACCTGCGCAAGGTCGAGGCCGGCGGCGTGGAGATCAAGGCGGTGACCCTGACCGAGCTGGAATTCGAGGATGCCGGCGAGGCGGAGATCTTCTTCCTGCCGGTCAAGCCGGGCAAGTTCCGTTTCTACGCCAAGGGCCTGGAAGGCAAGGGCATGCTCGGTCATTTCGTGGTCAAGTAGATGAGCGCGCTCGGCCGCATCAACCTCGGCGTCAGCCTGCTGTTCGTGCTGGTGACCCTGATCGGCCTGGCGCTGCTGCTGCGCCAGGCCAGCCAGGACGTGCGCCGCGAACTGTTGGCCGCCGAAGCGGTGGTCGAATACCTGGGCGAGGTGGCTCGTACCCGACCCGCCAGCCTGCGCCCGGAGCTGACCGACAACCTGCGGCATATCCGTGTCAGCTGGCTGCAGCCGGGCGAGCAACCCAAGGTGCAGAGCGAGAGTGCCATCGAACACTGGATCGCCGAGCGCCTGCTGGGTTCATCGTCGCTGGTGGCCGACGTCTGGCCGCTGGACGATGGTCGCGAACTGAGCATCGTCCTCGATCCCTTTGACGAGATCGAGGAGATCCAGGATTCGCTGTTGCAGCTGCTGCTGCTCAGCGCTTTCGCCTTGGCCTTGAGCCTGCTGACCATCCGCTTCGCCGTGCGCCGCGGCCTGGGCGTGCTCGACGAGTTGCTGGCGGCCCTGAACCAGGTCGGCGCCGGCCGCTTCGACACCCGCCTGCAACACCACGGCCTGGCCGAGGCGCAGCGCCTGGCCGGGCACTTCAACGCCATGGCCACCACCCTGCAGCAGGTGCAGGCGGACAACGCCGAGCTGACCCAGGCGCTGCTGGAACTGCAGGAGCGCGAGCGCACGCGTCTCGGCCAGACCCTGCATGACGACCTGGGCCAGTACCTCAGCGGCATTCGTGCCCAGGCCTGCCTGCTCAAGGTCGTCGCCGACCGGCCGCAGCAGGTGCAGGACACCGCGCTCCAACTGGACCACAACTGCGAGCGCTTGCAACACGGCTTTCGCCGGCTGATCCGCGACCTCTATCCGGTGGTCCTGGAGCGCCTGGAGCTGGGCCCGGCCCTGCAGCAACTGGCCGCCGACTGGCAGCAGGCCCAGGGAATCCGCTGTCGCCTGCTACTGGGCGAGCGGCTGCCCAGCCTGCCGCTGGCCAGCAAGGGCCATCTCTATCGGCTGGTGCAGGAAGCGCTGACCAACGTGGCCCGCCATGCCGACGCCAGCGAGGTGCGCATTCGCCTGCAGCGACGCGGCCAGGGCTTGCGTCTGCTGGTGCGCGACAACGGTCGCGGTACGCAATTGCCGCTGCGCCCCGGCATCGGCCTGCGCTCGATGCGTGAGCGCAGCCGCAGCCTCGGCGGCGAACTGCGCCTGCATAGCCGACCACAGGCGGGCTGGGCGCTGTGCCTGAGCATTCCCCTGGAGGCGACGCGATGAAGATCCTGCTGGTGGACGACCATGCCGTGGTACGCCAGGGTTATGCCAGCCTGCTGCGCGCGCTGTTGCCGGAGGTGCAACTGCGCGAGGCCAGCGACGGCGAGCAGGCGCTGCAACGGGTGCAGGAGGAGATACCGCACCTGGTCATCATGGATATCGGCCTGCCCGGCATCAGCGGCCTGGAAACCACCCGCCGCCTGCGCCAGCGCCTGCCGCAACTGCGCGTGCTGTTCTTCAGCATGCACGACGAACTGCCCCTGGTACGCCAGGCGCTGGACGCCGGCGCCATCGGTTACCTGACCAAGAGCTCGTCACCGGAAGTGCTGGTGGAGGCGGTCAAGCGCACCGCCGCCGGCCACGCCTATATCGAACAACCCCTGGCCACCCTGCTGGCCTGCAACCCCGCCAGCGCAGGCGGCCTCGACCCTCGCCTGCGCGAACTGACCCAGCGCGAGTTCGAAATCTTCGTCATGCTCGCCCGCGGCCTGCCACCGAGGCAGATCGCCGAGAAGCTGTGCATCAGCGCCAAGACCCTGTCCAACTACCAGACCCTGGTGAAGAACAAACTGCAGATCGGCTCGCAGGCGGAACTGGTGCATCTGGCCATCGACAGTGGGGTGGTGCGGGTGGGATTGGAGAGTTCCTGACCTGCCGATGAGGCGCCAGGCTTCCGACTCAACTGGCAGCAGCTCGAACTTCAGGGTCGCGCCCTTCGATACTGCCGAGCTGACGACGGTTTCGGGCTAAAAGTTGATTGTTTTCCGTCTAACCGGGTCTCCTCGAACTCCCTATGATCCTCGCGCTTTGTACTATTCGAGTGAAATCATTCCCATGCGCAACCTGTTCTGCAAACTGGCTCTGCCAGTCTCCGTTCTGTTTTGCACCGCCGCCCAGGCGGATTCTTTCAAACTGACCAGCAGTGATATCGTCCAGGGCAAAGCCATGAGCAGCGCCCAGGAGTTTCAAGGGTTCGGCTGCACCGGCGGTAACCTGTCGCCGCAACTGGCCTGGAGCGGTGCGCCGGAAGGCACCGAGGCATTCGCGGTATTCGCCTACGACCCGGACGCGCCGACCGGCAGCGGCTGGTGGCATTGGCAACTGGTGAATATCCCCAAGGAAGTGACCGCCCTGGCCGCCGGCTCCGCGGCGCCGACCGGCAGTATCAGCATCAGGAACGATTACGGCGTCGCCGGGTTCGGTGGCGCTTGCCCGCCGGAAGGTCACGGCGTGCACCGCTACCAGTTCACCGTATTCGCACTGTCGAAAAAGCTGGAGCTGCCCGAAGATGCCTCGGGCGCACTGACCGGTTATATGGTGCGCGCCAACTCGCTCGCCTCCAGCACTATCGAGGCCTTGTACGAGCGCAAGTAAAACTGGAGCCGCGGACGTCGCTTGAGTAAGGCCGGCGAGGTATTCTCGCTGCGCTCGCGTCAGGTGACATTGCGTCAGATGGCCTGTGACCCGTCCCAAAGGACGGGCTCGTCGTTTCAGGTAGCCAGCATGATCAGTGGCGGGGCGCTTTTATGGCTGCGGGGGAGCAGATGCAGGGATTGATAGAGCTGGCGAGAGCGGTGCAGCGCGAGGATGGCGCACTGCCGTTTTCGCTGTATTCCTCCTACAAGGAGCAGCGCATCCTCAACGCGCCCGTCAGCAAACCGTTGCTGATCTTCGTGCTGGCCGGCATCAAGCAACTGGGGGCGACGGGGGAAATAGTCTGTCCGACCGGCAGTTTTCTCTTTCTCTCCAATGCCTCGGATATCGATATGCGAAATATTCCGGGTAAGGAGTACTTGGCCGTTCTGATCGAGTTCGAACTTAGCGATTTCGATTGCTTCAAGAACAAGCGAAGTGTCGAGACTCGCTACATTCAGGGCGGTATAGACGCCAGGTTGGCTAAAACCCTGATGCAATTTATCGAGTGGGCGCCCTATGCGCCTCGTGACTTGTGGCATTTGCGCAGGCAGGAGCTTTTGCAGCTGATCCACCTGTCCGGTTACGACCAGGTGAGTGGCATCGTCGGGCCCCCGAGTCTCAGTCACCAGTTGCACACTATCGTCAGCGACAATATTGCCTCTGCCTGGAGTGTCGGGCGGCTGGCGGAGCGGCTGGCGGTCAGCGAGTCGACCTTGCGTCGCCGACTGAAGGGCGAGGGCGCCAGCATCAAGTCGATCGTGAACAGGGCCAGGCTGGGGCAGGGGTTGTTCTTGCTGCAGACGACCATGGAGCCCATCGGCCGCATTGCCGAGCGCTGTGGCTACCAGTCGCAGTCGCGCTTCACCGATAGATTCAAGCAACAATTCGGCATCACGCCCTCCGAGCTCAGGAAAACGCGCGAGCCCGATTAGGGGGGCTGCCGGCGGCCGCAAGTCTCGCCCCGGATCAATCCCAGCCTTTTGGGCACTCCACGCACCCCGGCATATTGGCGCCCTGGAAATTGCCGAAGCGGGTGCGCGCACCGCTGAGGTTGGCATTCTCCAGGTTGGCGCCGCCCAGTTTCACTTCCTGCAGGTTGGCGTCCTGCAGGTGCGCGCCCTTGAGGTCGGCCTTGCTCAGCCAGGTCATTTCCAGATTGGCGGCCTGCAGTTGGACGTTGTGCAGCATGGCGCCGGACAGGCGGGCGAATTCCAGATCGGCGGCGCGCAGGTCGGCGCCTTCAAATTGCGCAGCCTGGGCAAACAGGCCCCAGCCGCGGATGGCCACCAGGCTGGCGGCGGACAGGTCGGCGCCGCGCAGGTTGCTCTGTTGCAGGCTGGCACGGGTCAGGTTGGCACCGCGTAGCTGGGCCTTTTCCAGCTGTGCCAGGTCGAGGTTGACGTGACGCAGGTCGGCGCCGGACAGGTCGGCGCCAGTGAGATTCATACGGCGCATGTCCAGGTTGCGCAGGTCGGCGCCGCGCAGGTTGGCGTTGGGGCACTGGCTGTCGGGTTCGATGCGGCAGCCGTTGATCTGCGGCACGCCATCGTTCTCGGCGCCGATGGCGTGGCTGCCGAGCACCAGCAGCAGGACCGGGATAAGCAGAGGCAGGTAGTTCATGGCGAGTCCTTGTAGGGTGCGCCGTGCGCACCACGGATAAACGCGGATGGCGAGATGGGAGCGCGAAAAGCTGGTGCGCATGGCGCACCCTACGGTGCGCCATGCGTTCAGCCCTTAGCGCTGGGCGCTGGCCTTGTCCCAGCTCGGCAGCTTGAACACCCAGAAGGAACCACCCTGGGCCACCGGCTTGGTCAGCTCGGCCATGTCGCCGCCCCACAGTGGCACGGCGCCGCCGTAGCCGGCGGTCACGCCGATGTACTGCTCGCCGTCCTGCTCCCAGGTGATGGGCGGGGAGATGATTCCGGTGCCGACCTGGAACTTCCAAAGCTCCTTGCCGTTCTTGGCGTCGAAGGCCTTGAAGTAGCCGTCGCCGGTGCCGGTGAACACCAGGTTGCCCTTGGTGGCCAGTACGCCGGCCCACAGCGGCAGGCGTTCCTTGTGTTCCCAGGCGACCTTGCCGGTGGTCGGGTTCATGGCGCGCAGGATGCCGACGTGGTCGTCGTACAGGCGCTTGATGCGAAAGCCCATGCCCAGATAGGCGGAGCCCTTCTTGTAGTGCGCTTCCTCGGCCCAGTAGTCCTCCTTCCAGTGGTTGGCCGGCACGTAGAACAGGCCGGTGTCCTGGCTGTAGGCCATGGGGTTCCAGTTCTTGCCGCCGAGGAAGGGCGGAGAAACCTCGACCACTTCACCCTTGCTTTCGCCGGCCTTCGGCTTCGGCGGACGCTGGCCTTCGACTTCCACCGGGCGACCGGTTTCCAGGTCGATATGGCTGGCCCAGGTGATCTTGTCGACGAAGGGGAAGGCGTTCTTCAGCTTGCCGTTGGCGCGGTCGACCACATAGAAGAAGCCGTTGCGGTCGGCGTGGGCGGTGGCCTTGGTGACCTTGCCGTCCTTGTCCTTGTAGTCGAACAGCACCAGCTCGTTGTTGCCGGAGAAGTCCCAAGCATCGTTCGGGGTGTGCTGGTAGAACCACTTCACTTCGCCGGTGGTGGGGTCGACGCCGACCTGGCCGGAGGTGTACAGGCTGTCGTAGTCCTTGGGATCGCCACCGTCGCTGGTACGCGCCCAGCCGTTCCACGGCGCCGGGTTGCCGGCGCCGATGATGATGGTGTTGGTCTCGGCATCGAAACTGGCGCTCTGCCACGGCGCGCCGCCGCCCTGGCTCCAGGCTTCCTTCTTGCCGGTGGGGGAGTTGGGATCGTCCGGCCAGCTCGGCGCCTTGACGTCGCCGGTCGGGGTGCTGTCCTTGCCGTTCAGGCGGCCCATATGGCCTTCGACGAACGGGCGCATCCAGACTTCCTCGCCGGTGTCCGGGTCGCGGGCGAACAGCTTGCCGACCACGCCGAACTCGTCGCCGGAGCTGCCGTGGATCAGCAGCACCTTGCCGCTCTTGCCGTCCTTCACGATGGTCGGCGCGCCGGTCATGGTGTAGCCGGCGGCGTGATCGCCGAACTTCTTGTTCCACACCACCTTGCCGGTGTCCTTGTTCAGCGCCACGACGCGGGCGTCGAGGGTGCCGAAGTAGATCTTGTCGCCATAGATGGCGGCGCCGCGGTTGACCACGTCGCAGCACGGGCGGATGTCGTCGGGCAGGCGGTGGCTGTAGGTCCACAGGCGCTTGCCGGTCTTGGCGTCGAGGGCGAAGACCCGCGAGTAGGAGCCGGTCACGTAGACCACTCCGTCGTGGATGATGGCCTGGGATTCCTGGCCGCGCTGCTTCTCGTCACCGAAGGAATAGCTCCAGGCCGGGGTCAGCTTGAACACGTTGTCGGCGTTGACCTGGGCCAGCGGGCTCCAGCGCTGGGCGTTGGTGCCCATGCCGTACTGCAGCACGTTGCTGGTGGTGCGGTGGTCGTTGGCAATGTCTTCCCAGGTGACCGGCTTGGCCAGCGTGCCCTGGCTCAGCGCGAGACCGCCGGCCAGCAGCAGGGCGAGCGTCAGCGGACGCGGGGGGCTGGGTAGTTTTGTTGTTGTCATGATTGTGCTTCCCGTTGAAGAAAGTGATCGCCGCAGTGGCATGCCGATGGTGGAACCCGGCCACCTTCGCGCCTACGGAAAAACTCCCGCCTTTGCCGGGAGGATTTCCCGACCGGCACATGACTTGGCCTTGCTGCCAAGGCATCACCAAAACCCCCACCCAAGCCCTACTACCAAGGGACTAGGACGCGACCACCAAAGCAGCATTCGGCGCCTGGCGCGGCCTTTCTAAGATGGCCCCACGAGCTCCGTACGAGCCGTCTTGCGTGCTTTCGATGAGGTCCTAGCCATGAACAAGAAACTCACTTCCACCCTGGCCCTGGTGCTGCTGGCCGCATCCACTCAGCTCTGGGCGCATGGCGACGTGGTGCCGCAGGCAGTCAACACCGATGGGCTGGAGCCGCTGGGCGAGGAATGGCTGGAGGAGAACCCCTACCGCGACAACCCGCGCGCCATCGAGATCGGCGCCTCGGCCTACAACCAGAACTGCGCCGCCTGTCACGGCCTGGAAGCCAAGTCCGGCGGTATCGCCCCGGATCTGCGCCTGCTCGAGCTGGGTGCCATGGGCGACGAGTGGTTCAAGGAGCGGGTGATCAACGGCGCGGTGCGCGATGGCCGCGTCTACATGCCGAAGATGGCCGACTTCCTCAGCCAGGAGGCGCTGTGGGCGGTGCGTACCTATCTGGAGAGCGTGCACGTCGAGGAATAAGAGCTTGATGATAAATCTACTGCGCTCGGCATCTCGCGCTTCGGCGGTGCTCGCAATGCTCATGTATTTCAATACACTCCGCTTGCTGTGCTCCGGCGAAACGCGACCTGCCTTCGCTCGCGACGATTTCTTCACAAGCTCTGAGCTCATGCGCCGGCTGATCCTGTTATGCGGCCTGCTGCTGTGCCTGGGCACGGCGCAGGCGCAGGTGCGCGACTTCGACCGTATCAACGAGTCCGGCGTGTTGCGGGTGGCGCTGTACCAGAACTTCCCGCCCTACAGCTTTGAACAGGACGGCCAGCCGCGCGGCATCGACTACGAGCTGGCCAAGGCGCTGGCCGACGGCCTGGGACTGAGGCTGCAACTGATCTGGGCGCCACCCGGCGAGAAGCTCGACGACGATCTGCGCGACTATATCTGGCGCGGCCGCGTCACCGCGCAGGGCGAGCTGGCCGACCTGATGCTGCGCGTGCCCTACGATCGCGAGTTCTCCTACAAGCGCAACGAGCTGGGCGAGCTGATCAACGAGCTGGTGGTGATGTTCGGCCCCTACCAGCGCGAGCGCTGGCAACTGGCCCATGACCGCCGCCGGCTGGCCGAGGTGCCGAGCATCGCCGTACTGCGCCTGCACCCGGTGGGGGTGGAGGTTGAGAGCGTGCCCTCGTTCTACCTCAGCTCGTTCAAGGGCGGCATGCTCGCCGGTCAGACCCACCACTACCCGACGCCGCAACTGGCCTTCACCGCCATGCGGGATGGCGAGGTGGATGCGGTGATGGCCTTGCGCGGTGAGGTCGAATGGCTGCTGCACGAGGCGCGTGACGCCAATCTGGCGCTGGCCGAGAACGCCTACCCGGACATGGGTCGGCAGATCTGGGAAATCGGCATGGCGGTGCACGAAACCAACCGCCAACTGGCCTACGCCTTGGAAGAACAGTTGGAAACCCTGATTCTCGACGGCTCGCTCCAGCGCCTGTATGCGCGTTACGGCCTGCGCTACGAGAAGCCGGAACAATACCAATAGCGGCCACAGCCGCAGCGGAGGTGGGCGATGGATTGGCGTAGCCTGGTGTTGCTGGCCCTGTTCGCCTGGGCCTGGGAAGCGCGGGCCGCCGCGCCCGATCCGATCAGCTCGGTGATGTGGGACTACCATCACCAGCGCCTGCTGAGCGGGGAGCCTTTCGTCTTCGACGACCAGATTCGCCTCGAGGTGCCGCCCTTCGCCGAGGACGCGCGCCAGGTGCCGATCCAGATCGACGCCAGCGCCTACCGCGGCAAGGTCAAGCGCATCCTGGCCTGGGCCGAGCTCAATCCCATCGCGCAGATCTTCGACTTCGCGCCGGGCGAGCTGCTGGAGCCGAGCCTGGCCATTCGCATTCGCGTCGAACAGGCCACGCCGATCCGCGCCGCGGTGCTCACCGACGACGGCGTCTGGCATATCGGCTCGGCGCGGGTGGATGCCGCCGGCGGCGGCTGCACGGCGCCCAGCGTGGTGCGTGCCGAAGCCGGTTGGGAGGAACGCCTGGGCCAGGTGCTGGGCAAGCGCTTCGTGCGTGGTGAGCACAGCCGCCTGCGTTTGCAGGTTTCCCACCCGATGGACAACGGCCTGGTCGGCGGCATCCCCGAGTTCTACATCGAACAGGCCGAACTGCGCGGCGAGGGCGGGCAGGTGCTGGGGCGCATCGAGCTGTTCCCGGCGGTCAGCGAGAATCCGACGCTGAGCTTCGACCTGCGCGGCGAGCAGCCTGCCGAGTTGTGGCTGCGCGATAACAACGGCAACGAATTCCAGGCCGCGTTCTAAGGCTGCGGCCGGTAGGGGGCGCTGTACGCACCAACCACGTCTAGGAGGCCTCCATGCGCTGGATGCTACTGCTGACCTGCCTGCTCGCCAGCTTGGCCCAGGCGCTCGACTACCACCTGCAACCACGGCAGATCGCCGATGGCGTCTGGCTGCTGGAAGGTAGCACCGACAACTTCGCCGTGGACAACGGTGGCAATATCGTCAACGTCGGCTTTATCGAAACCGCCGATGGCGTGCTGGTGATCGACACCGGACCCTCGCGCCGTTACGGCGAGGCACTGCGCCGGAGCATCGAGAGAGTCACCGGCAAGCCGGTCACGCGCGTGCTGCTGACCCACCATCACCCCGACCATGTACTGGGCAACCAGGCCTTCGCCGGCGTGCCCATCGCCGCGCTGCCTGAAACCGGCCGGTTGCTGGCCGAGCAGGGCGATGCCATGGCGGAGAACATGTACCGCCTGGTTGGGGATTGGATGCGCGGCACCGAGGTGGTGCTGCCCACCGAGCAGCTGCACGAAGGCACCCTGAAAATCGGCGGCCGGCGCCTGCAGTTGCTGGCGCTGCGCGGCCATACCGGCGCCGACCTGGCGATTCTCGACGAGCGCACGGGCGTGCTGTTCGCCGGCGACCTGCTGTTCTACCAGCGTGCGCTAACCACGCCGAACAGCCCCGGGTTGGAGGTTTGGCAGGCCGATCTGGATCGTCTCGAAGCCTTGCCCTGGAAACTGCTGGTGCCCGGTCACGGCCCCGTCGCCACGGACGCGGCGCCTTTTGTGCAGATGCGCGATTACCTCGCCTGGCTCGATGGCTTGCTGCGCCAGGGTGCCGAGCAGGGCGCCGAGATGAACGAGCTGATCCGCACGCCTATTCCCGAGCGCTTCACCCAGGTGAATCTAACGCGCTATGAGCTGATCCGCAGCGTCAGCCACCTGTATCCGCGCTACGAGCGCGACGCCCTGCAGCGGCTGGATCTGCAGCGGTAGGCGAAGCAGATGGCATCAGTCTTGCCTGGCTAAGGCATCAAACCAACAGGACTCGCTCCTGCAAGGCAATGGCGCCTGAATCCGCTGCGGCTCGTTCGCGGCGAATCAGGCGCTTTTTTTTGTTCCGGCTTGGAGTTTCGGCTGATGAATGGACTTAGCTATCCGGCACAGCTGCTGCTGCGCGCAATGGGTATCGGCGGCGTGTTGCGCCTGCAGGGGGGGCTGGTGTTGGCGGGGGGCGCGGCCATGCTCTGGTGGCCCGGCCTGGTGGCGGGGTTCTGGGGCCTGCTGGCCTATCTGGCGCTCGCCAGCCTGTGGTCCCTGGCCCGGGAGCTGGAGCGCCTGCAGCGGTTCTGCAGCGGCGCCCCGCCGCAAGGTCTGCAACAGGTCGCCGGGGCCGGCGAATGGTTGCTCTTGCCCGGCATAGGCGCGGGCCTGCAGCAGTGGTTGTTGCAGACGCAGCGCCAGCGCCAGCTGTTGCAGCAGCGGCTCGACGAGATTTCCCACTCGTCCCTGGAACTGGAGCGCAGCGCGGCCCTGGTGACGCGCAACGCCGAAGGGCAGAGCGACTCGGCGGCGGTCGCGGCGGCGGCGGTGGAGCAGCTGAACGTCAGCATCGTGCAGGTTGCCGCCCTGGCCGACGAATCGCGGCAGACCAGCGTGCTGGCCAGCGAACAGTTGACCAACAGCCTGGCCGAGCTCGCCACTTTGGTGCATCAGGTGACCGATATGGCGCAGCAGGCGCTGGCCACCAACGAACTGATCCTGCAGCTCAACAGTAACTCGCACAGCATCAGCGAGATGTCCGGAACCATTCGCGGTATCGCCGCGCAAACCAATCTGCTCGCGCTGAACGCCGCCATCGAGGCGGCGCGCGCCGGGGACAGCGGGCGCGGCTTTGCCGTGGTGGCCGATGAGGTGCGCCGCCTGGCCCAGCACAGCCAGGAGTCGGCGGCGGAGATTGGCCGCAACATCGAATCGGTGCAGCGGCGCATTCAGGAGGCCACGCAGCAAGTGGCGGATCTGGCCGCCATGGCCCACCGCAGCGCCGACCGCTCGGCGAGCGTGGGCGAGCTGCTCGGCGAGGTGCAGCAGCGCACCCGGCAATTGACCGAACAGGTGGATCAGGTGGCGGTGAGCACCGAGCAGCAGGGCCGGGCCGTGGCGGAGATCGCCGAGCTGGCTGACCGCGTGCGCCAGGGCAATGCCGATAACCTGCAGGCGGCCGATCAGGCTCGCCGGATCGCCCACCACCTGGCTCAGCTGACGGGGTAGGCAGCATGCATGCTTGGATCTTGCCCTTTCTCGCCAGCGTCGGCCTGGGCCTGCTACTCGGCCTGGCGTTCTTCGTCCTACACCGTCGCCTGCGCCGTCAGCGGCTGCAACTGCGGCAGGCGAACATCGCTCAGTTGGCCTTGTTGCGCGGCCTGATCGGCGCTTTTCAGCGCCATCGCGGCTTGAGCAACGGGGTGCTGTGCGGCGATCGCAGCCTGAGCCACGACCTGGCCGGCACGCGCCAGGAACTGGATCGACTGATCCGCGATGTCCAGGCGCTCGCCAGCAACCATGCCGATGCCTGGCACGGCCTGATCGATCACTGGTCGCGCCTGCGCGACGGTCACGGCGGCGATGCGGCGAACAACCTGCTGCAGCACCACCTGATCATTCGCAACAGCATCTTCCTGATGGAGGACGTGGCCAGCGAAATCGACCTCGGCGCCGGGCGCGCGGAGCTCGGCTATCTGCCCTGCATCTGGCGCGAGGTGGTGCAGGCCGCCGAGTGGGCCGGGCAGGCGCGCGCCCTGGGTACCGGTGTCGCCGCCGCGGGGCACAGCAGCGCCGAGCAGCGGGTGCGTATGCGCTTCCTTGCCCAGAAGATCGAGCTGCTCAGCGGCGCGGCCTTCGCCACCTTGCGGCGCCATTTGGCGCACTACCCACAGGACGATACCTGGCGCCTGGGCCAGTGCGAGCGAATGGTTGAGGACTTTCTGCGGTGCCTGGAGCAGGATCTGCTCGGCCGCGAGCAACCGGTGATCGCCGCCAAGCAGTATTTCCAGCACGCCACCCAGGCCATCGATGCGCTGCTGGGGCTGGTCGATACGGCCCTGGGCCAGCTTCAGGGCGGCGTTCAGAGCTCCTCGTCGTCGCGAATCAGCACGTAGTGCCGGCCATGCTCGGTCTCTTCATGGTCGTAGACGTAGTACATGACCACTTCGCCCAGGCTGGCCTGCACGGCCAGGTAGTCACCACTTTCCGCCATGAAGAATGCCTTGGTGGCGGGCTTGGCCAGGCACTCGATATGGGCAGTGACGAAGTGCTGCGGGTCTTCTTCGCCGAAGTAGTCTTCGCGCTGGTGCGCGTCCCACTCGGTCGGGGGCTCGAAGGCGCCGGTGAAGAGGACCTTGCAGTCGCCCAGATCCTGCTCTTCGGCATCCGGGTCCTGTTCATCGGGGCGATAGACAGTGCAGTCCAGCGCATCGGGGTGATCGAGGGTTTCCTGGCGAGGGTGGGGCACGGGCGTCTCCGGTCAATCCGTATGGGCGGCCAAGTGTCGGGCAAAGCCTCGGCCGCCGCAATCGGGATCACTGCAGGCTGAGGACTTCGCCCCTCTCCTGGATCCATTCGTCGTGGCTCGGCGCGGCCTGTTCGCCACTCATGCGGTGGATGATCTCGAAGTAATGCTGCTTGAACGGATCGCGCATGATCTGTTCGCGCTTGCGTACGCGCACGGCGTAGATGCTCTGCAGGTTCTGGTGGTCGAAACTGCGCCATTGCTGCTCGTCCTTGAGCAAGCGGTAGCGGTGGCCCTCGAGCGCGGCGATCAGCGTCTCGCTGTCGGTGCTGGCGCTGCGCCGCACGGCATCGGCCCACTGCTGCACGACGGTATAGGCCGAGGCCGCGGTACCGCCCGGGTATTCCTGATGCACTGCCAGGTAGCGCTCGACGAAGCGCTGGCCCTCTTCGCTGTTCTCCTGCTTCGGCACGTCCCAGGCCCAGGTCTCGGTGCCGATCACGTCTTCCATTACCTGGGGGCCGACCTGCTGCACCAGGCTCTTGGTCAGGTTCGGCACGATGATCTGCATGCGCTGCTTGAGGCCCATGTTCTGTGCCAGGCGCATGCTGCGTTGCAGGTTGTCGCCGAGCAGGGCCAGCACCAGCACGTCGGCGCCGCTGGCGGCGGCCTTGTCCAGGGCTGCGCGGTATTGCTCACGGCGCAGCGGGCCGCGGGGCAGGGCGCTGCGGCCGTGGCGGGCGCGGTCGCTGCTGCCGGTGGCCTGGCGCAGGGCCTGCTCGATGCTGCGCCCCCAGGCGTCGTCGATGACGATGTAGTGATAGCGCTGGCGCGGCAGATGCCAGGCCAGGTATTCGCCGAGCACCCGCGCGCTCATCCAGGCGCTGCCGGATTCGCGAAACAGATAGCGCTGGCCGGCCTGGCCGGTGACCTCGTTGGCGTAGCTCAGGGTGGCAAAGTACAGCAGGCCCAGCTCGCGGGCGCGCTTGCCGGCGGCCATGGCTTCCTCGCTGGTGGCGCCGCCGAAGACCATGCGCGCGCCCTGACGGGCGAACCGCTCGACGTTGGCGCTGGCCTGCGCGGCATCCGAATCGGTGTTTTCGCTGAGTAGCTCCAGGCGCTGGCCGAGCAGGCCGCCTTGCCGGTTGACGTCCTCCACCGCCAGCAGCGCGCCGCGGCGCAGCTCCAGGCCTTCGTCCTTGTAGTTGCCGGTGCGCGGATAGTTGAGGCCGATCGTCAGGCTTTCGCCCTGCGCCTGGCCCAGCAACCCGGCCAGCAGCAGTGCGAGCAGAACACGTCCCATGGACATTCTCCTTGTGGGTGGGGAGCTGCTTTTCTACGGGGTGCGCCGTCCGCTCGCCATGGGCTTTTGGTGGCGCCTGGCTGCTACTTGCGGCGGCCTGCTCGGGGCTGTCGGGCCGTGCGCCGCAGTGCAGGTATTGCTACCAAGGAAGGAGGAAAATCGGCTGGGGGTGCAATTGTTGGGTGGCCGGGGCGGGCGAAGAATTTGCGGCAGACCGGGAAATTTTCCCGGCAATAACAATGAACCCGCAGAGGTAGCCGCAATGAAACACACCGGTCTTCGCCAGCCCTTGATCCTCACCGCGCTGTGCGCGGCGATGCTGTTGCCGTCCGCCGCCGCGCTGGCGGTCACCGACGCCGAGATTCTCAAGGACGCCAGCACCACCGACGAGATCGTCACCAACGGCCTCGGCCTGCAGGGCCAGCGCTACAGCCCGCTGAGCATCCTCAACGAGCAGAACGTCAAGGAGCTGCGCCCGGTGTGGACCATGTCCTTCGGCGGCGAGAAGCAGCGCGGCCAGCAGGCGCAGCCGCTGATCAAGGACGGCGTGATGTACGTCACCGCCTCCTATTCGCGGGTGTTCGCCGTCGATGCACGCACCGGCCGCGAACTGTGGCAGTACGAGGCGCGCCTGCCGGACGATATCCGTCCCTGCTGCGACGTGATCAACCGCGGCGTCGCCCTGTACGACGACCTGGTGATCTTCGGCACCCTCGACGCCAAGCTGGTGGCACTGAACAAGGACACCGGCAAGGTGGTCTGGCGCAAGAGCGTGGCCGACCACAAGGCCGGTTACTCCATCACTGCGGCGCCGTTGGTGGTCAACGGCAAGCTGATCACCGGCGTGTCCGGCGGCGAGTTCGGCGTGGTCGGCAAGATCGAGGCCTATGACCCGAAGAACGGCGAGCTACTGTGGAGCCGCCCGACGGTGGAAGGCCACATGGGCTACGTCTACAAGGACGGCAAGGCCGTGGAGAACGGCATCAGCGGCGGCGAGGCCGGCAAGACCTGGCCGGGCGACCTGTGGAAGACCGGCGGCGCCGCGCCCTGGCTGGGCGGCTACTACGATGCCGACACCAATCTGCTGTTCTTCGGCACCGGCAACCCGGCGCCGTGGAACTCGCACCTGCGTCCCGGCGACAACCTCTATTCCTCCTCGCGCCTGGCGCTGAACCCGGACGACGGCAGCATCAAGTGGCACTTCCAGACCACCCCGCACGACGGCTGGGACTTCGACGGCGTCAACGAGCTGGTCTCCTTCGACTACCAGGAAGGCGGCAAGACCATCAAGGCCGCGGCCACCGCCGACCGTAACGGCTTCTTCTACGTGCTCGACCGCACCAACGGCAAGTTCATCCGCGGCTTCCCCTTCGTCGACAAGATCACCTGGGCCAAGGGCCTGGACAAGAATGGCCGGCCGATCTACGACGACAGCAACCGTCCGGGTTCGCCGAGCGCAGCGGAGAAGGGCAAGAGCGTGTTCGCCGCGCCGGCCTTCCTCGGCGCCAAGAACTGGATGCCCATGGCCTACAGCCAGGACACCGGCCTGTTCTACGTGCCGTCCAACGAGTGGGGCATGGACATCTGGAACGAGGACATCGCCTACAAGAAGGGCGCGGCCTACCTGGGTGCCGGCTTCACCATCAAGCCGCTGAACGAGGAGTACATCGGCGTGCTGCGCGCCATCGATCCGAAGACCGGCAAGGAAGTCTGGCGCCACAAGAACTACGCGCCGCTGTGGGGCGGGGTGCTGACCACCAAGGGCAACCTGGTGTTCACCGGCAACCCGGAAGGCTACCTGCAGGCGTTCAATGCCAAGACCGGCGAGAAGGTCTGGGAATTCCAGACCGGCTCGGGCGTGATCGGCTCGCCGGTGACCTGGGAAATGGACGGCGAGCAGTACGTCTCGGTGCTGTCCGGCTGGGGCGGCGCCGTACCGCTGTGGGGTGGCGAGGTGGCCAAGCGCGTCAAGCACCTGAACCAGGGCGGCATGCTCTGGACCTTCAAGTTGCCGAAGGAGCTGGTCGCCAAGCGCTGATCGCTTGAGGTGTCAGACGATGGCCGGACTCTGTCCGGCCATCGTCGTTTCCGGCGCCTGAAGCTGCGTCGGGAGAATTTCCGCCAGGCGCAGCGCAAGACCAGGCAGGCGGGTCTAGCCTTTAGCGTCCATAGCCTCTTATCTCGCTGCCAAAGGCGCGCAGCAGACCGCTCGCCGCTCTACTACCAAATGACGAGACGATCTGTGCCATGGGCGCATACCGAGGTTTCCGGGGGCTTCCTAAGATCGAACCATGACTCGCTTCCCCGATTGGCAGCGGGCTCCGACAACAAGAGAGGTCAGCATCATGATTTACGCGAAACCGGGTACTCCAGGCGCCGTCGTCACCCTCAAGCCGCGCTATGGCAACTACATCGGCGGCGAGTTCGTCGCCCCGCTCAGTGGCCAGTATTTCAGCAACACCAGCCCGGTCGACGCCTCGGTGATCGCCGAATTCCCCCGTTCCAATGCCGCCGACATCGAGCGCGCCCTGGACGCCGCCCATGCCGCCGCCGACGCCTGGGGCCGCACCAGCGTGCAGGAGCGCTCGCACATCCTGCTGAAGATCGCCGACCGCATCGAAGCCAACCTCGAGCTGCTGGCCGTGGCCGAGACCTGGGACAACGGCAAGGCCGTGCGCGAAACGCTGAATGCCGATGTGCCGCTGGCCGCCGACCACTTCCGCTACTTCGCCGGCTGCATCCGCGCCCAGGAAGGCAGCACCGCCGAGATCAACGACGGCACCGTGGCTTATCACTTCCACGAACCGCTGGGCGTGGTCGGGCAGATCATTCCGTGGAACTTCCCGCTGCTGATGGCCGCCTGGAAGCTGGCCCCGGCCCTGGCCGCCGGCAACGCCATCGTGCTCAAGCCCGCCGAACAGACCCCGCTGTCGATCACCCTGCTGATGGAAATCATCGGCGACCTGCTGCCGCCGGGCGTGCTCAACGTGGTCCAGGGCTTCGGCCGTGAGGCCGGCGAAGCCCTGGCTACCAGCAAACGCATCGCCAAGATCGCCTTCACCGGCTCCACCCCGGTGGGCTCGCACATCCTCAAGTGCGCCGCCGAGAACATCATCCCCTCCACCGTGGAGCTGGGCGGCAAATCGCCGAACATCTTCTTCGCCGACATCATGAACGCCGAGCCGGCCTTTATCGAGAAGGCCGCCGAAGGTCTGGTGCTGGGCTTCTTCAACCAGGGCGAAGTGTGCACCTGCCCGTCGCGGGCGCTGGTGCAGGAGTCGATCTACGACGCTTTCATGGCCGAGGTGATGAAGAAGGTCAAACAGATCAAGCGCGGCAACCCGCTGGACACCGAGACCATGGTCGGCGCCCAGGCCTCGCAGCAGCAGTTCGACAAGATTCTCAGCTACCTGGAGATCGCCCAGCAGGAAGGCGCCCAGGTGCTGACCGGCGGCGCGGCGGAGCAACTGGAAGGCGACCTGGCCAGCGGTTACTACATCCAGCCGACCCTGCTCAAGGGCACCAACCAGATGCGCGTGTTCCAGGAAGAGATCTTCGGCCCGGTGATCGGTGTGACCACCTTCAAGGACGAGGCCGAGGCCCTGGCCATTGCCAACGACACCGAATTCGGCCTCGGCGCCGGGGTGTGGAGCCGCGACATGAACGTCGCCTACCGCATGGGCCGGGCGATCAAGGCCGGCCGCGTGTGGACCAACTGCTACCACCTGTACCCGGCGCATGCCGCCTTCGGTGGCTACAAGAAGTCCGGCGTCGGCCGCGAGACCCACAAGATGATGCTCGACCACTACCAGCAGACCAAGAACCTGCTGGTGAGCTATGACATCAATCCGCTGGGTTTCTTCTGAGTTCTGATGCACCCATAAAGCGGTGCGCTCGCTCCGGCGCGCCGCCTCTTGCACGGCGAGCAACCCTACCCGGGTGGATCTGCGGGCAGCCATCAGCCTGAACGGCAGCAGACCCTTATCGCGACGCGGCTTCGGCCGCGTTTTTTATTGCCGATGCGCAGCTGTCCATAGGGTGCGCTTACCTACCAATGCCAGCCGAATCTCCTCCCAAAGTACCATTTGGCCGCTCGCTCCTCGGGGGCTTAATGGGGTTGCCGGAATGCCCCGGCTCAATAACAAGAGGACCGCACCATGTGGACTAAACCCGCCTACACCGACCTGCGCATTGGCTTCGAAGTGACCATGTACTTCGCCAACCGTTGATCGCCCTTGGCCCCGGTTCGCCCGGGGCATCCCAACCGGTAACGCCCCATGCATATCCAGGTTCTCGGTTCCGCCGCCGGCGGCGGTTTTCCCCAGTGGAACTGCAACTGCCGCAACTGCCGCGGCGTGCGCGCCGGTACCTTGCGCGCGCAGCCGCGTACCCAGTCGTCCATCGCCCTTTCCGATGACGGCGGCGAGTGGATCCTGTGCAACGCCTCGCCGGATATCCGCGCCCAGCTCGAAGCCTTCCCGGCCCTGCAGCCGGCGCGCCAGCTGCGCGACACGGCGATCGCCGGCATCGTCCTGCTCGACAGCCAGATCGACCATTGCACCGGCCTGTTGACCCTGCGCGAGGGCTGCCCGCACCAGGTTTGGTGCACCGAGATGGTCCATCAGGACCTGACCAGCGGCTTTCCGCTGTTCAACATGCTCAGCCACTGGAATGGAGGCCTGCAGCACCGGTTGATCGAACTGGATGCCGAACCCTTCAGCATTCCCGCCTGTCCGGGGCTGCGCCTCACCGCCATCGCCCTGCGCAGCAGCGCGCCGCCGTATTCGCCGCACCGCGGCAATCCGCACCCGGGCGACAACATCGGCCTGTTTATCGAGGACCGGCGCACGGGCGGGACCTTGTTCTACGCCCCCGGCCTGGGCCAGGTGGACGAGCCGCTGCTGGGCTGGATGCGCCGCGCCGATTGCCTGCTGGTGGACGGCACGCTGTGGCGCGACGACGAGATGCGCCAGTGCGAGGTGGGCGACAAGCTTGGCAGCGAGATGGGCCACCTGCCGCAGAGCGGCCTGGGCGGCATGCTCGAAGTGCTGGAGGGGCTGCCGGCGGCGCGCAAGATCCTGATCCATATCAACAACACCAACCCGATTCTCGACCTGGACTCGCCCGAGCGCGCCGAGCTGGACGCCCGCGGCATCGAGGTCGCGTTCGATGGGATGAGCATCCACCTGTAACGGGCCGATAACAAAAATCCGGAGAGCAGATGAGCCAGCCTGCCATGAGCCCTGCCGAATTCGAGCAGGCGCTGCGCGCCAAGGGCGCGCTGTACCACATTCACCATCCCTACCACCGGGTCATGTACGAAGGCCGGGCCAGCCGCGAGCAGATCCAGGGCTGGGTGGCCAACCGCTTCTACTATCAGGTCAATATTCCGCTCAAGGACGCGGCGATCATGGCCAACTGCCCGGACCGCGAAACCCGCCGCGAGTGGATCCAGCGCATCCTCGACCACGATGGGGCTCCGGGCGAGGAAGGCGGCATCGAAGCCTGGCTGCGCCTGGCCGAGTCGGTCGGCCTCGACCGCGAGCAGGTGCTGTCGCAGGAGCTGGTATTGCCCGGCGTGCGTTTCGCCGTCGACGCCTACGTCAACTTCGCTCGCCGCGCCAGCTGGCAGGAGGCGGCCAGCAGCTCGCTGACCGAGCTGTTCGCCCCGACCATCCACCAGTCGCGCCTGGATGCCTGGCCGCAGCACTATCCCTGGATCGATGCGGCCGGCTACGACTACTTCCGCAAGCGCCTGAGCCAGGCGCGGCGCGATGTCGAGCATGGCCTGCGCATCACCCTGGAGCACTACCGCACCTTTGATGCCCAGCAGCGCATGCTGAACATCCTGCAGTTCAAGCTCGACGTGCTGTGGAGCATGCTCGACGCCATGAGCATGGCCTACGAGCTGCAGCGCCCGCCGTACCACACGGTGACCACCGAGCGCGTCTGGCATCGGGGGATCGCGCTATGAAACCCGATGTGTCGGTGCGCATGACGCACCCTGCGGTTGAGTCTTGTGTAGGGTGCGCCGTGCGCACCAGTCAGGAGCCCGAACAATGACTGCTGCCATCCTGCCCAATATCCCCGCCATCCGTCGCGGCTTCCGCCTGCAGTTCGAGCCGGCCCAGGGCTGCCATGTGCTGCTCTACCCGGAAGGCATGATCAAGCTCAACGACAGCGCCGGCGAGATCCTCCAGCAGGTCGACGGCAAGCGCTCGGTGGCCGAGATCATCGACAGCCTGCACCAGCGCTTCCCCGACGTGCCCGGCATCGACGAAGACATCCTCGCCTTTATGGAGGTGGCCCATGCTCAGTTCTGGATCGAGCTTCGCTAAAGCAGGTCATGAACCAGGGCCGCCGCTCTGGCTGCTGGCCGAGCTGACCTATCGCTGCCCACTGCAGTGCCCCTACTGCTCCAACCCGCTGGACTTCGCCCAGCAGGGCGCCGAGCTCTCCACCGCCGAGTGGATCGAGGTGTTTCGCCAGGCCCGCGCGCTGGGCGCGGTGCAACTGGGCTTTTCCGGCGGCGAGCCGCTGGTGCGCCAGGACCTGGCCGAGCTGATCGCGGCGGCCCGTGGCCTGGGCTACTACACCAACCTGATCACCTCCGGCATTGGCCTGACCGAAGCACGCATCGCCGCGTTCGCCGAGGCTGGGCTGGACCATATCCAGATCAGCTTCCAGGCCGCTGACGAGGAGGTGAACAACCTGCTGGCCGGCTCGAAGAAGGCCTTCGCCCAGAAGCTGGCGATGGCCCGTGCGGTCAAGGCGCACGGCTACCCGATGGTGCTCAACTTCGTTACCCATCGGCACAATATTGACAATATCGAGCGCATCATCGAACTGTGCCTGGAGCTGGAGGCGGATTTCGTCGAGCTCGCCACCTGCCAGTTCTACGGCTGGGCCGAGCTCAACCGCGCCGGCTTGCTGCCGACCCGCGCGCAGCTCGAACGCGCCGAGCGCATCACCCACCAGTGGCGCGACAGGCTGGCGGCCGAGAACCACCCGTGCAAGCTGATCTTCGTCACCCCGGACTACTACGAGGAGCGGCCCAAGGCCTGCATGAACGGCTGGGGCAATCTGTTCCTCGACATCACCCCGGACGGCACGGCGCTGCCTTGCCACAGCGCGCGGCAGCTGCCGGTGCAGTTTCCCAATGTGCGCAAACACAGTCTGGATTACATTTGGCGCGAATCCTTCGGCTTCAATCGCTTCCGTGGCGACGACTGGATGCCCGAGCCCTGCCGCAGCTGCGACGAGAAGCACAAGGACTTCGGCGGCTGCCGCTGTCAGGCCTTCCTGCTCACCGGCGACGCCAGCAATGCCGACCCGGTGTGCAGCAAGTCGGCCCATCACGGCGTCATTCTCGCCGCCCGCCAGCAGGCCGACGAAGCGCCGCTGGGGCTGGAGACCCTGCAGTACCGCAACGAAAAGGCCTCGCGAATCATATGCAAGATCTAGGGTGCGCCAGGCGCACCGACCCCGACGATATCTGGAGCGCCGAACAGGCCGCAGCCGCCAGCGCCGACTTCGCCGAACTGCACGCCGCCCATGACGGCCTGCTGTGGGTGGCTTTCGATCCGCTGCAGGCCCGTTGCGGGTTGTTCTTCTGCCGCGATGACGCAGTTTGCGAGCTGACCCCGCCGGGGTTTTCCGTACGCAGCCGCGTCTACGAATACGGCGGCGGCGCCTGCTGTGCCACGGAGCAGGGCGTGGCCTTCGTCAACGAGCGTGATCAGCAGATCTACCATCTGCCAATGGCGGGTATTTCTGTAGGAACGGCTTTAGCCGCGAACCGCGATGAGCCAAAGGGCTTAGCGGCTAAAGCCGCTCCTACGGGCCTTGAGCCTCAGGCGCTGACTGCTAGCTCTCACTGCCGTTATGGCGACCTGGCCTTCGTGCCCGCCTGGCAGGCGCTGCTGGCGGTGGAGGAGAGTCATGAGCGCGGCGCGGTGCTGCATCGCCTGGTACGCATCGGCCTCGATGGCCAGCGCGAGGTGCTGGTCGAGGGCGCCGATTTCTACGCAGCGCCGGTGGCGGACTCCACTGGCCAGCGCCTGGCCTGGATCGAGTGGGATCGCCCGCACCAGCCCTGGGTCGCCACGCGCCTGTGCCAGCGCGAGTCGGGCCAGCCTACTCGGGTGCTGGCTGGGCAGGCGGGTGATCGTTCTCTGCAGCAGCCACGCTTCGATGCGCAGAACCGCTTGTGGGTGTTGAGCGACGAGGCGGGCTGGTGGCAGCCCGAGTGCGTCGATCACGGCCTAGAGCTGCAAGCCGCACCCTACGATCATGCGCCGGCGCCCTGGCAACTGGGTGGCCGCACCTATCTGCCGCTGGAGCATGGTGAGCTGCTGCTGACCCGTTTCGAGCAGGGTGTAGGCATTCTGATAGAGGGGCGCGGGGCCGCCCAGGTTGTGCGCACCAGCGATCTCAGCGGCAAACCAATCGGTGCGCACAGCGCACCCTACGCAGAGCGGCGGTTGGCCGAAGGGTTTACACGTTTCCGCAGCCTGGCTGCCGATAGCGAATATTTCTACTGCATCGCGGCCGCCCCGGATCGTCTGCCGGCGGTGCTTGCCATTTGCCGCAGCGATGGCGCGTTGCAGATACTGGCGGGCGGTGGGCAGCCGCTAGGTGAAGCACAGCTGTCACGGCCCCAGCCATTCAGCTGTGCGGTGGGCGAGGGCGAGCGCTGCCACGGTTTTTTCTATGCGCCCGTTGCCGCCGAAGCACGCCCACCGCTGCTGATCTTCCTGCACGGCGGCCCCACCTCGGCCTGCTATCCGGTATTCGATCCGCGCATCGCCTTCTGGACGCTGCGCGGCTACGCCGTGCTCGACCTCAACTATCGTGGCAGCAGCGGCTACGGTCGCGCCTACCGGCTGCGTCTGGCGGGGCAATGGGGGGCGCTGGAGGTCGAGGATATCCGCGCCGCCATCGACCAGTTGGCCAGTGACGGCGCTATCGATCCGGCGCAGGTGTTCGTCCGCGGTGCCAGCGCCGGCGGCTACAGCGCGCTGCGGGCGCTGGCCGAGCTACCCGGGCTGCGCGGCGGTGCCAGTCTCTACGGCGTCAGCGACCCGCTGGCGCTGCGCCGGGTCACCCACAAGTTCGAGGCGGATTATCTGGACTGGCTGATCGGCGATCCCGAACGGGATGCCGAGCGCTACCGGGCGCGCACACCGCTGCTGCAGGCCGAGCGCATCGCTGCGCCGCTGATCTTCTTTCAAGGCGGGCTGGACGCGGTGGTGGTACCGAGCCAGACCGAGGCCATGGTGGCGGCGCTGCGCCGGCGCGGTTTGCCGGTCGAGTATCACCTGTTCGCCGAAGAGCGGCACGGCTTTCGCCAGGCCGCCAATCTGGCCACGGCGCTGCGCGCCGAGCATGCCTTCTACCAGGCCCTGCGCTAGGCGTAGGTCGCATTGCATTGGCCGAGCAATGCAGTAGGCTGGAAGCCATTCGATAACAACAAGATCAGGCCGTTGCATGAGCCACGATTTGAGCCAACTGCGTAAATTCGTTTCCCCGGAGATCATCTTCGGCGCCGGCTCCCGGCACAACGTCGGCAACTACGCCAAGACCTTCGGCGCACGCAAGGTGCTGGTGGTGTCCGACCCCGGCGTGGTCGCGGCCGGCTGGGCCGGCGATATCGAGGCCAGCCTGCAGGCCCAGGGCATCGCCTATTGCCTGTACACCCAGGTCTCGCCCAACCCGCGGGTGGAAGAGGTGATGACCGGCGCCGAGCTGTATCGCAGCGAGGGCTGCAACGTGATAGTCGCAGTCGGCGGCGGCAGCCCGATGGACTGTGCCAAGGGCATCGGCATCGTCGTCGCTCACGGTCGCAGCATCCTCGAGTTCGAGGGCGTGGATACCATCCGCGTGCCCAGCCCGCCGCTGATCCTGATTCCGACCACCGCCGGCACCTCGGCCGATGTCTCGCAGTTCGTGATCATCTCCAACCAGCAGGAACGGATGAAGTTCTCCATCGTCAGCAAGGCGGTGGTGCCGGACGTGTCGTTGATCGACCCGGAAACCACCCTGAGCATGGATCCCTTCCTTAGCGCCTGTACCGGCATCGACGCCCTGGTGCACGCCATCGAGGCCTTCGTCTCCACGGGCCACGGCCCGCTCACCGACCCGCATGCGCTGGAGGCCATGCGCCTGATCAACGGCAACCTGGTGCAGATGATCGCCAACCCGGCGGACATCGCCCTGCGCGAGAAGATCATGCTCGGCAGCATGCAGGCCGGGCTGGCCTTCTCCAACGCCATCCTCGGAGCGGTGCATGCGATGAGCCACAGCCTCGGCGGTTTCCTCGACCTGCCGCATGGCCTGTGCAACGCGGTGCTGGTCGAGCACGTGGTGGCCTTCAACTACAGCGCGGCGCCGGAGCGTTTCAAGGTCATCGCCGAAACCCTCGGCATCGACTGTCGCGGGCTGAACCACGCGCAGATTCGCCAGCGCCTGGTCGAGCACCTGATCGCCTTAAAGCATTCCGTGGGCTTCCGCGAAACCCTCGGCTTGCATGGCGTCGGCAGCTCGGACATTCCGTTCCTTTCCAGCCATGCCATGGACGATCCGTGCATCCTTACCAACCCGCGCGAGTCGACCCAGCGCGACGTCGAGGTGGTCTATGGCGAGGCGCTCTGACGAGGCGCTAGCCGGGCTGCTGGGGCTCAGCAGCCAGTCTGCGCGCAAGAGCCACTACCCCGAGCTGCTGGCGCGCCTGGAGGAGCTGGAAACCGAGCGCAACCGCTACAAATGGCTGTTCGAGCACGCCGTGCACGGCATCTTCCAGGCCAGCCTGCAGCAGGGCGTGCTGGCGGCCAACCCGGCCATGGCACGCATGCTTGGTTACGACGATCCGCAGCAGGTGCTGTGGTCGCTGAACGACCTGGCGCGCCACCTGTTCGTCGGCGGTTTCGATGAGCTGGCGCGGATTCGCGAGCAGCTGGGCCGCGGCGCCGCCCTGGTCGGTTACGAGACCCAGTTGCGCCGGCGCGACGGCAGCGTCATCGACGTGTTGATGAACCTGCTGCTCAAGCCCGAAGGCGAGGGCCTGTTCGAGGGTTTCGTCGCCGACATCACCGAGCGCAAGCAGGCCCAGCAGCGCCTGCAACAACTCAACGACGAACTGGAGCGCCGGGTCGCTGCACGTACCTACGAGCTGCTCGAATCCAACCGCAACCTGCAACGGCAGATCGAAGAGCGCGAGCGCATCGAGCAGGCCCTGCGCGAGGCGCGCGACGCCGCCGAGGCGGCCAACCGCAGCAAGGACAAGTACCTGGCCGCCGCCAGCCACGACCTGCTGCAGCCGCTCAACGCCGCGCGACTGCTGATCTCCACCCTGCGTGAGCGCGAGCTGCCGAGCGCCGAGCTCAATCTGGTGGAACGCAGCCACCTGGCACTCGAAGGCGCCGAGGATCTGCTCACCGACCTGCTGGACATCTCCAAGCTGGACCAGGCGGCGATCAAGCCGGACCTCGACGTCTATCGCCTGGAGGAGCTGCTGGCGCCGCTGGCCTCGGAGTTCGACGGCGTCGCCGTGGCCCGCGGCCTGCGCCTGCGCGTGCGCATCGCCGACTGCGCGGTGCACACCGATTTCCGCCTGCTCACGCGCATCCTGCGCAACTTCCTCAGCAACGCCTGTCGTTACACCGAACGCGGCGGCGTGCTGCTCGGCGCGCGGCGGCGCGGCCAGTTTCTCGAGCTGCAGGTGTGGGACAGCGGCCGCGGCATTCCCGCCGACCAACTGGACAAGATCTTCCTCGAGTTCAACCAGCTGGACGTCGGCCGCGCCACCGAGCGCAAGGGCGTCGGCCTCGGCCTGGCCATAGTCGAGCGTATCGCGCGCATGCTCGGTTATCCGGTGCGGGTGAGTTCGCAGCCGGGGCGCGGCTCGCTGTTCAGCATCCGCGTGCCGTTGGCCGCCGAGCGCCCGCAACGGCCGGCGCAGCCCATGCCGCAGCCGCTGCTCGGCGACCCGCTGCCGGGGCGGCGCCTGCTGGTGATCGACAACGAAGAGGCGATCCTGCACAGCATGGCCGCGCTGCTCGGCCAGTGGGGCTGCGAGGTGGTCACCGCACTGGATCTGCCCGAAGCGCTGCAGCGCCTGCAGGGCAGGGCGCCGGAGGTGATACTGGCGGATTTCCACCTCGATCACGGCGTGCTCGGCTGCCAGGTGATCCAGCAGCTGCGCGAGGCGTTCGCCCGGCCGATTCCCGCGCTGATCATCAGCGCCGACCGCAGCGACGCCTGCCGCCGCGAGCTGCAGGCGCTGGGTGCGCCGCTGCTGAACAAGCCGGTCAAGCCGGGCAAGTTGCGAGCGGTGCTCAGCCAGTTGCTGCAGGAAGTGTGAGCGGGTGCTGATTTTCGGGGTGAACCCGGACGCCTGCCATACTGTCTATTGGCTACCTAGCCGTCTCAGGAGACAACCACAATGACAATGTCCATGCACCCCGTTCTGCGCCGTCTGGCGTTCTTCACCGCATTGCTGCACCTGCTGCTGGTGGTGCAGATACCCGTCGCCAATGCGGCCATGATCGGCACCCACGAGGTGCTCGCCGAACAGCAGCACCAGGTGGATCAGGCGCAATTGATGGCCATGCTCGACGACGAGCAGGTCAAGGACAAACTGGTGGCCATGGGCGTCGAGCGCGAGCAGGTGGAGTCGCGTATCGCCAGCCTCACCCCGGCCGAGCTGGCGCAGTTCAACCAGCAGCTGGATCAGGCGCCCGCCGGTGCCGGCGTGGTCGGCATCATCGTGCTGTTCCTGGTGATCTTCATCATCACTGATATGCTGTGCGCCACCAACATCTTCAATTTCGTCAAATGCATCAATCGCTGATTCGCCTCGCCTGTATCGCTTCAGTCGTTCTACTCACAGCCTGCGCTCGGTCTCCGCTGTTATCGCCGGAGGCCGAGCGTTTGCCTGAGCGGGTCGAGCTGAGCGATGTGCCGTTCTTCCCGCAGGACGCCTACCAGTGCGGGCCGGCGGCGTTGGCCACCATGCTCAACCAGCGCGGTGTGCTGACCACCCCTGGCGTGCTCAAGGACAAGGTCTACCTGCCCGGTCGCGAAGGCAGTCTGCAGGTGGAGATGGTTGCCGCCGCACGCAGCCACGACATGCTGGTGTATCCGCTGCAGCCGCGTCTGGAGGCGCTGCTGGCCGAGGTGGCCGCCGGCAATCCGGTGCTGGTGCTGCAGAACCTGGCGTTCGACTTCTACCCGCAATGGCACTTCGCCGTGGTGGTCGGCTACGACCGTCGCGAGCGCACGCTGATCCTGCGCTCCGGCACCACGCGGCGCCTGGTGGATGATTTCGCCAGCTTCGACCAGAGCTGGGCGCGCGGCGGGCGCTGGGCGGTGCTGGCCTTGCCGCCGGAGCAATTGCCGGCGCAGGCCGACATGCGCGCCTGGCTCAAGGCCGCCAGCGATCTGGAGCAGACCGGGCGCAAGATGGCGGCGCAGCGTGCCTATCGACGCGCCACCCAGGCCTGGCCGGAGCAGGCGCTGAGCTGGTTCGCTCTGGCCAACAGCCGCTATGCCGAAGGTGATCGCCAAGGCGCCGAGCAGGCGCTGCGCGCCAGCCTGCAACGCGAGCCGGATTTCGCCGCCGGCTGGTTCAATCTGGCCCAGTTGCTCGGCGAGCAAGGCTGCGGCGAACGCGCGCAGCAGGCCCAGGCCTGCGCGCGGCGCCTGGCCCCGGAGGATGCGCGCTTTGCCGAGCCGCTGAAGGCGAGCGTCGCAACGGGTCAATGTCAGGCCTTGCCGGCCTGTCCATAAGGCAAACGAAAACGGCGCCCAAGGGCGCCGTTTTTGTTCCTGCGGTCGTTACACGCCCAGCTTGTCGCGCAGGGTGTAGTACCAGGCGCCGAGGGCGCTGAACGGTACCTGGAACATCCGCCCGCCCGGGAAGGGGTAGTGCGGCAGGTTGGCGAAGGCGTCGAAACGCTCGGCCTGGCCGCGCAGCGCCTCGGCCAGCACCTTGCCGGCCAGGTGGGTGTAGGTCACGCCATGGCCGCTGCAACCCTGCGAATAGTAGATGTTGTCGCCGAGGCGGCCGACCTGGGGCAGGCGCGACAGGGTCAGCAGGAAGTTGCCGGTCCAGGCGAAGTCGATCTTCACGTCCTTCAGCTGGGGGAAGGTCTTGAGCATCTTCGGCCGGATGATCGCCTCGATATTGGCCGGGTCGCGCGCGCCGTAGACCACGCCGCCGCCGAAGATCAGGCGCTTGTCGCCGGACAGGCGATAGTAGTCGAGCAGGTAGTTGCAGTCCTCGACGCAGTAATCCTGCGGCAGCAGGCTGGCGGCCAGTTCGTCGGGCAGCGGCTCGGTGGTGATCACCTGGGTACCGCAGGGCATCGACTTGGCCGACAGCTCCGGCATCAGGTTGCCGAGGTAGGCGTTGCCCGCCACCACCACGAACTTGGCCTTGATCCGCCCTTCGGGTGTGTGCACCACCGGGTTGGCGCCGCGGTCGATGCGGGTGGCCGGGGATTGCTCGTAGATCACCCCGCCGAGCGACTCCACCGCGGCGGCCTCGCCCAAGGCCAGGTTCAGCGGATGGATATGGCCGCCGCTCATGTCGAGCATGCCGCCGACATAGTTGTCGGTGGCCACCACCTCACGGATGCGCTTGGCGTCCATCAGTTCCAGCTGGGTGTGGCCATAGCGCTCCCACAGCTTCTTCTGCGCTTCCAGATGGCCCATCTGCTTGTCGGTGAGCGCGGCGAACACGCCGCCGTCCTTGAGGTCGCACTGGATGTCGTACTTGGCGATGCGCTCACGGATGATGCGGCCGCCCTCGAAAGCCATCTGCCCGAGCAGTTGCGCCTGCTTGGGGCCGACGCTGCGCTCGATCACGTCGATGTCGCGGCTGTAGCTGTTGACGATCTGCCCGCCGTTGCGCCCGGAGGCACCGAAGCCGACCTTGGCCGCCTCGACGATGCTCACCTTGAAGCCATTCTCCAGCAGAAACAGCGCGGTGGACAGGCCGGTGTAGCCGGCGCCGACGATGCAGACGTCCGTTTCCACTTCGCCTTGCAGGGCAGGGCGTTGGGGAACGGGGTTGGCAGAAGCGGCGTAGTAGGATTGTGGGTATGCCGTGTGCGCCATTTTGAACCTCTGTTCTTTATTTTTTACGAATGAGCCGATCCTACCTGAGTTGAAAATGCCCGGCTAGTGCCTGTGCAAAATATTCAACGAGCCTGGCTGAAATAAAAAATTTGGCCTATTTCAGTGAGTTAGCGAAAAAACCTGTTGACGGCCAAAAACTTCTGCGTAGAATGCGCACCCATCGAAGGCACATAGCTCAGTTGGTTAGAGCACCACCTTGACATGGTGGGGGTCGTTGGTTCGAGTCCAATTGTGCCTACCAAATCGATTAAAAGGGGTCGTTGATACGACCCCTTTTTTGTTGCTCGTCATTCGTGGCGGCAAAAACTTCCGGGGATTTCGCTCGGATATTGTCTGTGGTTGCTTGTCAGGGTTCAGGCTTTCTGAAAGCATCCGCACTCTTTACTTCCAGTGACTCTGGTTCGGTTCTGGTTGGCCCTTGGGGCTCCTGCCATCGTTCGGCAGGTATACCGCCGGATCGCTTCCTGGCTCATCCCAACCCACGTGACCTTTGGTAGGGGTCACCACTAGGAGAGGAGGCGCCATGCCCATCATTACTCTTCCCGACGGCAGTCAGCGTTCGTTCGATCATCCGGTTTCCGTGCTGGAGGTCGCCCAGTCCATTGGTGCGGGCCTGGCCAAGGCCACCCTGGCCGGTAAGGTCAATGGTCGCCAGGTCGATGCTTGCGACCTGATTGAGGCTGACGCGACCCTGCAGATCATCACGCCGAAGGACGAAGAGGGGCTGGAGATCATCCGCCACTCCTGCGCTCACCTGGTTGGGCATGCGGTCAAGCAGCTCTATCCGAACGCCAAGATGGTGATCGGTCCGGTCATCGATGAAGGCTTCTATTACGACATTGCCATTGACCGTCCCTTCACCCCGGAAGACATGGCGGCCATCGAAAAGCGTATGGCTGAGCTGATCGACAAGGACTACGACGTCATCAAGAAGATGACGCCGCGTGCCGAGGTCGTCGAGCTGTTCAGGGCGCGCGGCGAGGAATACAAGCTGCGCCTGATCGACGATATGCCGGACGAGCAGGCCATGGGGCTGTACTTCCATGAGGAGTACGTCGACATGTGCCGCGGTCCGCACGTCCCCAACACCCGTTTCCTCAAGGCGTTCAAGCTGACCCGTATATCCGGTGCCTACTGGCGCGGCGATTCGAAGAACGAGCAGCTGCAGCGCATCTATGGCACCGCCTGGGCGGACAAGAAGCAGCTGGCGGCCTATATCCAGCGCATCGAAGAAGCCGAGAAGCGCGATCACCGCAAGATCGGCAAGCGCCTGGACCTGTTCCATACCCAGGAAGAGGCGCCGGGCATGGTGTTCTGGCATCCCAATGGCTGGACCCTGTACCAAGTGCTCGAACAGTACATGCGTCAGGTGCAGCGCGAGCATGGTTACCTGGAGATCAAGACGCCGCAGGTGGTCGATCGCAGCCTGTGGGAGAAGTCCGGGCACTGGGCCAATTACGCCGAGAACATGTTCACCACCGAATCGGAAAGCCGCGATTACGCGATCAAGCCGATGAACTGCCCGTGCCACGTACAGGTATTCAATCAGGGTCTGAAGAGCTATCGCGAGCTGCCGATGCGCCTGGCCGAGTTCGGTGCCTGCCACCGCAACGAGCCGTCAGGTGCGCTGCACGGCATCATGCGCGTGCGCGGCTTCACTCAGGACGACGCGCACATCTTCTGCACCGAAGAGCAGATGCAGGCCGAATCCGCCGACTTCATCAAGCTGACCCAGGCGGTCTACGCCGACTTCGGCTTCACCGACATCCAGCTCAAGCTGTCCACTCGTCCGGAAAAGCGCGTGGGTTCCGATGAGCTGTGGGATCGCGCTGAGGCGGCCCTGGCGGCGGCGCTCGACAGTGCCGGGCTGGCCTATGACCTGCAGCCGGGCGAGGGCGCCTTCTATGGGCCGAAGATCGAGTTCTCGCTGAAGGATTGCCTGGGTCGTGTGTGGCAGTGCGGTACTCTGCAGCTGGACTTCAATCTGCCGGTGCGCCTGGGGGCGGAGTACGTTTCCGAGGACAACAACCGCAAGCATCCGGTCATGCTGCACCGGGCGATCCTCGGTTCCTTCGAGCGCTTCATCGGCATCCTCATCGAGCACTACGAAGGGGCGTTCCCGGCCTGGCTGGCGCCGACCCAGGCGGTGATCATGAATATCACCGACAAGCAGGCCGATTTTGCCCGCGAAGCAGAGAAAACTCTCAACCAAAGCGGTTTTCGTGCCAAGGCTGACTTGAGAAACGAAAAGATCGGCTTTAAAATCCGCGAGCATACTTTGCTCAAGGTTCCCTATCTCTTGGTTATTGGAGATCGGGAGGTTGAGACACGATCCGTTGCTGTGCGCACCCGTGAAGGCGTCGATCTGGGCTCCATGCCCCTCGAGCAGTTCGCCGCGCAATTGCAGCAAGCGGTTTCCCGGCGTGGTCGCCAAGATTCGGAGTAATAACTATTAAGCGTGAAATGAGACAGGATAAGCGGGCCGCTCCCAAGGCGCCGATCAACGAGAACATCACCGCACGTGAGGTTCGCCTGATTGGTGCGGACGGCGAGCAGGTTGGTATTGTTTCGATTGATGAGGCATTGCGCGTGGCTGAAGAAGCCAAGCTGGATCTGGTAGAGATCTCCGCTGACGCAGTCCCGCCGGTTTGCCGCATCATGGACTACGGCAAGCACCTGTTCGAAAAGAAAAAGCAGGCTGCTATTGCGAAGAAGAATCAGCACCAGCAACAGATCAAAGAGATCAAGTTTCGTCCAGGGACGGAAGAAGGGGATTACCAGGTAAAACTACGCAACCTGGTACGTTTCCTTGAAGATGGGGACAAGGCCAAGGTATCGCTACGATTCCGCGGCCGTGAGATGGCCCACCAGGAACTGGGCATGGAGCTGTTGAAGCGGGTCGAAGCCGACCTCGCCGAACTCGGCACCGTTGAACAGCATCCTAAGCTGGAAGGACGCCAGCTGATGATGGTCATCGCTCCCAAGAAGCGTAAATAACCTCCCGGGCACTGGCAGGCCTGATGGTTATCAGTTGTTAATGAATGCGGAGTACCAAACATGCCAAAGATGAAAACCAAGAGCGGCGCTGCAAAGCGCTTCCTGAAGACTGCTTCGGGCTTCAAGCACAAGCACGCTTTCAAGAGCCACATCCTGACCAAGATGTCCACCAAACGTAAGCGTCAGCTGCGCGGCAGCTCGCTGATCGGCCCGTCGGACAAAGCTAAAGTCGAGCGCATGCTGCGCGTTCGTTAATCGGTCAAGATATTTAGAGGTAATTACTCATGGCTCGTGTTAAGCGTGGCGTTATCGCTCGTGCTCGTCACAAAAAAATCCTGAAGCTCGCCAAGGGCTACTACGGTGCGCGTTCGCGCGTGTTCCGCGTCGCCAAGCAGGCGGTGATCAAGGCAGGCCAATACGCCTACCGCGACCGTCGTCAGCGCAAGCGTCAGTTCCGTGCTCTGTGGATCGCCCGTATCAACGCCGGTGCTCGCGTCAACGGTCTGTCCTACAGCCGTCTGATCGCTGGCCTGAAAAAGGCGTCGATCGAAATCGACCGTAAGGTCCTGGCCGATCTGGCAGTGAACGAAAAAGCGGCGTTTGCTGCGATTGTCGAGAAAGCTAAGGCCGTTCTGGCTTAAGTCCCCCGACAATCACCGGGCTTGCCCGGTGGCAACGTCAAAGATAGGGGAAGAGCCTTCAAGCTCTTCCCCTATTTCGTATCTGGAGTCCGTACATGGAAAACCTGGATGCATTGGTCTCGCAAGCGCTAGAGGCCGTGCAAAACACCGCAGACGTCAACGCCCTGGAACAACTCCGGGTTCAGTATCTCGGCAAGAAGGGCGAGCTGACCGCCCTGATGCAGACCCTGGGCAAGCTGTCGGCCGAGGAGCGTCCGCAGGCTGGCGCCCTGATCAACGCCGCCAAGAACCAGGTTCAGGACGCCCTGAACGCCCGCAAATCCGTGCTTGAGCAGGCCCTGCTCGCCGAGAAGCTGGCGTCCGAGCGCATCGACGTGACCCTGCCGGGCCGCGGCCAGGCTCCTGGCGGCCTGCACCCGGTCACCCGTACCCTCGAGCGTGTCGAGCAGTTCTTCACCCATATCGGCTACAACGTCGCCGAGGGTCCGGAAGTCGAAGACGATTACCACAACTTCGAAGCCCTCAACATCCCCGGCCACCATCCGGCGCGGGCGATGCACGACACCTTCTATTTCAACGCCAACATGCTGCTGCGCACCCACACCTCGCCGGTGCAGGTGCGCACCATGGAGTCGCAGCAGCCGCCGATCCGCATCGTCTGCCCCGGCCGCGTCTATCGCTGCGACTCCGATATCACCCACTCGCCGATGTTCCACCAGGTCGAAGGCCTGCTGGTCGACGAGGGTATCAGCTTCGCCGACCTCAAGGGCACCATCGAGGAGTTCCTCCGGGTGTTCTTCGAGAAGCCGCTGGGCGTGCGTTTCCGTCCGTCCTTCTTCCCCTTCACCGAGCCCTCGGCCGAAGTCGACATGCAGTGCGTGATGTGCTCGGGCAAGGGCTGTCGCGTGTGCAAGCAGACCGGCTGGCTGGAAGTGATGGGCTGCGGCATGGTGCATCCGGACGTGCTGCGCATGAGCGGCATCGATCCGGCGAAATACTCCGGCTTCGCCTTCGGCATGGGCGTCGAGCGCCTGGCCATGCTGCGTTATGGCGTCAATGACTTGCGCCTGTTCTTCGATAACGACCTGCGGTTTCTGGCGCAATTTCGCTAGTACCGCCTTCGTCATCGAATTCGTTTAAGGAGAACAGACAGTATGAAATTCAGTGAACAGTGGCTGCGCAGCTGGGTGAACCCGGACGTCTCGCGCGACGAGCTGGTGGCCCGCCTGTCCATGGTCGGCCTGGAAGTGGACGCGGTGATCCCGGTCGCCGGCCAGTTCAGCGGCGTGGTGGTGGGCGAGATCCTCAGCGCCGAGCAGCACCCGGACGCCGACAAGCTGCGTGTGTGCCAGGTCAGCAACGGCAGCGCCAACTTCCAGGTGGTTTGCGGTGCGCCCAACGCCCGTGCCGGCATCAAGATTCCCTTCGCCATGATCGGCGCCGAACTGCCGGGCGACTTCAAGATCAAGCAAGCCAAGCTGCGCGGCGTGGAGTCCCAGGGCATGCTCTGCTCGGCCTCCGAACTGCAGATCAGCGACGACAACAGCGGCCTGATGGAGCTGGCGGCGGATGCTCCGGTCGGCCAGGACATTCGCGCCTACCTGGGCCTGGACGATGCCAGCATCGAAATCGGCCTGACCCCCAACCGCGGCGACTGCCTGTCGCTGGCCGGCCTGGCACGCGAAGTCGGCGCCATCTACGCCGCCCCGGTAACAGCAGTCTCCGTCACCCCGGTCGCCGCTGCCCATGACGAAGTGCGTCCGGTTGAAGTGCTGGCGCCCAAGGCCTGCCCGCGCTACCTGGGTCGTGTCATTCGCAACGTTGACCTGTCCAAGCCGACCCCGCTGTGGATGGTCGAGCGCCTGCGCCGTTCCGACATCCGCAGCATCGACGCCGCCGTCGACATCACCAACTACGTGATGCTCGAGCTTGGTCAGCCGATGCACGCCTTCGATCTGGCCGAAATCAACGGCGGCATCCGCGTGCGCATGGCGGAAGAGGGCGAGAAGCTGGTCCTGCTGGATGGCCAGGAAGTCGGCCTGCGCGCCGACACCCTGGTGATCGCCGACCACGAGCGCGCCCTAGCCATTGCCGGCGTGATGGGTGGCGAGCACAGCGGTGTGAGCGGCAAGACCCGCGATCTGTTCCTCGAGAGCGCCTTCTTCGACAACATCGCCGTGGCCGGCAAGGCGCGCTCCTATGGCCTGCACACCGATTCCTCGCATCGCTTCGAGCGCGGCGTCGACTCGCAGCTGGCGCGCAGCGCCATGGAGCGCGCCACTGCGCTGCTGCTGGAGATCGTCGGCGGGGACGCCGGCCCGATCATCGAAGTGGCCAGTGCGGCCGACCTGCCAAACGTCGCGCCGATCACTCTGCGCGCCGAGCGCATCAGCCAGATGCTTGGCCTGGACATGGATGGCGCCGAAGTCGAGCGCCTGCTCAGCGCGCTCGGCCTGGGCGTGACCGCCGAGGGTGCCGGCCAGTGGCAGGTCAGCGTGCCGAGCCACCGCTTCGATATCAGCCTGGAAGTGGACCTGATCGAAGAGCTGGGTCGTCTGTATGGCTACAACCGCCTGCCGGTGCGTTACCCGCAGGCGCGCCTGGCCCCGCAGGCCAAGGCCGAAGCCCGTGCCGAGCTGCCGGCCCTGCGTCGCCTGCTGGTGGCGCGCGGTTACCAGGAAGCCATCACCTACAGCTTCATCGATCCCAAGCTGTTCGAGCTGTTCAACCCGGGTGTCGTCCCGCTGCAGCTGGCCAACCCGATCTCCGCCGACATGGCCGCCATGCGCTCCTCGCTGTGGCCGGGCCTGGTCAAGGCGCTGGAGCACAACCTCAATCGCCAGCAGTCGCGCGTGCGTCTGTTCGAGAGCGGCCTGCGTTTCGTCGGCCAGCTCGAAGGCCTCAAGCAGGAAGCCATGCTGGGCGGCGTGATCAGCGGCAGCCGTCTGCCGGAAGGCTGGGCCAATGGCCGCGAGAGTGTGGACTTCTACGATCTGAAGGCCGATGTCGAGGCGCTGCTGGGCTGTGCCGGCGCTGCCGATGCCTTCGCCTTCGTGCCGGGCGAGCATCCGGCACTGCACCCGGGTCAGACCGCGCGTATCGAGCGGGAGGGGCGTCTGGTCGGTTTCATGGGGGCCCTGCATCCGGAGCTGGCCAAGACCCTCGGTCTGGATCAGCCGGTGTTCCTCTTCGAGTTGCTGCTGGCCGAAGTGGCAGTCGGGCGCATGCCGGTGTTCAGCGAGTTGTCGCGCTTCCCCGAAGTACGCCGCGACCTGGCACTGCTGGTCGATCGTGAACAGCCGGCCGAAGCCGTGCTCACCGCCATTCGCGAGGCGGCGGGCGAGTGGCTGACAGACCTCAAGCTATTTGACGTCTATCACGGTAAAGGCATTGATCCGCTTAGAAAAAGCCTGGCAGTCGGCTTGACCTGGCAGCATCCATCGCGCACTCTTAATGACGATGAGGTGAGTACTACTACGCAAAATATCCTCACCTGCCTCGAACAAAGGTTCAACGCCACGTTAAGGAAGTAGCGTATGGGGGCTCTGACGAAAGCTGAAATGGCGGAACGTCTGTACGAAGAGCTCGGCCTGAACAAACGGGAAGCCAAGGAGCTGGTGGAGCTGTTTTTTGAAGAGATCCGCCAGGCTCTGGAGCTGAACGAACAGGTCAAGCTTTCCGGGTTCGGTAACTTCGACTTGCGCGACAAGCGCCAGCGACCCGGCCGCAACCCGAAAACAGGAGAGGAGATCCCGATCACGGCTCGCCGTGTGGTCACCTTTCGTCCAGGGCAAAAACTGAAAGCCAGGGTCGAGGCATATGCTGGAACCAAGTCATAACGACGAGCTACCGGCGATACCCGGCAAGCGCTACTTCACCATCGGCGAAGTCAGCGAGCTCTGCGCGGTCAAACCCCATGTCCTGCGTTATTGGGAACAGGAGTTTCCACAGCTCAATCCGGTCAAGCGGCGGGGCAACCGCCGTTACTACCAGCGCCAGGACGTACTGATGATCCGGCAGATTCGCGCGTTGCTCTACGATCAGGGCTTCACCATCGGCGGGGCGCGTCAGCGCCTCTCCGGCGACGAGGCCAAGGACGACACCACCCAGTATCGTCAGCTGATCAAGCAGATGATCGTCGAGCTCGAGGACGTGCTGCATGTTCTGCGGAAATAGGGCAAAAGAAAAAGTTGCCTTAATTCAAAAGCTTAATGTATAGTTCTTCCCGCTTTCGGTAACACGTAAGCATCATCGGGGCGTAGCGCAGCCCGGTAGCGCACTTGCATGGGGTGCAAGGGGTCGAGTGTTCGAATCACTCCGTCCCGACCAAAAAATCCCTAGAAAATCCAGTCACTTAGCGGTGACTGGATTTTTTTATGGGCGCTTCACACGCTCGAAGCGCAGGGACTTTTGCGGGACTTTTTTCATCCTGCCATTCTCCTCAAAATTGTCAGGGCCGGCCCGCGCGAGTCGGTGGCCGAAATCCTGTTGGCTTCATCGATCAGTTTGCCCAGCTCGGCGGCCGAGTAGTGACTGGTGATGCTGCCGTTCCTGTGGCCCAGCAGAGCCTTCCTGTCTTCCTCCGTTACCCCAGCAGCCCGAAGTCTTCGGCCGAAGGTGTGCTTCAGATCGTGAACGCGGATCGAAGCAAATCCAGCTGGGGCAGGGCGCAGAAAACGCTCCTGGAACTTCTTCGCTGCTCTGACCCTGGCTTTCTTCCATGCCGAATCGTTCATCCGGTGAACCGGAGTGGCCTTGCCGTTTCGATCGGGTTGTCCGTAAGGAAATACCCAAACTGGATCAAGCCCACGCTGTCCCTCGATGACCGACTTGGCTACGTTGTTGAGCACAACGAGGCGCTCGTCGCCGTTCTTGACCCCGGAGCTCTCATGTCGGCCACCAAAATCCGCCGGTATGAGAAATACGCTGGTGTTGAGCTCAGGAATCGGTATCTCCCAATCCCAGCGAAGCTTCACGACCTCCTGCTCGCGTGAGCCGCTGTTGACCTTGTACAGGGCCATGCGGCGCAAATGATCCGGCAGTTCGGCGAAGAGAATCGACTGCTCTTCCCAGGACATCGGGTAGGGCATGCGTCTGGTTTTCTTCTCTTCCAGCTTGGTGATCATCGGTACCACGTCGAGCCAGGGACGCTTCTGCTCATCACGCCATTTTCGGGCGCAAAGATTCAGGATACGTATGACGCGTTCCAGGGCGATGTTCACCGTGCGGTGTGAAACTCCTGGCTTCAACTTCCCATCGCTGGTTCTACGACTCTTGAGTCGATCCCTTATGTAGGGAGCCAGGGTCTCGTCGTCGACATGAGTCAGAGGCTGGTCGCCAATATACCGGTCCAACTGCTCCAGATAGATGGCCGTGAGGCCTATCGACGGCTGATTCTTGTACTCGGTCAGGTAACGCGTAGCAGCCTCCCGCCACGTTCTGATCTTGCGGACGCCGTAGATCTTCTGTTCCCGGAGCTTTTCCAGCTTGTGTATCAGGTACTGCTCTGCCTCCTTCCTATCGCTTGATCCAGTGCTTTCCTGAATTCGCTGACCTCTGAAGACCTTGTCGATGTGCCAGGTCCCGTTCCTTTTGTAGAGGCCGCTAATGGTTTTTCGCGCCATGGTTTTTCTCCTTGGCGCTCGCTGCGGGAGTGATCATGTCCCTTGGCACCTTCCTTTTCAATGATGGCCTGGTCGATGTAGGTGTCTGCCCAGGCATCCAGTTCTTCGCGATCAAAGCCGATGCCTTGCACCCCAATGCGGAATTCCCGCACGTGAGGCCGGACGGTTTTGTTGAATTCTGTGCGGCACATGCCGAGGTAGGCGGGGGCCGCACTGGCTCGCAAGATTCGGGGTGGGCAGGTGATCAAGCGTGCGGCTGTCTGTTCAGATGATGCGGGCATGAATGTCGCCTCCTTGTTGGCCCTGATCCGTGCTGCAGATGCTGTCCGCTGCTCGTTGGGTGGACAACGTGGTGGAGGGGGCTGCGGAGGGTTTGGTACAACAGCTGTTTTGGCTTGGTTTGACCTGATGGATCGTGGAGTGTGGCCAGTCGTTGGTTGGTACGGTGATATCAGGCTTAAGGATTGAAGCGTGTCTTCCGAAGAGGTATCTCAGCAACCTGGTTCCAGCTCTGGTGGCCCAGTCAGTCGTGAGGAGATGTACGCCGAGGTGTGGCGGCTTCCGATGACCAAGATCGCGGATCATCACCGTGTTTCCTCCAGCTTCTTGGCGCGCGTGTGTACCCGCATGAATGTCCCGCGGCCGCCGCGTGGGCACTGGGTAAAGCTGGAGAATGGAATACCGAGTCCTCAGCCACCCCTGCCTGAGGCTGGGCCTGGTGACCTACAGGTATGGCGCAGGGGAGATACTCTTGGTGCTGTTTCTCGACCGGTACCGAAGGCACCTGCACCGCGCAAAATCAAACCCGAACAGCTCCGCATATCGCGATCAAGGCAGCATCCTGTTGTCGTGGGAGCGTATGAGGTCTTTGAGCAGGGGCGCGTCATCGACCAAGGGTTCCTCAAGCCCGGGAGGCAGCGCCTGGTGGACGTTGTGGTGACCAAGCCGCAACTTGAGTCTGCCCTCAAGCTGGCGAATCAGCTGTTTCTCAAGCTGGAGGCTGCCGGTCATCGCGTGATGTTTGCTCCGAGTGACCGCACCTATGCCCGGGACTCGTTTGATGAGCATGAGCACCCTCCCAAGAAACCAAGGCATCGTCATCCGGCGTTGTGGTCACCATCCAAGCCCACAGTGGTTTTCGTCGGGACGGTTGCCATCGGGCTGACGGTGTTTGAGATGACTGAGGAGCTTGAGGCCCGCTACATCGATGGCAAGTACATCCCCACCTCCAAGATTCCGTCGCAGCAGATGCGTCGCTTAAGCTCAACTTGGAACTGGTCGACTCGCATGGACTTTGCGACCGGCCGCCTATGTATAAGGGCGTTCTCGCCATATCCGTGGACTGATTGGTCTCAGAGTTGGAAGGAGGCTAAGCAAGGCTCGCTACGTGGCCAGCTGGATGAGATCGTCCAGCAGCTCATAGACGCCGCGCCTGTAGTTGCCCGATTGGTAGAGGAGGCCGAGGAGCAGGCCAGAATTCGGCAGCAGGAGGGGATGGAACAGATTCGCCGGCGCGAGGAGAGAGAGCGGATTCAGAGGCAGAGCGAGGCAAGGGCGCAGGCGAGGACTGATTTGCTGAGCGCCATCAAGCAGTGGGATGACATAAAGCGGATCCAGGCCTTTTTCAGTGATGCGGAGAGCTCCGTATCGAATCTGCCCGAAGCTGCGCGATGCATTGCTATGGACAAGCTCGCCCAAGCGCGTGAGCTTGTTGGCGAGCTGGATCCGCTACAGGCATTGCTGGAATGGAAGGGGCCTAGGGAGCGCCTATAGCAATGGCCAAGAGTTCCTTGTGTGGGTTTATAAGAACTAAATTTTGCTCACTAATGGTGAGTATTTTTGGGTTTCTATAAACCTCTTCTTGCTGAAGGTTTAGAAAAGCTCTATTTTGCTCACTATGAGTGTGCAAAAATCTGAAAAACTAAACTCCTTGCTTGCAGGGCTCGGCGACAGCGATCTGGTGTCCAGTAGCTGGTTGAAGGCTCATGGCTACAGCAGCAACCTCGTAGCGCGATATATCGCGAGCGGCTGGCTGGAATCGCCTGCGCGTGGAATCTATCAGCGACGAGGCGGACGTCTCACCTGGGCTGCTGTAGTGCGTGCGCTGCAGGAAGGAGAGCGATTGCCGCTGCATGTTGGCGGGCGTTTTGCCTTGGCTTGGCATGGGCACGAGCACTACCTGCGGTTGGGCGAGCGTGAGAGGGTCACTCTATATGGCCCTGGAAGCCTCCCGGCCTGGGTGGAAAAGCTTCCCTTGAAGGCTGAGGTGATGCTGTGCGGCAAAAGTCCATTCAATCTGTCGGCATTGTCATTCAAGGCCGATATGGATGCCGAAGTCCTAAGAAATCTAGCGCTCGAATGGGTGGATGTTGATGGCGACCGCGGCCGCATCGTCGTCGCGACACCTGAACGCGCAATCCTCGAGCTGTGTGATGGCGTGTCAGACGCATCGCTCGTTTATGAAGTGGATGCGCTGATGCAGGGTGCGGACACCCTTCGTCCCCAAAGGGTAAGCATGCTGCTGCGGCATTGCACCAGCATAAAAGCCAAGCGCTTGTTCCTGGCGCTCGCAGAGCGTCATCGGCACGCCTGGTTGGATCATGTCTCGTTGGACGGCGTCTATCTAGGGAAGGGAAAGCGTTGCCTGGTTCCCGGTGGTCGCTTGAACCCAACCTACCAAATAACCTTGCCGGCGGATCTTGATGAGCACCTGGGATAAGCGCTACACCGACCGAGTCCAGTTATTGGTGGAAATTCTGCCGACCTTGGCGAAAGAAACACGATTTGCCCTCAAAGGGGGTACGGCGATCAACCTGTTCGAGCATGACTTGCCCAGGTTGTCTGTGGATATCGATCTGACCTGGTTGCCGATGCAGGACTATGCGCAGGATGCTAGTCAGATCTCCGATGCATTAGAAGGTCTGGGAAGGGCACTTGGCTCTGCGCCATTAAGGCTACAGGTACAAACATCAGCGCCCGAAAGAGGTGGCTTCATAAACAGGCTGATAGTGAGTCGTGGACGAGCCCGGGTGCAAATAGAAACGACCCCGGTTATGCGCGGCTCTGTGCATCCAGTACGAACAATGGTTGTCCAGCCGCAGGTCCAGGAGGCCTTTGGCTTTGCCTCGATCCAGGTGCTCGACTTTGCGGATCTATATGCGGGGAAAATGGCAGCAGCATTGTCGAGACAGCATCCGCGCGACCTGTTTGATATCGGCTTGCTTCTAGAGGATCCGCGCACAGATGAGCGCCTTTGGCGAACCTTCCTGATATACATGACCTGCAGTCCGAAGCCTGCCTGGGAGATGCTGGTTCCCAATGAGCCCAAGGATTTCGAGGCGATATACGAGACCCACTTCCGTGGTATGACTGCTGCCCCTGTCAGCTCAGAGATACTGCTGGAACACCGCGCCAGGCTTCTTCGACAAATTTCAGAGTGGCTTACCCCGCAGTCGAGAGCATTTCTGGAATCAGTCGAGATGGAGAATCCAGATTTTGACTTGATCGAGTTGCCACAGGCAGCAGAGCTACCTGCGATAAAACGGAAACTGCAGAATCTTGCTTCACGATCAGCTGCGAAGCGGGCTTCCGACCATTCTCAGTTGCAAGCGGCCTTCGAGATGTTCAAACGTTGATAGTGTCTGCAGGCTACCCAGGCTTGGCAGTCGGCGACGGCACTTTAAATTCCGTAAATCTGGATAAGTGGCATTAAAGTGCCTTTATTGCTCCATAAATGCACAAAATCGGCAACTTAATGCCGATTTTGCTTCGTAATATCGAGAGCCACAGTTTCCACATGGTGCATGTCAAGAATTCCTTTAGCTTGGCTCTGGTCCCCAGATTTTCTTGATTGAGACAGGAAAATCTTAAGTTTTGGCGGTTCAGCTGATTTTTTCTTAATTCATTCAGGTCAATTTCGTCCGAGTGCCTTTGGGGCGAAGGCTCGTGATCACATTTGTTACCAGCCTCTTCGGAGGCAAGGGCTTTACAGGCAGCCAGGGCAAAAGGACTCGGTTTTCAGCTCGTTGTACTAAGTCTCCTGAACACCCGATCCCTCGCCATGAAGGCCTCCAGCATGTGAGGGATGAGCGTCAGGGCATCGACTTCTTCACCATAGGTTTGTGAGTGCAGCGTCGCGTAGCGCTCGAGGTCGGCTTTCAGGTTAGCGGGGCAGGTGAAGGTCAGCTTCAGGTTCTCTGTTTTCGGCAGCGGGCCGAGGCGCAGCTTGGTCGTACTCATGGCAGGTTCCTCTGTTGAGCGGAGAAGGGCTGATAGGGGCGCAGCACCAGGTCGCGGTTGACGATCACGCGCAGGGGCAGGCCGGGACGCTGGGTCAGCGTGGGTTGGATATCGAGGTTGCGGCGGGTGACCTCCTGGCCGACCTGATTCACCGTGTCCTGCAGGCTGTCGCGACCGGCGATGATGATGCGGTCGCCGTCGGTGCGACTGGTCGGTGCCGCCAGCTCGGCACCGATGCCCAGCAGGCTGGTCATGGCCGCGCCGGCGACGATGCGATCCCAATGCCAGTCGACGCCATCCTCAAGGCCGGCATAGCCGGCGGCATCGGTACCGACCAGATTGTCGAGCTGGAAGGACGAGGTGTCCGGCAAGATCACCCGCTGCCATACCACCTGCACGCGGCTTTGCCCGTAGCTCACCTGGCTGTTGTAGCGGCCCAGCAGGCGCGCGCCTTGGGGGATCAGCACGTGCTGGCCGGTGGCGCTGTCGTAGACCGGTTCGGTCACCGTGGCGATCACGTCGCCGGGTAGATCCGACTTGATACCGGTGACCAGCGCCGCCGCGATCACGGTGCCGGCCATCACCTGGTAGGGCGAGTCAGACATCTGCAGTAATCCGGAATTACGGATTTGTGCATTTACGGATTTACTGAGAAACGTCTCGTTCCGTTCCTGCTGGGTCGGCGTTCCTGCAGTTGCGGCTACCACGCCTGACGAGGCCATACCCAGGATCATGGGATCGGGTTGGGCGCCCTCAGTGGATGCGACGTTCGATTTCCGCGCGCTGTTGGTCTGGAAAAACACCGAGGACAGCGCCGCTTCCTCGGCCTCCTTGAGCCGGGCAAGACGCTCGGCTTCAGCAGCGTCCGGACCATGGCCATAGCCCTGCGCCTGCTGCTCGGCCCTGAGGATCGGTCCGCCCAGGTCGCCGGGCAGCGGTGGGCCCAGTTGCGGTATCTCGGGAGCAGGTGGTGGTGGCAGCTGAGAGTAGTCTGCCGGTAGCTGCTCCAGTCCCTCCGAGCGCGCCACGCGGTCGACGTTGTACAGTTCGTTCGGCTCGTTGCCCTGGCGGCGCTGCTGCGGTTGCAGCGACCACAGCATGGCACCCAGTACCGCAGCCGATAGGCCACCGACCACTGCCGCCAGCATGCGTGGATTGAGGCGGGTGACAGGGCGCGGCTTGGCGCGCAGCTCCAGCGACTCCGGCGCTTCCTTCGGCGGGAGCGAGTTAGCCGGGCTTTGGAGGTCATCCTTGGCCGTCATGCTCAGCGCCTCCGTGCCACGCCATCGGTGCGCTCGATCCGCACCACGTCGCCCTTGTCGGCGCCCAGGCGCAACTCGGCCGCGCCGAACAGGCGATCGACGATGTAGTAGGGCGAGCGGAAGCGGTAGTTGACCAGTTGCCCGTCGCCCTCCGGGCCGATCACGAACAGCGGTGGCAGCTCGCCCTGGGCGATGCCGGCGGGGAACTGGATATACACCTTGCGCCCGTCATCGAAGGCGCGCAGCGGTTTCCAGGGCGGATTGCTACCGCTGATCGCGTATCGAAAGCGCAGCTGATCCAGCGCCAGGCCGGCATCCACCGGCGCCGCGGCCTGGGCGGCGCTGGCGCGACGTTGCAGGGCGAGCATGCGGTCCTGGGGGTAGTCCCAGGACACCGACGCCATCCAGGTGTGTTCGGTGGAAGTCAGTTCGATCAGGTAGGTGCGGCGCGTGGTGGTGATCACCAGGTTGGTCTTGAGATCGACCCGCGTCGGTTTGATCAGCACGCTGGTGCGTAGCTCGTCGCCGCTGCCGCTGGAGGTATCACCGACGATCCAGCGCACCGTGTCGCCGGCGGCCACGGTGACCAGCTCCTCGCCGGGCTGCAGGTTGATCGCCGTCACCCGACCAGGGCTGGCATACACCTGGTACAGCGCGCCATCGGAGTAGGGCCAGACTTGGATGGCGTTGATGTAGCCCTCGCGGCTCGGCGCGACTCGAGCTTCGCGATTGGCGCGCGAGACCCGCACGCGCTCATCGGCCGGTTCCTTGGCCGGTTTGCTACCTTGATTCGGCAACGTCTTGAGCTGCGCCGGCAGAGCCAAGGGCTTGGGCACTTCCACCACTTCGATGGGTTTGGGCGGCTCCGGCAGGCGCTGCGCCTTGATCGGTTCGTCCAGGGCGATCACCGGTGGCTGCTGGCTGGCGCAGCCGGCCAGCAGGCTCAGCAGCAGCGGGCAGACGCGGAGGTTCAGGGCGGTTTTCATGGTTTGTTGGCTCCTTCCGTAGTGTCCAGCTCACGGCTCCAGGACAGGCCGTTGACGTAGATGCCGAGCGGGTTGCGGCGCAGCTTTTCCTCGGTGCGTGGAGGCTGCAGTACCAGCGAGATCACCGCGGTCCAGCGCTCCAGGCCGGCGGCTGAACCATTCACGAAACGGCGTTCGATCCAGCGCACCTGGAACGAGCTGTCGCTGGCGCGCACCACGCTGGTGACTTCCACCGATACCGACTCCTTGCCGACCCGGGTGAAGGGATCGTTGGCGCGGGCATAGTCATTGAGGGTGGCCGCGCCGCGGTCGGTGGTGGAGTGATAGGCCTCCAGCCACTTCTGCCGCACCACCACCGGATCGATCGATAGCGAGCGCACCTGCTCGATAAAGCGCGCCAGGTGGTGGGCGATTTGCGCATCTTGGGGCTGGTAGGAACTGGCGGCTTCGCCTACGGCGCGCACCTGGCCGAGGTTGTCGACCTCCACCACGTAAGGCGTCACCGTCGACTGCGCCGAACGCCAGAGCAGCCCGCCAGTCATCAGCAGCGCCAGACCCAGGCAACCGAATGCCATCAGCCGCCAGTTGCGTGCCTGTGCCAGGCTGCTGCCCATGCGCAGGTCCCAGGCCTGTGCCGCTGCCTGGTAAGGGGTGACAGGTTGAGGGGTGTCGCTGTAGCGCACCCGTGGACGTCTGAATCGCATCCTCGTCCTCCTTTACGAATTCGATGGGTCGCGGATCTGCGGCCCAGGTGATGAGCCACCGCCATCGCCACCACGCAGGGTGTGGGCGACTGTGCTGGTGGCCTGTGAGAGTTGCTGCCTGCGCTGCAGGCGCTTAGCCCACGCGGGCGGCTTGGCGGGGGTCGCCGATGAGCCAGCAGCGGCCGACGTTCCAACAGCCGCAGTACCGCCGGCTGCAACTCCAAAGGGCGCGCCAGCCAAAGAATGGGCTCCACCCATTGCCACGCGCGCCGCACCGGGTGCCATGCGTGCACCGGCCAATACCGCGCCGCCGACACCTGTGGCTACTGCAGCCGCACCCACTGCCATGCCCGCCGCGCCGAGCGCGGTACCGGCTGCTGCGCCGGCACCGAGTTGAGGCGCGCCGGAGACCAGGCCGGTGGCAATACCCGGCCCGAAGATGCCCAAACCGAGCAATGCCAGCGAGGCGAGCATGACCACCAGCGCATGGTCGATGGAGGGCTCGTCCGGCACGGCCTGGAACTCGGCGAACAGCCCGCTGCCGATGCCGACGATCACCGCCAGCACCAGCACCTTGATGCCGGACGCCACCACGTTGCCCAGCACCTTCTCGGCGAGAAAGGCGGTCTTGTTCCACAGCGCAAAGGGCACCAGCACGAAGCCGGCGAGGGTGGTCAGCTTGAACTCGACCAAGGTGACGAACAGCTGGATGGCCAGGAAGAAGAAGCTGACGATCACCACCAGCCAGGCCAGAAACAGCACCAGGATGCTGTCCAGATTGCCGAACACCTTGGGAAAGCCGCTCAGGTGACGAATCTGCTCGAGCAGCGGCCGCCCGGCCTCGATACCGATCGAAGCCAGGTGCCCCGGCTGCAGGAACTCGGCCGGGCTCAGCGCCGAGCCCGCGGCCAGCAGGCCCAACCCGGCGAAGGAGTTGAAGACGATCTTGGCCAGGGCATTGAAGTTGCCGATGATGAAGGCGAAGGCGCCGACATAAAGCGTCTTGCGGATCAGCTTGGCGCTGACGTCCTCGCCGCCCATGGCCCAGAACAGCCCGGCCAGGGTCATGTCGATCACCACCAGTGTCATGGTGAGAAAGGCCACCTCGCCGCCTAGCAGGCCGAAGCCCGTGTCGATGTACAGCCCGAATACCTCGAGGAAGCGGTCGATCACGCTGACGTCGTTCATTGCACGTCCTCGTCGAAGCTCGGCGGGATCGCGGGCAAGTCGGTAGGCCGGAGAAATTCGCCGGGCCGGGCGCAGCCGGAGTAGAAGCGCTCAGTCGCATCGTCTTGCCGTGCCACGACGCCATCGTCGCCCCGTCCGCAGGCGGCTAGTACCAGCAGCGGCAGCAGTGCCAGGAATCTCATGAGGGCGCCTCCCTACCGATAGAACTGCACGGGGTAGGGGGTATAGGGCGTGCCGCTGCCCATAAAGCGTCGCCGCCGTTCGCGCGCCTCTTCGGCCGCAGCAGCCTGGCGGGCCAGCTCCAGGGCGATGGCGCGGTTCTGGGTGATCTGCAGCTGCTGCGCCTGGATCGACTGCTTGGCCTGCAGGGCCAGCAACTGGTTGGTGGCCTGGGCGGCCTGCAATGCGCCACCCACGGATTGGCTCTGCTGCACCAGAGCGGCCAAGGCGCTTTCGTCCTCGGCCAGGTTCTGCGTCACCTGCGCCTGCACGCGCAGCGCCGTATGCAGCCCGTCGAGGCCCTGCTGCCAGCGCTCGCGGGCTTCCTCGGCCAGGCGCTGGCTGCTGACGTCGCCGGTGTACTCGGCCGGATAGAGACGGACGAACTCCTGATCCAGGCGTTGCACTTCGTAGGCCAGCCCTCGCGCCTCGGCGAGCAGCCGCTCGGTAGTGGCCAGGCTCATGCGCAGGCGGTTGAGCACGTTGTAATCCAGACGCGCCAGGTGACGGCCCTGGTTCAGCAGCATCTGGGTTTCGTTCTGCAGTTGGCGAACCTGGTTGTTGACCATCTCCAGGGTGCGCACCGCGGTCAGGGTGTTCTGCGCCAGGTTGGTCGGGTCGATCACTGTCAGGGCGCTGGCCGGCTGCACGGCCAGCAGGCCAAGCACCAGCAGCGTGGTGCAGGGTAAACAGCGGGCAGGGGATCTCATGGCAGGCACTCCTTGCGTGACGAGGGATAGGCGGTGAGCAGGTCGGCGGCCCAGTCCAGGCCACGATGGCGCAACCAGGCAGGGGCAAAATCGGCGGCGCCGGACGCCTGCAGGATTCGGTCGATCTCGCGCTGCTCGGCCGGGCTGGCCGAGGCGGCGAAGGCCAGCGCCACCGGCCCCAGGCCGAGATCGAACAGGCGGTTGCCCAGGCGCGACTGGTAGTAGTAATCACGCTTGGGCGTGGCCTGGGCGATGATCTCGATCTGCCGTTCGTTGAGGCCGAATCCCTGGTAGATGCCACGGATCTGCGGCTCGCCCGCCTGCGGGTTGGGCAGGAAGATGCGGCTGGCGCAGCTCTCGATGATTGCCGCAGCGATGCTGGAGTCCTTGATGTCGGCCAGCGACTGGGTGGCGAAGATGACGCTGACGTTCTTCTTGCGCAGGGTCTTGAGCCACTGGCGGATGCGGGCGGCGAACAGCGGATCGTCGAGAAACAGCCAGGCCTCATCGAGGATCAGCAGGGTCGGCGCGCCGTCAAAGCGCTCCTCGAAACGGGCGAACAGGTAGCACAGCACGGCGGCCACCGCCGCCTTGCTGTGCATCAGTTCCTCCATCTCGAAGCACTGCACGTCGGCGCTGCCCAGACGATCCTGATCGGCATCCAGCAATGCGCCATGAGCACCGCCCAGCACGTAGGGCTGAAGTGCCTGGCGCAGGGCGTTGTCCTGCAGCAGCACGGACAAACCGGTCATTGTGCGCTGCGCCTCCGGCGCGCCGGCCAGGCTGTCCAGCGCCGTCCACAGCGCGGCCTTCTGCTCGGGGCCGACGGCCACGCCTTCCTGCAGCAGGCGAGCCTCCAGCCACTCGGCGGCCCAGGTTCGGTAGCCATGCTGATCGATGCGCGCCAGGGGCTGGAAGGCCAGGTCGCCGTCGCCGCCCAGGTCGTAGTGCTCGCCACCTAACCCCAGCATCGTCGCGTGCAGTGAACGGCCCATGTCGAAGAGAAACAGACGCGAACCCGGGTAGCGCCGGAACTGCAGGGCCAGGGTCGCCAGCAACACCGACTTGCCCATGCCAGTGGAGCCGGCCACCAGGGTGTGGCCGACATCGCCGACATGGGTGACCAGACGAAACGGCGTTGCGCCATCGGTGCGGGTGATCACCAATGGCGGGCCATCCAGATGGTCGTTGCGCGCCGGGCCGGCCCAGAGTGCCGAGACCGGCATCAGGTGCGCCAGGTTGAGCGTGGAGATCAGCGGCTGGCGGACATTGGCGTAGACGTTGCCGGGGATCGACGACAGCCAGGCCTCCACCGCGTTGAGACTCTCGGCGATGGTGACGAAGCCGCGGCCCTGGATCACCCGCTCGACCCGGCGCAGCTTCTCGTCGGCGACCTGGGCGTCGCAGTCGCTCACCGTCACGGTGGCCGTCACATAGCCGAAGGCGACCTGGTCGGCACCGAGTTCTTGCAGCGCCGCGTCGGCGTCGCAGGCCTTGTTCGCCGCGTCGCTGTCGAGCAGTGGGCTCTCCTGCTGGAAAATCGCTTCGCGCAGCAGCGCCAGGACACCCTTGCGCTTGGCAAACCACTGCCGGCGTAGGCGCACCAGTTCCTTCTCGGCCTCGTCCTTGTCCAAGCAGATGAAACGGGTCGACCAACGATAGGCGAAGCCCAGGCGGTTGAGGTCATCCAGCACGCCTGGCCAGGTCGAGGTGGGGAGGCCGCGCACCGAGAGCACGCGTAGGTGCTGTTCACCCAAGCGCGGCGCCAGGCCGGTGATCAGCGGACTGTCGGCCAGCAGGGTATCGAGGTGGAAGGGCACCTCGGGCACGACCAGCCGCTGGCGGTAGGTCGAAACCGTGGCATGCAGGTAGGTCAGCGTCTGGCTGTCGTCGAGCCAGGCGAGTTCCGACATCACCCCGTCCAACAGATCGAAGAAGCGATCCGTCTCGGCGACAAAGGCGGCCAGCCGTTCGCGCCAGTCGACGCCGCGCTGCGCCCGGTGCTCGTAGAGCAGGCCGGCGGCGCGCGAGCGCGACTCCTCCGGCGGCAGGTAGAGCAGCGTCAGGTGGTAGGTACTCTCGAAGTGGCTGCTTTGGCCCTCGAAGGCGGCGCGGCGCTCCTCGTCCACCAGCCAGGACAGCGGCTCGGGAAAGTCACTATCGGGGTAGTCCGCCGCCGCCAGACGCTCGGCCTCGACAAACAGCGCCCAGCCCGAGCCGAGGCGGCGCAGGGCGTTGTTCAGGCGCGCCGAGGTGGCCACCAACTCGCCCTGGGTGGCGCTGTCCAGGTCCGGACCGCGAAAACGCAGGCTGCGCTGGAACGAACCGTCCTTGTTCAGCACCACGCCGGGGGCGACCAGGCCGGCCCAGGGCAGCCAGTCGGCGAGTTGGGCGGGGCGACGCTGGTATTCGGTGAGGTTCAGCATGGCAGCGCTCCTCACACATCCAGCAGCGACGGCTGCTTGATATGCCGGGCGAAGACCTGGAGGAACTGCGGGTCCAGGCGGGCGCCCCACACCGCCAACGAATGACCGATCAGCCAGAGCGCAAGGCCCGGCAGCCAGAGTTGCAGGCCCAGGCCGACCACGGCCGCCAGGGTGCCGTTGAGGATCGCCACGTTGCGTGGCGCGCCGCCGAGCAGGATCGGCTCGGCCAGCGAGCGGTGCAGCGGCACCTCGAAGCCGGGGATGAGATCGCGCTCGCCGTTCATGCGACCACCGCCCCGCCGGCGAAGCTGAAGAAGCTGAGGAAGAACGACGACGCGGCGAAGGCGATCGACAGGCCGAAGACGATCTGGATCAGCTTGCGGAAGCCGCCGCTGGTGTCGCCGAAGGCCAGCGTCAGGCCGGTGGAAATGATGATGATCACCGCGATGATGCGCGCCACCGGGCCCTGTACGGATTCGAGGACTGCTTGCAGTGGTCCCTCCCAGGGCATGCCGGAGCCAGCGGCGAGCACGGGCAGGGAAGCGCCCAGGCAGAGCGCGCCGAGCATCAAGGCACCGACGAAGCAGCGACGATTAGCAACGCGAGGATGGCAGGCAGTCATGGCTGTTTTCCTGAGTCAGCGAAGGAATGTATGCGGGGGCGATGGAAGTGAGTTGGTAGCCGCGCTCGTCATAGCCGGTGACGCGGGCGATCTGCTGGACATAGCGCGTGCGGCCACGCCCGGCGAGAAACACCACTAGGTTGACCGACTCGGCGATCAACGCCCGCGGCGCGGTCAGGGCGACCTCCAGAATCAGTTGCTCCAGGCGCAGCAGTGCGCCCTGTGCAGATCCAGCGTGAATGGTGGCGATACCGCCGGGATGGCCGGTGCCCCAGGCCTTGACCAGATCCAGTGCCTCACCGCCGCGCACCTCGCCGACCACCACGCGGTCGGGGCGCAAACGCAGCGTGCTACGCACCAGATCCGCCATGGAGACCACGCCGGGCTTGGTGCGCAGAGCGACGTGATCGAGGGCCGGACACTGCAGTTCGACCGTGTCCTCCAGCACCAGCACGCGGTCACCACTGCCGGCCACCTCGACCAGCAGTGCATTGGCCAGGGTGGTCTTGCCGCTGCTCGTACCGCCGGCCACCAGGATGTTCTGCCGCTCGCGTACGGCCACGCGCAGGTGCTCTGCCTGGGTAGCGCTGAGGATGCCGTCGGCGACGTACTGCTGCAGCGGAATGATCCCGGCGGCACGCTTGCGCAGGGCGAAGGTCGGTCCGGCCACCACCGGCGGCAGCACGCCCTCGAAGCGCTCGCCGGTTTCCGGCAGCTCGGCGCTCAGCAGCGGCCTGCCACGATGCACTTCCGCGCCGACATGCGCGGCCACCAGGCGGATGATCCGCTCGCCGTCGGCAGCTGCCAGCGTGCCCAGATGGGCGCGGCCAACTGACAGGCGATCCAGCCAGAGCAGGCCGTCGGGGTTGAGCATCACCTCGACCACGTCCGGATCATCCAGGGCCGCCGCGATCAGCGGGCCCATCGCCGTGTGCAACATGCGGGTGCGACGATCCAAGGAGGTCGCCGCCGCGCTCAGCACGATGGAAGAGGAGCAGTTCATAGGCGCTCTCCAGTGGCCTGAGCCTCTGCCTGAACCTCCTCGTGCACCTCTCTGACCAAGCTGCGCCCGCGCTGCAGGTGACGCCCCAGTTGCTCGACAAACTGGCTGAAGCGCTGCTTGCCCTGCGCGCGTGCTGCTTCTTGGTGCGCCTCGGGTACAGGTGTGCTGACCGTGAGGTAGTAGCGCACATACAGCGCCACAGTCTCGATCAGGATGTGCTGGTCGCGCTCCAGGCGCTCGAACTGACGTGACAGGCGATCCAGGCGTTTGGCCATGGCCACCTCGCGCTGCTCGCCGGACTCGGGCGACAGCCAGGAGGCCAGCGCCGCGGCGATGATCGAGGACTTCGATACGCCCTTGGTGATCGCCAGTTCGTTCAGACGCTTGGCGTGCTCGGGTTGGATAAACAGGTTGAGGCGGGCTCGGCTCATAGGGCTATTCCATCGTCGGGGTCGAGGGCGGCCAGCCGCGCCACGCGTTGCAGGCGCGGATCCGGCTGGGTGGGGAAGGGAGTGGGGATGTCGTCCTCGTCGAGCAGCAGCAGATCGCTGGCCAGCTCGTCGTGATCCGGCAACTGGACGAGCTCCGCCAGCTCGGGCTGACGGCGTGGGCCGCCGTCCTCGACGCTCTCGACATCGGCCAGGCCAGTCGGCGCAGCGCCGGCGGCTGAAGGCACGGCCAGGCCGCTCCAGTCGTCTGGGCGTGGCGCCGGAGCGTCGGCGTAGCGGCCCGGCTGCAAGCGCGGCGCCGGCAGTACCCGGCTCTGGAAGTTGGCGTCGGTGAAGTAGCGCAGCTTCTTCGCGCGGATCGGCGCCAGGCCCGAAAGCATCACCACGGCTTCGTCGCTGGGCAGTTGCATGACCTCGCCCGGGGTCAGCAGCGGGCGGGCGGTTTCCTGGCGCGAGACCATCAGATGGCCCAGCCATGGCGCCAGACGGTGGCCGGCGTAGTTGCGCTGCGCGCGCAGTTCGGTGGCGGTGCCCAGGGTCTCGGAGATGCGCTTGGCGGTGCGTTCGTCGTTGGTGGCGAAGGTCACCCGCACATGGCAGTTATCGAGGATCGAGTGGTTCTGGCCATAGGCCTTGTCGATCTGGTTCAGCGACTGCGAGATGAGGAAGGCGCGCAGCCCATAGCCGGCCATGAAGGCCAGCGCCGTCTCGAAGAAATCCAGCCGCCCTAGCGCCGGAAACTCATCAAGCATCAGCAGCAGTTTGTGCCGGCGCTCGATGCCGTCGGAGCCGTCGAGCGACTCGGTCAGGCGCCGGCCGACCTGGTTGAGGATCAGGCGGATCAGCGGCTTGGTGCGGCTGATATCCGAGGGCGGCACCACCAGGTACAGCGAAACCGGATGCTCGGCCGAGATCAGGTCGGCGATGCGCCAGTCGCAACGTGAGGTGACCTCGGCCACTGTCGGGTCGCGGTACAGACCGAGGAACGACATCGCAGTGGACAGTACGCCCGAGCGCTCGTTGTCGCTCTTGTTGAGCACTTCCCGCGCGGCCGAGGCCACCACTGGATGCGGTGCATCGCCCAGGTGCGGCGTGGTCATCATCCGGTGCAGCGTCAGCTCGAAGGTGCAGGCTGGATCGGAGAGGAAGTTAGCAACGCCGCGCAGGGTCTTGTCCTGGCCGGCATAGAGCACGTGCAGGATGGCCCCGACCAGCAGTGCATGGCTGGTCTTCTCCCAGTGGTTGCGCCGCTCCAGCGCGCCCTCCGGGTCGACCAGGATATCTGCGATGTTCTGCACATCGCGCACCTCATGGGCGCCACGGCGCACTTCCAGCAGCGGGTTGTAGGCGGCCGAGGCCAGGTCGGTGGGGTTGAATAGGAGGCAGTGGGAGAAGCGCGAACGCCAGCCCGCGGTCAGGCTCCAGTTCTCGCCTTTGATGTCGTGAATGACCGCCGAGGCCGGCCAGGAGAGCAGGGTGGGGACTACCAGGCCAACGCCCTTGCCCGAGCGAGTCGGCGCGAAGGTCAGCACATGCTCGGGGCCTTCGTGGCGCAGGTACTGATCGTTGAACTGGCCGAGGAACACACCCGCCGGCTGGGTCAGGCCGGCCTTGCGCACCTCATCGGCATCGGCCCAACGCGCCGAACCGTAGGTGGTGACGCGGCGTGCCTGGCGCGCCCGCCAGATCGCCATGCCGATGGCCACCACCAATGCCAGCAGGCTGCTGCTGGCGGCGATGCTGCCGCCGACGTTGAAGACGTCCGGCGCATAGGCATCGAAGACGAACCACCACTCGAACAGACGCCAAGGGTGATAGACCGGAGTGCCCAGCAACTCGAACCAGGGTGCCCCCAGGCGGGCCTGGTAGCCGAACGCGGCAGCTGTCCACTGGGTAGCACTCCATATCCCGGACAGCGTGATGGCCAACACCACCAGCACCTGGCCGTAAAGCACCGTTGTCGCTTGCATCTCTGAACCCAACCTCCCAGACGAAAACGGACGGCACGCGGAGGTGCCGCAGGCGAAAGGTTCGGTACTGGGAGAGGAGGGGTCAAAGACCGTTTCGGCGGGGATTAAGACGGAGGGAAAAGGCTGCAGACTGTAGCGGTTCGCGAATAAGCTCAGCAGGGCATGGTGTACATGATCGGTAGGTGTCGATCCGCAGCGGCCGGTCGCATCAGGCGAAAACCAGCCAAAACCAGTCAGAAGCGGACTGTTCTACAGAGGCTTAACAGACCCCAAGCATAGGCCGGGGATGTCTACCGGAGCGGGGTAGTCCATCGGGCAGTGTACGAATACAGGAATACAGGGAGTGGGCTGCCGAGAGGATTGCCCTCTCGGCAGATCGGTCAGGCGATAAAACTCAGGTCGTGTAGTCGGCGTTGATCCGGATATAGCCTTCCGAAAGATCACACCCATAGACCGTGAACTGCCCCTGAGCGATGTTCAGATCCACCGAAATGAGTACTTCTTTGCCTTGCAGGTAACCTTTGACCACCTGCAAGCCGGCGTCGTCCAGCTGCTGTGGATAGGCCTCGGTATCGCCAAATACGACCCGTACCTTGTCCGGGTCAATATCATGTTCGGCCTCGCATTTGCCGATCGCCATAGCTACACGCCCCCAGTTCGGATCTGCTCCATGCACCGCAGTCTTGACCAATGGCGAGTTGACGATTGCTTTGGCTACACGTTTGGCTTGTGCATCATCTCGTGCTCCTGTGACCTGTACCTCCAGGGTTTTGCTCGCACCTTCGCCGTCCGAGGCGATCATGCGCACTAGAGTCAGGGCAATGTCGTAGAGTGCCTGCTCGAACTCGACCAGATCCACGTCACCCGCCAGCCCGTTGGCCAGGATTGCCGCCGAATCGCTGGTGGAGGTGTCGGTGTCGATGCTCAGGGCATTAAAGGTCTTGTCGATTACCCGGCGGAATAATAGATCCAGTACATCGGGAGTGATGTTCGCATCCGTGAAGAAGAAGGTCAGCAGGGTGGCCATGTTCGGCTCGATCATCCCCACGCCTTTGGCGATACCCACCAAACTTGCGTTGCCAATCTTGCGAGCAGCATGCTTGGAGCGGGTGTCCGTGGTCATGATCGCCGCTGCGCAACGCTGGAAATCGGCAGACTGCAATGCTGGCACGTTGCCCAGAAAGGTACGTATCTTCTCCATGGGGTACTGGCGACCGATCACGCCGGTCGAGGCGATCACCACTTCCTGTGGGTCGATCCCTACAGCCCGGGCCAGCCCCGTGCGCACTTCCTGAGCATTGGCCAGCCCTTCAGGTCCGGTAGCGACGTTGGCGTTGCGCGCGATCACTACCACTCCTCGCGCAGTATCACGTTTGGCGACCTCGCGGGACAGGGTGACACTGGGGCCAGCGAAGCGCGACTGGGTGAACACGGCGCTGATATTGGCCGGCACGTCGGAGATGACGGCCATGAAGTCGTCACGATCGTCCTTGATGCCCAGGTTGGCGATTATGCTGCGAAAACCTTTCGGTTGAATGTGCGAGTGGCTCATGTCAGGTCCTACAGATGGATGAGGGTTTCCTTGTCCGCGTGCTGTGCGTTGAGTAGCTTGCGCAGGCGCACACGGTCTGGCTTGCCGGTCGGCGTCAACGGTATCCGTTTGAGTACAGCGATACCAGCATCAATGCCCAATTGCTCCAGTATCTTGAGAAGTGCCGAGTGCTGCTCATGGACCGTGGCGATGCTGGTTTGCAGCACCACATGGGCACGACGATGATCGTGTTCGTCGACTAGTACTACCACTCGCTCGATCATCAGCGTCTGTGCGATATGCCCTTCCAGGGCAGGTGCGAATCGTGTGCCATGTGAGGTGAGTAGGGCATCGTTCACTCGTCCCAGGGGCATGAGGCTTCCGTCTTCGAGCCGTCGGGCGATATCTCCGGTGTGATAGGGAGCATCCTCGACCGGGTTGGCCGCGAGAGGGAAGTACCCCGAGCCACGATGCGTGGAGCAGGCGATTATCTCTCCGACATCGGGTTGTGCTGGATCGAGAGTTGCCAATGTGACCGTGACATCTCCCACCGGATACATACCGCAGCTCACTTGCAGGTCAGGTACGAAGTTGGCCAGGATCATGCCGAACTCTGTGGAACCGTAGATGCGCTTGATGTGCACACCCAGCCAGCGTTCGGCTTCTAGCACTACTTGATCGTCTAGGTAGGCACCTCCGCAGAACGGGTGAGTCAGTGCCGGCAAGCGTGTTCCGAGCTTCTGGGCTGCTTGCGCCAGCGCCAGGTACTGCGATGGTAGTGCGCTCATCACGCTGATGCGTTGTTCTTTGAGGATTCGCAGGATGTCGTCGATCTGCTCAGCTTCGCCCAGGTACAACGTGGCTCCGCTCAGCAGCGCAGGGAATACATGTAGATCTACAGCATGGCCGCCATCAAGCGTGTGGATGCTCAGGTATCGTGCGCTGGAATCTAGCCCGGTGCATTCGACCCAGTGAGTGATTTCCTGAAACAGGCGATCCTGACGCCACAAGGCGAGCTTCGGCGTGCCTGTGCTGCCAGAGGTTTCTTGCATGCGCATCAGCCCGGAGTATTCCCGGTATACAGGTGGCTCCAGAGCAGTGGGGGTCTCGGTATACAGGGCAAAGCCTGGCGTGCTCACGCCTTCCGGTACGATGCCGGATACGGTGACCAGTACGACGGCGTTTACTTGGGCAAGACGCATTGCTCGGTGATAGGCGTCGCTGGCTTGATTCACTGGGCAATGGACCAATCCCAGGCTGGCCAGGGCGAACAACAGCGCCACGTAGCCAGTACTGTTGTCCAGTTGGGTTGCCACTACGTCCCCTTCGTGCAGGCCGACTGCCTGCAGGCGCGCGCGCAACTGTTCGATGTCTTGCAGCAGGTTGCCGTAGGTAGTGACATTGCCGTGGTTGTCGATGACTGCCGGGTGATCCCGATGGCGTGCAACTACACTGAGGAACTGTCGCTGGAACATGTGCCGGTATCCTCGATTAGTGGCCGAAGTACAGCTTCAGGTGTTCTCCCGCCACGCTAAAGCCGATTTCACTCAGGCGATTGCGCAATGGGCCATCGACGCAGGTAAAAGTCAGCGGTTTACGCTGACGATGGTGAATGCTGGCGCACACGTCGCTTAGCAGCTTGTCCGAGACACCACGCAACCGGTGTTGTGCTTCGACGAAGATGAAGCCCAGTTGCTCGTGCTGCTCGTCTTGGCTAGTCAAGGCTACGCAGCCACCGAGCCGACCATCCACTTCAATTACGTACAGGGTCTGGCGCTGGGTAAGTTGGCGAACTGTCTGTGTGGCTTGCTCACGACTGGAGACCAGCTTCACGCTGGAGTCTTTCTCCATCTGGATGCGGTAGTCGACCAAGGTGGTTTCGTCCTCGGGCCTGGCCAGACGGGTAGCGAGTGCAGGGGATAAGTCGGTAGAGAAGGGCACGAACTGCTTCAGCAGCACTTCATCCCGCCTACCAATCGGAGGCAGCCAAGTTGCTGGCCAGTGTTCGAGGAGGCTTTCCAGAACGGACTTGGGGCCGATGGCCATCTTTGGGCTGGCATGGTCTTCGGCAATCTGTGCCAGCAGCGCTGCGTCAGGTTCGCCGGCAGCCAGGATAACCGGTACGGCAAATGGCGGTAGGCTCGGCAGCAGTGCGACAGCACCGAGCAAGCGGTTGTCGTCTTGTCGCACGAATACTTGCAGGCCCTCGGTGTGATTGCTCAAGGCTCCGACGAGGAACAGTTGGGCATCGGCATCATCCGATTGGCGGATGAGATCCAGCAGCTGCGGATAATGCTCCGGAGCGAGAGATTGAATGTTCAAGGCAGCGTTCTCGTTCTAGTGGGGTAAAGAGAAAGACAGGTTGTGCCAACTGGTGGCATCCAGTGGCGAAGAGCTGAAGTCCAGCCGCGATCGCTGTACGCCCAGTGCGAGACAGGCGGCTGACTGGGAGGCCCAGAGGCTGTCTCCGACGTTGCGCCGCCACATCAACGCATCGGCCGCGCTGCTGTACTGGCCATCGCCGGCCAATAGGTGAAGCCACTGAGCCCAGGCTTGTGCGGGGGGTTCTTCCTCTGGCCGAGGCAGAGGGCTGCCGGCGAAGCGGGGCAGATGGCGCGCCAGGCGAGGGTGATCCTGGTCGATACCGCGGTAGCATAGGCCGTGGATACCTTTGTCCAAGCGCACCGAACGCAGTGTCTGGGTGTCCCACTGATGAAGCGTCAGGCCGCTGGCATCGGCTTGTCCCAGGATGAAACCGTTGTACTGATGCAGGCTCTCGGTATCCCAGCGCCGCTTGGGCATCTGCAGAGCGATCAGCGGCAGGTCACCACGGCTGCGCGTTTTTCCGGTTGCCAGTTCCGGGCGGTTGACCAAGAAGCTGGCGCGATGCTGGTTCGTATCCAGTGCCAGCCATGTACCGCCAGATCGTAGATCCAGGCCACCTATGACGTGCGGATGATTCTCGGACCAGTGTGCTGCGGGGGATTGCCACGGGCGTTCAACCGACTCGTCCCGTACTGTCGCCAGTAGCACCGGCCACTGAGGTGAAAGGCCGACCGCGGCGATGATTGTACACACCCTCAAGCGCCCGCCAGCGTAGCGCCTGGTGCCGACGCGACCGTATCGAACGTCACTTGGCCGCGCAACAACTTGCGGCAGGTGTCGGGCTGTAACCCTCTACGGCCATGCAGGGTGCGTTGGTTGTCGATGATGAGCAGATCTCCCTTGCACCAGCGGTGGCAGTACAGGTAGGGGGCGGCGGTCAGGTGTTGCTCCAGTGCTGCGAACCAGGCAGCCGAATCCTTCTCGCTCATCCCCGGTACGCGCACGTCCCAGCTGGCCTTGGCCTGGCTCTCGAAGGGAAGAGCAAGGTTGAGCGAGCGGATGCGACCGTAGTCGCGGAAGGTGGAAATCGGATACCAGTCCTCCGGGACAGTGGCGAAATAGCCGCGTTCGAAGGCCAGGTACTCAAGCCGCCCTGTTAGCAAGGGCTGGCGTAGGGATTCAGGCATGTCCTGCCAGGCTGCGAGTTGGTCACACACGACCGTCGCACCATCTTCGTCGATGTTTTTGACGTCGGCGGCATACAGGATGATCAGGTCGACCTGGGTGCCGAGTAGGATACCGTCGGTATGCAGCGGTAGGCTGCCGCGACCTGTGATGACTTTCTCCTTGTCGTGGGTACCGTCTAGATTGAGGATATCGGTGAAACCGTATCCGACTTTGGCGTTGTTCTCGGAGTAGGACACTTTGTCGCCCAGGCTTTCTACGAACTGCCGGAAACTGCTTTCGTCAAACCGGACGTTCTGCAGCAGAGTGACGCCATGATCTAGCACTGCCTGGCGAATTGCGTCCAGAGGGGTGTCGTCCGGCAGATGGATGCCCAGACCAGAGACGGTCAAGGACTGGCTGGATAGGCTAGGTGTGGGAATTGATAAGTTCATGGGCTGCGCCTTCAGCGACGGTTAGCGATTGATTGCAGAGAGCGGTCGAGTATTTCTTCGGCAGGCAACGGCACCAGTGGGGTACGCATGGCCTGCTCCAACTGGACGATCAGGATTTGCCGGTACAGCATTGCCGCGCTGTCGGACTGGCCGGTCGTGGCGTCGATGAGTTGGGCCAGCGCTGAACCCAGTCCGTTACCATGGTGGATGGCGGTTTTCTTGCGCCAAGCAGCTTCGGTCGGAAGCCACTGCTCGGCGGCAAGTCGCAAATGGCCTTTTTCGCGGTTGCGGATGGTCTTTACCGAGGGGCAAGTGTCCAAGGCAGTGCGCAGGACTGGCAGATCCCAATAGGGGTGAGCCAGTTCGCTGCCGCAGGCCTGGGCAGCGATGCCTGTGAGTTCGCTTGAATAGCGGGTCTTGTTTACTTCAAGAGCAATGCTGCTCCGGATGTCTTTGGCCAGGCCGTCGCCAGTAGCCAGTCCGGAGTTGATCAGGTCGGAGCCGTACCCTGTGAAAATCAACCGGCCTTCTTCCAGCTGTCGACAGAACGCGGTGATCGCCACGCCGATTTCTATTGCCTGGGCCTGTGCGTGGCCAAAGGCACGGATAGTCTGGGGCAGTGCTAGCAGGATTGATTGCGGGTCAAGCTCAATACGCTTCAGCGTGAATCCGAGTGCGTCGGCCAGTTGCTGGGCATCATCGAACTCATTGCCCCATGGCGTGCCGATGCTGAATGCCTCGACATCGGGACATTGCGCGGCCAACAGCGCAGCTACCAGTCCGGAGTCAACACCACCGGAAACCAGCACGGCGGTCTTACTGGCTTTTTGCAGGTGTGTGGTGATGCTCTGTTGCAAGGCGCTGATCTGCGCTTGTCCGGCGAGCAGGGCATCATCGTAGAGATCGCTCTGTAGCGCGAGTTCGTCTTTCGTTGTTGTTTGCTCGATGTGCATCAGGTCGCCGAGCAGGGTGACCTCAAGACGGCTGCTATGGGGAAGTCGCTTGATACCATGGATACTTGAGCGATCATCCAAGTAGACGCCCGAGTCTTCACGTACGCCCGGCTGGCTATCTGTCAGGTTCGCCCAAGCACTGGCTGCGATGAGCAGGTCGGTCGAGAGGATGAAGTTTCCGTGGCTATCCGTGCACCAGTACAATGGAGTGACGTTACGACTACTGGTCGTCACAGTCAGCCGTTCGCCTTGTATTTCAATCAGGCTGTCGCCCCCGACACTGAAGCGTGTGCAGGGACGATTCAGGATATTGGGACGTTCCGGCCAGGCCGAGGCATAGATGTGGAAGGCTGTTGCGGTCGGTGCCCAATGGGCATCTTCGAACTGCCCGAGGGGGCGGCTGGAACATAATAGCCAGGGCTGTGCAGTCACGAGATCGCCTCCGCGCTCGCTTGCACAGTGGAACGGTTCAGCACCGTCTTCATACGGCCTTGTGCTTCTCCTGCGGCGAAGGCCGCGCGGTGTGCTTGTTTACCGGCGATGCGGGTTTGCTCCAATCCGGCGATGAAGTCCTTGTTGAGGTAAGTCTTGGTGTTGCGGAACGCTGGCCTGGTGAACGCTGCAGCCCGGCGGGCCTCTTCCAAGGCTTTGCTGCGCAGTTGTTCTGCATCGACCACGGCATGCAGCAGACCGTCGGTCATCGCGCGTTGCGCAGGCCAAGCTGCACAGGACATCAGCATGTTCTGCATCGAGCTGCGGCCGATGATTTTCTCGAGCATGAAGCCGCCAAACGTGCAGGCGATGCCCAGCTCGAACTCGGGCATCTTTAGTACGCAACGGTCGCTGCCAATCCGGTAGTCTGCGGTCAGGGCAATCTGCAGCCCAATACCAATGGCGTAGCCGTCGATGGCCGCGATCAATGGGCGGTTCAGTTGCAGAGCTGCAATGTACAGATCGGTGACGTGATCGATCCACACGTCGACCTCATCACCACCGGTGAATGTCGAGGTTTCGTGGAAGCTACCGCCGGCACCAAATGAGCGATCCTCACCGCTGTACAGCAGCACAGCGCCTACCGCGTCATCTTCATTCAGTTGTTTCAGCAGCCTAGTCAGCTGGGCCATTCGAGGCATTGACCATAGGTTGTGCCGGTGTGAATCGGTGAAGGCTACCAGCGCGACACTGTCCTCGAATGCAATGTCGAAATCGTAACTTAGGTAGTCTTTTTCAAAGCCTGACATTGATAACTTCCCCTTAGCGTTTCTAGTGCGAAGTGTTGCAGCCGTACCTTTATACAGACCGGCAAAACGCTAGTTAACAAGGGAGACGTACAGCCTGATACCTCCCGAGATAGGGAGGTTGTTCTGCTGCTGGCTGTGCACTATTTTCCGCCCGCCAAAATGCTGCCAGGGGCAGCATCTGTATGCCCAAGTCTCCATGGTGAATTAACAGGACTATTGATGTTATCCAAGCACCGATTCTCGAGAGAGATCAAGGAACAGATCAAGACGCTATATTTGTACGACAACCACCACGCCCCTCTCGCGTTATTGCAGAACTTGTTCTGGATAAGCTTGGCCATTTATTTGGGGGAGTCCAGTCCATGGTTATTACCGTTGGCTATTCTGTTGATCGGGGCGCGGCAACGTGCATTGGCTACTCTCCTCCATGAAGCGGCTCATGGGGCACTGTGCCGCAGTAAGCGGTTGGAGAGGTTTCTCGGAACTTGGTGCTCTGGCTACTTTATCTTCCAATCTTGGGTTAGCTACAAGCGCTCGCATACGTTGGATCACCATCACAAGCTAGGTGATTCAGAGCGTGATCCTGATTACCAGTACTATCGGCAATCTGGAGTGTTCGAAGATCGCTCGCCGTTCAGGTTCGCGCTCACGCATATGATAAAGCCGATTTTGTTCCTAAATGCACCTGAAAGCCTGAAGTACCTGCTGATCAATCGGCTGATTCGCTGCCCTAGTAAAGGTGAATTGCTTTCGGTGCTGGTCTGCCAGTGTCTGATCGCGCTATGCCTGACGATGACGATCGGGATAAAGGGCTACTTTCTTTATTGGCTGTTGCCATACCTCACGACCTTTCAGGCTCTGACGTGGTTTATTGAGCTCTCAGAGCACTACCCAATGATAGCCGAGGCCAAGACCGATCTTCAGGCTACTCGCAACCGTTTCAGTCATCCGGTCGAACACTTTTTCACAGCTATGCACGGTGAGAACTTCCATCTGATCCACCATCTCTTTCCTGCCATTCCGTACTGGAATCTGAAGAAGGCCCATCGAATCCTACTGACCGACCCGGCATATGCCTCTGTGAATGCTGGGTTTGGTGGGATCTTCGTATCGTCTAACTTCGCGCCGTCATTATGGGCAGGTATTTTATCTGGCGACAAATCAGCTACAGGGGTAGTTATCAATGCAAGCTAGTTTCACTAGAGGTGTCATCTTTGCGCTTTCAGCCGCCGCACTAAATGCAACGATCGGGGTGTTCAGCAAAGTGCTCATGAGCAATGGATTCGCCGCGAGTAGTGTTGCTGTCATCAAGACTATCTTGGGGTGTCTGCTGCTTTCGGCCTTGCTGCTGTTCCTCAAGAAACAACCGGCGTCGAAGGCCCGGTGGAGCCAGGCTGCGATCTGCGCATTTCTCGGTATCTTCGTGTTGTTCCATTTCGAAACCGCCGCGTACCAGCATTACGCTGCAGCTGGTGTGGTGGTGGTGCTGATGGCGAGCGCTGCTATCTCCGCGATCCTGCTGGGGCGCATATTCCTGAAGGATGCCATCACTGCTAACGCGACTGTGGGGGCTGCACTGGCTATAGCGGGAATCGTGGTGATTCTTGGCACTGACCTACGACAGGGGTTCACCTGGCAGGGGGCTGTGCTGGCCTCGATAGCTGGCTGTGGCTATGGGGCGTTTTCAGTTGCCATGAAGCGGATGCGGGTGTCTGGTGGACTGCACTTTACCCGCCAGTTGTTATTCTTCGGTAGCTTGTACCTGTTGATGCCGGCTGCCACCGATGGCTTTCAGATCGGTGAGCTGTCGATGCTCGCGATTGCAGCATTATTGGCATTGGCCGCTCTACCTACCATCCTCGGCTTCTTCTGCACCACCAAGGCTATCGAGTATCTGAAGCCATCCCAGGTACAGGCGCTGGAGCTTACCGAACCTCTGTTTGCCGCGTTGCTGGCGTTCGTAGTACTCAATGAAGTGCCGCGCGATAGTCTGTATCCAGGGGCTGCGCTGATCATCGTGGGGCTGTGCTTCTCGAATGAGCTCATCCGTTTGGGCAAAAAAGCCCCAGTGCCGTCGCGCGCCTGAGTCATCGCCGGAGGCTATCAACCTCAAAACGCTATATGCTACCCTCCCGACCCAATTTTTTGGGTGGGCGCGAATGCCCCTTCAAATGCGGTCAGGATGAGAGCACCGTTGAACGGTGCCCGAAGGTAGGATGCTTTCGTGCTAGCGATGGATGAGCTGATACATCTCTCCGAGATGGAGTGTTTTGAGGACTGGCTGGCAAGCCTGAAGAAGCTGACCAGCAGGCTGGGCTATGCGAATTTCCTGTTGGGTCTCAAGCCAGGACCTGCCGCAGCTAGCCAGCAGGTATTGATCTACAGTGACTATCCCGATGCCTGGCGTGCTCATTACGACTCCCGAGCCTACGATGCACTCGATCCGGTCGTTCACCACTGCCTGAACTCGAACAGGCCGTTGTTCTGGGATCGAGTGAATTACCACCAGCCCTCGGAATCGGAATTCTTCGAGGAGGCTGCAATGTATGGGCTTCATCAAGGTCTGGCGCTGCCCCTGCATGGCCCGAGGGGTGAGGCGGGTATGCTTTGCTTGAGGCCCTGCGAACCCGGTCCCCAGTCTACCCATGCGATGCTCCAGTCTCTGCCCGTAGTGACTGTGCTGCGCGACTATGCGACTGACTGGATTCTCAAGGCCCTGGCCGAGCAGAACGAACAGCCAATACACCTGACGAGTCGAGAAAAAGAGGTCTTGAAGTGGAGTGCAGTAGGCAAGACGACCTGGGAAATCGCGATGATACTTTCCTGTACAAGCTCAGCAGTTGATTTCCACTTCAAGAACATCCGCCGCAAGTTTCAGGTCAGTTCGCGTCAAATGGCCGTGCTCAAAGCTATCCAGCGGAGATTGATCATGCCTTGAGTTTCACCGCAAGTGCGGGATGAGGTCGCTTTCCTGTATGAACCCATTCAGGTATAGGCGCAGCAGGATATAGACTGGGGCTGGCACCTGGCAGGTGCTCTCGATGCGGCTGGCACAAGCTTGACTGATACCGAATCTTGACCAGAACTCGGTTTGGCTCTGTTTCAGATTCAAGCGCAGTCTAGTCGCTTGGTGCGCAGCTTCGCGTACTGCCGAGGTGTTGAGTAACTTCATCTGTAGTGAATCCTTAAAAAGCCAAAAATATCAAACAGGTGTGCCTTGAGTAACCTCCTTAATTTGGGAGGGTCACATTTATTCATAATGAATATACCGTATGCGGAAATTCTCATTCGGTCGGTATATTGGCATGCTTATTTCCATTGAACGTCGCAACAATATTAATCCTCAGGCTCTTAATGACATGCATAAACTTAGGGCGCGTGTTTTTAAGGCAAGAAAGAAGTGGGATCTGCCGCTCATTAATGGAATGGAAATAGATGGATATGATGCGCTTGATCCTTATTATATGATCATCAGTCGGGATGCCGAGCAATCGTATGTTTGTGGTTGCTGGCGGATTCTCCCTACAACAGGCCCGAATATGTTGGCGCATACATTCCCTGAACTGCTGCATGGCCAACCGGCACCTTGTTCCAAGTCGATCTGGGAGTTGAGTCGTTTTGCCATCGAGGCCCCCCATGACAACCAGTTTGGTTTCTCGCAAGGCACGACTCAGGCTATCCATGCCATTGTGAACTTTGCCATCAGGCGTGGAGTAAAGCAGTTCGTCACTGTTACTACAGTCGGTGTCGAGAAAATGCTGATTCGACTGGGGCTAGACATCAATCGTTTCGGTCCAGCGTTACAGGTAGGCGTAGAGCGAGCTGTGGCACTACGCATCGATCTGAATGATCGAACCGTGGCCATGCTGGAGAGCGCGGTTGCCAGTCTCCATCAAGAAGTAAGTCCACACGTTTACAGCTAAGTTGGCAATCTTCTCAAATCTGTACTCAACAACGCCGGCTACTTCATTAAAGTAGCTGGCGGCGCTGATATGTTGATCAACTTCTTAGCCATGCACCTTTCGTAGCGTTACTTCGCCACCTCATGCTATGGCTATCAGTAAACGAAGCATAGGCTAATGCCCGTTCCTGCCGGTTTCTACCTGTTTTCGCCAGCTGTTATGAGCCGACTTCAGCGGGCTATGATTGCTTGCAGAGGCGGGCTAGGCTGGTCAGCCCGCTTTCAGCTAAGTGGCTAGAAGTGTTGTGATCTGATTGACACTAATAACATGCTCGCTCCAGATCATCTCAAAATGAGCGCTCTGGATGATCGAGGTAACAGGTCGCGGCGTCATCAGTGCCCAACAGATGTTGCCGGGAGAGCGTACCGAGTTGTAGCGCAGACCCGTGCATCCTTCTCGTTTCACTTCGCTTCCCAATCGATTCGAGTGTGCGTAGTCATCCGGCGCATAGATGGGGTCTGAAAGCGGCAGTGCTGTGGCGTCCCTCATCTCACTGTCGCTGAAGCTGGCGGTCAGCCCTCTGAAGACGAAACGCTCATAGTTGAGCTCTGGCACATTTGACCAGTAGCGCTCCTGGTGATGGCGCACCTCGGCAATTGCGGTGTCCATCCTGTCGGCCAGGTAAAGCACGCCGAAGCTGCCGTTGCTGAAGCGTGAGCCGGCCGGGTTGACGTGGGTGAAGGGCGCTATCGCATACGAGCATCCGGGGATACCAAATGGGATCTGGTCGCGCGGAATCAACTCCAGGCGGCCAATCTCGTTCTGCAGCCGTGGATTGGTCAGCGCCTGGATCTGATAGAGGGCCTCGAAGTCCTTTGCGTCGGCGACATCGTCGAACAGGGCAATGGGCGGAAACTTGGAGTTGACCAGGCGGTAGGCCTGCAGGCTCTCACCTTCCAAGGGCGGAAGGTCGCCTAGCATTACCACTGGGCACCTCGCAGCGCGTCGATCCGACGGAATGTCTCGTACAGCGAGATCATGTCGCCCTGCGTCATGATCTCGAGCGGCTTACGGCCGTTGAAGAACTCATTGCGGTTCTCCATCGCGGGGAATCCGTAGACGTTCTCGGGGTTGTCGAACACAACGCGCAGTGCTGCGTGGATGTTCAGCACAAGACTGATGCGCTGCATCTGGTCAGAGTCCAGGCTCACCGCCCACGCCGAATCCTTCTGACTGGCGCGGGTGTAGGTGCTGCGGGAAATCCGCAGCACCCGGCAGGCCTGCTCGCAAGAGGCCTTCCACTTGTCCAGGATGTTCAGCGCGGCACGCAGGCCGGCTGCGCACTGGTTTTTCGAGAAGTCCTGAGCTTGGATGGCGGCAGCTGTCATGGGGAGCCCTTGATTTAATCTGTAGAGCAAAATATAGCATATATGGCTCTGCAGATTGAAGGTGGCCATTTCACCGGTGCCGTCCCTAGCGTCCATCTTCAGTGCCCGAGTGGAAGAATTGGATGGGGTGAGGAGTGTAGGGTGTGCCTTTGCCCATAAAGCGTATGCGCTGGGCATCGCTAACTGCGTTGCACTGGGCCTCACCCAACTTTGCTCGATTGTCCCGGCACTGCAGTCGCAGTTCCTTGAGCCGCTCGGGATTCTCCGCAAGCGCTTCAGCCGACTCAAACGGCATCGGCTTTTCGCAAGCGCTCAACAGCAGGGCAGTCAGTAGCAATGGCATCTTCTTCATCAAGCGATCTCCTCGTGGGATGTGTGGTCAGGCAATAGCGCCTGGCTTTCCGCCGGGCTCACCCGCCCGATAAACCGCGCCAATTGCTCGGCCGGCTCGCCTTCGCGTCGTACCAAGTAGGTGGTCAGCATGGTTGCGCAGCCGTCTAGCGGCCTGGCCACGACGTCCGGATTGTTGAGTTCGTTGATGCGCGCCAGGCTGGAGAAGCCCAGCCCGTATCCCGCGGCGACTAGCGCCATCATCAAGTCCAGGGTGGGGACGCGGTCGGCGATGGTTAGCCGCATGTCCACGGTGCCCAGCACGCGCTGCAGCTGTTGCCAGAATCCCTCGCAGACCTGCGGATCGCAGAGCACCAGCGGGTAGCGCAGCACCTCGTCGAGCGGCACGCGCCGATAGGTCAGTAGCGGGTGGCGGGCAGGTACCGCCACAACCAATGGATCGAACCAGACCGGCTCGGCCACCAGTCCATCGCCCACCTCGTCGGACTGTGCAAGCCCGATGTCGAACAGGTCATCGCTCAGGCCTCTGACCTGTTCGCTGAAGGTGACTTCCGACAGGCAGATCTCGACCTCGGGTTCTTCCTCACGGCACTGGGCGAGCAGGGCTGCCAGGCGCGCCTGGGGAATACCGTCGGACAGTGCTACGCGAATACGCCCACGGTAGCCGGCCGCCGCGCTCTTGACGCTGGCCTTGGCCTGGTCGACCACGGCCAGCACCCGGCGCGCTTCTTCCAAGAGCACCTTGCCGGCCCAGGTCAGGCGCGTGCGCCGCGTGGTGCGCTCGAACAGCTGGACGCCCAGGCGGTACTCCAGCTCCTTGATGATCCGCGATAGGGGCGACTGTTCGATATGCAGGCGCGCGGCGGCACGCGCAAAGTGCAGTTCTTCTGCGACGGCGATGAAACAGCGAAGGTGGCGCAGTTCCACGGCCTTTCCTCCGTCAGTTGTAGGGTTCGGCTTGCACGTCGCCGTTCCAGGTTGGCTGGCGACGCAGGTTGACGATCTGCAGCAGGGCGCCCAGCGCGGCGACACCACCGGCGCTGGCGGCCAGGGTCCAGGTGGGCATCTGCAACAGCAGCGCGAAGCCGCCGGCCGCGGCGCCGATGGCGCTGCCCAGGTAGAGCGCCGACTCGTTCAGGGCGATGGCCAGGTTGCCGTCGCCTTGGGCCTGGCGCGCCAGGATCAGCTCGTTGTTCTGCGGCACCTGCAGCGCCCAGCCGACCGCGCCCCACAGGGCGATGGGCAGCATCACCAGCCAGGTGCTGAGGGCCGCCGCCAGCGGCAGCACGAACAGCGATACGGCGAGGATCAGCATGATGGCGAAGGTCAGCACCGGGCCCTTGATGCGATCCACCAGCGGACCGATCAGGAAGCTGCCCAGCACGCCGCCGATGCCCCAGACCCACAGATAGGGCGTGACCGAACGCACCGCGCCGTAGGCTGCAGCGGGGCGATGAAGGTGTACATGCCCAGGCTGGCGATGGCGGCCAGCAGCGAGACCAGCAGGATGACCAGCACATGGCCGTCGCCGAGGATAGCCAGCTTCTGGCCCAGCGTGGTGGCGGTGGCTGCCGGCAGGGAAGGGAGCTTCAGCAGCAGGCCGAAGAAGGCCACCAGGCCAAGCAGGGTGACCAGCCAAAGGGCGGCCTGCCAGCCGAGCTGTTCGGCGATCAGCAGGCTGAGCGGAACGCCGAGCACCACGCCACTGGCCATGCCACCCATGATGATGGCAATGGCCTTGCCGCGGCGTTCCGGGGTGGACACGGCGGCCGAGGCGCCGATGCCCATGGCCAGGTAGACGCCGGCGCCGATGCCAGCGATGGCCCGCCAGACCATCAACGCGGTGAAGCTCTCGGCCAGCGCGCTGGCAGCATTAGCGATGACGAACAGGCCTAGGGCCAGCAACAAGCCGGCGCGCTGGCGATGCGCCGGCGTCAGGGCCACGAAGATCGGCGAACCCAGTCCGTAGGCCAGGGTGAAGGCGGTGACCAGTTGTGCGGCCACCGCGACGGAGACTGCGAACGAGGCCTCGATCATCGGGATCAACCCGGCGGTGACGTAGGAGGCCATACCGAGGGCAAAGGCCCCCAGCGCTATGAGGTAGATGGGTGATTGGTTGGGTGTGTGCATGCTCGGACTCGCTTGCGTTGCAGGAACGCGTGGGTGGTACAGCGAATGGATGCGGCCCCGCACCGGGGCCGCATCCGGTTGGGGACTAGAGTTCGAGGCTGACGTCGTACTCGTTCAGCCAGGTGTTGAGGCCGACCGCCAGCTCCATGCCCATGCGTTCGTACATGGGCGAGACACCGCCGAGCGGCTTGGCCAAGGTTTGCTGGATACGGCCGCTGTCGAGCAGGGGCGTCACCGGCGCATTGCGATCCGCCTGGATGGCGGCCAGGGCGGATCGCAGCGCCTGCTCGTAGGCCGGATCCTGCGTCGAGGGGTAGGGGCTCTTGACCCGCTCGCTGATCGATTCGGGCAGCAGGTCGCGGGTCGCCGCGCGCAGGATGCTTTTCTCCCGCCCGTCGAAGGCCTTCATCGCCCAGGGGATATTGAAGGCGTACTCGACCAGGCGGTGGTCGCAGAAAGGCACCCGCACCTCAAGGCCGACAGCCATGCTCATGCGATCCTTGCGGTCGAGCAGGGTCTGCACGAAGCGTGTCAGGTTGACGTAGCTCATCTGCCGCATGCGCTGGTCGACCGCGCTTTCGCCCGGCAGCACCGGCGCCTCGGCAATGGCCTGGGTGTAGCTGTCGCGCAGGAAACTGTGCATGTCGAGTTGGGCCAGCAGTCCTGGATCGAACAGGGTCTTACCGTCGAAGTACTTGCCGGTGACCGAGGCCAGCCAGGGGAAGGTATCGGCCTGGATCGCTTCCGGATCGTGGAACCAGCGGTAGCCACCGAACACCTCATCCGCGCTCTCGCCGGACAGTGCCACCGTCGAGTGTTTGCGCACTTCTTGGAACAGTCGGTAGAGCGATGGCCACATGTCGCCCCAGAAGGCCGGAGGGAGGTCAAGGGCGCGAACGATCTGCGCACGCAACGCCGGATCGGCCAGCTCGCGGCTGTCGAGGACGATTTCCTGGTGGCTAGAGCGGATCTTCTCCACCAGTTCACGTACGAAGGGCGCATCCGGCGTGCCGCGCACGGCGTCGCCGGTGAAGCCGCTGCCATGGTCGACGAAGTCGACGGAGAAGGAGCGGATGTTCTCCTTGCCTGCGGCCAGCAGCTTCTTCGACGCCAGCGCGGTGATGATCGAAGAATCCAGGCCGCCTGAGAGCAGGCTGCACAGCGGCACGTCGGCGACGATCTGGCGATCTACGATGTCCTCCAGCAGGTTGCGGGTGTGGCGGATGGTCTCGTCCAGCGTGTGCTCGTGCTCGCGCGCTTCCAGCTTCCAGTAGTGGCGACGGCCCAGGCCTTGGCGGTTGATGCGTACGATCTCGCCCGGCATCACCTCGCGCATGCCGTCGAACACGGCATGGCCTGGCGTCTTCGCCATTTCCAGGATCTCGCGCAGGCCGTCTGCACGTACCTTGCGCGGTACCAGCGGGTTGGCCAGTAGCGCCTTGGGTTCGGAGCCGAACACCACGCCGTCTGTGGTGGGGAAGTAATACAGCGGCTTGACGCCCATGCGGTCGCGAATCAGCAGCAGCTCTTGCGAACGCAGATCCCAGATGGCGAAGGCATACATGCCGTTGAGTTGCTCGACGAAGGCTTCGCCCCATTCGACATAGGCGCGCAGCACCACCTCGGTGTCGCTGCGGGTCTCGAAACGGTGGCCGAGTCGCTGCAGCTCGGTGCGCAGCTCGCGGAAGTTGTAGACCTCGCCGCTGTAGGTGATCGCGGCGACCTCGCGCGGGCCACCGTGCATCGCCGTCATTGGTTGGCGGCCGCCCTCCAGGTCGATGATCGACAGGCGCCGATGACCCAGACCGACCGGGCCGTCGATCCACAGCCCGCCGGCATCCGGGCCGCGCAGCGCCATGGTGTCGGTCATACGCTGCAGGGTGTCGCGTTGCATTTCCAGGTTCTGGCTGTAGGACAGCCATCCAGCGATTCCACACATAGTCGTTCTCCTTGTGATTGGGTTACCCGAGGCTTTCCAGGTCGCTGTCCTCGGCCAGCAGCACGCGCGTCTCGCCATGGACGTAGCGCGCCGGTGCAGGGGTTTGGGCGTGGGTGTCGAGCTCTTTGAGCAGGCGCTGCAGCGCCACAGCGGTGTCGAGGCCGCCGAAGGGCTGGCGGGGCGGTTCCTTGAGCGCCACGGCGCGCACCACCTGCCGGCACAGCCGCGAAAGCTTGTGCAGGGTGTCCAGCCCTGGCTCGTCGGGAGCTGTGGCGAACGCGTGCAGCAGCTCCTCGGCACCGTTGGCGCCGCGCGTCCAGATACGCAACTGGTCGTGATCCCAGCGCGGGGTGTCGAACACCAGGCGCGCATGGATCAGCCGGGCATCGCGGTCGACGAAGCTGAAATCCACGGTGCGCTGACGCACGATGTTGACGAAGCTGGCGTAACCGGTGACCCGCGCTTCGCCCAGGCTGGCGGTGAGTTGCACGGTGTCGAGTACCTCTGCGCCGGAGACGGAGAAGTCCGAGCGCACACCGAGCACACCATCGAGCTTGAGCTGGCCAGCGTGCGGGCAGATCCAGCCGACCAGATCTAGGGCGTGGATCACCTCGCTAGTCACGCCGCAGGTGGGGCGGTAGTCGTTGATGCGGTCCTTGCCCCAGTGGAAGTTGGCGCGCACCAGTTGCCAATCGTGGCGCTCGACCCACTCGCACAACTGCCGGGTTGCGTCCGAGTAGCGCTCCACCAGATCCAGGGCAAAGCCACTGACCTGATCCAGCGCACCTAGCAGCTCGTCCAGGTCGTCACCGGGCGTGACCAGTGGCTTTTCGCAGAGCACGAAGCCCCGGTAGCCGGCGAGCTGCTTGAGCACAGGCGCATGGCTGTGGTCGTTGACGCTGACCACCACGATGTCCGGCTCAAATACCTGTAGCGCCCGCTCGACGCTGTCGAAGTAGGGCAGTTCGGTCGCCTTCTGCCGGCGCCCGACATAGGCCAGCGACAGCGGCAGGCCAGTGCTCGTGGCGATATGCTCGAAGGCTCGGCGGTAGCGGTTGCCGGCGTAGCCCAGGCCGATGATCAGGATCTTCATGCCGAGGCCTCCTGACGGATCAGCAAGCGCTCTTCGCTGACGACGAAACCCAGTGCCTGGTAAAGCGTGCCGGCATCCGCGGTGCTCTGCAGCACAACGCAGCCGACACCTCGGTTGGCGAACCAGCGCAGCAGGTGCTGCATCAGTTGCTTGGCGATGCCACGGCCCCGCCACTGCGGCTCGACCACCACCGACTGCACCCAGCCGGACAGGCCATTGAGGCAGCCTGGTGCCGGCGCGCGCTGGTCGATGATGGCGGTCGCACAGCCCAGCACCTGGCCGGATTCCCTGTGCTCGGCGGTGAGGATCTGAACGCAGTCGCTGTCGTTCAGGCGGCTATTCAGCCAGGTGCGGTAGGCCGCCCGCCAGCGCGCCGCGTCTTCTGGTGTCTTGCTCGAATAGCTGGCGTTGGTATCGTCCAGCAGATACGCGCGCAGCTCTACCAGACTGGCCAGGTCGGCCTGGGTCGCCGGACGTACTGTGAAGAAGGACTGTTCCATCTCAGGCCACCTCCGCAGCAAACACCTCGGATGCCAATGGGATACTGAAGTGGTCGAAGGTCTCGCGCAGCGACACCGCCAGATGTTCGATCTGCGCATCGCTGTGGTTCGGCGTAGCATTGACGCGGAAGCGCTCCGTCCCTACCGGCACAGATGGATAGTTGATCGGCTGCAGGTACACACCATGGTTATGCAGCAGGCGTTCGGCCGCTGCCTTGCAGCGCTTGGCTTCACCTACCAGCACCGGCAGCACATGGGTTTGTGAGCAGGGCATCACCGGCACGTCATGGTGCTTGAGGCGCTTCCGCAGCTTGGCGGTCTGGGCATGCAGGCGATCGCGCTCGGTGCGGCTGGCCTTGAGGTGTTCGACGCTGGCCAGACAGCCTGCGGTAATTGCCGGCGGCAGCGAGGTGGTGAAGATGAAGCCGGTGGCGAAGGAGCGCACGGCATCGACGATCACCTGGGTCGAGGCGATATAGCCGCCGATTACGCCGATGGCCTTGGCCATGGTGCCCTGGATTATGTCTACCTGATCGGCTACGCCCAGTTCGGCCGCGATACCGGCGCCGCGCGGGCCGTACATGCCCACCGCATGCACTTCGTCGAGGTAGGTGAGGGCGTTATAGCGCTTGGCGACCGCGACGATTTCGGCGATAGGGGCAATGTCCCCGTCCATCGAGTAGATCGACTCGAACACCACGATCTTCGGCTGGTCCTGCGGGTAGCTGGCGAGGATCTGCTCCAGATGCTCGACGTCGTTGTGGCGGAAGATCTTGCGTTCGTTGGGTGTCGAGCGAATGCCGTTGACGATGGAGGCATGGTTCAGTTCGTCACTGATTACTACGCAATCGGGAATACGCCGCAGCAGACACTGGAGGGTGGCGTCGTTAGAGCCAAAGCCGGTAGGAAAGACCAGCGCCGCCTCCTTGTCGTGCCAGTCGGCCAGGCTCGCCTCCAGGCTGGCGTACAGCTCGTGCGAGCCGCCGATATTGCGCGAACCGCCGGAGCCGGCGCCGTAGGTCTCCAGCGCGTCGTGCATCTGCTCGCGCACGGCGGGATGTTGCGACATGCCGAGGTAGTCGTTGCTGCACCAGACCACCACCGGTTCCTGCTCGCGACCATCCAGCTTGGCCAGTGGGTACTGGCCACAGATGCGGCTGAGGGTGGTGAAGGTGCGGTACTGGTTGGAAGACTTCAATGTCTCCAGCTGTTCCCGAAGAAGTGCTTGGTACATCCGTTTATCTCCTTAGCGAGTTGATGACATGTCTCTGTGTGGTTCCTCATCAAGCAAGAGCCCTGGCTCGGTCATTCGCGGCCAGGTCGGGGTATTCTTCTCGGGATTTATAGGGGTTACAATTTGACTGTTTATCCTAGTACTAGAGGTAACCGGATGAGCGCGCCCCGCACAGCCGAACGCACTCGGGTAGAGCTGGCCGAGTTCCTGCGTAGTCGCCGCGAACGCATTTCGCCGGAGGAGGTGGGCTTGCCCGCCGGTAGTCGGCGGCGCACGCCTGGGCTGCGCCGCGAGGAGGTCGCGGCCCTGGCCGGGGTGGGTTTATCCTGGTACACCTGGCTGGAACAAGGGCGGGATATCAGCGTGTCCGCGACCTTTCTCGATAACCTCTCACGAGCGCTCAAGCTGGACGCCACCGAGCGCCGCCACCTGTTCCTGCTCGCTCACCAGCGCCTGCCGCCCGAGCCGGGCAAGACCTGGTGCACGGTGCCGGTGCTGATTCACCGGCTGATGGCCGACCTGCCGTCACGTCCGGCCTACGTACTCAACCTGCGCTGGGATGTGTTGGCCTGGAACGCCGCAGCGGATCGGGTGTTCGGTTTCTCCGCGCTGCCGGCGGACCGCCGCAACCTGCTGTGGATGCTATTCACCAGTCCGGCCATGCGCGAGCTGTTCAACCCTTGGGATGAGCAGGCGCTACAGATCCTCTCCAGCTTCCGCCGCGACTTCGTGCGGGCGACCCAGGATCCGGATATCGCTGCGCTGGTAAAGGACCTGGAGAAGGCCTCGCCGGATTTCAGGGGCTGGTGGCGGCAGCAAGACATCCACGGCCCGTGCCAGGGGATCCGCCACCTGCACATCGAAGCGGTTGGCCAGGTGGTGTTCGAACACACCACGCTGACCATCGACGAGGATCGCCACCTGCGGCTGGTCTACTACGCGGCCAAGGAGGGCAGGCCGCAAAGCCGATCCTTCGAGCAGTGGCTGCAGCAGGAGCCGGCGCTGGTCTAGGCCCCGGTGCCTGTTGCTCAACCAATCGACGGCCCGCGCTGGCGACCCAGTTGCCAGGAGACGCTGTTGCCCTGGATCACCGCCGACACGCTCTGCCCGAGCCTCTGCTCGATCACCGGCTTCCATGGCACCAGGCTGAAGCCGATGCCATCGTCGAGCAGGGCATAACGGCCACTGGCCAACTGCACGCTACGCCGGTAGATCCCACTGACGCTCTGGCCCTCGACCGCCGGATGGTACTGCATGCCCGTCTGCGCCGAAATCTCGCGCGCCGCCGCGGTCAGCTCCCGGCCGCGCAAGGTGGCCAGCAGGTTGCGTGCGAGCACCACGCGCTGGCCCTGGCATTCTGCCAGGCCCTGTTCCACCAGAAAGTCCGCACGCTGCCGCAACGCTTCGCGCACCTCCTTGCCGAAGCCCTTGTCGACTAGCTCGCGGTTGCCACTGATTAGCTGTTGGTCCAGCCAGGTCGCACCGACGGCGCGCACCTGCTGCTCGAGGGGCAGCGGCGTGCGCAGCTCGACGGCGACGTCGCCCAGGCGGCGGGCGTCATGCTGCCGGCCTTGCTCGGGCAGATCGGTCGGCACCCGCCAGACGCCCTCGGCCAGCCGCTCAACGATACCGGCCCGGCGCAAGGCTTCCAGGCGGCGCACATGGCGTTCAACCAATGCCTCGGGATCCTGTCCTTCGACTGCCTGTGATCGTGCCAGGGCCGCGTGATGATCGGTGCGATAAAGGCCGTCCGCAGCCAGTGCGGCAATCGAGCGATCCACCGTGCACGGCTCGCTCAGGCTGCGCGTTTCCACCAGGCCGCCGATGGGGTAGTCGGCCAGCTCCGCGCGGGCAGGCAGGGCCAGGTAGTGGGCCTTGCCGTCGAGACCGTCGACCACCAGATATCCGCGGTCGTTGAGCTCGTCGGCCAGCCCCTTGGCCATGATCCGACCGACCACTTCGGGACCATCCTTGCCCGGCTTGAAGACCGCCAGCTCTCGCTGCACGCTACCCATGGCCCGCTGCATCGTGCGCACGATATCGCCACGCTCGCCCATGGCGCGCAGGGTCACCTCAACGTCGTCACGTAGGATCCATTGCCCGGGGCGAACCTCACGAGCCAGCTCAAGCCTCTGCAGCTGCTGCAGGCGGCCGATCAGCAGCTGCCGACGTGGATGGTCGGCGAGCGATTTCAGGCTGAGCACGCCGGCTTGGTGTTCGCGCAGCAGGGTGCAATCCAGGCTGGTGAAACGCTCCTGCTGCACCTCGCGCTGCAGACTCTGCTGGATCTCCAGTTCGGTGCGCGGCCCCAGCCATTCGGTGGCCAGCTCCGAGGCGCGGTTGCGCATGCCCTCGGCGATGTAGTCGCGGGCGATCACCAGGTCCTTGCCGGTGTCGTCCTTGCCGCGCAGGACGATATGGGTGTGCGGGTTGTCGGTGTTCCAATGATCGACCGCCACCCAGTCGAGGCGCGTACCGAGGTCGGCCTCCATCCGGCTCATCAGGTGGCGGGTATAGGTGCGCAGGTCGTCGAGTTGCTCGGCATCCTCGGGCGAGACGATGAAGCGAAACTGATGGCGGTCATCCCGGCCACGTTCCTCGAACGCATTGAGGTTGGCCTGGTCGGTCAATGGCCCGTAGGCCTTGCCCGGATCGCCCTCGCGACTGACGCCGTCGCGCTCGATGTAGCGCAGGTGGCTGAGCGTCGAGCGCTTGCCGGCCTGATGCAGGTTCACCAGGCGCGTCTTGATGGTGACGCGGCGGGCGTTGGACGGCAGTTGCTGCGCGCTGAAACGAGCGGCGACATGCCCGCGGCCGAGGCGGGCGCCGGGCTGGTGGCCCGCCTTGCGCGGCTTTCCGGTGCCGGCCTTGTTGGCCTGGCGCAGCACCTGGTTGATGAAGGGTTGACCGCGTTGCTGCGGCTTGCCCGGCTGTGGGCGAAAGCGCAACTCGTCGTCCGGAAGGCTTCCCTTACTCATATCTAAGACTCCTCCAAGTTGATCGCAGTACGGCGTATCAGGCACGCTCCCAGGCCGTTGCCCATGTGGGGCGAACACGATTGCGGCACCTGACGACGCAGGCGCTGTGTCGCCGCCACCCCCCGTGCAGACTGATTTCCGGGCCAGCGAAGTGCCGCCCCCTTTTATCTTGCCCTCTGCTCTTGCCGTACCTTTGCGCTGCTGGGGTGGGTAATCAGGAGAGGCGGGACGGCGACTTCCACAGCCCCTGGCCGGCAGGCGAGGGCAGAGGTATCTGCAGCCGGGCGGTCCACGACTGTGCACGCCGAGCGCATGCGGTCGGCAGGCGGATCGACACGGAGAAGGCCTGTTCATCGACGCGACTCCAGCCACAAGGGCTGCGCCCGACCGATCACCGCGTCGGCGGATATCGGGCCGAAGTAACGGCTGTCGAACGACGCCGGGTTGGCGGTGCTGAGCAGGAACAGCTCGTCGCCAACCAGGCGCCGACAGGCCTGCCAGGTTGGCAGCGCGCGACCCTGTCGATCCCACCTCAAGCGCCTGGCCACAAGGACGCCATCGATGCGCACCTGGCTGCCCTGTACGCATACCCGCTGCGGCGCCATCGCCGCCACGGTCTTCAGCAGCGGTACGTTCGCCGGTAGGTAGCCGCGCTGCGCCGCCAGCGACCTCACCTCTGCTAGCAGGCGAACCAGCACCAGGTCGCCAGGCGCCAACGAGTTGGCCGGCGAAATGCGGTACCAGCCGACGGGCACGCTGTCGGAGGCGTTGTAGACCAGCCGTGGTGGCGACGTTGTGAGGGCTGCCCAACCCAGGGCAAACAAGCTGCCGGCTAGCAGCGCCAGTGGCCACCTCGCGCCGCGAGCACCCAAGGTCATGAAGTAGCCTCCGGAAACTGTCGCTCCAGCACCTCGCGCAGCATCTCCGCCATGGTCACACCACGGTCGAAGGCCGCCAGCTTGATCCGTGTGCGCAGCGCCGGCGTCACGTCCAGCGTCAGCCGGGCGCTGTAGCGCTCGGCCTTGCCATGGTCGATGGCAGTGCCCTGGCGTATCCAGGTTTCGGCCTGTGGATCGGCCAGCGGGCGTGCACCGATACCGATGCGCTTGCCGCTCATGGCGACCACCTCAGCAACTCGTCCACCAGGCTGCTGACCTCGCGCGCGGCGGCGCTGTCCGGCGCCAATTCGCGCGCCAGGCGACCGGCTGCCACGCTCTCGGCGAAGACGATGCGCTGGCGTACTTCGGCTTGCAGTGCTGGTAGCGGTTGGTCGGCCAAGGCGCCGCGTGCTTCGCGGCCGATCACCGTGGTGCTGACTCGGCGATTGATGGCGAATGCCGCGCGCAGCGTCGGTCTGAACACCTGCGCCTCGCGGATCAGGTTGACCATCTCCGCGCTGGCCCACAGGTCGTAGGGGCTGGGTTGTACCGGGATCAATACGCGATCCGCCGCCAGCAACGCCGAGCGGGCGAGGGCGGCGATGCGCGGTGGCCCGTCGATGATCACGTGATCGGCACGACGAGCCAGCTCCGGGGCTTCCTGGTGCAGCGTCTCGCGCGCCAGGCCGACGGCGCTGAACAGCCTGGGCAAGCCCTGCTGGCTGCGCCGCTGCGTCCAGTCCAGTGCCGAGCCCTGCGGGTCGGTATCGAGCAGGATGACGTTCTGTCCGCGCAGGGCCAGTTCGCCGGCGATGTGGGTGGCCAGGGTGGTCTTGCCCACCCCGCCTTTCTGGTTGAGCAGGGCGACGATCATGGCCGAATCTCCCTGGCCAAACAGCCCCAATCCGCACCTGTCCACACACAGGCGCTGCCCCAATAACAAGTTAGAGCTTTTAAGTTAGTTAAGTTAAGGGCGGCTGGAAGCCCCGCCAGCCGTGGCCTGCAGAGGCGTTCGTGCGCCTGAAGGCACGTGCACCGCGCTCCTGATAGCACGGGCCGGCGTGCGCCTGAAAGCACGTCGGGATTCACAGCTTTTCCCGAAGTTATCCCCGTGCCATCTAAGGCACGCGCCGGAAGGCCAGCAGTTCGGTCGAGCGGGACAGACGCACCACTTCCAGGCGATACCCGGGCAGCGACTGGCGAGCCGCCAGCGCACGCAGGTCGAGGGCGAAGTCCGAGTAGCGCGCCGAGCTGCCGGATTTGCGGTACAGGTGGCGAAAGTCGAACTGCCAGCCGTCCTCCTGCTTGCCGCCGTGCTTGCGCACCAGGCGATACAACCAGCGCTCGATGCCGCCGGTGAGGCGGAAATAGGCCGGGTCGATGGTCAGCACCAGGGCCTGATCCAGCACCCCGCTGTAGAACCAGTCCGGCAGGATCAGCTCGATACCCAGTGGCCGGCCATCCACCGCGGCCAGCTCCTTCCACTCGTTGATCCAGGAAAAACGGTGCAGCCGCCGGCCAGTAGTCTCGCGGATCGAGGTAGCTACGCTGGTCGACTGCAGCCGATCCAGCGCCGCCTTCAGGCGCTGGTAGTCGCGCAGCGAGGTACCGCGGCCGATGAAGCGCAGGATCTGGTAGGGCGTCGCACGCATCAGGCGAGAGGTGGGGATGCCCGCATCGCGCGCCTCGACCAGCTGGCTGGCCGCCCAGATCAGGATGTCGGCATCCCAGATCGTGGCAATGCCATGCTCCAGCGTGCCCTCCACGCGGACCGTCACCTCGCCCGAGCGAAAGTCGATCGGCACGGTGCGTCGCGACTTGGCCAGCGAGAAGAACGGATGCGCCATCAGGTCCTGGGCGTCGCGCGGCGCCATGTCGCCCGGCAGCGCGCGGAACAAATCCAGTTGCCCACTCTGGGCAGGCGAGTCCTGAGAGTTGCGGCTCATGGACAAGGGCTTCACTGATCATCACGCTGCGCTCCCGGGTGGCGGTCGATGTACTCAGGATCGAAGGTGGTCTCGAAGCTGCGCTCACCGGCCCAGGACTCGAGATCGGCGAGCGCGTACATCACCCGCCGGCCAAACTTGTGAAAGCGCGGCCCGCCGCCGATCACCCGCTGCTTTTCCAGCGTGCGCGGAGACAGCCGCAGGAAGGCCGCTGCTTCGTTGTTGGTGAGGTAGCGAGGGGCAGGGCAGGCCTGTGGCGCTTGCGCCTCAATAGCGCCTTCCACGGGCCGCATGGCATGCGCCGTCGGCCCGGCCTTGCGGTGCAGCGACGAATCGAGATCGATGCGGCGCGGCTGACGGGAAAGATCGGTTGAGTGCGACATGGTGTGTCCTCCGTTGACGTGGGAGGTGCACCGTGCGGCAGCCGTCGCGCTCGATCATGCCGGGTTGGGTCTGGGCGAATGCGCAGGCAGGAGGGGCGAGGATTGATACCGGGAAGGTCTGGACGCTGACCGGGTACGCCCAGCTACGCGCGTCACCGGCCACGGTGCCCAATCACGCCAAGCTCCGCGTGCGCAGCGCTACGGATTTACGGGTCTACGGCTTTCTGTAATACCGGATAACCGTATCGGCGGATTTCCGTAAATCCGTAAAAGCGTAGATCCGCTTCCCCACCAATCCATAAATTTGTGGATACGGATCGACGGATTTGGGCAAAACCGTAAGACCACAACGGTCTCAATCAGCAAGCGGTACAACGTGGTTGCTCCAGGCTGATCACCGGGTGCTCGCCCCGTGCATCAGCCTTGCGGGTGGGGCGCGCGGGTGGCCGGCAGGACAGGGGCGCAAAAAACAAGGCACCGGGTCGCCCCGGTGCCTTCCGCAGGCCTAGCGATTCCAGAACACATGCACCTGCTCGAAGCCGGTCTCCAGGGTGAACAGGTCCCCGCTGTACTCCATGTCGCGGGCCATGGCGCGGTAGTCGATGTACATGGCCAGGTGCTGCGGAACGCTGGTGGTTTCCTCGGTCAGCTCCTGGGCGTAGTCGGCCAGCGAGCTGTAGCAGCCGCAGTAATCTTCCTCGGCCGCCTTGCGCGCCTGCTCCAGATCGTTGAAATGCGCGAGCAGGGCGCCGCCGAATTCGGGGTACTCCTCGATGAAACACGCGATCTCATGGGCGTTTTCGAGGCCTTCATACTCGTCGAGACGGTAGCCGTCGAAGCCCTCAAAGTCATGGATGGCGTACTCCTCCGCGCCCTCGACCGGCGAGGCCGCCAGCATGGCACTGACTTGCGCCTGGATGTCGTCCAGCTCCAGGGTGGCATCGATCCAGACGCCATGCAGGTAACCGGCGTTATAGGCGGCCAGGTCGGCAACGTAGATCCTGATTTCTTCGCTCATGGCTTTCGCTCCTTCGTCTTCAGGGTTCTGCGCTTGCGCTGCGCATGAACCCCTGCCGACTAGGGCGACTAAGGCGGTCGTGAAAAAATCAGGAAAAATCGCGGAGGCTCCACCCAGCGCAGCGGCCGGGTGGAAACCGTCTATTTTTCTTGATTTTGAGGGGGCAAGAACCCCTGCGTTTGGAGCAAGGAAAGCGTCGCCACAGGTGGTGACAGCATTGTGGTTCTCATCCGGCAACTGGTAGAAATCGGCCTCTGCAAGCGGACGCTGACCATCTCTAGGACTAGCAGGGTGATTGGTTAAGCCTGTTTTCTTCCATCCATTTCTTCATTTTCCATGATTCTCCAGCTCTGCGGCGATATCCCCATCCAAGTCCTGAAGGCACGAGAGAATGCGTTGGGGTCTCGATACTGCAAAGTTTGGGCAACGGTGGAAATCGGCAGGACTGTATGCCTGAGAAGTTGCAAGGCCAAATCCCGCCTGGACTCGGAGATCAACTGCTGCAAATGGGTACCTTCGAGATCCAGGCGACGCCTTAGCGTGCGCTCATGCAGTGCGATTCGAGTAGCGATATGCTCGGTACGTGCTTTCCCCTCGAGCAGTAAGGGGTATAGAAGCCGCCGTACTTGCTCCGAAGTAGTCAGGCTGGCGGTGGTCGTCGTTATGGCTCGTTGCAGCAAATGGTGTAGGCGCGGCGCTGCCGAAGCTTGTCTCCGATGCAGCTGATGATTGTTGATGACCAACCCTGAAACAGGCGCATCGAATTGGACCGGGCAGTGGAAGGCCTTCTGGTGGTAGGCGGTATTGGCGGGTTGGCGGTAGGCCAGCTGTACCCGGACAGGAGTCCAACCAGGACCAAGTAGCTCCCGAAGCATCCGAAAGCCGATCATGATCACGCTGTCTATGACGGGGGCAGGATTGCTCAAGTCGTGACGGTGAATCACATATCCCAGCAAACTGAATTGGCCTGATAGAGGAAGAAGCAGAGGTGTGCCGCCCCGATCGTGCAACTGGGTGTGAGCCGTCAGGTCGTGCAGCGCCTCGTGAACTGTCCCGGCAAAGCGCATGAGCTGGCCTACCGGTCCGAGGTCTTTGAGCATGAAACGTCTCCCTACTAGCAGCCCAATGTGGTCGCAGCGGGTATGTTGAACGGCGGTGCTGAAAAGACGCGCGATATCCTGGTAATCGAGACAGTGCTCACCATCGTTGATGAACTGGTCCAAGTCGAGCCTTGCGCTTCTGAATACCTGCTGTGGGCTTCCCCCTAACTGAGCGATGACTTGCGGTAGAACCTGTACGGGCCCAGTGCGCAGTTCTCCAGGGGTGCTTGCAGATAGCGGGAGGCGGGCGTAATCGCGGATGGCGGGCTGCGAGTGTGGCAAGGCGGTCTTCCTTGTGTTGCCGAGGTGGGGAGTCATGGTGTGACTCAGGAAAGAAAGATAGACGTTGTCGCGAGCACCTCTCCACTTCCGTGAGGTTCGATGCGGTGGATGCGACCCGCAGATTCAGCTCCTTTCGCTACATGGGGACGGCCTGCGATGTGGCTCACGCTGTGTACGTCAGGGCTTCAGCACTATCTTAGGTGTCCAGCCCAGCCAGCTTTCGTCCGGCTCGTCGAACAATGCGAAGGTCTGTCCCGGCTGGGCCGGTCCGCCCATCATCGGGTTGTCCGGCGTAGCGAAGGCGATTCCACCTTCGATCAGCGCTTCCAGCGATTCAGTGCGCACCTTCATGCCTTTGAATAGCCCTGCTTCCACGCCGATGCCGCTGGCGTTCCAGAAGCGGCTGCCGGAACGCACCAATGGCGCATACTGCCGCTCGATCAGAGCATGGATCAGCACGCGGTCCGAGGTCGGCCCAAGCTCGTAGTCCACCACCTTGCCCACCGGCACCTCGCGGTAGCTGATCAGTACCCCCGGCTTGATCGAGCCGCGTCTTGGCGAGCTGAGCACCAGGCGCAGGCCTTCCTCGTGCTGCGCCTGGCTGGGGGGACCGTTCAATGCGACGAATTCTAACCGACGTGCTCCGGGTTGAGCCGCCGGCAGGACCTCAAGGTACTGACCGCTGACCAGGGTACTGAGATTGGCCGTTCGAATCAGGCCCAGCTCCGGCCTGACCACCCAGAACTGTGTGCCCTCACGAGCGATGCGCTCGGCCGCGTCGGTGATTCGCACGTCCAACATTACAGCCTGCAGGTCATCAGTAAGCGCCAGGGTCTCGACCTTGCCGACCTCCAGCCCTTTGTAGCGGATCACAGTACCGGGTTGCAGACCGTCGCCATTGCCAACCCGGATACCGATTCTCTGCCCATGTTGTAGCGCGCTGTCACGATCGGAGTGGAGCGTAAAGCTCTGCACCCGCCGGTCGCTCTTCGCCGCTTGTGGCTCTAGGGTTTCAAACGCAATGCCGCCGGCCAGCAGGGTCTGCAACGACTCGCTCTTCACCTCCACCCCAGACAGTCCACCCTTGAGGGTGATGCCGCTGGCGTTCCAGAATCGGGTAGAACTGTTAATCAGGTGGGCGTATTCCGGCTCGATGTGCACACCGAGCACTACCTGGCTGTCGTCCCGTGACAATTGGAAGCTTTGCACCGAGCCTACCTTGACCTGCCGGTAGAGAATCGGACTGCCTACCTCGAGCGAGCCGAGCCCCTCGCTGAACAACACCAGATGCAGTCCTGGTGCGCCGAGGTCCAGCGGTGGGGCCTTGTCCCGTGCCTCGAACTCGTGCTGCGGCGGGTTGCCGCTTTCGCCGGGGCGGACGGCGATGTAGTTGCCTTTGACCAGGGCCTCCAGGCCGGTGATGCCGGCCAGCGAGATCGAAGGTTTGACCATCCAGAACTCGGTCCCTTTGACCAAGTGTTCCTCGGTACGGGGATCGAGTATCAACTCGGCCCGGGCTGCTCTAAGATCGCTGTCGACCTTGAACGTTTTCAGGTGGCCAACTTGGATGCCCTTGTACATCACCGGCGTACGTCCCGGCTCGAGCCCTTCGAAGTCCCGTAGCTTCAGCACGACCCGGACGCCGGCCTGGGCGGCGTCGTAGTTCTCGTAGAGGCGGAAGGGAATACCCGGCTCGGCGGCCGGGCTGTCCTGGCGATGCTCGGGTGTAGCGAAGGCGATACCACCAGCGACGATACTTGCCAAAGACTCACTGCGCAGCTTGAGGCCGGACAGGTCAGCATCGATGCTGATGCCGCTGGCGTTCCAGAAGCGCGTGTGCTTGCGCACCAGGTTGGCATATTCCGGCCGGATGAAGATCTTCACCTGCACCGTGGTCTGGTCCGCGGCGAGCATGAAGCTCTTCACGTGGCCGACCTGGATCTGTTTGTAGAACACTGGGCTGTCCTTGTTCAGTGATCCCAGGCGTTCGGCCTCGAGGCTCAGGTGAAGACCTGGGACGTCGTCGGCAAGTGGCGGGGCATCGGGGAGTGCGGTGAACTGGCGGGTCGATTCACCCTCGCCGGGGCTCACCGCGATATAGTTGCCCGACACCAGCGTCTCCAACCCGCTGATACCGCTCAGGGTGACGCTGGGCCTGACCAGCCAGAAGCGTGTATCGCTGAGTAGATGCGGCTCGGTGTCCTTGTTCATCTCCAGCGTGGCAATCACCCCGGCTCGCTCACTGCTACGATCGAGCGTCAGTGCGACAACTTTGCCGACCGCTATTCCCTTGTAGATCACCTCGGTTTTTCCGGCCTGGATGCCGGAGCCGTTTTCGAACAGCACTTGGATCTCGATGCCGGTCTCGGTGTAGGCGCGCCAGGCCAGCCACGTACCTATCGCCAGCGCTAGCAGTGGCAGAACCCAAATGGCGGACCAGTTGGAGGCCGGGCGAGTCTTGGCCGTTGGCAGTTCAGTCATGAGCAGCTTCCGTGTTGTCCCAGATCAGGCGGGGATCGAAGGTCAGGGCTGCAAGCATGGTGAGCATGACCACGCTGGCGAAGGCGGCTGCGCCAGCGCCAGGGGCTATGCTGGCCAGACTGCCGAAATTCACCACCGCCACCAGAATGGCGATGACGAAGATATCGAGCATGGACCAGCGGCCGATCCACTCGATGAAGCGATACATCAGAACACGTTGGCGCGCCGACATCGGTTGATGCCGCTGCACCGAGTACAGCAGCGCGATGCCCACCAGCTTGAAGGTCGGCACCAGAATGCTGGCGACGAACACCACCGCGGCAACCGGCAGCATGCCGAGCTGGATCAGCTCAATCACCCCGCCGATGATGGTCGAGGGCTCACCCTTACCGAGGCTGTTGACCGCCATGATCGGCAACAAATTCGCCGGGACGTAGAGAATGGTCGCGGTGAGCAGCAGAGCCCAGGTGCGCCTGAGGCTGTGGGGTTTGCGCGCGTGCAATCGCGCGCCACAGCGACTGCAGTGTCCATGCTCGGCACCAGGAGCGTGCGGATTGAGCTGATGGCACTCACAGCAGATCAGAAGGTCCGCATCAATCGCCCGCATGGCGCTCCCTCCCGGGCATGTTTTCCACCGATGCTGTGGCAATGCAAGTCATACCAGTACCGATACGACGAAACGGTGTGTCCCACATGGGCTCCGTCCACTCGTTCCGCAAGAGGCTCACTTAGCGCTTCCTGCGGGTAACGTGAAAGGGTACGGCATCGTTCCGACTACCGTACCGTGTCGGCTTACTCTGAGGGATGCTGTTTCAGGCTCACTTCAGGTACTCCACCTTCAAGGCCGAAATCTTGCCGCTGAACTCGAAGGGCTTGCGATCGAAATAGGCGAGAGACACCGGAGAGTAGCTGTCTCGACCCACATCGAAGGCATCGTTGGCCGTAAAGGTCAGCGGGGCTGAGCGCGGAACCTGGCCTTTGATGACCTCCTTGCCGTCGATACGAATGGCAACAGAAAGGGGGCCGGCGCGCTTGTCGTCGAGCTTGTGCGTTTCGACTTCTATCTTGACCTTGCCGGTGGGCAGAGGCGTGGAGGACTCCAGCAACGTCCTTTCGATCTCGAACAGGTTGTATTCGTAGGACAGTTTGCCCTTGTCGACCCATAAGGCGAGGCCGCCGGAGAAGGCGCCCAGCGCATAAAGTACGCCCTGGGAGTCGGGGGCCAGCTCGGCCTCGATGGTGACCAGGTTGCTCCGCGCGCCTACTTTGGGGGCGGTGAATTCCGGGACGCCGAATACCTCTTGCGTATAGTGGAACTCCGTTGCGGGGTTTTTCGGCGCATCTTCTGGATGGAACACCGCGGACCACAGGCCGCCGCCGACCGGATATACCTTGTTGGCTTCGGCGTCTGCTGCAAAGGCCTTCTGGAGCTCTTCAACCTTCTTCGGATGGTCTTTGGCCACGTTATTGGCCTGCGAGAAATCTTTATTCAGGTCGTGGAGTTCCCAGGCATCCTGGTCCGGTGACCATTTCAGAATGGCCGGATCGACACCTGGCACCCAGGGCACGCGAGGGCCGAACACCGAGGCAATCCAATCGTCCTTGTAGTAACTGCGGCTGCCCATCACCTCAAAGTACTGGCCTTTCTTCTGGCCCTTGGCATTCGGTGCATTGAACGAATAGGCCATGCTGACGCCGTCTAGGGGGTCTTGGCTGATGCCGTCGACCAGTTTGGGTGGCTGGATGTCCAGCACATCGTAAATGGTCGGGACGATGTCGTTGACGTGGTGGAATTGCGAACGTGGCTTTGGGTCGGGCTTGATCTGCTTCGGCCAGGACACCACCAGCGGCGTGCGGGTGCCGCCGAAGTGCGCTGCTACGAGTTTGGTGGAACGATGAGGCGTGGAACCCGCCCAGGCCCAGCCCGCGTGGTACATATTGTCGGCCTTGGGCGAGCCGAGCACCTCCATGCCGCCGAGCTCGTTCATCGTGCGGATATGGTCTTTGATCTCGGTGGCGATACCGTTCTGTGCCAGCAGCTCGCTGATGGTGCCGTTCTGGCCTTCGGCGCTGGAGCCGTTGTCACCCCATACGTAGAAGATCAGCGTGTTGTCGCGAACCCCCAGCTCATCGAGGGTTTCCAGCAGGCGGCCGGCCTGGGTGTCGGCATGCTCGGTGTAGCCTGCAAATACTTCCATGAGCCGGCGTTGGAACGGTTTCTCGTCGTCCGGAATGTCCTCCCAGGCGGCAAGGGATTCGGGACGGGGCGTCAGCTCGGTGTTTTGAGGAATCCAGCCAAGCTTTTTCTGCCGGGTATAGATTTCCTCGCGCATGGCATCCCAGCCGCCGTCGAATCTACCTTTGTACTTGTCGGCCCACTCCTTGAAAATGTGGTGCGGACCATGGGAGGCGCCCGGCGCCCAATAGACGAAGAAGGGGCGATCCGGCGTCAGCGCGCGAACCTGCTTGATCCAGGAGACGGCCTTGTCGGTCATATCCTCGGTGAAGTGGTAACCCTCTTTGCCGTGGGAGGGGTCGAGGCGAACGGTGTTCTCGACGACTGCTGGCTCCCATTGCGACGACTCGCCGGCGAGGAAGCCATAGAAGTAGTCGAAACCAACCCCCTCGCCAGCCGGCCAATCGGTGTAGGGGCCTACCGCGGTGGTCTCGTTGGCGGGCGTGTTGTGCCATTTGCCGAAGGCGGCGGTCGCGTAGCCATAGTAGCCCAGCACCTTGGCCACGGTGGCTGAGGTCCGTGGGATACGGCCGGTATAGCCGTCCCAGTCGTTGGCCAGCTCGGCGATCTGGCCATAACCGACGCGGTGGTGGTTTCGCCCTGTGAGCAAGGCCGCTCGGGTGGGTGAACACATGGCGGCGTTATGGAAGCGGTTGTAGGACACCCCCTCTTTGGCCAAGCGATCGAGCGTGGGTGTCTGGATTACGCCGCCAAAGGTATGTGGCAGCGCCGGGCCTACGTCGTCGAGCATGACGACGACAATGTTGGGCGCGTTCGCTGGTATGTGCGATTGCTTCGGCAGCGGGCTGTAGGTCGAGGTCGCTAGGGTTGGGCCGGCCTTGCTCCCTGAAGGTGTGGGAGGAAAGGGGAGCGAGTTCTGGGCGTGAGCCGGAGTGCCCAAAGTCATGGCGGTACTTACCGCCAGCGCCAAGAGACTGCACTTGTAGTGAAACGCGGACTTTTTCATGGTGATTCTCCTTACCTGCTGACACATCTGAAGCCCACATGACACGTAGAGGTGTCTATGGCTTCCGCATGCCGCGCTGCGGGGCGATAGCGACGACAGTAGTTGGGCGCGCACAGATGCGACCCGCCCTTCAAGACCTTGCGAGGAATCTTGACTTCGGGCTGACAGGGGTCATAGCTTTCCGCCTCCCTGCCGCCTCGTGGGTTCTTGGGAATACAGCAGGGCTTCTTTGCATCGGCTTCGTGTCCGGACGCATACCAGTCCGAGGTCCATTCCCATACGTTGCCGATCATGTCGAACAGACCATAGCCATTAGCAGGGAAGGCCCGGACCGGGGACGTCCGCAGGTATCCATCCTGCAGCTCGTTGACGGAAGGGAAGCTGCCCTGCCAGGTGTTGGCCATATGCCGTCCTTCTGGTGTGAACTCATGGCCCCAGGCGTATTCGGCGCGCTCCAATCCGCCCCGGGCGGCCAGTTCCCACTCGGCCTCGGTGGGCAGGTCCTTGCCTTGCCAGTGCGCATAGGCCAGTGCGTCCCGGTAGGCAATGTGCACCACTGGATGATCGTCCAATCCTGCCAGGTCGCTGCCAGGACCATAGGGGCGGTACCAGCAGGCGCCTTCCAGAAAGCTCCACCATTGCGTCCAGTCGCGCAGGTCGATCACCCCTCGGCGAGGCTGAAAGACCAGGGAGCCCGCATAGAGCATGTCTGGCCGGATGCCGGGGTAATCGGCGGGGTCGGGGAGCAACTCGGCGAATGTCTGGTAGCCCGTCGCTGCGACGAACCTGGCGAACTCCGCGTTTGTCACTGGGGTCTCGTCGATGAAGAAGTCGTCGACCGCGACCCGATGTGCCGGTGCCTCCTCTGGATAGTGTTCATCCGAGCCCATCCAGAAGGTTTGTCCGCGGACCAGAATCATGCCCTCTCGTGAGGGGAGGGGGTTCTCCATCTTCCGTATGCTTTCCAGAACCATGTCGTTTCCTTACTTGGAAGTTGCTGGTACGGTTCCGGCCCGCTCCTTTCGCGGATAGAGGCCGGTATAAAACACGTCCCCGAACGCTTGGTTGGAGCTGGCTTCCTCGGGGCATCGAATAGCCTGTGATATCGAGGCGCAGCAGTTGCGGTAGGCCTCCTGCCACCAGCGCGTTCGAATTCCCGTGTCGTCTTAGCGGAACTTCAGCACGTCGGTGGTGAGTTCATCGATGACCGACTTAAGATCGGCAAAGGTGATGGCCTGCTTGTCATTGCTCAGTGTCTTGCCGAAACCTTTGCGTACGACGCGCATCACGGGCTTGCCGGTGCTGGCGTCGATGAACTCACCTTCTAGAAACAGCTCGGAGTTCTGATCGCGTTCGCCTGTAGCGGCCATGGTGCCTGCGACTACCAGAGCGACGGGGATGACCTCGTAAGGCTTGAGTCCTTCGGTTTCAGCACTGATGCCTGTGATCGCACCGCGAAACGCCAGAGTGCCAGGGCCGGATGAAAAGCCCACCAACTGGAATCGCTCTGAAAAAGCCTGGCTCAACCGGGTATTGGCATATCTCAGCAAGTCATCGTAGGTCTGTTGATTGATACGGTCGGTGCTCTGCGGTGTGGGATAAAAATTCACCGGTTGGTAGATCAGTTTGTCGTAGTTGGCCACATTGAACCCCGGGGCCACCCAGCGCAGGGCTTTCTGGCCACTTGCAGTTTCGACGGGCATCAACCCCTCATAACCGGGTAAGAACCCCGAGTACTGGGCTTGGCTAACCGTCTTGCTGGTGCAGCCGGTCAATAACAACGTGGCTGCAATCGCGCTGCCGAGAAACACAATCTTCATCTTCATGGATCAATTTCCTTGTTGAGTATCATCGGGCGAGGCAGGAATATCTCTGGAGTGCGCATTCCTGAGGCGGTGCCAGGGCGGGGCGAGCGAGCTCAGAAACGCCAGCTCGCACTGGCGCTGAGTGCCTGGATCCAAGCGTCTTCGAATTCGCCGGAAACCCGTTTGGGGGCATTCGGAGGCAGTGGTTTCGTTTGCTCAATCGGCATGTCTCCGAGCCAGACCAGTTCATAGCTCAGGTTCAAGTCGGTCTGGCTATCCAGGGCATAGGTCAGCCCTGTGCCAAAGCGCCAGGCTTCCCCCATTGGCACGGTAAGGGTGCGGTCATCATCGTCCACTGGCGAGCTGTCGTAGCCGACGCCGAAGCTCCACATCCATTTGGTGTCGAATTTGTACTGAGTACCGATGGAAAGGTGCCAGGTATCGCGGTAGTTCGCCTTGACGGTGGCGGAACGGGGAGTATCGCTGTCCAAGTCGATCCCCACCTCACCGAACCTGGACCAGTCCTGCCAGTTGGCGCTGGCCAATAAGGCCCAGCGCGCATCGAGCTGATGGAAGAGGCTAAGAGTGAGGGTCTGCGGCACGTGCATCTTGATGCGCGTATCAGCGCCGAGTACGCCGCGATCGCGTAGACGGTCGAGGACGAAGGGAGTAATGCCTTCGAGATCCAAGCCATCTTCGAAGGTGATGTCGACCTCGCTGGTATAGCTCAAGCCAAGGCGAGTTCCATGGCGCGGGGCATAGATGAGCCCAAGGTTGGCACCGTAGCCCCAGTCGTGATCACGATATTTCATCTGGCCATCCGGACGGTCCAGCACGCCCAGGGGGTTGTTATCCACGGCCATCTTGGTATCGAGCATCCCGTAGAAGGCCCGTAGGCCGACGCCCACGGCCCATTGTTCGTCGATGCGATAGGCCAGCGTCGGCATCAGCGTCATACCGAGGATTTCTCCTTCCTGCATGAAGTAGCGGCCGCTCCAGTCGTTCGCGTAGTCGAGGCTGAGACCGAAGTCGCCATAGCTGGCAAAACCGATCGACCAACCATCACCCAGCTCGTGACTGACGAAGAAACTGCCGCCCGGCGACCATTCCATAGCGTTGCCGCTATCGCCGCCCATGATGTTGGTGTCGCCGTCGGTCTTGAAATCCAGATTGCTGTGCAGAACCTGAAGACCGGCGCTGATCTGTGTGCCCGACAGCCAGGCGATGCCGGCCACGTTACTGGCGAGGGTAGCGGGGCCCTGGGCCCGGGCTGCGGCACCCGCATTGGCCAGGCCCACATTGTCCGTTGCGGTTTCGTAGAGCATTAGCCCACCCGCGAGCAATTGGCTGGGTAGCGCCAGCAGGGCTGCTGTAATGGCCTTACAAAGACGTGAATCCATCTCATTATCCTTGGCCGGATTGGTTTTTTGAGCACTAGCGCAGCCCTTCAGGGTGCACCTGTCCTCCAACGGACAAAGCGAGCAACGATCATCCCCTGGTAGGAGGCAGGACTGATCTGTTGGCTGCCGTACGGTAGCTAGGGATGTTCTGAAAAAGCCATTTATCGTCACTCCCGCGAAGGCGGGAGCCCAGGGACTACGCAGGTTCTGGATTATTCCCCTGCGGGCCAGCGCAAGCGCTGTTCAGCGATAAAGCTGCTGTCCCGCCTGCGCGGGAATGACGGCTATTTCAGAGTTTCCCTAGCTCGACTTTACTGTAGACCTTCAAAAAATATCTTGCATTTTTGGACACATCGTGGAAATGGGGGGTAGAACCCAATCAGCGGCGGCGGACTCAATGCTTCAATTTCAACTTCTCGAGTTTCACCGCGGCCGTACCAACAACTCAAACTGGTATACCGTCGTGCTTGCTGGCGAGGTGGTGAACGGTTCAAACGGCTCGGCGAGCAACCGGTCGAGGTGCGTTTTAGGGGCGAGGCCGACTGTAAGGTTCAAGATGTTGCTGGCTTTCGAGTACCGACCAGTACGGGGATATGCGGCCTTCGGGAATGGGGGCTGGTTCGACCAAGTCCTTGCCCGTCCCGATGAGCGTATTTTGATAAAAATAAGCGCAATTGCTGAAAGGCACCTGCGTGACGTCGGGCCAAGATGCTGTGGTGAAACATTCGGAACCGATGAGCAAGTGCCGATGCAGACTTGTTCGCCCGGTTCCATATTCGCGACGGATGGGTCGCAGCCGGTGCAATGGTGTGCCTGTTACGCGATACCTCCCGTTCGATAATAATCAAGAGCATGCAAAGGAACAGCTTCCGATGAAACCCAAACATAGGATGTGCCTGGCCGCCCTGGCCCTGCTGAGTTGCGGATCGGTTGCGGCGGCCGAGAACAAGACGCCGGGCTACAACTATCGGATTCCCGACAAGGTGATGACCCCGGACTCGGTCGAAACCCGGCTCGGTACGTTGCGTTTCTTCGACGGCATGCCGGATGCGCCGACGGTCGCGGCGCTATACGACAACCTCGATTTGATGCGAGGCGTGGAGACCTTCCTCAATGGTATCCCCGCCACCTCCATCGAGGGGCTGCGCCTCGGTCACCTCAGCATGGGGGTGGATGCCTCGAACAAGGCACTGATCATGGACAAGTTGCTGGATTCGGCGCCGCTGATGCTGACCGGCAACACCGACACGGTCTATTTGTCGGTGTTCCTGAATCTCGAGAAGGACGGCGCAACCGTGGTCGAGATACCGCCAGGCTCGGGCCCGGGCACCGTCAACGACGCCTACTTTCGCTTCGTCGCGGACATGGGCGCGCCCGGCCTCGACCGCGGCAAGGGCGGCAAGTACCTGATCCTGCCGCCTGACTACCAAGGCGATCTGGAGCCGCCGGTTGGCGGCATGGAAGCGGTCGTCGAAGGCGAGAAATACTTCGTGTCCAAGTCGACCAGCTACGTCAACTGGCTGATCCTGCGCGGCTTCCTGGTGGACGGCAAACCCGATGCCGCCACCCGGATGTTCGAGAACGGGGTCAGGGTCTACCCGTTGGCCAGCAAGGGCAATCCTCCCAAGATGGAGTTCGTCAGCGCCTCGCGGAAGTTCTTCAACACCATCCACGCCAACGACTTCAATTTCTACGAAGAACTGCATACGGTGATTGATCGCGAGCCGGTGTCGATGCTCGACCCAGAGCTGCGCGGCCTTTTCGCCGCTGTCGGCATCGAGAAGGGCAAGCCTTTCGCCCCGGACGCGCGGATGCAGAAGCTCCTTACCGAGGCGGTCGCCATCGGTAACGCCACCGCCCGCGCGATCAGCTTCCGCCCGCGTTTTGCAGACGCCCCTCTGTACCCGGGGAGTGCATGGACCCATGCCTTCATCGGCGGCGACTATCAGTGGCTGGCGAACAAGGGCCTGGGCGGCCGTAACCTGGATGCGCGGACGCTGTTCTTCTACCAGGCCACGGTCAATACCCCGGCCATGGTGCTGAAGATGGTCGGGGTGGGCTCGCAGTACGCCTACGCCGCGACCGACAGCCAGGGCGCCTATCTGGACGGCAGCAAGACCTACCGGCTGAACATCCCCGGCAATGCCCCGGCCAAGGATTTCTGGTCCGTGGTGATCTACGACCCGCAGACCCGCTCCGAGCTGCAGACAGGCCAGACCTTCCCCAGCAAGAACAACAAGCGCGACGAGCTGATCGCCAACGCCGACGGCTCCGTTGACCTGTATTTCGGTCCGCAGGCGCCTGAAGGCAAGCAGGCGAACTGGATCCAGACCGTACCCGGAAAAGCCTGGTACACGCTGTTCCGGCTGTACGGCCCGCTTGAGCCCTGGTTCGATCAGAGCTGGCGCCTCGGTGAAATCGAAGAGGTGAAATAGCGGCACCGACAGCCGTTGCCGGCTACGCAGGATGGGGGGCAGGTCTCGCAAGGCTTGCCCCCGTTTTTCTGTGGGCTGGGTATTGACGGCATTTCCCCCTGCAACCTCGCAGAGCGCAAAGCGCAGGCCACTACTGCCGGCGGCTGGCGAGCCGGGTGCGAAACTGTGCGGGGGTCACCGCATGGATCGTGCGGAAGCTGGCGGTCAGGTGGCTCTGGCTGCTGAAACCGCATTCTTGGGCGATGCGCGCTATGGGCATCTCCGACAGAGTCAGCAGCTTGCGCGCCTGCTCTATGCGCGCCGCCAGCACATAACGGTGTGGGGCCATGCCCACCGACTCCTGAAACAGACGCCGGAAATGTGCCTGGCTGATGCCGGCGATGCGCGCTAGCGTATCGGCGGCGAGGTCGCCGGAGAGGTTCTGGTGAATGTGATTGAGCACTGCCTGCAGACGCGAGAAGTGAGCGTGGCGCGGGCTGATGCCGCCGGTGGTGGGAGTGGTCAGCACTCGGTAGGTCTGTTCCAGCATCAGCGCCGCCAGGCGCGCCATAAAGGCCTGGTCCGCCCCCGGCCCCTTGTGCAGTTCGCTCACCAGTTGTTGCGCTGCGGCCCCTGTCAGTTGATCGCTGAAGGATAGCGGCTGTCCGCGCGACTCGGCCAGAAGCTCCAGGTTGGCCATGGTGCCGCTGCTGCCGTCGAGAAAATAGAAAACCACGAAGTCTACTGCGCCCGAGTAGTGCCAGTGCGTGGGGACGCCCCGCGGCACCAGTATCGACTGGGTGGGTAAGTTCTGGCTGCGCCAGTGATTCTGCTGACCTTCAAGTACCGAGCCGCCGCCGAACTGATTGACCAGGCCGGTACAGCTCAGTCCGGAGACGGTGCGCTCGATGGTCTGGTACATGTAGCGCTCCACGAACAGGGGCGTCTCGCCTTCGATAAAGCCTTCGAGAATGGGCTTCTGCCCCAATTCCTCGCGCACCTGCAGCCAACTGGATTGCGGCAACCTTCGCCCCTTCTAAATGATCGTATTTTGATAAAGATACGCACGTTTACTGAAAGTCACCAGTGCCGGCCGGGGGCACCATGACTGCGGAAAATAATAAACACGAGGCACCGAAGACGATGCATCTGAGAATTCGAAGTCCCATGAATCAGACGGTTTCCGCCGCTGTCGGTCTGCTCCTCGCCGCAGCATCTTTGCATGTGGCGGCGCAGGTTCCGGAGTCGACAGTGGAATCCATATCGATGCCGGACAAGGTGGAGACCCCCATCGGTACCCTCGAGGCCCTCAATGGCGTGCCCACGGAGGATACCGCGCGCAAGGTGGCCGACACGCTGGTCTTCACTCATGCCCTCAACGTCTTCAACAACAGCTTCCGCGGCGCTTCCGCCTATGCGATCCGGCAGGGCATGCGCAGCATCGGCGTCGAGGACAATACAGTCCTTCTTTATCCCAAACTGATGGACTCCACCCCGCTGTGGCTGACTGGTAACGCCGATACCATCTACTACATGTCGTCGCTGGATCTGAGCAAGGGCCCTCTGGTAATCGAGCAGCCGCCCATGGGCCTCGGTACCATCAACGATATGTGGTTCTCCTGGGTCATCGACGTCGGCTTTTCCGGTCCCGACCGGGGCGCGGGCGGCAAGTACCTGATAGTGCCGCCGGGCTATGACGGGCCGCTGCCCGAAGGCGGTTTCTTCGTCGCCCACGCCAAGACCAATCACGCGCTCTATGCCGTGCGCTCTTTCCTCGTCGACAACGCCCCCGAACCGACTGTCGAGCTGATCAAGAAGAACCTGAAGATTTACCCCTACACCCCAGGCGGTTTCGGTACCAGCTTCGCTACGGCGCTGGAAGGCGAAACCCGTCTCAGCCGGGATCCGCAGGTTGCCGAAACCAAGTTCGTGGACGCGAGCGGTAAGGCCTTCAATACCATCCCGCCCAGCGACTTCGGCTTCTTCGAGATGATCGACGCCAATGTGCAGGACGAGCCCGCGGACAGCTACGACGTGGAGCTCGCCGGGCAGTTGGCCGCCATCGGCATCGTCAAGGGCAAAGCGTTCGAGCCGGACGCGCGCATGAAGAAGATCCTCACGGACGCGGCCGCGGTGGGCAATGCGGCCGGGCGTACCCTGACCTACCGCTACCAGGAGGCTAACCCGGGCTGGGCCCAATACCCCGACTCCCGCTGGGGCAGCATGCTGTGGCAGGGCGGCGCCTATTTCGAGACGCCGCCGCCACTCTTCGAGAGCGGGATGTTCAAACCCCTCCCGCCCACCGGCGCGCGCACCCTCGACTCGCGCACCGCCTTCTACTACGGCGCCATCCTCGACTCCCCGGCGATGATCATGCGTATGCCCAGCGCGGGCTCCCAGTACCTGATGGGTTACCAGGATAGTGCGGGCCAGCCGTTCGACGGTGCCAGGACCTACAGGGTGACCCTGCCCAAGGATATCCCCGCCGCGAAGTTCTGGTCGCTCACCCTCTACGACAACCAGACCCGTTCCATGCTGAAGACGCCGCAGAAATTCCCGCGTGCCGGCAGCCAGAGTTATCCCTCGCCGGCCGCGGAGCCGGCCGCCAACGGTGCCACCACCGTCTGGTTCTCGCCGCAACAGCCCAAGGGCGTGCCCCGTGGCAACTGGATACAGACGATGCCCGGTCAGGGCTGGTTCGTCCTCCTGCGTCTCTATAGCCCGGGAGAGTCCTTCTTCACCAAGGCGTGGCGCCCGGGTGAAATTGAACGGGTCGATTGAGGGGGAAAGACACTCAGCCCCCCCGTCCTGGGGGAGGCGGGCGCCTTCCATAGTCAATTTAATGGCCCCGACCGGTTTCGACACTCGGCTTGGCGAAGGGGCGCTTGCGGACCTCGTACATAGAGTCGCCCGCGAAGTAATGCGGATTATGGCCGCCGCACAGGACAGGCCGTACCCAAGCCTGGTGGCGCGGCGCAAAGGTTTTCCTGTCCCCGGCGGTGGTCGCCTGACAAGGCGCTGTCCTCTCGGCTCCGGTTGGCGTTCCCGTGCGAGCAGCCGATGTCCCACCTGCTCGGCGCCGGGTTCAAGCCCAATGACAGCAGCCATACCCACGTGGTGTTACCTAGCTGCCCAGCGCGCTTCCCATGTGCGCCAGTTGGCGACCTGATTGTCGGCACGCCATGAAGCCCTGAGGAGGTACATGCATTTGATGAGAGCCATCACCAAACACGTCGTTCTAAACATCCTGGTGTCGGTGGCCGTGATTGCCACGCTGCACTGCTACTTCTACCTCTTCGGTTGAGATCGCTTTCATGAAATTGCTCTACCCCCTCAGCCTGCTCGCCCTGTTTATGAGCGGCACCGCCCTGGCTGGCACCCTCAGCGGCACCGTGCTGACCGGCGATGGCACGCCGGTCGCCGGCGCCATGGTCACTGTGTGGAACGAGGCCCGCAATCGCAAGGAAACGGTCTACAGCGACGCCGATGGTCGCTACATGCTGGTCACCAGCTTCTCTGGCAAGCTGCAGCTGCGTGCACGCACGCCCTATTTCAAGGATATCGTGCAACCGCTGGAGCTGGATGCCGACGCCTCGCATCGTGTCGACTTCAGCGTGGAGAAGATCGCCTCGGTGGCGGAGCTGTCCAACACACTGACCGCCTCGGCGCATGCCGCCATGCTGCCGTTCCCCGACCAGGCCACCAGGGAGGCCTTCATTTCCCAGTGCAGCTTCTGCCACCAGCAGGGCAACGCCATGACCCGCATACCGCGTGGTGAGGAGCAGTGGGCACAGACCATCGACCGTATGGAGGGCTACCTGGCGACCCTGACCTACCGAGAAGAGAAGAACATAGCCAAGATGCTCGCCGAGGGTTTCAGCGGAAAGCCGGTGGCAGCCATACAGAGCCATGACTTCACCCAGGAACTGGCTCGGGCCCGGGTAGAGGAGTGGCATGCGGCCACGCCCATGTCTTTCCTGCACGACGCCATTGTGCTGAGCGATGATCGGCTGATGGGCATCGACGAGGGGCGCGACGAGGTCTACATCCTCGACCGCAAGAGTGGGCAGATTGACAAGTACGAGATGCCGGTGACCGACGAGGTCAAGGGCGGCAACTTCCGCGGCATGCAGTTGCCCATCGGCATCTTCACCGGCAAACACGGTCCGCACAGCGGTGTGCAAATCTCCGATGGGCGCATCTTCTTCACCGGCGCGCTGTCGAGCAACCTGCTCATGTTCAATCCGGCTACCAAGGAGTGGAAGCTCTACCCGATTCCCCAGGGTTTCCTCTGGCGCAAGGGGCTGTACTCGCACACCATTCGCGCGGACAAGGACGACAACGTCTGGTTCACCGTGCTGGTGTCCAACACGGTGATGAAGTTCGACACCAAGAGCGGGGAGTTCACCGAGGTCGAGACCCCGCACAATGGCGTGCTGCGCTGGATCACCGATACCTTCATCGGCGTGGTGCTGAAGATATCCGCCTGGTTCCCGGAGAAGAACTATCACCTCTGGCTGTCCCACCACAAATGGCTGAACGGCGGTCGCGATGTGTTCAACTGGCCCTATGGCATCGACATCAATCCGGTCGATGGCGGGGTCTGGTACAGCAAGCTGCTGGCCAACAAGATCGGCCATATCGACCCGGTCACGCTCGAAGTGACCGAGTTCGACGTGCCGCACAAAGGCCCGCGCCGCCTGCGCTTCGATAGCGCCGGCAACCTATGGATTCCTTCCTTCGACGAAGGCTATCTGATGCGCTTCGATACCAAGAGCAAATCCTTCGAGAGCATCCCGCTGCCGTTGCTGGCGCCCAATGAATACGAGCTGCCCTATGCGCTCAACGTCGACAAGCGCGGCGATGTGTGGATTGCCGCCAATAACACCGATCGGGTGATGCGCTATATCCCCGGCGAGAAGCGTTTCATCGCCTACCCGATGCCCAACCGGGTGATCTGGTTCCGCGACTTCGAGTTCACCCAGGATGGGCGCGTCTGCACGTCGAACTCCAACCTGCCGGCCTATGCCCATGAGGACGGCCTGCCCGCGTTCGTCTGCATCCAGCCGAACGTGGCCGACTCCACGTCATTGCAGCCGGCGCATCAGCACTCGGCCGTGATGGCTGCGCGTCGAGAATAGGGCATGAGGGATAGGCGTCTTTCGGACAGGCTGGTGTCGATTAGCGGTGCTACCTGGGGCTCAGGCCGTGGCAGATCCTTTTCGAGATCGGCATGGCGGCAGGTGCCGAGGTCGCAGCAGGGACGGCAGACAGTTAGCCAATAATCGGGGCTGCTTCGTGGGGTGCGTAAGGCGCACCCGACGGCTCGAAGAAAAAACAGGGGACTTATGAAGATTCCACATTACATGGCTTACGTACTGGGCCTGGTTTTCATCATCGGCGAAACCTCCCGCCGCGGCTTCGCATACTTTTCGGTCAACATCACCACGATGGTCGAAGACTATTCGGCCGGAATTTTTTTGCTGACCGCCGCGCTATGGTGGTCGAAAAAATATGCCAAGGCGCCAGCTCTGATGGCGGCAGCCTGGGGCTACTCCGCCGGTGGCATGCTCGTTCCCTTCTTCGCCCACCTCGAAGCCTATGTTCGAGGTGCAACATTCAGACCGGATCACCTCCATGAGGATCTGAATGCTGTCATTGCGAAAGGGATCATCTGGGGCATTTGCCTGGCGTGTCTGGTGATCACTTTACGAAACGGTGATGTCGGCAGGCAGCGGGCCGACATGGCCACCTGAACCGCCCAGCACCGGCGCGCCGCACGGTACCAGTCGCAAATTTATTCACCCTCAGGCTAGGGTCTGTTGCCGTTTCGCTGCAACGCGGCTTGCGCCGAAACGGCAACAGACCCTAATGCGGCTTCTGAGCGCCGAACAGGACAGGATTGCCGTACCCGGCTCCCCTTGCTGCTGCGTTATCGCCGAGTACGACAACCGGGCGTGAGCCCGGAGCTGCCGTCGAATATGGGGCCTGGTTGGCGAGGGGGCGGACACCATGGAGGCGCTACTCGAATTGCCGCAGACCGCCCCGCAATTATCCAGAAACGCGGCCTGCGCGAGCTGTTTCAAAGACCACCGCCTGCCCCAGTGGAGGGATAAACGCCATGACTCAAGATCCGAGCATCACCGCTGAAATGAGCCGCTATGCGCACTTTATCCGGCCGGAGCGGGGGCGCTGGCAGCGGGTCCTCGTGAACCTGCTGCTGCGCCTGCTGGTGAAGTGGCGTATCACCCCCGACACCCTGGTCGAGCGACTGCGCTCGGTCACGGCGCAGGTCAATCGCCGTGCCGCGCAAAAACCGCTGCGCGTCGTCCAACAGCAGGTCGACTGCAACGGCGTCGCCGCCGAATGGCTGATACCGTCGTCCTGCAAGCCATCGAGAGTGCTGCTGTACCTGCACGGCGGCGCCTTCATCGCGCACGCGCCGGATGCCTACGCCGCCATGCTGGCGCCCTGGTGCGAAGCGCTGCAGGCCCGGGCGCTGATGGTGGATTATCGCCTGGCGCCGGAACACACCTGGCCCGCGGCGCCGGACGATTGCTACGCGGCCTGGAGTTGGCTGCTGGAGCAGGGCCATGCGCCCGCGGACATCGTCATCGCCGGCAATTCGGCGGGCGGCAATCTGGCCCTGGCCACTCTGCACAGAATCAAGGCCGCGGGAACGGCCATGCCGGCTTGCGCGGTGCTGTTGTCTCCGTTCGTGGATTTCACCCTCGCCGGCGAAAGCATGGTTCGCAACGCGCGCCGCGACCCCATATTCAGTCAGGCGTTCGCCAACAGCTTCCGTCACCATTACATCGGCCCCGAACACTATCTGGAACCTTCGGCATCGCCCCTGTTCGGCAACTTCGCCGGCCTGCCGCCGCTGCTGCTGCAGACTGGCAGCATGGAAGTGGTGCGGGATGATTCCGTGCGCACGGCGGCGCGTGCCCATGCCGCCGGCGTGGAGGTTCGGCTCGAAATCTGGGAGCGAATGCCGCATGACTTCCAAGTGATGGCCGACTTGCCACAGGCGCTGCAGGCCGCCGTCAGTATCCTGAGTTTCATCGATCTACACACGGCCTGGCAGTCGGCGCCTGATGTCGATGGACCAGCCACCGGAACCTGTCCTCAGGTTTGAGAAGCAGCATCCTGCAGGACTGCTCCGGTATCGGCGCCGCCAGTCGCGCCATAAAGCACCTGGCCTACCCTGGAATCCTTGTGCAATTCGCTCACCGGTGGCTGAGCGGCGGCGCCCACCAGCGCGCGAGTCTGCCAGCGGCTCCAGGCTAGGCCATGGGGTCGCTGCCAGCGCCGAGAAAATAGAAAACCGCACAATTCACGGTGTCCGAATAGGCCAGTGGGCGGGCTCGCCGGGCGGCCTCGAACTGCTTGGTGCACCGTGCATTCGAGGCCGGAAACGGTGCGCTCGCTAGCCGAGCACGGTGGGGTAGCGCTCCGCGAGCGGGGGGCATTTCGCCGTGGATATAGCCTTCGACGAGGATCTGGCCAGGCTCCTTTGGCACCGGCGGCCAGCAGGGTACTTTCCTGTCGTTCGGGATGAGCGGATTTTGACAAATATGAGGGCGATTACTGAAAGGCATCATCGCGCTGCAGGGGCAAGATGAGAGCCGTGACAACAAGAGCGCGAGGCGCCGAAGAAAATGCAACTGAAAACCCAACTGACCCTGCCAAGCGTGGGCCTGACTGGCTTCGAGACGCCGCTTGCCGAAGAGGAAGCTGCCACCCAGGCCTCGGTTCACCGATTTGCCCGCGAGGTCCTGCGCCCCCTGGGCGCCGAGCTGGACAAGATGAGCGCCGATGAGGTGGTCGCCCCCGGCTCCCCTTACTACGAGGTTTTCGCCGAGTACGCCAAGCTGGGCCTGAGCCCGGAGCTGCTCGGCGAGCTGCCGCCGGAGATGGCCGTGCGCCTGGAGTCGCTGATCGGCGAGGAGCTGGGCTGGGGCGACGCCGGTCTCGGCGTGTCCCTCGGCGCGGCCGGCTTTCCGCTGCAGATGGCGGTGGCGAGCGGCAATCGGGAACTGGTGGAGCTGTGTGCCGACAAGATCGGCTGCTGGGTGATCACCCAGCCCGACAAGGGCAGCGATGTGCAGGTGTTCGACATGGCCCGCGAGTGGGTCCCCGGCCAGCCCGGCAACAAGGGCAACCTGTGGGGGCAACTGCGCGGCGACGACATCGTGATCAATGGCCAGTGCTCCGCCTGGGTGTCGAACGGCGCGGTGGCCCAGGTGGCTCTGTGCTACATCGGTGCCGACTATGGCGACGGTTTCTTCGCCGCCGATGGCCGCCCCCACGGCATGGCGGTGATCGTTCCGCTGGACCTGCCGGGGGTGACCCGCGGCAGGGCGTTGGACAAGATCGGCCAGCGCGCCCTGCCGCAGGGCGAGATCTACTTCGACAATGTGCGGCTGCCCAAGCGCTATGCGGTGGCCTTGCGCGACGAGTATTACGGCAACATGGCTTCGGCCTGGTCCTTCGCCGGCACCCATATGTCCCAGGTGTTCACCGGGCTGGCACGCGCCGCCTTCGAGATGGCGCTGCAGTACTGCCACGAGCGCAAGCAGGGCGGCCGCCTGCTGATCGACCATCAGCTGACCCGCTACCGCCTCGGCGACATGCTGCGCCGGGTCGAACTGGCGCGCGCCACGGCGCGCCGCTCGCTGGCCTATGCGCGTCTTTCCCCCAGCAGCCATCCCTACGCCACCGCTTCGGCCAAGGTGACGGTCACCGAACAGGCCATGCGCGTGGCCGACGAGGCGCTGCAGCTGTTCGGCGGCGCCGGCACTTCGCGCGAGTACCCCATCGAAAAGCTGTTCCGCGACGCCCGCGCCGCGCTGATCGAGGATGGCGAAAACCGAGTGCTCACCATGCGCCTGGGGCTGCTGGCTCAGCAGCTGTATGCCGAAGGCTGGGCGCACAACTGACTTCCTTATCCAACAAGAATCAAGAGGACATGCAATGGCCAAGTATCCAGTAGTTGTCTACGGCGCCAGCGGTTACACCGGTATGCTGATCGTGGACTGGTTGATCGACCAGAACATTCCCTTCACCGCCGTGGCGCGCAGCGCCGCCCGCGTCAAGGAAATGATGGCGCAGCGCGTGGTGCGCCTGGAGTCGGCCACCTACGAGATCATCGAGTGCGAGCACAACGTGGAGGCGCTGACCAAGGCCTTCACGGGCGCCAAGGTGGTGTGCAACACCGTCGGGCCCTTCGTCAACTTCGGCCTGGTCGGCGTCGAGGCGGCGCTCAAGGCCGGCTGCCATCACATCGACACCACCGGTGAGCAGGGTTATATCCGCGCGGTGCGCGACCAGTTCGGCGAGCTGTATCGCCAGGCGGGCCTGCTGGTGTCGCCGTCCATCGCCTATATGTACAGCTACTCGGAGATCGCCGCCGAGCTGGCGCTGGAAACCCCCGGCATCGACACCCTGGAGACCGCGGCCCTGGCCCGTGGCCCGCGCGCGGCGGCCGGCGTGACCGTGGGTTCCACCGCCTCCATCTTCGAGCTGTATCGTCAGGAGCAGTGCTTCCTGTGGGAGAACGAACTGGTGCCCCATGCAGCAGACGCCTCCTTCAATGTCGCCTCGCCAGACTTCATGCAATCGGTGTTCGCGCTGCCCTGGGGCGGCACTTCGCTGCCGATCTACTTTCAGCAGGATCCGCGGGTGCGCGCCTGCACCTCCTGCGTCGGCTTCTACGACAACGACGTGATGCGCACCGTGCATGCGCTCGGCGCCAAGTGGGAGACCGAGTACAAGCACCTGCCCAGGGGGCAGCAGGACGTGGTGATCAAGCAGATCGTCGAGTCCACCACCCCGGCCATGCCGCCGCGCGAGCGCACGACCTTGCAGCGCACCGTGGACTTCGCCATCGGCCGAGGCCAGATGGCGGCGGTGCGCGCGACTCTGCACGGTGTCACGCCTTATATCGCTACCGGCGCCTTGCAGGCTGCGGCGGCGATCAGGTTGCTCGACAACGACACCAGCAAGGTGGGCTTCGCCTCCGGCTCCAAGGCCTTCGGCCACCGCTACCTGCTCGGTTTCCTGGAAGAGCGCGGCCTGGCCCGCGCCACCGTCACCCAGCTGTAACCATCTGTCAGGGGCACGGCTCTCGCGACGAGGGCCGTGCCCGTCGCGAGGAGCCCCATGGCCATCATCGATTTTTTTGACCGCGGCTGGCGCGGCAATCCGCAGGGCAGCGCCTATATCCAGGACGACCGCCACCACAGCTTCGAGGAGGTGGGCGCGCTGTCCTGCCGTATCGCCAACGCCCTGCTGGCGGCAGGCCTGCCCAAGGGGACCAAGGGTGCCGTCTGGGCCGGCAACGATGTCACCGCCTGGACCTGCACCCTGGGGCTGTGGCGCGCCAACATGTGCTGGATTCCGGTCGGCGCGCGCAACTCGGTGGAAGAGAACCAGCATGTGCTGGGCAGCTTCGATTGCGAGGTCCTGTTCTTCCAGCAGGCCTTCGCCGACATCCTCGCCGGGCTGCAACCGCGCCTGCCGAAGATCAGGTACTGGATCTGCGTGGATGGCGAGGCGCCGGCGGTCGCCGGCAGTCTCTCGCTGCAACGCTGGGTGGCGCATCAGCTGGCCGACAGGCCCGCGGTGCAGGTGGATCTGGACGATGTGGTCATGCTCTCCGCCACCGGCGGCACCACCGGTGCACCCAAGGGGGTGATGAATACCCACCGCAGCGCACAGACCTTCTGCGCGCACTTCATGATGCGCTGCAGCTACGGCGGCAACGAGCACCCGGTCAACCTCGCGGCGGCGCCCATGACCCACACCGCCGGGCTGCTGTCGCTGCCCTGCACCGCGCTGGGCGGCACCGTGGTGGTGGTGACCAAGCCCGATCCGGCGCTGCTGCTCGGCGCCATTGCCAGGTACCGGGTCACGGAATTCTTCCTGCCGCCCACGGTGATCTACCGCCTGCTCGATATTCCGGGTCTGAAGGAGAAGGTGGATTTCTCCTCCCTGCGCTACTTCATGTACGGCGCCGCGCCAATGTCGGTGGACAAGCTCAAGCTGGCCATCGAGACCTTCGGCCCGGTGATGATGGGCGGCTATGGCCAGACCGAAGCGCCGGCCTCCATCGCCTTCCTGAGCCCGGACGAGCACTTCGACGGCGCCGGCAATATCGCCTCGGACGAGCGCCTGTCCTCGGTGGGGCGTCCCAATCCGTTGATCCGCTGCGAAGTCATGAGCGACGAGGGCAGGATCCTGCCCCAGGGCCAGACCGGCGAAATCTGCGTGCGCGGCGACCTGGTGATGAAGGGCTATTACCGAGCCCCGGACAAGACCGCCGAAACCATAGTCGATGGCTGGCTGCACACCGGCGATATCGGTCATCTCGACGCCGAAGGCTACCTGCATATCACCGATCGCAAGAAGGACATGATCATTTCCGGCGGCTTCAACGTCTATCCCAGCGAAGTGGAGCAGGTGCTGTGGAGCCACCCGGCGGTACAGGACTGCGCGGTGATCGGCGTGCCCGACGCGCAGTGGGGCGAGGCGGTGAAGGCGGTGGTGGAACTCAACGCCGGCCAGGAGGTGGATGCCGCAGAGCTGATCGCGCTGTGCAAGGAAAGGCTCGGTTCGGTGAAGGCGCCCAAGAGCGTCGACTTCGTCGAGGCGCTGCCGCGCAGCCCGGTAGGCAAGGTACTGAAGAAAGACCTGCGGGCCCGCTACTGGAGCGCCAGCGCGCGCAATATCTAGGAGAATTCCCATGAGCACTATCTATATTGCCGGTATCGCCATGACGGTGTTCGGCAGGCACCTGCAGCGCAGCCTCGAAGAGCTGGCCGGCGAGGCCCTGCATGGCGCCTTGAGGGATGCCGGCTGCAGTGCCGCCGACATAGGCTTGGCCTATTACTCGGGCATGACCAATGGCCTGTTGCAGGGCCAGATCTCCATTCCCGGCCAGGTCGTATTCAGCAAGATCGGCATTCACAGCATTCCGATCTTCAATGTGGAGAACGCTTGTGCCTCCGGCAGCTCGGCCGTGCATCTGGCCGTGCAGAGCCTCAAGGCTGGCGCCGCGGATGTGGCACTGGCGCTGGGGGCGGAGAAGATGAACATCAGCGACAAGGCCAAAGCCTTCGCCGTGTTCGAAGGCGGCTGGGATGTAGCGCGGGCCGAGGAAAACTACCGGACCCTGGTGAGGATGGGCGAGGGGGTGGCGATTCCCGAGGGTTCCGAGTCGGACCGCCCCTACAGCAAGTTCATGGCCATCTATGCCGCCATGTGCCGTTTTCATATGCGCACTTTCGGCACCACCCAGCGGCAGATCGCCGCCATATCGGCCAAGAATCATGGGCACTCGGTGCACAACCCCTATTCGCAGTTCCGCAAGCCGTTCACCGTCGACGAGATCCTCGCGGCACCGCCCATCACCTATCCCATCACCCTGCCGATGTGTGCGCCCCTATCCGACGGTGCCGCGGCGGCGATCCTCTGTACCGAGGATGGGCTGAAGCGGATTGGTGCGGACAGGAAGCGCTGCATCCGCATCGCCGCCAGTGTGATCCAGAGCTTCAGCCATCGGCCGCTGGAACGGCCGGAGCTGCATGTGGGCCGGCGCGCCGCCGACCTGGCCTACGAGATGGCCGGCCTGGGGCCGCAGGACATGCATGTGGCCGAGGTGCACGACGCTTCTGCCATGGGCGAGATCATTCAGGCGGAAAACCTGGGCCTGGTGCCGCTGGGCGAGGGTGGACCGGCCGCTGAGCGCGGCGATTTCACGCTCGGTGGACGCATCCCGATCAACACCTCCGGGGGGCTGGAATCCAAGGGTCATCCATTGGGTGCCACGGGCATCGGCCAGTTGTACGAGCTGGTGACGCAACTGCGTGGTGAAGCGGGTGAGCGCCAGGTCGTGGGCGCGCGCCATGCCATCCAGGAAAACGGCGGCGGCCTGCAGGGCGTTGAAGAGGCCGCGCTGGCCGTCCACATTCTGAGCAAATAGAGCACGACAAGAAGATGAACGCACTCCTGAAAATCGGCTGCCTGGCCATCTACCTGCTGGCCTTGGTCGGCCTCTTCCTGCCGCTGCCTTTCGGCGCCGAAACGGCGCTGTGCTATGTGGCCGCCATGCTGCTCGCGGCCCATCTGCTGGAGGCATTGGTCATGTTCCGCCATGTGCGCCGCTACCCGGGGCCACTGGCAACGAGCCTGCTGCTGACGCTGCTGTTCGGCTTCCTGCACTGGTGGCCGCTGCGCCAACAGGAATCCCGCTAACCGACTGCACCCAGAGCAGCGCTAAGGAGATGAAGATGTTCGAGAACAAAGTGGTGGTGATCACCGGCGCCGGCTCCGGCATCGGCCGGGCGCTGGCGGTACAGCTCGCCGAGGCGGGCGCGCGCCTCGCGCTGTCCGACATCAATGAGGCGGATCTGCAGGACACCCTGAAGCAGCTCGCGCCCGGCACTGATGTGCGTGCCTACCGCGTGGACGTGGCGGCCCGGGACCAGGTGTTCGCCCATGCCGACCAGGTGCTGCGCGACTTCGGCGCCGTCCATTACCTGATCAACAATGCCGGCGCCACCCTGGTCGGTTCCGTGGCCAATACCGATATCGACGAGTACGAGTGGCTGCTGAACATCAACCTGTACGGCGTGCTCTACGGCACCAAGGCGTTCCTGCCGATCATGCAGCGCCAGGACGAAGGTTGCATCGTCAATGTTTCCAGCATCTTCGGCCTATTCGCTTATCCCTGCCAGAGCGCCTACAACATCTCCAAGTTCGCGGTGCGCGCTCTTACCGAGTGCCTGTGGCAGGAGCTACGCGGGACGGGGGTGCGTGCCGTGTGCGTGCACCCGGGCGGAATCAAGACCAATATCGAGCGCGCGGGTCGCCGCGTGAAACTGGCCGGAGACATGGAAGGGGAATTTGCCGGCAAGGCCGAAAAGCTGCTGGTGACGCCGCCGGAGCAGTGCGCGACCGAGATCATCGCCGGCCTGCGCAAGCGCAGGAAGCGCATCCTCACCGGGCATCTGTCGCGCACGACCCATTGGCTCGTACGGCTGTTGCCCAACGCCTACCCGAGCATCTTGCGCTGGATCGGCTGACCGGCTCGCGTATCGAGCAGTGAAGGGTTCCCCCCCGTCGAAGGGGGCGTTCGATCAGGCCGAATCGCCGTACTTTGTCTCGCCACGAGAGGCGGGGCAGGGCTTCGTCAGCCATGTCCCGCCTCGCACAACAAGAACAATGGAGCGAAGCCATGCTGGGTTTGATGCAGGATCACCCCCTACTTATTTCCTCGGTTCTCGAACATGCCTTGAGATGCCATCCGACCGGGCAGATTGCCTCGCGGACGGTCGAAGGCCCCATGCACCACTGCACCTACGCCGATATAGGGCGCCGCGCCAAGCAGATGGCCAACGCCCTGACCCGGCTCGGCGTCGAACCGGGCGAGCGCATCGGCACCCTGGCGTGGAACGGTTATCGGCACCTGGAACTGTACTTCGCCGTGTCCGGCATGGGCGCCGTGCTCCACACCGTCAATCCACGCCTGTTTCCCGAGCAAATCGAGTTCATCGTCCGCCATGCCGAGGATCGCGTGCTGTTCTTCGATCTGAGCTTCGCCGCGCTGGTCGAGCAACTGGCGCCGCAGCTACCCGGCGTCCAGGCCTTCGTCGCCATGACCGAGCGCAGCCATATGCCCGATATCCAGGTGCCCAATCTGCTGTGTTTCGAGGAGCTGATCGCCGACCAGAGCGAGGACTTCGCCTGGCCGAGTTTCGACGAGCGCCTGGCGTCCTCCATGTGCTACACCTCCGGCACCACCGGCAACCCCAAGGGCGTGCTGTATTCCCATCGCTCCTCGCTGCTGCATTCGCTGGCGCTGTGCACCCGCGAGGGGTTCGGCCTGTCTTCGCTGGACTCGGCGCTGCTGGTGGTGCCCATGTTCCACGTCAACGCCTGGGGCATGCCCTATGCCTGTGCCATGAGCGGCGCCAAGCTGGTGCTGCCGGGGCCGGCCCTGGACGGCGAGAGCATCTACGAGCTGATGCGCAGCGAGCGGGTGACCCTGGCATTGGGCGTACCCACGGTGTGGATGATGCTGCAGCAGCATGTCGAGGCCCGGGGCCTGGCGCCGGCCGCCGAACTGTGCCTGGAACGGGTGGTGATCGGCGGCGCGGCGGCTCCGCGCAGCCAGGTCGAGCGCTTCGAGCGCGACTTCGATACCCGGGTCATGCACGCCTGGGGCATGACCGAGATGTCGCCGTTGGGCACCCTCTGCGCGCCCTTGCCTAAGCATGCCGGCGCCAATCTGCAGGCGCGCCTGGATCTGCAGGCCAAGCAGGGCAGGGCGCTGTTCGGCGTGGCGATGAAGGTGGTCGACGAGGATGGCGCCGAGCTGCCGCGCGACGGCCGCTCGGCCGGGCACCTGCTGGTGAAGGGGCCGTGGATCGCCAGCCACTACTACCGACAGGCCGAGACCATCCTCGATGCCGAGGGCTGGTTCGATACCGGCGACGTCGCCACCATCGATGCCGACGGCTACATGCAGATCACCGACCGTGCCAAGGACGTGATCAAGTCGGGCGGCGAGTGGATCTCCTCCATCGATCTGGAGAATGCCGCGATGGGACACCCGGCGGTCGCCGAGGCAGCGGTGATCGGCATCCCCCACGAGAAGTGGCAGGAGCGTCCGTTGCTGGTGGTGGTGCTGAAGCCGGGCAAGTCGGCGAGCAAGACGGAGCTGCGTGACTTCCTCGCCGAGCGCGTGGCCAGGTGGTGGCTGCCGGACGACGTGGTGTTCGTCGACCAACTGCCGCACACCGCCACCGGCAAGCTGCAGAAGATGAAGCTGCGTGAACAGTTTCGCGACCATGTGCTCGAGGGAGACTGAGACCAAGGCCCTGTTTGCCGACTGGCGCAGTAGCGGAATCTGCACCGATACTGGTGGGCACCGCAGTTCTTCCCTGTCCGAGGCACCGTAAGTGGAAAGGATCGAGCCAGAGCTGGTACTCAAGACCACCCCGCCAAGAAGCCAGAAGAGCGCCTACCGCCGCGAGCGGCTGAGTCTGGAGGTGGACGGGCTGGCCTCGCGTACGGCTATTTCAGTGCATGCGCCGGCTGGCTTCGGCAAGACCTGGCTGCTGACGCAATGGCGCCGCGAGCTGCTGGCGCGGGGGGCTGTCGTCGGTTGGCTGACGCTGGACAGTCGCGACGACGGCGTGCGTTTCGTTCAAGGGCTGACGGCTGCCATGCTGCTGGCCAGCGGTCGGCAGGTATTCGCCAGCTCGGCCAACCAGATCATGAGCAGGCATGACGCCCTCGGCGATATGACCGAGTGGTTGGCCGAGGTGGCCGACATGGGCGGCGAAGTGGCTCTGCTGCTCGATGAGGTCGATACGCTACCCGATGCCACCGTCCGCGGCGTACTGACCTACCTCTTGCACAATGCTCCGGCAAATCTGCGGGTATTGATGGCTTCGCGCCGCCGCCTCAACCTGCAAGCCGCCGAGCTGCAGGCGCGCGGCGCCTTTCTCGGGCTCGGCCTGGAGGCCCTGCGCTTTCGTGTCGAGGAAACCATCGCGGTGCTGGCCGGCCGCTTCGGCGAGGGTCTCGACATCGACCTGCGGGTGGAACTGCACGAGCTTACCGAGGGCTGGCCGCTGGGTCTGCAACTGGCAGTGGCGGCCATCGAGAGAAGCACGGGGCCCGAGCGGGCGATACACGAGCTCAAGGCCTGCACCGGGGATATCCGTCGCTATTTCGTCGACAGCCTGGTGGCGAAACTCAAGCCGGAGCAGATCGACTTCCTTACCTGTATCGCCCTGCCGGAAAACCTGCACCCTGAGCTGTGCAGCGCGCTGAGCGCCGACCCGCGGGCAGGCGAGCGGATGACCGAACTCTGTGCCAGTACGCCGATCTTTGCCGAGGGCCAGGGCAGCGATTGGGTGCGCATCCATCCGCTGGCCCGTGAGTTCCTCCTGCAGCGCGTGGCGCTGCTGCCGCAGATGCGGCGCAACGAACTGCACCAGCGGGCCGCTGCCTGGCTGGAGGCGCGCGGCTTCTTCGAGGAGGCCGCACGGCACTACCTGAGCGCCGATCTTCCGGCCCAGGCCTATGACATGATCGAACAGTGCCTGTACGAGATCATGCTGCGTGGCCAGTTCAGCCGGGTCATCGAGTGGGTCGGCGAACTGCCCGCCGAGGAGGTCGAGTCACGTCCGCGCATGTGCCTGGCGGCGGCCTGGGCATTGGCCATGAGCGATCATCCGGAGCAGGCCACGCGCCTGATCGCCAAGCTGCAGTCCGACCCCTCGATCGACGAGGAAGCCAGTTGCGAGGCCGCTGCCATTGCCTCCGCGGCGGCATATTTCTCCGATCGCCCGGACGAGTCGCAGGCCATCATCGGGCGCTGGATCGAGTCCCCGCCCACCTCTTCGGTAAAGGCGCTTGCCTTGCTGGCCAACCAGCAGTCGCGCCTGGCATTGTTTCGTGGCCAGGCGGAGATAGCGCGACGGGTTTGCCGTCGAGCGCCCCAGTACAGCTGGACGGATGGTCTGGATGCCATCCGTGGTTTTGCTGAGTGGGTCATCGGCGCCAGCTACCTGTGGGAGGGGCGCATGCTGCCTGCCGCAGAGAGCCTGCGGCGGACCTTGCAGCAGGCCGAGCATGATATAGGTCGACGCAGCACAGTGGCGACCTTCCTCGCCAGCTCCCTGGCAGCGGTTCTGCTGGAAAGCAACGAGCTCGACGAGGCAGCCACCATACTGGCGAACCGTCTGGACGTGATCGAGCGCCTGGCCAGCCCCGATGCGATAGTGTTCGGTTTCGTCACGGCGGCGCGGTTGGCCAGCCTCAACGGGCAGGCGCACCGCAGTCACGACCTGCTCGAGGCGCTGTACGCGCTCGGCGAAGAACGCGATGTGCCGCGGTTCCAGATCGTATCGCTGGGCGAGCAGATTCGCCTGCATGCGCTGCAGGGCCGGGTGGATACCTGCCAGGCGCTCTGGCAGCGGCTTGAAGAGGTGATTCCGCCCTGTTTCCACGACCCCGACAGCCTGCTGGCGCCGGAACTGCGCCTGCACGTCGGGGTCGCCCGCGCCTACGTGCTGCTGGCGCAGCGCGGCTGGCCCGAGTTGCTGGCGGTCGCCGCCGAACTGCATGAGCTCGCCAGCAGGGTGCGGCGCGGTCGGGAGCTGATCCAGGCGCTGCTGTTCAAGGCCCTGGCGCTGCGTGAGACTGGACGCGACGGCCAGGCTAGCCTGCAGGAAGCGCACAGCCTGGCGGCTGAGTACGGCATGTGTCGGGTACTGCTGGATACCCACCCGCTGCTGGCGCGCTGGAGCCAGGAGGACATCGGGCCGCAGGCCGCGGCCGTGCCAGCGCCAGCGGCGGAGCCCGTTGCCCGTGCCGCGCCGGCCAAGGTGGCGCCGAGTCGCCTGCTGACGCCCAAGGAGCAGGAAGTCCTGCAACTGCTGGCGCGCAATCTCTCCAACAAGCAGATCGCTCTCGCCCTCAACGTCGGCGAAGAGACGGTCAAGTGGCACCTGAAGAACCTGTTCGGCAAGTTCCAGGCCGGCACCCGCCGGCATGTGGTGGATCGCGCCTACATGCTCGGCATCCTCGAGGTGGATCGCTAGGTCGCGTTGCGCGCTGGGCTGGCGCCACGCATAGCCCCCGTTGGCCGTGCACGGCCCCCCCAGACGCAGGGGGGGGCACAAGTGCCGAACGGGCATACCTTCTTCTCCATCGAATTCATGGCCCGCAGTCGTGCTCCGGCGGGCGCCGAACCATGGGGAAGCATCATGTCGCAACGAGTGCTGATCGCAGGAGTAGGGGTCACCCCCTTCACCCCGTTGACCACGCGAAGCCCGCTGCCCGAACTCGTCGGGCAGGCGGTGCGCATGGCGCTCGACGATGCGCGCATCGACTACGACCTGGTCGATCAGGTGTTCATGGCCAGCGTCAACTGCGGCGTCGGCGTCAGCGAGCAGTTGCTGATGCAGATCGGCCTGTCCGGCGTGCCGATGTTCTGCATGCGCGACGGCGGCGTATCGGCCAGCACCGCGGTGCACCTGGCGCGCAACAGCATTCTGGCCGGCGAGGCCGAGGCGATACTGGTGCTCGGCTTCGAAGACATGCGCGCCGGCATCAGCAAGCGGACCCTGTTCGGCCTGGACGACTTTCCCAGTGAAGACCAGGGCGATGCGCTGTTACCCGCCAACCCCTTGAGCATGATCGCCCAGCGCGACCACCCGGCCGCGCTGTATGCGGCGCAAATGGCCTGGCTGAAAGACCAGCTGGGGGTCACCGATGCCTGCTTCGAGGCGGTGGTCGAGCGGGCCCGGAAACAAGCCCGACAGTACCGCGCGGCCCTGGCCGATGCGTTCCAGCAGGACGGCTGGCTGCCACCCTACCTGTGTCCGCCGGCCTCTGGCGCGGCGGCGCTGCTGCTCTGTTCGCAGGCCTTCGCCGCGCGCTACGGCGCGCGCGGCGGGGTGGCCATGCTCGGCAGCGCGCGGGCCGGCGAGACGCTCAGCGAGCTGGCCGCCGGCAACCTGCTCGACGTGCTGGGTCGCGCGGCCACCCGCAGGGCCTGCGCCCAGGCCTGCGCTCAGGCCGGCATCGGCGTCGAGGACCTGGACGTCGTCGAACTGCACGACCAGAGCGTGGGCGACTTCCTGATGTTCAGCGCCGCGCTTGGGCTGTGCGAGGAGGAGGGCATCGGCGAGTTCGCGTTGCGCAGCGCGACGCGCCCCGTCGTCTGTCCTTCGGGAGGGCTGCTCGGATGTGGCCTGGTGCCGGGGGCCAGCGCCCTGGCGCAACTGGCGGAGCTGGTTCGCCAGCTGCGCGGCGAGGCGGGCGCCCGCCAGGTCGCGGGGGCCCGCACCGGCCTCCAGCACAGCGCCGCGGTCGGGCGTTCGGTCACGGTCGCGATTCTCCAGCGGCTATGAGGCCGCGACCGCAGCATTCATCACCACACAGCGAGTACCACGATGTACAACAACAATAAAAACTGCCACCCCCTGCGGCTGAGCCTGCTGGCCTCGGCCGTGCTGGTCGGCCTGGGCAGCCTGCCCGTGCACGCCTTCGAGCTGGATACCGGCATCGACGACCTGCAGGTACGCTTCGACAACACGCTTAAGCTCAACTACGCCCAGCGCGTGGAGAGCGCCAACTCCAAGCTGGCCAATGCCTGGAACAACAACGACGGCAACCGCAACTTCTCGGCCGGCAGCGCGGTGTCCCAGCGCATCGACGTGCTGCACGAACTGGATGTGGTCTACCGCCGCCAGTTCGGTTTCCGCATCAGCGGCAACAGCTGGTACGACCATGCCTACGACAAGGTCGGCAGCGCCAATGCCGCGACCAATCAGTACGAGGGCGGCGTCGCCGATTCGCGCGGGCTGAGCAGCTACGCCGAGCGCTATTTCAACGGGCCGTCTTCGGAAGTGCTGGATGCCTTCGTCTTCGGCAGCGTGGAGCTGGGTGAGGAGTCGCTGCTCAGCGCCAAGCTCGGCAGCCATACCCAGTACTGGGGCGAGAGCATCCTGGCCTTCGCCCATGGCAACAGCTACGGCCAGTCCGGCTTGGACATCGCAAAGGCCCTGGCGGTGCCGGGTACCGAGGCCAAGGAGCTGTTCATCCCGCGCAACCAGATCTCGATGAACCTCAACCTGACCCCGGAGCTGTCGTTCGGCGCCCAGTACTTCCTCGACTGGGATGCCTCGCGCCTGCCCGAGTCCGGCACCTACCTGGGCTTCAACGACGCGATCCAGCATGGCAGCGACGACCTGGCGCTGATCGCCCAGCCCAATCCGGGCTTCGGCCTGCTACCCGGCGCGCCGCAGTTCCTCTACCTGACCGGCGGGCACACCCATACCCCGGACAAGCGCGGCGACTTCGGACTGATGGTCAAGTGGAGCCCGGAGTGGCTCGACGGCACCCTCGGCCTGTACTACCGCAACACCTCCGACGTGCTGCCGAACCTGGCGCTGCAACCCGGGGCGGTCGGCATACCGCAACTGATCTCCGGCGTGGTCGGCAGCTACAACCAGTTCTATGTCGACGACATCGATGTGTACGGCATCAGCCTGTCGAAGAACATCGCCGGCGTCAGCGTGGGCGTGGACCTCAACTATCGCGAGAACATGCCGCTGGCCAGCGTTCCGGCCAACGTCAACCCGGCCGCTGCGGCCATCGGCGCGCCGGGATTCATCGCCGGCTTCGACGGCGACAACGGCGTGGCGCGCGGCAAGACGGTGCATGCGGTGATCAACGGCCTGACCACCTTCGCCGACACCCCGGCGTGGGACGGCGCCTCGTTGCTGGTCGAACTGGCCTACAGCCGTTGGCTGGACGTGACGGAGAATCAGCAGTTGTTCAAGGGCGAGGACTGGTACCGCGGCGTCGACAAGGTCACCCGCGACAACTATGTCCTCGGCGTCAACTTCACCCCGACCTGGTACCAGGTCTTCCCCGGCGTCGATATCCATCTGCCGCTGACCTACAACGTCGGCCTCAACGGCCACTCGGCCGTGCAACTGGGCGGCAACGAGGACTCCGGCAGCTACTCGGTGGGGATCGCCGCCGACGTGCGCAACCGGTACCGCTTCGACCTCAAGTACGTGGACAACTTCGGCCCGTTCGACACCTGCGAGTCGCCGACCGACGGCGCGGCGCCGGGCAATCCGGCCAGCCCGTACGCCTGCGTACCGGGCCAGACCACCGCATTCGCCGGGACCCCTGCTCAGCTGAAAGATCGCGGCATGGTCACCTTCACCTTCAAGACAACCTTCTGAGCACAGATCCGGGAGATCAGAGATGACCCTTATCCAATCCTTGATGGTCAGCGCGCTGTCGCTGGCCGTGGTCGCGGCGGCCCAGGCCGCGGTGTCGCCGGAGCAGGCCGCGCAGCTGGGGCAGAGCCTCACCGCAGTCGGCGCCGAGCAGGCCGGCAACGCCGACGGCAGTATCCCCGCCTACGATGGCGGCCTGACCACCCCGCCGGGCGGCTATCAGGCCGGCAGCTCCATGCGCGTAGACCCCTTCGCCGACGAACAGCCGCGGCTGGTGATCGATGGTAAGAAAGCGGCCGAGCACGCCGACAAGCTGACCGTCGCAACCCAGGAACTGCTCAAGCGTTTCCCGTCGTACCGCCTGGATGTCTATCCCACCCATCGCACCGTCGCCTTGCCGCAGCGGCTGCTGGATAACACCCGCAAGAACGCCACGGCGGCACGCACCACGGGTGAGGGGCTGGCGCTGGAGAACGTCCTGCCGGGCGTGCCCTTCCCGATTCCCAACGATGGCTACGAGGCCATGTGGAACCACCTGCTGCGTTACCAGGGCCATGCGATCAACTCCAAGTACGATTCGTGGAACGTCGACGCCTCGGGTAACGCTTCCCTGGCGACCACCGGCGACGCCTACCTGGAGTACCCGCTGTTCGCACCCGAACGCAACGACGTGCCGGCCAACCCGGAGGACCTGTACTTCAAGACCAAGCTCTACTACCAGGGCCCGGCGCGTCGCGCCGGCGAGGCCATCCTGCTGATCGACGCGGTGAACCCGCTGAAGAAGCCGCGTCGCGGCTGGCAGTACCTGCCCGGGCAGCGCCGGGTCAAGCTGGCCCCCGACATCGCCTACGACACGCCGAACCCCGGTTCGGCCGGCAGTTCGACCTACGACGACGCCTGGGTGTTCAACGGCGCGATGGACCGCTTCGACTTCAAGCTGGTAGGCAAGAAGGAGATGTACGTGCCGTACAACACCTACAGGCTCAACTACCACCCGAAAGCGGCCGACATCACCACGGCGAACCACGTCAATCCCGACCTGCTGCGCTGGGAGTTGCACCGCGTGTGGGTGGTCGAGGCCACGCTCAAACCCGGCAAGCGCCATATCTACAGCAAGCGCACCTTCTACCTCGACGAGGACAGCTGGATCGCCCTGGCCTCCGATGCCTTCGATGCCCGTGGCCAGCTCTATCGCGGTGCCTTCGCCCACATGGCCTACAGCTACGACGTGCAGGCGCCGAACTCGGACAACCACATGTTCTACGACTTCGTCTCCGGCAGCTACAACATCACCGGCATCTACGGCCCGCACGGCGGCGTGAAGTACATCGAACCGCTCTCCAAGATCCAGTGGGCACCCGATTCCCTCGCCGGAACCGGTATCCGCTGATTCAGCGCCATGCCACCGGAGCCTGAAGGCGCCGGTGGCCCTCGACGAGATCGACGCATGAACATTCTCAAGTGGGCCCAGCTGATCGCCCTCGCCGGAGCGCTGAGCGCGCCGTTCTGCCGCCCGGTGGTGGCGCAGGGCTTCGTCGACGTGCTGGATACGCCGGCACAAATCAGCCCGCTCGCCCAGCACGGCCTGTTGCTGGGCCTGGCCGAAGTCGGCGAGCGCCTGGTGGCGGTCGGTCAGCGCGGCCACATCCTCTATTCCGACGACCGTGGCCAGAGTTGGCGGCAGGCCAGCGTGCCGGTCAGCTCCGACCTGGTGGCGGTGCAATTCCCCACGCCCAGCCACGGCTGGGCCGTCGGTCACGACGGGGTGGTGCTGCACAGCGCCGATGGCGGGTCGAGCTGGCAGCGCCAGTTCGACGGTCGCCGGGTCGGCCCGGTGATGCTCGAACACTACCGCGAGCTGGCGCGCGCCAACCCGGACGACGAAGCCCTGGCCGCGCTGGTCGGCGAGGCCCAGCGCATGACCGAGGAGGGCGCCGACAAGCCGTTCCTGGATGTCTGGTTCGAGAGCGAGCGGGTCGGCTACATAGTCGGCGCCTTCAACCTGATCTTCCGCACCGAGGACGGCGGCCATAGCTGGACGCCCTGGATGGAGCGCACGGACAACCCCAGCGCGCTCAACCTGCATGCTATCCGCCCGGCCGGCGGCGAGCTGTTCATCGCCGGCGAGCAGGGCCTGCTGCTGAAACTCGATCGCGCCAGCGGGCGCTTCCAATCCAGCCCCACGGCCTACGCCGGCAGCTTCTTCGGCCTACTCGGCAAGCCGGGTGTGGCCCTGGTGTTCGGTCTGCGCGGCAACGTCTTTCGCAGCGTCGACGCTGGCGCCAGCTGGGACCAGGTCGAGACCGACCTGCCGGTGAGCATCACCGCGGGCAGCGTACTCGCCGACGGTCGCCTGGCGCTGCTCAGTCAGGCCGGCCACCTGCTGCTGAGCCGCGACGACGGCGCCAGCTTCCAGCTGCAGCCCCAGACCGCCATGGCGCCGGTGGCTGCGGCCCTGGCGTCCGGGCCGCAGGCTCTGGTGCTGGTCGGCACGCGCGGCGTGCGCCAGCTGCCCGTGCAATGACAGAGAGATAGAGAAATGGGTAACTACGAGCACGACGGCATGCCGGTGGTGCGGGAACTGCCGGGCTTCGATTCGCGCTCCGGCAGCCTGCTGGAACGCAGCATCTTCAACAACCGCCTGCTGGTGGTGCTGGCCTGCATGCTGGTCACCCTGGCGCTGGGTTATGCGGCGGCGACCCGCCTGAGCCTGACGGCCAGCTTCGAGAAGATGCTGCCGCAGAGCCAGCCCTTCATCAAAAACTACCTGGACAACCGCGACTCGTTGCGCGGCCTGGGCAACGCCGTGCGGGTGGTGGTGGAGAGCACTGAGGGCGACATCTTCGACCCTGCCTACCTGCAGGTGCTCAAGGAGGTCAACGACGAGCTGTTCGTTACCCCTGGCGTCGACCGCGCCTGGATGAAGTCGCTGTGGACCCCGGCGGTGCGCTGGACCGAGGTGACCGAGGAGGGCTTCCAGGGCGGACCGGTGATGCCGGACTCCTACGACGGCTCGGCGGCCGGCGTCGAGCAGCTGCGCCTGAACATCGCCCGCTCCGGCATAGTCGGCAGCCTGGTGGGCAACAACTTCCGTTCCAGCATGATCTTCGTGCCACTGCTGGACAAGGATCCGGTCAGCGGCCAGGCCATCGACTATCACGCCTTCTCCAGGGTGATAGAGGACAAGCTGCGGGCCAGGTACGAGAGCCAGGACGGCGCGGCGGTGAAGATCCGCGTGATCGGCTTCGCCAAGCTGATCGGCGACCTGCTCGACGGCCTGCTGCAGGTGATGGCCTACTTCGCCGCCGCGGCGGCGATCGCCACCGCCGTCATCTACGCCTACACCCGCTGCGTGCGCAGCACCACACTGGTGGTGTGCTGCTCGCTGATCGCCGTGGTCTGGCAGCTGGGCCTGGTGGCGTTGCTCGGCTACGCCCTGGACCCGTTCTCCATCCTGGTGCCCTTCCTGGTGTTCGCCATCGGCGTGTCCCATGGCGCGCAGAAGATGAACGGCATCATGCAGGACGTCGGCCGCGGCACCCACCAGCTGGTGGCGGCACGCTACACCTTCCGCCGCCTGTTCCTCGCCGGTCTCACCGCGTTGCTGGCCGACGCCGTGGGCTTCGCCGTGCTGATGCTGATCGACATCCCGGTGATCCAGGATCTGGCGATCACCGCCAGCATCGGCGTGGCGGTGCTGATCTTCACCAACCTGGTGCTGCTGCCGGTGCTGCTGTCCTACCTGGGCGTCAGCGAGCGTGCCGCCGCGCGCAGCCTGCGCCACGAGCGCGAGGAGGAGCGCGGGCGCGGCCTGGGTGCTGTCTGGGGCTGGCTCGACCGCTTCACCGAGCGGCGCTGGGCGAGCGTCACCCTGGCGGTGGCGGCGATCCTGGCGGTGGCCGGCTTCGTCGTCAGCCTGCAGCTGAAGATCGGCGACCTCGACCCCGGCGCCCCCGAGCTGCGCGCCGATTCACGCTACAACCTGGACAACGCCTACATCACCGCCAACTACTCGCTGTCCAGCGACCTGTTCGCGGTGATGCTGAAGACGCCGAGCGAGGGCTGCCTGAAATACGAGAGCCTGGTCGAGGCCGACCGCCTGGGCTGGCTGCTACAGCAGCAAACCGGGGTGCAGACCACCGTGTCGCTGGTCAACGCGGTGCGCCAGATCACCGCCGGCTCCTACGAGGGCAACCCCAAGTGGCTGACCATCGCGCGCAACCAGAACGTGCTGAACTACGGCGCCCAGCAGGCCTCGGTGAACAATCCCGAGCTGTTCAACACCGACTGCTCGATGATGCCGGTGGTGGCCTACCTGAGCGACCACAAGGCCGAGACCCTCGACCATATGGTGCAGGTGGCCGAAGGCTTCGTGCGCGAGCACAGCACCGACGAGCGCCAGTTCCTGCTGGTGGCCGGCAGCGCCGGGATCGAGGCCGCCACCAATATCGTGGTGCGCGAGGCCAACCGGATCATGCTGCTGTACGTCTACGCCGCGGTGATCCTGCTCTGTTTCGTGACCTTCCGCAGCTGGCGCGCGGTGCTGGTGGCCGTACTGCCGCTGATGCTCACCTCGATCCTCTGCGAGGCGCTGATGGTCTGGCTGGACATGGGAGTGAAGGTGGCCACCTTGCCGGTGATCGCCCTCGGCGTCGGCATCGGCGTGGACTACGCGTTGTACCTGCTCAGCGTGCAGCTGGCTCAGCAGCGCGCCGGGGTACCGCTGGCCACGGCCTACCGCAACGCGGTGGCCTTCACCGGCAAGGTGGTCGCCTTGGTCGGCGTCACCCTGGCTGCCGGCGTGGTCACCTGGGCCTGGTCGCCGATCAAGTTCCAGGCCGACATGGGCATCCTGCTGACCTTCATGTTCCTCTGGAACATGATCGGCGCGCTGCTGCTGATTCCTGCGCTGTCGCACTTCCTGCTGAGGAAGGCGCCCTGACGGCGGGCAGGCGCCATGCGTCGCTGGGCATCTCGGCTCTGCCTGCTGCTGGGGCTGTGCGCCTCCGCGCCGGCAGCGGCGAAGGACCTGCAGATCTGTGTGAGCGATCGCGAGTTACCGCCGCTGACCTTCCCGGATCGGGACGGCCAGGCCCAGTACCTGATTCGGCGCGCGGCCGCGCAGATCGAGTGGCGGGTCGAGTTCGTCGCATTGCCCTGGCGGCGCTGCCTGCAGGCGGCAATCTCGGGGGAACTCGAGGGCGTCGCCACCGTCGCCGCCACCGCGGAACTGCGCCGTAGCCTGGCCTTGCCTCTGCACCATGGCGGGGAGGATCCGGCCCGGGCTCTGGGGGAAATAGACACGGTCGTGATCAAGCGGCGCGACAGCCGGGTCGCATGGGACGGCGCTCGCTTCAGCGGGCTGCATTCCCCGGTGCAGCATGAGGCCGGTCTCTCGGCGCTCGGCGCGCGGCTCAAGCAACTGGGCCTGCCGGCCAGGGATATTGCGCATTCGCCCGAGCAACTGCTGCATATGCTTGTGCAACGCCGCGCAGAGGTGGCGCTGGTCCTGGAGCCGCGAGCCGGCGAACTGCTGGCGCGCCCCGAGTTCCAGGCTCTGCAGCGCCTGCCCGAGCCGTTCCTGCAGCGCCATATCTACCTGGGCTTTAATCGGGTCTTCTACAGGCGCGAGAGGAAGGCTCTGCAGCGGATCTGGCAGGAGATCGGGCATACGCGCGGTTCCGAGGAGTGGCGCGCACTGGGCCCCAGGATCTACCCGGGATGGCGTAATCCGGTGCCCCCCCGTCCTGGGGGAGGCGGGCACCGTCCATAGTCGATTTCATGACAGCCTTCATCGGCTTGGCGAGGGAACCGATATGCGCCTGGGTGGGCTGTTGTTGCTGGGATGGCTGTATGCGCTGAGCGCCTGTGCGGACGAACGGGCGCAGCACCTGCACGAGATTCGCACGCGCAGCGCGCTGCTGTGCTCCAGCGCCTTGCTCTATTTCAATCCGGCCCACAAGGAACCGGACTCGCGGGCGCTGGCGGCCAGCTACGACAGCCTGAACCTGCTGGCGACCCGCACGGTTCAGCTCGGCCAGCCGGAGCCGATGGCCACGCACCTGCGCGACATGCAGCGTCTGTTCAAGGACCTCGAGCGCCTGCCCCGGCAGGAGGCCGCCAGCTATCCGCTGTTGTTGCAGCAGATGCTGCGCCTGCAGCGAGCCATGGCGGCCTGGGCCTCGTCGCAACTGGCGCAGGACGAGCTCGCAGTGGGTTCGCTGACCCAGGCGCTGCGCCAGCAGAGCCTGGACATGGCGTATTTGCTGCTCGACTACCAGGCGCGCAGCTATCCCCTGGCCGGCGAAGCCGTTGCGGTGCTGACGGCGAGCGAGCGCCAGGCCCTGGATCGACGCCTTAACCAGGGCTTTGTGTCGCTACGCGCGACCGAGGCCGCCCTGGCCGAGCCGCTCGATGCGGCGCGCAAGGGCTATCGCTTCGTGCGCACGCGGATCCTGGTGAGCACCACCGGGCAACCTTCGGGCGGCGTGGAGTTCTACCTGGCGCGGAGCGTCGTCGACATGGACGAGCTGGCCGCCCAGACCGATTCACCCGGCGCGCTCTAGGGCTTGCGGCGCGCGTTGGTGTGGCGAATGCGGCGGGTTGGCCGAGCGCATCTTCCGGAGAATGGCTCACAACCCGTAACGCTGGCGAATCTGCTCCACCTGCGCGGCCTGCTCCAGCAGGAAACGGTCGAATTCGGCGATCAGCTGTGGTCTCCCAGCACTGGACAGGTAGTAATGATCCTCCACATAGGCCAACTGCGGGTCGAACACCAGCGCGTTGGGGGGGAGACCCAGCTGCCGCAATTGGCGGGCAGCCACCCTTGGGCTGAGGTACACCGCGTCGACCCTGTCGGCCAGCGCCATGCGCAGCAGGTAGTCAATGCGGCTGTTCTGCACCAGGCGGGTGCGCCCGGCGCGGATGTCCTCCAGGTAGGGCCAGGGGGTGAAGCCGTTCACCGTGCCGAGTCGGCGGATGCGCCCTGAGTCCTGGTCGAGGTGCGCCGGCTTGACCAGGACTCCGTCGAGGTAGGGTACCGTCGGCTGGCTGTAGTGGATCAGGTGACCGGCCTTCTCCTCGGCGTTCCATAGCGGGTGGTCGGGGTACCTGAGGTCGACGCGGCCGGCGAGGAAGTCGCGGTCCAGGCGCCGCACCGGCAGCGCCGTGTAGACGAAGCGGTAGCCGCGCTCGGCGGCGAAGGCGTCCAGCAGTTCGCGGGCGTAGCCGCGGTACTCGCCGTCCTGCACCTCGTAGTAGGGCAGGTAGGGTTGCAGCTCGACGCCGACGCGGATCGTCTCCCGGGCCTGGGCATGCAGGTACAGGCAGAGCAGGGGCAGGCAGAGCAGCGTCTTCATCGCAGCGGCCGCCTCAGGTGCGAAAGCGTACCGCCTGCTGCTGCAGGCCGCTGGCCAGTTGCGCCAGTTCGCGGCTGGCTGCGGAGTTCTGTTGGGCGGCGCTGACGACCTCCTGAATGCTGTCGTTGAGGTTGGTGATGTTCAGGCTGATGTCGCTGGCTACTGCGGTCTGTTCCTCGGTGGCGGTGGAGATCTGCACGCTGCCGTCGGCGATGCAGTCGACTGCCGTGGCGATATGCTGCAGCACTTCGCCCGAGCGTCTGGCGTGGCCGACGCTCTCGTCGGCCTGGGCGCAGGACTGGCGCATGGCCTCGACCGCCTGGCGCGCGCCTTCCTGCAGGGCGGCGATCATGCCGTGGATGGATTCGGTGGCTTGCTGGGTATTGCTCGCCAGGCTGCGCACCTCGTCCGCGACCACGGCGAATCCGCGTCCGGCCTCGCCAGCCCGGGCGGCCTCGATGGCCGCATTGAGGGCCAGCAGATTGGTCTGTCCGGCGATGTTCTGAATGACCGTCAGCACGCTGCCAATCTCCTCGCTCTTGGCATGCAGGCGGTCGATCACGCCGGCGCCGTGCTGGACCCGGGCGCTGAGCTGTTCGATGGCCTGCACGTTGGACTGCACCAGGCCACTACCCAGATGGGCCTCTCGCCGGGCGTCGCCGGCATTGCCGGAGGTGTTCTGCGCACTGCCGGCTACCTCCTGGATGGCCGCGCTCATCTCGTGTACCGCCGTAGCGACCAGGGCCGCCTGCTGGCCCTGCTGGGCGGTGGCGTCGCTGACCTGGATGCTGATCGTGCTCATCTGCTCGGAGGCCGCCGCCAGCTGGCTGGCCGTGTCGCCGAGGTGGCGGATCAGGCCGTGGAAGTGCTCGAGCAGGGCATTGAGCTCCTGCGCGGTGGTAGCCAGCTCGTCACGACCCTCGACTGGTGCGCGCAGGGTCAGGTCGCAGTTGTGGCGAACCTCGCCGATGAGGCTGCACAGGCGGCGCAGGGGACGGATGATCGAGAGGGCGATGGTCCAGGAGGCGGCGAGCACCAGCAGCAGGGCGAGCAGGCCCACCGCGACGAAGAGACTGCGCGTCTGCAGGTAGTCGCTGTGCGTCGACTCGCTCAGTTTTTGGCCTTCGTCCAGCTGCAGTTGCACCAGGCCGTCCAGCTCGCTGCTCAGCGGGTCGAAGACATGGTAGAGCCGGCGGTTGAAGCTGCCGGCTTCCTGTGCGCGCAGCGGTTCGCCGAGTTGGCGCAGATAGCTTGCAGCCAGGCCATCGGCCTCCTGCAGCAACGCCCGGATGCGCTCTAGGTGCTGGCGTTCCTGGGCGGTCAGGCGCGTCGCAGCATAGCTGCTCAGGGCCTTGCCCGCCTCCTGGCGGGATATGGCGAAAGTCTGGCGCAGCTGTTCTTCACCGAGCAGCCCGGCGCGGTACTTGTGCAGGGCATCGACCATGTCCACCGCATAGGCATCGGCCACGCTCTTGATCTGGCTGATCGGCTGCATGCGGTCGACGAACAGTTCCTCGAAGTGCCGGTTGAGCCGGCTGGCGATGTCGAGGGCCAGGGCCATCACCAGCAGCAGGGCCGCGAGCGGCGCCAGGGTCAGGATCAGCAGGCGCCGCTGGATGGAGAGGCTGGCCAGCATGGTGGGTCTCCTTGGACTGGGGGCTACAGCTTGATCAGCAGCGGGCCGTGGAAGGCCTGCATGATCAGCTCGGCGGGCTGGCCATGGGCGATGAGCTTGGCCATGGCGTTGAGGTAGGGGGTGAGGTGGCGGAAGTAGCGCTGGTAGCCGGCGCACAGGTAGTTGAGCCCGGGCTTGCCGTCCGGAGTTTCGATGAAGCGGTTCTTTGGGCACTCGCCGTGGCAGGCGAACAGGTAGTCGCATCTGCGGCAGTAGTCCGGCAGCGCCTCCTCCTTGGCCGCGCCGAAGGCCTGCTGGGCGGGCGAGGCGAGCAGCTCGGCCGGGTCTTGCTCGCGGATGTTGCCGAGACGGTATTCGGGATACATGTAGTGGTCGCAGGAGTACAGGCTGCCGTCGTGCTCGACTATCGCCGCCTTGCCGCAGCGCGGGGCGAACAGGCAGACGCTGGGCGGCAGCTGGCACCAGGCGGCCAGCGCCCACTCGAAGTTCATCACGTGGACGCTGCCGACATCCTGGCGCACCCATTCGTCGAAGATGGCCACGAGGAATTCGCCATAGGCCTCGGCCTCGACGCTCTGCGCCGTCACCGCCGTGTTGGTTGCCTGCACGTCGCGCAGGCGCAGCTCGGGCGGGGTGGCGAACTGTTGACCGCGTGCAGCGTCGGGCTGGGTCGGTGCGCGCTCGACCACCGGGTTGAACTGGATATAGCGCACGCCGGCGTCCCTGAGGAAGCGGTACAGTGCCAGCGGCTGCGCGGTGGCCTCGCGGGTCACGGTCACCAGGACGTTGTAGGCCACCTGGTGCTGCTGCAGCAGGCGCAGGCCGCGCATCACCTGGTCGAAACTGGAACGTCCACGCTTGTCCGGACGGTGCAGGTCGTGCAGCGGCTGCGGGCCGTCGAGGCTGATGCCGACGGTGAAGCCCTCGCGGGCGAGGAAGACACACCAATCTTCGTCGAGCAGGGTGCCGTTGGTCTGCAGGGTGTTGCGAATGTGCTTGCCGCCGGCGAACTCGCGCTGGTAGTCCATGGCGCGCTGGAAGAACTCCAGACCGAGTAGGGTGGGTTCGCCGCCCTGCCAGGTGAACTCCACTTCCGGATTGCGCTGCGCCGCGATATAGCGCTGTACGTAGGCGCGCAGTACCTCGTCGGACATGCGGAAGCGGTTGCCGGCAGGGTGCAACCGCTCCTTCTCCAGGTAGAAGCAGTAGTCGCAATCGAGGTTGCAGATCGGCCCGACGGGCTTGGCCATCAGGTGCAGGCCTTGCGGTTGGCGGTCGCTCATGGTGCAGGCTCAGAGATAGCCGATCTTGCGCGCGTCCCTGAGCATGAGGCTGCGCAGCAGACCCAGCGACAGGCGCTTGAGCTGAAAGATCAGGCGGGCGAAGGGACCGACCAAAATCAGATCGCGACCTTCCTTCACCGCGCGCACCATGCTCTCGGCCACCAGATCCGGGCTGCAGCCCTTGCGCAGGTAGTAGTTCTGCAGACGGCCGAGCTGCTCGTCGCTTACCGAGGCGGCAATATTATTGCGGTTGGCCACGATCGGCGTGTTGATCACGCCCGGGCAGAGGGTGGTGACTTGTACCTCGGTATCGCTCAGCTCCATCTTCAGCACCTCGCCGAGGCCATAGACCGCATGCTTGGACGCCGCATAAGCGGCCATGCTGGGGGAGGGGAAGAGAGCGGCGGCCGAGGCCACATTGATCACCTGGCGCGGCCCGCCGGCCTCGATCATGTGTGGGATAAAGCAGTAGCAGCCATGCACGACGCCCATCAGGTTGATATCCAGCACCCGCTGCCAGTGTTTCAGATCGCTGTCTAGAAAGCGCCCCAGGTAGCCGACGCCAGCATTATTGACCAGTATGTCGAGCGCGCCCTGGGCCACCTGGATACGCGCCGCCAACTCCGACATGGCGGTGGCGTCGCTGACATCCACGGTATAGGCAAAACAATCGCTGCCGGTATCCTCGATCTGCCGGCGCAGCGACTCCAGGGCGGCCGTATCGATATCGCACAGCAGCAGGGTGGCGCCTTGGCGAGCGAAGGCCAGCGCGGCGGCGCGGCCGATGCCGGAGGCGGCGCCGGTGATCAGGACTTTCTTGTGCTTCAGGTCGGCGATGGCCATCTGTGCTCCTCGGGGCCACGCCAAGCGTGGCCCCTGCAGTTGGGTCAGGGGGTGTAGCGGACGAGCAGGTCCCGCACCTTGCCCTCGAAGGCGAAGGGCGCGCGCTCGAAGTAGTCCAGGGCCACCGGCGAGCCGAGGTCCTGGGCGACGTCAAAGGTCTCGCTGGCGGTGAAGGTCAGCGGCGGGGCGAAGGGCGTAACCCCGCTGGCTACTTCCTCGCCATCGACCAGCAGGCTCAGTTGCACCGGCGCGCCCGGTTTGGCGGCGGTCGTCTGGGTGCGCACCTCGATGGTCGCGCTGCCGGCGCCCAGCGGCCGCTCGGCGCGCAGCTTGATGCGCGCCACGGCCATTGCGTTGTACTCGTAGACCACGTGTCCCTGGTCGAGATAGAGGGTCACGCCGCCACTGATGCCGCCCAGTGCGTAGATCACCCCGCTGGCCTTTTCCGGTAGCTCGACCTGGGCGCGCACCAGGCTGCCACGGCTGCGCAGATTGGGCGCGGCGAACTCCGGCAGGCGCTTGGTGCGCGCGTCGAAGCGCCATTCCTGGCGACCGTCGCCGGCCAGCACCGTCGGGTCGAGGAAGGGATACAGCCCCGCGCCTATGGGGTAGACGTGGTTGGCCTTGGCCTGCGCGTCGAATTCGGCCTGCAACTCGGCGAGCTTCTCGGGGTATTTGTCCGCCAGGTCGGTGGCCTGCGAATAATCGCTGCGCAGGTCGTACAACGCCCAGCGGTCGTTCTGCGGCTGCCAGCCCATGAACTGGGCGAAACCCTGCACCCAGGGCTTGCGCGGGCCGAACACCGAGGCCATCCAGCCGTCCTTGTAGAGGCCGCGGCTGCCGAGTACCTCGAAGTACTGCGGAGGCTTGCGCGACTCGGCATGCGCCTCGGCGAAGCTGTATCGCATGCTCACGCCGTCCAACGGATCCTGGGCGACGCCGTTGACCGACAGCGGTGGCGCTATGTCGAGGAGGTCGTAGACGGTCGGGGCGATGTCGTTGACGTGGTGGAACTGGCTACGGACCCGCTTGTCCGCCGCGATGCCGTTGGGCCAGGACACCGCCAGCGGCGTGCGCGTGCCGCCGAAGTAGCCGGCCACCAGCTTGGTGCCGGGGAAGGGACCGGAGCCGGCCCAGGCCCAGGTGGCGTTGTACATGCTTTCCAACTTGGCGCCGCCCAGCGCCGGCAGGCCGCCGTACATGCTGTCGAGCACCTGCACTTGCTGTTCCTTGGGGAAGGGGATGCCGTTCTGCGCCAGCAGCTCGCTAATGCTGCCCTCCATGCCCTCGGCAGAGGCGCCGTTGTCGCCGAACACGTAGAAGATCAGGGTATTGTCGCGTTCGCCCTGGCGTTCCAGCTCGTCGAGAATCTTGCCGGCCTGGGTGTCGGCATGCTCCATGAAGCCGGCATACACCTCCATCAGGCGGGCCTGGTAGCGCTGCTGCTCGGCGCTGAGACTGTCCCAGGCCGGCAGCTCGGCCGGACGCGGGGTCAGCTGGGCGTTCTGCGGAATGAAGCCGAGATCCTTCTGGCGGGCGAAGGTCTCTTCGCGGTAGCGATCCCAGCCGCTGTCGAATTTGCCCTTGTACTTGTCCGCCCAGCTCGCGCTGACCTGATGCGGGCCGTGCACGGCGCCCGGGGTCCAATAGAGGAAGAACGGCTTGTCCGGTGCCAGGGTCTGCTGCTCGTGCAGCCAGTTCACCGCCTGCTCGGCGAGATCCTCGCTGAGGTGGTAGCCCGGTTCGCGGGGCGGCTCGATGGGGCTGGTGTTGCGGTACAGGCGCGGCTCGTACTGGGAGGTCTCGCCAGCGAGGAAACCGTAGAAATACTCGAAGCCGTAGCCGGTGGGCCAGGTATCGAAGGGGCCGGCCGCCGTGGTGTGGTGGGTCGGGGTGTTGTGCCACTTGCCGAAGGCCGCAGTGCTGTAGCCATACTGTTTGAGCACTTCGGCCATGGTCGCCGAACTCTTGGGGATTTCCCCGGTGTAGCCGTCCCAGTCGGTGGCCAGCTCGGATATCACGCCGTTGCCCACTCGGTGATGGTTGCGCCCGGTGAGCAGCGCGGCGCGCGTCGCCGAGCTGATGGCGGTGGTGTGGAAGGCGTTGTAGCGGATGCCGCTGTCGGCGACCCGGCTGAGGGTCGGCGTATGGATGCCGCCACCGACGGTATCGGCCTGGGCGAAGCCGGCATCGTCGAGCATGATCACCAGAATGTTCGGCGCATCGGCCGGCAGGTGCGTCTGCGTCTGACGCTTCTGGTGGCGGGACTCCTGCAGGGTCGGGCCGGCATCGCTGGCGGACGGCGCCGGAGGAAAGGGCAGGCTGTCCTGCGCCGCGGCAATCGAGGTGCCGAGGAGCGTACCGACCGCCAGGGCGATCTCTCCCGCACGAGGCTTGTTGATCATCTGGGCTTCCGTCTTGTTGTTCTATGACGAGACCCGCCGGCCCGGAGCAGGCGGGTGGACAGCGCAATTAGGCCGCGAAACTGGTGATGTCCTTAGCCTCGATGCCGTTGGCTGCACAGTAGGCCAGATAACGCTCGACACCTGACCTCCAGTTCTCGATGGCGCAGAGGGTGTCGTTCTCGTCGAAGTACAACAGGTCGCCTTGGGTGATGTTCAGGGTGATGATCTCGTCGCCATACTCGGTCAGGGCGATGGGTGTGTGACTGGTGCCGGCAGTTTCGAACACCACGCCGCCTTCCTTGGAAATCCAGTCGTGTTCAATGTATTTCCAGGCACCCTTGATGGTGTAGACGATCACCGTGCCAGAGTGATGATGCTTTGGTAGCGAAGCGCCCGCCGGGACCTTGAGTAAGGTGATGGTCTCTCCGCGTACGGGATCGCACTTGATGTACTTCAGGAAAACCTCATTGCTGAATGGAGTAAAAGGAATCCAGGGCAGGTCTTCGTCGTTGATGGCGGCGGTATCGATCGATTCGTACAGCATGGAGGTTGCTCCTTGGCTCAGACACAGTGGATTTACACATCGCCGATTGTGAGTAGGAGCTCATTTCCTTCACCCCCCCTTGTTAGGGGGTGAGTGACGGGTTAGCGGAGTCTTGACATCGAGAACGGATTTTGTGCCGGCGGAAGATGGAATGGTCCTGACGGTATCGGTCAGCCGACGCCGTTGGTTTTTACGTAGCAATGCCGAGATTGAGTGATGTTTTAGCTGCCGAGAAGCAGCTCCCTCGGAGACCGACTTTTTCAACAGAATCGGCCGAAAGAGGCCGACTTATTAGATGTCACCCAGTTTGCCACCATGGCCATCCGCGTAGCTTGCATATGGCTGTTCGGGGACGGCCATGGTGGTGGCGAGTCAGTCGACCAGCGTCAGGGTGACGTCGATATTGCCGCGAGTGGCGTTGGAGTACGGGCAGACAATGTGCGCACGATCGATCAGGGTTTGCGCCTGCTCGCGGTCCAGGCCTGGCAGGCTGATGCGTAGCTCGACCTCGATACCAAAGCCGTTGGGGATCGCCCCTATCCCCACTACCCCCTCAATCGAGGCATCTGCCGGAACGGCCAGCTTGTCGCGGCCGGCGACGAATTTCATCGCGCCGAGGAAGCAGGCCGAGTAACCGGCGGCGAACAACTGCTCCGGGTTGGTGCCCTGGCCGCCGGCGCCGCCGAGTTCTTTCGAGGTGGCCAGGGCGACGTCGAGTACGCCGTCGGAGGAGATGGCACCTCACTGCTGCTCTGAATGGCATGCCTCAGTAGATGACGAAAAAGCGACGAGTTTTACGCAATTGCATCAGGCGACCTCTGCACTGAGCGGAGCGCCTGAGAATAAACCCTGGCTCGCTCTTGTGAGGTTTGCAGATGGCGTGTCACTGCTCCGGAACCGTCTCTGCCGATTTTTGATGTAGATGTGCAGCGCGCTCAAGCAGCTCTGAACGCAAGATGAGGGCGCCCCATGGGGCTTCAATGTGAATTCGTGCCTTCGATCTTATCTGGTTGATCTCCACCAGATTGATCGTTATGCCCTTGCGCAGCAGTTCGTCCAGCTCTGCTGCCGACATGGTCGGGTCAAATTGGATATACAGCCCTTGACCGGGTCTGCGCTCGACAACCAATCCCATTTCGCTCTCCTTGCTGGGTATTTGAGCCAGTAGGATAGACCACAACTTGGCCTTATGGCTGAGCCTGGAGATTTACTTCCAGTACCCTCCTGCTGCAGGAGTAGAAGGGGGGCTCGAAGTACCCCCTAAGTTGATTGCCTACTCCGCTTAGGCTCGCACCTCCGATCCCAGTTCGGTTCAGACTCTTGGGCCGACGTCAGTTGTTGAACAAGGGCAGATAGCCCAGCTCGACGAGCTTAGTGTCCAGCGTGCCGACGATGCGGGAGTGCTCTCGATTCCTTTCATCCATGACCTGGGCACAGCTCACCATCAGCGTGCCGCGCTCCGGTATGTCGATCAGCTCGTCCGCATCCGGGAAATCGCCGGGGTTCAGCAAACGTGGGCAGAAGCCGATCCAGCCGATGGTCTGCCGGCCCGGGAAAACCTGTTCGTCCAGGTAGTAACGACCTGGCGCGATCACCACCCAATCGATTTCAGGCCAGATCGATACCGCCAAATGCAGCATCGCCACCAGCACCGGCCTTGGGTTTTTCAGCGCCGAAACCAGCGCTCCGGCGTCCTCGAAATCCATGCTGGATATGGATTCCATATCATGTGCGTCGTAGCTGAAGGCCAGGCCACCTTGCAGCGGATCTTCCTGCCCGTTCCAGACCGAGAGTGAAAGCCATGTCGGAAACTCTGTGTCGAAACGCGCGGCTGCAGCTTGCGACAGGATTCGAGCCTCGCTCAACACCTCATGGCTAAGCACCTCCTGAACGGAGGCGCCCTGCAGGTACCATTTGCCAAGAAGTGGGTGCACCTCACCCAGCGCACCTAGATAGCGGCGTATGCACTCCAACTGTTCCTCATGAGGTACAGCGGCTATGGTCTGCTTGTCGAAGCGTATCTTGAACACGAAAGACCGGAAAGAATTTGCCATGCCCACTCTTCAAGCAATCAGATCGTTCTACAAGCGCTCTGGTAGGGTATTGGTGGCATCCAGATAGGGCTCACTATTGAGCAGTTTGTCGTGCCAGCCGGGTAGGTCGCCATCATCCACGTCAAGGCGCTTGAGCCACTGATCAGCTGACCAGCCTACCAACCGTAGCTCCCCGTCATGTGAGCCACCATGCAAGGAGCCTACGGTTTCGTAGCGGATGCCCTTGAGTGCACGGTTCAGCAGCACATAGGGAGCAGGTCTCGGGTCGTCAGCATCTCCGCCAAGGTAGGGGTGAGCGCCTGCTTGAATGACTACGCCGTTGCCGCACCCATAGAAAGCGAAATGACTCGACGGTAGTTGACCGCGCAGCACGTCCAGGCCGTCCACCTGATCCAAACGCACCTGGTCGAGTAAGGTCAGCCAGTTGATGCTCTTGATCTTGGCGTGCTTGAACGCCGGGCGATTAGCGAGCAGCGCTGCGGTACCTACATCCAGGCCGGGCATGCGTTGAGCCATAAAGGCTTCGGTGGGTTCGTTGTCATCGCGCCGAGTCGGTGACAGGTTGAAGGCCAGGCCGGCGTAACCCTGCTCGGGATCCAGCCGACGGGCGAAGCTCAGGAATAGCTGCTGAAAAAACAGGGGGTTCTGTTCCTGGTAAAGCAGTGGAGCCGAGAACTCCAGAACGCTTAGGCCGTCCCCCATCTTGGCTTGCCACCCACGCTTGCCGTAGATATCGAAGAGCCAAGCGCCGGCATCATGGGCGTTTTTTCCATTGGTGTAGGAGAAGCTGAGGTGATCATCCTCATCCATCTCCTGCATCATTTCCCGCAGCGGCTTTGCGTCCTTGTAGGCGATAAGCGGCTTACCCTTGGGGGGCTCTTCCCGCCACAACCAAGTCAGATGCGGTTCTGCCACCTTCTTGAACTCGTCGAAGCATTGGCAAAGCGCTTCACGTACCAAGGGCGTGTGTGCCTCTCTGAAGTAGAGCGTGCCGCGCACGCAAAGTACTGCCCCAATGTAGTCCTCTGGGCCGCCTTTCATCAGCAGGCTACCGGGCATTTCCAGTAGGTGAGGCTGCTTGGCCAGTTCCTCGGCCAGGTCGAATGGTTGTGCCATGGGTGTTCCTCGAAATCAGTAAGCAGGTGCTGGAAGCGGCGGGCGTGGCGAGCGGCCACGGGTCAGGATATACATCAGAGCGCTTGCCGCCGCAGCGGCCCAGCCCAGTTGTTCGACGGGTACCTCGGACTGCTGGTTTTCCTGGCTGCAGTCGCACTCGGTTGATTTCATTTCCACCACTTTTCGCTCATCCCCAGCGATAGCTGCGTATGCTTCAGTTTGCTCGCGATTCTTCTGATCCGGTGGGAACTTCATCTCCACCACCTGCTTGATATTGTCCTGCGTCGGCGGCTTGCTGGGATCCATGACGATCACCACGTCAGGACGGCGAATCATCCCCTTGCCCGGTTTGAAGGGCGGATGCTCCGGGTCATCATTCCAGTACTTGCTGATCCACCCCGGTATCCAGCCGTGAGCGCTGCTGCCCGTCTGGCTGTCGAGAATGGGCTGCGGTGGGTTCTTGGTCATGTCGTAGCTGACTTCGGGCCGATAAGGACTATGCCCTTGAAGCACCTCATTCAGCTCGCCGAGTCGTTGGGCAACACAGGACTGTTTGAGGTTCTTGCCATCCTGGCTGATGTTAGGCGTGCTGCTGCAGTAGCAGATAGCCGAGCACAACACCTTCTTGTCCTGCGGATCGAGCTTAGGCTCCAGCACACCTACTGGATTGACCTTGCCAGTCGGGCTCATGCCACCTTGGGAGAGGCTTGGCTGATCGCTCATTGCCCATCCCCCTGAACCAGATCGATATGCAGGGTTTCAGAGGCGTTGTGATTGACCCAGGAGGTCATGCCTTCTGCATCTGTCGTGTCGATGGCACTCCACCCGCCGCTCGACCAGACTTTCACCCTACGACCGGCAACAGGTTTGCCGGTCTCCTGGTCGATCAATTGGAAGCGTCCGGAGAAGGGGGCAGTGGAGTTGCTTAGGGCAGCAGGAGGCGTGAAGGCAGCCACGACCGAGGCATCGCCGATCAGCACAGTTGCTGAGCCCCCGACGATCACATTGCCGTGCGCGCCGACACTCCCCAGTGTGGCCGCCGGCAAGCCGTTGATGAACACGGTGGAGGCCACCGCTGAAGCGATTGGGCTTCCACAGGCAGAAACGTCAGTCTGCCTGGCTGCTGGCAGCCCGTCGAACAGGACGTTGGGCGAGCCGGCAGCGATGGGATTGGTGCCATGGCCTGGCAGCGGGCAGGCCGTAGGGTCGGTAACGCGAGCTGCTGGTTTTCCACTCATTCTGCAGATCCTTGCATGAGCGCGATGTCGCTTCGAAGAAGATGGCCAGAGGGGCGGCCGGGACCATCGAGAGGCCCGGACACGACTCGCACCAGCCAGATTTCGCACGCGACCTTAGCAGGACGGAGTTGCGCAGAATTTTGCGCGAATGGCCCCGAAGCCCCGTAAAGTGTGGGCTTGCGGCGAATGTAAGGAAATATTGCGTGCGCCAGCCGAAGGGAGCGACGGACGATCATGCTGTCGCTCCCCATGTGATCCAGCAGCGCTGGGCTGGGAAAGCTGGTCGAGACTCGAGTATCAAGAGATGGAAAGGGCGGATGTGAATCGCCAAGGCTTAAAGCGCTGCTGATGAAGGTTTGCTCTGTGGAGGTGTGGATCGTAGTGATCGGCGAGAGGTCAGCCGCGGCAAGACAATGTTGCCGCTTAGGTTGGTCGTTTCGGTGCAGCTGGCGCCGATGATTACATTGCGTTGACTTGCCCACGCCGCCCTGTGCATCGTTGGCTTGTGGGACTGGTTTGAACAAAAGCCTCCCGGTCAACTGGGATCACTCGATAGGAGCAGGGATGGGAGCTTTCACTCCGGCTGGAGAAACGCGTGTAGCTGTTCTGGTGGATTGCGACAACGTATCGCCCGAGATTCTGGAACACGCATTGCGCGTTGTGGCCCAGTTCGGACGTGTCGTCCTGAGAAGGGGGTATGGCAATCACGGCACCTTGGCGAACAAGTGGCAGGAGGCTCTGGTTCGACTGGCCTTCACGCCATGCCTGCAGTACCAGTATGCAGCCGGCAAGAATACCTCCGATATCGCCTTGGCCCTGGATGCAATGGAGGCGCTCTTCGATCACCGTGCGGATACGTTTTGCCTGGTGACCAGCGATTCTGATTTCGCCTACCTGTGCCGCAAGCTCAGGGAGCGCGGCGCAACCGTCTGCATCGTCGGTGAATCCAAGACTCCCGATGCACTGCGCAACGCCAGCGACCAGTTCTTTGAGTGGCGCCGCGAGGAGCACTTCCAGGAGCCTGTTGCGGAGCAGGCTGACAAGCCCGCAGCCAAGGCTGAATCAAGCGCCAAGCAGGAAACCGCCAAGCCTGAACCCAGCAAGCCAGTCGTTAAACGGCGGCCCCGATTCGTGGTGGATGCCGTATCTCTTCTTGCAGGCGGAACCAGTGAAGGCAAGGTCACCCTGAGCGTCCTCGGGCAGTACCTCAAGCGTACCGATCCGGCGTTCTCGCCAAACGCCTACGGCCATTCTGGTCTGCTCGACATGATCAGAACCTACGACCTGCTGCACCTGATCCAAGAGAACGGCGGACACTGGACTGTGGGGCTGGCAGCCAAGGAAGATGAACCGGCTGAACACGCTGCACACGCCTGAAAGGGCGCAGCAAAAAGGGGGCTCAGCCCCCTTGGTTCATAGCAACCCAAGCTCAGCGAAAGATACTGTGCGTTGGCCTGCCACGATGATGTGATCCAGCGAGCGGACATCGACCAGCGCCAAGGCTTCCTTCAAGCGTTGTGTTAGTACCTTGTCAGCCTGGCTTGGCTCTGGATTTCCGCTTGGATGGTTGTGCGCGAAGATCACAGCAGCTGCATTCAGGCGCAGTGCTTCCTTGACCACCTCGCGCGGGTACACAGACGCACTGTCGATGGTGCCGCGGAACATCTCGACGTACTGGATCAGGCGATGCTTGGCATCCAGAAACAACGCTGAGAAAACCTCGTGCTCAAAGCCAGCCAGCTTCGCGATCAGGTACTCCTTGACCATCTCCGAAGATGTGAAGGCTGCGCCTCGCTGAACCTTCTGATCGATCACCTTGCGAGCGGCATCCAGGATCTGCTCAGCAGTGGCAGGCAAATAACGACCTTGCTCGTCACGAATCATCAGAGAAGCGTCAAAGGCGAGAGAAAGCTGCGACATGATCATGCTCCAGTTGCTCGGGCGGAATTGCCCGGAACCGGCCCAGCGCGGCGCAGCGCAGCAGTCAGGGGGCGATAGCCGGCTCCGCCGCAAGCGCGCGAAGCGCGTGCAGCCCTTGACGGCGAGAACGCCGTGATAGGGTGAGAGGAAACAGCAAGACCGTCATTCCACCGATCTCACAGGCGCCACCAGCAAGCGGAGCGCGCAGGCTCTTTTGACCCCACAACAAGCGCCCAGAGGCGTTGTTGGCGAGTAGCAGAAATGCAGCCATGGTGTGCAGCAGTCAGTGCGAGAGGCGGGAGACAAGTTCTCGCTATGTGACCAATGACCCATCCTGCTGGGTTGGCAGATGGCCGCTATCGAAATACCCTCTGGTCGCTGGGCTAACGAAGTGCAAACAGGCAGGACGCTGACCCCATGCACTCCGTTAGCTCAGAACCTTCCTTCCTGGTCTGTTTTAACAGGCCACTTCATTGGCATTTGCCATGGCTCAGGTCAGCCCTGACACCTCGCTTCGGCGAGCGTCAGGGTCTTTCTGTGGCCGAAGTGTTCACCAGTGTTGTAGGTCTTTGCCTGCTCACCGCAGCCTTGGTGTGAGCACATGCGCTGATGGATACGACTCAGGAAACCCACCTCAAAAGCTCGCCTCTCAATAGCGCAGGGCAGCAGATCGCGCTCCGCGATCATCACTGCCCAGAGCCATCCACTGCGGGCGTTGTCGAGCCAGGTCTGGGCCAGCCTCACGCCTTGGTTGAATGCTTCCCTGCAGTCGGCTGCCCAGGTGATCTCCACGCCTGGGTGGCCATCATGAGGTGGCAGACAAGTCATGACGCCATTGCTCATCTGGCACCTCCTCGCACTTCGGAGAGGGCTCGTCGATAGAGCAAGACCATCTCATCGAGCAGATCCAGGGCTGAGTAAGCAGCGATACGCACGCGCAGATCTGCCGGCTGCAAGCCGTCAGGTTCAGCCAGTTGATCGAGCAGATTGCCGAGCATTACGCCGCGTAGTTCAGCCGCAGCTTCAGAGGGTAGGGGAGAGCGTTCGGACTCATGCAGCGGGCTTCGCTGCAGCGGAAAAGGTACGACGCAGGATTCGAACTCAGCCATGGCGCACCTCCAGATCAGAGGTGAACAGCAAGACCTGAAGCCCAAGGCGGAGCTCTTGGGTAAAAAGGGGGTAGCGCATTTTCCTTATGCTCCTCAGACGATTAAGGAGCCGCCTACCGCCGTTGCTACACGGTAATGGAGGCGGACCGTGCGGGGGTAGCAAACCGGCGTCCGAGGGAACCGGCCAGGCAAAAGCCTGCCCCACACGGCCCACCATAGAAGTTAAGCAACCAAGCACATGAATGCTGGCAGCCTAAGCTATGGCGCTACCGCGCCTCGAACGATTCAGGTTGCTACACCCGGTCGCGGGATTGACCACGACGGGCGCACTCTAGCCCGAGGGTTTCCGGATGGCAACCTACTGTGGCGTAGTCGGGTTTCTAGTTTCGTGCGGCCGCCCTATGGGTCACCTGATTGGGGTAGCTGAGGGAGTACCCCGCTTGTGGTTTTCGGCTTACGCGTCGGCCAACTCGCAGCGGAGGTCAATCAGCTATGCTGAGAGTCACTCTCAAAAGGAGCAACCTATGTCTGCTAGGGAAGAGCAGTTGACCCAACTGCTGGGCCTGATGGCCCGCAGCATGACCCACATGACCGCATCCGTTACCGCCATGGCGTTCGAGCAGCTCAGGTGCAAGGACGAAGCTTTACAAGCCTCAGCCCGGCGAATGATCGAGCGCATGCAGGCCATCAGCGAAGAGCTGGATCAGCAGTGGGAACTGATCGGCCGCATTACCGGCCAGGAGGAGCGGGAGTTTCTGGTCGAGGAGCTGGATATAGCCTCGGTGCGCGTGCATAAGGAGGCGGGCGTTTCCTTAGTCAGCAACTAGTCTGTCCCGGGCTGTGTTGGTCGCACTTCCAGAATTCCGGGAATGCCCCGGATGAACAACCTACTGAGAGATCACACTGAATCGACCCTAGTTTCGTAGACACCTTCAAGCCTCATAATGAGGCCCATCAGGAGGTGCCATGAGCAACCAGCGTTACCCCGAAGAATTCAAG
>NZ_JBITVF010000001.1:1292601-1528944 GCF_044542855.1 Pseudomonas sp. NPDC077649 | reverse complement strand
TGCTGCTCGTGGCTTTTCACCGGCACCGGATGCATATCCGTGCAGCGGGCCGCCTCCAGCATGGCATCGCAATCGTTGCGGTCGGTCTTGTTGCGCCGCCGATAGGGCCGTACATAGCGCGGATGGATCAGCAGCACGGCATGCCCCTGCGCCTGCATCGTTCGCCCCCAGTAATGCGCCGTGCCGCAAGCTTCCATCACCCACTCGACCGTCTCGCCCTGCTCCTGTATATATCGCCGGAACGCCTCTCGGTTCAGCCGCTTGCGCTGCACCACCTGGCCGGAACGGACACTCTCGGCAACTTGGTAGACGGACTTGGCCAGATCAACTGCGATTCGCCTCATAACGGCTCTCCCACTCTTCAATCACCGACGCCTTGGTATAGAACCGGGGTGTGGGGAGAGTCCATTACAGCATTCAAGTCGCTCGCTTCGCTCACTCGGGACGGGCTAAAGCCCGCCCCTTAACCAAACGTTAGGAGCAAGTATGGCATTTGCGCCAAAGGACAAAAGTTCAAGAGTTGACTCAAGGTCAAAACCAAAGTCTGCTGCCAAAATTCTTGAACAGACTCCTGCGGAGTATCAAGCAAGCGTCTACGCCAAATTGGAAAAGCAACGCCGCCAGAAAGCCACAGAAAAGAAAAAGAGAAATTTGGCGGAGTTAAGAAGCAAGCTAAAAGAGCTTAAAACAAAATTTGCAATGCTTTCACCCGGCCCAGGAAGAGAAGCACTCAAGGATGAAATTTCAAAAATCGAAGCCGCCATCAAAAAAGCTCCGCGCCCAAAGCGTCAATGGTCTCCAATCCTTTCAGGATCTTTCGAGTCCGGAAAACGATGAACGTACAATTGCTCCTAACTAATCACTCAACCTCGTCCGCTTCGCTCACTGGACTCGCAAAAGCTACGCTTTTGCTCGCCGGTTAGCTCAAACGTTAGAGCACATCAAATTTCCGAGACCGCGAAATGATCAGCAGACTACAGAAATTCATAGCCCCATTCCTAACTTCACACTTACATAAAGATCCAGTATCCATTCACGGGGCTCTGAAAGGTATGCCTTACGGCCAGGCCGCGATCGCATTCACGATCTTTATAAATGACACATCAAATAAAAGCCATATCATGACTGCATTCACATTTATATTCCCAATATTTATTGTGCTAGGCGCTGCTTTTGGCGCTATGGCACAACAAGAGAACAAAAGTGGCAACATACTTGTCGTGGCAATATTCCTATTCGCACTGCTAACGGCATTACACTCAACTGCATTGTTTGTATTTTTCTTTAGCTTTAATAAACTTGCACCTCTAACATTTTTTCTAAGCGTTCTGGCCATCTTCAATATTTTTGGTTTTGCCGCAAAATTACATAAAAGTATCTCAGCAAGCGACGACATCACAGAAAAGCTCTAACAATAGGTATATGGACTCTCCCCACAAGTAGCGAGCAAAGCTTCGCTTTTGCACCTGTCGGTAGTTAACGCGACGGGGCCAGCCGGGTCTGCTCCGTGACCAGCGTCATCGTCGCGCTAGTCTGACCACAGCAGCCGACGCGCTTGGCTGCCCCTAGGCTCAATCCCAAAGGATTTATCCCGATGCCTCAGACGGATAAAAACGCCCAGTTCCAGGCACAACTGCTGCGCCCTCGCCTGCCGGCTGGCGAGCCCTCCTGGGCATTCGTGGTGCTGCCGCGGGAGGTGAGCGAGCAGTTGCCGAGGCGCGGCAGGACCAGCGTGGACGGCCACCTCAATGGGCAGCCGTTCCGGGCCCGGCTCGAGCCGGATGGCCAGTTGAGTCATTGGCTGCGGGTGGATAGCGACCTGCTGCAGGCGGCGGGCGCGAGTGTCGGCGATCTGGTCACGCTGGAAATCGAACCCGTGGCGGAGGAGCCCGAGCCGCAGGTGCCGGCGGATCTGGCCGCGGCACTGGCCGCCACGCCCGCGGCGCGCAGCGTCTGGGACGCGACGACGACTATCGCGCGGCTGGACTGGATTCACTGGATCGAGTCGGCCAAGCAGGCCAGGACCCGCGCCAAGCGTATCGCCGATGCCTGCGCCATGCTCGGCGAGGGCAAGCAGCGGGTCTGCTGCTTCGATCAGTCGGGGTACTACAGCAAGGCCTTGCGCGCGCCCGAGGCGGCGGAGTGAGCGAACTGGTCACGCCTATACGCCCGGTCAGTCGCTGCGGGTGACGTTCGGGCCGTCGCAGCGCAGCGGCTAGCCCCTCGCGACTGGCTGCGACGGCTTCGCGGCTGAAGCCGCTCCTACAGGGCGTGCGGCGGGCGCGGGCTCAATCGTACAGGCGCACCCTGAAGCAGGCCCCGCCCAGCGGCGAATCCTCCAGGCTCAGTTCGCCGTCGTAGCTGTCGATGATGTCCTGCACCACCGCCAGGCCGATGCCCTGCCCCGGGTTTTGCGCATCCAGCCGTTCGCCGCGGCGCAGCACGCGGGCGCGCTGGTCGGCGGGCACGCCGGGACCGTCGTCTTCGATGGTCAGGCGGCAGCCGTCGGGCAGTTCCTCCAGGCTCACGCGCACGCGGTGCAGGCACAGGCGGTAGGCGTTTTCCAGCAGGTTGCCGAGCAGTTCCATCAGCGCGCCGCGCTCCATGCTGATCTGGCTGTGTTCGGCCACCTGCACGTCCACCTGCACGCGCTTGTCGCGGTAGACCTTGTCCAGCGACAGGCACAGGCCGTCGAGCAGCGGCCATACGGCCTCGCGGTGGCGCACCAGGCCGCTGCGGCGCAGGCTGGCGCGCTGCAGCTGGTAGCCGATCTGCTGGCTCATGCGTTCGATCTGCGCCTGCATCAGCTGCGCCTGGTCGCGGTTGGCCGGCTGGCCGGCGAGGGTTTCGCCGAGGCCCTGGAGCACGCTGAGCGGGGTTTTCAGGCTGTGCGCCAGGTCTTCCAGGGAGTCGCGGTAGCGTTCGCGCTGGCGCCGCTCGCTGTCCAGCAGGCGGTTGAGCGAGCCGGTCAGGCGCAGCAGTTCGCGCGGGTGCTGGTCGCTCAGGTGCTGACGGGTGCCGGCCTCGACGCCGTCCAGCTCGTCGCTCAGGCCGCGCAGGCTGCGAAAGCCCCAGGTCAGGCCGAACCAGAGCAGGCCGAGCAGCGCCAGCAGGGCGATGCCCAGCCACAGCTTGAGGCGCCAGACGAAGCCGTCGAACAGCTTCTGGTACTCGCTGGTAGGTTGCATGGTGACGATGCTGAAGGCGGCGGCGTTGCCGCGCAGCAGGTCGACCTCGATGTCGTAGAGGAAGAATTCCTCGCCGTGCTCGTCGCGCACGCGGGCGAACTCGTGGCCGCGGCCGTCGTAGCGCGGCCGGTAGCGGATCGCCTCGTCCTCGGAGGAGCGCGAGCGCCACAGCAGCCGGCCGTCGCGATCAAAGATGAAGCCGAGCAGGTGCGAGTCGAGGTTGTCGAACTCCTCGTCCGGCATCTTCTCCGGCATGCGCAACTGGCCGTCGTGGATGCGCGCGGCGGAGATCAGCGCGGCGGCGTCGGAGGCCAGGCGCTTTTCCACGGTCTGCTCCAGGGCCATGTTGAACACGCCCTGCAGCACCGGCAGCAGCACCAGCATGAACAGCACCGCCAGCACGGCGGTGCCCAGCATCAGGCGCAGGCGCAGCGAGCCCAGGCGCGCCCGCAGCCGGCGCAGGTAGGCGCGGCTGCGGCTCACTTGCAGCGCTCGTTGAACAGGTAGCCCTGGCCGCGCACGGTCTCGATCGGCTTGCCGCCGAGGGCCGCCTCCAGCTTGCGGCGCAGGCGCCCGACCAGCACTTCGATGACGTTGGGGTCGCGCTCCTCGTCGCCCGGGTAGAGCTGCTCCATCAGCCGTTCCTTGGCCACCACCTGCTGGTGATGGCGCATCAGGTATTCGAGGATGCGGTACTCGTAGGCGGTCAGCTGCAGCGGCTGCTCGTCCACCGTGGCCTGCTTGCGGTTCAGGTCGAGCACCAGGCCGCCGGCCTCGATGGTCGACTTGGTGAAGCCCGAGGAGCGCCGCAGCAGGGCGTTCAGGCGCGCCTCCAGTTCCTCGAACTGGAACGGCTTGACCACGTAGTCGTCGGCGCCGCAGGACAGCCCTTCGACCTTGTCCTGCCAGTTGCCGCGGGCGGTGAGGATCAGGATCGGGAAGTTCTTGTCCTGGCTGCGCAGCTGGCGGATCAGGTCGATGCCGCTCATGCCGGGCAGGCCGAGGTCGACCAGGGCCAGGTCGTGGTTGTAGGACTCGGCCCGGTACAGCGCCTCCTCGGCGGTGCGCACGGCGTCGACGACGTGGCCCTGCTCGCTGAGACGGGTGAACAGATGGTGGCGCAGCAGCGCTTCGTCTTCCACCACCAACAATTTCATGACGCATCCCCTATTGGCTGGCAGGCCGGGCAAGAGGCCCGGCCGCGGTTAATGGCGTGAACCTCAGAAGGCATAGTTGGCGCCGAGGTAGACCTGCGAGCTGCTGTGCAGGTCCAGCGAGCCGGCCTTGGCCGCGCCGTGCGGCGCCATTTCGGTGCTGGCGTTGCTGCGCAGGTAACGATAACCCGCTTCGATCGAGGTATTGCGGTTGAGTTCCTGCAGGATACCGGCCTGCAGGCCCGCGGCGTAGCCGATGTCGCTGTCGCGCGAGAAACCGCGGCTCTCCTGCTCCAGCTTGACCAGGCCGGCGGTGACGCCGCCGAACAGCTTGGTATTGTTGTCGCCCAGCGGGACGAACAGGTCGTAGCTGCCGAGCAGGTTCTGCTGGCGCAGCTTGTAGCCGCCGTGGCTATCGGAGACGTTTTCGTAGGTGGCGTAGTAGCGGCTGTCGGCCGTCTGCTGGCCGGCGCGCACGCCCCAGGTGCCGCTGTCGTGGATCGCCTTGTCGAGCTTGGGATCGTTGAGGTTGGCGTTCAGCGCGCTGGATTTCTGGATGTTGTTGCTGGTCTGGCCCCAGGTCAGGCCGACGAAGCTGTCGGCGGCCTGGGCGCCGACGGCGGCGCAGGAAAGCAGAGTGGCCAGGGCGATGCGGTTCAGGGTGGGTTTCATCGGGATTGCCTCGCGGATCGGTTGTTGACTGACTCGACAGGCAGTCTGCCCGAGGGCCACTGAACCCCTACTGAACCCTCCTTGAACCTCGCCTGAACGACTCACAGAGCGTCTACAACCGCCGCACCAGGGCCGCGGCGAGGAGGAACAGGGTCGCCAGCACGGCCAGCAGCGCCAGCCAGCCGGCGTGCTCCCAGACGTAGCCACCGCCGTAGCCGACCAGGCTGGAACCCAGGTAGTAGGCGCACAGGTACAGCGCCGAGGCCTGCGCCTTGGCGCCTTGGGCGTGGGCGCCGACCTGGCCGCTGGCCACCGCATGGGCGGCGAAGAAGCCCAGGGTGAACAGCGCCAGGCCGGCCACCGCGGCGCTCAGCCAGGGCGTCGCGCAGAGGGCCACGCCGAGCAGCATCAGCGCGATGCCGCCGAGCAGCACCTGACGCGCGCCGAAACGCGGCACCAGCCGGCCGGACCAGCCGGCGCTGAAGATGCCCAGCAGGTAGACGGTGAACAGCAGGCCGATCACCGTGGCCGAGAGGTTGAACGGTGCCGCGGCCAGGCGAAAGCCGACGTAGTTGAACAGGGCGACGAAGCCGCCCATGAGCAGGAAGGCCAGGGCGAACAGCAGGCGCAGCCGCGGGTTGCCCAGGTGCAGGGCGAAGTTGCCGAGCAGCCCGCGCAGCGACAGCGGCTGGGCACGGAAATGCCGCGACGGCGGCAGCAGCCAGAGAAACAGCGCCAGCGCCAGCAGACCGAGGCCGGCGATGCCGCCGAGCGCCCAGGGCCAGCCGCCGAGGTCGCTGAGCAGGCCGGCCAGCAGACGCCCGAGCAGCCCGCCCAGGGCGGTGCCGCCGATATACAGGCCCATGGCCGCAGGCAGCGCGTCCGGGTCGAATTCCTCGCCGACGTAGGCCATCGCCAGTGCCGGCAGGCCGCTCAGGGCCAGGCCAAGCAAGGCGCGCAGCCACAGCAGGTGGTTCCAGCTCTCCACCAGCGCGCAGGCGATGCCGAGCAGCGCGGCCAGGCCCAGGGCGCCGGCCATCACCGGTTTGCGCCCCCAGCTCTCGGCCAGCGCGCCGGACACCAGCAGGCACAGCGCCAGGCTCAGGGTGGTCAGCGACAGCGCCAGGCTGCTGCTGGCCGCCGACACGCGAAAATGCGCCGCCAGCAGCGGCAGCAGGGGCTGCACGCAATAGAGCAGGGCGAAGGTGGCGAAACCGGCGCAGAACAGCGCCAGGGTTGCACGCCGGTAGGCGGCGGTGCCGCGAGCGAGATGGGTAGCGGACATGGAACGGACTCAGGAAGCAGGGCGCCGGAACGGCCGGTAAAAAGCTTAGCACGCTACCTATCAACCTGGCTGCGCCGCACTGGCACAAGCGCTGCGCGCCGCGCGGGCGGGCGCAAACCATTTGCCTTGATCCAGCTCAACGGCTTTTGCCCGTACTGCTTATAGGGTCTAGCCTAAAAGCGACGCGAGAACGGAGTCGATCGCATGCGCAAACCCGCTGCCGAAGCCACCCCGAAGGGCAAGGAAACCCGCCTGTTCCTGTTCCTGGTCGTCTGCCTCTTTCCCCTACTGTCCATCGCCCTGGTCGGTGGTTACGGCTTTTTCATCTGGTTCATGCAGATGCTGCTGGGGCCGCCCGGCCCGCCCAGCTGATCCCGACTACCCCTGGAGCCACGGAACATGGCCGAAGCCCTGCACATCGCCAGCCTGCTGGTACAGGTCCGCCCCGAACTGTTCGAGGCGGTGAAGGCCAACCTGCGCCGCCTCGACGGCCTCGAACTGCACCAGGAAAGCCCGCAGGGCAAGCTGGTGGTGGTGCTGGAGGCCGAGCACGAGCGGCAGATTCTCGAACGCATCGAGCAGATCAACGCCCTGCCCGGCGTGCTCAACGCCGCCCTGGTCTATCACGAACTCCTCGCTGAAGCAGACCGTTGAAAAACGTAGGCGAGGCAGCCAGTGCAAGGCAAAAACAGGCGAGGAGGCGGAGTTTACGAGTTGTAAATGAGCAGTCCGAGCCTGTTTTTAACGCAGCAATGGCAACGCAGGTAGTTTTTCAACAGTCTGCTGGAGGGAGATACCGAATGAAGCTAACCCGCCGTCAATTCGCCAAGGCCAATGCCGCCGCCATCGCCGCGGCCGCCGCCGGCCTGCCGCTCGCCAGCACGGCGAGCAACCTGGTCACCGAGGCGGACATGACCCGCCTGGACTGGAACAAGGCGCCCTGCCGCTTCTGCGGCACCGGCTGCAGCGTGATGGTGGCGACCAAGGACAACCGCGTGGTGGCCACCCACGGCGACGTCAAGGCCGAGGTCAACCGCGGCCTGAACTGCGTCAAGGGCTACTTCCTGTCGAAGATCATGTACGGCGTCGACCGCCTGACCCAGCCGCTGCTGCGCATGCAGGACGGCGCCTACCACAAGCAGGGCGAATTCCAACCGGTGAGCTGGGAGCAGGCCTTCGACATCCTGGCGCAGAAGACCAAGCAGGCGATCGCCGAGCACGGCCCCGAAGCGGTCGGCATGTTCGGCTCCGGGCAATGGACGGTGTGGGAAGGCTACGCCGCCAACAAGCTGATGAAGGCCGGCCTGCGCAGCAACAACATCGACCCCAACGCGCGCCACTGCATGGCCTCGGCGGTGATGGGCTTCATGCGCACCTTCGGCATGGACGAGCCGATGGGCTGCTACGACGATATCGAGGCGGCCGACGCCTTCGTCCTGTGGGGCTCGAACATGGCCGAGATGCACCCGATCCTGTGGAGCCGGGTCACCGACCGCCGCCTGAGCCATCCGCATGTGCAGGTGGCGGTGCTGTCGACCTTCGAGCACCGCAGCTTCGACCTGGCCGACATCCCCATGGTGTTCAGCCCGCAGAGCGACCTGCTGATCCTCAACTACATCGCCAATCACATCATCGAGAGCGGCGCGGTGAACCAGGACTTCGTCGCCCGGCACACCAGGTTCGCCAAGGGCACCGACGATATCGGCTACGGCCTGCGCGCCGACCATCCGCTGGAGCAGCAGGCCAAGAACGCGGCCAAGGCCAACACCTGGAGCGACATGTCGTTCGAGGCCTTCGCCACCTTCGTCAAGCCCTACACCCTGGAGCGCACCGCCAAGGAGAGCGGCGTGCCGGCCGAGCGGCTCAAGGCCCTGGCCGAGCTGTACGCCGACCCCAAGCGCAAGGTCATGTCGTTCTGGACCATGGGCTTCAACCAGCACACCCGCGGGGTGTGGGCCAACAACCTGATCTACAACCTGCACCTGCTCACCGGCAAGATCAGCGAGCCGGGCAACAGCCCCTTCTCGCTCACCGGCCAGCCCTCGGCCTGCGGCACCGCGCGCGAGGTGGGCACCTTCGCCCACCGCCTGCCGGCCGACCTGCTGGTGACCAACCCCAAGCACCGCGAAACCGCCGAGAAAATCTGGAAGCTGCCGCCGGGCACCATCCAGGAGAAGGTCGGCTTCCACGCCGTCGAGCAGAGCCGCAAGCTCAAGGACGGCGTGCTCAAGGTCTACTGGACCCAGGCCAGCAACAACATGCAGGCCGGGCCGAACATCATGCAGGAGGTGCTGCCGGGCTGGCGCAACCCGCAGGCCTTTGTCGTGGTCTCCGACGTCTACCCCACCGTCTCGGCCCAGGCCGCCGACCTGATCCTGCCCAGCGCCATGTGGGTGGAGAAGGAAGGCGCCTACGGCAACGCCGAGCGCCGCACGCAGTTCTGGCACCAGCTGGTCAAGGCGCCGGGCGAGGCCAGATCCGATCTCTGGCAGCTGGTGGAATTCTCCAAGCGCCTGACCACCGACGAGGTCTGGCCCGCCGAGCTGCTGGCCAAGGCGCCGGCCTACAAAGGCAAGACCCTGTACCAGGTGCTGTTCGCCAACGGCCAGGTCGACCAGTTCCCGCGCGAGCAGATCGAGGCCGGCTACGCCAACGACGAGGCCGAGGCCTTCGGCTTCTACCTGCAGAAGGGCCTGTTCGAGGAATACGCCCAGTTCGGCCGCGGCCACGCCCACGACCTGGCGCCGTTCGACGCCTATCACGCCGAGCGCGGCCTGCGCTGGCCGGTGGTGGACGGCGCGGAAACCCGCTGGCGCTACCGCGAGGGCCTCGATCCCTATGTCGAGAAAGGCAGCGGCGTGCAGTTCTACGGTCACCCGGACAAGCGCGCGATCATATTCGCCCTGCCCTACGAGCCGCCGGCCGAGGCACCGGACAGCGACTACCCGTTCTGGCTCAGCACCGGCCGGGTGCTGGAGCACTGGCACACCGGCAGCATGACCCAGCGCGTCGAGGAACTGCACGGCGCGGTGCCCGACGCCCTGGTCTACATGCACCCGGACGACGCCAAGACCCTAGGCGCGCGGCGCGGCAGCGAGGTCAAGCTGGTGAGCCGGCGCGGCGAGATACGCGCCCGGGTGGAAACCCGCGGGCGCAACAAGCCGCCGCGCGGCCTGGTGTTCGTGCCCTTCTTCGACGCCAACAAGCTGATCAACAAGGTCACCCTGGACGCCACCGACCCGATCTCCAAGCAGACCGACTACAAGAAGTGTGCGGTGAAGATCGAACTGGTCAGCCTGGCCTGAGGAGCATCGCCATGAGCCTGCGTCATCTGCCCCTGCTACTGCTCGCCGCCTTCGGCCTGGCCGTCGCGGCCGAGCTCGACTACCCCCTCGACGCCCCGGCGCCGGACGGCCGCCGTCCCGGCGGCACCCTCAGCCAGACGCTACCGGCACCGGTGATCGCCAACGAGGAAAACAAGGACCTCAAGCGCGAGCGCAACTACCCCGAACAGCCGCCTACCATCCCCCACAGCATCCGCGGCTACCAGGTCGACGCCAACGGCAACAAGTGCCTGGCCTGCCACAGCCGCGCCAACAGCGCGCGCAGCCAGGCGCCGATGATCAGCATCACCCACTACATGGATCGCGACGGCCAGGCGCTGGCGGCGGTATCGCCGCGGCGCTACTTCTGCACCCAGTGCCATGTGCCGCAGAAGGAAGTGCAGCCGCTGGTGGGCAACAGCTTCCAGAACATCGACCGCCTGCTGCAGGGTGAAGCGGCCGGCGCGGCGCAGCCCTGAGGAGAATTCATGAAGTCATTACTGGCCCTGTTCAAGGACTACTGGGGCATCCTGCGTCGCCCGAGCGTGCACTACAGCCTGGGGTTTCTCACCCTCGGCGGCTTTATCGCCGGGATCATCTTCTGGGGCGGCTTCAACACCGCGCTGGAGGCGACCAACACCGAGCAGTTCTGCATTTCCTGTCACGAGATGCGCGACAACGTCTACGTCGAGCTGCAGGACACCATCCACTACAGCAACCGTTCCGGGGTGCGCGCCACCTGCCCGGACTGCCACGTGCCGCACCAGTGGACGGACAAGATCGCGCGCAAGATGCAGGCGTCGAAGGAGGTCTGGGGCAAGATCTTCGGCACCATCAACACCCGCGACAAGTTCCTCGCCATGCGCCGCGAACTGGCCGAGCACGAATGGGCGCGGCTCAAGGCCAACGACTCGCTGGAGTGCCGCAACTGCCACAACTTCGACTACATGGACTTCACCAAGCAGAGCCCGCGCGCCCGGCAGATGCACTCCAGCGCCCTGGCCGAAGGCTCCGCCACCTGCATCGACTGCCACAAGGGCATCGCCCACCAGCTGCCGGACATGAGCGGGGTGCCGGGCTGGTGAGCGGGCGCAATATTTCGCCGTAGGTTGGGTCGAGGCGCGCAGCGCCGAAGCCCGACGAATCAAGGAGCGTCGCGCGGAGCAATGCGTGCTCCCCGTTGGGCTTCGCTGCGCTCAGCGCCAACCTACCGACGAGCCGGCCACTGCCTGGGAGTTGCGGGGCCGCGCACACCAAGCACTGCGTTGTAGGTTGGGTTGAGGCGCGCAGCGCCGAAGCCCAACGCGTCAAGGAGCGTCGCGCGGGGCACTGCGTGCTCCCCGTTGGGCTTCGCTGCGCTCAGCGCCAACCTACGACCAGCCCCAAGTTGCTTGGGGCAACGCGTCCTTATTCGCCGCGCAAGCGCTCGAGGTGCGCCAGCAGGCCGGCGGCGGTCTGCTCGCCGACCAGGCGCTCGCGCAGCTTGCCGTCGGCGTCGACTATATAGGTCACCGGCAGCACGTCGTTGCGCGGCAGCTGGAAGCGCGGCGCCGGGTCGACGGCGAGCACGGTGAAGGCGATGCCGAAGGCCTCGGAGACGCGCTTGAGATCCTCGCCCGCAAGGCCGTCGAAGTTGACCCCGAGCACCCGCGCCGAGCGCCCCTCGAGCTGTTTGGCCAGGGCGTTGAGTTCGGGAATCTCGGTGCGGCAGGGGGCGCACCACTCGGCCCAATAATTAATGACTAGCCACTGGCCATCGACGCTGCCAGCCGGTACCTTTCGTCCATACTGGTCGAGGCCGAAGTCCTCGGCGCAGCCAGCCAGCAGCAGACCGGCGCAGATACCTATAACAGCCTTGCAGACCATCCGGAGCCGTAAGCCCATGTATTCGATCCTCGTCCACCCGGGGTTGATATGACGCTGGATGCCCTGCGCCTGGAAGTACCCGACATCCGCGAAGACGGCGCCGCCGCGCCGGCAGAAATCGCCGAACAGCTCGCCGCCGCCCGCCACCTGGAGCCCGAACACGGCCTGCAACAGGTGCTCGGCCTGCTGTTCACGCTCAACCGCAGCGGCCTGACCTTACTGGAAAGGCAACGCGCGCTGCAAAATTTCAGCGACGAATACCGCCACTATGCCGCCCTGCTGGGCCGTGGCCACACGCCGAGCGCGCTGTTCGTGCGCCTGTGCGGCGAGCTGGCGATCGGCTTCAAGCGCCTGCTGCTGCAGATCCTCCAGGGTCGCCAGCCGTCGCGCCCGCACCTGGCCTGGTGCCTGTACATGGCCCAGCACTTCCTCGCCCAGCAGCTGCTGCGCCACTTCCAGCTGTACCAGGAACCGCCGGCCGCGCTGTGGCGCGACAGCCACCTGCTGTACTGGATCGGCGAACACCAGCAGTGCCTGGACGAACCGGTCGCCGCCGCCTTCCAGCCCAGGCCGGCCAGCACCCTGCGCGGCCTGTACCAGCAGATGCTGCTGCTGGCCCAGAGCAACCCCTTCCACCTGGCCGAAGGCGAGTGCGCCACCCTGTTCGCCGCCCTCGCCCCCCTGGCCGGCCTGGCACGCTTGCTGCCCTGGGACGAGGAGGACGAGGCCGAGGGCCCGATAGTCGATCTCAGCGAGTCGCAGGCCTGCCTGGCGTTCGAGCAGCGCATCGAGGGCGACAAGGCCTACCTGCGCCGCTTCGAGCTGGGCGCCCTGCTGATCGCCCTGCACGAGCCGGCACCGCTGCAGAGCCAGGCCGAGCGCCAGTTGCTCGAGCAAGTGCGCCAGCACTGGCTGGGGCGCCAGCAACGCCGCCACGAACGCGCCGAACTCGACGGCCAGTGCAGCCTGGTGATCGGCCTGCCGGCCATCCACGCCCAGTTGCTGGACAAGCTACCGCAGCGCACCGAAGCCCATATCCTCGACGCCAGCCCCGGCGGCGCGCGCCTGCTGTGCAATGCCAATGAGGGCGGTCAGCTGCAGGTCGGCCAACTGGTGCTGCTGCTCACCAACGGCACCCCGACCCTGGCCCTGGTGCGCTGGCGCCACCTCAACAGCGAGGGTCTGCACCTGGGCCTGCGCTATCTAAAGGGCCTGCCGCGCCCGGTCTGGCTACGCCGCGCGCCCAATGCCCAGACCCACCCCGGCGTGCTGCAGAGCACCCCGGCGCCGGGCAACGGCTGGCACCACGGGGTGTGGCTGCCCAACGGCCAGTTCGCCGCCGGCGAGCACCTCTGGCTGCAGCTGGCCAGCGTGCACAACCAGGCGATCCTGCCGCTGCCGGCAAGCAACCTGGAGACGCCCTCAGTCAGCCGTCATCCCTTGAAACTGGCCTGAAAACCAACGCAAAGCCTGCTGCGTTAAAACAGGCTCGGACTGCTTACTCGTAAAGTCGAGCGCGACTCCGAGCGGTTCTCGCCTGTTCTTGCGGGGCCGCCATCGGTATTGCATGCCTCTGGCTCGCGAGCCTCTGAGCAGGTTCCGATACGCGAAACTGCGAGGCCAGTCACGCCGCCTGTCTGCAGAGTGCACAGTTTCGGCCGTGGCGGCCTGCTTATAATTCCTGGCACTGGTGTTTCATTTAATTCGCTATCAGCCTGGAATCCCGTCATGTCCCAAGCACAAGACAAGCTGATCGGCTCCGTGCCCTCGCGCATCGTCGACGTCGCCCGCCTGCAGGTCACGCCCTACGAGGGCCGGGTGGCCGAATACAATGTCGCGGCCTGGCTGCAACTGCCGGGCCTGGCCAACCTGCCGGTGTCGCTGCTGGTCAGCTACCGCGACGGCGACAAGCGCCGCGAGGTCAACGTCGACCACGGCAAGGTCAGCGCCCAGGGCAAGATCCTGCTGTCGGGCATCGCCCGCATGCCGGTCAAGCAGAAGATCGAGGACATGCAGGTACGCCTGCGCTCGGCGGTGCCGGCACAGAGCCTGGTGGTCGAGGAGTTCTTCGTCCAGGCCGTGGAACTGGCCAGCAGCGAGAGCCGCCAGGCCATGGCCTGAGCGCCTGGCGAATGGCTGCCGAACCCCGCGCTCAGTCGCGGGGTTTTCGTTTCAACCGGAGGAAACCCCGGGGCTGGCCGGTAACGGCGGCGACGCCTCGGCCGGTGGCTGCGCATCCTGCTCGGCATGCGCCAGCAGCGACTCCGGCCAGCGCGCGAAGTGCAGCCCGGTGATGCGGTTGAGCCGCGTCAGCGCCCCCTGCGGGTCACGCCGATGCAGATGGATTACCTTGTCTTTGCGACCAGTCATTACTGCCAATACCCTTAGCGACCCCTGCCCTGCTGGCAGTTCGATAGCAACTGATACTGCCGTAGCCAGAAGCGTGCCAGCCCATCCGTAGCCCCATCGCCTGGCGTCCAGGCCATCGCCATGACAGCGCTGCGGAAGACGGACGCCGCAAACTGACGTTTTTTGTCACCCCGGCCCTGCCAGCCAGTCCGCCAGGCTGGCGCCGAACAGCTCGGCGCGCTCGGCCTGCAAGCGCTCCAGCGCCTGACGCAACGCCGGGAACCAGGGCTCGTCGAGCTGCGCCGGCAACTGCGCCAGGCGCGGCAGCGGCCAGGGGCTGCGCTCCAGCAGCTGCTGCAGGCTGAAGCGATGCAGGTCGCGGCACAGCACCCAACCGCCGCTGGCGCGACAGGCCAGTTGCTCGCGCTCGAGAAAATCCAGCACCTCGCCCCATTCGTCTTCCGGCAAGCTCCAGCCGGCGCGTTGCATGTCCGCATGGCGCAGCGCCTCGCCGCGTTGCTGGCGCTGCAGCAACAGGCGCAGCACGCCCAGCAGCACCAGCGTGCGCGGCAACGGCTGACGCCGCCAGTGGCGCGGCTGCGACAGCCCGTAGACCAGCTCGGCACCGAGCAGCACGATCAACCAGGACAGGTAGATCCACAGCAGAAACAGCGGCACCGTGGCGAAGGCGCCGTAGATCAGCTGGTAGCCGGGGAACAGGCTGACATAGAGGCCGAACAGCGACTTGGCCAGCTCGAACAGCAGCGCGCTGAACAATCCGCCGAGCAGGGCATGGCGCAGCGGCACGCGGGTGTTGGGCACCGCCGCATAGAGCAGGGTGAAGGCCGCCACGCTGGACAGCAGCGGCATGAAGCCGAGCAGTGTCTTGGCGCCGAGCAGCGCATCCGGCCCGGAGATCAGCGACAGCGAGGTGATGTAGGTGCTGACGGCGAACCCGGCGCCGAGCAGCAGCGGGCCCAGGCTGAGAATCGCCCAGTACAGCAGGAAGCTGGACATGCCGCGGCGCGGCTGGCGCACCCGCCAGATGTGGTTGAAGGTCTTCTCGATGGTCACCAGCATGAGGAAGGCGGTCACCGCCAGCAGCCCCACGCCGAGCCAGGTCAACTGCCGCGCCTGCACGGTGAACTCGCGCAGGTACTGCTGCACCGTCTCGCCGGTGGAGGGCACGAAGTTGCGGAAGATAAAGCCCTGAATATCCTCGCCGACGTTCTGAAAGGCCGGAACGGCGGAGAGCATGGCGAAGGTCACGGTCATCATCGGCACCACCGCGAACAGCGTGGTGTAGGTCAACGCCGCGGCGCTGCCGGCACCGCGATTCTGGACGAAACGCCGAGACAGGGTCAGCCAGAACTCCAGCCAATCCTTCACGCGATGGTGCATGCCCTCTCCTTAGCTAACCACAGCCAACCGACCCGGTTAGAATAGCCGCCACTTCAAGCCGGATGCGACCCACCATGACCGACCTGACCCTCTATCACAACCCGCGCTGCTCGAAATCCCGCGGTGCCCTGGAGCTGCTCGAAGCCCGCGGCCTGCAGCCGACCGTGGTGCGCTACCTGGAAACCCCGCCCAGTGCCGAGCAGCTCAAGAGCCTGCTGGGCAAGCTGGGCATCTCCGCGCGCGAGCTGCTGCGCAGCGGCGAGGACGAATACAAGACCCTGGGTCTGGCCGATGCCAGCCTCAGCGAGGCACAGCTGATCGAGGCCATGGTGCGCCATCCGAAACTGATCGAGCGGCCGATCCTGGTGGCCGGCGACAAGGCGGTGATCGGCCGTCCGCCGGAGAAGGTGCTGGAGCTGCTGGCATGAGCGCGCCCTATATCCTGGTGCTCTACTACAGCCGCCACGGCGCTACCGCGCAGATGGCCCGGCAGATCGCCCGCGGCGTCGAGCTGGCCGGCCTGGAGGCACGCCTGCGCACGGTGCCGGCGGTGTCCAGCGAATGCGAGGCGGTGGCCCCGGCCATTCCCGACGAGGGCGCGCCCTATGCGACCCTGGACGACCTGAGGCACTGCGCCGGCCTGGCCCTGGGCAGCCCGACCCGTTTCGGCAACATGGCCGCCCCGCTGAAGTACTTCCTCGACGGCACCAGCAGCCTGTGGCTGACCGGCGAACTGGTGGGCAAGCCCGCCGGCGTATTCACCTCCACCGCCAGCCTGCACGGCGGCCAGGAAACCACCCTGCTGTCGATGCTGCTGCCGCTGCTGCACCACGGCATGCTGGTCTGCGGCCTGCCCTACAGCGAGTCGGCGCTGCTCGATACCCGCGGCGGCGGCACCCCCTACGGCCCCAGCCACCACGCCGGCGGCGACGGCAAGCGGCCGCTGGACGAACACGAGATCGCCCTGTGCCGCGCACTCGGCCAACGCCTGGCGCAAACCGCCGGCAAACTGGAGAACTGATGTGGCCCGCGCGAAGAAACCGCTGCCCAGCCTCGACTGGCTGCAACCCCGGCTGAAGCTCAGCCGCGCCCTCAGCCTGCTGAGCTTTTTCGCCCTGCTGGCGCTGCTGCTGGTGTGGAACCTGGCCTTCGCCGACCTGCACGGCGCCCGCATCGGCGTGGTCCTGGCGATCCAGCTGCTGCCGCTGGCGCTGCTCGCCCCCGGCCTGCTGCTGGGCAACGCCCGCACCCACGCCTGGGCCTGCTTCGTGGTCAATCTCTACTTCATCCAGGGCGTGCTGGCCGCCATCGACCCGGCCCGCGCAGTGTTCGGCGCCCTGGAAGCGGTGATCAGCCTCGGCCTGTTCTGCAGCGCCCTGCTCTACACCCGCTGGCGCTTCCAGTACGACCGCAAGCTGGCCGGGGAATAGGCGCAACTCGAGGCGTAGCCCGGATGCAATCCGGGAATGACGGGGCCCTGGCCGCGGAATGCATCCGGGCCAGGGCGTCTACCAGCCCAGGGTTTCCTTGAGGAAGGGAATGGTCAGCTTGCGCTGGGCCTGCAGCGAGGCCTGGTCGAGGCGTTCGAGCAGCTCGAACAGCGCGCTCATGCTGCGCTCACCGCGGGTGAGGATGAAGCGCCCGACCTCGTCGCTCAGCTGCAGGCCACGGCGCGAGGCGCGCAGTTGCAGGGCGCGCAGCTTGTCCTCGTCGGCCAGCTCGTGCAGCTGGAATACCAGCGCCAGGGTCAGCCGCGACTTCAGGTCCGGCAGTAGCACCGGCAGCTCGCGCGGCGACACGGTGCCGGCCAGCAGCAGGCGCCTGCCGCTGTCGCGCAGGCGGTTGAACAGGTGGAACAGGCCCTCCTCCCAGTCGCTGCGCCCGGCCACCGCGTCGAGATCGTCGAGGCAGACCAGCTCGCACAGTTCCAGGTTGTCGAGCAGCTCGGGCCCGTGCTGCACCACCTCGCCCAGCGGCAGGTAGACCACCGCCTCGCCGCGCTGCTCGAAGCGCAGGCAGGCGGCCTGCAGCAGATGGCTGCGGCCGACGCCCTCGGCGCCCCAGAGGTAGATCAGGCTTTCCGTCCAGCCGGCGTCGGCCTCGCACAGCCGCTCGACATAGCCCAGCGCCGCGGCATTGGCGCCGGGGTAGTAGTTGGCAAAGGTGGCGTCGTCGCGCAGGCGTACGCCGAGGGGAAGCTGGATTGGTTTCATGCCGGGCTCGGCGGTTCGTCGGAACCGCTGTTGGACTCTCCGTAAAGGCCGGAAAGTTTATACAAATCATGGGCATGGCGCAGCAGAACCATGATCACCGCCGCCACCGGCAGGGCCAGCAGCACGCCGGTGAAGCCGAACAGCTGGCCGCCGGCGAGGATGGCGAAGATCACCGCCACCGGATGCAGGCCGATGCGGTCGCCCACCAGCAGCGGGGTCAGCAGCATGCCTTCGAGCAACTGGCCGACCATGAACACGGCGGCGATGCCCAGCAACGGATAGGGCTCCAGGCCGAACTGGAACAGTGCCGCGGTGACCGCCGCACCGATGCCGACGATAAAGCCCATATAGGGCACGATGCTGGCCAGACCGGCCAGCACGCCGATCAGCAGGCCCAGTTCCAGACCCACCAGCATCAGCCCGGCGGCGTAGATGACGCTCAGCGCCAGCATCACCAGCAACTGACCGCGCAGGAAGGCGCCGAGCACCTCGTGGCACTCGCCCACCAGCCTGACCACCAGCGCCTCGCGCTGGCGCGGCAGCAGGCGGCGCAGGCGCTCGACCAGCAGGTCCCAGTCGCGCATCAGGTAGAAGCTCACCACCGGAATCAGCAGCAGGTTGCCCAGCCAGGCCAGCAGCGCCAGGCCCGAGGACGTGGCCTGGGCCAGCACCGTCTTGAGCACGTCGGTGGTCTTGCCCAGGTGCTCGGAGAAGGCCGCCTTGAGCTGGTCGAACTGCCAGAAGTCGTCGTTCAGGCCGAAATGTGCCTGCGTCCAGGGCAAGGCGGTGCCCTGCAGCCAGTCGAGTATTTCCGGCGCCAGCTGGTACAGCCGCGCCAGCTGGCGGCCGAGCATGGGCACCAGCACCAGCAGCAGCACCAGCAGCGCCAGGCCGAACAGGGCGAACACCACCGTCACCCCGGCGGTGCGCGACAGGCGCTGCCGTTCGAGACGGTCGACCAGCGGATCGCCCAGGTAGGCCAGCAGGATGCCGATCAGAAAGGGCGAGAGAATCGGTTGCAGCAGGTACAGCAGCCAAGCGAGCAGGAACAGCCCAGCCATCCATAGCCAGCGGGTGGAATCGGTCATGCTCGCGTCCTCGATGCGAAACGGCGCCCGACCGGCGCCGCGGATGGGGCCCTGGCGCGGCACATGGCCAGGGCGCTGCAGTTTACCAGCGGAAACGCAGTTGGTTGCTGCGCGGCAGCACCTGCGGCGCCGCTTCCGTGCCGGCGTCGGCGCTGTCGACCGGTGCAGCGGCGCCCTGCGGCTCGGCGACCTCCTGCAACTGGCCCAGGGCCAGTTGCGCACGCAGTTGTTCCGGGCTGGCGTTGACCTGGTAGGTCAGGCGCTGCCCGTCGATCGCCTGCAGGCGCGCGGCGAACGGCTCGAGCAGGCGCTCCAGGGCGGCGAAACGGCTCAGGTCGGCGCCTTCGATCACCAGGGTCAGGCTCTCGGCCGCGCCCGGCTTGACCAGAAAACGCGGGGCCAGGCGCTGGCTGACCGCCAGCAGCACGGCATCGGCCAGCGCTGCCGGATCGGCGGCCTCGGCCTTGCCCTGCTCGCGCTCGTCGCCCAGCCACAGGCGCCAGGTCGCCTGCCAGGTGCCGCCGCTCTCGCTCGCCTGCACCGCCAGCAGGGCGTCGGCGGCGTAGCGTTCGGAGGCCTCGCGCAGCGCCTGCGGATCGTTGGCCGCCAGGGCCTCCGGCGTGGCCAGCAGCTGCTCGCTGAGATCCGCCAGCGGCAGGCGCAGCGGCAGGCCGCGGTGCTGGGCGGCGTCGCGCAGCATCGTCGCGGGGCCCTGGCTCTCGCCGATCAACTGGCTGCCCTCGGCCGACTCGGCGAGCCACCAGGTGAGAATCGCCGGGCGATTGGCCCCCCACAGGGCCAGCCCGGCCTGGCGCAGCTGGCGCTCGGTGCTGGCCGGGTCGAACTCCACCAGCAGCACATCGCCCTCGTAGCCGTACTGGCTGACGATCTGTTGCGGATCCTGGCGCAGGCCCTCCAGCTTGGCGCTCTGCAGCGCCTCGGCATCGCCGGTCAGGCGCTGCACCAGGGTCTGCAGGGCACGCTGCATGGCCGCGTCGCGGGTCTCCGGCTGCTGGTCGGCCACCGCCTCGCGCACCTGATACAGGCCGGCGACCGGCGCGGCCAGGGCCGGCAGGCACAGCAGCGACAGACAGAACAGGATCGGGCGGACGGACAGGCGCATGGCGGGCTCTCGCAGACGGGTGATGGCACGGAGTCCGTGCGCAAAGGCGTATACCTTAAACAGCCGCTCCAGCCCCGGCAACCTGAGCGCTTGCCCGCGACGAAGCGCATGCACGCGAGTGGCCGCTACCGGGCAAGCCTGATAAAATCGCGCGCCTTCGCCAGCCGGTGCATGCGCCGGGCCCCTGCACGGGCCCCGCCACATCGGCGCCTACACGAACTCCCCATCCAAAGGCCCGGATCTATGAGCAAGCAACCCTCCATCAGCTACAAGGACGCAGGCGTCGACATCGATGCCGGCGAGGCCCTGGTCGAACGCATCAAAGGCGTGGCCAAGCGCACCGCGCGTCCGGAAGTCATGGGGGGCCTGGGTGGCTTCGGCGCCCTGTGCGAGATCCCGGCCGGCTACAAGCAGCCGGTGCTGGTGTCCGGCACCGACGGCGTCGGCACCAAGCTGCGCCTGGCGCTGAACCTGAACAAGCACGACAGCATCGGCCAGGACCTGGTCGCCATGTGCGTCAACGACCTGGTGGTGTGCGGCGCCGAGCCGCTGTTCTTCCTCGACTACTACGCCACCGGCAAGCTCAACGTCGACGTGGCCGCCACCGTGGTCACCGGCATCGGCGCCGGCTGCGAGCTGGCCGGCTGCTCCCTGGTCGGTGGTGAAACCGCCGAGATGCCGGGCATGTACGAAGGCGAAGACTACGACCTGGCCGGCTTCTGCGTCGGCGTGGTGGAGAAGAGCGAGATCATCGACGGCTCCAAGGTGGTCGCCGGCGACGCGCTGATCGCCCTGCCCTCCTCCGGCCCGCACTCCAACGGCTACTCGCTGATCCGCAAGATCATCGAAGTCTCCGGTGCCGACATCGAACAGGTGCAACTGGACGGCAAGGCCCTGGCCGACCTGCTGATGGCGCCGACGCGCATCTACGTCAAGCCGCTGCTCAAGCTGATCAAGGACACCGGCGCGGTCAAGGCCATGGCCCACATCACCGGCGGCGGCCTGCTCGACAACATCCCGCGCGTACTGCCGCAAGGCGCCCAGGCCGTGGTCGACGTGGCCAGCTGGCAGCGCCCGGCGGTGTTCGACTGGCTGCAGCAGCAAGGCAATGTCGACGAGCACGAGATGCACCGCGTGCTCAACTGCGGCGTCGGCATGGTCATCTGCGTCGCCCAGGACCAGGTCGAGACCGCCCTGGCCAGCCTGCGCGCCAGCGGCGAAGCGCCCTGGGTGATCGGCCAGATCGCCGTGGCGGGCGAAGGCGCGGCCCAGGTTCAGCTGAACAACCTGAAAGCCCACTGATGCCCTGCAACGTCGTCGTCCTGATCTCCGGATCGGGCAGCAACCTGCAGGCGCTGATCGACAGCAGCGCCGATGACGGCAACCCGGCACGCATCGCCGCGGTGATCTCCAACCGCGCCGATGCCTACGGCCTGCGGCGCGCGCAGGCCGCCGGGATCGCCACCGCGGTGCTCGATCACAAGCAGTTCGACGGCCGCGAGGCGTTCGACGCGGCGCTGATCCAGGCCATCGACGCCCACCAGCCCGAGCTGGTGGTGCTGGCCGGTTTCATGCGCATCCTCACCCCGGGCTTCGTCCAGCACTACGCCGGCCGCCTGCTGAATATCCATCCCTCGCTGCTACCCAAACACAAGGGCCTGCACACCCATCAGCGGGCGCTGGAGGCCGGCGACACCGAGCACGGCTGCAGCGTGCACTTCGTCACCGAGGAACTCGATGGCGGCCCTCTGGTCGTACAAGCTGTGCTGCCGGTTGCCGCAGACGACAGCGCCGACAGCCTGGCCCAACGCGTGCACCGCCAGGAGCACCAGATCTATCCGCTGGCCGTGCGCTGGTTCGCCGAGGGCCGCTTGCGTCTTGGCGCCCAAGGCGCAATGCTGGATGGCCAGCCGCTGCCCGCCAGCGGCCACCTGATTCGAACCTAGGAGACTCTATGCGTCGTGCCCTGCTGTTCGCCCTGACCCTGCTCAGCCTGCCCGCCCTCGCCAGCGAGCTGCAACCCTTCTCCGCCAGCTACACCGCGGACTGGAAGCAGCTTCCGGTCAGCGGCAGCGCCGAGCGCAGCCTCAAGCGCGAGGACGACGGCCGCTGGACCCTCAATTTCGAGGCCTCGATGCTGGTCGCCAGCCTCACCGAGCAAAGCACCTTCCGCGTCGACAACCAGGCCCTGCTGCCGCTGACCTACCGCTTCAACCGCAGCGGCCTGGGCAAGGGCAAGACCGTCGAGCAGGACTTCGACTGGGAACAGAAGCAGGTGCTCGGCAACGACCGCGGCGACGCGGTACGCTTCCCGCTCAACCGCGGTCTGCAGGACAAGTCGACCTACCAACTCGCCCTGCAGCAGGACGTCGCCGCCGGCAAGCAGAGCATGAGTTACCAGGTGGTGGACGGCGACGAGATCGAGACCTACGACTTCCGCGTGCTCGGCGAGGAAGTGGTGCGCACCAAGGCCGGACTGATCGACGCGATCAAGGTCGAGCGGGTGCGCGACCCCACCCAGAGCGCGCGCAAGACCGTGCTGTGGTTCGCCAAGGACTGGGGCCACCTGCTGGTGCGCCTGCACCAGGTGGAGAAGGACGGCAAGGAATACCAGATCATGCTCAAGGAAGGCACGGTCGACGGCAAGCCGGTCGAAGGCCGCCGCGACTGACTTCGAGCGAAACACGAGAGCCGGGCGCCTGCCCGGCTTTTTTCTGTCCGCACGACGGGCGCGTCGGAGCGCATCGGGGACAGGCTTTTAGCGCGCCTCGATCCGCACGCACGACGCCGCCTGCGCATAGGGCAGCATTTCGCCCGGCAATGATGCCTGCGTTCTGCCACGCGCGGCCCTAGGCTGGAGGCCCGATCAGCCAACTCCGAGGCCTCCTCCATGCATCGCTATTTCTCCCTTGCCGGGCGTACCGCCCTGGTCACCGGCGGCACCCGCGGCATCGGCCTGATGATCGCCAAGGCCTTCGTCGAGGCCGGCGCCCAGGTCTATATCTGCGCCCGCGACGGCGAGGCCTGCGCGCAGACTGCCGCCGAGCTGTCGGCGTTCGGCCACTGCCAGGGCCTCGCCGCCAACCTGGCCAGCGAGGAAGGCGTGCAGGCGCTGGCCCGCGAGCTGGGCGAACGCATCGAGCGCCTGGACATCCTGGTCAACAACGCCGGCACCACCTGGGGCGCACCGCTGGAAAGCTACCCGGCCAAGGGCTGGGAAAAGGTCATGCAGCTCAACGTCACCTCGGTGTTCGGCTGCATCCAGCAGTTGCTGCCGCTGCTGCGCAAGGCCGGCTCGACCGACTGCCCGGCGCGGGTGATCAATATCGGCTCGGTGGCCGGCATCAGCGCCATGGGCGAGCAGGCCTATGCCTACGGCCCGAGCAAGGCGGCGCTGCACCAGCTGTCGCGGATGCTGGCCAAGGAGCTGGTGGGCGATCACATCAACGTCAACGTGATCGCCCCCGGCCGCTTCCCGAGCAAGATGACCCGCTTTATCGCCGAGGACGAGGCGGCGCTGGCCGCCGATACCGCGGTCATTCCCATGCAACGCTGGGGCCGCGAGGACGAGATGGCGGCGCTGGCCCTGAGTCTGGCCGGCAGCGCCGGGGCCTATATGACCGGCGCCATCATCCCCATCGACGGCGGTTTTCATCTGGGTTGAGCCCGCCGGGGTCGGCGCGCGGCGCACCCGGCCGCCGCGCCGTCAGCGTGACGGATTGAGCGCCAGCAGGTCGGCCTCGATGGCGTCCTGGCGTTCGATCAGCGGTTCGACCAGCGGCCGGCTGGCGAGAAAATGCGGCGTGCGCATATGCGCCTCGAAGGCCGCCTCGTCGACGTAGACCTCGTACAGCCAGACCAGATCCGGGTCGCTGCGGTCGCGCAGCACATCGAAGGTCAGGCAGCCGGGCTCGTCGCGCACCGAGGCGGCGGCGTTGACGCGCATGGCGTCCATGAAGGCAGCGAAGCTACCCGGCTTGAGCTGGGTCTTGAGCAGCAGGCAGTACACAGCGAACTCCTTTATGTCTTATATTGAAAGACAAATTGTATACATATTGGAGTGCCCGCACATGCTCGAACGTCCTTCCCGCCTCAATGGCCTGCGCCACCTGGCGCTCCTGGTGCCCAATCTGGAGGAATGCGAGCGCTTCTACGTCGAGGTGCTGGGCATGCAGGTACTGCACCGTGCCAACCAGGACCTGGTCTACCTGACCTGCGGCAACGACAACCTATCGCTCGGCCGCGCCTACGCCGAAAGCCATGGCGTGCCGCTGGTCGATCATTACGGTTTCATCGTCGACAGCGTCGAGGAGCTGGACGCCTGGTACCAGTACCTCAGGGCCCGCGGCGTGACCCTGCTGGATCGCCCCTTCGACCATGGCGACGGGGCGCGCAGCTTCCATCTGCTCGATCCGGCCGGCAACAAGGTGCAGCCGCTGTACCACCCGGCGCTGTCCGGGCAGCGTTTCAGCCAGCCGCAAGGCTAGGCTCAGGTGCGGAACTGCCGCACCAGTTCCTGCAGCTCCACGCCCAGGCGCGCCAGTTCGGCGCTGGAGGCGGCGGTCTGTTCACTGGCGGTGGCGCTCTGCTCGCCGATGTCGCGCACGCGGGTGACGCTCTCGTTGATCGCCTCGGCCACCGCGCTCTGCTCCTCGGCGGCGGCGGCGATCTGCTGGTTCATCTGCTCGATGGTGCTCACCGCCTGGGTGATGCGGCCGAGGGCGTCGCCCGCCTCTCCCGCCAGCTCGACGGTGCGCCGGGTCAGCTCGCGGCTGCTGTCCATCTGCTCCACGGCGCCCTTGGCCATGCGCTGCAGGCCGGCGATCAGGCTCTCGATTTCCTCGGTACTGTCCTGCGCGCGCTTGGCCAGCGCGCGCACCTCGTCGGCGACCACGGCGAAACCGCGGCCCTGCTCGCCGGCGCGGGCGGCTTCGATGGCGGCATTGAGCGCCAGCAGGTTGGTCTGCTCGGCGACGTTGCGGATCACCTCGAGCACGCTGCCGATGCGCGCGCTTTCCTGATTGAGCGCGGCAATGGCCTCGGCGGACTGCTCCACCTCGCTGGCCAGGCCGTCGATCTGATCCACTGCCTGCTGCACCACGCGGTTGCCCTGCTGCGCCTCCCGGTCGGCGTCGCGCGCCGCCAGCGAGGCCTGCTCGGCGTTCTGCGCGACTTCCTGCACGGTGGCGGCCATCTGGTGCATGGCGGTGGCGGTCTGCTCGGTCTCCAGCTTCTGCGTCTGCACCCCGGCGCTGGTCTGCGCGGTGATGGCCGAGAGCTGTTCGGCGGCGGCGGCGATCTGCCCCACCCCGCCGCCGATGCGGCCGACCAGGTTGCGCAGGCTGAGGGTCATGCCCTGCATGGCGGCGAACAGCTGGCCGACCTCGTCGCGGCGTTGCTGGGGAATGTCCTGGCTCAGGTCGCCCGCGGCGATACGCTGGGCGAAACCCACGCTCTGGCGCAGCGGCACGACGATCAGGCGGGTGATCAGCAGCGCGGCGCACAGCCCCAGCACCACCGCGGCGGCGCCCATGATGCCGAGCATCGTCAGCGCACGCTGGCTGTCGTCGATCATCTCTTGCTCCGCGGCAGCCTGGGCGGCATCGGCCAGGTCCACCACCGAGCGCGCACGCTCGATCATGGCGTTTTCCGTCGCCAGGTTCTGCTCGCGCAGTTGCTGGTAGTAGAGGAAGGAGCGCTGATACAGGGTCAGCGCCTGCAGCGCGGTCTCGATCGCCGCCTTCTGCTCGTCGTCGAGCCAGATCATCAGGCTGCGGGCCACGGTCTGCAGGTCTTCGCTGACGTACTCCCACTCCTCCAGCGCCTCGGCGGAGCCGTCGATGATGTACAGGCTCTCGTGGCCGCGCAGATCGAGCATGCGCTTGCTCAGACCTGAGGCGGTCTCGGCCAGGGTCAGCGGATCGCTGCCGCGCAGCTTGTCGCCCTGCAGGCGCAATTCGCGCACCGCGTCGTACATGTCCAGCTCGATCACCTCGAACTGATCGCGCGCCTCAGTGGCGGCGTTGCGCATGTCCTGCCGCGCTTCGCGCGCCCGATCCTGCTGCTCGACGTAGTTGTCGAACTGCTTGAGGTACTCGGCGACCGCCTGCTGCATGGTCTGCAGGCGCGTGCCCTCGACCGCGGCGGCCCCTTGCGCCAGGCGCTCCAGCATGCCCTGCACCTGGGTCAGGCTGGCGCGCACCCGCTCGGCGCTCTGCGGGCTCAGCTCGATGGCGAAGCTGCGCTCCAGACGCCGCGCCTGGAGAATCTCCTGATTGACCTGCGCCAGCTGGCCGACCTGAGCATGCCCCTGCAACACCGCTTGCACGGCGAGAAAGCCGCTGCCGGTCATCGCCGCGGTGAGCAACAGCACCAGACCGAAGCCGATGAGTAATTTCTTGCCGACGGCAAGGTTGGCGAACAGACGTGCGGCAGGCTCGAACATACAGGGCAACTCCAGGTTCTTCTTATTAGGGTCGCACCTCGTGAGCGCGACCTGGTCGATAGCCTAGGCAACCCTTGTGCCAGGCCTGTGACAGCACATCGGCCGACACGGGCAGAGGCTTGAGTGCTGGCAGTTGGCCAAGAGCGGATTGCCGAACGGAGCCTGCCGTCGGCGGGCGCTCCGCCGATTCGGCAAGGATCCGCTTATTGACGCCGGACTATTGGCGGATTTTCGCCAGGTATGGGTATGCAGCAATTAGCCCTGGCGTCGGTGCGCACGGCGCCCCCCACCGCTTTGGCCAGACGCAAAAAGGCGCAGCCCCTTGCGGAGCTGCGCCTGGATGTGCGCAGAGGACTCAGCGCCCGGCCAGCACCGGCATCACCCGCGGTCGCAGCACCTCGCCGGCCACCGCCAGCAGACCGATGGCGCCGGCGATCCAATACCACTGCGCCACCGGGTCGAACAGCAGCCAGCCCAGCGCATGCAGAAACACCACCAGGATCAGCACCGGGCTGACGTAGCGCACCATGAACAGCCACAGCGCGTAGCCGGCCGGCGGCAGGTTCAGCTCGTCGCGCATGATCTCGCCGCGCAGCACATAGCCGGCGAGGATCACCATGCAGATGCCGCCCAAGGGCATCATCCAGCGCGAGGTCAGGTAGTCCAGCCAGTCGAAGAGGTTCTTGCCCAGCGGCGTCCAGCCGGCCAGCAGGTTGAACGAGAGCATCGCCAGCAGGCTGATCAGCAGCAGCACCGCGCCGGAAACCACGGCGGCGCGCAGACGGCTGATGCCGTGCTTCTCGTTCAGGTAGGCGACGGTGGCCTCGATCATGGAAATCGCCGAGGTCAGCGCGGCGATCGACACCATGGCGAAGAACAGCACGCCGAAGGCGGTACCCAGCGGCATCTGCTGGAAGGCCAGCGGCAGGCTCATGAAGATCAGCCCCGGCCCTGCGCTCGGGCTCATGCCGTTGGCGAAGATGATCGGGAAGATCGCCAGGCCGGCGAGCAGCGCCACGCAGGTGTCGCAGATCGCCACCATAAAGGTGGTGCGGGCGATGGACTGGCCGTCGGGAATGTAGGAGCCGTAGGTGAGGATGGCGCCCGAGGCCAGGCTGAGGGTGAAGAAGGCGTGACCCAATGCGGCCAGCAGCGCCTCGCCGGTGATCTTCGAGGCGTCGAAATGGAACAGGAAGTCGAAACCGGCGCTGAAACTGCCGCTGGTGAAGGCGTAGCCGACCAGCACGATGAGCATCAGGGCCAGGCCCGGCATCATCCAGCGCACCGCGTTCTCGATGCCCTGCTGCACGCCCTTGGCCACGATCCACAGGGTCAGCAGTGCCACCAGCAGGCTCCAGCCGCCGAGCTGCCAGGGGTTGGCGTTGTGCGCCGCGAACACCCCGCCGAGCGCCTCGACGCTGCTGGCGGCCAGCGAGCCGTCGAGCATCTTCCAGGTGTAGGCGAAGGCCCAGCCGGCGACGACCACGTAGAAACACAGGATCATGAAACCGGCCAGCATGGCCATGCCGCCGACCGCCTTCCACAGCGGGTTGCCGCCGTTCTCGCGGACCACCCGGCCGATGGCGTCGATGGGGCTGCCGCGGCCGCGGCGGCCGAGGGCGATCTCGGTCATCATCACCGGAATGCCGATGGCCAGGATGCAGGCCAGGTACATCAGCACGAAGGCGCCGCCGCCGTATTCGCCGGTGATGTAGGGGAATTTCCAGATATTGCCCAGGCCTACGGCCGAGCCGGTTGCAGCGAGGATGAAACCCCAGCGCGAGAGCCAGAGGTTCTTCGGTTTTTCACGGGTCATGCGTCACCTGTTTGTTTTTATCTGTGACGGAATCGGACCCGCCGCGCTTGTGGCGCAGCGGAATGCAAGGCTTTTATCGAGCCGGGTTCGCCTGGGCACGGCAGGCAAGGCCAGCCGGGCTCACTGGGCGTCGGGCTGCGCCTCCGGTGCGGCCTGTTGGAAGGCCTGCAGGGGTTCGCAGCGCGCCGCCAGGGCGAGAATGCGTGGGTACGCGGCAAGGTCACAGTTAAAACGCCGCGCATTATACAGCTGCGGGATCAGGCAGGCTTCCAGATAACCGGGCCGCGCGCCGAGCGACAGGCGCCCGTCGAACGGCGCCAGGCCCTCCTCCACCGCCGCCAGCCCCAGCGCGACCCAGTGCTGGTACCAGGCGTTCTTCGCCTCATCGGAGGCGCCCAGCTCGGCGGACAGGTACTGCAGCACGCGCAGGTTGTTCAGCGGATGCAGATCGCAGGCGATATGCAGCGCCAGCGCCCGCACCTGCGCCCGCTCGGCGGGGTCGGCCGGCAGCAGTGCCGGCACCGGGAATATTTCCTCCAGGTACTCGAGAATCGCCAGCGACTGGGCGATGCGCACCCCGCCGTTCTCCTCGTCCACCAGCAGCGGCAGCAGCTGCTGCGGGTTCAGCGCGCGGTAGTCGGCGCCGTGCTGCTGACCGCCGTCCTTGACCAGGTGCACCGGCACCTGCTCATAGGCCAGGCCCTTGAGGTTCAGGGCGATGCGCACGCGGTAGGCGGCGCTGGAGCGCCAGTAGCCATAGAGCTTCAACATCTCGGATTCCTCTCGAAACGCTCCAAGGGATCAGCGGGCGTCGTACTGTTCCACCATCTGATCGATGGCGCCGAAGAGGCTCTGGCCGCTGGCGTCGAACATCTCGATACGCACTCGGTCGCCGAACTTGAGAAACGGCGTCTTGGCCTCGCCCGACTCGACGATTTCCAGCATGCGCTTTTCCGCCAGGCAGGAAGAACCCGCACTGCGGTCGTAGTTCGACACGGTGCCCGAGCCGATGATGGTGCCAGCGCCCAGCGGGCGGGTCTTGGCGGCGTGAGCGACCAGGGTGGGGAAGTTGAAGGTCATGTCCACGCCGGCATCCGGCTGGCCGAACAGCGCGCCGTTGATATGCGAGACCAGCGGCCGATGCACCTTGCCGTCCTTCCAGCTTTCGCCCAGCTCGTCCGGGGTGATCGCCACCGGCGAGAAGCTCGACGACGGCTTGCTCTGGTAAAAGCCGAAGCCCTTGGCCAGCTCGCCGGGGATCAGGTTGCGTAGCGATACGTCGTTGACCAGCATCAGCAAACGGATATGCCCGCCCGCCTCGGCCGGCGTGGCGCCCATCGGCACGTCGTCGGTGATCACCGCCAGCTCGGCTTCCAGGTCGATGCCCCAGGCCTCATCGGCCAGTCGGATCGGGCTGTGCGGCGGGATAAAGCTGTCAGCGCCGCCCTGGTACATCAGCGGGTCGTGCCAGAAGGATTCCGGCATCTCGGCGCCGCGCGCCTTGCGCACCAGCTCGACATGGTTGACGTAGGCGCTGCCGTCGGCCCAGTGATAGGCGCGCGGCAGCGGGCTGTGGCAGGCGGCCTGATCGAAGGCGAAGGCGCCCTGCTCCAGACCGTCGTTGAGGCGCTGGTAGACCGCCTCCAGCTTGGGCCGGGCCACGGCCCAGTCGTCCAGCGCGGCCTGCAGGGTAGCGGCGATCTGCGGCACGCGCACGGCGCGGGCCAGGTCGCGGGAAACCACGACGAGCACGCCGTCGCGGCCCTGGTTCAGTGATGCGAGTTTCATATGCGATTTCCGTTCTTGGCATAGGAGCCGGCTTGCCGACTCCTACAGGTTCAACCTTGGGTACCCGGCGCGCGCCAGGAGTTGACGTACTCGGCCACATCCACCGCAGCGGCGGCATCGGCCACTTCCAGGGCGCGACGGGTGTCGATCATCACCGCCACCTCGTCGATGAAGGTCGCCGGATCCTCCTGGCTCTTCTTCAGCGCCTTGGGATGCGGCCCGTGGGGGAAGCCGCAGGGGTGCAAGGTGACCATGCCGGCCTCGATGTTGTCGCGGCTGAAGAAGTTGCCGCGGTGGTAGAACAGCACCTCGTCGTAGTCGTCGTTGTTGTGGAAGAACGGCACCTTGAGCGCGCCCGGGTCGGACTCGACCGGGCGCGGCGTGAAGGTGCAGACCACGAAACCGTTGGCGACGAAGGTGGTGTGCGCCGAAGGCGGCAAGTGATAGCGATGGCTGAGCAGCGGGCGAATGTCGCGCCAGTTCAGCCGCACCACGGTGTTGTCGCCGTGCCAGCCGACCACGTCCAGCGGGTTGTAGGGGTAGGTCACGGTGCTGATCTGATTGCGCCGCTTGATCCTGATCTGCCAGGTGTTCTCGTCCTGCTGCGCCTTGAACGCCTCATCGATATGCGGGTGCTCCAGCACCGCCGGATCGAAGATCGCCTGCGGGCCGAGCAGGCCCTTGTCCGGCAGCTGGTAGGCGCCATCGCTGTTCTCGATCAGCAGGAAGTAGCTCGGCGTGCTGGCCTCGATGCGCCAGGCGGTGCCGCGCGGAATCAGCAGGTAGTCGCCGTCGCGATATTCCAGATGGCCGAAGTCGCAGTACAGGTGCCCCGCTCCCTCGTGGACGAACAGCAGCTCGTCGCCGTCGGCGTTGCGCACCAGATGGCGCATGGCGCCGTGGGTGCGCCAGACGCGCAGCTTCACATCGGCGTTGTGCAAGGTCAGCGGCGCCGCCAGCGGGCAGTCGCGCTCGCTGGGGATGTCGTTGAAGTTGAACGCGTGCGGGCGCAGCGGGCCTTCCCAGTCGATCCAGCCGGTGGGCGGATGCTTGTGGTGCAGGTGTGCGGTGGGGCCGAAGAAGCCTTCGCGGCCCATCTCGCGCTCGTAGGTGCCCTGCGGCAGGTCGCAGTGCGCCTGACGCGAGCACTCGCCCTCGCGCAGGGGAAAGCTGATCCATTTACGGCTCATGGCATCACTCCTCGGAGATCACGCCGCGACGCAGCTGGTCTTCCTCGATGGATTCGAACAGCGCCTTGAAGTTGCCCTCGCCGAAGCCCTGATTGCCCTTGCGCTGGATGATCTCGAAGAAGATCGGGCCGATCACCGTGTTGGTGAAGATCTGCAGCAGGATGCCGTCGTCGCCCGGCGCACCATCGATCAGGATATTCAGCTCGCGCAGCAACTCGGTCGGCTCGCCATGGCCGGCGACGCGGCTGTCGACCTTTTCATAATAGGTGTCCGGGGTGGTCATGAAGTCCACGCCGTTGGCGCGCAGCTGGCGCACGGTGGCGTAGATGTCGTCGGTGGACAGGGCGATGTGCTGGATGCCCTCGCCGTGGTACTCGCGGATGAATTCCTCGATCTGCGACTTGTCGTCGGCCGACTCGTTGATCGGGATGCGGATCTTGCCGCAGGGCGCGGTCATGGCGCGGGAGAACAGGCCGGTGAGCTTGCCTTCGATGTCGAAGTAGCGGATCTCGCGGAAGTTGGCGATGCGCTCGTAGAAGCCGGACCAGACGTCCATCTGCCCGCGTTTGACGTTATGGGTCAGGTGGTCGATCTGCTGCAGGCCGACGGCGTTGTCGTTGGGGCTGCGGCCTTCGATGTACTCGAAGTCGACGTCGTAGATGGTCTTGTCGCCGTAGCGGTCGACCAGATACAGCAGCGAGCCGCCGATGCCTTCCACGCAGGGGATGTTCAGCTCGCCAAAGTTGGCGTGGCTGCCGACCAGCTTGGCGCCCTGCTGCTCGACGTAGGCCGCGGCCTGGGCCGCGTTCTTCACCCGGAAGGCCATGGCGCAGGCGCTGGGGCCGTGCTTCTCGCCGAAGGCGCGGACGTGCCCGGTGGGGCTGCCGTTGAGGACGAAATTGATGTCGTTCTGCTGGAACAGCCAGACCTGCTTGGAGCGGTGCTTGGCGGTTTCGGTGAAGCCCATGGCGGTGAACAGCTGGCGCAGCTGGGCAATGCCTTCTTCGTTGGGCGCGGTGAACTCGACGAACTCGAAGCCGTCGGTACCGATGGGGTTGTGCTGCTCGATCTTGGCCACGGCGGTCATTTCGCCTCCTCGTTGTTGTTGTGGGCTGCGCCGTGAGGCGCGTTTGAATGAACCCATGACAACCCGATGGCAGACGGCGAACAAGGCGGCGCAACCGCCCGGTTGGGGCGATCTCAGCGAGGTATTGGCAAGTTTTCCTTACACCCTGAAAAACCAGGGGATGCGGCCTGGCAAGACCTGCAAATGCGTAAGGTTTTCTTGCCAGAGCGGTTCGCCAGGCTGCCAGACGAGCTGCCGCGGCGAGGCCGAGGAAGAGCATGCGTAGTGGATCGGGGCGCCGCGCCGAGGCTGAAGCGCGCAACGGTGGATGGGTAAAGCCTCGGCCACGCACCCCGATCCCCCTGAATCAGCTGTGCCCTGCCGGGCGGACAACGCGCCGGCGCCTCAGCGCTGCAGATGCCCGTAGAGCTTGGCGTACAGGCCGCCGTCGGCGATCAGCTGCTGGTGGTCGCCGTCCTCGGCGACGCTGCCGCCGTCGAACACCAGCACGCGGTCGGCCTGCTTCACCGCGCTCAGGCGGTGGGCGATGATCAGCGTGGTGCGCCCGTTGAGGAACTGCGCCAGCGCCTCGTGCAGGGCGTATTCGGTGGCGGCGTCGAGCGCCGAGGTGGCCTCGTCGAGGATCACCACCTTGGGCTCGGCCAATACCATGCGGGCAATCGCCAGGCGCTGACGCTGGCCGCCGGACAGGCGCACACCGCTGCGCCCGACCACGCTGTCCAGGCCCTGCGGCAACGCCTGGATGGTCGGCGCCAGCTGGGCGATCTCCAGTGCGCGCCAGCAGGCCTGGTCGCTGCGCTCGCGGCCCATGCACAGGTTGGCGCGCACCGTGTCGTTGAACAGCGCCGGGTGCTGCAGCACCACCGCGACGTTGTCGCGCACGCAGTCCAGGCCGATCTCCTCCTGGCTGCTGCCGCCGAAGCGGATGCTGCCGGCCTGTGGCGTGTAGAGCCCCAGCAGCAGCTGCACCAGGGTGCTCTTGCCGCCACCCGAGGCGCCGACTATGGCCACCTTCTCGCCGGGGGCGATGGACAAATCGAGGCGATCCAGTACCGGCTCCTCGCCGTAGGCGAAGGTCAGCCCGCGCACCTCGATGCCGACGGTGTCGCGACCCTTGAACGGATCGACGCAGCCCGGGTACTGCGGCTCGTCGCGCCGCGCCAGCAGCTCGTTGATCCGCGTCAGTGCGCCGCCGGCGGCGTAGAAGGCGTATTGCAGGCTGAGCAGCTGCTCCACCGGGCCGATCATGAACCACAGGTAGCTGAACACCGCGAGCATCTGGCCGATGGACAGGTCGGAGAACAGCACGGTGAGCATGGCGGCGGCGCGGAACACGTCGATGCCGAACTGGAACAGCAGGCCGCTGGCGCGGTTCGACGCATCGCTCTTCCACTGCGAGGCCACGGCAAAGTCGCGCACCTCGCGTGCCCGCCCACCGAGGCGGCCGAGGAAATAGCCCTGGCGGTTGCCGGCGCGCACCTCCTGGATGGCGTCGAGGGTCTCCGTCAGCGCCTGGGTGAAGCGGCCGGTGCTGTCGTTCTCGAGCTTCTTCAGGTGCTTGACCTGCTTGCCCAGCTGCACCGTGGCGTAGATCACCAGCGGGTTGAACAGCAGGATCAGCAGCGCCAGCTGCCAGTGCATCCAGATCAGGATGGCCGAGGTGCCGACCAGGGTCAGCACCGCCACCAAGAAGCGGCTGAGGGTCTCGCCGACGAACTTGTCCAGGGTGTCCAGGTCGGTGACCAGATGGGTGGTGACCGTGCCGCCGCCGAGGCTCTCGTACTCGCCGAGGGAAATACGCTTGAGCCGCTCGATCAAACGCATGCGGATGCGGTAGACGATGTCCTTCGACAGCCGCGCGAACAGGCGTGCCTGCAGCACGTTGAACACCAGCGCCGAGCCGCGCAGCAGCAGGGTCAGCAGCAGCATCAGGCCGATATAGCCGGCGGCGGTCTCCCAACTGGCCGGCAGGAAGTTGTCCATCACCTTGAGCGCGGCGTCGCCGTCGTGCAGCAGCACTTCGTCGACCAGCAGCGGCAGCAGCAGCGGAATCGGCACGCTGCACAGGGTGGCCAGCACCGCGACCAGGTTGGCGAGGATCAGCGCTTTCTTGTGCTGCAGGGCCAGGCGACGGATTTCTGCCCAGCTCAACCGATCAGGCATGGGCGGCGCGCTCCAGCCAGCGGCCGAGCAGCGGCGCCAGCACCTCCAGCGGTTGATAGCCGTTGGTCAGCAGCGCCAGCTGGCCGTCGCGCTCGGCCAGCAGGGTGGGAAAGCCGGCGATGCCCAGATCCTGCACCCAGCTGAAATCGGCGGCGGTGGCATCAACCATGGCCTGGCTGTCGAAGGCCTCGGCGAACTCGATGCGCGGAATGCCGGCCTGCTCGGCCAGTTGCACCAGCACGCCGGCCTGGGTGACGTCGACGCCCTCGGTGTAGAAGGCCTGCTGGATCAGCTTGAGCAGCGGCCAGGCGCTGGCCGCGTCGAGGCTGCGCGCGGTGACCAGGGCGCGGCAGGCCGGCTCGGTGTCGTAGACCAGGCCCTCGGGCAGGCCGCGCTCGAAGTCGAACAGCTGCCCGGTGCTGGCGTTGACCGCCTGCCAGTAGCCCAGGTAACGCACCCGCGCCGCGGCATCGATGGCCACCTGGTCGCGGCGCAGGCCGCCGACCACCAGCTGCAGCGGCACGCCGGCCGCCGCGGCCTGCTCGGCGAGGGCCTCGGCCACCGGGGCGAAGCCCCAGCACCAGGAACACATCGGGTCCATCACGTAGAGCAGGCGGCTTGCCATGGTCAGGCCTCGTTCAGTTGGCGGGGGTCGCGTCCCAGAGGATGCGGCTGGTTGCGCGCGCGCGCCAGCTCGATCTGCTTCTGCCGCTCGCGGGCGCCTTCACGGGTCTTCTCCGGCAGCGAGTCCCAGCAATGCGGGCAGCTGACGCCGGGGCTGTAGCGCTCGGACTGGCGGTCTGCCACGGAAATCGGCGTGCGGCAGGCGTGGCACTGGTCGTAGTCGCCCTCCGTCAGGTCGTGGCGCACGGTCACCCGGTTGTCGAAGACGAAGCAGTCGCCCTGCCACTTGGTCTCTTCCTGCGGCACTTCCTCCAGGTATTTGAGGATGCCGCCCTTGAGGTGATAGACCTCCTCGAAGCCCTCGCCGAGCATGTAGCTGGAGGCCTTCTCGCAACGGATGCCGCCGGTGCAGAACATCGCCACCTTCTTGTGCTGGCGCGGGTCGAAGTGGGCTTTGATGTACTCGGGAAATTCGCGGAACGACTTGGTCTTGGGGTCGATGGCGCCCTCGAAGGTGCCGATGGCCACCTCGTAGTCGTTGCGGGTATCGATCAACAGCACCTCGGGGTCGCTGATCAGGGCGTTCCAGTCCTGCGGCTCGACGTAGGTGCCGACGCGCTGGTTGGGGTCGACGCCCGGCACGCCGAGGGTGACGATTTCCTTCTTCAGCTTGACCTTGGTGCGATAGAACGGCTGCTCATCGCAGTAGGACTCCTTGTGGTCGATATCGGCCAGACGGGCGTCCTCGGCGAACCAGGCAAGCAACGCATCGATGCCGGCGCGGCTGCCGGAGACGGTGCCGTTGATGCCCTCTTCGGCGAGCAGCAGGGTGCCCTTGATGCCGTTATCGAGCAGGGTGTGCAGCAGGGGTTCGCGCAGCGCCTGGTAGTCCGGCAGGGAGACGAACTTGTACAGCGCCGCGACGACGATCTTGTCGGTCATGGAATGTCCTTCAGTAGTCGCCCACGTAAAGGGCGGACTGGGGCTCGATCGGCGCGAACTCGCCGGATCGAGAAGCCAAACGAAAGCGCCGGCGTGGGCCGGCGCGAGGCGGATTGTAACAAAGCCGCGAAGCGCCGGGGCGAGTTGGCGACAAGGCGCGACAGCCTGTCGCCTGGCCCGGCTGCAACGCTCCGCAGCGCGGGTCGAGCGCAGCGATAGCCGGGGAGGCCCCGGCGTTCATCCGGCCTGGGTCAATGACCGCCGCGGCAGGTCGGCGAGGCCGGCGCCACGCCCTGCGCCGCCCACTCCTCGGGGGTGTAGGTGTGCAGGGCCAGGGCATGGATCTGCGCCATCAGCTCGCCGACCGTGGCATAGACCTTCTGATGCCGCTTGACCGCATTCAGGCCGGCGAACGCCGGGCTGACGATCACCGCCTTGTAGTGGGTCTCCAGGCCGCGGCTGTGCATATGGCTCTCGTCCAGCACCTCGAGGTGCTCGGGCCGCAGATCGGCCAGCGCGGCGACGATCAGGTCTTGCTTGGACATCGTGGGCTCCATCAGGGTTGTTTCACGCCGAGCTCGTCGCTCATCTCGGCCAGCAGCTTGTTCACCTCCGGCACGGCGGTTTCCAGCTTACTCTGGGTGATCTGTGCGGACTGCGCGGTGAGGGTCGGCATCTTCTGCAGCACCTTCTGCCCCAGCGGCGACTCGTAGAAGGCGATCAGCTGCTTGAGCTCCTGCTCGTCGAAGTTGCTGGTGTAGAGCTTGACCATGTCGGGCTTGAGCTTGTCCCAACCCACCGCCTTGTCCAGCGCGGCATTGGCCTTGGCCTGATAGCTTTCCAGCAGCGCCTGCTTGCCGCCCGGCGCCTGGGCGAAGCGCTGGGCGAACATCTGCTGCACCTGGCCATACACCGGCACGGTCAGCTTGTCGGCATGTGCCAGCTTGAGGAAACGCTCGGCATCGGCGGCATGGCTGGCGGCATCGGCCAGGGCCAGGGACGCCGAGGCGCTGAGCAGAACGGCGGTGCACAGCTTGAATAGATGAGGCATGGGAAGGCTTCCGGGGGTGACGGGTGAGTCTGGGTAGACTGCGCTGGGGGCATTTTGTGCCCAAGCCCGGTTTACCTCAAGTCGGCCGCATCGTGCGCCAGCGCACAAAATCCCTGCGCACTGCCGCACCCGCTGGTCAGTTGCCAAAATGCCAGCACTTGCCCATGCTTGAACGTGCTCGGCATGCTGTGCGCCCCCGATTCGAATGGCGTGCGCACTCCTCGCCCCGGCAATTGATCGCCAGCCTGCGCACACACATGGACGTGCCCGATGACCAGTTTCGCCAGCCCCGCCGAATTTCCCCCCCAGCCGCTGTGCGACAGCAAGGGTCGGCTACTGGCCGAAGCCATCGGCTGGTCGAGCCGACCGCAGGTGCACTGCGCCCTGCGCGGCCACCTGGGCCGGCGCAAGCGCTGGAACCACTGGTGCATCACCACCCCGCAGTGGATGCTCGCGCTGACCCTGGCCGACCTCGATTACCTGGGCTACGGCGCCGCCTACTTCCTCGACCTGGACAGCGGCCAGGCCGTCGCCCACACCCAGCTGCGCCCCTTCGCCTTCGGCTGCCAGCTGCCCGACCTGCCGCTGGAAAGCCACGCCTTCAACCACCCGCGCCTGCAACTGCGCATCGACGAGCATCCCGGCCGCCTGCGCCTGACCGCCGCCGCCCCGGATATCGGCGGCCAGCCGCTGCAGGTGGCGCTGGACATCCAGCGCCCCGCCCACCTGCAATCGGTCAACCTGGTGGCGCCGCTGCAGGGCGGCGGCTTCCACGCCACCAGCCGCCAGCTCGGCCTACCCGCCGCCGGCAGCCTGCAGCTGGGACGCAAGCAGTACAGCTGCGCCCCCGGGCAGAGCTTCGCCGCCCTGGATTTCGGCCGCGGCGTGTGGCCGCTGAACAGCCACTGGCAACGCGCCGCCTTCGCCGCACCGGGCGGCATCGCCGGCAACTTCGGCTCCGGCTGGCTGGAACACAGCGGCCAGTCGGAGAACGCCCTGTGGTTCGGCGGCGAACTGCAGCGCCTGGACAGCCCCCTGAGCATCGAACAGAGCGCCCACGCGCCGCTGGCACCCTGGCGCCTGGACAGCGCGGACGAGCGCGTGGCGCTGCGTTTCAGCCCGCGCCAGCTGCACCGCGCCTGCCCCAAGCTGGGCCCCTTCCATGCCGACACCCAGCAGTGGTTCGGTCGCTACGACGGCGTGCTGCGCGGTCCCAAGGGCGAGCGGGTACCGGTGGACGGCGCCCTCGGCTGGCTCGGCGCGACCCATGCCCGCTGGTAATGGTCGCGATAGAAAATCCGCGGAACCAGTGCCCGACGCAACGGCCTAAACTGCCAGCCGTCCTACTCCCGGAGATCGCCATGAGCCGCACCGAAACCGACAGCATCGGCCCCATCGAAGTCCCCAACGAGGCCTATTGGGGCGCGCAGACGCAGCGCTCGCTGATCAACTTCGCCATCGGCACCGAGCGCATGCCGCTGGCAGTGCTGCACGCCCTGGCGCTGATCAAGAAGGCCGCGGCGCGGGTCAACAGCCGCAGCGGCGAGCTGCCGGCGGATATCGCCCGGCTGATCGAACAGGCCGCCGACGAGGTGCTGGGTGGCGACCACGATGCGCAGTTCCCCCTGGTGGTGTGGCAGACCGGCAGCGGCACGCAGAGCAACATGAACGTCAACGAGGTGATCGCCGGCCGTGCCAACGAACTGGCCGGCGGCACGCGCGGCGGCAAGAGCCCGGTGCATCCCAACGATCACGTCAACCGCGCGCAGAGCTCCAACGACTGCTTCCCCAGCGCCATGCACATCGCCGCGGCGCAGGCGGTCAGGCACAGCCTGCTGCCGGCCATCGCCGAGCTGCGCGACGGCCTGCAGGAGCAGGCGCAGCGCCACGCCCACCTGGTCAAGACCGGGCGCACCCATATGATGGACGCCACCCCCATCACCTTCGGCCAGGAGCTGTCGGCCTTCGTCGCCCAGCTCGGCTACGCCGAGGCGGCCATCCGCGCCGCCCTGCCGGCGGTATGCGAACTGGCCCAGGGCGGCACCGCGGTGGGCACCGGACTCAACGCCCCACCCGGCTTCGCCGAGGCCATCGCTGCCGAGCTGGCCGCGCTGAGTGGCCTGCCACTGACCAGCGCGCCGAACAAGTTCGCCGCCCTCGCCGGCCACGAGCCGCTGGTGCAGCTCTCCGGCGCGCTGAAGACCCTGGCCGTGGCGCTGATGAAGCTGGCCAACGACCTGCGCCTGCTCGGCTCCGGCCCGCGCGCCGGCCTGGCCGAGGTGCGCCTGCCGGCCAACGAGCCGGGCAGCTCGATCATGCCCGGCAAGGTCAACCCGACCCAGTGCGAGGCGCTGTCGATGCTCGCCTGCCAGGTGCTGGGCAACGACGCCACCATCGGCTTCGCCGCCAGCCAGGGCCACCTGCAGCTGAACGTGTTCAAGCCGGTGATCATCCACAACCTGCTGCAGTCGATCCGCCTGCTCGCCGACGGCTGCCGCAACTTCCAGCAGCACTGCATCGCCGAGCTGCAGCCGGATGCCGTGCAAATGGCCGCGCACCTGGAGAATGGCCTGATGCTGGTCACCGCGCTGAACCCGCATATCGGCTACGACAAGGCCGCCGAGATCGCCAAGAAGGCCTACGCCGAGGGCAGCACCCTGCGCCAGGCGGCGCTGCAGCTGGGCTACCTGAACGACGCCCAGTTCGACCAGTGGGTGCGGCCGCAGGACATGCTCGGAGCCGGCAAACATGACTGAGGGCAAGAGCGGCGCCACGCCGCTGGAAGGCGACGGCAAACGCATCCTGATGATCTTCGGCACGCCCAAGCGCGAAAGCCTGTGCCATGCCCTCGGCGCCGCCTACGCCCAGGGCGCGCGCGACCAGGGCCATGTGGTGCGCCAGCTGAAGCTGGGCGAGCTGCAGTTCGACCCGATCCTGCGCGACGGCTACGACCAGAGCCAGAACCTGGAACCCGACCTGCTCGAGGCCCAGCGCCTGATCCACTGGGCCGAGCACCTGGTGTTCGTCTACCCGGTCTGGTGGGGCGGCCTGCCAGCGCTGCTCAAGGGCTTCTTCGACCGGGTGTTCCTGCCCGGCTTCGCCTTCAAGTACCGCCACCGCTCGCAGCTGTGGGACAAGCTGCTGAGCGGGCGCAGCGCCGACCTGCTGGTGACCCTGGACACCCCGCCCTGGTACTTCCGCTGGGTCTACGGCGCGCCGGCACACCGGCAGATGGTGCGCACCATCCTCGGTTTCTGCGGGATCAAGACCCGCCGCCTGGCCGAATTCGCCCCGGTGCGACCGTCCAGCGAGGAGCAGCGCCAGGCCTGGCTGCGCAAGGCCGAGGCGCTGGGAGTCAAGGCCTAGGCAGCGCGTAGCGCTGGCCTGGATTGCCGGCTGCTGGGGCGCGCGGCGCCTCTACGCCCTGGCCAACCGCCTTGCCTTGCGCGCGCGCAGCCCGGCCAGCAGCGACGGCCCCAATGCGGTCAGCGCCGAGCCCAGCACCACCAGCAGGGCGCCGCCGTAGGCGATCCAGTTGACCTGCTCGGGCTGCACGTGATCCGGCCACCAGCTCGCCGCCACGGCCACCGAGGCGAAGGTCACCAGCGGGGTGATGGCCAGGGTGGCGCTGACCCGCGAGGCCTCCCAGTGTGCCAGCGCCTCGGCGAAGGCGCCGTAGGCCACCAGGGTGTTGAGGCAGCAGGCCAACAGCAGCCAGCCCTGCAACGGGCTCAGCTCGAGCGCCTGCAGCGGCTGCGCCCAGGGCGTCAGCAGCAGGGCGCAGGCCAGGTAGATCACCATCATCACCTGCACCGAGTTCCACAGGGTCAGCAGCTGCTTCTGCGCCAGGCCATAGAAGGTCCAGACGAAGGCCGCCGCCAGGACGATCAGCACGCCGGCGGTGTAGGCGGTGAGCGAGGTCAGCAGCTCGCCCAGGCGCTGATTGAAGAACAGCACGAAGCCCAGCAGCAGGATCGCCAGGCCGATGCCCTGGCCCAGGCTGAAACGCTCGCGGAAGACGAACAGGCTGCTGACCAGCAGCAGGATCGGCGCCACCTGGATCACCAGCTGCGTCGTGCCGGGGCTGAGCAGATTGAGGCCGACCAGGTACAGCACGTAGTTGGCGGTCAGTCCGGCGATCGCCAGCACCAGCAGCCAGGCGCCCTTGCGCCCCAGCGGGCGAAAGCGCGGCAGCCGGCGGGACGCGGCCAGGTAGGCGAGCAGCAGCGAGCCGGCCACCAGCAGGCGGTACCAGGTGACAGTGACCGGGTCCATCACCTGCAGCACTTCTTTCAGCTTGATCGGCAGGATGCCCCAGAGCACGGACGTGGTCAGGGCGAGCAGCAGGCCGTAGAGCCAACGGCCGGAGGAGATATGCATGGCGACCTCGAAACGGGCGACCCGGCAAGTCGCTCGGGCCGCAAAGCGCCATTCTAGGAGGCGGACCGCAACCGGCACAGTAACAGTTAGGTGGCGTTGCACGGCGCAACTGTACCGCCCTCACCCCTGGAAATGCCAGGCTTCCGGCGCCAAAATCTTGGAAAACTCGACAAAAAGCACCAATCAGGCCGACAACCTCGACCACTGGTCGCTTCGCTCGGCAGGGCGCAAGGCGCGCAGTAGACTCAAATCATCCAGCCTTTGTAGATGGAGAGCTTTTTTATGTTCGGTCAACGCAGCCTCGACGCCCAACCTGGGACGCATTACCGCAGCTCGCGCCTGAGCGCCGTCAACGGCCAATATTTCTTTTCGACCCGAGAAGGCACCCTGGAAGGGCCGTTCGCGTCCCGCCACGACGCCGAATTGGCTGTGGCCCGCTATATCGATCGGGTGAACATGGCCGACAAGCTGCTGCGCCACAGCAACGACCATATCGACAACCTGCAGCGCCGTACAGTCCAGCGGGATCAGGAACTCTGAGCGTCTCGACGCCTGCCCCCGCTTATCCGCACCCTTGTCCCTTCGAGCCTGCTTGCCGTTGATTTGGCTTGCCGGCGATTTCCCCACCGGCTACGCGAATCGCCTCCTCAAATCGTGCAAACGAGTGGAAACTCTCGCCGAACTTCAAAGCCTTGCCAGCCCCAGATCCTGCCGGTGCGCGGCCAGATGCGGCAGCACCGCGGCCAGCAGCGGCTCCTTGAATGCCTCCTGAAAGCGATGGGCCAGCCCCGGAATCAGCTTGAGTTCGGCCCCCCGGATATGCGCCGCCACGTGCACGCCGTGCATCACCGGCAGCAGCGGGTCGGCGGTGCCGTGCACCACCAGGGTCGGCACCCGCAGGCGCCCCAGCAGCGCCACCCGGCTCGGTTCGGCGAGGATCGCCAGCAGCTGACGCTGCACACCCTCGGGGTTGAAGGCGCGGTCGTAGGCCAGCTGCGCCTGCTGCAGCAACAGCGCACGGTCGTCGCGCACCGCCGGGCTGCCCAGTGCGGCGAGCAGGTCGGCCTGCTGCTGCAGCGCCGCCTCGCGACTGCCCGCCTCTCGCCGCGCCAGCAGGCGCAGCAGCGACTCGTCCGGTGCCGGCAGGCCCTGGGCGCCGGAGCTGGTCATCACCAGGGTCAGGCTGAGCACCCGCGCTGGCGCCAGGTCGGCCAGGTGCTGGGCGATCATGCCGCCCATGCTCGCCCCCAGCACATGGAAAGCCGCAACGCCCAGAGCGTCCATCAGACCCAGGGCGTCGCCGGCCATGTCGCGCAACCGGTAAGGCGCGCCCGGCGCCAGGCCGAGGCGGTAGCGCAGCACCTCGTAGCCCAGGTTGATGGCCGGCGCCGGCTGCCGCCAGCTGCTCAGGCCGACATCGCGGTTGTCGAAACGTATCACCCGAAAACCCTGCTGGCACAGGCGCTCGACCACCTCGTCGGGCCAGTGGATCAGTTGCCCGCCCAGGCCCATGACCAGCAGCAACGCCGGGTCGCGCTGACTGCCGATGCTCTGGTAGGCCAGGCGCACGTCGCCGACGTCCACGTAACGGGTCGGTTGCTCGAGCTCGCAGCGAGTCGCCGCCCAGGACGGCAGGCCGCACAGCAGCGCCGCCAGGAAAATAAATAGACGCATGAAAACACCGGAAACGCAGAACCCCACTGAACCGCGAGTCTGGTGATAGTCGTTCGTGAGCGCTGCCACACAACGATGACAATTTGATGAAGGAAGACGAGCGGTCGCCCTGCGGCTCCGCGTTGGGCTTCGCTGCGCTCAGCGCCAACCTACGTCCGTAGGTTGGGTTGAGGAGCCTGCGACGAAGCCCAACGCCCCTGGCTCCCATCGAACGGCAACGCAGGCAAACCGACAGGGCGAAGCGCCGATCAGGCCAGTTCGGCGCGCAACTGCCTGGCGGCGGCGACCATATTGACCAGCGCCGCCTCGGTCTCCGGCCAGGCGCGGGTCTTCAGGCCGCAGTCCGGATTGACCCACAGCCGCTCGACGGGGATGCGCGTGGCTGCCTTGCGCAGCAAGCCGGCCATCTCGGCGCTGTCCGGCACGCGCGGCGAGTGGATGTCGTAGACGCCCGGGCCGATCTCGTTGGGATAGGCGAAACGCTCGAAGGCCTCCAGCAGCTGCATGTCCGAACGCGAGGTCTCGATGGTGATGACGTCGGCATCCATGGCGGCGATGGACTCGATCACATCGTTGAACTCGCTGTAGCACATGTGGGTATGGATCTGCGTCTCGTCGCGCACGCCGCTGGCGGTCAGACGGAAGGCCTCGGTCGCCCAGTCCAGATAGCCCTGCCAAGCGGCCCGACGCAGCGGCAGGCCCTCGCGGAAGGCCGCCTCGTCGATCTGGATGATCTTGACGCCGGCCGCCTCCAGGTCCAGCACTTCGTCGCGGATGGCCAGGGCCAGCTGGCGCGCCTGCACCTCGCGCGGCACGTCCTCACGCGGGAAGGACCACATCAGCATGGTCACCGGCCCGGTCAGCATGCCCTTCATCGGCTTGGCGGTCAGGCCCTGGGCATAGCGAATCCAGTCCACCGTCATCGCCCGCGGACGGCTCAGGTCGCCGACTATCACCGCCGGTTTGACGCAGCGCGAGCCATAGCTCTGCACCCAGCCGAAACGGGTGAAGGCGTAGCCGTCGAGCTGCTCGGCGAAGTATTCGACCATGTCGTTGCGCTCGGCCTCGCCATGCACCAGCACATCCAGACCGAGGTTTTCCTGCACCTCGACGGCGTGGCGGATCTCGCTGTGCATGGCCTCGGTGTACTCGGCCGCGCTCAGCGTGCCGGCCTTGAATGCCTGGCGCGCCAGGCGAATGGCGGCGGTCTGCGGGAAGGAGCCGATGCTGGTGGTCGGCAACGGCGGCAGCTGCAGGTGCGCGCGCTGCCGCTCGCTACGCGCGGCGAAGGGCGACTGACGCTGGGCGTGACGCGGGCCGATCGCCGCCAGGCGCGCCTGCACCTTGGCCTTGTGGATGCGCTTTGATGCGGCGCGGGCGGCCTGCACCGCGCGGCTCTGCGCCAGCGCGGCCTGCACCTCGGCATCCTCCGGCGCCTCCAGCGCCTGGCCGAGCAACGCGACCTCGCGGCATTTCTGCACGGCAAAGGCCAGCCAGCTCTTAAGTTCGGCGTCCAGCTGATCCTCGCGTCCCAGGTCCACCGGACTGTGCAGCAGCGAGCAGGACGGCGCCACCCACAGGCGCTCGCCCAGGCGTTCGTGGGCATGGCGCAGCAGCGCCAGCGTCTGCTCCAGGTCGCAGCGCCAGACGTTGCGACCGTTGACCACGCCCAGCGACAGCACCTTGTAGGCCGGCAGGCGATCGAGGATGGTCGGGTACTGCTCCGGCGCGCGCACCAGGTCGATATGCAGGCCGTCCACCGGCAGATTGGCGGCCAGGCCGAGGTTGTCCTCCAGGCCGCCGAAGTAGGTGGCGATCAGCTTCTTGCCCGGCTCGCGCTGCAGCAGGTTGTAGGCACGCTCGAAAGCGTTCTTCCAGTCCTGCGGCAGGTCCAGCGCGAGGATCGGCTCGTCGATCTGCACCCATTCCACGCCCTGGGCAGTCAGACGCCGGAGCATCTCGCCGTAGACCGGCAGCAGGCGTTCGAGCAGCTCCAGCTTGTCGAAGTCGCTGCCCTTGGTCTTGCCCAACCACAGGTAGGTCAACGGGCCGATCAGCACCGGCTTGACGGCGCGACCGAGGGCATGGGCTTCGTCCACTTCCTCGAACAACTGTCCCCAGCTCAGGGCGAACTGCTGGTCGACGGCAAACTCAGGCACCAGGTAGTGGTAGTTGGTATCGAACCACTTGGTCAGCTCCTGGGCGTGGGCGCCGCCGCAGCAACTGTGGCCGCTCTGGTTACCAACGGCGCCACGGGCCATGGCGAACAGGGTATCGAGGCCCGGCTTGCCGGCGGCCGGACGAAAGCGCTCGGGGATCACGCCCAGCGCCAGGGAATGGCCGAGCACCTGGTCGTACCAGGCGAAGTCGCCGACCGGCAGCAGCTCGATGCCGGCGTCCTTCTGCAGCTGCCAGTGCTCGGCGCGCAGGCGCTGACCGACCGCACGCAGACCGGTCTCGTCGAGCGTGCCTTGCCAATGGGCTTCGAGGGCTTTCTTCAGTTCGCGGTCGCGACCGATACGGGGAAAACCGAGGGAATGGGACAGGGCCATGTCAGAACGCTCCATAGGGAAATCGGGATGGCGCTATTCTCGGCAGCTGCATCGAGTGAGACAAACTCAAGATATTTGTATTGAACTATAGAATTACTCATGTAGCCTGGATGAGGCTTTACCCATCCACCATCGAGCGGCGCGCGCCGGCGGTGGATACACACAGTGTCATCCACTCTAGGTTCCGTGAGTCCGCCATGCTCGAACTACGCCATCTGAAAACCCTGCACGCCCTGCGCGAAACCGACAGCCTGGTGGAGGCCGCCGAGCGCCTGCACCTGACCCAGTCGGCGCTGTCGCACCAGTTCAAGGAGCTGGAGGAACGCCTCGGCCTGCAGCTGTTCGTGCGCAAGACCAAGCCGGTGCGCTTCACCAGCGCCGGCCTGCGCCTGCTGCAGCTGGCCGACGCCACCCTGCCGCTGCTGCGCGGCGCCGAGCGCGACCTGGCGCGCCTGGCCGGTGGCACCGCGGGCCGCCTGCATATGGCCATCGAATGTCACAGCTGCTTCCAGTGGCTGATGCCGACCATCGACCAGTTCCGCGATGCCTGGCCGGAGGTGGAGCTGGACCTGGCCTCGGGCTTCTCCTTCGCCCCGCTGCCGGCGCTGGCGCGTGGCGACCTGGATCTGGTGGTGACCTCGGATCCCATCGAGCTGGCCGGCATCACCTACGTGCCGCTGTTCACCTACGAGGCCATGCTCGCCGTGGCCAACCAGCATCGCCTGGCGAGCAAGGCCTATATCCAGCCGGAAGACCTGGCCAGCGAAACCCTGATCACCTACCCGGTGGAGCGCGACCGCCTGGATATCTTTACCCGCTTCCTCGAACCGGCCGATGTGGAGCCGGCGCAGGTGCGCACCTCGGAGCTGACGGTGATGATGATGCAGCTGGTGGCCAGCGGCCGCGGCGTCTGCGGCCTGCCCAACTGGGCGCTGCACGAGTACAGCTCGCGCGGCTATGTCAGCGCCAAGCGCCTTGGGGAAAAGGGCCTGTTCGCCACGCTCTATGCGGCGATCCGCAGCGACATGCTGGATGCGCCCTTTATGCGCGATTTCCTGCTGACCGCCAAGGACACCTCCTTCGCCAGCCTGGAAGGGGTCAGCGTGGCGCGCTGACGGCCAGCGGCGACATTGATCTGGATCAAGGCGCCTCGCACTCGGCGGGTCTTTACTGACAATACCTTCACCCACCTGCGGCCCGCGCCATGATCCAAGCCCTGCGCCAGCGCCATTCGAGGTTTGCCGACCCCCTGGCGGTGCTGTGGCTCGTGCTGTTTCTCGGCTGCTCCCTCGTCCATGTCGGCAGCCACGTCCATCTGGATGGGCAGCTGGGCGAGGAGTCGGCCAGCGTTCTCAATCTCGAGGAAGCGACCACGTTCCTGCAGACCACCCACGGCCATGGCGCGGCTGAGGCCGGCGCGCTGGACGACAGCTGCAGCGCCCTGCAGACCATCCTTTTCAACCAACTGCTGTCGCTGCTGGCACTGGCCGCGCTGATCGCCATGCCCGGCCTGCTCGCCCTGCCCGACAGGCTGCGCGGCCGCCTGCTGCGTCTCGTCCCCTGCGCGCACGCGCCCGGTTTCCCGCCGCCCCTGCACCTGCAACTGCAGCGCTTCAACGAGTAACCCCGCCTCTTCCAGTGCAATGCGCAGCCTGCCCGCGCCGGTCATTCGCCGTGCCGGCAAGCTCCCTCCGATTACTGGAGAGTCCGTCATGTCTCACGATCTGCGTCCGGCCCCCGCGGCCACTACCTGGCGGTTCTGGCCGGCCCTGCTGCTGTTCGGCGCCATCGCCCTGTTCCTCCTCTGGGAGGAACACGAAGCCCATCTGCTCGGTGCCCTGCCCTACCTGGTCCTGCTGCTCTGCCCGCTGCTGCATCTGTTTATGCACCGTGGGCACGATCGTCACTGAGGCGGGAGGCTGCCGCATATGGAAACTACGACCTCGGCCTACGGCCTGTGGGGCCTGGTGATAGTCAACTCACTGGTGTTCATCCTGTTCGCCTTCAGCTTCTTCAAGCCCAGCAGCGCGCGGGACTGGCGTACCTTCGGCAGCTTCGCGGCCTTTATCATCGCGCTGTTCGTCGAGATGTACGGCGCGCCGCTGACCCTCTACCTGCTGGCCGGCTGGCTGCAGAGCCGCTACCCGCAGCTCGACCCGCTGTCCCACGAGGCCGGCCATCTGTGGCACAGCCTGCTGGGCCTAGAGGGCGATCCGCACTTCGGCGCGCTGCATATCCTCGGCAACCTGCTGATCGTCGCCGGTTTCTGGCTGCTGGCCAGCGCCTGGCGCGTGCTGTATCGCGCGCAGCAGGCCGGCGAGCTGGCCGACAGCGGCCCCTACGCGCGCGTTCGCCATCCGCAATACCTGGCCTTCGCCCTGATCATGCTGGGCTTCCTGCTGCAGTGGCCGACCCTGCTGACCCTGCTGATGTTCCCCGTCCTGCTGCTGATGTACGTGCAGCTGGCCAGGCGCGAGGAGCAGGAGATGCTCGTGCACTTCGGCGACACCTATCGCCGCTACCGCGACGCCACCCCGGCGTTCCTGCCCTGGCCAACGGCCCGTCCGCACGCCGCCGCGGACACGAGGAAGCAACCATGAACCACTTGCCCATGCCGCAGCCCACGGCAGCGCCCGATGGCCAGGAACAGGTGCTCGACCCGGTGTGCGGGATGGCGGTCACCCCTACCGCGGCCAGTGCCAGCGCCGAGTTCGCCGGTACCCGCTACTGGTTCTGCTCGGCGCATTGCCGCGAGGAGTTCCTGCGCGATGCGCCGCGCTACGTCGCCGGCAGCGCCGCCCAGCCCTGCCAGCACAGCCATGCGCCGGCTGCCGCCACGCCGGCGAGCGCAGGCCGACAACTGGCCAAGGACCCGATCTGCGGGATGATGGTGGACAAGGCCACCGCGCTGTCGCGTGAGCGCGGTGGGCGCACCTACTACTTCTGCAGCGACAGCTGCGTGCGCACCTTCGAGTCGCCGGAGGCCGAACTCAAAGCCATGCAGACCCGCGTGGCCATCGCCCTGACCGGGGTGCTGGCCCTGGCCTTGCTGCGCGCCGGCGCCTTTATCGGCCTGGCCACCGGCGCCATGCTGATGAGCTGGGTGCCGTTCGACGCGCTGCCGTTCTTCACCTGGGGCATGTGGCTGTTCCTGCTGGTGACGCCGGTGCAGTTCATCGGCGGCTGGAGCTTCTACAAGGGCGCGTGGAATGCCATTCGCACGCGCAATATCAACATGGATTTCCTTATCGCCATGGGCACCTCGGTGGCCTACTTCTACAGCGTCGCGGTGCTGTTCTTTCCCGAGGTGCTGCCGGTCAAGGTGGGCGAGCGCGAGGTCTATTTCGAGGTCTCGGCGGTGATCATCGCCTTCGTCCTGCTGGGCCGCTACATGGAGGAGATCATCAAGAAGAAATCCTCGGCGGCGGTGCGCCGCCTGCTCGACCTCAAGCCGGCCATCGCTCACGTGATCCGCGACGGCGAGGAAGTCGACCTGCCGGTGGAGAACGTCATGGTCGGCGAGATGCTGGTGGTCAAACCCGGCGAGAAGGTCCCCACCGACGGCGAGGTCAGCGAAGGCCAGACGAGCGTCGACGAGTCGATGCTGACCGGCGAATCGATGCCGGTGGACAAGCATCCGGGCAGCGCGGTGATCGGCGGCACCCTCAACCGCAGCGGAGTGTTCCGCTTCAAGGCCAGCCGGATCGGCGCCGACACGGCGCTGGCGCAGATCATCAAGATGGTCGAAGAGGCGCAGGGCAGCACCGCGCAGATCCAGCGCCTGGCCGACCAGGTCACCGCCTACTTCGTCCCGGCGGTGGTCGGCGTGGCCTTTCTGGCGCTGTTCGGCTGGTGGCTGGCCGGCAGTTTTCCCCAGGGGCTGATGGCCTTTATCGCGGTGCTGATCATCTCCTGCCCCTGCGCGCTCGGCGTGGCCACCCCCGCCGCGCTGATGGTGGGGGTCGGCAAGGGCGCCGATAACGGCATCCTGATCCGCGGCGGCGAAGTGCTGGAGCGGGCGGAGAAGCTCTCCACCGTGGTGTTCGACAAGACCGGCACCATCACCCGCGGCGAACCCGAGCTGACCGACCTGCTGGCCTTCGGCGGCGCCTCGCAGGACGAGGTGCTGCAACTGGCCGCCGCCGTGGAATCCGGCTCCGAACATCCGCTGGGCGCGGCCATCGTCCGTGCCGCCCGTCAGCGCGGCATGCACCTGCCGAAGGCCAGTGGGATAGAGGGCATCGCCGGCCATGGCATCGCCGGGACGGTCGAAGGGCGCACCGTCTGGCTGGGCAACCGGCGCCTGTTCGCCCGCGAGGGGATCGCCAGCGCAGAGGCCGAGGCGACTCTGGTCGCCCTGGAAGCCGATGGCAAGACCGCCATGCTGGTCGGCGTCGAGCAGCGCCTGCTCGGGGTGATCGCCGTGGCCGACACGGTCAAGCCGGAGGCGGCCGAAGCGGTCGCGGCGCTGCTCGCCGACGGCATCCAGGTGGTGCTACTGAGCGGCGACAACAGGCGCACCGCCGAGGCGGTGGCGCGCCAGGTCGGCATCGGCCGGGTGATCGCCGAGGTGCTGCCGGACGACAAGGTCGCGGTGATCCGCCAGCTACAGGGCAAGGGCCAGGTGGTGGCCATGGTCGGCGACGGGGTCAACGACGCCCCGGCCCTGGCCACGGCCGAGATCGGCATCGCCATCGGCTCGGGCTCCGACGTGGCCAAGGAGACCGGCAGCATCATCCTGATCCGCGACGACGTGCGCGACGTGGTGGCCGCGATTCAGCTGTCGCGCGCGACCATGCGCAAGATCAAGCAGAACCTGTTCTGGGCCTTCGTCTACAACAGCATCGGCATTCCCATCGCAGCCTTCGGCCTGCTCAACCCGATCCTGGCGGCGGCCGCCATGGCCCTGTCATCGCTGTCGGTGATCGTCAATTCCGCGCTGCTCAAGCGTGTACGCCTGGGCAGCCTTCGCCACACCCCGTAACCAACGCAGGAGCATCACCATGAACACCACTTCACGCAACGCACTGACCGCTCTGGCTCTGGCCGGCACCCTGCTCACCGCCTCGGCCTTCGCCGAGCAGGCCCATCATCCGGAGCAGCGGGCGCAGAACCAGCAAGGCATGCCCATGGGACAAGGCATGGGCCAGGGCATGATGATGGACTGGTCGCAGATGCAGGACATGATGCGGCAGATGCACGGCACCACCGACCCTCAGCAGCGGCAGAAAATCCGCAGCGAACACCGCCAGGCCATGCGTTCGCAGATGGGCATGATGAACCAGCGCATGCAGCAGAGCCAATGCCCGATGGCCAAGGATGCGCCCATGCAGCAGCAGTGCCTGAAAGACATGCACCAGAACATGCAGGACATGCTGCAGATGATGGAGCAGATGCTGGAAAACCAGTCGACGGCAAACGGGCAGTGAGCCGACGCGGCGCCGGTTGGCCAGCGGAGCCGCGTTGCCCTGGGGTGCGCCGCGCGCACCACCTTTCACCAGCGGCCCCGCCTAGCGCACCTCGCGCAGGCGCAACAGCTGGTAGGCCGCCGGCAGCACCAGCAGCGACAGCAAGGGCGCGCTGAGCATGCCGCCGACCATGGGCGCGGCGATGCGGCTCATGATCTCGCTGCCGCTGCCACTGCCCAGCAGGATCGGCAGCAGGCCGGCGATGATGGTCGCCACCGTCATCGCCTTGGGCCGCACCCGCTGCACCGCGCCCTCGCGAATCGCCTCGAGCAGGGCCGCCGGTGTGCCCTGCCCGGCCGCCTGGCGCTCGGCCCAGGCGTTGCGCAGGTACAGGAGCATGATCACGCCGAACTCCGCCGCCACCCCGGCCAGGGCGATAAAGCCCACGCCGGTGGCCACCGACAGGTTGTAGTCCAGCCAGTAGAGGAACCAGATGCCGCCGGTCAGGGCGAACGGCAGGGTGACCATGATCAGCAGCGCCTCGTCCAGGCGCGAGAAGCACAGGTAGAGCAGCACGAAGATGATCAGCAGGGTCGCCGGCACCACCAGCTTGAGCCGCGCATTGGCCCGCTCGAGAAACTCGAACTGGCCGGAAAAGCTCAGGCTCATGCCGGGTTGCAGGCGTACCTGCTCGGCGATGGCCTGGCGCAGGTCATTGACCACCGAGGCCATGTCGCGGCCGCGGGTGTCGATATAGACCCAGCCGGAGGGCCGCGCATTCTCGCTTCTGAGCATGGGCGGGCCGTCGCTGATGGCGATGCGCGCCACCGTGCCGAGGGTGATCTGGCTGCCCACCGGCGTATAGATCGGCAGCTCGCGCAGGCGGCTCAGCGAATCGCGCCACTCGCGCGGATAACGCAGGTTGATGGGAAAGCGCGCCAGACCCTCCACGGTTTCACCGACGTTCATCCCGCCGATGGCGCCGGCCACCAGCGCCTGCACCTCGGCGATATTCAGGCCATGGCGGGCCGCGGCCACCCGGTCGATATCCACATCGATATAGCGCCCGCCGGTGAGGCGCTCGGCCAGCGCCGAGCTGACCCCGGGCACGGTGCGCGCCACCCGCTCCACCGCCTGGGTCACCGCGTCGATCTGCGCCAGGTCGCTGCCGGCCACCTTGACCCCGATCGGGCTCTTGATGCCGGTGGCGAGCATGTCGATGCGGTTGCGGATCGGCGGGATCCAAAGGTTGGCCAAGCCCGGCACCTGTACCGCGCGGTCCAGCTCCTCCACCAGCTTTTCCGCGGTCATGCCGGGGCGCCATTGCTCGCGCGGCTTGAACGCGATGGTGGTCTCGAACATCTCCAGCGGCGCCGGGTCGGTGGCGCTGTCGGCGCGCCCGGCCTTGCCGAATACCCGCGCCACCTCGGGCACCGTCTTGATCATGCGATTGCTCTGTTGCAGCAGCTGCGCGGCCTTCTGCGCGGACAAGCCGGGCAGCGCCGTGGGCATATACAGCAGGTCGCCCTCGTCCAGCGGCGGCAGGAACTCGCCGCCCAGCTGGCTGGCCGGCCACAGCGCGCTGAGAAACACCAGCAGGGCCAGCACCAGGGTCGCCTTGGGAAAGCGCAGCACCCATTCCAGGGCCGGCTGGTACAGGCGAATCAGCCCGCGGTTGAGCGGGTTGCGCCGCTCGTCGGGGATGCGCCCGCGAATCCAGTAGCCCATCAGCACCGGCACCAGGGTCACCGACAGCCCGGCGGCAGCGGCCATGGCGTAGGTCTTGGTAAAGGCCAGGGGGCCGAACAGGCGGCCCTCCTGGGCCTGCAGGGCGAACACCGGGATAAACGACAGGGTGATGATCATCAGGCTGAAGAACAGCGCCGGGCCCACCTCCAGCGCCGCCTGGCCGATCACCTGCCAGTGCCGCTCGCCCTTGAGCTCCTCGCCCGGGTGCTCGGCATGCCAGTGTTCGAGCTTCTTGTGCGCGTTCTCGATCATCACCAGGGCCGCGTCGACCATGGCGCCGATGGCGATGGCGATGCCGCCGAGGGACATGATGTTGGCGTTGATGCCCTGCTGCTGCATGACGATAAAGGCGATCAGCACCCCCAGCGGCAGCGAGACGATGGCCACCAGCGAGGAGCGCAGGTGCCAGAGAAAGGCCAGGCAGACCAGGGCCACGACGATAAATTCTTCTACCAACTTTTCGCCCAGGTTGCGCACCGCGCGGTCGATCAGCTGGCTGCGGTCGTAGGTGGTGACGATCTCCACACCCTCGGGCAGGCTGGCCTGCAGCTCACTGAGCTTGGCCTTGACCGCGGCGATGGTGCTGCGCGCGTTCGCCCCGCTGCGCAGGATCACCACGCCGCCGACCACCTCGCCCTCGCCGTCCAGTTCGGCGATGCCGCGGCGCATCTCCGGGCCGAGCTGGATATGCGCCACCTCGCCCAGGGTCACCGGCACGCCGCCGGCATCCAGGCGCAGGGGAATGGCGCGAAAGTCCGCGAGGCTCTGCAGGTAGCCGGAGGCGCGCAGCATATATTCGGCCTCGGCCAACTCCAGCACGCTGCCGCCGCTTTCCTGGTTGGCCTCACCGATGGCCGCTGCCACCTGCTGCTGGGTGATACCGCGGCTGGCCAGCTTGATCGGGTCGAGCAGCACCTGGTACTGCTTGACCATGCCGCCGATGCTCGCCACCTCGGCGACGTTGGCCAGGGCCTTGAGCTCGAAGTTGAGGAACCAGTCCTGCAGGGCGCGCAGCTGCGCCAGGTCGTGCTGGCCACTGCGGTCGACCAGGGCGTACTGGTAGATCCAGCCGACCCCGGTGGCATCCGGCCCCAGCGCCGGTTTGGCCCCGGCCGGCAGGCGCTCCTGGATCTGGCTGAGGTACTCCAGCACCCGCGAGCGCGCCCAGTACAGGTCAGTGCCGTCCTCGAACAGGACATAGACGAAGCTGTCGCCGAAGAAGGAGAAGCCGCGCACCGCACTGGCCCCCGGCACCGAGAGCATGGCGCTGGCCAGTGGATAGGTGACCTGGTTCTCGACGATCTGCGGCGCCTGGCCGACATAGGGCGTGCGGATGATCACCTGGGTGTCGGACAGATCCGGCAGGGCATCGATGGCGCTGTTCTGCACCGCCCAGACGCCCCAGGCAGTGGCGAACAGGCTGGCCAGCAGCACCAGCAGGCGGTTGGCCAGGGACCAGCGAATCAGCGCGGCGATCACGGCTGCACCTCGTCATGGCCGTGGTCGCCATGCTCGGCGGGTGCCAGCGGCTGAATCCGTTCGATCAGCAGCCCCTCGTCGCTTTCGCGAACCGCCACGCGTACCCGCTGCCCGGGCTGCAGGCCCTGCAGCAGGGTGGCATCGGCCACCGGGAAGAACATGCTCATGCCCGGCATGCCCAGGGTCTTGAACGGGCCATGGGTGAGCAGCAGACCATCGGCCTCGATGGCGTCGATCTGCCCTTCGGCCTCGTGCAGGGCCGGCTGTAGCTTGACCTCGGCCGCCGGTTGGCCCAGCTCCTGGGCCAGCAGGCCACGCAGGCTGGCCTCGGAATCCAGCAGGAACTGCCCGGAAACCACCACCTGCTGGCCCTCGCTCAGGCCTTCGAGGACCTCGACCTGGTCGCCCTGCTCGCGGCCGATGCGGATTTCCAGCGGCCGGTAGCGGCCCTCGCCCTCGGCCAGCAGCACCAGGTTGCGCCGACCGCTGCGGATCACCGCCTCGCTGGGCAGCAGCAGGGTCTCGCTGCCCTGGCTGTGCTGCAGGCGCACCCGCGCGCTCATGCCCGGGCGCAGGCGCCCCGCGGGATTGTCCAGCACCACCCGCAGGCGCAGGGTGCGGCTGTCCAGGTTGGCCTCGGGCAGCAGTGCCTCGATACGCCCGCCGATACTCTCCCCCGGCAACGCCGGCAGCAGCACCTCGACCGGCTGGCCGGGCTCAATCCCGCTGGCTTGCGCCTCGGGCAGCGCCACCTCCAACCAGACTCGATCCAGGCCGTTGATCCGCGCCAGGCTCTGCCCGGCACCCAGGGTCATGCCCTCGCGCACTTGCAACTCCTGCACCACCCCGGCAATCGGGCTGGTCACCGTCCAGACCCGCTGCACCTGGCCACTGCGCTCCAGGCGCGCGATCAGCGCCGCCGGCATGCCCACCAGTTGCAGGCGCTGGCGCGCCGCGGCCAGCAGCGGCGGCTGGTCGAGATCGCGCAGGGCCAGGTATTCCTCCTGCGCCGCCAGCCAGTCGGGCACCAGCAGATCGACCAGCGGCGCGCCGGCCGCCAGCAGGTCCTCGGGCGCCAGCGGGTAGACCCGCTCGACGAAGGCGGCGCTGCGCGTCTGCACCAGGGCCACGTCGCGCTGGTCGAAGCCCAGGCTGCCGACCACCTCCAGCTCGCCCTGCAGCGGCCCGCGCACCACCGGGGCCAGGCGCATGCCGAGGTTCTGGGTCAGGCGCGGGTCGATCTGCATGGCCGTGCTCGGCGCATCGCCGGCCTGCGTATCGGCGTAGCGCGGCACCAGGTCCATATCCATAAAGGGCGACTTGCCCGGCTGTTCGAAACGCTGCTGCGGGTACATGGGGTCGTACCAGTAGAGCACCGGGCGCTCGCTGTCGGCCGCCACGGGCGGCTGTGCAGGTTCCTGGCGGCCAAGCCAGTAGCCGCTGGCCGCGCCGACGGCAATCAGGACGACGAGGCCCAGGGCCTGGATCGGTGAGGGGCTCATTGGTCACGCTCCTGCTGGTTGGCGTAGGCGAAATGCAGACGGGCAGCGACCAGCGCCCGCTGTTCGAGAAAATCCAAATGGCGCAACTGCGCCTCCACCCGCTCGCGGCGGGCGGCGATCAGCTCGCCCAGCTCGCCGCGCCCGGCCTGGTAGTCGGCCAGGCTCAGGCGTACCCGCTGCTCGGCCAGGGGCAGCAACTGCTCGTGGCTGCGCTCCACGGCGCGCTGCAGACGCCGATGCTCGGCCAGTTCCACGGCCAGCTGCAGGGCGTGCTCGCGCAGCAGCGCCTCGCGCTCGGCCTCCAGGGCCAGCAGCTCGGCGCGCTGGGCGGCGATCCGCGGGTTCTGCCGGCTGCCGGCGAACACCGGCAGGTCGATGCTCAGCTGCAGCGAGAGCATGTCGCCGAAGGCACGATCACGCTGCTGGTAGGCCAGCTCCCAGCTCCAGTCGGGGCGCCTGTCGGCTTCGGCCAGCTTGACCCGGGCCTCGGCCTCGCGGGTCTGCGGCACGAAGGCCTGCAGTTCGGGGTGCTGGGACAAGGCATGGCGGTAGCGCACCTCGTCCACCGGCCAGTCGGGCAAGGGGCCGCGCAGCGACTCGTCGGCCGCCGCGCCGACCCAGCGACGCAGCACGGCGCGGGCCTGGCTGCGCTGCTGCTGCAGTTCATCCTCGCGTTCGGCCAGGGCCAGGGCCTCCTGGCGCGGCGCCAGGCTGTCGGCGCTCGGTCCGCGGCCGCCGGCCAGGCGCGCCTGCACCGCCCGCTCGAGCAGGCGGTTCTCCGCATAGAACTCCTGGAACAGCTGCAGGCGCTGCTCCAGGGCCTGGGCGACTATCCAGGCCTGGGCGGTCTGCCGCTGCACCTGCAGGCGCTCGACCTGCTCCTGGGCCGCGGCCGAGTCGATGCCCGCCCGCGCCAGCTCGACCCGGGCACTGCGCTTGGCGCGGTTGGGCACCTCCTGCATGACGCCGAGCATGCGCATGGTCATCGGCTCGGCATCCAGGCGCCAGCGCTCCTGCCCTTCGATGGGCAGGTTCTGCAGGCCCAGCAGCAGCTTCGGATCGGGCAGCTCGCCGGCGGGCACGGCGGCCTGGCGCGCCGCCTCCAGTTCGGCGGCGCGCGCCATCAGGTTGGGCGCTTCACGCCCGGCCAGGAGCAGGGCCTGCTCCAGGGTCAGGGCCAGACTCGGCATGCTGGCGAGGCTGGCCAACACGGCGCCGGCCAGCAGCGGACCGAGGCGCGAATAGGCAATGGACATCGGTTGATTCCTGTCGAAAACCAGCGTCCGCGGGACGCACAGCCCCCCGCCGGCAGCCGGGCTGCACGGAGGGCATCGAGGTTGGCGAGGGAATCAGGCCCGGGGCGGACGCCAGGGCGCGAGCAAGGGTCGTGACAGGGGATCGGCGAGAGCCTGCCAGGCAAGCCGCGAGGGAGCGAGCAGCCCGTCCATCCGCGGCGGCTGGCTACCGATCAGCGAGGCTCCGGCGCTGGAGCACTGCGACATCTCGGCGCACAGCTGATCGCCAGCGGCCATCGCCTCGTCGTCGCAGCAGTCGCCCGGCTGGCCGCTGCCCTGGCTCATCGGACAGGGATCGCCCTGCGGCAGGAGGCCCGCCAGGGACTGCAGGGGCAGCACCAGCGTCAGCAGCAAGACCAGAGATAGAGGCGGGCCATGGCGTTCATGCCAGGCAGTCTAGTGCGCCGCCAGGTCGGCGGCAATTGACCGAGCTCAAGGCTGCCTCAGCCCTCTGCGCCCTGCGACAACCGCTGGCCGAACGCCGCCTCGGCCAAGCCCGGTTACAACTCTCGACTTGTTCGACGTGACCAGCAGTCATAGCATGACCACTGGTCACGACTCGCCGCGGACAGTCCATGCGCTACCAGGATCACCTCTTCCAGCAACGCGAAAACGCCCTGCTCGAAGCCGCCCGCCAGCTGTTCCAGGAGCAGTCCTGGGATCGCGTCACCATCGCCGAGGTGGCCCGCCAAGCCGGCATCGGCAAGGGCACGGTGTACAAGCACTTCCCCAGCAAGGAGGCGCTCTATGCGCGCCTGGTGCTGGATCGCTCGCGCCAGCATCTGGGCGAACTGCGCGCCGTCGCCCAGCAGGCGCCGGCGTCGCAGGCCATGCGCCGGGTGATTCGCCGCGCCTTCGAGCAGTTGCTGGCCGACCCGCTGCAGGCCGAGCTGTGCCTGCTGTGCGACCGTCCGGCCTTTCAGGAACGCCTGGAGCCGCCCTACCGCGAGCAGTTTCTCGAACTGGAGGGCCAGTACCTGGCGCTGTTCAACCAGTTGCTGCAGGCCAGCTTCGCCGAGCTCGAGCTGTCGCCGGCCGACTGCCAGCACCTGCTGTGGGGCGTCGAGGCCTGCGTCAACGGGGTGATGGCACGCATCGCCTCCGGCGGCTTCGCCCATTGGGCCGAGCCGATTGCCCTGGACGCCTACTTCGAGCGCGTCACCGATTTCATCATTGCCGGCCTGCAGGGTCAGGCCGCCGCGCTGCATCCAGCGCCAGCATTCAGCGAGTAACCCGCCATGTTCGCCCAACTCAGCAAACGTCCCTGGATCATCGCCGTCCTCATCATCCTGGTGCTGCTGCTCTGGCTGCTCAGCGGCGAGCGCTTCGCCGCCCGCGACGAGGCCACGGCCGACCAACCGGCCGCGGCCGCCGAACTGCCGCGGGTCGAGGTGCAGTGGCTGCAGGCCGAGCCGATGCAACGCCAGCACGTGGTGCAGGGGCAGATCGAGGCCTGGCGCCGGGTCGAGCTGCGCGCCCAGGTCAGCGGCAGCGTGCAGCGCCTGGATCAGGACAAGGGCAACCGCGTCGCCGCCGAACAATTGCTGCTGAGCCTGTCGCCGGACGACCGCCCGGCCCAGGTGGCGCGCAGCGAGGCCGACGTGCGCCAGCGCGAGAGCGACGTGAGCGCGGCCAAGCGCCTGCGCGAACGCAGCCTGATCTCGGCCAACGAGCTGATGCGCCTGGAGAGCGAGCTGGCCAAGGCCCGCGCCGAACTCGACAGCGCCCGCCTGCAGCTGCGCAACACGCGCATAGTCGCGCCCTTCGCCGGCATCTACGACCAGCGCCAGGTCGAGCTGGGCGATTTCGTCCAGCCCGGGCAGAGCCTGCTGACCCTGGTGGACATCGACCGCCTCAAGGTCAGCGCGCAGATCGCCCAGCAGCAGGTGACCCAGCTGCAGCTGGGCCAGCCGGTCAAGGTCGAGCTGCTCGATGGCCGCACACTGGAAGGTGAGCTGCACTTTATCGCCGCCGCCGCCGACCCCGGCTCGCGCAGTTTCCGCATCGAGGTCAAGGTGGACAACCCCGCCGGCCTGCGCCTGGCCGGCGCCAGCGCCACCCTGCATATCCAGACCGGCGAGGCCCTGGCCCATCGCCTGTCCCCGGCCCTGCTCAGCCTCGACCAGACCGGCCGCCACGGGGTCAAGTGGGTCAACCAGGAGCAGCGCGTGGAGTTCACCCAGGTGCAGCTGATCAGCGTCGACAACCAGGGCGCCTGGGTCAGCGGCCTGCCGCCGAAGGTGGCGCTGATCACCCTCGGCCAGGGCTTCGTCGAGCCGGGCCAGCAGGTACGCACGCAACTCGCCGCAGAGGGCAGCTGAGATGCACGCCCTGATCGCCGCGGCACTGGATCGCAGCCGCACCAGCCTGCTGTTTCTGGCCTTCCTGATCCTCGGCGGGCTGGCCGCCTATATCGCCATTCCCAAGGAGTCCAACCCGGACGTGGCGATCCCGATCATCTACGTCTCGGTGACCCTGGAAGGCATCAGCCCGGAAGACGGCGAACGCCTGCTGGTGCGTCCTCTGGAACAGGAGCTGCGCAGCCTCGAGGGCGTCAAGGAAATGCGCTCGGTATCCAGCGAGGGGCATGCCTCGGTGACCCTGGAGTTCGACGCCGGCTTCGACGCCAAGGTGGCCCTGGCCGACGTGCGCGAGAAGGTCGATACCGCGCGCAGCAAGCTGCCCGAGGAGGCCGACGAGCCGACCGTCAACGAGGTCAACGTGGCGCTGTTCCCGGTGCTCTCGGTGGGCTTGTCCGGCCCGATCGCCGAGACCGAGCTGGTGTACATCGCCCGGCGCCTGAAGGAGAACATCGAAGGCATCGCCGAGGTGCTGTCGGTGGAGATCGGCGGCGACCGCGAAGACCTGCTGGAAATCGTCGTCGACCCGCAGGTGCTGGACAGCTATGGCATCGACTACAACGAGCTGTTCAACCTGGTCAGCCGCAACAATCGCCTGGTTGCCGCCGGCAGCCTGGACACCGGTGCCGGACGCATGAGCATGAAGGTGCCGGGGGTGATCGAGAACCTCGAAGACGTCATGAGCATGCCGATCAAGGTGGTGGCGGGCAGCGTGGTCACCTTCGCCGACGTCGCCAGCATCCGCCGCACCTTCAAGGACCCCACCGGCTTCGCCCGCATCAACGGCCAGCCGGCCATCGTCCTGGAGGTGTCCAAGCGCAGCGGCGCCAACATCATCGAGACCATCGAGCAGGTCAAGGCGCTGCTGGAGCAGGCCAAACCGCTGCTGCCGGCGGGCGTGGAAGTCAGCTACATCATGGATCAGTCGCAGGAAGTGCAGAGCATGCTCGGCGACCTGCTCAACAACGTGCTGACCGCCATCGTCCTGGTGCTGATCCTGGTAGTGGCGAGCATGGGCCTGCGTTCGGCGCTGCTGGTCGGCCTGACCATTCCCGGCGCCTTCCTGAGCGGCATCCTGCTGATCTGGATGCTCGGTTTCACCCTCAATATCGTCGTGCTGTTCAGCCTGATCCTGGTCGCCGGCATGCTGGTGGACGGCGCCATCGTCGTCTCCGAGCTGGCCGACCGCTACCTGCACCAGGGCCAGAACCCGCGCCAGGCCTGGGCCAATGCCGCCACGCGGATGGCCTGGCCGGTAATCGCCTCCACCGCCACCACATTGGTGGTGTTCCTGCCGCTGCTGTTCTGGCCCGGGGTGGTCGGCCAGTTCATGAAGTACCTGCCGGCCACCGTGATCCTCTGCCTGCTGGCCTCGCTGGCCATGGCCCTGGTGTTTCTGCCGGTGCTCGGCGCGGTCACCGGCGGCACGGCCCAACCGCAGGCTCAACACGCCAGCCGCGCCGGCAGCGCCTACCGCCGGCTGCTGGAAAAGCTGCTCCGGCGCCCCGGCCTGACCCTGCTCGGCATGCTCGCGCTGATCGCGCTGATCTACGTCGGCTACGGCCGCTTCAACCACGGCGTGGAATTCTTCCCCGAGGTCGAGCCGGAAAGCGCGCAGATCTGGCTGCGCGCCCGCGGCGACCTGTCGGTGCAGGAGAAGGACACCCTGCTCAAGCAGGTGGAACGCCAGGTGCTCGGCATGCGCGAGGTCAAGGCGCTGTACGCACGCTCCCTGGCCCAGCCGGACGGCCAGCTCGGCGCCGACGTGATCGGCACCCTGCAGTTCCAGTTCGTCGACTGGCACCAGCGTCGCCCGGCCAAGGACATCCTCGCCGAGATGAGCCGGCGCACCGCCGACATCCCCGGCGTGGTGCTGGAGTTCCGCAAGCAGGAACAGGGGCCCACCGACGGCAAGCCGGTCAAGCTGCAGATCAGCGCCATGGACCCGGCGCTGAGCGAGCAGTGGGTCGAGCGCATCCGCGGCGAAATGCACAGGCTCGGCGGTTTCGTCGACATCGAGGACGACCGCGCCCTGCCCGGCATCGAATGGCGGATCAAGGTCGACCGCGAGGCCGCCGCGCGCTTCGGCGCCGACGTGCTCAGCGTCGGCAACGCGGTGCAGATGATCACCAACGGCCTGAAGCTGGCCACCTACCGCCCCGAGGACGCCACCGACGAGGTGGACATCCGCGTGCGCCTGCCCGGCAACTGGCGCTCGCTCGACCAGCTCGGCCGCCTGACCCTGAGCACGCCGACCGGCCAGGTGCCGCTGAGCAACTTCGTCGACCTGCAGCCGGCGCCCAAGGTCGGCACCCTGCGCCGGGTCGACGGCGACCGCACCATCACCCTGCAGGCCGACCTGGCCGAGGGCGCACGCCTGGACGAAAGGCTCAAGGCGTTGCGCGAGGCGCTCGGCGAGGTACCGGCCGAGGTCAAGGTGCAGTTCGCCGGCGAGGACGCCGACCAGCGCGAGGCGGCCACCTTCCTGATGACCGCCTTCGTCGTCGCCATCTTCCTCATGGCGATCATCCTGGTCACCCAGTTCAACAGCCTCTACCAAGCGGCGCTGGTGCTGTCGGCCATCGTCCTGTCCACCGCCGGCGTGCTGATGGGCCTGCTGATCAACGGCCAGTCGTTCGGCATCGTCATGGTCGGCATGGGCCTGATCGCCCTGGCTGGCATCGTGGTCAACAACAACATCATCCTCATCGACACCTACAACCAGTTGCGCCGCCAGGGCCTGGAGCCGCGCGAGGCAGCGCTGGAAACCGGCAGCCTGCGCCTGCGTCCGGTGCTGCTGACCGCGGTGACCACCATCCTCGGCCTGATGCCCATGGTGCTCAGCGTCAACGTCGACCTGCTCAGCCCGAGCCTGGGCTTCGGCGCCCCCTCGACCCAGTGGTGGACCCAGCTGTCCAGCGCCATCGCCGGCGGCCTGGCCTTCGCCACCGCGCTGACCCTGCTGCTGACGCCCTGCCTGCTGGTGCTCGGCACCCGCTTCGAACTTCGCCCGCCGCCGCTGGAAACCTACGACACCGACCTGCTCGACCTGCCCGAACACCTGATCGCGGCCAAGCCCGACAAGGTGCAGCTGCAACGCACCGACTGAGCCAAGCGCCCCGCCGCACTGGCGGGGCGCCCAACCAAAGCATGGCGCGCGCCACTCGACTGGGTGGTCAGGCGCTTTGCCCCTACACTCGGCGACTCACTTGCAAGGAGCCGCCATGCGCACCCTCTACCAGTTCCCCATTTCCCACTACTGCGAGAAGACCCGCTGGCACCTGGAGCACAAGGGCCTCGACTACCGGGTCGACAACCTCTTCCCCGGCCTGCACCGGCTCAAGAGCCAGCGCCTGGCCGGCATCGCCACCCTGCCCATCCTGCAGGACGGCGAGCGCACCATCGGCGACTCCACCGCCATCGCCCTGTATCTGGAAGAGCGCTACCCCGAGCACGCCCTGCTGCCAAACGACGCCGAACAACGTCGCCAGGTGCTGGAGCTGGAAGAAGACTTCGACCGTCTCGGCGTGCACGTGCGCCGCTGGCTGTACGGACAGATTCGCCAGTGGGACTCGGTGATGCACGCCATGCTCAAGGTCTACCGCCCGCTGCTGGGCCTGCGCGACCTGATGAAGCCGGTGCTGATCAACGGCGTACAGAAGCTCTACGGCGTAACGCCCGAGCGCGTGGCCAAGTCCCAGGCCGAACTGCTCGCCGGGCTCGACCTGATCGAACGCCTGACCGACGGCGACCCAGCGCGCTACCTGGTGGGCGAGCGCCTGAGCCTGGCCGATGTCGCCGCCGCGGCGCTGTTCGCCCCGCTGTTCACCCCAGCCGGCACGCCCTGGGCCGACATCGCCGGCCACGACGCCGAGACCCAGGCCCTGCTCGAGCAACTGCACGCCCGCCCCGCCGGCCAGTGGGTGCTGCAACGCTATGCCCAGGACCGCCGCCGCGATGCCCAACAAAATAATGGCAAAGCGCCAGTTATCGCCTAGGCTAAGCAACAGATAGGACTAAGGGCGGGGATGGAGAGACGGCACGGACGCCTTTTATTCGACGGCCAACGCAACGCGCGCCGCAGCAAAACGACAAAGCCCTCCGAGCGAGGGCTTTGTCTTGTTCGTGCGCAGGCTGCACACGACGGGAAAATCGAATACCGAGCTAACGAAGTGTATGGGGTCAGCATCCTGCCTGTTGGCCACTTCGTTAGCCCGGTGACCGGAGAGTAGTGCAGACAGTGGCACTGTGCCAACCCTCGATTGCGCGGTTTGTTTCACAGAAATGGGCAGGCTGACAAATCAGGGCTAGGCGCTGAAAAGCAAAAACCCCTGAGGCTGAAAGCTTCAGGGGTTTTATATATGGCGGGAAGATAGGGATTTGAACCCGTTTCGACGGCTGCCCGTTGCTGCCCTTCCCTGCCCAAAGCTAGCAAAATCAAGGCTTCCAGCACGTTCCTTCTGCCCACTGCGAACCTTTGTCGCCCGCTGATTTCGACACATTTTCGACATTTTTCTGTTTCTGAAGTATCAGCGTGTGCTACGGGGCTTCCATCCGCTCTCGCCAGACCTTATCATCGGTTCTCGTCAAAAATGGCAGAAAAGCCAGACAAGGTAGGTTCAATGATTTATTCCTTTGGTGCATCAAACCTAAATTCCTTTAAGGATGGTTTTCAGGTTTCGTTTGAACTAGGTTCAAAAGTACCAAAATCTATCTCTCGCGGTAAGAAGCTTTCAAATGTAGTCGGCATTAAGGGGGCTAACGCTTCCGGCAAGACAAACATCTTAAAGGCTTTATCGTTGATTGTAGATGTTGCGGTAGATTCATTCTCCCTTAAGCCAAATGAAAACCTAGGTTTTTCGTCGCACTTCAGATCAGACAAAAACTCTAATTTCTATATAGACTTAGAGGCTGGGGGCGTACGATATACTTACGAACTAACCGCGAACAATTCAAGAATTGTTCGAGAGAAAATCTATAAAAAATTATCAAGAAAGACATTAATCCTTGACAGGCATGAAGACAAAATAGTTAGCCGCACTCAAGAATTCTCAGAACTTGATATTATAGAAATTAGAAGCAATGCATCCATTATATCCACCGCAGCTCAATATAAATTCAAAACCCCTCTTACCGACCTAACAAACATTCACACGCAACTTAGCCATGTTCGTGGGAATGTATTTTCCTTTGGGGTAAATGAAAACCCCTCAATGTTCAAAATTGACTCCGTTTCTAAGCTGTACTATCACACCCCGGAAGCACTTAGCTTTGCAATAAAACAGATTAGAGAAGCTGACCTAGGAATTGTCAACATAGAAGTCAGTGAAAGAACCGATGAAAGTGGGAACAAAATATACTTCCCTCTCTTCTTACACAAGACAGAGAATTTAACTCATTGGCTTACAATATTTGACCAGTCAAGCGGAACTGTTTCGCTTTACAAAAGGCTATGGGTTTACTGGTACGTCTTAAAAGTTGGAGGCACTCTTATACTGGATGAGTTCGATGCTAATTGCCATCCTATGCTACTGCCGAACTTGATTGACCTATTCGATGATCCCGAAACAAATCCACATGGCGCACAATTCATATTCACAGCACAGAATTCTGAAATACTAGACACCTTGGGCAAGTACAGAACAATCCTTGTAAATAAAGAGCAAGGCGAAAGCTATTGCTATCGTTTGGACGAAATACCCGGCGATCTGATTCGAAATGACCGACCGATATCCCCCTTGTACCGTGACGGTAAAATAGGGGGAGTGCCAAAGTTATGAGTAAATATGGACAAAGCCCCAGAAAAGAAAAATTTCTAAATAATCTTCCAACGACAGCTATTGATTCGGGAGACCTTGCGTCCAGGTGCAAATTTAATTTCTCCTATTTTCATCACGACCAAGAGTTTGCCTCCAATTTTTCCGACCTTGACAAAGACTCTCTTAGCGAATTGCTAGACAAGCTAAAAGAGTACTCAAAATTTTCGTTACAGCACTGGGCTCGCATGAGGATAGGCGGAGGTCGCTGTGTACTTGAGGTATACGGAAAATTCCCTGATCGATCTGAGTTCAAGCATCCCCCGCATGTTCCCCATGACGCCCTCTGGGCAAGATTTCGTATCGAGGGAGCTGTAAGGCTTGTTGGTTTTGTACTTCCTAATGAAATATCAGGAAAATCCGCCACAAACTGTGAAGGCATATACTGCTGCAACACTTTCTATATTGTTTTTATAGACACCCAGCATAAGTTTTACCTTACAAAAAAATAGTGGTCCGCCTCTATATGAATCAGGGACTGGATTGCCATGTTTTTCCCGTTAGCCATCTGCATGATATTTTTTGCTGATGCACTAACTGGTCTCATCTGTGGCGAACGGGTCTGATAGCGTCGATGACTTTGGACAGGGCTGTCTGTTCGTCTGCGTCAGCAGCAAGATTGACGATGGCCAGTGCCAAGTTGTTCCCTTCATTTTTTACCCACCTCCCTTCGGGCATACCAGCGCCTAGCTACTTCTTGCGTGATCGCTATCCCGCGTCTTGATTGGTCAAGTTTCGGTTGGCCTCGTCGTACTCGGGGCTGGTCTGTCCGCTCTCTGGAGCGATTTTCCCGCTGACCAGCCACAGGGCGTATTCGGGAGCAATGTCGACGATGACCTTGATGTCATCTTCGTTTACTCGACGCCCACCCTTTCTCAGCGCGTACCACTTCTCGCGGTCGATGCCACTCAGCTCCTCCAGCTTCTTAGCTGTGAGCTTCTTATACTCAAGAATAGCGACTATGCGCTCTCTCATATTCTTTAATCGTCTAAAATGCCGGCAATTATTGCTAGTCAACCATATCCGGCTATCTATAATCGTCACTATGAAACCGGCAAATATTGCCGACTAAAGGTTTCATCAACAAAGACCAACATAGTGCAATAAAGGCCACTGCGATGGAAGGAATCCCCCTAACGCTGAAAGACCTGCTGAACCCGCCCCCGCTGATGCCGTGGCGCGAGTTCGCAAACTGGATTCGCATGAGCAATGACCACGACACCGTTCGTGGCTGGATGCGCAACGGCTACATCCCCTATCGCAAGGTAGGCCGCCACGTGATGGTCAACGTCGCGCTGCTCACTCAGAAGCTGCTTGAAGAGGAATGGACGGAATGAACGCCTATGAACCTCTCCCGCTACCTGCACCAGCCGCACCCCGCCAACTGCGACTGCTCTGTCTGCTGGGTCAGCCGAAATTGGGTTCCGCCCGTTGGCGCCACCTCCCCGTCCACACCCTGCGCCGAATGCCGCCCCGCGCAATGGTCGTTGGTAAATGGTCGGATGACATTTTTGACGCCGGCCTATATCTGCTCGAAGCACACGCCGTCGAGCCGACCGCCGAAGTACTGGCACGTTGTGAGCGACACCGGCAAACCAACGCCCTTCGTGCCGCTGCGCGACCCCTTCGAACTGGTGGGGTGAGCGCATGACCGTCTCTTTCCGCCTAGGCCGCTATCTGGTCGCCCTGCTCTGGCACTGGATTACTCCGGCTCTTGTTGGTGCAGCTGCCGCAATGATCGTGACCCTGGTCAGCCTGCGGACAAGTGTTGACGCAGTCAGTAGCGCCTTCGAAACCGCTCTCAGCAACGTGGCCGAGTCCTGCAGGGCCCCGCCTGAACCTGCATCGCCTCCGGCGTCCGTGACTGGCCAGCTCGGTCTACCAGACCAACCAACGGATTTACCGCCAGTCGCGGGCGACGGTGGCGAAACGGGATGACAAGGGCCAAGGCCCTTGGTGTTAACGAACTAACAAGCTGCGACAGCGGCAACTGAAACCCCGGCAAGTCGAGAGCCACCCTCGGGCAAAAACGAAAGTTTGCCCGTGCGGGATCGCTCGGCCTGCTGAAAGGCAAAACCCGCGCAATCACGCGCAACTAAGCGAGGAAACACAAATGGCACGTTCGACTATGGAAGTTGCATTCCTGGGCACTCAGATGACTCAGGTTGAAGACACCAAATACGCCAAGGTCTTCTACGGTGACGAACCGGACGGCAAGACCGAACACGGCCTGTCCATCATCGGCATGGCCATCGCAGAAGACGCCGCCGACGAAGTGTTTGCAGCCGGCGCCCAGTTCGCCCCGCTGGAGCTGGTGCGGATCACTTTCGACGTCGCTCGCGGCGGCCAGAACAAGGGCAAGAATCTGGCCCTGCACATCGAAGCGGTGAACCCCAAGCCGCAAACCAAGCCCGCGCCGCAGCCGGCCGCCCAACAACAAGCCAAACCGACCGGCACCCAGCCGGAACCGGCCAAGGCCTAACCCGAGGGCGCCGCCGTGCTGATCGTTGATCGCGTGCTGTGTGACTGCTGCGGGCAGCCCATGGGCCAGCTCTACAGCCAGCCCGCTCCTCAGGCCGACCGCCTGCCCGATCTGCGCACGGCGCCTGACTTCACCGTGTGCCCCGACTGCCTTGACCTGGCTGAGGTCGTCCGCGACCCCAGCTTGGCCGAGTGACAGGGGGCTCGATGAATTTCATCGCCTGCGACGGGGACTGGACGGTTGGCGCGGCTGGAGAACTCCAGTGCACCGGCCAACTGGTGTCCGTCGCGGACGACGAAATGCAGGGCCTGACCGGCTCTGCGCTCAGCTGGGATGACGTATCCGAACTGCAAGGCGAAGCCATGATTCTGTTCGCCACGGTGTTCGGCTTCCTCGTCCTGAAAAAAGTCCTGAAATAGCGAGGTAACACCCATGCAACAACTCAAAACCCTGCGTCGCTCCCTGGGCGCCGCTGCCGCCATCGGCGTGCTGTCTGTTCAGCAGGCTTACGCCGCCCTCCCCGCCGAAGTCAGCACCGAACTCGGCACCACCAAGACCGACGTAGTCGAGCTGGGCGGTCTGGTGCTGGTCGTGCTGATCGCCGCTGCCGCGTTCAAGTACATGCGCCGCGCGATGTAACCGCGTGCCTGCACGCATGTGCCGACGCAAGCAAAGCCCCGCCTCGGCGGGGTTTTCTTATCCGGATAACGCCATGAACTACCAACTCTACGTGCTGATTCTCACCGTCCTGGCGCTGTATCTCGTTTTTTTTGGCAGGGTTTAACATGACTCGTCGGCTCTTATTCAGTTTCCTTTGTTTGTTTGTGTTTTCTTCTTGCTCGTTCGCTGCCTCTTGGGTCACTGAAACTTACCCTGCCTCTCCAAAGTCCACCCCTGATGCCGCTTGCGCCTTCCTTTTCAACAACACGTTGTATAAACCCGCTGGCGGCTATTCTCTTGTTCCAGAAAACGACTATTTCCGCTGCCGCTTTAAGTATCAAACGTTTCCAAACGGCCCCGTCTACGACCGCAACGACAAGACTTACTCCAACACGCCTCCTAGCTGTACAGACGGTATCGATCCGCTCACTGGCGAATGCAACGCGCCTGCTCCTGATCCCTGCGAATCTACTCTTGGCGAGACGCTCAACCATGAGTACAACGCCGGCCCCCTGAGCCAGTCCGTTCCTAATCCGCCGCCACCTTCGCTATGCAGTGGCTCCTGTCAGTACTCCGCGCCGGGGGTCAAGGAATGCAACCGCTTCCTCGACAACGACGACGGCCAGACCGATCTGGAGTCGGTGTATTGCGTCGTCGTGTACTGGGGCCAGGGTCAGAAGTGCACCGCCAACAACCCACCGCCGGGCAACGTGTTCGACCAGCCGCCGAGCAAGGCCCCCTCCGATGCCACGCCCAGCTATTTCAGCGACAGCGACTGCGACAACTGGGTGACCCAGCCGGACGGTACGCAAAAGCGCTCCTGCACCGGCAGCCAGGAATACAAGCAGCCCGGCAAGGTCGATTGCTCCGGTGATAGCTGCAAGGCCGGCACCCCGCCGCCCGAGTACAGCAAGACCGATATCACCCAGGACAGCACCAAGACCACCAACCCGGACGGCTCCAGCTCGACCACCACCAGCACCACCACCGACAAGACCAGCTGCAAAGGCCTCAAGCCCTGCACCTCGACCAGCAAGACCGAGTCCACCACCAGCGGCACCGATGCCGAAGGCAATCCGACCGGCAACGAAAGCAGCGAATGCACCGGCGATGGCTGCAAGCCCGAGGGCGAAGAAGACGGCGAGGACGAAGAAGCCCCCGAACGCGAAGCCGTGGCCGGCAGTTGCGATGCCGCCTTGCAGTGCTCGGGCGATCCCATCGACTGCGAGATTCTGCGCAAGCAGAAAGAACAGCTCTGCCAGGCCGAAGAAATGGCCGACTTCGAAGGCAACAAGGCCGATGTGGAAGGCCTGTTCCAAGGCGAGCAATTCGAACTGCAAGAAGGCAGCGGCGATATCGACGTGCCCTCCTTCATCCAGCAAGGCACGCGCTTTCTCAACCCGTCCTGCCCGCCTGACCGGGTGATTTCCCTGTCCATGGCCGGGCGTTCCGTGGGCCTCAGTTTTCAACCGCTGTGCGACTTCGCCAGTGGCCTGGGGCCGTTCCTCATCGCCGTCACGGCGGTCATCTGCGCCCTGTACGTGGGCCGTTCCGTAGGAGGTCAGTGATGCATTACCTGTTCCTTGCTCAGCTGCTCATCATGATTGTCGGCCCACTGGTGAAAATGGCGCTGCGGGTGATCGGCTTCGGCTTCGTCTCCTACGTCGGCTTCAACATGGTCATCGATCAGGCCAAGGGCTATCTGGAGTCCAGCATGGGCCAGCTCGGCGCCGAGGTCAGCGGCATCCTCGGTCTCGCCGGCTTCGACATCATCGTGAATATGTACTTCGCCGCGATCGCCACGCGCTTCATTCTGGCCGGGATCGACAAGGCCCAGGATCGCAAACGCAATCAGGTCTGGCGCAAGCCGGGCGGCACCTCCATCGAAGCCTAAGGAGGCCGCCCCATGCTCACCATCCGCACCGGCAAACCCGGCCACGGCAAGACCCTCAACACCATCCGCGAAGTGGATCAGAAGGCCCTGGCCGAAAACCGGGTGGTTTACTACCACAACATCAACGGCCTCAAACCGGAGACACTCGAGGCGCAGTGGTTCGCCTTCGAAGATCCCGAAAAGTGGTACGAGCTGCCCAACGACAGCATCATCGTCGTCGACGAAGCACAGGGCTGGTTCGGTGCGCGTGATCCACGGGCACGGCCGCCGGAACACATCACCCGCTTCGAAACCATGCGCCACCAAGGCCACGAAGTGCATTTGATCACCCAGGACCCGCGCTACCTGGATGTTCACTTACGCCGCCTGTGCAACAGCCATATCCATTACTGGCGCGTGTTCAAGTCCTCCCAACTGCTGCGCTTCGAATCCGAAGTGGTGGTGGAAAAGGTCGAAGTCAAAAGCAGCTTCAAGGACGCCGACAAGAAAGCCTTGCGCCTGGATAGCCGCTACTTCGGCGCCTACACCAGCACCAACGCCAAGCACCACTTTCAGACCAAGGTGCCGACCAAGTTCCTAATGGCCGCTGCGGTGATCGCGGTCGCCGGGGTCTGGTCGTACCGCTTCATCACCCAGCTCAGTCCCGAGGAACAAGCCCAGGCCGCCGCGCTCGCGCCCTCGCCCAGCGTGGTCGATCAGGCCAAGGGCGCGCTGGATTCCTTCATCAACCCGCTCGGCCCGTCCTCGGGTGAGACGGGCAAGAAGCCCACCGCCACCTACCTGGGCGAACGCATCCCCCGCGTACCGCAGCTGCCCGCCTCGGCCCCGGTCTATGACGACCTGACCAAGCCGCAGACCTTCCCGCGGCTGTATTGCCTGTCCAGCAGCGACCCCGATATCTACGCCCGCACCTTCACCAAGCGCCCCAGCGGCACGGTCAACGGCAAGCAGATGGTTTGCCAGTGCTACACCCAGCAAGGCACCAAGGTCGAAACGGATTTTCAGTTCTGCCTGAACGTGGTGGAAAACGGCTACTTCGACCCGACCATCCCCGACCGCAGCAAGCAACAGCCTGGCTACGCCCAGGCCCAACCCAACCAGCAGAACACCGCCGCCTACCCCACCCAGGAATCGACTCAGCCGCCCATCACGGTGGTGACCTACGAAAAGGGGCAGTTCCTGTGGTGAGGGTAACGGGACGTCCTGTGCGCGCTCTGCGCACGCCTGCGAGCCCCGAGCAGGCGCGCAGAACGCGCCTGCTGACGTCCCTGTAGCACGTCAGATAAACCAACATCGAAATGGCAAGTAATGCCCAGTAAGGAAAGTCAGGAATGAAGATCAAAGACTTTGCTCGTCTCGACCTGAATGGGGAACACAGCACCCTTGGCCGGATTTTCGTTGATCCGGGTACGGCTCAGATTTTCGACCTATCGAAAGTCCGCCTGCTGCACTGCGGCGTCGATACCGTCCGCCAGCTTTACCGGGGATTGATCCGCCCGGAAGTCATGGGCTTGTTTGAGAAACCCGGCACCCTGGTCGATTTCGCCGGCCAGCGCTGGCACGCCGGTCGCGTCGGCAAGGACTCCGGCTACCAGTACAAGCTGCAGAATGCTGACCTCGGCTTCATCCTGCTCATCAAGAACTTCAACGCCAAGCTCGAAAACATCGGCCCGCACCTGAAAATCGAAGTCTCGCCCCACGCCATCGACGCTCTCTCGCCCGAACGGCTGCAAGAGCGCCTGGACTACTACGCCAGCCACGTCCTGACCCATGTTGAACGCAACCAGTGCGCCGTCCACCTCGCGCTAGACCTGCAAGGCTGGACGCCCCCGGCCGACCTCAATGCACGCATGCACTGCCGCGCACGTGCGGCCCGCGACATTTCCGGCATCAAGGAAATCCAGTGGACGCTGGAGTCCGCCACCTACGGCAAGGGCCAATCCTTCCTGTTTGGCTCGGCCGGTAGCGTCCAGCTCGGCATCTACAACAAGACCCTCCAGGCCCGCTCGGCTGACAAGCTGGACTACTGGGAAGGCGTGTGGCGTCGTCGCGATAGCTTCGACGAAGGCGACCCGGACAACTACAACCCCAAGCAAGACGTATGGCGCGTCGAACTGCGCTACCACCACTCGGTAATCCAGCAATTCGCCAGCGGCTCCTTCGACCTGCAAAGCGGCCAAGTCATCGACACCAACAGCTACGCGACCTTCGCCCCTCACCTCGACGGTCTGTGGCGCTATGGCCTGCGCCAATTCAAGCTGCTGGCCCGCCCCGGCTATTTCGAGCCGATCTGGACGCTGATCCGCGACGACGTGCGCGTCGATCTGCCGGTCGATTCGCTGGTCGATGAGACCGAGTACAAGCGCAGCTACAAGACCTCGCGGGGCTTCTCCGGCAAGAACGTGGAATTGTTCCTGGGAAACTTCGTTAGCCTGCTGGCACGGGAGCGAGTGGGCGCTAGAAAGGCTTTCTACCGGCTCAAGGACTGGGAATGCTGGCCGGTGATCCGCGACCACTATGCCGCCAAGGGCATGGACGAAGACGGCCTATATAAGCACATCAAAGGCATCCTGGAAGAACGGCATGTGCGCTGGGGGCGTGCCGTCTGATGGCTATCGAGCAACTGCCGGACGGCCGCTGGAAGGTCGATGTAGAACCCATCAAGGGCAAGCGCTTTCGCAAGACCTTCAAGACCAAGGGTGAAGCCCAGCGATTTGAAGCCACCTGCCGCGCCAAGGTCATCAATACCCCGGACTGGTCACCGCGCCCCAAGGATCGCCGTAGGCTCTCCCAGCTGATCGACCGCTGGGCCATCCTGCACGCTCACACCCTGAGCGACGGAGATGCACGCCGCCGGCTGCTCGATGCGTTGGCCAAAGACTTGGGCGACCCCATTGCCACCAAGATGAACGGCAAGGAATACGCCGAGTACCGAACCCAGGCACTGAAAGCCGGTGCTAATCCCAAGACCCTGAACAACCGACTCGGCTACCTGCGCTCGGTATTCAACGTCCTGCATCAGCTGGGGGAAATCGACTACCCCAACCCGCTGGCCCGTGTGCGCCTGCTCCGCCTACAGGAAAAGGAACTGGCCTACCTGACCGACGACCAGATAGAGACGCTATTCGCCACCATCCACAGCTATTGCCGGACACCTCACGTCGCCATGGTGGCCGCCATCTGCTTGGCCACGGGTGCCCGCTGGGGAGAGGCGCAAGCACTGACGCCGGACAGGGTGCGTAATCAGCTGGTGACGTTCGTGAATACCAAGGGCAAGCGGGTGCGCTCAATCCCCATCGCCCTGGAGCTGGAGCAGCAGATACACCGTCACTTCAAACAACACGGCCTGTTCAGCAACTGCCTGAACAGCTTCGACAAGGCACTGACTGAATCCCGCCTGCCCCTTCCTGCCGGCCAGTCATCGCATGTACTGCGACACACCTTCGCCAGCCGATTCGTGATGAACGGCGGGAACATCCTCACCCTGCAGAAAATCCTAGGCCACACCACGTTGGCCATGACCATGCGCTATACACACCTTGCGCCCGATCACCTGCAGGACGCGGTTAGGCTTGGCCCGGTTACCGACTTCCAGGGCTTCTTCAGTGCATGGCCGGCCTAGCGCTGTGCCATCCCCCCTTCTTCACCCTTCTCTTAACGTGCTGCTGGTACTGAGCCGGAGCCATCGGATTCTTTCGCTGGTGCCTGAGCTGGTTACAACGAATGCAGGCGGCTGCGATGTTCGAGCGAGCATCCCGTCCCCCATCCTGGCGCGCCTGAAGGTGTTCAGCTGTGCATTGGAAGTGGCGCGCCTGCTTAACGGTAATGCCGTGCTGCTTGGCAAAGGTGTCGGCTGAATCCAGCCACATGCGGAAGCCGCAGTAACAGCACTTGCCGTTCTGCTGGGTGAAGGCGGTCTTGCGGTGCTTCTGAATAGAGGTCATGGCCAACGGCTCTCCTAATGAACTAGAAGGAGTCCGTGGCTCAAATAGCTGAGCTAGACGGTACTGGTGGCAGTAGTGCTCACCAGCCAAACACGTAAGCCCTTAGGGGCTTACACTTAGCGAAGGTAGCGCTGGGCGATTCGTAAGGCAATAAGTGGTTTCGACAGGTTATCGACACTTGCCTAGCGCCAAAAAGCAAAAGCCCCCGAAACTCTAAGAATTTCAGGGGCTTAAGCTTTAGATATGGCGGGAAGATAGGGATTTGAACCCTAGGTGCCATTGCTGACACAACGGATTTCGAATCCGTCCCGTTCGACCACTCCGGCATCTTCCCAAGCGGCGCGCATGATAACAGCTGAACGCGCTTTGGCGAAGCTTATTTTGAAAATTTTTCTTGTGCTATCAGGCGCTTGTGAAAAGGCCGAGCGATGCCCGGCCTTGCGGTAGCGTTTACCTCGGGCCTCAGGCCGTGAGGCGGGTCAGGGCTTCGCGGTATTTGTCGGCGGTCTTCTGCGCCACCTCGGCCGGCACCGCCGGGGCCGGCGGTTGTTTGTTCCAGCCGGTGGATTCCAGCCAGTCGCGCACGAACTGCTTGTCGAAGCTGGGCGGGTTCTTGCCTTCGACGTAGCTGTCGGCCGGCCAGAAGCGGCTGGAATCGGGGGTCAGCACTTCGTCCATCAGGGTCAGGGTGCCGTCTTCGTCCAGGCCGAACTCGAACTTGGTGTCGGCGATGATGATGCCGCGGGTGGCGGCGTATTCGACGGCGGCGCTGTACAGGGCGATGGCGGTGTCGCGCACCTGGGCGGCCAGTTCGGCGCCGATGATGGCTTCGCACTGGGCGAAGCTGATGTTCTCGTCATGGTCGCCGACGGCAGCCTTGGTCGAGGGGGTGAAGATCGGTTGCGGCAGCTTGGCCGCTTCCTTCAGGCCGGCCGGCAGGGCGATGCCGCAGACGGTGCCGCTGTTCTGGTACTCCTTCCAGCCGGAGCCGACGATATAGCCGCGTACGATGGCTTCCACGGCCACCGGTTTGAGGCGTTTGGCGACCACCGCGCGGCCTTCCACCAGCGGCAGTTCAGCGGCCGGCACCACGTCTTCGACCTTGTCGCCGGTGAAGTGGTTGGGCACCAGGCCGGCCAGCTTGTCGAACCAGAAGTTGGAGATGGCGGTGAGGATCTTGCCCTTCTCCGGGATAGGTTCGGCGAGGATCACGTCGAAGGCCGACAGACGATCGGTGGCCACCATCAGCATGCGCTTGTCGTCGATTTCGTAGAGGTCGCGGACCTTGCCCGAGTAGATCTTCTTCAGGCTCAGGGTGGTGGGTGTGCTCATGTCGGCATTTCCGTTTCTGGCAAACAAAACAGGCGAAACCTTTGCGGGTTTCGCCTATCGGTTATCGGCAGGTGGCGCGAGCGCCGATCAGCCGAGGTTGTCCTGGATCAGGCTCAGCACGCGGCGCGAGACATCGGCCGGGGCAATGGTGTTGAGGTCTTTTTCCACGGTGACCTGGACGCCGTCGCCAACCGGCGTCAGGCGCACCTGGTAGCGCTCGGCGCGGGCTTCGAGTTCTTCCTTGCTCGGCTCGCTGCCGAACATGCGGCCGAAGAAGCCGGGCTTCTCCTCGTTGACCTGAGCCCCTTCGGCCAGGTTGATGTAGTACAGGCCGAGGCTGCGGTTGAGGTCGTCGACGCGCACGTCGGCCAGCTCCAGCGAACGGCCGACGCCCGACCAGGCGCGGTCGAAGTCGGCGCCGAGGTTGAGCACCGGGTTGCCGTTGCCGTCCTCGCTCAGGCTGACGCGGCTGGGCGCATCGAAGTCGCGGGCGGCGAGCAGCGACACCGAACCGCCCTGCTCCACGCTGCGCGCCATGCTCACCAGCATCTCGTCGAGCAGCGCGGCTTCCAGGCTGGCGTTGCCGCTGCGCGCGGCGAAGGCGACGTCGGCAGTGCTGCCGGCCGGACGCTCGGCGCTGGTGACGAAGACTTCGCTGGTGTTGCGCTGCACGCCCGGCTCGATACGCACCCGCACGCGAGTCTCGGCATCCGCGGCGACACCGGAGACGCGGCTGCTCAGGCGCCGCGCCATGCTCGCGGAGAGTTCGTCGAAACGCTGCCAGGCGGTGGTGAATTCGCCGGTCTGCGGGCGTTCGTCGGCGATACGGAAACCGTTGTCCTCGAAGAACTGACGGGCCAGCGGCCAGACTTCGGCCGGCACGCGCTGGGCCACGACCCAGCGCGACTCGCCGCTGCGCTGCAGGCTGAACTCGCGTTCGTCGGCACGCACCTGCAGGCTCTGCGGGCGCGGCACCTCGAACTTGCCGCTGGCCTCGGAGCTGGCCACCTGCGCCGGCACCGGCAGCAGCGGATCGAGACGCTTGGCCTGGACATCGGCCGGCAGCTGCATCGGCGCGGTCTGCCGCGCCTCCAGGTAATCGCTGCCGCGGTCGCGGAAGTAGCCTTCTTCACCCCAGAGCCAACCACAGCCGCTGGTACTGGAGACGATCAGAGCAAGGGCGGACAATCCGGCCAGTCGCTTCATGCGTAAAATTCCTCGATTAAACCAATACGCCGCACTGGCGCATGGCCTGGCGCAGCGGTTCGTGACAGCGCGGGCTGAGCCAGGTCAGCGGCAGACGAATACCGTCGCCCATCATGCCCATTTCGTGCAGCGCCCATTTCACCGGTATCGGGTTGGATTCGATGAACAGCGCCTTGTGCAGGGGCATCAGGCGGTCGTTGATGGCGCGGGCGATGGCCGCCTCGCCGCGCATGGCGGCGGCGCACAGCTCGCTCATCGCGCGCGGGGCGACGTTGGCGGTGACCGAGATGTTGCCCTTGCCGCCCAGCAGCATGAGTTCCACCGCGGTGGCGTCGTCGCCGGAATAGACGAGGAAGTCCTTGCTCACCCGATCCAGCACGTCCTGGGCGCGCTGCAGGTCGCCGGTGGCTTCCTTGATGCCGATGATGTTGTCGATCTTCGACAGGCGCTCGACGGTCTCCGGCAGCATGTCGCAAACGGTGCGGCCCGGCACGTTGTAGAGGATCTGCGGGATGGCCACGGCTTCGGCGATGTGGCGAAAATGCAGGTACAGGCCTTCCTGGGTCGGCTTGTTGTAGTAGGGGGTGACCAGCAGGCAGGCGTCGGCGCCGACGTCCTTGGCCGCGCGGGTCAGCTCCACCGACTCGCGGGTGGAGTTGCCGCCGGTACCGGCGATCACCGGAATGCGCCCGGCGACCTGGTCGACCACGCGCTTGATCACCTCGATGTGCTCGGGCACTTCCAGCGTGGCGGATTCACCGGTGGTGCCGACCGCGACGATGGCATTGGTGCCCTCTTGCAGGTGGAAATCCACCAATTTGCTCAGGGCCTCCCAGTCCAGACCACCCTGCGCATCCATGGGCGTGACCAGTGCCACCATACTGCCCGCAATCATGCAACCGCTCCTGCCGGAAAAATTGAGCCGTAATGGTACTGGCGCCACCAGTCCTGCACAAGCAACGGACAAGGCCGTGCACGGCCGTCTCGCCGCACGCGGGAAGCGCTTGCCGGCATTCCCCTGGGCGGTGCTTTTCGCTAACCTGCTGCCTTTGGTCGACGGCTGTCGCTCGCCGACCGTTCATCGCTTTAGGAAGGCTGCATGTCCACCCCCCTCGTTCGCGAACAATTTCTCCTCATCAGCGCCCTCGGCCCCGACGCCATGGCGCTGACCAACCTGCTGTGCCGCACCTGCCACGAGAACCGTTGCGCGGTGGTCAGCACGCGCCTGAGCCGCCACGGCGAGTTCAGTGCCCTGGTGCTGCAGGTCTCCGGCAGCTGGGACGCGCTGGCGCGCCTGGAGTCGAGTCTGCCGCTGCTGGCGAAGAAAAACGCCTTCTCGGTCAACCTGATCCGCAGTGCCGCCGCCGAGGCGCGCCCGCAGGCCCTGCCCTACGTCGCCTACGTCAGCTCGGTATACCGCCCGGACATCCTCAACGAGCTGTGCCAGTTCTTCATCGACCACCGCGTCGAGCTGGAAAGTCTGACCTGCGACACCTACCAGGCACCGCAGACCGGCGGCACCATGCTCAATGCCACCCTGACCGTGACCCTGCCGGCCGGCACCCAGATCAGCTGGCTGCGCGACCAGTTCCTCGACTTCGCCGACGCCCTCAACCTGGACGCGCTGATCGAACCCTGGCGCCCGCAGAATCCCTGACAGCCAACCTCAAGGAGCTCCCATGACCGTCGCCATCGACCAAGCCGTCGCCGACTTCCAGGCCGAGGCCACCAGCGGCAAGCAGGTGAAACTGTCCGACCTCAAGGGGCAGCAGGTCGTGCTGTATTTCTACCCCAAGGACGCGACCCCGGGCTGCACCACCGAGGGCCTGGACTTCCGCGCTCGCTTCGCCCAGTTCCAGGCGGCCAATACGCAGATCTTCGGCGTGTCGATGGACAGCCTGAAGAAGCACGAAAGCTTCAAGTGCAAGCAGGAGTTCCCCTTCGAACTGATCAGCGACCCGGATCACCAGCTGTGCGAGCAGTTCGGCGTCTACCAGCTGAAGAAGAACTACGGCAAGGAATACATGGGCATCGTGCGCAGCACCTTCCTCATCGACAAAGATGGCGTGTTGCGCCAGGAGTGGCGCAGCGTCAAGGTCGCCGGGCATGTCGACGAGGTGCTGGCGGCAGCCGAGGCCCTGCACAAGGCCTGACCCTCACCGCTATCGAAAAAGGCCGCAATTGCGGCCTTTTTTCCGTCCGTGCTCTATTTGTCTCTCACTCGGCAGACACCGGCTCAATCCGCGGCCAGGCGTTGAGCACCGCCTTGAACAGGGTCGCCAGCGGGATGGCGAAGAACACCCCCCAGAAGCCCCACAGGCCGCCGAACAGCAGCACCGCGCAGATGATCGCCACCGGGTGCAGGTTGACCGCCTCGGAGAACAGCAGCGGCACCAGCACGTTGCCGTCCAGCGCCTGGATGATGCCGTAGACCACCATCAGGTAGAGGAACTGGTCGCTCCAGCCCCACTGGAACAGGCCGATCAGCGCCACCGGCACCGTCACCACCACCGCGCCGATATAGGGCACCACCACCGACAGGCCGACCAGCAGCGCCAGCAGCGCGGCGTAGTTGAGGCCCAGGTAGGCGAAGGCGATATAGGTGACCACGCCGCAGATGATGATCTCGATGAACTTGCCGCGGATGTAGTTGGCGATCTGCTGGTTCATCTCCTGCGCCACCTGGGTGATCAGCGCGCGCTCGCGCGGCAGGTAGCCACGGAACCACTGGCCGATCTGTTCGCGATCCTTGAGGAAGAAGAACACCAGGATCGGCACCAGCACCAGGTAGATCATGATGCTGACCAGCATCGGCAGGCTGGACAGGGAGAACGACAGTGCCCACTGACCGAACTTGCCGGCCTCGCCGCGCATGCTGTCGATCAGTTGGACGATCTGCGCGTCGGTGATCAGGTTCGGGTAGCGTTCCGGCAGCAGCAGGAACACCGACTGCCACTCCGCGGCCATCCGCGGCAGCTCGTTGAACAGGGTGCTCAGCTGCTGCCAGAGCAGCGGCATCAGCACCAGCAGAAACACCGTCAGGCCGCCCAGGAACAGGGCGAACACCAGCCACACCGCGAGCACCTGCGGCACCTTCAGGCGCTCCAGGCCGTTGACCAGGCCCTGCATCAGGAAGGCCAGCACCAGGCCAGTCAATACCGGCGCGAGCATGCCGCCGAGGGTCAGCACCACGGCGAAGCCGAGCACCAACAGCACCGCCAGCACCACCGCTTGCTCGTCGGAGAAGTAGCGGTGCAGCCAATCGCGTAAAACCTTGACCATCAGAATTCCTTAACCCGGGACAATACCGGCTCACTCATACGCCAGACGCATGAAAAATGACGTGCACGGCCGGCAAACGGCGACAGCGCATATGTTTCAAGCCGCTACAGCGGTTGCAGAACCTGTTCACGATCTCGCGAGCTAGAGCCATGCAAGGCAAAAACAGGCGAGGACGCGGAGTTTACGAGCTGTAAATGAGCAGTCCGAGCCTGTTTTTAACGCAGCAGGGCCGACGCGCAGCAGATCATGAACAGGTTCTCAAGCCTTGCGCAGCCAGTAGCGATACACCCCGCCCTCCACCTCTTCGTGCAGCAGGGCATGCCCGGCCAGGCTGGCGAAGGCGCGGAAATCGCGCTGCGAGCCGGCGTCGGTGGCACTGACCTTGAGCACCGCGCCGCTGGCCAGGCGATTGAGCTCAAGCTTGGCCTTGAGCAAGGGCAGCGGGCAGTTCAGCCCGCAGGCATCCAGTTCGGCATCGAAGGCCGGTACGTCTGTCATCGTCTACTCCGTAAAGGCGGCTAGGATACCCAAGGCTGAAGAACCCTGGCCAGCGCCGCAGCTGGCCGGCTACAGTAACGCCTTTGCCGCCTGAGAGCCTTGAGTGCATGACTTTTCTGCGCCCTACCCTGTTGACGCTCGCCTGCCTGTTCGCCGGCCAGATCGGAGCCAGTGACCTGCCGTCGCTGGGCGACGCCAGTTCCTCGATCGTCTCGCCGCAGCAGGAACACCAGCTCGGCCGCGCCTGGCTGGGCCTGCTGCGCGGCCAGGTGGCCCAGCTGGACGACCCGCAGCTCAAGGACTTCGTCGAGACCAGCGTCTATCGCCTGTCGGAAACCAGCCAGCTGCAGGATCGCCGCCTGGAGTTCGTGCTGCTCAACAGCCCACAGCTGAACGCCTTCGCCGCGCCCGGCGGGATCATCGGGGTCAACGGCGGCCTGTTCCTCTATGCGCAGACCGAAGCCGAATACGCCTCGGTGATGGCGCACGAACTGGCGCACCTGTCGCAACGCCACTTCGCCCGCGGCGTCGAGGCCCAGCAACGCATGCAGCTGCCGGTGATGGCGGCCATGCTCGCCGGCATAGTCGCGGCGGCGGCCGGTGCCGGTGATGCCGGCATGGCGGCGATCATGTCGACCCAGGCAGCGGCGATTCAGGAGCAGCGCCGCTTCTCCCGGCAGAACGAACAGGAGGCCGACCGCATCGGCCTGCTCAACCTGGAAAAGGCCGGCTACGACCCGCGCGCCATGCCGCTGATGTTCGAGCGGCTGATGCGCCAGTACCGCTACGACGCCAAGCCGCCGGAATTCCTGCTCACCCACCCGGTGTCCGAATCGCGTATCGCCGATACCCGCAACCGCGCCGAGCAGTACCCGGCCCAGGGCCGCGAAGACAGCCTGCGCTACCAGCTGATGCGCGCCCGCGTGCAGCTGACCTACGAGGAAACCCCGGGGGTAGCGGCCAAGCGTTTTCGCGCCATGCTCGACGAGAACCCCGGCCTCGACGCCGCGCGCTACGGCCTGGCATTGGCGCAGATGAAAACCGGCCAGCTCGGCGAAGCCGGACAGACCCTGGCGCCCCTGCTGAGCAAGGCGCCGGAGGATATCGTCTACAACCTGGCGCAGATCGAACTGGACATGGCCGCGAACCGCCTGGACGCCGCACAGCGGCGCCAGGAGCGCATGTTCGCGCTGTATCCCAGCAACTACCCGCTGCAGCAGGCGCATATCGACCTGTTGCTCAAGCAGCAGCGCACCCGCGAGGCCGAACGGGCGCTGGACGAGTTGCTGAAGAACCGCGCCAAGGATCCGGATGTCTGGTACCAGGTCGCCGAGGTACGCGGCCTGAGCGGCAACACCATCGGCCTGCACCAGGCCCGCGCCGAGTTCTTCGCCCTGGTCGGCGACTACAACCAGGCCATCGAGCAGCTCGACTTCGCCAAGCGCCGCGCCAGCAACAACTTCCAGCTGGCCTCGCGCCTCGACGCCCGTCAGCGCGAGCTGGCCGAGGAAAAGCGCCTGGTGGAGCAGATGCTGCGCTGATCGCACTCCCCTGCGTAGGGTGGATGACGCTTTTTCATCCACCGGGGCGGCGTGATGGTGGATCGGTGAAGCGTGATCCACCCTACGACGCTACACGTCATGTAAAGCGCCCTATCCCGGGTATCGCTGCGCTCAACCCAGGCTACGCAAAGCTCATGAATACCGCACCACCTGAATGAAAAAGCCCCGCACTGGGCGGGGCTTGTTCATTTCAGCGGATGGCTCAGGCGCTCTGCGCCAGGTCCATCAGCTCGCGGTTGGCCACCGCGTACATGGCATAGTCGGTGCCGGTGGCCGCGCGCAGCTCGGCCAGCATCAGCTTCCAACGCTCGACCAGGCGGTGATGCTGCTCCAGCCACAGCGCCACCCGCGCCTCGATTTCCTGCGGGCCGTCGGCCATCTGCAGCACCGACACGGTGATCGCGCGCTGCTGCCAGTCGAGGTCGTCGCGGAAGGCTTCGCGGGCCAGCGCCTGCCAGTTGTTTTCCACCGGCAGGCCGGTGATCTGCTGCAGGTACCAGGACAGCTCCAGCGCGCCGCCGACTGCGAAGTAGGCGGTGGCCACCTCGCTGGCGTCCTTGCCGGTGACGTCCGCCGCCTCGATGATCGGCAGCAGGGTGTACAGGTGGCTGGTGCCGGCCACAACGCGCGCCAGTTCCTCCGGCGTACCCGCCTCGACGAAGCTTTGATAGCGCGCCAGCCACTGCTCGCGCGCCGGGCCTTCGAGCAGCTCGTCCAGGCGCCCGACCAGCGCCTCGATGCGCGGCGCGAAGTGCGCCACGTCGCGCGCGGCGTCCAGCTCGTTGCGTCGGCTGCGCAGGAACCAGCGGGTGGCGCGGCGGCCCAGACGCATCAGCTCGTCCATCAGCTGCAGCTGCAGCTCGGCCGGCACCTTGTAGTCCAGCGCCTCGATCTGCGCCCACCAGTGCGGCAGGCGGAACAGGTCGCGGACGATCACATAGGCGCCGGCGACGTTGGCCGCGCTCATGCCGGTGGACTCCTTCAGGCGCTGCACGAAGGTGATGCCCATATGGTTGACCAGGTCGTTGGCGATCTGCGTGCTGACGATCTCGCGCTTGAGGCGATGGCGGCGCATGGCGTCGCCGAACTTCGCGCTGAGCACCGCCGGGAAGGCGGTCTCCATCTCGCGCGCCAGGTAGTCGTCGTCCGGCACCAGGGACTTGAGCAGCGATTCCTTGAGGTCGATCTTGCTGTAGGAGATCAGCACCGACAGCTCCGGCCGGGTCAGGCCCTGGCCGTTGGCGGCGCGCTCGTTGAGCGTTTCGTCGCTGGGCAGGAACTCCAGCGCCCGGTCCAGCTTGCCGGCGCCCTCCAGGGCGTTCATCAGGCGCTTGTACTCGCCGACCCGCTCACGGGCGCGGCGCTCGGCCAGCGACAGCGCCTGGGTCTGCTTGTAGTTGTTGCCCAACACCAGCTCGGAGACGTCGTCGGTCATCTCCACCAGCAGCTTGTTGCGCTGCTTCTCGGTCATATCGCCGGCGGAGACGATTTCGCCGAGCAGGATCTTGATATTGACCTCGTGGTCGGAGCAGTCCACACCGCCGGCGTTGTCGATAAAGTCGGTGTTGCTCGCTCCTCCATTGAGACCGTATTCCACGCGCCCCAACTGAGTCATGCCCAGGTTGCCGCCCTCGCCCACCACCTTGGCGCGCAGCTCGCAGCCGTCCACGCGCAGGGCGTCGTTGGCCTTGTCGCCGACGTCGGCGTGGCTTTCCTTGCTGGATTTCACGTAGGTGCCGATGCCGCCGTTCCACAGCAGGTCGACCGGCGCCTTGAGCAGCGCATTGAGCAGCTCGGTCGGCGCCAGCTTGTCGGCGGCGATGTCGAAGCGCGCCTTCATCTGCGGGCTGATGGCGATGCTCTTGGCGCTGCGCAGGAAGATGCCGCCGCCCTCGGAGATCAGCCCCGCGTCGTAGTCGGCCCAGCTCGAGCGCGGCAGATCGAACAGGCGCTTGCGCTCGGCGAAGCTCTTGGCCGCGTCCGGATTGGGGTCGATGAAGATGTGCAGGTGGTTGAAGGCCGCCACCAGCTGCAGCTTGTCCGACAGCAGCATGCCGTTGCCGAACACGTCGCCGGCCATGTCGCCGATGCCGATCACCGTGACGCTGTCCTTCTGCACGTCGATGCCGCGCTCGCGGAAGTGGCGCTGCACGCTGACCCAGCCGCCCTTGGCGGTGATGCCCATGCCCTTGTGGTCGTAACCGGCCGAGCCGCCGGAGGCGAAGGCGTCGCCCAGCCAGAAACCATATTCCGCCGCAATCCCGTTGGCGATGTCGGAGAAGGTCGCGGTGCCCTTGTCGGCCGCCACCACCAGGTAGGGGTCGTCGGCGTCGTGGCGCACCACGCTCACCGGCGGTACCACGGCGCCGTCCTTGAGGTTGTCGGTGATGTCGAGCAGGCCGCTGATGAAGATGCGGTAGCAGGCGATGCCCTCGGCCAGTACCTCGTCGCGGCTACCGCCGACCGGCATCTTGCGCGGCACGAAGCCGCCCTTGGCGCCCATCGGCACGATCACCGCGTTCTTCACCTGCTGCGCCTTGACCAGGCCGAGCACTTCGGTGCGGAAGTCCTCCTCGCGGTCCGACCAGCGCAGGCCGCCGCGGGCGACGTCACCGAAGCGCAGGTGCACGCCCTCGACGCGCGGGCTGTAGACGAAGATCTCGAACTTTGGCGTCGGCCGCGGAATCTCCGGAATCGCTCGCGGGTTGAGCTTGAAGCTGAAATAGCTCTTCGCCGCGCCGCTGGCGTCGGCCTGGTAGAAGTTGGTGCGCAGGGTGGCCTTGATCAGGTCCAGGTAGCGCCGCAGGATGCGGTCTTCGTTGAGCACCGCGACGTTGTCCAGGGCGGCGAGGATGGCCTGCTCGAGTTTCTGCTGCTTGTCTTCCAGGTCCTCGGCGGCGAGCTTGCGCGCCAGGTAGAAGCGGGTGCGGAACAGGCGCACCAGCTCCTTGGCGATATCGGCGTGGTTGACCAGGGTGGCGGCAATGTAGCTCAGGTCGAAGCCCAGGCGGATCTGCTTGAGGTAGCGCGCGTAGGCGCGCAGCAGGGCGACGTCGCGCCAGGGCATGGCGGCGGTCAGCACCAGGCGGTTGAAGGCGTCGTTCTCGGCATCACCGCCGACGATATGGATAAAGGCGTCCTGCAGGGTGTCGTTGAGCTGCTGGATGTCGACGTTGAGGCCTTCGGCGTAGGTGAAGGCGAAGTCGTGGATCCAGAACTCGCGGCCGTCGACGCGGCGCAGCTTGTAGGGGAACTCGCCGAGCACGCGCAGGCCGAGGTTCTCCAGGATCGGCAAGACGTCCGACAGCGGCAGCGGCGTGTCGGCGTGGTACAGCTTGCAGTGCAGCTGCTGGTCGCCCTGCGCCAGCGGCTGGTAGAAGCTCATCACCAGCGGTTTGTCGTTGCTCAGGCTGAGCAGGTGCTGCATGTCGACCACCGCCGAGTGCGGGGCGAAACGCTCGCGGTAGCCGGCCGGGAAGCCGCCGGGGAACTCGGCCAGGACGTTGGTGCCCTGGGCCTCGCCGAGACTTTCCACCATCAGGCTGACGTAGTCGTCCTTCCACGAGCGGCAGGCCTGGATGACTTCCTTCTCCAGACGCACGGGGTCGATCTGGGTCTTGTTCTTCGGGTCGACGCGCAGGATGAACTGCACCCGCGCCAGCACCGACTCGGAGAAGAAGGTCCAGAACTCGCAATCGGTGGCCTGCAGGCGCTCCATCAGCACCTGCTGGATCTTCATCCGGGTTTCGGTGGAGTAGACGTCGCGCGGCACGTAGGCCAGGCAGTAGCAGAAGCGGCCGTAGGGGTCGCGGCGCAGGAACACGCGAATCTTGTTGCGCTCCTGGATCTGCACGATGGCCAGGGCGGTGGCGAACAGGTCGTCCACCGGGGTCTGGAACAGGTCGTCGCGCGGCAGCACTTCCAGCACCTGGGCCAGTTCCTTGCCCAGGTGGGCGCTGCTGTCGAAGCCGGAGCGCTGCTTGATCACGTCCACCTTGCGGCGGATGTAGGGGATGTTCCACACGCTCTCGGCGTACACCGCCGAGGTGTACAGGCCCATGAAGCGGCATTCCTTGACCACGTTGCCCTTGGCGTCCAGCTCGCGGATCGAGACGAAGTCCGGGTAGGCCGGCCGGTGCACGCGGCTGGGCACGGCGGCCTTGGCGAACGACAGCAGCTGCGGCTCGCGCAGGTAGGCCACCGCTTCCGGCTCGATGTGCAGTTCCTCGGCCTTGAGCCCGCTGCGCAGGCGCTTGGAGAGGCCGAGCAGGGATTTCTCGTCGTAGACCAGGGTGCCGCCGTCGGCGCTCGGCGTCACGGTGAACTCCTCGTAGCCGAGGAAGGTGAAGTGGTTGTCCAGCAGCCAGCCGAGGAACACCTTGACCTCGTCCAGCTCGGCCTTGTCCACCTTGAGCTTGGCGCGGTCGAGCCAGGCCAGCAGCTCGCGGGCCTTGGCCTTCATCGGCTGGAAGTCGGCGACGCTCATGCGCACGTCGCCGAACACCTCGTGTATGGCCTTTTCCAGGGTCTTCAACTCGCCGGCGCTGGCGCAGCGGTCGATCTCCAGGAACATCAGCGCTTCCTGCAGCACGCCCTCGCCCTGGCTGCCCTTGGGCAGGATCTCCAGCAGCTCGCCGTTCTTGTCGCGGCGCACGCTGAACACGCTGTTCTGCAGGGTATGGATGCTGTAGCCGCGACGGTTCAGTTCCATGCGCACCGAGTCGACCAGGAACGGGATATCGCCATGCAGGATCTCCACCGCGGTGTGGGTCGACTGCCAGCCGTGCTTCTCGTAGTCGGGGTTGAACGCGCGTACCTGCGGTTTGCCGTGATCGAAACGCTCCAGCATGCGCCAGGCCGACAGGGTGCAGCCGACCAGGTCGGACAGGCGCCGCTGGGTCAGCTCCTCGAGGGCGATGATGCCGAAGAATTGTTCGGCGAACAGCGCCACTTGTGGCAGCGCCTGCTCGCTCACGTGCTGCGCCAGCGCCGCTTGCAGTTGATGCTGGAAGTCGGCTTTGCTGGCCGCCGTAAAGAACGCCATGGTTGTGCTCCATTTTCGACTGGGGGCGTGAAGAGGTGGGGGTGACCGTCGCCACAAGGTTATGGATCAACGTTAGTCTAGGTGACCGCGATTGCATTAAAGTGGCGGTCCCAGAACCCCGGCGAAGTCTTCGACTCGCCGGTCACTCTCGCCGGATGAGCTTAACGATGGAACACCGTGAGGCGCTTGTCGCGCTGCGACATTTTCTTTCAACCCAGATCCTCGGCCAGGAAAAACTCATCGAACGGCTGCTGATCGCCCTGCTCGCCGACGGCCACCTGCTGGTCGAGGGCGCCCCCGGGCTGGCCAAGACCAAGGCGATCAAGGAACTGGCCGAAGGTATCGAAGGCGAGTTCCACCGCATCCAGTTCACCCCCGACCTGCTGCCGGCGGATATCACCGGCACCGAGATCTACCGCCCGGAGACCGGCAGCTTCGTGTTCCAGCAGGGGCCGATCTTCCACAACCTGGTGCTGGCCGACGAGATCAACCGCGCCCCGGCCAAGGTGCAGTCGGCGCTGCTCGAGGCCATGGCCGAGCGCCAGGTCTCGGTGGGCCGCTCGACCTACGACCTGTCGCCGCTGTTTCTGGTGATGGCGACGCAGAACCCCATCGAGCAGGAAGGCACCTACCCACTGCCCGAAGCTCAGCTCGACCGCTTTTTGATGCACGTGAAGATCGGTTTTCCCGACGCTGCGGTGGAGCGCAAGATCCTCGCCCAGGCACGCGGCGAGGCGCTGCACGGCGAGACCAAGCCGGAGCACCGGCTCAGCCAGCAGGCGGTGTTCGCCGCACGCAAGGAAATCCTCGGCCTGTACATGGCCGACGCGGTGGAGGAATACCTGGTGCAGCTGGTGATGGCCAGCCGCACCCCGGCCAAGTTCGACCCCGAACTGGCCGAGTGGATCGCCTACGGCGCCAGCCCGCGCGGCTCCATCGCCCTGGATCGCTGCGCACGCGCCCACGCCTGGCTGGCCGGGCGCGACTTCGTCAGCCCCGAGGACATCCAGGCGATGCTGTTCGACGTGCTGCGCCACCGCATCATCCTGTCGTTCGAGGCCGAGGCCTCGGGCATCGACCAGGACCGGGTGATCCAGCGCATCCTCGACGTGGTGGCGGTGGCCTGAATGCGCACCCCTGGCCGCACTGCCGCAACCCGGATGCAATCCGGGAACGCCCCCTAGACCATGTCCAGCCCCGCCGGCGCCAATGCCATCCACCTCGATCTCGCCGAGCTGATCGAGATGCGCCATCGCGTGCATGAGGTGCCGCTGTTCTCCACCCCGGCGCGGCGCAGCCCGCTGATCGGCCTGCACCACTCCAAGCTGCGCGGGCGCGGCGTCGACTTCGACCAGGTGCGCGTCTACCAGGCCGGCGACGACGTGCGCAACATCGACTGGCGCGTCACCGCGCGCACCCAGGAACCGCACACCAAGCTGTTCCACGAGGAGCGCGAGCGGCCCATCTTCATCCTCGCCGAACAGAGCCAGCGGCTGTTCTTCGGCTCTGGGCAGTGCTTCAAGTCGGTGCTCGCCGCCCGCGCCGCGGCGCTGGTCGGCTGGGCCGCGCTGGCGCACAACGACCGCATCGGCGGCCTGGTGTTCGCCGACACCGAGCACCACGAGGTCAAGCCGCGGCGCAGCAAGCAGAGCCTGCTGCAACTGCTCAACCTGCTGGCCCGCGCCAACCAGGCGCTGGGCCCCGACGCTCCGCCCGGCGCCGCGCGCGACACGCTCGGCCTGGCCCTGCGCCGCGCCCGCGAGGTGCTGCGCCCCGGCAGCCTGGTCATAGTGCTGTGCGACGAGCGCGCGCTGAACGACAACGCCGAGCAGCAGCTGACCCTGCTCGCCCGCCACACCGACCTGCTGCTGCTGCCGCTGTCCGACCCGCTCGACCACGCCCTGCCGGCCGCCGGCCTGCTGCGCTTCACCCAGGGCGGCGCGCAGCTGGAGCTCGACACCCATAACGGCGACCTGCGCCAGGCCTATCGCGCCCAGGCGCAGGCCCGCGAGGCGCGCTGGCAACGCCTGGCGCAGAAGCTCGGCGTGCCGCTGCTGCCGCTGAGCACCCAGGTCGAGCTGATCGAACAGCTGCAGGAACTGCTCAGCGCCCTGCGCCCGAGGAAGGCGCCATGAATCCGCTCGACCAGCTGCAGCCCTTGATCGACCCGCCACCGGTGCCCTGGTGGCCGCCGGCGCCCGGCTGGTGGCTGCTGGCCGTGCTGCTGCCGCTGGCCGGCTGGGGCCTGTGGCGCCTGCTGCGGCGCTGGCGCGTCCGCCGCCGCCAGGTGCGCGCCGAGGCGCCGCTGGAGCCGCTGCGCCAGGCCGCCCTGGCGGAGCTGGCGCAACTGCGCAAACCCTACGACGGCGCCCCGGCCGGGCCCTGGCTGCAGCAGCTCAACGCCCTGCTCAAGCGCCTGTGCCGCGAACGCTATCCGGACAGCCACAGCCACGTGCTGAGCAGTCGCGCCTGGCTGGCCTTCCTCGACAACCGCTGCCCGGCCGCCGGCCTGACCCGCTGGATGGTGCTGGTCGAGGGCGCCTACAAACCGCAGTGCACGCTCAGCGACAAGGCCATCGACGAGCTCGAGCAGGCCGTCGCCACCTGGATTCGCAAGCATGTTTGAGTTCGCCTGGCCCTGGGTCTTCGCCCTCGCCCCACTGCCCTGGCTGCTGCGCCGGCTGCTGCCGGCCGCCGACAGCGGCGACGCGGCGCTGCGCGTGACCTTTCTCGACGAGCTGCAGGCGCTCAGCGGCCGCCGCGCCCGCGCCGGCCTGCCGAGCTGGCGCCAGCAGGCGCCGCTGGCCCTGCTCTGGCTCCTGTTGCTGTGCGCCGCGGCCCGCCCGCAATGGGTCGGCGAGCCGCTGCCGCTGCCGGCCAGCGGCCGCGACCTGCTGCTGGCGGTGGATGTCTCCGGCTCCATGGATTATGCCGACATGCTCTGGGACGACGAGCCGATCAGCCGCCTGGAACTGGTCAAGCGCCTGCTCGGCGACTTCATCGAGGACCGCCGCGGTGATCGGGTCGGCCTCATCCTGTTCGGCAGCCAGGCCTACCTGCAGGCGCCGCTGACCTTCGACCGCCACACGGTGCGTACCTGGCTGGACGAGGCGCTGATCGGCATCGCCGGCAAGAACACCGCCATCGGCGACGCCATCGGCCTGGCCGTCAAGCGCCTGCGCCAGCGCCCGGCGCAGAGCCGCGTGCTGGTGCTGATCACCGATGGCGCCAACAACGGCGGCGAGATCGAACCGCTGACCGCCGCACAACTGGCCGCCGAGGAAGGCGTGCGCATCTACACCATCGGCATCGGCGCCGATCCGCAGCAAAGCGGCGTGCTCGGTGCGCTCGGCTTCAGCACCCTCGACCTGGACGAAACCAGCCTGCGCGCCATCGCCGACGCCACCGGCGGCGAGTACTTCCGCGCACGCAGCCAGGCCGAGCTGAGCCAGATCGAGCTGACCCTGGACCGTCTCGAACCGGTCGCCCAGCAACCCACCCTGGCCCGCCCGGCCCAGGCGCTGTACGCCTGGCCGCTGGCCCTGGCACTGCTCGGCAGCCTGCTGCTGGCCAGCCGCACGCTCTGGCCGGACCTGCCGCAACGCCTGCGGAGGCGCGCATGAGCCTGCTCTGGCCACAATGGCTGCGCCCGCTGTGGCTGCTGCTGGTGCCGCTGCTGGTCTGGCTGCTGTGGCGCCTGTGGCACCGCGAGCGGCAGAGCGGACGCTGGCAACTGCTGCTGCCGGCCGCCTTCCATCAGACGCTGCTGGCGGGCGGCAACGGCCGCGGCAGCCGGTTGCCCTGGCTGGCCCTCGGCCTGGCCTGGCTGCTGGCCGTGCTGGCGCTGCTCGGGCCGAGCTGGCAGCGCGTCGAGCAGAGCAACCAGAAACCGGCCGACCCGCTGCTGGTGCTGCTCGAACTGACGCCGCAGATGCTCGCCGCGGACGGCCCGCCGAACCGCCTGGAACAGGCCCGGCGCAAGCTGCTCGACCTGCTCGAAGCCCGGCGCGACGCGCAGACCGCGATCATCGTCTACGCCGGCAGCGCGCACAGCCTGGTGCCGCTGTCCGACGACCTGGCCACCAGCCGCAACCTGCTCGAAGCGCTCAAGCCCTCGCTGATGCCCGAACCGGGCCGGCGCGCCGACCTGGCCGTGGCGCGCGGCCTGCAGTTGCTCGAGCAGGCGCAACTGGGCCAGGGCCGCCTGCTGCTGATCACCAGCGCCCTCGACGAGCAGGAACGCAGCGGCATCCGCCAGGCGCTGGAACGCCGTGCCACACCGCTGCTGATCCTCGGCATCGGCAGCCGCGAAGGCGCGCCGGTGGTGCAGGAGGACGGCAGCTTCCTCAAGGACGAGCGCGGCGCCATCCTCATCCCGCGTCTGGATGCGCCCGGCCTGCGCGAGGTCGCCGAGGCCCACGGCGGCCGCTACGCCCAGGCCCGCCTCGACGACGACGACCTGCGCCGCCTCGGCCTGCTCGATGGCCCGCAGGCGCTGCGCGCCGCCGGCGAGCCGACCCAGCTCGAGGCGCGGATCGACCAGGGCTACTGGCTGCTGCTGCCGCTGCTGCTGCTGGCCGCCTGCGCCGGGCGGCGCGGCTGGCTGTTCTGTCTGCCCCTGCTGCTGATGCTGCCGCCGCAGACCAGCCAGGCCATGACGATCGACGACCTGTGGCTGCGCCCGGACCAGCAGGGCCAGCGCCTGCTCCAGGCGCAGCGCCCGGCCGAGGCGGCGCAACGCTTCGCCGATCCGCAGTGGCAGGGCAAGGCGCTGTACGAGGCCGGCGACTACGCCGCCGCCGCCGAGCGCTTCGCCCAGGGCGACGGCGCCGCCGACCACTACAACCGCGGCAACGCCCTGGCCAAGGGCGGCGAACTGGAGGCGGCGCTGGACGCCTACGAGCAGGCGCTGGAACGCCAGCCAGAGCTGAGCGCGGCGCAGCACAACAAGGCCCTGATCGAGGAGGCGCTGGAGCGCCAGGCGCAGCAGCAGTCCGGCGACAGCGCGCAAGCGCCACCGCCGAGCCAGGAGGCGGACAGCGGCGAGCCCAACGAGGCCCCGGCCGGCCAGGCTGCCGAGCCGCCGCCGAGCCAACCGGCGCAAGCGAACCGCCCGGACGAAGCGGGCGACAACGGCGAGCCGCAGCCGAGCGAGAGTGACGACAACGCCGCCTCGACAGCGCCGGGCGACGAAGCAGCGGCGGATACCGGCACCGCCGAAGGCCCGCTGGCGGAAGAACAGCTGGGCTCGGCCGACGAGCGCCAGCAAGCGCTGGAACAATGGCTGCGACAGATTCCGGACGACCCGGCCGAGCTGTTGCGGCGAAAATTCTGGTACGAACAGCAACAACGTCAGGAACCCTCCCGATGAAGCGTCTAGCCACGCTGCTCCTTCTCCTGCTGGCCGGCCAGGCCAGCGCCGAGGCCTTCTTCGCCAGCGTCGACCGCACCCGCCTGAACGAAGGCGAGACCGTGGTACTGACCCTCGAGTCCACCGACCCGACCCGTTTCGGCCGGCCGGACCTGAGCCCGCTGGACGAGCACTTCGAAATCCTCGGCAGTCGCCAGGTCAACCGCCTGAGCAACCTCGGCGACACGCCGCGCGCTGCCACACGCTGGATCCTCACCCTGCAACCCAAACACAGCGGCGAGGTGGTGATCCCCCCGATCCGCCTGGAAGATGCCGAAACCCTGCCCATCACCCTGCAGGTGCAGGCGACCGGCGAGCCGGGCAACGGCGAGAAGCTGGCGCCGGTGTTCATCGACGCCAGCCTGGATCAGGACAGCGTCTACGTGCAGGCCCAGGCCGTGCTGACCCTGCGCATCTACCACTCGGTGTCGATGTACGACGACAGCAGCCTGACCCCGCTGCAGATGCAGGATGCGCGCATCGAGCAACTGGGCGAGCCGCGCACCTACGAGAAGACCATCGGCGGCGTGCGCCACGGCGTGATCGAGCTGCAGTACGCCATCTACCCGCAGCGCAGCGGCGAGCTGAGCATCCCCGGTCAGGTGTTCAGCGCCACCCTGGTCGACCGCTCGCGCGGCGACGACTTCCTGCCCTTCGGCCCGCGCGCCGGCAAGGTGTCGCGGGTCAAATCACCGGACATCCCGCTGCAGGTCAAAGCCAAGCCGGCCGAGTACCCGGCCGACGCCCCCTGGCTGCCGGCACGCGCCCTGGGCCTGGCGGAAACCTGGAACCCGCAGCCGGGACAGAGCCGGGTCGGCGAGTCGCTGACCCGCCGCCTGATCCTCAAGGTCGATGGCCTGTCCAGCGCCCAGCTGCCGCCACTGCCCGCCACCCAGGTCGACGGCCTGCGCCGTTATCCGGATCAGCCGCAGCTCAGCGACCAGCGCAGCGAAACCGGCATCATCGGCAGTCGCGAAGACCGCGAGGCGCTGGTGCCGAGCCGCAGCGGCAGCTTCGAGCTGCCGGCGCTGGAGGTGCAGTGGTGGAACACCCAGACCGACAGCCTGGAACGCACCGCCCTGCCCGCGCGCACCCTGCAGGTGGCGGAAAACCCGCAGCTGCACAGCGACGAGCCGGCCAGCCCCAGCGTGGTGACCACGCAGGGGCTCGAAGGCCCGCCGCTGTGGCCCTGGCAGCTGGCCTGCGCCCTGCTCGCCGGCACCAGCCTGCTCGGTTTCGGCCTGTGGTGGCACGCCCGGCGCCAGCCGGCGATCCAACGCGCCGCGCAAAGCGGCCCGAGCCCGCGCACCCTGCTCGACGACCTCAAGCGCGCCTGCCTGGCCGGCGACGCCCAGACCACCCGCCACGCCCTCGACGCCTGGGCGCGCCAGCAGCCGGAAACCCTGGCCGACATGGCGGCGCGCTACGTGCCGCTGTCCGACGCCCTCGACGGCCTCAACGGCGCGCTGTACAGCGAGACCGGCCAGCAGTGGCAGGGCGAGGAATTGTGGAAAGCGATCCGCAACCTGCCGGCCGCCCAGCAACCGAGCGCCGCCACGCAGGAAAGCAGCGCGCTGCCGCCGCTCTACCCACGCTGACGGCGATATTGCGGGTGCGCACGGCGCCGCCAGGGTCGATCGCAGGCAGGCTTGGGTAGGGTGCGCCGCGCGCACCGGCTATCGGGCATTTATCCGCTGTAGCCGTCCACCCCTGATCGGCAGCCGTTGTCGGTAATTCGCCAACGCAGGGCGTACCCCCCGTATCCATCGGAACTGGCTGCCGGCGAAGGCCCCGGATTTCATCCGGGCTACCGGCGCCAGCGCGTGCCTTCGCCAGCGCCCCCCGGTTGACGGACGAGCCTGGCGGCCTATCCGCCCTGCGCGCGGCGCACCCCAGCGCCATAAAAAAACCGCGACCCAAGGGCCGCGGTTCTTTTGCTACAGGTCAGGCATCAGCCCTTGGCGCGCAGCTTCTCCGGGTTGATCAGGAAGCGGGCCAGGGCCGGCAGCAGCCAGATCGCGCCGATCATGTTCCAGAGGAACATGAAGGTCAGCATCAGGCCCATGTCGGCCTGGAACTTGATCGCCGAGAAGATCCAGGTCGCCACGCCGATGGCCAGGCACACGCCGGTGAACAGCACCGCCTTGCCGGTGGACTTGAGGGTCTCGTAGTAGGCGTCCTGCAGCGACAGGCCCTGACGCAGGTAGGTCTCCATGCGGCTGTAGATGTAGATGCCGTAGTCCACGCCGATGCCCACGCCGAGGGCGATCACCGGCAGGGTGGCGACCTTGACGCCGATGCCCATCCAGGCCATCAGCGCGTTGCCGAGGATCGAGGTCAGCACCAGCGGCAGGATCACGCACAGGGTCGCGGCCAGCGAACGGAAGGTCAGCAGGCACATGATGCTCACCGCCGCGTAGACCGCGATCAGCATGGTGGTCTCGGACGCGGCGATCACCTCGTTGGTGGCCGCCTCGATACCGGCGTTACCGGCCGCCAGCACCACCTGCAGCTCGTCGCTGCTGTGCTGCTTGGCGAACGCCTCGGCGGCGGCCACGGCACGCGACAGGGTCTCGGCCTTGTGGTCCTCGAGGAACACCAGCACCGGCGCCACCGAGCAGTCGGCGTTGTACAGGCCTTCGGCACGGGCGATCGAGTTGTTCAGCACGTCCTGGTTGCGCGACAGGGTTTCCCATTTCAGGTTGCCCTCGTTCATGCCCTTGATCACCTGCTTGGACACGGTGACCATGGAGATGGCCGATTGCACGCCCTGGGTGTTCTCCATCTGCCACATCAGCTCGTCCATGGCGGCCAGGGCCGGATAGGTGGAGCAGCCTTCGGTGGCAGTCTTGATCATCACCACCAGCACGTCGGAGCTGGTCGAGTAGTTGCGGATGACGAAGTCGTTGTCCAGGTTGTAGCGCGAGTCCGGATGCAGTTCCGGGGCGCCCTGATCGAGGTCGCCGATCTTCAGGTTCTGCCCGTACCAGACGCCGCCGGCCAAGGCCACCACGGCGACCACCACGGAGATCGGCGCCACCATCGGGTGGGCGAAGTTGGAGATGGCACGCCACAGCGGATGGTCCTTGGCTGCCTCTTCGCGGCTGATCTTCACCGCCTTCTTGCTGATGCCGATGTAGGAAATCATTACCGGCAGCAGGATCAGGTTGGTCAGGATGATCACCGCCACGCCCATCGAGGCACCGATGGCCAGTTCGCGGATCACGCCGATGTCGATCAGCAGCAGAGTGACGAAGCCCACGGCGTCGGACAGCAGCGCCACCAGGCCGGGGATGAACAGCTGACGGAAGGCCATGCGCGCGGCGGACAGGGCGTCGGTCGCCTCACCCGAGGCCATGGCGATGCCATTGATCTTCTGCACCCCGTGGGAGATGCCGATGGCGAATACCAGGAACGGCACCAGCATCGAATAGGGGTCGAGACCGAAGCCCAGGGTATGCAACAGGCCGAGCTGCCAGACCACCGCGATCAGCGTGGTGATGACCACCGCCAGGGTGCTCTTGAAGCAGTGGGTGAACCACAGCAGCAGGACGAAGGTGATGCCGATCGCCACGGCGAAGAACAGCGCCACGCCGAACAGGCCGTCGATCAGGTCGCCGACCTTCTTGGCGAAGCCGATGATGTGCACCTTAACGTCGGGGTTCTGCGCCTGGTATTTCTCGCGAATCTTCTCTTCCAGCTCGTGGGAGAACTTCTGGTAGTCCAAGGACACCAGCTTGCTCTGGTCGTTGGGGTCCGGGTAGGACTCCAGCAGCGGCACGTCGATGATGCTCGACTTGAAGTTGTTCGCCACCAGGCGGCCGATCTGTCCGGACTTGAGGATGTTGCTGCGCAGGTCCTCCAGGCTTTCCACGGAACCGTCGTAGGTCTGCGGAATCACCTCGCCGCCGGCGAAGCCTTCCTCGGTCACTTCGGTCCAGCGCACGCTGGGGCTCCACAGCGACTTGAGGCCGGAACGATCGACGCCGGGGATGTAGAACACCTCGTCGTGGATCTGCCGCAGGGTCTCCATGTATTCCTTGCTGAAGATGTCGCCCTCGGTGGCTTCCACCGAGATGCGCACCGTATTGCCCAGGTTGGCCAGGTCGTTACGGTGCTCGAGCATCTTCTGGATATAGGGGTGACCCAGCGGAATCATCTTCTCGAAGCTGGTCTGCGGGCGTACCTGGGCGGCCTGGTAGAACAGGAACAGGCTGATCAGCAGGCAGATCAGGATCACCGCCGGGCGATTGTTGAAAATCAGCCGCTCGAGGAAAGAGGCAGGCGTTTGTTGATGCTTGGTCATGCAAAGGCTCCCGGCTTGTTATTGTTGGCCCAGATCGGCGCCAGTCGCGGCGGCGAGGTGAACGCCGCCCTGCCCCACCAGGATCAGGTTGCCGTTATCCAGTGCAGTTACCCCGGCCAGCGAGATGCGGTCGGGACGGTTGATCAGGCTGAAACTCTGCCCGTGGTCGGTGCTGCGCAGCACGGTGCCGCCATGGCCGACCACGGCGATGCTGCCGTCGGCCAGCAGGGTGCCATCGGCCAGGCCGAACTCCAGCGGGCCGTTGTTCGGCGTGTTGATGACGATCTGCTGCCAGCTGTCGCCGAAATCGGTGGAGCGGAACAGGTGGCCGCGCAGGCCGTAGGCCAGCAGGGTGCCGGCCTGGTCGGTGCCGAGCACGCCGAACAGCGAGCCATCGTAGGGCTGCTCCTCGATGCGTTCCCAGGTCTGTCCCCAATCGGCGGAACGGAACATCTGACCGAGTTCGCCGACGACGAACAGCCCCGCATCCTTCACCGAGGTGATGGCATTGAGGTGATAGGCATCTTCGTTGTCGAGGCGGTCGCTGACGTCTTCCCAGTTCTGCCCGCCGTCGCTGGTTTCCAGCAGCGCGCCGTAGGCGCCGATGGCGTAGCCGGTTTGCAGGTCCTTGAACCAGATGTCCAGCAGCGGCGCTTCGCGCTCGAGGTCTTCGAACTGCTTGATCCAGCTCAGGCCGCCGTCACTGGTGGCGAGGATCTGCGCGTCGTGGCCAACGGCCCAGCCATGCTGCGCATCGACGAAGAACAGCGAGGTGAGCATCTGCCGGCTGGGCACCTTGGCCTGCGTCCAGCTCTGTCCCTGGTCGTCGGAATAAAGGATATGGCCGCGGTCGCCGACGGCGACCAGGCGCTTGCCGGTGTTGACCACATCGAGCAGCAGGCTGTGCACCGCCTGGGGCGACTCGATGGCATAGCCGGCCTCTGCGGCTGCCGAGGTTTCGGCCTGCAGCGGCGCGGCGGCGAAGCTCAACACGGACAGCACACTGCACAGCGAGAGCGCTTTGGCCAGCGGCGAATGGACACGGAGCGCCGGTTTGCGCGCCAGGATGGACGCCAGACCGGACTGGGTGCGCCGCATGACGGGCTCACTCATATACCTTCCCCCTTATTGTTATAGGCGGTACTGCCTTATTAGCAGGCCGCTCATCCTAGCGAGCTTCGGAAAGCCCTGACAATCGGCGCGACGTTATGTTTTGTTAAGGCCGCAGCCGCTTGAGCACGGCCCATTCGCCGAGCTGATACGAAAAGGCCGCTACTACTGTAGCGGCCTTCGCGTGAGACTACACGACTATTAGCGGGTGCCGCGACGACGCAGGGCGGCCGGCTTGAAATAACCGTCGTCCGGAATCGCCTGGCTGAAGTCGATGGTGTTGTTCTCTTCGTTGTCCAGGTTCTGCACGTGGTAGCGACGCGCCTGCAGATCGTGGAACACGTCCAGCGCGGACCAGGTGGTCGGCAGGTCGTAGTAGTTCTTCAGGTAGGCGATGGATACGCGCCACAGCTCGCCGCGACCGTCGTACTGATCCACCACCGCGGCCTGCCAGCTGTCCTCGTCGAGGAACAGGGTGCGCTTGGAATAGATGTGGCGGGCGCCGGACTTCAGCGTGCCTTCCACCACCCAGACGCGGTGCAGCTCGTTGCGGGTCAGCGCCGGGTTGAGGTGGCCGACCTGCAGCAGATCCTTGTACTTCACGTCCGGGCTGGTGACCTGGTAGTTGTTGTAGGGGATGTAGATTTCCTTCTTGCCCACCAGTTTCCAGTCGTAGCGATCCGGCGCACCGTTGAACATGTCGGTGTCGTCGGCGGTACGCAGGCCGTCGGCAGCAGCGATCGGGGTGTCGTAGGCCAGGTTCGGCGCACGCCGCACGCGACGCTGGCCAGCGTTGTAGCCCCAGGCCTGACGCGGCTCCTTGACCTGATCCAGGGTCTCGTGAACCAGGGTGGCGCCACCGGCCAGGCGCGCCGGGCTGGTGGTGAACGACAGGTAGTAGAACATGATGTTGTTCAGATCGGCGAAGGAGCCGTTCTGCATGTAGTACTTGAACATCGCCTCCTGCTGCGAGGTCACCAGCGAGTAGGCGCCGTTGCGCTGCACCGCCACTTCCGAGGCGCGGCGCACGATGTAGGTGCCGCGGTAGCGGGCGATGTGGTTCCACAGCGCCTCGACGCCGTTCTGCGGAATCGGGAACGGGATGCCGCCATAGGCATTGCTGAAGCCGTTACCGCCATCGGCCAGCTTGGCGCTGGTGGCGTTCTTGATGCTGTTGTCGTAGACCCACTGCGGCGCGGAGCCGGAGCGGCGGGTCTGGTACACCGGCATCTGGTAGGTTTCCGGATAGGCCTTGAACATGGCGATCTGACCCGGGGTCAGGTTGGCCTCGTACTGGCTCAGGTTGGCCGCGGTGATGGTGAACAGCGGCTTGTCTTCCGGGAAGGGGTTGACGTGGTGCTGGCCCGAACGGGTGTAACCGGCCGGCGCCTGGGTGATGCCGCCGGTCCAGGCCGGGATGGTGCCGGCGGCGTTGCCGGCCTTCTCGGCGCCGAAGGGGGTCAGGGTATCGCCGAGCTTGGCGGCTTCCTGCGGGGAAACGGCAGCCAGCGCGGTGCCGGCGGAAAACGCCAGTGCAACGGCTACGGCCATCAGCCTGTGCTTGTTCAGCATGGTAATTCTCCGTGAAGAGTCTGGCCGAACGCCCTGCGGCGCCCGGCTGTTTTTCTGGTTATGGGTCTTTAGAGCCTGTTTACGATCTCGCGAGCTAGAGATAAACGGTGGCGAAAACGGCCGAGGAAGCGGAGTTTACGTATGTAAATGAGCATTCCGAGGTCGTTTTCAACGCCGTTTAGCCGACGCGCAGCAGATCGTGGACAGGCTCGTTAGAAGGAGTACTTGACGTTGACGCCGACGTTGTCGCGGTCGCGCGAACCGTTGTTCTGCCCGGCACCGTAGAACTCGGTGTACTGGATCTCGGCTTCCAGGCTGTTCAGGTAGCTGGCGCGCATGCCGACGGTGTAGGCCATACGGCCTTCGACGAAGTTGCCGGTCTGGTGCGAGTTGCCCTCGAAGTCGTGCTTGAACACGGCGAACGGCGACAGGTTGACGCCGGCGTAGACGTCGTTCCAGGTGCCGGACATGACCAGGGTGTAGCCGTAGGCGTTCTTGTTGATCTGGTCGTCGCGGTCATAGCCGGAAACGTAGGAGTTGTTCGGCCGGCCGGCGTAGTAGCGCACGTTGCCCTGGTAATCGACGTACTGCAGGCTGTCGCCGCGCACGTGCTCGGACGCCAGCTCGGCGACGCCGAACAGCGAGTCGAAGCCCAGCGACGGACCGAAGTTGTAGATGGTGCCCAGCGAGGTGTTGAAGGCCTCGACACGGGTGGAGTTGTGGATCTGATCGTCGATATCGACCATCTGACCGCCGATGTTCACCGGGCGGCCGGCAGACAGGTGGGCGGCCTGGCCGAGCAGGTCGCCTAGCAGGTCGTTGGTGGTGGCGATGCCGATCGGCAGGTTCGGCCGGTAGGACAGCTCGCCGAACACCGAGGCCTCGCCGACCGTGGTATTGAAGCTCATGCCGTACATGCGGATATCTTCGGCGTACTCGCGGCGGGCGTTGACCTGGTTGGCCACGTCCACGGCGGCGGCGCCGTTGACCAGGCCCAGCACGGTAGCCGCGGCCGGGTTGCTGGCGGCCTGACTGACCAGATCGTCGTAGCTGGTGGCGCTGACCCCCAGCAGGCTGCCCAGGCTGGCCAGCTGATCGATGTTCAGGCCGGCGTAGGTGGAGTTGATATCGGCGTAGATGGTCGGTTCTTTGGCGTGGTAGTTGACGAAGTAGAAGCCGAACTCGGTGGAGTTGAGCTCTTCGGCGATATAACGGAAGGCGACGCCGAACTGGCCATCGTTCTTGGCATTGATGTCGGAGCCGACGCTGGCCACCTTGATCACGCCGTTGCTGTCCAGATAGTTGGTGCCCTGCAAGCCGCCGAAGTTGGCCGGCAGACCGGCGAAACCGCCATTCACCGCGCCGTTGTAAACGGTCTGGAACAGCGGATTGGACAGTGCATCGACCGTGGTGTAGGCGGTGTTGCCGCCATCGGCGAACAGATCGGTCTCGGAGAAGTAGGTGCCCACCGGGTCGACCGCGGTTTCCTTCCAGTTCCACTGGTAGAAGGCTTCCATCGACAGGTTGTCGGTCAGGCCGAGGTTGAAGCTCAGCGCCTCGACCGGCACCAGCACTTCCTTCACTTCCGAACCGGGCAGGCGGAACTTGGCGGCGTCGACCGGGTTGGTGGTGTTCACCCCGCCGCGGTAGAACAGGCCTTCGCCCCAGTTGAACACCTGCTTGCCGAGACGGCCGGAGACCGGCATATCGCCCACGTCCCAGTTGCCGTAGACATAGGCATCGAGGATCTGCGCATCGCGGCCGGCCTTGTGCCGGGTCTCGTAGGTGAAGCTGTCGTCGCGCGGGAAATTCTGGCTCGGCTGGGCCGGATCGTTGGCGCCGTAGTAGTCGTTGCGCTTGTCCATGATCTGGGTGTCGTAGAACGCGGTGCCGCGCACGAACACGCCGTAGTTCTGATACGAGGCTTCCAGATCGGTGGTGATCTTGAACACTTCGGAAACCAGGCCGGTATCGAAGTTGCGGTTGCCGTCGTTGGTGTTGATGTCGTTGTTGCTCTTGTCCTGGCCCTGCACGCGCCACAGCTGGCCGTAGGACACGGTGGTATCGATGGAACCGGTGATTTCGTTGTCGGCGAAGCTGAACTCCACCGCCTGAACCTGGGCGGCAACCAGCAACGGCAGGACGCCAGCGAACGCGAAGCCGGCGGTGGCCGGGGCAAATCGCAGAACGGGCTTGCGGGACTTAATTTCCATCGAGACTTTACTCCGTGGACAGATCATTCTTTTGGGCGATCCCGCAGGCGGGACGGCGATATGCCGTACTGACGACGGCTTGTTTTGGCTTGCGCCAATGCATTGCAGCGGCCCCTGGCACAGCGGCGTGGGGCCGAATCCCGTCCTGCACTGCAACCATGGTGCCAATTCAAACGAGCGTATCAGCGCAAAGGCGCTAGTTAGACAATCGGCGGTGTTTCCTTCGGTGACTGATCATTCACTGACCAATCTGTCAGCTATTCGCCTGGCCGGTGGCGTCTTTTGTCCTACGATCCGACGCTTTATGCCCCTTGCTAGAGGTCTCGCGTGGGTTTACGCGCAAGCAAGAGCGCCACTCAGTCAAGGGCCAAGACCCTAACTTAAGTGTGCAAATGCATAACAGGCGAAGGGCATATTTCTTTGAGTAACAAAAAAGTGTTACCAGCCAGAGACTGGTAACACTTCTTGTGCAGCAGAACCCGTCTTAGGCCAGGCTTTTGCTCACCACCTCGTAGACATCGCTGGACAGCTCGCCGGAGGCGAGGATGCGCTGCAGTTCGGCCTGCATTTGCGCCTGACGGGCGGCGCCGTACTTGCGCCAGCGGGTCAGTGGCGCCAGCAGGCGCGAGGCGATCTGCGGGTTGAGGGCGTTGAGGGCGATCACCTGGTCGGCGAGAAAGCGGTAGCCCGCCCCGTCGGCGCGGTGAAAGTTGACCAGGTTCTGGTTGGCGAAGGCGCCGATCAGCGCGCGCACCTTGTTCGGGTTCTTCAGGGTGAAGGCCTCGTGCTGCATCAGCGCATGCACCCGCTCCAGACCGCCGGGCAGCGGGCAGCCGGCCTGCACGCTGAACCACTGATCCATCACCAGCGGGTTGTCCTTGAAGAAGTCGGCGAACATCGCCAGGGCCTTGCCCTGCTCGTCCCGGAACGGCGAGTTGACCAGCACCGCCAGCGCCGCCAGGCGCTCGGTCATGTTGTCGGCGTTCTCGAACTGATCGACGCAGACGGCCAGCACCTCGGGCCGCTCGCTGAGCATCAGGTAGGACAGTGCGATGTTCTGCAGGCTGCGGCGGGCGAAGTGGGCGGCCTCGGCGACATAGGGGGTGACCTTGGACACTTCGCGGTTGGCCTGGTAGCGCGCCCACAGTGGCTCGAACAGCGCGCTGGCCAGCTCCTTGCGGGCGAACTCGCGGGCGACGTGGATGGCCTCGACGTCGGCCACCTCGCTGATCTCGGTGAGGTAGGCTTCGCCCGGCAGCGAGAGCATCTCGGCGACCATGGATTGATCCAGCGCTTCATCCTCGAGCAGCGTGCGCAGCGCCGTGACCAGGCGCCGATCCAGCAGCAGGGTCTCGCCGCGCTGCTGCTGGCCGATCAGCTCCTGCAGCACCTGCACGGACAGCTGCTGGCCGGCTTCCCAGCGATTGAAGCCGTCCGAATCGTGCTGCATGAGGAACATCAGCTGGTCGCGGTCGTAGGGAAAATGCAGCTTGACCGGTGCGCTGAAGCCGCGCAGCAACGACGGCAGCGGCCGCTCGGCGACATCCACGAAGGTGAAGCATTGCTCGGCCTCGGTGACCGACAGCACGCGGCTGGTGCCCTGCGCGGCAGCCTCGCCCTGCAGGCGCAGCGGCAGCTCGTGGCCCTGGGCATCGAGCAGGCCGAGCGCGACGGGGATGACGAAGGGCTGCTTGTCCTTCTGCCCCGGCGTGGCCGGGCAGCTCTGGCGGAAGCTCAGGCTGTAAGTCTGGGCCGCGGCGTCATAAGCCTCGCTGACCTCCAGGCGCGGCGTGCCGGCCTGGGTGTACCAGCGCTTGAACTGGGTCAGGTCGACGCCGCTGGCATCCTCCATGGCCTTGACGAAGTCGTCGCAGGTCACGGCCTGGCCGTCGTGGCGCGCGAAGTACAGATCCGAACCCTTGCGGAACAGCTCCGGCCCGAGCAGGGTGTGGATCATGCGCAGCACTTCCGAGCCCTTTTCATAAATAGTCAGGGTGTAGAAGTTGGAGATCTCCATGTACGCATCCGGGCGCACCGGGTGGGCCATGGGGCCGGCGTCCTCGGCGAACTGGTGGGTGCGCAGATAGGCCACGTCCTCGATGCGCTTGACCGTGCGCGAGTGGGTGTCGGCGGAGAACTCGGCGTCGCGGAACACGGTGAAGCCTTCCTTGAGCGACAGCTGGAACCAGTCGCGGCAGGTCACGCGGTTGCCCGACCAGTTGTGGAAGTACTCGTGGGCCACCACCGCCTCGACGCGCTGGTGGGCGGCGTCGGTGGCGGTCTCGGCGCGAGCCAGCACGCAGCTGGAGTTGAAGATGTTGAGGCCCTTGTTCTCCATGGCGCCCATGTTGAAGTCGTTGACCGCGACGATCATGAAGATGTCCAGGTCGTACTCGCGGCCGTAGACCTCCTCGTCCCACTTCATCGAGCGCTTGAGGCTGTCCATGGCGTGCTGCACCTTGTCGATGTTCTCCGGCTCGACGTAGATGCGCAGCGCGACTTCCCGCTGACTCATGGTGGTGAAGCTGTCTTCCACGCACCAGAGGTCGCCGGCGACCAGGGCGAACAGGTAGGCCGGCTTCTTGAACGGGTCTTCCCAGGTCGCCCAGTGCCGACCGCCCTCTTCCGCACCGCTGGCGATCGGGTTGCCGTTGGACAGCAGCACCGGGTAGCTATGCTGCTCGGCGCTGACCGTGGTGGTGAACTTGCTCATCACGTCCGGGCGGTCGAGGTAGAAGGTGATCTTGCGAAAGCCCTCGGCCTCGCACTGGGTGCAGAACATGCTGCCGGACTTGTACAGGCCCTCCAGTGCGGTGTTGCTTTCCGGATGGATACGCACCGTGCTGTCGACCACGAAACGCTCCTGGGTCGGCTGCAGGGTCAGGTGGCTGTCGGTCAGCGTGTAATCGCCTTCGCCCAGCTCGCGGTCGTCGAGCTTGAGCTCCAGCAGTTCAAGCTGCTGACCATCCAGCACGAGCGGCGGCATGCGGGCCCCCGACAGGCCGGCGCCGGCCTCGGGATTACGGCGCATGACCAACTGCGCGTGCACCAGGCTATGGTCCTCGAACAGCTCGAAGGTCAGGTGGGTCTCGTCGATCAGGTAGTCGGGGGCCTGATAGTCCTTGAGGTAGATCATCTTCGGTTGTTCGGTACGCATGGCTCTTGGCCTCTCGTCTGCGGCGCGCCGGGCGCCGGGTGGCAATCGGGGGTCAGGCGGCGATCTCGTGGACGGCCAGCTGGTAAGCGGTGTACTTGCGGATATTGATCACGCCGGTGTCGAACATCAGGTACTGGCCTTTGATCCCGAGCAAGGTCCCCTCGGCCAGTGGCTGCTTGTCCAGGTTGAAGCTGGCGATCTTGGCCGGATAGGCCGCGATGGGATAGCGGATGTCCAGCACCTCGGCGGCGCCGAGCGGCTGAATGGCCTGCAGACCGAAGCGCTGCTGCAGCTCGGCGATGCCCGCGGCGCAGCTGGCGAACAGCTGCTCGCGGATCGCCGGCAGGTCGACCGGCGCGGCATCGCCCTTGAGCAGCGCGCGCCAGTTGGTCTTGTCCGCCACCTGGCTGCGCAGCAGGTCCTCGACGAAGCCGGACTGCTGCCTGGTGGCCACGCGCAGGATCGGCAGCGCCTGGGTCGCGCCCTGGTCGATCCAGCGGGTCGGCACCTGGCTGGCGCGGGTGATGCCCACCTTCACGCCGCTGGAATTGGCCAGGTAGACGATATGGTCGGTCATGCAGAACTGCTCGCCCCAGCTCGGCTCGCGGCAGGTGCCCTGATCGAAGTGGCACTTCTCCGGGCTCATGATGCACAGATCGCACTGCGCCAGCTTCTGCATGCAGGGGTAGCAGTAGCCCTGGCTGAAGCTGGTCTTGGTCTTGCGCCCGCAATGGCTGCAGTGGATGGCGCCGAGGTATTCCAGGCGCAACGTCTTGCCCAGCAGCGGGTTGACCGGCACCTCTTCGTCGCCGAGGCGCAAGGCGTACTGCACCGGCGCGTCCAGGCGCGCCGCCATCTTGCTCAGCGAGCCTCGTCCCAGTTCGCTCATCAGTGCAGGGTTTCCGAGGACTTGAACAACAGGTTGGGCACCGGCTCGGACTTGCTGCTGCACTCCTGCGGGCCCATGTAGCCGGTGCGCTGATCCTCCGGCAGGTTCTGCTGTTCCCAGGCGATCATCGCCTGCAGGCTCAGCTCCTTCTGCTCCTGAGTCAGCTTGCGGCCATCGGGCCATTTGCCGATTTCCACGGCCAGCTTGAGGCTCTGGTAGATTTCCGGGGTGATGTTTTCGATGGCTTCGAGAAAGGACGACATGGGGTCTCCGGATGGATCCTGGGGCGGGTGCAACCCGCCGGAACGGTCAATATGATCGGTTCAAGCGCTGCGTCTGGCCAGCATACCGCCAAGCAGCCCGGTGAGGCAGCCGGTGAGCAGGCCGCCGAGATGCGCGGCATTGGCGATGGCGCCGAACTGCAGCAGTTCGAAGACGCCGGTCATGCAGATCGCCAGCCAGGCCAACATCATCACCAGCACGCCGGGCGGCAGGCGGTAGGCCGGGTTCGGCGCCAGACGCTGGTAGATCCAGCAATGCCCGAGCAGGCCGTAGAGCACGCCGGACAAGCCACCGAACAGCGACGGCCCGGCCCACCAGTACTGGGCGAAGTTCGACGCCAGGGCGAACAGCAGGGTCAGCCCGAGCAGACCGATGGCGCCCTGCCGAAATTCGATGCGCCGGCCCAGCTCCCAGTACCACAGGCTGTTCATCGCCAGGTGTAGCCAGCCGAAGTGGATCAGCATGGGCGTCAGCAGACGCCACCACTGGCCGCTGGCGAGCGTCGCCTCCAGGTAGGTCAGATAGAGGTGCTCGCCGTCGATACGGAAGTCGACGAAGCTCAGCCAACGGATGGCGGCGAAGTTCTCCCCGGCCGCGGTCACGGCGAAAACGATGAAAGTCAGCAGCAGCACGGCGCCAGTCAGCGGACTGCGGCGCAGTTGCTGCAATACGCCCTCGCGCTCCGGCGCGACGGGGTCGGCAACCTCGCCGGCGGCATCGCCATCCGGGTAGCGCGCATAGAGCTCGCGCACCTGTTCGGCCAACTCCTCGCCGGCCACCCAGAGCACCTGCTCGCCGCCCTCCTCGATCACCCGGTGCGGCACCTGCAGACGCCGCAGCAGGGCGACGAAACCGCTCAGATCGGCGGCGAGCGGCAGGCGCAGCACGGCCACGGCGCTCATCGCGGCGCCTCCGCGGGATCGACGTCGACCCAGACGAACTTGCCCGACTCCAGGCGCTGCTCCTGGTCCAGGCGGTAGGCCACCAGCTTGCCGCCAACCACCGCGCTGTAGTCCAGGCAGGCCAGGTTAGCGCGGATCGGCGCCGGCTTGCCGCGGCGCCAGTAGTGGCCGACGAACAGCAACGGCTCGTGTGCGCCGTAGCGCAGCAGCTCGTCCTTCTGCAGTTCGGTCAAAGGCGTCTGCGCCGCCAGCTCGGGCAGCGCGTCGGGCTGGAAGACGATGTCGCCATAGGTCTCGGGATTCTCTTCCCAGAACTTGGTACGGAAATAGGAACGGGTGAAGCCGTCGTCGCTGGTCAGGGTCAGGCCATGCGGCAGGCGCATGTCGGTGCCGCGCAGCAGGCGATCCAGGGCCAGGTTGGCGAAGCTGCCGGGCACCGCCGAGGCCTGGACGAAATGCTCGTCGATGCAGCCGTCGGCGAACTGCGCGCGCAGCGGCTCGATCAGGCCGCTGTCCCAGCAGGCATGCACCACGCGAAAACGCCCGGCATCGAGAAACAGCGGCATCTCGTAGAACCAGCGCAGGAACTCGCGCCATTCCTGCGGATAGGCCTCGAACTGCGCCAGGGTCTCGCGCATCAGGCGCTGGTGGCGCGAGCTGTGCTCGCGGACGAACTGCCGGCCGCTGCCCGGCGGCGCCGGCGTGCTCCAGCCCAGGGCGTTGAATTCGTGGTTGCCCATGATGCACAGCGCCTGGCCGGCCGTGACCATGGCCTGCACCAGGTGCAGGGCCTCGCGGATGCCGGGGCCGCGGTCGATCAGGTCGCCGAGGAAGATCGCCTGGCGCGAGGCATGGCGCCACACGCCGCCCTGCTGGCGATAGCCGAGCTGCTCCAGCAGGCGCTCCAGGGTGCGCGCGCAGCCGTGGATATCACCGATCAGGTCGTAACCACGATGGGGGTCGAGGGACATTCAGTCGTGCCCCCCGAGGCGGCTACCCCAACCCAGCTTGGTGCGGCAGACCTCGTAATAGTTGTGATCCAGCGGATGGATCAGGCGCAGCTTCTGCGCCTTCTTGGCCACGTGCAGGGTGTCGCCCGGCGCGCAGGTGAAATGGTTCTGACCGTCGCAGGAGACCTGCGGGTAGATCTGCAGGTCCTGCGACACCACTATCTTCAGCTCGCTGTTGCCGTCCACCACGATCGGCCGGCTGGACAGGGTGTGCGGGTACATCGGCACCACCACTATGGCGTCGAGCTTGGGGTGCATGATCGGCCCGCCGGCCGACAGCGCATAGGCGGTGGAGCCGGTCGGGGTGGCGACGATCAGGCCGTCGGCCTTCTGGCTGCAGACGAACTGGCCGTCGATGAACAGCTCGAACTCGATCATCCGCGTCGACTTGCCTGGGTGCAGCACCACGTCGTTGAGCGCATCGCCCTGGCCGATGGCTTCACCGTGGCGGCGCACCTCGGCCTCGAGCAGGAAGCGGTTCTCGGTCAGGTACTGGCCTTCGAGCACCTGGGCCACCTTGAACTCCAGCTCGTCGGGGCGGATATCGGTGAGAAAGCCCAGGCTGCCGCGGTTGATCCCCAGCACCGGCACCTTGTGCCGGGCCAGCGCACGCGCCGCGCCGAGCATGCTGCCGTCGCCGCCGACCACTATCACCAGGTCGCAGACCTCGCCGAGCATCTTGCGTGAGGAGGTCTGCAGGCCGTGGCCGGGCAGCACCTCGGCGATGGTGTCCTCGAGGATCACGTGCAGGTGGCGGTCGATGAGATAACGCTTGAGTCGGCGGACGGTCTCCAGCACCCGTGTGCTGCCGAGGCGCCCGATGATGCCGATATTGCGAAATTGCTCCATGGGATGCCCGCCAGACTTGAGATGGGAGAGACGGCGATTATCGGTCAAAGGCCGAGGCCGCAGCAAACCGCCCACCGCACTGGGCTATGCTCGCTTACATGAGCCCGCTCGATGTCCTCCACGACCTGCCCCGCCACCTGCACCGCCCCGCCGTCCGCGACCTGGCCTGGGTGCTGCTGTCGCCGCCGCTGCTCGGGCAGACGCCCAAACCGCAGCGCCACCCGCTGCAGGCCAGCCGCTGGGGCACCCAGCCGGCACTGCTGGCCGACTGGCTGCGCCGGCTGGACCGCGACGACGGCGAGCTGAGCGTCTGGCTGGCCGGCAATCCGGTGCGCCGCCTGGGCCTGTACTACGAACGCCTGTGGCAGTTCGCCCTGCATGGCGCGCCGGATATCGAGGTGCTGGCGGCCAACCTGCCGATCCGCCAGAGCGGCCAGACCCTGGGCGAGCTGGACCTGCTGCTGCGCGACGCCGAGGGCGAGCACCACCTGGAGCTGGCGGTGAAGTTCTACCTCGGCCCGCCCGCCGAAGACGGCGGCGACGCCGCGCAGTGGCTCGGCCCCGGCAGCCACGACCGCCTCGACCTCAAGCTGGCCCACCTCAGCCAGCGCCAGCTGCCGCTGTCCTCGCGGCGCGAGGCGCGCAGCACGCTCAACGCCCTGCGACTGGGCGACACCCAGGCCGCCCTGTGGCTCGGCGGCTACCTGTTCTATCCCTGGGCGCAGAGCTGCGCCGCGCCGCGCGGAGCCTCGCCGCAGCACCTGCGCGGACGCTGGCTGCACCGCCGCGACTGGCCGGCCTTCCTCCGCGAGCAGCCGCCGAGCGTCTGGCAGCCGCTGCCGCGCCTGGCCTGGCTGGCCCCGGCGCGGGTGGACGCCGAGCAGCGCTGGTCGGGCGAACGCCTGCAGCAATGGCTGGATGCCCTGCCGGCACAGGCCGGCGCGCAGTTACTGGTAAGTTTGGAAGAAGCCGCTGACGGCAGCTGGCAGGAAGTGCAGCGGATCTTTCTGGTCGGCGACCAGTGGCCGGGCCAGGCCGAGCCCCAGGCGGTCGACAGACCGTAGCCCGGCTGCAATCCGGGACAGGCTGCAGCCCTCCGCGGATCGCATGCGCGCCGCAACCGCCCCGCCTTCAGCTCAGCGGCTGCGTTCGATGCGTCCGCCCGAACGCGCCAGGTAGCCTGCGCCGCTCTCGCACAGCAGGGCGTCGCGCTGCACCGCCGGCAGGCCATCGAGGCCGTTGCGCAGGGCGTAGACGCTGTAACCCAGCTGGGCGAGGAGAAACACCGCGCTGGCGCTGCGCTTGCCGCTGTCGCAGTAGCACAGGTAGGTGCACGCCTTGTCCAGCAGACGCGTCTTCAGGCGCAACAGCTGCAGCGGCATGTGCAGGGCCTGCGGCGCATGCGCCTGCTGGTATTCCTCGAGCAGGCGCACGTCCAGCCACTGCGCGCCCTGGGCCAGCAGACGCGCCGCTTCGCCGAGGGACACCTCGGCCACCACCGGCGCCTTGAGCAGGGCGAAGAACTCCTGGCGATCCAGGCGCAGCACGCTGCCGTCCTCGATCATGGTCACCGTGGCGTTGCGCGGCCGGTCAGCCAGCAGCGCCTCCTCGCCGAAACAGGCGCCCACCTCCAGCTCGGCCAGCACCTGACTATCGCCGCCGGCGCCGCGGATCACCTCGGCACGGCCGCTTTCGAGGAAAAAGCAGCAATCGCCCGCCGCGCCCTCCTCCAGCACCCGGCTGCCGGCCGGGAGCTGGACGCGCTGCAGGCGGCCGAGCATGTTCTGCACGTTGGCCGGCGGCACCTTGGCGAACAGCGGGTTGTCCAGCAGGCGCTCCAGCCACTCGACGTCCGTGCCGCTCTGCTGCAGCGCCAGCAGCAGGTCCTGGTAGGCCAGGCGCCAGGTCAGCAGACGGTCCAGGGTGGCGCTGTCGATGGCCAGCACACTGACGTCGCTCAGCGCGCGCGCCTCGTGCAGCCGCGGCAGGCTGGGCGACAAGGGATGGCAGCTGGCCTCGCTGCCGGCCCGCAGACGCTGCACCTGGCCGTCGGCGCCCTGCAACTGCAGCTCGCCCGCCAGCAGGTAGTAGGTCAGGCGCGCCTGGTCGCCCTGGCGGAACAGCAGTTGACCGGCCAGCAGGGGTTGCGGCACCAGCTGGCTGCGCAACTCGCGCCACTGCTGGTCGGACAGCACGTTGAGCGGGGTCAGGCTGCGCAGCTGTTCGGGGTGGAGAGGTTCGCTCATGGGGGATTCCAGGCTCCGCTGGTCAGACCTCAGTGTAGTCGGCGGCGGCGCCCATCAGTGCGCGCCGCCCCTGCAGACCGCCGGTATGGACGAAGATCAGGCGACTGCCGCGGGCAAGGTAACCGGCCTCGACATGCTGGCGCAACGCCATTAACGCCTTGCCGGTGTAGACCGGCTCCAGCAGCAGGCCGCTGGCCCGCTCGCTGCGCAGGATAAACTCGTGCAACTCGTCGTCGATGCGGGCGAAGCCGCCGCGCGCCGCCTCGATCAGCCGATAGCCCCGATCGGGGCGACCGGCCTGGCGCAGCAGCGCGCTCACCTGCGCGGCCACACCATGGCTGCCGGGCACCGCCAGGGCGCCGTACACCGGGCAGCGCCCCACCTCGCCCAGCACCAGGCCGGCCAGGGTGGTGCCGGTGCCGGCGGCCAGCCACCAGCCGTCGCAGTTGTCCCAGCCGAGACCGTCCAGCTGCGCCCGCGCCATCTGCACCAGGCCGCTGCAGCCCTCGGCCGCGAGCAGGCCCAGGCCACCCTCGTCGACCGGATGAAAGCGCGGGTAGCGCTGCAGCCAGGGCTGCCAGAAATCCGCCTGATGCCGCGCCCGGTAGCCGCCGTAGCCCAGCCAGTGCAGTTGCATGCCGCAGGCCTGCAGATCAACGACGGTCGGCGTCTGCTGCGGCTCGCCGCGCAGCAGGCCGACGGTGGCAAAGCCGAAACGCTTGCCGGCCGCGGCCAGCGCATGCAGGTGATTGGAATGGGCGCCGCCCAGGCTGATCACTCCGGCTGCGCCGCCGGCAGCGGCGGCCTGCAGGTGCGGAGCGAGCTTGAACCACTTGTTGCCGGACACCAGCGGGTCGATCAGCTCCAGGCGCAGGCAGGCCAGCTCGATGCCGGCCGCGTCCAGCCAGTCCAGATGCAGGGGTTGCAGCGCCGCCTGCGGGCGCCAGTCGGGGAATTGCAGGGCCAAGATCAGCCGACGGTACGCAGGCGACTACCCGCCTTGTGCCGCGCGCAGCAGTTGGAGTCGCCGGCGTTGAAGCGACTGGGCGAGTCGATCCGGTCGATGGGAATGGCGCAGCGTTCGCCGCTGGGCAGGCTGGCATCGCAGGTCGGCTGCTGATAATGCGCCAGCCACTGGCGGTACTGCGGCTCGGAGACGAAGCATTTGGCCGCGGCATAGGCCATGGGGTTGTCCTGGTAGCGGGCGATGTCCTGCAGCGGGATGGTCAGGTGGCCGGCGCCCGGGTGGTAGACCACGAATACCACGCCGAGCTTGGCCAGGCGCTCGAGCACCTGGTCGCCGCCCTGGCTGGCGAATTCGTCGCGCTCGCGCTTGAGCCGGGCGTTCTCCCGCTGCAGCTGGGCATCCTGCTCGTTGCGGTAGGCCAGCTCGACGTCGCGGATGGCGATCTGTTCCTTGTACTCCACCACCGCTGCGGCGACCTTGGCCTGCAGCTCGCCGTCGAATTGCGCGCGGAGGATATCGCCTTCGGTGCGGCCGTGGCGCTCGAGGGCGCGCAGCTGCTGGGTCATTTCCTCGCGGCTGCTCTGGAAACTCTCGGCCTGGGCGGCCAGCTGCGCCTTGAGACTGGCGTTGAGTTCCTCCTGCTGGCGCAGCGTCTGCTGCAGGCCCTGGATCTGCGCCTGCAGGTGCCTGCCCTGCTCCTCGCTGGCCAACTTGGCCTTGGCCAGCTCCTCCTCGTGCTGCTGGCTCAGGCTGCTGATGCGCAGGCGCTGCTGCTTGATCAGCTGGGCGGTCTTCAGGCGGTGTTCCTGATCCATCTTCTGCGCCAACTGATCGGCCACTTCCTTGGCCGGATCGGGGGCGTACCACTTGTCCTCGGACGCCATCTGCAGGCGCTCGGCGACCACCGCCTGGGCATTCTCGTCTTCCACCAGCAGCCCGAGCTTATTGCCTTTGACCGCATCGCGCAGCAGCACCAGATCGTTCTGCCCCGGCGCCAGGCTAGGGTCCCACAGGTGCATCTGGTGCCAGGACACCGGGCACTGGCTGCGGCAGGCCAGGCGGATGGGGCCGGCGCCCAGGTCGGGACCACGCCCGGCGCGCTCGGCCAGGTGCTGCAGGGGGATGTTCCAGCCCTTGTCGGGGCTGCCGTCCGCGTTGAAGTCCAGGTAGAAGAACACCGCCGCCTTGACCAGCAGGCGCGGGTTGATGGTGACGAAGGCCACGCGCATCTGCTGGTCGGCGAATTCGGGCATGTTGACCACGCCGTCGAGCAGGGCCTCGAACTCGGGGAACAGCATCTGTTTGCAGATACCGCGTTCACTGAAGAACATCACGGCTTCCACCATCTGCGGCTTGTTCTGCATTCTCATCGGCTTCCCTCTGGACCAACGCGGGTGGCATCTGCGCGCACGGACGACTGCCGACAAGGCCTTGTCAGGCCTGAGCTGCCGGCGCCGTCCATTGTTCAGCCAAGTCTAGGGGAAAAACCCGCCGCAGCAATGTGACGGGCTTGGCACTCGACCAGCCGCCCAGCAGAGTGCGACGAGCCGCAAAACAAAACTGTGATGGATTTCAGTGCTTGGCCGCGGCGAGAAAGGGCGCCAGGCGTTGCGCCATCTCCGCGCCCAGCGCCTGCAGGCCGCTCATCGGGCGGATCATCACCTCGAACTCGACGATCTTGCCGGTCTCGTCGAAACGGATCATGTCGATGCCTTTGAGCTCCCGGCCAGCGACCCTGGCGCTGAACTCCAGCACCACGCTGAGGCCGTCGGCCGTGGCCAGCTCGCGGTGGTAGGCGAAGTCCTCGAACACCTTGAGCACGGTATTGAGGATCAGGTTGACCGCCTGCGCGCCCGGGTAGGGGGTGTGCGCCATGGGCGAGCGAAACACCGCCTGCGGGTGCAGCAACTCCGGCAGCGGCCCCAGGTCCTTGGCGGCGATAAGCTGGTGCCAGCGTTGCAGGCTAGCCGCGGCGGCGGGCTGCAGTTGGGCTTCGAGGGACATCGGGCTTCTCCTTGTTATTGTCGGCCACAAACAAAATGCCCCGCACAAGGCGGGGCGTCTTCTTGCTTAGAGCTCGGCGGCCAGGCGCGAGCCCTGGTTGATCGCGCGCTTGGCGTCCAGTTCGGCCGCCACGTCGGCGCCGCCGATCAGGTGCACGCGCTGGCCGGCGTCCTCCAGGCCCTGCTGCAGCTCACGCAGCGGGTCCTGGCCGGCGCAGACGATCACCGTATCGACCGGCAGCAGCTGCGGCTCGCCGCCGGCGATGCGGATATGCAGGCCGGCGTCGTCGACCTTGAGGTACTCGACCGAGTTGAGCATCTGCACGTTCTTGTTCTTCAGCCCGGTGCGGTGGATCCAGCCGGTGGTCTTGCCCAGGCCGTCGCCGACCTTGGACTTCTTGCGCTGCAGCAGGAACACCTGGCGCGCCGCCGGGTGCGGCTGAGCCGCGATACCGGCGACGCCGCCGCGCGCCTCAAGCGCGCCGTCGATGCCCCACTCCTTCCAGAACGCCTCGCGGTCCAGGCTGGTGGCCTGGCCCTGGTGGGTGATGTACTCGGAAACGTCGAAACCGATGCCGCCGGCGCCGATCACCGCGACCTGCTGGCCGACCGGCTTGCGTTCGAGGATGGCGTCCAGGTAGCTGATCACCTTGGCGTGTTCGATACCGGGAATCTCCGGGGTGCGCGGGGCGATGCCGGTGGCCAGGACGATCTCGTCGAAACCGCCGCTCGCCAGCTCGTCGACGCCGACGCGGGTATTGAGGCGCAGATCGACGCCGCTGGTTTCCAGCTTGCGCTTGAAGTAACGCAGGGTCTCGAAGAACTCCTCCTTGCCCGGCACGCGCTTGGCCACGTTGAACTGGCCGCCGATCTCGCCGGCGGCATCGAACAGGGTCACGCTGTGGCCGCGCTCGGCCGCGACGGTCGCCGCTGCCAGTCCGGCCGGGCCGGCGCCGACCACCGCGATCTTCTTCACCTGCTGAGTGGGGATATAGTTCAGCTCGGTCTCATGACAGGCGCGCGGGTTGACCAGGCAACTGGTCAGCTTGCCGCCGAAGGTGTGGTCCAGGCAGGCCTGGTTGCAGCCGATGCAGGTGTTGATCTCATCGCTGCGGCCTTCGGCGGCCTTGTTGACGAAGTCCGGGTCGGCAAGGAAGGGACGGGCCATCGACACCATGTCGGCATCGCCCTCGGCCAGCACCTGCTCGGCTACTTCCGGGGTGTTGATGCGGTTGGTGGTGATCAGCGGGATCGACACCTCGCCCTTGAGCTTGGCAGTGACCTTGGTAAAGGCCGCGCGCGGCACCTTGGTGGCGATGGTCGGGATGCGCGCCTCGTGCCAGCCGATGCCGGTGTTGATCAGGGTGGCGCCGGCGGCCTCGATGGCCTTGGCCAGCAGCACGATCTCGTCCCAGGTGCTGCCGCCCTCGACCAGGTCGAGCATCGACAGGCGATAGATGATGATGAAGTTCGGCCCGACCGCCTCGCGCACGCGACGGACGATCGCCACCGGCAGGCGCATGCGGTTCTCGTAGCTGCCGCCCCAGCGGTCGGTGCGCTGGTTGGTGTGGGCGACCAGGAACTGGTTGATGAAGTAGCCTTCCGAACCCATGATCTCGACGCCGTCGTAGCCGGCCTGCTGGGCCAGGGCGGCGCAGTTGACGAAGTCCTGGATCTGCTTCTCGATGCCCTCCTCGTCCAGCTCGCGCGGCTTGAACGGGTTGATCGGCGCCTGGATGGCGCTCGGCGCGACGGATTTGGGGCTGTAGGCGTAGCGCCCGGCATGCAGGATCTGCATGCAGATCTTGCCGCCGGCCTCGTGCACCGCCTGGGTGACGACCTTGTGCTTCTCCGCTTCCTCGACCGTGCTCAGCTTGGCCGCGCCGGCGTACACACCGCCCTCCTCGTTCGGGCCGATGCCGCCGGTGACCATCAGGCCGACGCCGCCGCGGGCGCGCTCGGCGAAATAGGCCGCCATGCGCTCGAAGCCGCCCGGCTTCTCTTCCAGGCCGGTGTGCATGGAGCCCATCAGGGTGCGGTTGCTCAGCGTGGTGAAGCCGAGGTCGAGCGGGGCCAGCAGGTGCGGGTAACGAGCAGTCATGGAATTCTCCACATCGCGGTGCAGTTCACGGATTGCCGCGGTCTCATGGTCACGCGGTCGGTTATGGGGCCAGACGATAAAGAGCCCGCCAGCCCGGCTCAATGATCGAAACTGACAAGATAATGATCGAAATGAGCAAGCTGACTTGGCAGGCCCGCCCAATCGACCTAACCTGCAGCGCAACTCCAACGAAAGCCCCGCCATGCGTTTACTGATCCTCAGCGTCCTGTCCCTCGCCCTGCTCGCCGGCCTCGGCAGCTACGCCCACTGGTGCGAGCAGCGCCCCAGCGGCCACTACCTGTCCGACCTGCGCAGCCGACTCGCCCTCGACCGCGGCCAACCCGGCCCGCGCGGCAACCTGCTGGGCATCCAGCCCGAGCTGTTCGCCGCCGACTACCAGAGCCTCGGCCGCCTGCGCCTGAAACTGGCCGCCTACCTCGACCAGGCCCGCGACCTGGGCCTGCTCAGCGAACGCACCGTAGTCGTGCTGCCGGCACATATCGGCACCTGGTTGCTGGCGGTGGGCGAGAAGGACGAGCTGTACCGCGCCGCGGATCGGCGCCAGGCCCTGCGCTGGCTGGCGGCGAGCAACCCGCTGGCCTTCCTGCGCGCCCTGCTGGCCGCCGAGGGCGACGCGCGTCTGGACGACGCCCTGCTGCGCACCAAGGCCAGGGCCATGGCCCAGGACTACCAGCAGCTGTTCGGCGGCCTGGCCCGCGACTACGGCATCACCCTGGTGGCCGGCTCCATCGTCCTGCCCGAGCCGCGCGTCGAACTGGGCCGCCTCGAGGTGGGCCGCGGGCCGCTGTACAACGTCAGCCTGGTGTTCGACCGCGCCGGCAATCCGCTGGGCCAGCCGCAGCGCCAGGCCGTTGCCGCAGGCGCCGTGAGCGCCGCCCCGAGCGCGGCGCTGCAGGTGCTCGACACACCGGCCGGACGCCTCGGCGTGCTGCTCGGCGACGACGCCCGGCAGGCTGCCAGTCGCGCCGCCCTGGTCGGCCAGCAGGTCGAGCTGCTGGCCATGCCCGGCGACCTGGAAGGCGCCGGCCACAACGCCGAGCTGGCCCGGCACCTGCACGCCGACGGCGTACGCGCCGGCCTCCGGGTGCACCTGCGCGGCCGCCTGTGGGGGCGCAGCGGCCAGGCTGCGGGGCTGGCGTTCGACGCCGGCCAGGTGCAACAGGGCGCCAAGGACCGCGGCGCACAACTGCTCAACCTGTGGCTATGAAAGCCTCGCGCGTTCGCCTCGGCGACCTCTCGGTCGGCTTCACCCAGGCGCTGGCCGCGGCCCTGCGCGAACGCGGGCACGACCCGCAGCCGCTGCTCGAGCAGTTCGGCCTGGACGCCGCGCGCCTGAGCGAGCCGCGCGCACGCCTGTCGATCCCGCGTTTCATGCGCCTGGGCCACAGCGCCATCGCACTGTGCGGCGACCCGGCGCTGGGCCTGGACATGGGCCGCCTGAGCCGCCTCGGTCAGGTCGGTCTGGCCGGTATCTGCGCCGCCCAGGCACCCAGCCTGGGCGCGGCGGCGCGCGTGCTGACCGACTTCGAGGCGCTGTATGCGGCCAACTACCGCGGCAGCTCGGGCTTGGTCGAGGACGGCCGCGGCGCCTGGCTGCACTTCTATTCCATCAGCCCGTACAACGCCTACAACCGCTTCGTGGTCGACTCGGTGCTGGCCGGCTGGCAGAGCAACCTGAGCCAGGTGATCGGTCGCCCGGTGGCCCTGGAGAGGGTCGAGATCGAGTTTCCCGCGCCGGTCTATGCCGAGCGCTACGAGGCGCTGTTCGGCTGCCCGGTGGAGTTCGCCGCCGGCGCCAACCGCCTGCGCCTGAGCGCCGCCAGCCTGGCCCAGGGCAACCCGGAGCACTGCCCCGGCACCTGGCAGCAGTTGCTGGAACTGTGCGAGCGCGAACGCGAGCAGCTGACCCGCACCCGCAGCCTGCGCGAACGGGTGATCCAGTTGCTCGGCCCGCTGCTGCACGGCCGCGAGCCGGACCTGGAAGAGCTGGCAAGACGCCTGCAACTGCCGAGCTGGACGCTGCGGCGCAAGCTGGCCGAGGAAGGCACGCAGTTTCGCGCCATTCTCAACGACACCCGCCGCGATCTGGCCATGGCCTATATCCGCGACACCGAGCTGGCCTTCGGCGAGATCGCCTACCTGCTCGGCTTCGCCTCCGCCGAAGCCTTCCAGCGCGCCTTCAAGCGCTGGCTCGGGCAAACGCCCGGCGACTACCGGCGCGCGCAACGCCGAGCGGGCTGATCGCGCACGGCAACCTTGATCGCCAATCGTTTGCAACTTAGAATCCTTTTCATCCGCGTTTGCGGTCGCTTCTTACTCCATTCATTCCGCGCCGGCCCGCCGCGCGCGCCAACGACCCCGCGACCATGTCCAAGAAATCCCGCTCCAGACTCTGGTTTCTCGTCCATAGCTGGCTGGCTCTGCCGGTCTGGTTCTTCCTGCTGATCATCTGCGTCACCGGCACCCTGGCCACGGTCAGCCAGGAGATCGTCTGGCTGGCCAACCCGGACGTGCGCGCCAGCAAGCCGTCGGACGACGCCGAGCGGCTCAGCTACGGCCAGGTGCTGGCGGCGATCCAGCGCGCCGAGCCGGAACTGGTGGTGCAGAGCATCGAGCGCCCGGACGAGGATCACTTCGCCCTCACCGCCCGGGTCAGCTACCCGGACGGCAGCTCGCCGATGATCTACGTCAACCCCTACACCGGGGTGATCCAGGGCATCAGCCCGCAGTTCGACTTCCGCCAGTTCACCCGTGCCCTGCACGGCTGGTGGCTGGTGCCCTTCACCAACGGCTTCAGCTGGGGCTGGTACCTGGTGTCGCTGACCGGCATTCCGATGCTGCTGTCGCTGATCACCGGGCTGGTGGTCTACAAGAAATTCTGGAAAGGCTTCTTCCGTCCGCGCCTGCGCGTGGGCCAGGGCGCGCGGATCTTCTGGGGCGATTTCCATCGCCTGTCCGGCATCTGGTCGATCTGGTTCATCGCGGTGATATCCATCACCGGCATCTGGTTCCTGATCCGCGCGCTGCTGTTCGACTTCCACATCTCCATCTCCACCGAGGGCGTGCCGCCGGTGGTGAGCCGCGAGGAGGTGCCGCTGGCGGCCAGCGCCAGGGAGGTGCCGCGCATCGACCTGGACAAGGCGGTGAGCATCGCCCAGGGCGCCGTGCCCAGCCTGGAGGCCAGCTCGATCGACCTGCCCATCTATGCCTATGGCCACATCACCGTCTCGGGTCGCGGCTGGTATCCGCTGATGTTCCAGTCGGTGACGGTCAACCCCTACAACGGCGAGATCGACGCCAAGCGCCTGCTCGACGACCGCTCCGCGCTGGAATTCGTCACCGAGTCCATGCGCCCGCTGCACGTCGGCGACTTCGGCGGCCTGTGGGTCAAGCTGATCTGGTGCTTCTTCGGCCTGCTGCTGAGCATGATGGTGCTCAGCGGCCTGCTGATCTGGAGCAAACGCACCGTGCAGGCCACTGCCGCAGTGGTCAGACGCGCCCCGCGGCCGACCCGGGCGGCGCCCATCGCCATCGCCGAAGTCTCGGAGGGTCGTCCATGAGCAAGGCCGCAACCGCCGCCCCGGCGCCTTCTGCCCTGAGCCGCTGGTGGCACAGATGGCGCTTCCACCTGAATGCGCTGCTGATCCTGATTCCGCTGGGCTTCATGCCCAAGTATTTCCACGACGTGGCGCTGTTTCGCGGCGACAGCGGCCTGGGCGAGCGCGAGATCGGCGAAGTCCAGGTCGGCCCCTGGAGCCTGCGCCTGGCCGAGTTCCGCAATCTGCCGCCGCAGCTCGAAGGCCCGGCCGGCTACATGAAGGCGTTCAACGCCGCGCTGTGCCAGGGCTGCGGCGAGCAGGTCAAGGCCACTTACCTGCGCATCGGCAAGCCGCGCAGCCTGCGCGCCGCCGGCGGGCTGTTCTTCGGCAGCCCCTATCGCATGGGCGCGAGCATTCCCGTACCGCCGCGCACCAAGCCCGACGCCGAGCTGTGGATCACCGCCGAAGGCTGGGACGGCACGGTGCACCAGGCATCCATTCCCCTGGCCGAGGCGTCGCCGGCGACCCTCGCCTGGCTCAAGCAACAAGGAGGCAAACCATGACCCCCACCCTGCGTATCGGCCTGTTCGTCCTCGGCGTCGGGCTCGCCCCCCTGGCCCTGGCGCACAACCCGATCTGCCAGTGCGAAGCCGGCGACGGCGAGGAAATCGTCTGCACCGGCGGCTTCTCCGACGGCAGCGGCGCCCCGGGCGTGACTCTCGACGTGATCAGCTACGAGGAAGAGGTGCTGGTGCCCGGCAAGCTCGGCGAGGATTCCCGGCTCAGCTTCAAGCGCCCGGACGGCGAGTTCTACGTGCTGTTCGACGCCGGCCCCGGCCACGTGGTGGAGATCGACCACACGGAAATCGCCGCGCCATGACCACCCAGGTGGTACGCCCGGCCGGCGCCGGCCACGAAAGCCTGCAGGTGCTGCTGCTCAGCCTGGCGATCCTCGCCCTCGCCGCGCTGGTCATCGTCTGGCGGAGCGAGCCGGCGCCGCAGCAGGAGGTCGCCGGCCACCAGCTCGACGCCCGCCGCGACCTCAATGCCGCCGAGCAGGGCATCCACACCGACCTCGCCGTGGCGTACGACGAAATCCTCCTGCTGCAAGGCGAGCTGCAGGCCCTGCCCAGCCCGCAGGCCCTGGCCGACGAGGGCCTGCCGCCCTTCGTCGCCGACGCCAGCGCGAGCAAGCGCGGCGGCCATCGCTGGCAACTGCTGCAGCGCGGCGAGCGCAGCGCCTACCTGGGCCTGAGCGGCGACGTCGCGGTGGCCGGCACCTTCCTCCTGCTGCCCGGCGGCGACACGCCAACCATCTGGCTCAAGCGCAGCGCCGCCACGCCGCCGACCGCGCTGCACGACGACGCCCTGAGCGCCGCCGGCTGGCAGCAGGTGGTGACCCACTACGATGCCGGCGTCACCCGCCAGCATCGCCACTGACCCTTTGGAAGACCCGCAGATGACCCTCTCCGCCCCCCTGCGCCGCCTGCTCGGCGGCCTGCTGCTCGGCGCCGCGCTGCTGCCGGCCCTGGCCCAGGCCACCGACGGCCAGCGCCTGCGCATCGGCATCACCCTGCACCCCTACTACAGCTACGTCAGCAACATAGTCGGCGACCGCGCCGAGGTGGTGCCGCTGATTCCCGCCGGCTTCAATCCGCACGCCTACGAGCCGCGTGCCGAGGACATCAAGCGCATCGGCGGCCTCGACGTGGTGGTGCTCAACGGCGTCGGCCACGACGACTTCGCCGACCGCATGATCGCCGTCAGCGAGAAGCCGCAGGTGCCGGTGATCGAGGCCAACGCCCGCGTGCCGCTGCTGGCCGCCACCGGCCAGGCCGCGCGCGGCGCAGGCAAGGTGGTCAACCCGCACACCTTCCTCTCCATCAGCGCCTCGATCGCGCAGATCAACAACATCGCCCGCGAGCTGGGCAAGCTCGACCCGGACAACGCCAGGTTCTACAGCCAGAACGCCCGTGCCTACGGCAAGCGCCTGCGCGGCCTGCGCGCGACGGCGCTGAGCCAGCTCAGCGCCGCCTCGGGCAACGAGCTGCGGGTGGCCACCATCCACGGCGCCTACGACTACCTGCTGCGCGAGTTCGGCCTGGAGGTCACCGCGGTGGTCGAACCGGCCCACGGCATCGAACCCAGCCCCAGCCAGCTGAAGAAGACCATCGACCAGCTCAAGGACCTCGACGTGCAGGTGATCTTCTCGGAGATGGACTTCCCCTCCAGCTACGTCGACACCATCCAGCGCGAATCCGGGGTCAAGCTCTACGCCCTGACCCATATCTCCTACGGCGACTACAGCCCGCAGAAGTACGAGGAAGAGATGCGCCACAACCTCGACACCGTGGTGCGGGCGATTCGGGACTCCGGCGCATGAGTGCACTGGAGAACGCGCTGCCGCGCCCGAGCGGCCCGGCCATCGAGTTCGACGCGGTGCAGCTGGCGCTCGGCCGCACGCGCATCCTCGACAACGTCAGCTTCCAGGTGCGCGCCGGCAGCGTGCACGCCCTGGTCGGCCCCAACGGCGGCGGCAAGAGTTCGCTGATCAAGACCCTGCTCGGGCAGATGCCGCACCAGGGCGAGCTGCGTCTGCACTGGCCGGCCGCCCCCGGCACCATCGGCTACGTGCCGCAGGCGCTGGAGTTCGACCGCGGCCTGCCGATGACGGTGGACGATTTCATGGCTGCCATGTGCCAGCGCCGCCCGGCCTTCCTCGGCCTGTCGCGGCGCCACGCCCCGGCCATCGAACAGGCGCTGGCGCGGGTCGGCATGCTCGACAAGCGCAAGCGGCGCATGGGCGCGCTGTCCGGCGGCGAGCGCCAGCGCGTGCTGCTGGCCCAGGGCCTGGTGCCCGAGGCGCAGCTGCTGGTGCTGGACGAGCCGATGTCGGCGCTGGACGAGCCCGGCGTGCAGGTGTTCGAACAGTTGCTGCGCGACTGGCGCCAGGCCGGCACCACGGTGCTGTGGATCGAGCACGACCTGCAGGCCGTCGGCCGCCTCGCCGACCGCGTCACCGGGCTCAACCGCCGCGTGCTGTTCGACGATGCGCCGCAGCAGGTGCTGACTCCGGAACGGCTGCTCGAACTGTTCTCCAGCCATCCGCGCCAGCAAGAGGCCTCGTCATGAGTTTCGAAGACATCCGCCTGGCGATCCAGGCCTGGGCCAGCGCCGGCTACCTGCCCGAGGCCCTGGCCTACGGCTTCGTGGTCAACGCCCTGCTCGCCGGCCTGCTGATCGGCCCGGTGCTCGGCGGCCTCGGCACCCTGGTGGTGGTCAAGCGCTTCGCCTTCTTCTCCGAGGCGGTTGGCCACGCCGCGCTGACCGGGGTGGCCATCGGCATCCTGCTCGGCGAACCCTACACCGGCCCCTACGGCAGCCTGTTCGGCTACTGCCTGCTGTTCGGCATCCTGCTCAACTACCTGCGCAACCGCACCGGCCTGGCGCCGGACACCCTGATCGGCGTGTTCCTCTCGGTGTCGCTGGCGGTCGGCGCCAGCCTGCTGCTGGTGCTCGCCGGCAAGATCAACATCCACATCCTGGAGAACGTGCTGTTCGGCTCGGTGCTGACGGTCAACGCCCAGGATCTGGCGGTGCTGGCGCTGGTCTCGCTGCTGGTGCTGGGCTTGGCGCTGCCGCTGTACAACCGCATCATGCTGGCCAGCTTCAACCCGCAGCTGGCCAGCGTGCGCGGCGTCGCGGTGAAACCGCTGGACTACCTGTTCGTGATGCTGGTGTCGCTGGTCACCGTAGCCGCGGTCAAGGTCATCGGCGCCATCCTGGTCGGCGCCCTGCTGGTGATCCCAGCGGCCGCCGCACGCCTGCTCAGCCAGTCGCTGAAGGGCTTCTTCTGGCTGTCGGTGCTGATCGCCACCTGCAGCACCCTGGCCGGCATCTTCCTGCCGATCGCCCTGGAACTGCCGGTCCCCTCCGGCGCCGCGATCATCATGGTCGCCGGCCTCGCCTTCGCCCTCGCCGCCGTCGCCCGCGGCATCCTGCCTAGCCTGAAAGGGAACCTGGGATGAACCTGCAACGCCTGAGCCTCGCCCTCGCCGCCTGCGCCCTGCTCGCCGGCCCGCTGCACGCCGAAACACAGCCCGTGCGCATTCTCGCCAGCCTGCCGATCACCTACGGTCTCGGCGCCAGCCTGCTCGACGGCAGCGCCGTGCAGCTGCAACGCGCCGCTCCGCCCAACCTGCCGGCCAGCCGCCAGCCCTCGTACTTCGCCGGCCGCGGCGCAGGCGCCCTGGACAAGGCCGCGCGCGACGCCGACGCGGTAATCGCCCTGCGCTCGCTGTGGCCGGACGACCCGCTCTACCCCCTGGCGCGGCGCAGCAATATCCGCATCGTCGAAGTCGACGGCGCGCGCCCGGTGGACGGCGCCCTGCCCGGCGTCGCCCTGCGCAGCGACGGCGGCGACGCCCTGGCCAGCCAGCCTTGGCTCAACATCAACAACCTGGGGCGCATGGCCGATGTGATCGCCGCCGACCTGGGCCGCCTGGCGCCGCAGGCCAAACCGCAGATCGAGGCCAACCTGGCGACGCTCAAGCAGCGCCTGCTCAAGCTCAGCGCCAGCAGCGAAAGCCGCCTGGCCGAACTGGACAACCTCGGCGTGGCCAGCCTGTCGGATCACTTCGATTACCTGATCGGCGGCCTCAACCTCGACCGCATCGAACTGAGCGTGGCGCAAGACGCCGAATGGACGGCCGAGACCCTGGCGCAACTGAGCGCCGAGCTGCGGGACAACGAGGTCGCCGCCGTGCTCGCCCCACGCCAGCCCTCGGCGGAGCTGGCCAAGGCGATCAGCGATGGCGACAGCCGCCTGGTGGTGATCGAAGACAACCAGGACGCGCCCATCGCCGGACTGGAAACGGCCATCGGCCAGGTGCTGGACGCTCTTTCGCCCTGAGCGCGGGTAGCCCGGATGAAAGCCGGGCTACGAGAGCGAGCGGCAGCCGCCTGGCCGGCGCCCCATTGCGGGGCGCCATGGCCCGTTAGAGCTCGGTGGCGTCCTCGACGCCATCCACCGCATCCTGCTCCAGGGCGCTCAGTTCCAGCAGTTCTTCCTGATAATCGTCCATCGCTCGCTCCTCCCGCATGACCCGTTCAACGATAAACAAGAAACATGCCCATCAGGCTAGAACGGCGGGATGAAGACAAGATGACGAAAAGCCGCGGGCAGGAACATTTGCCGCCAGCACATGTTGCCGTCGTGCCAGGGTGGCCGCCATGAACGACAGGCAACAAAAAACCCGCTGATCTTGCGATCAGCGGGTTTCCGTATATGGCGCAGCGGACGGGACTCGAACCCGCGACCCCCGGCGTGACAGGCCGGTATTCTAACCGACTGAACTACCGCTGCGTGTCGGTTGGACTTGCGTCCAAAGAACTCTTGCAAACGTCGGATGGCACCCTGGCGGGTTTGCCATCTCAGACCGACGAAACGTCGGGCTGGGAAATAATGGCGCAGCGGACGGGACTCGAACCCGCGACCCCCGGCGTGACAGGCCGGTATTCTAACCGACTGAACTACCGCTGCGCGTCGGCCGGACTTGCGTCCGAATTCGCTATGGTGGGTGGTGACGGGATCGAACCGCCGACCCTCTGCTTGTAAGGCAGATGCTCTCCCGGCTGAGCTAACCACCCATGTGCCTTAGCGAGGCGCGCACTTTATGCAGGCGACGACGCTAAGTCAACACCCTGCTTGAATTTTTTCTGGAAAAAGCGGTTTTCCAGCGCCGCCCCGAGGCGGCGCCGCCTCAATCCATTTCCCCGCACAGCTCGGCGGCGCGCAGCAGCGCGGCAGTCAGGCTGTGGCGCTCCCAGTCGGCCAGGGCGGCGAAGCGCCGGTTGAACTCCGGCGGCAGCAGCGACGGCGCCTGCTGGATCAGCTCGCGGCCGGCGTCGCTGATCAGCAGCCACTGGCGGCGGCGATCCTGGTCGTCGCGCTGACGCTGCAGCAGGCCGCGTTCCTCCAGGCGGTCGAGCATGCCGGACAGGGTCGCCGCGGTCAGGCTGACCCGCCCGCTGAGGGCGCTGGCGGTCAGGCGCGTCTCGCTGGCCAGCACCTGCAGGATCAGCAGCTGCATGGGCGTCAGCCCGCCGAAACGGGCCAGGCGCTTGGCGTGCACCTCGCCCGCCTGCTGCAGCCGTCGCAAGGCCTGGAACAGGGGCATTTCGAAGGCCATTACGGATGACAAATCTATTTCAGTAGGAACTTTTTTGTCGCTCATACATACCTATATATCGCACCATAAACTTTGACATAAAAGCATTTTTTTGTTTTGGTGTAAAAGGCTCGGCCACCACCGAGCCCCTCCCCAACGGCAATACCGGTAAGGAAAATATGTGCGGAATAGCTGGAGAACTACGTTTTGATCGCCGCCCCGCGGACCTCGCGGCCGTCGAGCGCATCACCCATCACCAGGCCCCTCGCGGCCCCGACGCCTACGGTTTCCACAGCCAGGGCCCCGTCGCCCTCGGCCACCGCCGCCTGAAGATCATGGACCTGGCCGAAGCCTCCGGCCAGCCGATGATCGACAGCGACCTGGGCCTGTCCATGGTGTTCAACGGCGCCATCTACAACTACCCCGAGCTGCGCGCCGAACTGCAAGAGCTGGGCTACCGCTTCTTCTCCGGCGGCGACACCGAGGTGCTGCTCAAGGGCTACCACGCCTGGGGCGAAAAACTGCTGCCCAAGCTCAACGGCATGTTCGCCTTCGCCGTGTGGGAGCGCGACCGCCAGCAACTGTTCATCGCCCGCGACCGCCTCGGCGTCAAGCCGCTGTACCTGTCGCGCACCGGCGAGCGCCTGCGCTTCGCCTCCTCGCTGCCCGCCCTGCTGCAGGGCGGCGATATCGCCAGGACCCTCGATCCCGTGGCGCTCAACCATTACCTCAACTTCCACGCGGTGGTGCCGGCGCCGCGCACCATCCTCGCCGGCGTGGAGAAGCTGCCGCCGGCCACCTGGCTGCGCATCGACGCCGACGGCAACTGCCAGCAGCAGAGCTGGTGGCAGCTGGAGTTCGGCCCGCAGCGCGAGGAAATCCCCTTCACCCTGGAAGACTGGCGCGAGCGCGTGCTCGACGGCATGCGCGAGGCGGTGTCGATCCGCCAGCGCGCCGCGGTGGATGTCGGCGTGCTGCTGTCCGGCGGCGTCGACTCCAGCCTGCTGGTCGGCCTGCTGCGCGAGGCCGGGGTAGAGAATCTGCTGACCTTCTCCATCGGCTTCCAGGATGCCGGCGGCGAGCGTGGCGACGAGTTCCAGTACTCGGACCTGATCGCCGAGCGCTTCGCCACCCGCCACCACCAGCTGCGCATCGACGAGCACGAGATCATCGAGCAGTTGCCGGCGGCCTTCCGCGCCATGAGCGAGCCGATGGTCAGCCACGACTGCATCGCCTTCTACCTGCTGTCGCGCGAGGTGGCCAAGCACTGCAAGGTGGTGCAGAGCGGCCAGGGCGCCGACGAGCTGTTCGCCGGCTACCACTGGTACCCGCAGGTGGACGGCGCCGACGACGCCTTCGCCGCCTACCGCGCGGCCTTCTTCGACCGCGACTACGACGAGTACGCCGCCTGCGTGCAGCCGCAGTGGCTGACCGGCGACATGGCCGGCGAATTCGTCCGCCAGCACTTCGCCGCCCCCGGCGCCGCCGCGCCGGTGGACAAGGCGCTGCGCCTGGACAGCACGGTGATGCTGGTCGACGACCCGGTCAAGCGGGTGGACAACATGACCATGGCCTGGGGCCTGGAGGCGCGCACGCCGTTCCTCGACTACCGCCTGGTGGAACTGTCGGCGCGTATTCCGGCGCGCTTCAAGCTACCGGACGGTGGCAAGCACGTGCTCAAGGAGGCGGCGCGCCAGGTGATCCCCGGCGAGGTGATCGACCGGCCCAAGGGCTACTTCCCGGTGCCCGGACTCAAGCACCTGGAAGGCGCCACCCTGGGCTGGGTGCGCGACCTGCTGCTCGACCCCAGCCAGGATCGCGGCCTGTTCAACCCGGCCATGCTCGACCAGCTGCTGACCGACCCGCAGGGCCAGCTGACGCCGCTGCGCGGCTCCAAGCTGTGGCAGCTGGCGGCGCTCAACCTGTGGTTGAGCGAGCAAGGCCTGTAAACGCCTAGGGTGGAAAACCGCGAAGCGTTCTCCACCGACAGGGTGGATGTGAAAAGCGACATCCACCCTACGCTTCGGCACAGCCGTAGCCCGGATGCAATCCGGGGTTGTCGCGACTCCATTCACGCCCGGATCCGATCCGGGCGTTGCAGACAGCAAAGGACCATTCCAATGCGCCCCACTGCCTACAACCAACGCCTGCTGCGCGGCCAGACGCCCTCCTACGAACGCCTGCAGGCGCGTCTGGCCGAGGATCACAACGCCCAGCCCAGCCAGCCGCTGGCCGTGCACTGCGGCTGGGGCCGCCTGCTGATCGGCCACACCTACCCGGATGCCGGCGAACTGGCCGCCGCCCTGCTCGACGAGCAGCCCGGCGAGCGTGATATCGCCCTGTACGTCGCCGCTCCGCACCAGGTGTTGGCGCAGGCGCCGCAGCAGCTGTTCCTCGACCCCTCCGACACCCTGCGCCTGTGGTTCACCGACTACCGGCCGGCGCGCCGCGGCTTTCGCGGTTACCGCGTCCGCCGCGCGCAGAACGAGGCCGACTGGCAGGCGATCAACTGCCTGTACCAGATGCGCGGCATGCTGCCGATCGAGCCGGGGAAACTCACCCCCTACAACGAAGGAGGGCCCACCTACTGGCTGGCCGAGGACGAGGACAGCGGCGCGGTGATCGGCAGCGTCATGGGCCTCAACCACCAGCGCGCCTTCCACGACCCGGAAAACGGCAGCAGCCTCTGGTGCCTGGCGGTGGACCCGCAGTGCAGCCGCCCCGGCGTCGGCGAGGTGCTGGTGCGCCACCTGATCGAGCACTTTATGAGCCGCGGGCTCAGTTATCTCGATCTTTCCGTCCTGCACGACAACCGCCAGGCCAAGCAGCTCTACGCCAAGCTGGGTTTCCGCGAGCTGCAGACCTTCAGTCTCAAGCGCAAGAACGGCATCAACCAGCCGCTGTTCCTCGGCCCCGGCCCGCAGGCCGAGCTCAACCCCTATGCGCGCATCATCGTCGACGAGGCACTGCGCCGCGGCATCGAGGTGCAGGTGGACGACGCCGAGGCCGGGCTGTTCACCTTGAGCCAGGGCGGCCGGCGCATCCGCTGCCGCGAATCGCTGACCGACCTGACCAGCGCGGTGAGCATGACCCTGTGCCAGGACAAGCGCCTGACCCACCGCGCCCTGTCGCGCGCCGGCCTCGCCGTACCGGCGCAGCGCCTGGCCGGCAGCGCCGAGGACAACGCCGCCTTTCTCGCCGAACACGGCGCCCTGGTGGTCAAGCCGGTGGACGGCGAACAGGGCCAGGGCGTGGCGGTCGACCTGCGCACGCCGGGCGAGGTGCAGGACGCCATCGAGCGCGCCCGCGTGTTCGACCAGCGCGTGCTGCTGGAAAGCTTCCACCAAGGCCACGACCTGCGCGTGCTGGTGATCGGCTACGAGGTGGTCGCCGCGGCCATCCGCCGCCCGGCCGAGATCATCGGCGACGGCCGCCACAGCGTCGGCGCGCTGATCGACGCGCAGAGCCGCCGGCGCCAGGCCGCCACCGGCGGCGAAAGCCGCATTCCCAAGGACGCCGAAACCCTGCGCACCCTGCACGGCGCCGGCCTCGACTACGCCAGCGTGCTGCCCGCGGGCCAGCGCCTGGCCGTGCGCAAGACCGCCAACCTGCACACCGGCGGCACCCTGGAGGACGTCACCGCGATCCTCCACCCGAGCCTGCGCGAGGCGGCGATCAAGGCCGCGCGCGCCCTGGAGATCCCGGTGGTCGGCCTCGACCTGCTGGTGCCGGCCGCCGACCAGCCGCAGCATGTGTTCATCGAGGCCAACGAACGCGCCGGCCTGGCCAACCACGAACCGCAGCCGACCGCCGAACGCTTCGTCGACCTGCTGTTCCCGCTGAGCCAGGTGATCAGCTGAGCGCTGATCGGTAGCCCTCTCCCTCCCCTCTCCCGTAAACGGGCGAGGGGCAATGGCAACGCCGAGGAGTCCATATGCCGCAACTACCCGAACCCGACCTCGACTACCTGCAGAAGGTGCTGCTGGAGATGCTCGCCATCCCCAGCCCCACCGGCTTCACCGACACCATAGTGCGCTACGTCGCCGAGCGCCTGAACGACCTCGACATCCCCTTCGAGCTGACCCGCCGCGGCACCATCCGCGCCACCCTCAAGGGCCGCCAGAGCGATTGCGAGCGCTGCGACCGCGCGGTGTCGGCACACCTCGACACCATCGGCGCCATCGTCCGCGAGGTGCAGGACAACGGCCGCCTCGGCCTGGCCCCGGTGGGCTGCTGGTCGAGCCGCTTCGCCGAGGGCAGCCGGGTCAGCGTGTTCACCGACCAGGGCGTGCTGCGCGGCAGCGTGCTGCCGCTGATGGCCTCCGGGCACGCCTTCAACACCGCGGTGGACAACCTGCCGATCAGCTGGGACCACATCGAGCTGCGCCTCGACGCCTACACCACCACCCGCGCCGACTGCGAGTCGCTGGGCATCTCGGTGGGCGATTTCGTCGCCTTCGACCCGCTGCCGGAATTCACCGAGAGCGGCCATATCAGCGCCCGCCACCTCGACGACAAGGCCGGCGTCGCCGCCCTGCTGGCCTCGCTGAAGACCATCAAGGAGCACGGCCTGCAGCCGGAGATCGACTGCCACCCGCTGTTCACCATCACCGAGGAGGTCGGCTCCGGCGCCGCCGCCGCGCTGCCCTGGGACGTCAGCGAGTTCGTCGGCATCGACATCGCCCCGGTGGCGCCCGGCCAGCAGTCCAGCGAACACGCGGTCAGCGTGGCCATGCAGGACTCCGGCGGCCCCTACGACTATCACCTGTCGCGCCAGCTGCTGCGCCTGGGCGCCGAGCAGGAAATCCCGGTGCGCCGCGACCTGTTCCGCTACTACCACAGCGACGCGCAGTCGGCGGTCACCGCCGGCCACGACATCCGCACCGCGCTGCTGGCCTTCGGCTGCGACGCCACCCACGGCTACGAGCGCACCCATATCGACAGCCTCAAGGCGCTCAGCCGCCTGCTCACCGCCTACCTGCTCAGCCCGCCGGTGTTCGCCAGCGACGCGCAGCCGGCGCAGGGCTCGCTGGAGCGTTTCAGCCACCAGCTCGAACACGACGCGCAGATGGAAAGCGAGACGCGCGTCCCGCCAGTGGACAGCCTGCTCGGCCAGCACGACAAGGACGCTTGAAGGGGCCCGCGCATCCGGGCAAAGTGGCGCGAAAGAACCAGGGGGGGCCGCGAGCGCCCCCGCTGCAACCGCCAGCCATCCCTGGCGGTCACCCTTCGGGCCGTCGCGACGCGACGTTGGACATGATTCCCGGCCATTGTTGGTGGCCCACTGAGGTTTCCGGATGCCTCGTCTGTGCCTGGCTTTGCTGCTGTTCTGGCTGACGTCCCCGAGCTGGGCCCTGCCACCCGCGCCGCTGGATAGCGACGACCTGCGCCTTTCCCTCGGCCCCTACACCGGCTACTACGAGGACGTCGGCGGCCAGCTGAGCGTCGACCAGGCGCTGGCACTGGACGACGACGCCTTCCGCCGCATCGAGGGCGAGCACGCCAACCAGGGCAAGAACGCCTCGGTGTGGTGGTTCAAGGTGCGCCTGGTCAACGGCCTGACGCAGGCGCTGGGCGGCTACCTGGAGGTCAACTACCCGCTGCTCGACCACCTGCAGGTGTTCCTCGTCGCCCCCGACGGCCGCCGCCTGGAACAGGAAAGCGGCGACCGCTACGCCTTCTCCCAGCGCCCGGTGCAGGTGCGCAACTTCTGGTTCCCGCTGCAGCTGGAGCCCGGCGTCAGCACCCTGCTGGTGCGCGTCGACACCACCAGCACGGTGTTCGTGCCGCTGTTCTTCAGCACCTACGGCGCCAGCGCGGTGGCCCAGGAAAACCTCATGGGCTTCAACGGCGCGTTCTACGGCGTGCTGTTCGCCATGTTCTGCTACAACCTGTTCCTCTACCTGTCGCTGCGTGAAGCCGCCTACCTCTGGTACCTGGCCTACAACCTCAACGTCGGCCTGCTCGCCGCCTGCTTCGACGGCATGCTGTTCAAGCTGCTACCCGAGCACGTGGCCTTCCAGTCGGTGAGCATCTACATCCTGATGTACCTGCACTGCCTGACCGCCATCCAGTTCAGCCGCCACTTCCTCCACGCGCGCCAGTACTTCCCGCGCCTGGACACCGGCCTGCGCCTGCTGATGCTGGCCTGCGCCGGCATCCTGCTGTCGGCGCCGCTGATCGGCCTTTCCGCCTGGAACATCCTGGCCAGCGTCACCGTCTCGCTGGTGTCGCTGATCCTGTTGCTCACCGGCGTCTACGTCTGGCGCCGCGGCGTGCGCTACGGCTCCTACTACACCCTGGCCTGGGCCATCCTGCTGTTCGCCTTCATCCAGGCCACCACCGGCTCGCTGGGCCTGGAAGTGTTCGGCGTGTTCGGCGCCACGGTGGTGAAGATCGGCGTGACCATCGAGCTGATCACCCTGTCCATCGGCCTGGCCGACCGCATCAACCTGCTCAAGGAGGAAGGCTTCCGCTCGCGCCGCGCCGCCGAACAGGCCGAGTTCGAGAGCCAGGCCAAGAGCCGCTTCCTGGCCAAGATGAGCCACGAGATCCGCACCCCGCTCAACGGCGTGCTGGGCATGCTGCAGCTGCTGCGCGAGACGCCGCTGGATCGCAGCCAGCGCTTCTACGTCGACACCATCTCCAGCTCCGGCAGCTCGCTGATGGCGGTGATCAACGACATCCTCGACTACGCCCGCATCGAGTCCGGCAAGCTCAGCCTGGAGCAGATCGAGTTCGACCTGGAAGACCTGATCTCCGAGACCCTCAGCCTGTTCACCGGCCAGGCCCTGGACAAGCGCCTGCGCCTCTACGTCAGCCTCGAAGGCGGCGTGCCGCGGCGCATCCAGGGCGACCCGACGCGGCTCAAGCAGGTGCTGATGAACCTGCTCAGCAACGCCCTGAAATTCACCGCCGAGGGCCACGTGGCGATCAGCGTCAGCCGCCGCAGCGACAGCCACGGCCAGCCGCACCTGGTGTTTGCCGTCAGCGACAGCGGCATCGGCATCAGCGAGCAGGCCCTGGCCCAGCTGTTCGAATCCTTCGCCCAGGGCGACTCCAGCACCACCCGTCGCTATGGCGGCAGCGGCCTGGGCCTGGCCATCAGCAAGGAGCTGGTGGAGATGATGGACGGCCGCATCGAGGTGCAGAGCACCCCCGGCCAGGGCACCCGTTTCGCCTTCGACATTCCGCTGCTGAGCGCGGCCGAGGCGCCCGACGAACTCGGCCGCCTGCTGGCCGGGCGCACCGCCCTGCTCGCCTCGCTCGACGGCCTCGGCCTGGACGCCGCCAGCCGCCTGCTCGGGCGCTGGGGCATGCGCACCGAACGCTGCCAGACCCCGGAACGCCTGCTGGATTACCTGGAGGATTTCGCCGCGCCGCCGCTGCTGGTGCTGATGGCGCCCTGGCCGGGCAGCGTCAACCACTGGCTCGACTCGCTGCGGCCCAAGCTGCAGCCACAGCAGCGCGTGCTGCTGGTCTGCCCGCCCGAAGCCTGCCAGCAGCTGCCGGCCAGCCAGGGCCTGCGCCTGCAGCACCTGGCCCAGCCGATGGCGGTCAACGCCCTGCGCCAGGCGCTGGGCGAACTCTACGAAGAACCCCGCGCACAGGTACATCAGTTGCTCAGAGAGATACGCAGCGACAACCACGACACCCCCTGCATCCTGGTGGCCGAGGACAACCCGGTGAACCAGCTGGTGGTCCAGGGTTTCCTGAAGAAGCGCGGCTACAGCGTGCGCCTGGTCACCGACGGCCAGGCCGCGGTCGCCGAATACGGCCGCGACCCCGGCGCCATCCAGCTGATCCTGATGGACTGCGAGATGCCGCTGATGGACGGCTTCGAGGCCACCCGGCAAATCCGCCGCCTGGAGCGCAGCCAGCAGCTGGCGGCGGTGCCGATCGTCGCGCTGACCGCGCATATCCTCGACGAACACCGCCAGCACGGCCTGGACGCCGGGATGGACGACTTTCTCGGCAAACCACTGGACAGCGGCCTGCTCTACAGCACCCTGGAGCGCTTTCTGCGGGTGCACAGTACCTGACGCGCGCGCTAGCATGGGCACCGTTTGACTGGAGCCTTCCTGCCGTGCTGATTCCCGCTCACCTGCTGCAAGCCGATACCCTCACCGCGCTGATCGAGGACTTCGTCACCCGCGAGGGCACCGACAACGGCGACGAAACCCCGCTGGAAACCCGCGTGCAACGGGTGCGCCGCGCCCTCGACAAGGGCGAGGCGGTGATCGTCTTCGACCCCGACAGCCAGCAGTGCCAGCTGGCGCTCAAGCGCGACGTGCCCAAGGAATGGCTGGTCGAACTACGCCAGGAGTAGGTTGGCGCCGAGCGCAGCGAAGCCCATGATCGCCGACCCGGATGCAATCCGAGGACAGTTTCAGCGCCGCCAGCGCCGCGCCAGCCAGTAATCCAGGCTCAGCCAGCGCCCCGCCCCGCCGAAGAACAGCGCCAGCAGCATCGCCAGGTAGGTGGCGGCGAACTCGATGCCGTTGTTCAGCACCACGAACTGGCCACTGCCGGTCAGCCATTGGTAGTTGCCGTGCTCGCGCAACAGCGCCCGTGCCCGCTGCAGTTTCTCCGCCGCCGCCAGCACCCGCTCGTTGGCGAAGGGCGCCGTGGGGTCGGCGATGGCCTGCCAGCCATAGGGCCAGTGCACGGCGAAGATCGCCACCAGCATGGTCACCATCAGCGGAATGCTCACCCAGCGCACCGCCAGGCCGAACAGCAGCAGAATCGCCCCGCCCGCCTCGGTCAGCGCCGCGGCCCAGGCCAGCAGCTCGGGAAACGGCAGGCCCAGGCCCCAGTCCGGGTTGCCGAACCAGGCGGCGGTGGCGTCGATATCCTTGAGTTTCCGCGTACCGGCCATCCAGAACACCGGCACCAGGTACAGGCGCAGCAGCAGCGGGCCGAGAAAATCCAGGCGGCGGGTGGCGTCCAGGGCATCCTGGCATCGATTGAGCACGGCGAGCATGAGGGTCAGTCCTCGGTGGAAGGAAACCAGATGGCGCGCCGCTGCCAGTCGTCCAGCAGCGCGCGGGCGTTATTGAGGTAGTCGCCATCGGCGACCAGGCCATGCTCGGCGGCCAGGGCCGCGAGCGCGGCAGCGGGCGCCTCGCCGGCCTGCAGGCGCAGCGCCAGGCGGTAGGCGAACGGCGCCAGCTGCATGAAGCGCACCCTGTCCTGGCCGTCGCGCCAGGCCAGCAGGCAGCTGGGTTCGGCCGGCGGCGTCTCGGGGCGGTAGTCGCGGCCGATGCGCTGCACCGGCCAGGCATAGGCCAGCGGCCAGGCCAGGGGCGACCAGCCGCGGGCCGGCAGCTCGGCCTCGCTGACGTCCAGCGCCAGCTCCACCCATTCGTAGTGCGCCAGCTCGAGGATGAACGGCGGATCGCCCGCCTGCGCCCGGTAGCCTTGCTGCAGCCAGGCGAGAAACTCCTGACTGATCGCAAGAAAGTAGGGCGTCGTCGCCCGGTGAGCGGCGATAAAGGCGCGCAGCAGCGAGCGCCAGCGCGCCTCGTCGAACAGCGAACGCAGCACCGGGAAGGCGCCGCTGACGAAACCCTCGATATTGTTGAAAAACAGCTCTTCATAGACCGCCATGCGCTCGGCCGCGATGCCGGGCAGCAGGGGCTCGGCCTCGGGCTGGCGGATGCGCGCGGCGAAGGCGCGCTGATGGTCGACGCCGCTCATGTGCCGTACCTGCGCGCGCCCGCGGCCGCGTCCTGCAGGCGGCGGATCTGCGCCAGCTCGGCGTACAGCTCGGCCAGCGGCGGGAAGTTGAAGTCGCGCTCCAGCAGCGTCGGGCGCACGCCGTGACGCGCGTAGGCATGCGCCAGCAAGGCCCACACCGGGTCGATCACCGGCGCGCCGTGGGTGTCGATCTTGAGATCGGCGGCCTGGTCGTAATGCCCGGCCACATGCAGGTAGGCGATGCGCTCGCTCGGCAGCGCGGCGGTATAAGCCTGGGCATCGAAGTTGAAATTGATGCTGTTGACGTAGAGGTTGTTGACGTCCAGCAGCAGCTGGCAATCGGCGCGCTCCAGCACCGCGCGAACGAAGCTCGCCTCGTCCAGCTCGCCCGGCAGCTGCGCGTAAGCCGAGACGTTCTCGATGATCAGCGGCCGCTCCAGCAAGTCCTGGACGATGCGCACGCGCTCGGCAATGCGCACCACCGACTCCTCGGAGAACGGCAGCGGCATCAGGTCGTAGAGCTGGCCGTGATCGGCACAGGCCGACAGGTGCTCGCTGTAGCCGAGCACGCCATGGGCATCGAGAAATGCCTTGATGGCCCGCAGCAGCTCCAGGTCCAGCGGCGCGAAGCCGCCGAGATTGAGGGACAGGCCATGGCAGAGCAGCGGCCGGCGTTCGCTGAGCGCGCGCAGTTGCCTGCCCAGGCGCCCACCGACGCCGATCCAGTTCTCCGGCGCCACTTCGAGAAAGTCCGCACCGCTCGCCCCGTCCTCCTGCAAGGCGGCGAGCAGGCCACGACGCAAGCCGAGGCCGGCGCCGCTGACGAAACGAGCCTGCATGATCCGTCCCCCGTTCCCTGCCTTATTCGCTCTTCTCGGCGCCGCACTTGCCCTCGCCGCATTTGCCTTCGCCGTCGGCCTTCATCTCGCCGCCGCATTTGCCCTCGCCACACTTGCCCTCGCCTTCGGCCTTCATCTCGCCGCCGCACTTGCCTTCGCCGCAGCTGCCCTCATGGCCCTTCTCGTGCGCGGCCAGACTGTAGCCGCTGGCGAGTTCCTCGGCGGCGAAGGGATTGCCCGCCGCCTGGGCGGTGAAGGCGACGGACGTGAGCAGCGCGGCGCCCAAGGTGGCGGTCAGGGTATTGAGCTGTTTCATGGCAATTCTCCGGAAGTTTTCCTGCGTGGGGCCGGATTGGCACCCTCGCTGAAATGGACGGGGCGGCCTGCCTGGCGTTACAGCGCCGCCGGCTCTTTTTTCCGGGCCAATGCAGGAAACGCCGCTCGCGGCACGCCGGGACTATCGGCCGAGCCCTGCACCGCCAGGGTGCGCCGCCGCGTGCAGAAAAAATCCATGGACCTTTTGTCGATAAATTTACTTCTTATATTTCAATAACTTAATTAATTACCCAGCTATTCATTGGCGTACTTCCTGCTTGCCATCACCGGCACAGTCCCCTAGGGTAGTTCGCCATGTGGTCCCTGATTGCCCCCATCGGCTCGTTGCTGAGCGGGGTCGCGTTACTCCTGCTCGGCAATGGCCTGCTCAACACCCTACTGACCCTGCGTGGCGTCGCCGAAGGCTACTCCACCACGATGCTCGGCCTGATCATGTCCGGGTACTTCGTCGGGTTCCTCCTCGGCACCTGGCTGGCGACGCCGCTGGTCAGGCGCATCGGGCATATCCGCGCGTTCGCCTGTTGCGCCGCCCTGGCCGCCATCGCCGCCCTGCTCCACCTGTTGCTGATCGATCCCTGGGTCTGGCTATTCTTACGCGTGCTCTACGGCCTGGCCCTGGTGACGCTGTACATGGTCATCGAGAGCTGGCTCAACGCCCAGGCGCCCAGCGAGCAGCGCGGCCAGGTGTTCGCTGTGTACATGGCGGTCAACCTCGGCGCCCTGGCCCTGGCCCAGCAGTTGCTGCACCTGGCCGACCCGGTGCAGTTCACCCTGTTCGCCCTCGCCGCCATCCTGATCAGCGCGGCGCTGATGCCCATTACCCTGACCCGCCAGGCCCAGCCGAGCCTGCCGGAAGCGCCGCCGAGCAACCTGCGCCAGCTGTGGGCCATCGCGCCGCTGGCCATAGTCGCGGCGGGCCTGTCCGGCCTGGCGCTCGGCGCCTTCTGGGGCATGGCGCCGGTGTACGCCAGCCTAGCCGGCTTCGATACGCCCGGCGTCGGCCTGCTGATGACCGCGACCATCCTCGGCGGCGCCCTGCTGCAATGGCCCATCGGCCTCTACTCGGATCGCCACGACCGCCGTCGGGTGCTGCTCTGGGTGGTGCTGCTGGCCGTGGCCCTGGCGCTGGTCATGAGCCTGCTGCCGGCCGGCCCGTTGCTGCTCGGCGCGATCTTCGTCTGGGGCGGCCTGGCCTTCGCCATCTACCCCATCGCCGTGGCGCAACTGATCGACCAGCTGCGCAGCGACGAGATCCTCTCCGGCTCCGCCAGCCTGCTGATGGTCAACGGCATCGGCTCGGTGTGCGGGCCGCTGCTGGCCGGCGTACTGATGGAGCAACTCGGCGCCGGCGCGCTGCCGCTGTACTTCGCCTGCACCCTGGGCCTGCTGGCCGCCTACGCCTTCTACCGGCTGCGCCATGTCAGCGACCTGGTCAGCGGCGACGCCGCCCACTTCGTGCCCATGCTGCGCACCAGCCCCACGGTGCTGGAACTGATGCCCGATGCACCGCCCCATGATTCGACGGAGGAGACGACCACGTCCTGAAGTCATGCCACCGGCTGTTTCGGCAAGGCCCCGAGCCTATCCCAAGCAGCCAGAAACCCGGCCCGTCGGCCGCGCGCATTAGCGCCGAGCCGCACAGGCCACTTCTGGAGAAACTACGATGCTATTAGCTACCGATCTGGATGGAACCTTTCTCGCCGGCGACCCCGAAGATCGCCTGAGCCTCTATCAGACCATCGCCGCCCACCCGGAGATCAAGCTCGCCTACGTCACCGGGCGCAGCCTGGAGGCGGTGCTGCCGCTGCTGGCCGACCCGACGCTGCCGCAGCCGGATTACATCATCGCCGACGTCGGCGCGACGCTGGTGCATGGCGACAGCCTGCAACCTATCCAACAGCTGCAAAGCCTGGTCGATGCCCGCTGGCCCGGCGAAACCCAGGTGGCCAGCGCCATCGAGCCGTTCGCCCTGGAGCGTCAGGACGTGCCGCAGGCGCGCCGCTGTTCCTACTTCTGCACGCCCGAGCAGGCGGCCAACCCGGCGCTGCGCGAGATCGCCGACGCGCTGGGCTGCGACCTGCTCTACTCCGCCGAGCTGTACCTGGATTTCCTGCCCAAGGGCGTGAACAAGGGCAGCAGCCTCAAGGCCCTGGCCGACTGGCTTGAGCTGGACCACGACCAGGTGCTGGCTGCTGGCGACACCCTCAACGACCTGTCCATGCTCAGCGCCAGCTTCCACGGCGTCTGCGTCGGCCAGTCGGAAACCGCACTGCTGGAAGCCACCGCCAACCACTCGCGCACCCTGCATGCCAGCCGCCCCGGCTGCGGCGGCATCCTCGAAGCCTTCGCCCACTTCGGCTTCCTCGGCGAGCACGGCATCGCCGCCGAACGCCGCCAGGCCGCGCAACCGGGCAAGGCCGAGCTGGTGATGGTCTATCACCGCCTGCCCTACGAGGAATACCGCAATGCCGCCGGCAAGCTGCAACGCCGCCGCCCGACCTCGCCCAACGGCATCATCCCCACGCTGCTGAGTTTCTTCGGCGACGGCCGCCCCGGCTCCTGGGTCGCCTGGGCCGTGCACGAGGACGACGCCGAGCCCTTCGACAGCCACACCACGGTGGATGCCGAGCGCTATCCCAAGCTCACCGCCGCGCGGGTCAAGCTGAGCAAGGAAGAAGTGGACATCTTCTACAAGCGCTTCTCCAAGGAAGCCTTCTGGCCGACCCTGCACACCTTCTGGGAGCGCGCCACCTTCAACGAGGACGACTGGCAGGTGTTCTGCAAGGTCAACCGCGCCTTCGCCGCGCGCACCGCGCTGGAGGCCGCCGAAGGCGCCATCGTCTGGCTGCACGATTACAACCTGTGGATGGTGCCGGCCTACCTGCGCGAGCTGCGCCCGGACCTGCGCATCGCCTTCTTCCACCACACCTACTTCCCCTCGGCGGACGTGTTCAACGTGCTGCCCTGGCGCCGGCAGATCGTCGGCAGCCTGCTGCAGTGCGACTACATCGGCTTTCATATCCCACGCCAGGTGGAGAACTTCGTCGACGTCGCCCGCGGCGTATTCCCGCTGCAGACCCTAAGCCGGCAGAACTGTGCACCGCGCTTTATCACCTATGGCTGCGCCGTGGGTCTGGAGCGTATGACCAACGCGCTGGACACCGGCACCCGCCAGGTCAAGCTCGGCGCGCATCCGGTGGGCCTGGACATCGACCGTGTGCGCAATGCCCTGGAAGCGCCAAAGATTCGCCAGCTGATGGCCCACCTGCGGGAGGAGATGCAGGGCGTGAAGCTGATCCTCTCGGTGGAGCGCCTCGACTACACCAAGGGCATCCTGGAAAAGCTCAACGCCTACGAGCGGCTGCTGGCCGACAATCCGGAACTGCTGGGCAAGGTCACCCTGGTCAGCGTGTGCGTGCCGGCGGCCAAGGAAATGACCATCTACGACGAGCTGCAGACGCAGATCGAACAGGCGGTGGGCCGCATCAACGGCCGTTTCGCCCGCATCGGCTGGACACCGCTGCAGTTCTTCTTTCGCAGCCTGCCGTTCGAGGAAGTCAGCGCCTGGTACGCCATGGCCGACGTGATGTGGATCACCCCGCTGCGCGATGGCCTGAACCTGGTGGCCAAGGAGTTCGTCGCAGCGCAAGGCCTGCTCGGCGGGCGTGGCGTGCTGGTGCTGTCGGAGTTCGCCGGCGCCGCGGCCGAGCTCAAGGGCGCGCTGCTCACCAACCCGCACGACCCGGCCGATCTGGCGCAGACCTGCTACCTGGCGCTGAACCTGCCCGCAAGCGAGGCCCAGGCGCGCCTGCGCGAGCTGTTCGATATCGTCTGCTACAACGACATCCGCCGCTGGGGCGAGGAGTTTCTCGCCGGGGTCGAACCGTTGCAGGAAAGCGAGGTGCTGGAGCTGGCCGGTTGAATCCGTTGCTGCGCACGGCCCAGGCGGCCGCGCGCCACCCTACGGATGGTCGACACCCTCCATAGGGTGCGCCGGCAAACGCGCGTCTCCCCGGCTCAATACCCCCCACCGCCGCGGCCGCGTCCCGGCTTGCCGTACTTCTTGTTCAGGCCGGGCGGCACGCCTTTGGGTCCCTTGGCCCAGGGGCCGTCGTGCCGGCCGGAGGAATACCAGTGGTTGTCGTGCCAGCGGTAATAGATGTGGTCGCGGTAGTACAGGTGCGGCCAGCCGATGACCACATAGGCGTCGATACCCGGATCCCAGCGCCACTCGACGTGAGGTGGCGGCGCATAGTACGGAGGCGGACGGTGCCCGCCGACGTGCACGCTGCAGGCCGTCAGCGGCACCGCCAGGCCCACCAGCAGCAGATAGCGCAGTTTCATCGCGAAGCCCTCTTGCCGGCCCTGTCTTGAGCTTAGACCTCGGCTGCTTCGCGCGGTTTTCAGGCGACCTGGGGGCCAGGCGGGCAGCGCGCCCCGCGACATGCGCGGGCCGACACCGCCCGAGGTGACGCGGGGCCGACCCGGTCAGCCCCGGTCCGGCTCAACCCTGCTGGCTATCCACCGCGCAGTTGATCATCCAGGACACACCGAAACGGTCGGTGAGCATGGCAAAACGCGTGGCCCAGAAGGTGGCCTGCAACTCCATCTGCACCGAACCGCCAGCCGACAGCGCGGCGTATAGGCGCTCGGCCTCGGGCACGTTGTCCACCTGCAGGGAAACGGAACAGCCCTTGATGCCCTCATAGGGGTACTGCGGCAGATTGTCGGAGGCCATCAGCAACTGGTCGCCGACCGTCAGGCACACATGCATGATGCGTTGCTGGTACTCGGCCGGGACCTCCATATCCTCCGGGCTGTCGGCGTAGCGCATCATCTCCAGCTGGCCGCCGAAAACTTCCGCGTAGCGGTTGAAGGCGGCCTCGCACTGGCCGTCGAACATCAGATAGGCATGAATCTTCATCACAGCACTCTCCTTAGTTTTCAATGCCGATGCGCGCGCGAATGCGGTCTTCCTGCTCGCGCAATTCGGGGGTGAACTCTTCACCGAAATCCTCGGCCTCGAAGATCTGGCGGATCTCGATCTCGGAATCGCCGGGCATCGGGTTGGGGCAGCGCTTGACCCACTCGATGCATTCGGCCAGCGAGGCCACCCGGAAGATCCAGAAGCCGGCGATCAGCTCCTTGGTTTCCGCGAAGGGGCCGTCGATCACCGTGCGCTGACTGCCGGCAAAGCGCACCCGCGCGCCCTTGCTGCTGGGCTGCAGGCCTTCGCCGGCGAGCATCACGCCGGCCTCCACCAGTTCCTCGTTGTAGCGCCCCATCGCCGCCAGCAGCTCCTCGCTGGGCATCACACCGGCTTCGGAATCCGCGGTGGCCTTGACTATCACCATGAAACGCATCGCCTGTCTCCTTGTTCGAGTCGAAGTAGCGCAGGGGTCTCCCTACGGCTGACACTGAACCCATGGCTGGGGTTCTGAAGACTAGTCGAGCGGGCGACGGACGATTCGACAGGGGGCGGGAAATTTTTTCAGGTTAGCTGCAAGGCGCACTTCAGGGCGGCGAGAAAGGCCTGCGGCCGCTCCAGCATTGGCAGATGGCCGGCGTCGGCGATCTGCGTCTGGCTGGCGGCGGCCTGCTCGGCCCAGGCCGGCACGTGCCAGCCGGCACGTGAACGGGCACCGGCCAGCAGATGCACGGGATGGCTGGCGAAGACCCGGCGCAGGCCGTCGCGATAGCCGTCCGGGGCGGTCAGCGCCACCACCGAACGGGCCATGGCCTGCAGCGTGCTGGCCGGCTGCTGGGCCAGCCAGCGCTCGGCGATACCCAGGCTACAGGCATCGACGGCGACCCCGGAACGCGCCAGCCAGGCGCCCGGATCGGCGCGAAAACCATCGAGCATTGTCTCGGCTTCGAGCGCCGACATACGCGCCACCGCCGCCGACCAGAAGGCGTCGTCCAGGCTGAAATTGCCCTCCACGCTGACCAGGCTGCGCACCCGCTCGCCATGGGACTGGGCGAACAGCATGGCGACCGCCCCGCCCACCGAATGACCGACCAGATGCACCGCCTCGCCGGGAAACTGCTCCTCGATCACGCGATACAGATGCTCGACCTGCGCCGGCAGATTGATGGCCTCGGCCGGCACCCGGCGCTGCGCGCCGTAGCCGAGCAGATCGGGCGCCAACGCCCGCCCCGGGGCGAAGGCGGCGCACATGTCGGGAAACTGCAGGGTGCCGATCAGGCCGTGGATGAATACGACGGGGGCGTGCATGGCGAAATCCTTTCCGAGCCATCAACAAAGCGCCGAGCATAACCCCTTGGGGTGCGCTGCGCGCACCGATGCGTTGTTTGGGGCAGGACGGCTAGGTTCGAACCTGGCGCACGAGTACGTTGGCAACGCGCGGGCAATCTTGGCCATCCGCCCCGGCGGTCGACAGGAGCCATCATCAAGGGCCGGAACCGCCCGATATCATTCGGTCGCGGCGGGCAACAATCGGCCAGGAGCGGTCATTGTGTGCCCACAAGCACAGGAGCAATTCAGCGCTTGAAGAGAATAAGCATAAACTTCATGAGCGCCACTGCACGTCAACCAATCAGCCTATGACTAGGTTGCCAATAGAATCGACAATCATAATCCGCTAAGATCCTAAAAGCTGACACCATTGTGTGGAAAAAAATGAAAATTGAAGAAGGCATTCAGGGTGATCTTTTTGCGCTTCCAGCCTTTGAGTCGCTGAGTTCGCTATTAGTTGATGATGGCAAGCCGCCTATTATCGTAATTGGTTGTGGCCGCCACAAGAAAAAATCTCCTACTCGTGCTAGTGAATTATATACTTCAGATAGATTCAAAATTTCAAGAGCAATAGCAACCAATATCGGAGCCGATTTTTTTGTGCTTTCAGCGAGGCATGGTCTTCTTGAGCCGAACCAAATTATTGAACCATACGATGTTGAAATCTCGGCTTTGAATGAGCAAGAAAAAAACCAATGGGCGGATTCTGTATTAAGGTCTATCAGTAGCTTTAGGGATGGTGCGACTGTCACGATCTTGGCTGAAAAAGATTACGCGCTTCCACTTATAAATCGCAATTCTCCAGATCATAGAATTAAAATACAAGCTCCTTTTTCGGAGCTCTCGCCGGAACATATACCACTTTGGCTGAAGCAAGCCGAACGAGTCAGTGTACGCATCAGAGATTTGAAAAAGCTATATATGTACATTGATGTGGCTCGAAAAGAAAAGCTTACGTTTAAATTTTCAGAGCTCCCCAGCAGAAAGCTTGCAAAGCGCGGAGTTTATATTTTTCTAGATCCCCGTGAGAAAAATTTTCTCAAAAATGGGCCAAGAATCGTTCGGATTGGCACGCATGCCGTAAGTTTAGAATCTAAATCCACGTTGAAAACTAGGTTGAGAAGCCATTTTGGTCAGATGGATGGTGGTGGAAATCACCGTGGATCTATTTTTCGGCTTCATGTTGGCAGAGCCCTTTTGGAGTCCAAAGAGTTAGACTTTCAGAGAGACTCATGGGGAGAAGGGCAGTACGCACCAATCGAGATTCGTGAGGGGGAAGTGGAACTTGAGCGAAAAGTCAGTATCTACCTTAGCGATCTAGAAGTTTTTGTTATCCCGATTGATGATGAGCCATCAAAAGACAGTTTAAGGGCCCATATCGAGACACAGCTTATAGCGCTTTGCACGGAAAATTTTGAACCTATTGATACATCTGAGCCTAAATGGCTTGGACATCATTCTCCCATGTCACCAATAGTCAAATCCGGCCTGTGGAATCTACGTGACGTGGCAAAAAAATATAAACCAGATGATCTTGGCTCAGTAGCCCACTTAATATCTTTGCAAGAGAACCTCAAGTAATGGATGACCTGACTGCAGCGACTCTTCGCCAGCCCTCATTGCCACGTTTTCTGTGCCATCTCTACCAACGTCTCCAGCAAGAGCGCTTGAATCTTGTGACAGGAGCAGGAATTTCAATTGATGCAGGCGTTCCAAACTGGTACGGCCTACTTGAACGGCTCGCTGCGACTCCTACCGCATTAGCAGGTGACTATCTAGCTCACAAGACTGCTGGGCTCACTCCTGAATATCTCGGCCAAATCATTTATAATCGACGTCGCAATATTGAAGATGATAGTTTCAACGAATCAGAAGAGGCGACAGTGAACCACGACTGGGCTTCTTCAATTCATGAAGCCATTTATAAAGATGTACCAAAGAATGTAGCGGATCTCTTTGAAAAACACCCATATTTGACAGAGTTAAGGGATCTAGCTAAAAAAATCCCCTTTGTTATTAATTTTAACTTTGATGATATTTTAGCGCAGGCTATCAGCTACAATCCTAAGCGCGAAAGTCAAAGCCGCTCATACTCTGTTGAGTGGCGACCAGCTCTACTAGATCGCTCAAACCACACAACTATATATCACGTCAACGGGCTACTACCTCAAGTCTCATTGAAAAAAAGAAGCCCTAGATTAATTTTTACGGAAGATTCCTTTGCTGATGCAATGGCAAGGGCCCCTGGAGTTAGCTCAGAATATATTTTTATGCGTTTTGTTCAAAATACAATGCTCATAGTAGGTCACTCATTAGCTGACGCTTCACTAAAAAATTATCTTCGCCTTAATCGAGATAAAAGCCCGGCAAATCATCACTACATGATTCATTGGATAAGCGACGTGGCTTCGCTAAGTTGCGAGCAGCAATCTGATATATTTAATGCCAATCTTGATCTCTACAATGTGTTCACAATTTTCTTAACCTCTGCAGAGATGAAGTCATTCTTTTCTCTTTTGGGTTTAGACAAGCGTACATTCAGCAACCGGCTTGACGAAATGGGCGAGGATAGACGTTCGCGTTGGCATTATTATATCGTCGGCCCAGTGGCTGCGGGCAAGTCTTCGCTGCTGGAGCACCTTCGCTGTTTCGATACTCACGAAGAGTGGACGCAACCACCACCACCTGAAATGTATCGATCATTTGATACATTAAGTGAAGAAGAAGCCAAGAAGGTAGACAGCTTCGTTTATAGTGAGCTTAAGGAAAAAAATAACAGGATGCATTCGGCACCGGTTGGTTTCCACTTTATGGATAGAGGCCCGCTTGATTTGTACGCGTTCTCCAAAGACATAGAGGAAAAAAAGAAAAAAACTTCTGAAATGAAGAGCGTCATTACGCGTCATCGTGAGTGGCAAAACGGAGAAATCATCTTCTTAGAGGCGAACGCATCAACACTAGTATCGAGAAACTATTCTCGCGGCAGATCACCAGACCAATCTGGGAAAGAAGATTATCTTGATGCTCAAACAAAAGCGCTGAAAGCTATTTATAATCCTAAATTTGTTTTTAACACTGAAGGTCAAACGCCAGGACAGATAGCGAAAAGAGTTGTTAGAAGGGTTTTGCTCAAAAACTACGACCCCACTAACCTGATGAACATAATGGATCAGTATGTTTAAGTTTAAAGTTTCACGCAGGCCGCGCGCATACTTGGCAGCACCTCTATTCAATGATATGGAGCGGAGCTTTAATGCAAAAATTGAATCATTGATATCTCCTTTTATTGATGTGTTTTTACCGCAGCGAGATGGTGGGTTACTTACAAAGCTTGTGGCAGATGGAATGTCACTGAAATTAGCAAAACAATATGTTTTCAAAAAAGATATCGAAGCTATAGCCAACTCAGACATCGTAATTGCAGTGCTGGATGGCCGCACAATAGATGAGGGCGTTGCTTTCGAACTGGGGTACGGCTATGCACTTGGGAAGTTATGTATAGGGCTGAAAACTGATGACCGTACTCTACTTGTCACTGGCGACAATCCTATGATCACAGAAAGTTGCCACAAACTTTTAACCTCGGAAGATGAGCTAGTAAATGCAATACGGCTCCCATCTGAGTTTTTCTCATCTTGAGGCTACGCACGCCGTACGCGGAACGTTATTAGCTAGAATGCACAAGTTTGGGATGTTTGAAAGTGTTGTGGTCAGCGCGAAATTGTTTGAACCGCTGAAAGGGACAATAGGAGACAGACCACGGTTTTGGCTTGAATAATCAGACAGAAGCGAAATTAAACGTGGTCTTTCCCTTATTGCTGCACCCTATTGGTCACATGTCCGGTTTTCGAGAGCGTCGAACAGATGCAGACAGTTAAGCTCTAGGAGATTGCTGAACCTGAATAGCCGGCTGGATACGGACTCTCTGCCTTATTTCCTCATAGATGGGGAGCTGGACACCTTCGCCGACTTCAAACGAAACGGCTATGCCGTATGGTACGGGTGAGTCTATAGCAGCAGCTTCTTTTCGGCAGTTGACCTTTATTACTAAGCTGTCGCCATCTACAAAGGGGTGAGCCGATTGACCTTCGAAAATTTCATGCTGAAGCGTGCCTCGCTTTACCGCTTGCCATCCTGATCTGCCACTAGAAGCCTCTTGTCTTTGGTTCGCGATCTGGTTGTTGGCTTCGAACCACATGCTGGCACATCTGTATTTTTGATTGCTGGGCTGAACGGGTGATATCCATGCCAGCGTTATGGTTAATCTTCGCCACTCCCTAACAGAACTCAACGACGGTGGGAGCGGCAGCCTGAAAAGATGTGCTTGCCCATCGAGCAATTGGCCGTATCCCAGTACTGTTGCCCTTTGTGCTGTACACTCTAGAACTTTTTGAATGTCCGGCACCCCATAACCCAGCCAGCGGCTTGCAAAGCTAGCGGGCGCCGTTACATGTTCCAAGGTGCTAATAACTTGAGTCAGCCTTTCCCCGGTTTCTCCCCAGGAGCATCCGTGTACAAGCATCGCTTTTAATAATGGTGCGGTGTAGCTGTCGAGATAACCGTCTATAGAGCTACTGCTCAATATATCCATTAGGGTAGTATGACACTGCACGGCGGCCCGACTTGCTAGTGCAGTAGAATTACTGGTTCCGCGAGTATAGCCAGTTGAGTCAAGAGCCCCTTGATTCCCTGGTATGGCAACTTTGTTTCCTGGTGCTCTAAGGGTGCTGCTGGGTGAAAGGCTAACCGGTTGACTGCCTATATATGGCTTGTCATATAAAATCTTCCCGCCTGGAAGAACAAGGTCAGGTTTTATAGATCGTCTATACCCGCTTCCAAAAGAAGACACAGGGCTTGGAAGTGGCATGGTGTATGGATCGAATCGATTACCAACGAATGTATTGCTGTCGCCATCAAAGTGAATTGATCCCACACAGATCCCATTGATGCTTTCAGCAGGAGAAAGGATGGATCGAGAGCGTGCGTTTATGAGGATGGATCTTACGGTTAAGCTTTCTAGTTCACCGGGAGAAAGCTGTTCTAGGTTATCTAATGTGGTATCAAGAGGGACGGGGGAAGTCTGGTTTCCCGCGCTAATAATAAATAGAATGCCGTATTTTGAGCTTAGCCAATCTAGCAGTCTGGCAAGCGGGCTCATATTTTGCGAGAACTGCCTGCTGTAGTCGCCAATCGAAAGATTTATGATCCTGACAGTAGGTGCGGCGGCTGCCTCCTCCCCATCACCCTCTAGTATTCTTTTTACAGCTCGATGGATGAGATCAACAGGCAGTATGTCGGTTGGAATGCTCTCTCGTCTTGGTGATCTGAAATCCCTTTCATCAGGGCGCATTATGGGTCTGATATAAATCGGGCTTTGAAGTGGACCCAGCCCACAATTTAGATCACCATGGATGGCAAGGGAGGCCATTGTCGTGCCATGTATACGCTCTACAGCAGGATAGTCTTCTGCCCAGCCATCTGGGTCATCTATGATTAGCCTGCTTTCTAAAAGACTATGATTTGCAAGCGGCATACCATCAAGAATAGCCAGAACAGGCAAGGTGGTAGCAGGCAAGACCCTGTCCATCTGCAGCGGCTCAGAGTAATCCTCTGCCGGCTCTTCCCCCGAAGAAATTTGCCCAATTGGGCGGAAGAACATGATGTTGTCACACTTAACGAGCTCTGTTTCTGGCGTACTGATAATTTCTTGAATTTTATTCGCTGGAAGTTCTGCCAGTATGGCGTGGTACTGTATGCCGCTAACGACACTACTGCTGATGACTTGACCTTGAAGTTGCTCGATTAGGTCAGTAACTGTACGTTCACTAGCTGCTCTTCGAGAATCAGAGTCCCTATACCAAAGCTCTGCTTCGAAGCGTATGGGGCGGTCTTGTAGCTCGGGGTCGTTAAGCTCTTCCTGCCAAACATCAAGGACGCCTGTTTCGATAAGCCTATCTTGAAGGCCCCACCGACGGATATCCAGAAGTTGACAGAATACGTCTCTGAACTTAGTTAGGCCTCTGTCAAATTTTAACTTTTCGTCATCTTGATCTTTGTAGCGCTGCCAAAGTGAAAGTAGTTCTGTCAATGCTTGTTGGTTGGTTAGAACTAGGTAAAGCCTGCCATTTAGAGATTTTTCGGGGGACTCGGTATTGAAAAAATCTTCATCGGGCGGAAGGTTTTCAACTTCTATCTCACCAAGCCATTCTAGACCATCGATTTTCTTTACTGCTTTAGAGAAGTCGTCAACTGTTCCGGCGGTTTCAATTACTAAAACTTGTTCTGGATCAACACCGGCGGCCGTTTGAAGCACTTCGGCTCTGCGAGCCTCAAAGGCCTCTTGCAACTGTGTAAGCTTAACACCAACGCGCTCGCCCTGTTTTTGATGGGTGGGTTTGTGCAGGTTATTAACTGGAGGAGCTAGTTTTGTTCGTGATGCATCTTGGGGCTGTGGAAACCACAGTAGTGGCCGCTCAGTCATCCGTTACTCCCGGTCGTCCTGGTAGGTTGTTTTAGCTGTCTGCGCTGGCCATAGTTTCAATTCGTTAGAAACTATATATTTTGTATTTGAGCCTGGTTGGTCAAGGGCATGCCTGCGAAGCACGTTAATGCAGAACTCTTCGACCTCCGAAAAATTGTATCCTTGAAACTTTCTGGCAAGGTATTCAGAAGAGAGGCCAAAATCTAATTTTGCATTCTTTTGGAACCGTTCAAACCATTCAGTTAATCTTGACCGCGTTGGGGCGGGGATGTCTATTCGAATTTGAAAGCGTCGCCATACTGCTCTGTCTAGTAATTCAGCGTGATTGGTTGCGCCTATGACGACAACATGGCTAGGAAGGTTGTCGATCTGGAGGAGTAGTGAGCTTACAACGCGTTTTATTTCGCCGGTCTCGTGTGTGTCTCCTCGCTCTTTTCCTAGCGTTTCAAATTCATCAAAGAATAGTACGCATTTTCTTGTTGCTGCGTATTCAAAAAGTTTCCTGATCCGGACTGCTGTTTCACCAAGATAGGTGCCGACTATGCTTTCATATCGGACGACTAAGAGAGGAACCATGAGCGCTTCGGCGATTGCTTCGGCTAGGGATGTTTTGCCATTGCCGGGTGGGCCTATTAATAGAACTCGGTTCCTTGGTTCAAGATTATAGGCTCGTAGAAGATCGGCGCGGTGATGCTCTTGGACTAACTCTGTAATTATGTTTTGCACTTCATGAGGTAGTATGAGATCGCTTAGTCTTTTTTGTGGAGTTACTTCGCTGACAAGGTCTCTTATAGATGATCCAGAGATTGCGCCAAAGGAAGCTTGAGGCGGGGGGGCTTCAATTACTCTGGAAAGTACTGTTTCAAGTCGATCCGCCAAGACCTTATGCTGCTTTGATCTTTCTTCTGCGATTATAGCTTCGGCAACTTTTCGAAACTTCGATTGATTGCCGGCAACTCCTGACTGAACTAGGCTAACAAGTAAGTCGGCCCTCGCCATAATTTTCTCCTGACACTGCCTGTCGGGCAGTAATTTAAATTCGGTGGTCGTATCGTCTTGCTATCGGGATAGCCTTGAACGTCATCGGTTTGGCTTTGAGGTTGATTGTACCGTAGCACTCCACCGGAGGTCTTCGTCCTGATAAGGGAATGGCCCTGGAAGCGAGGTGAAATCATCTGATCCAGAGCGTGATGGTCGGTTCGTCTCAGGGCTGGCGGGGACTGCGGTGTGCTGTATCGACTTGATGCACTCGTCCCCAAACGCTACATGATGGCGCATGCCATCTGCGTCCGGGAATTCTGCTCTAGAGATGAGGAGGACTTTTTGACCCCTTGATAGCAACAGGATGGAAGGAGTGTGCCTTGACGCCCCTGACTTACCAATACCTGCGCGAAAAGGTGCGAAAAGGAGATTTATTTATAGGACAGATTGACCGCTCCTGGCCGGTTTCTGCCGGTTCTCACAACCAGTTTTGGGTCAAGAACAAGGAATCCCTACTCCGCCCATAGCCCCCTTCCCGCACTGCTAACGATCATGGCGAGGTCCTTGTCGCACCACATATCAGGCCGAGACGCTGCAGGTGCCGAGGCCATGGGGCGCCGCGCGAAAAGGTGCCAGGCGCTCGGCGCGGTCGGAGAGCTCGGCCAGCGCCGGATAGCGCGCCGGCTCGATCAGCTCGGGCAGCATCTGCACGGCGAACTGCCAGGCCACCGCCGTGCTGACGGCGGCCTGGTCGATGTTCGCCTCGCTCAGTTCGGGCACCCGCCCTTCCCACTCGTCCTGCAGCGCCTGCAGGGCGGCGTACAGTTGGCCGGTCACCCGCTCCAGCCAGGGCTGGTGCAGCTTCTCGCGCGGCCTGAGGTTGTGCTCATAGACCACCTGTACGCTCTTCTCGCAGGCGGCCAGGGCCAGGCCGATGCGGCGCAGCACCTGCGTGCGCGGCGCCAGCGCGCTCGGCATCAGACTGCGCGGCGCGGCCAGGGTCTCGGCGTAGTCGAGGATCAGGCCGGAGTCGATCAGCACCGTGCCGTCGTCGCAGATCAGGGTCGGCGCCTTGACCAGCGGGTTGATCCGCTGGAATTCGTCGAAGGTGCTGAACACCGACAGGGCGCGGTGCTCGAAGTGCAGCTCGAGCAGCTGCAGGGAGATCGCCACGCGGCGGACGTAGGGTGAGTCGAGCATTCCGATCAGCTGCATGGCGGCTCCTTGTGCGCAGGACTATGAGTCGCGCAGCTTAACCCTCGGGGCACGCCGCGCGCACCAGCGCCCGATGCCGCGCCCGTTCAGCCGTAGATCGCCGGCTCGCGGTAATGCCGCGGGCAGGCCTGGCCGTCGGCGCGGAACAGGTGGCACTTGTTGGCCATCAGCCCGGCGGCGAAGGTCTCGCCCACCGCCACGCGGCGGTCGCCGTCGCTGCGCAGGGTGATGATGTGCTCCACCCCTTCCAGGCTCAGGTAGATCAGGTTGTGATCGCCCAGGCGCTCGGCCACGCTGATCTGCCCGTAGAAGGCGAAGTCGGCCTGCTCACTCGCGACGAAGTGCTCCGGGCGCACGCCCAGGGTCAGCTGCTCGCCGGGCTCGACGCCGGCGCCGTCGACCAGCACCTGCATGCGGTAGCCGCCGGGCAGTTCGATCTCCACCGCCTCGCGGCTGGCGCTGAGCGCGCGCACCTGGAGGAAGTTCATCTGCGGCGAGCCGAGGAAGCCGGCGACGAAGCGGTTGCGCGGGTAGTGGTAGAGCTCCAGTGGCGCGCCGACCTGGGCGATGCGCCCGGCTTCGAGCACGACGATCTTGTCGGCCATGGTCATGGCTTCGACCTGGTCGTGGGTGACGTAGACCATGGTGGCCTTGAGGCGCTGGTGCAGGCGCGAGATCTCGATGCGCATCTGCACGCGCAGGAAGGCGTCGAGGTTCGACAGCGGCTCGTCGAACAAAAACACCTTGGGCTCGCGCACCAGGGTGCGGCCGATGGCCACGCGCTGGCGCTGGCCGCCGGAAAGGTCCTTGGGCTTGCGTTCGAGCAGCGCGTCGAGCTGCAGGATACGCGAGACCTCTTCGACCTTGCTGCGGATCTGCGCCTTGCTCACCTTGGCCAGCTTGAGGCCGAAGGCCATGTTCTCCGCCACCGTCATGTGCGGGTAGAGGGCGTAGGACTGGAACACCATGCCCACCGAGCGCTCCATCGGCGGCAGCTCGTTGACCCGCTGGCCGTCGATCAGCAGCTCGCCGGAGCTGATCTCCTCCAGCCCGGCGATCAGCCGCAGCAGGGTGGACTTGCCGCAGCCGGAGGGGCCGACGAAGACCACGAACTCGCCGTCGGCGATGTCCAGGTCGATGTTGCGGGTGATGGCGGTGCCGTCGTAGTGCTTGCAGATGTTGCGCAGGGTAAGGCTGGCCATGGGATGCCTCTCGAGAGGGGCCGGGCAGCGATGGACTCGGCCCGGCCGGAAAGCTTGATAAACCTGCAGGAGCCGGGGCTCCTGCAAACGCAGGGGCCCTAGCCCAGCAGGCGGGCGAAGCCGAAGCCGTGGGCCGGCAAGTGTACCCAGCTGCCGAGGAACTCGGCAGTGCTGGCCGGCACGCCCTCCAGCGGCTCGACCATCAGCGGCAGGTCGTAACGTCGCTCGCGGGCGCCGAGGTTGAACAGGCACAGCCAGGCCTGCTCGCCCAGGCGTCGCTCGAACACCAGCAGGTCGTCGTCGTGGTGGCGTATGCGGATCTCGCCCTCGATCAGCAGCGGCTGCTCCTGGCGCCAGGCGAGGAAGCGCCGGTAGCTGTTGAGCATCGAGGCCGCGTCGGCCTCCTGCACGTCCACCGCCAGGGCGCGGTGGCGTTCGTCCAGCGGCAGCCAGGGCCGCTCACTGGAGAAGCCGGCGTGGGCGCCGTCGCGGCTCCAGGGCATCGGCGTGCGGCAACCGTCGCGGCCCTTGAACTCGGGCCAGAAACGGATGCCGTAGGGGTCGACCAGGTCTTCATAGGCCAGCTCGGCCTCCGGCAGGCCCAGCTCCTCGCCCTGGTACAGGCACACGCTGCCGCGCAGCGACAGCAGCAGCGCCATCAGCAGGCGGCCGCGCGCCGGGCTCTCCTCGCCGGCCAGGGCCCAGCGGCTGATCACCCGCACCACGTCGTGGTTGCCTACCGACCAGCAGGGCCAACCGTCGCCCAGTTCGCGCTCGATGCTCTCGATAGTGTGGCGGATGAATGCCGGGCTGCACTGGGCGGTGAGCAGGTCGAAGGAATAGGCCATGTGCAGGGTGTCGCCGCCGCTGGTGTAGGCGGCCATGGTGCGCAGCGAGTCGTCGCAGCCGATCTCCGCCACCGTGGCGGTGCCGGGGTAGCGCTCCAGCAGCGCGCGCAGGCGGCGCAGGAAGTCGAGGTTCTGCGGCTGGGTCTTGTCGTACAGATGGCGCTGGTAGGCGTAGGGGTTGTCGGCGCGCACGCCGATGCCGCCCTCGCGGATATCCGGGTTGGGCGGGTTGTTGCGCAGCGCCTGGTCGTGGAAGTAGAAGTTGGCGGCGTCCAGGCGGAAGCCGTCGACGCCCAGCTCCAGCCAGAACTGCATGTCGTCGAGCAGTTGCTGCTGCACCGCCGCGCAGTGGAAGTTGAGGTCCGGCTGGCTGGCCAGGAAGTTGTGCAGGTAGTACTGCTTGCGCCGGCCGTCCCAGCTCCAGGCCGAGCCGCCGAACACCGACAGCCAGTTGTTCGGCGGCGTGCCGTCCGGGTTCGGCTCGGCCCAGACGAACCAGTCCGCCTTGGCGTTGCTGCGGCTGCTGCGGCTTTCCTCGAACCAGGGGTGCTGGTCGGAGCAGTGGTTGAGCACCTGGTCGATGATGATGCGCAGGCCGCGCTCGTGGGCGGCCGCCACCAGCGCGCGGAAGTCGTCGAGGGTGCCGAACAGCGGGTCGACGCCGCGGTAGTCGGAGACGTCGTAACCGAAGTCCTTCATCGGCGAGGTGAAGAAGGGCGACAGCCAGATGGCGTCGACGTTGAGGCTGGCGATGTAGTCCAGCTTGGCCAGCACGCCGGGCAGATCGCCGACGCCGTCGTCGTTGCTGTCGAGGAAACTGCGCGGGTAGACCTGGTAGATGACGCCGCCGCGCCACCATTCCTTGCGGATAACAGCCATACAGCAAAGCCTTTTGTTGTTCGTGGTGTGCTTACCACTCTAGGCAAGGGTGATCGCTGCCACATCCTCCCCGGCGGGGTTTTCACCGGCGTAGCTTTCGGCCGGCAAGGGGGAGGAGTTTTCGGGATGGACACCGCGGGCGCGGGGGCGAACCGTAGGGTGCGCTGTGCGCACCAATCCGCGCTTACTGGGAGGAACGACACGCACGACGGCGATCCTGGGAAATGCATCGGTGCGCACGGCCTAGGCGGCCCCGCGACACCCTGCGAGGTCGGGGTATCGGCTCTCCCCTACTCGCCCTGAATCTTGCTCAGCAGGCTGCGCGCCAGCTGCACCGCCTCGCTGCGCTGGGTGATGGCGAGCTTCTGGTAGAGGCTGCGGATATGCGTCTTGATGGTGGTCGGGGCGACGTTGAGGTGCTCGGAAATCTGCTCGTTGGACAGCCCGGCGTGGATTAGGCTGAGCACCTGCCATTCGCGCCGGGTCAGCGGCGAATGGCGGATCAGCTCGGGCACGTCGGGACGGTTGATGATGTCCTGAATCACCGCCTCATCCAGGGTGATGCGGATCGCCCGGCTGAAGTCGCGCTGCTGCTGGGCCAGCTGGATCAGGCGTTCTGCGCGCTGCTGCTCCAGCTCGTCGAGCCGGCGCTCGAGCTGCAGCGCCTTGAGCATGGCGATCAGCGGCTTGCCCAGGCTGAGAAAGCTGCCGATGGCGCCGGTGCCGCTGGCCAGGGTCAGCGCCTGGTGCAGGTGGTCGAGGCTGCTCTGGCGCTCCTCGCGTTGCCAGTAGGCCAGCGCCTGGAGGATATGGTTGCGGTTCTGGTCCATCACCAGCTGATGGCGCTCGGCGTCTAGCTGCAACTGGCGCAGGATCGGCAGCGCACGCTCGCCCTGGTTCAATGCCAGGTAGGCGCGCACGTGGTTGCGCGCGTTGCCCTGGGCGAAGTGGTTGGCCCCGGGCTTGAGCGGCGGCGCGGTGGAAAGCCACTGGCGGATGCTGTCCTTGTCCTGGGTCGAGTCCCAGTAGGCGAGCATCGCCGCGTGGGCGTTGGCCTGCCAGTCGATGTGGTAGTCGTCGCCGGCCAGCAGGCTCTTCAGCCGGCCGATGTAGTCGGCGCACTGGCTCTGCTGGCCCCGCGCGTGGGCGACGCGGGCGAGCAGCACGTAGCACTGCAGGAACCAGTGATCGCCCACCGCATCGAGGATCTCCAGGCCCTGCAGGGCGCACTGCTCCGCCGCATCCAGGTGGTGCCATTCCAGCAGCACCTGGCCGCGCACGCGGTGGATGAACTCCATGATCGGGGTGACCGGCAACTGCTCCTGCTCGATGTACTGCAGCGCCCGCTCCTGCAGGTTGTAGGCCTTCTGCAGATGGCCCTGGGCCACGGCGATCTCCGACAGCTGGCCGAGACTCCACAGCACCGGGTGCGAGGCATTGATCTGCTGCGCGCGGCGCACGGTCTCCTCGTGCTGCTGCTGGGCCTTGGCCAGCTCGCCCTGGACGAAGTGCGCCTCGGCCAGCACCGACATCGCCGCCACCTTGGAGGTGCGCATGGTCAGCGGCTCGAAGGCCAGCGCCTGGCGGGCGAAGGCCATGGCGCGCTGCTGGTCGCCCTGGTTGATCGCCACCTGAGCGCGTACCGCCTGGTAGTCGGCCTCGATGCGCTGCCACTGTTCGGCGCTGAACTGCTCGCGTTGCACCGCCTCGCCGGCCTGCAGCCAGCGCTCGACCTGATCGCTCTGATACTGGTTCTGCGAGGCCCAGGCCTGCAGCAGGGTGAACAGCGGGGATTCGGCCACGCGGCTCTCCGGCAGCACGGCCAGGCAGCGCTGCAGCAGTTCCAGGCGGCCCTGGCGGTAGAAATGCCGGCCATGGGCCTCGAGGATCTGCGCCACCCGCTGCGGGTCGCGCGCCAGCAATGCATGGCGCGCCGCCTCCTCGGCCATCTTCTCCTCCAGCAGCGCCTCGGCGGCGCGCAGGTGCAGTTCGGCGACGCGCTGCGGCTGGTGGGTGGACAGCTCGTTGCGCAGGAAGCTGGCGAACAGCGGGTGGTAGGCGAACCACTGGCGCAGCGGGTCCACCGCCTGGATAAACAGGCCGCTGCGTTCCAGGGTTTCGAGCATCTCGCGGCCGTTGCAGCTGTCGGTCAGACGGTCGGCCAGCGCCGCACTGAAGCGCTCCAGCAGGCAGGTGGACTGGAGGAAATCCTGGGTGGCGCCGTCCAGGCCATAGAGCACCTGCTCACGGAAATAGTCGCGGATATAGGGGTGACCGAGCTGCAGCGCCTCGAGGAACAGGTCCATGCCGCGCCCGGTCTGTACCTCCTGCAGGGTCAGCTGCAGGGCGCAGGGCCAACCGCCGATGCGCCGGTTGAGGCGCTCGACCTGCTCGCGGTTTACCTCGATCCGCAGGCCCAGCTCCAGCAGCGCCTGTACCTCGTCCAGCTCGAAGGCCAGCTGGCCGGCATCCAGCGCCAGCAGCTGGCGCTTGACCCGCAACTCGGCGACGCCGAGGTCCGGCAGGCCGCGGCTGCACACCAGCAGGGTCAGCCAGTCGGGGGCGTTGCGCAGAAAGAAGCGCAGCGCGGCGATCACCTCGCGGTTGCGCAGCACCTCGAACTCGTCGAGCACCAGCAACAGCGGCGCATGCTCGGCCGGCAGCTCGGCGAGCAGGCGGGTGAGCAGGCCGTCGAGGCCGTCGTCGCCCTGCTCGGCGCGGCCGACGCACTGCGGGCAGCCGCCGTCGAGCTGGCGATGCAGGGCGTTGAGCAGGTAGCGGCCGAACTGCCGCGGGCTGTTGTCGTTGCCGTCGAGGTTGAGCCAGGCCACGGCGCCGGCAAAGGCCGCCGCCCACTGGCTGGCCAGCACGGTCTTGCCGAAGCCGCTGGGCGCCTGCAGCACGGCCAGGCGCACCTGCGGCAGGCGCTGCAGCCACTCGTCGAAGCGCGGCCGCGGCAGCAGGCCGGGATGCAGCGCCGGCGCAGCGAGCTTGGCCGGTATCAGGGGCAGGGGCGGACGCGCCGCTGTGGTCATGATCCTCTCCCGTTATTTGTAGTTGTCCGGGCTATGGCGAATCTTACATCGGTATCGGGGCGGCGGGTTCCACCACCCTACCCCTTAACGCCCCCCGCGGTCAGCCCACCGACTATCCACTTCTGGCAATAGAGGAACACCGCGGTGATCGGCAGACCGGAGAGCACGGCGGCGGCGGCGAAGTCGCCCCACAGGTAGTTCTGCTCGTACAGGTACTGCTGGGCGCCGACCGACAGGGTCAGCTTGTCCACGTCCAGCAGCAGCACCGAGGCCATGGGGTATTCGGTGATGCTGGTGATGAAGGCGAGGATGAACACCACGGCGAGGATCGGCACGCTCATCGGCAGCAGGATGTGCACGAAGGCCTGCCAGGTGGTGGCGCCGTCGACGATGGCGGCCTCCTCCAGCGAGGCGTCGATGCTTTCGAAGTAGCCCTTGATGGTCCAGATATGCAGGGCCATGCCGCCGAGCGAGGCGACGATCACCGCGCCGTGGCTGTTCACCCCGAGCCAGCCGGCGTGCTTGCCGAGCTGGTCGAACAGGGCGTAGATGGCCACCAGCGACAGCACCGGCGGGAACATCTGGAAGATCAGCATGCCCTTGAGGATCGGCCCCTTGCCGGCGAAGCGCATACGGGCGAAGGCATAGGCGCTGGTGGTCGACAGCAGCAGGATCAGCGCCGAGCTGATGAAGGCGATCTTCACCGAGTTCCACAGCCAGGTCAGCACCGGGAACGGCGGCTGGGTCACCGAGCCATCGGCATGCTGGTAGGGAATGCCAAGGGCCAGCGACCAGTGCTCCAGGGTCGGGTTGTCCGGCAGCAGGCTGCCGGTGGCGAAGTTGCCTTCGCGGAAGCTGATCGACACCACCATCAGCAGCGGGAAGACGATCAGCGCGATGAAGCCGAGCAGACCGGCATGGGTCAGCCACAAGCGGTATTTCACGGATTTCGGTTGCACCATCGCCATGGCGGGTTCCTCAGACTTTGACTTTCGACAGTTTCAGGTTGAGCCAGGCCAGCGCGCCCACCACCAGGAAGATCAGCGTGGCGATGGCCGCCGCCAGGGCGAAGTTCTGCCCCGAGTCCTGGAAGGCGATGCGGTAGGTGTAGCTCACCAGCAGATCGGTGGTGCCGGCCGGGGTGGTGGCGCCGATGATGTCCGGGCCGCCGCGGGTCAGCAGGGTGATCAGCACGAAGTTGTTGAAGTTGAAGGCGAAGCTGGCGATCAAAAGCGGCGCCAGCGGCTTGATCAGAAGCGGCAGGGTGATCTTCAGCAAGTTGTCCAGGGGCGTGGCGCCATCCATCGCCGAGGCCTCGTAGAGGTCGCGCGGAATGGCCTGCAGCAGGCCCATGCACAGCAGCAGCATGTAGGGGTAACCCAGCCAGGTGTTGACCATCAGGATCATCGAGCGGGCCAGGGTCGGGTCGCTGAACCAGTCCGGGCGGATGCCGAACAGGCCGTTGAGCAACAGGTTGATCTCACCGAAGTTCTGGTTGAACAGGCCGCGGAACACCAGGATGGAGATAAAGGCCGGCACCGCGTAGGGCAGGATCAGCATCAGCCGGTAGAACGCCTTGCCGCGCACCAGATCCCACTGCAGCAGGCTGGCCAGGACCAGGCCGACGGCCAGGGTGAAGAGCACGGTGAGGCCGGCGAAGGCCACGGTCCAGACGAAGATCTCCAGGAACGGGCCGCGGATGCTCGGGTCGGTCAGTACCCGGGTGAAGTTGCTGGTGCCGGCAAACACGGTGAAGCCCGGCGCCACCTTGTTGCCGTGGCTGTCGAGGTAGAAGCCGGTGGTATGGTCGGGCTCCAGGCGCTCGTTGCTACGCGTGTTGAGCAGGTCGCCGTTTTCCAGCAGGCGGTACAGCGGCTTGACCGCCGCCACCTCGCGCAGGCCGTACAGACGCAGCAGCTCGCCGTCGCTGCCGCGCAGCACCCACTGCTCGAGCTCGGCGCGGCGCTGGATCACCTCGCGCAGCGCCAGTGCCTCGCCCAGCTCGCCGGGTTCGCGTTCGGCCCTGAGCGCCAGCGGCTCGCCGGCCGCGTCGCCGGTCGCATCCCCAACGAGAGGCGGCGAGACGAACGCGCCGCGCTCGCCCTTGTCGACGCGCAAACGCAGCTCGCCGGCCTCATCGCGGTGCAGGCTGAAGGCGTAGCGCTCGCCGGCCAGGTAGGTCTGGCGCAGGTGATAGCGCTGCACCTGCTCGAAGCTCAGCAGATTGCTGCCGCTGTAGTTGGTGAAGCCGATGCCCACGGTGTACAGCAGCGGAAAGATGACGAACACCAGCATGCCCGCCAGCGCCGGGTAGATATAGCGATGGGCGTAGGCGCGGCGGCTGATGAACACGTAGCTGGCGATGCCGGTGACCACCAGCCCGAGCAGGGCGAAGGCCAGCTGCTGCTGGGCGTAGAGCGCCAGCACCAGGTACAGCGCCAGGGCGTTGAACAGGCCCCACAGGCTCCAACGCAGGCCGGCACGCAGGGATGGCAGGGAAAACAGTTTCATGGGCGTACTGGCCACGGCGGCGGAAAGATTGACGACGGACATCAGGTTTATAGCCTCGGAGCGGGGCCGCCGCGACGCCAGGCGTCGACGGCGGCCGGATTTCACTTGGCGATGCGCTTGGCGGCGTCGTCCAGCGCGGCGTCCACGGTCTGCCGACCGGAGGTGATGTTGCTCAGCGCCGGCGCCATGGCCGACCAGAAGGCGCCCATCTCCGGCACGTTGGGCATCGGCTGGCCGAGCTGGGCGTTGTCGAAGGTGGCCTTGATCAACGGGTCGCTGGCCAGCTCGGCCATATAGGCCTTGTTCGGCACGGCGCCGAGCGGCACGTCGGCGCTCACGGTCTTGAGCCCCTCGACCTGCAGCAGGTAGTTCTCGAGGAACTCCACGGCCAGCGCCTGGTTGGGGCTGGCGGCGTTCAGCGCGGCGGCCATCACCCCGCTGAAGGGCCGGCTCGGCGCGTCGCCGACCGCGGGAATCGGCGCCACGCCGAAATCGATGCCGCTCTTCTTGGCGTTGGCCCAGGCCCAGGGGCCGCTGATGAACATGGCCGACTCGCCCTTGTTGAAGGCGGCCTCGGCGACGCTGTAGTCGGCGCCCTTGGGCATCACCCCGGCGTCGATCAGCGCCTTGAGGGTCTGCGCGCCCTGCTTGGCGCCGGCGTTGTTGACCCCGGTGCGACTGGTGTCGTAGCCGCCCTCGGCGGCGGCGAAGGCATAGCCGCCGTTGGCGGCCAGCAGCGGCCAGGTGAAGTAGGTGTTGTTGTAGTCCCAGAGGATGGCGCGCTTGCCGGACTTGGCCAGCTCGGCGTTGAGCGCCAGCACCTCGTCGAAGCTGGCCGGCGGGGTCGGCACCAGCGCCTTGTTGTAGAGCAGGCCGATGGCCTCGACCGCCATCGGGTAGCCCCACAGCTTGCCGCCGTAGGTCACCGCCTCCCAGGCGAAGTCCTCGATCTCGCCCTGGACCTTGGCGCTGGGGGTGATCGGCGAGATCAGCCCGCTCTGCGCCCATTCGCCGAGGCGGTCGTGGGCCCAGATGAAGATGTCCGGGCCGTTGCCGGTGGCGGCGGCCTGCTGGAACTTGTCGGTGGCACTGTCCGGATGGGCCACCTCGACGGCGATGCCGGTGTCGGCGGTGAAGCGCTCGCCGACCTTGGCCAGACCCTTGTAACCCTTGTCGCCGTTGATCCAGATGACCAGCTTGCCCTCCTCGATGGCGGCCTGGGCCGGCAGGGAATGGCTCAGGGTGGCGGCGAGGCCGATGGCGACTGCGCTGAGCAGCGTCTTGTTCATGTCTTGTTGTCCTCGTGGCTTCTTGTTTTTGATCCACAACCGCGGCGAGCCGGTGAGCGCTCTGCCAGCCCGGTCATCCTCGACCGAAAGGGCAAGCGCCACATCCTCCCCGGTCGCGCTCTCGAGGGCGTAGAAGCGGGGGCGTAGTCTGCCAGCGCCTCCCTGAAAAAAGTATGCACCCCTGCCCCTTCTGCGCCTGTTGCAGGCGGCGTGGTGCGGGTGTACTGGAGGCTCGCCAGTTGCGGGAGAACCCCATGCGCCGCCCTTCGTTGCCTACTTCGCTCACCACCCTGGCCTGCGCCCTGCTCTGCCAGTTTGCCAGCGCCGAGCCGCAGCTGCAGGCCTGGCTGGATCAACGGCCAGTGCCGCTGCAATGGAATAACTCCGCGCCGCAGCGCTACAGCGTCGAGCTGGAACTGAGCGCCGGCCAGTTGCGTCTGCAGGCGCCCAATGCCAGCGGCAGCGCCCAGCCGCTGGCCTTGTACCAGCGTCAGGACTGGCACGCGGGCAGCTCACTCAGCCTGCAGATCGGCGAGCCCGGCCGCTATCGCCTGCTGTTTCAGGAAGACGCCCAGCCCCATCTGCGCCTGCTGCCGCTGCGCGAGCAGGCGCCGCGCAGCACCTGCCGCACCTGGCAGGGCGAGGCGCTGAGCGTCGCGGTCGGCCAGGTATTCGCCGATGGCGAGGTGCTGCGCGATGCCTACAGCGGCCAGTTGGCCACGGTGGAAAACGGCCGTATCGAGCTGACCCCGGCGGCGCATAGCGACGGCCTGCTCCTGCTCGAGCCAACCGAGCCGGCGCCAGCGCCCGCCCACGACTGGCGCAATGCCACGGTGTATTTCGCTATCACCGACCGCTTCGCCAATGGCGATACCGGCAACGACCGCAGCTACGGGCGCCAGCCCGACGGCGAGCAGGAGATCGGTACCTTCCATGGCGGCGACCTGCGCGGCCTGACCGGCAAGCTCGACTACCTGCAGCAGCTGGGGGTCAACGCACTGTGGATCAGCGCGCCCTTCGAGCAGATCCATGGCTGGGTCGGCGGCGGTGACAAGGGCGACTTTCGCCATTACGCCTACCACGGTTACTACGCCCTGGACTTCACCCGCCTGGACGCCAACATGGGGACGGAAGACGAGCTGCGCGAGCTGATCGCCCAGGCTCACGCCCGCGGCATCCGCGTGCTGTTCGACGTGGTGCTCAACCACCCCGGCTATTCGACCCTGGCCGACATGCAGGCGCTCGGCTTCGGCGCGCTGCGCGGCGGCATGCAGCAGTACCTGCCGCCGCGCTGGAGCGACTGGCAGCCGGAGAGCTTCGAGAACCTGCACGCCTACCACAACCTGATCGACTACCAGCACGACGCCTGGCGCCAGTGGTGGGGCAAGGACTGGGTACGCGCCGACATCGCCGACTATGACAGCCCGCCCAGCGTGCTGGTCGACCCGCGCCAAGGCTCGCTGGCCTTCCTCCCCGACTTCAAGACCGAGAGTCAGCAGCCGGTGTCCCTGCCGCCCTTCCTGCTGCGCAAGGCCGACACCCGCGCCGTGCCACGCGAGGGCTACCGGGTGCGCGACTATCTGGTGGAATGGCTGAGCTTCTGGGTGCGCGAATTCGGCGTCGACGGCTTTCGTGCCGATACCGTCAAGCACGTCGAACTGGAGAGCTGGGCGGCGCTGCGCCAGGCAGCCGACAAGGCGCGCGCCGAGTGGTCGGCGGCCAACCCCGATGATCCCATGAGCGGCAGCCCGTTCTGGATGGTCGGCGAGGTGTTCGGCCACGGCCCGCAGGCCAGCGTTTACCAGGACCACGGCTTCGACGCGCTGATCAACTTCGACTTCCAGGGCGAGCTGGCCGCCAGGGGCAGCGAGTGCCTGCGCCAGATCGAGGACGGCTACCGCGACTACGCCGAGCTGCTGGCCAACGACGCGCGGCACAACTTCATGAGCTACGCCTCGTCCCACGACACCTCGCTGTTCTTCGCCGACCAGGGCCATCAACTGGCGCGCCAGCGCGGCCTGGCCGGAGCCCTGCTGCTGGCACCCGGCGCGGTGCAGATCTACTACGGCGACGAAAGCGCGCGCCCGCTCGGGCCCACGGGTTCGGACCCGCACCAGGGCACGCGCTCGTCGATGAACTGGGACGCCCAGCAGCAGGCGCCCATCGCCGAACTGCTGGCGCACTGGCGCCTGCTCGGCCAGTTCCGCGCGCGCCACCCGGCCATCGGCGCCGGCCGCCACCAGCAGCTGTCCACCCAGCCCTACGCCTTCGCTCGCACCCTGGGCAAAGACCGGGTGGTGATAGTGCAAGGGCGATAAGCGCATATGCCAACGCCAACCCGTAGGGTGTGCTGTGCTCACCAACAGGACCCGATATGACACCCGAACAACAACGCCGCCAAAGCCAACTGGCCTTCGCCGCCAGCCGCGCCGAACTGGAGGTGGGCTCGCTCGCCGGTTGCCCGCTGCCCCTCGAACACCTGCTGGCCACCCGCCCCGCCAGCCCCTGGGTACGTCGCCATTTCTCCGGTGGCCTGACCGCCGAGGTCTACCAGCTGGAGGCCGGCGGCCAGCTGTGGACGCTCAAGCGCGCGCGCAACCCGTGCAAGGTGCGCAACCCCGACGGCCAGACCTCCTTTCTCAACGAGGTGCAGCGCCGCGCAGAGCTGCAGGCCTTGAAACAGCAGCCGGCCTGGGGCGAGGCCCTGGCCGGCATCGTCGAGACGCGTTACGCCAGCTACCGCCAGGGCCTGCTGCTGTCGCCCTGGATCGCCGGCGAGGCGATCGGCGAATGGGACGAGCGGCGCCTGCTGCAGCTGTTCGATACGCTGCTGGCGCTGCTGCAGCTGGGCTTCTTCGAGTGGGACCTGTGCCCCGGCAACCTGCTCGACGACGGCCGCATCCGCCTGTTCGACTTCGGCTATATGTACCGCTTCGAGCCGCTGCACAGCTTCAACAGCAACGGCCAGCTGACCCCGCAGTGCCACGCCGCCGAACGCTTCGAAACGCGCTGCTACTACGCCCACCTGCTGCACCTGGAACGCGAGCGCGGACAGAGCGCCGCGCTGGCCGCGCTGGAACTGGAAAAGCGCATCGCCCTGGAGTGCTACCGGCGCCTGCGCAGCCATCTGGCTGGACGCGGCGCCAGCGCCACGGTACTGGCCTGGCTGCAACGCATCATCGACCAGTGGCAGGACGCGCTGGGCGGCGGCCTCGACGGCCTGTACCTGCGCGAGGCCTGGCGCTCGCACCTGAGCGATCTGGAGGACGACCTCGGCGGCCAGACCTGCACGCCGCTGACCCTGCAGCGCATCGACTGGCTGCAGCAATGCCTGCACGAGTGCGGCGCCCAGCTGCAGCGCCTGGAACTGCTCGCCGGGCGCACCCCGGACGCCTGGCGCGCCGAGCTGGAACAGGCGCTGCAGCAGGCGCATGAGTGGCAGGTTGGTGAATAGGCAGAGGGTTGGTGCGCACAACCTAGGCGGCCCCGCGCGCCCCCTACAAAAGCCTGCCGTGCTCTTAGGGTGCGCCGCGGCGCACCGCGGCCTCGGTGGCTCTTTCTGCATACCACATCCAGCGGCGACAACCCGACCGGATCGGGAATAGGCGCCGGCCTGGCAGATCGGCGTTTATCCCTGGTGCGCACGGCGCACCCTAGGGCTCGCCGCACCATATCCGCAGAGCTACATATCGGCGTATCGGCACCATCGGGTGCGCCGTGCGCACCGAGCTTGCGCGGTCACTCGCCGAACGCCCCCTCATCCTCCGCCACCCCGCCCCAATCCGCCGGGTACACGCCTTCGCGCACCAGGCGGTGGAAGCTCGACCAGGGCCAATCCGCCACCTGCCGCACCAGGCCATGGCGCACCGGATTCCAGTGCAGGTAATCCAGGTGCCTACTGAGGTCCTGCTCGTCGCGGATGCGGTGTTCCCAGAAGCGCCTTTGCCACAGCCCCGCCTCGCGGCGCAGACGCCGGCTCAGGCTGACACCATCGGCTTGCGGCAGGGCCTGGCTGGTCAGGCGCTTGATCATCGACCAGCGCAGGGCAAAGTCGGCATCGCCCGGTGGCAGTTGCCACAGGCAGTGCAGGTGATCGGGCAGCAGCACCCAGCCGTGAATGGCAAAGGGATAACGCTGGCGCACCTGCTCGATGGCCCCGCGCAAGGCCGCGCGCAGCGGCGCCTCGGTGAGCAGCGGCCGACGCTGGTGGCTGACCTGGGTGAGGAAATAGCAGGCGCCCTGCTCCCGGGCACGGCGGTAGTCGGACATTCCCTGTCTCCTGGCGCTGATTGCCTGTACAGGATAGCCTCCGGTGCGCGCAGCGCCGCCTACCGGGATCGCCACGCTCGGCACGGTGCTGCATTTCGTAGGGTGCACCGTGCGCACCGCGGCTTGCGCGGTCAGTCGCCGAACCCGCCCTTATCGTTGTCCCCGGCACCGCCCCAATCCGCCGGATACACGCCTTCGCGCAGCAGGCACCGATCGCTCAGGTCAGGTAGCGGGCGCACAGCGCCTGCTGCTCGGCCACCATGGCCGCCTGGCGCTCGCTGCTCTCGGTGATACCGACGATGCGCTGCATGTTGTCCTCGGCCACCGCGTGGATGTCGTGCATGCTGCGCGTCACGTCTTCGGCAGCCAGGCGCTGCTGGGCGGTGGCCTGGCTGATCTGCCGCGACATGCCGGCGATGGCGCCGACCTGCTCGTGGATCCGCTGCATCGCCTGATCGGCCTCGCCGACCTGGGCCAGGTTGGCCTGCATGTGCTGGCGGCTCAGCTCCAGCGACTGTACCGCCGCCTGGATGCCCTGCAGCAGACCGTCGATATGCGACTGGATCTCGCCGGTGGAGCTGGCCGTGCGCAAGGCCAGGCTACGCACCTCGTCGGCGACCACGGCGAAGCCGCGGCCCTGCTCGCCGGCACGCGCCGCCTCGATGGCCGCGTTGAGGGCCAGCAGGTTGGTCTGCTCGGCGATGCTGCGGATCACCGCGAGGATCTGGCCGATGCGCTGCCCGCCGGCCTCGACCTCGGCGATCTCGGCCACGCTGCCCTGCAGCTGCTGCGCCAGCGCCTGGGTGCTGCGGATGGTGCCGGCCATGATCTGGCTGCCGCTGTCGACGCAGGCGCCGACGCTGTCGACCCGCCGCGCGGTCTGCTCGGCATGCACCGCCACCTCGGCGAAGCTCGATTCCATCTGGGTCAGGCTGGCGGCCAGCGCACCGATGCTCGAGCGCTGCCGATCCAGGCCCTGGCGCGCGTCGGCGCAGGAATCGGCATTGCCACGGGCGATGGCGTCCTGCTGGTCGGCGGCGCGGCCCAGCTGCGCCAGGGCGTCGCGCAGGTTGCCGGCGACCCGATTGACGTCCGCTGCGACCCGGCCGAACTCGTCTGCCCGCTGGTAATCGCAGCGGCCGCGCAGATCGCCCTCGGCCAACCGGTTCAGCGCGCCGGACACCGCGCCCAGCGCCCGGCGCATGGTGCGGCTGAGCCAAACGCCCATGCTCAGGGCGATGCCGAGCGACAGCGCGGCCAGCCACAGCAGGCGATCGAAGCCGCGCCGATAGGTCAGGCGCGCCTGTTCGAGCTGCGCCCGGGCGTCGCGCTCGCTCGCCTCGATCAGTTGCCCGACCTGCTCGCCCACCTGCGCCTGCAACGCCTGCAGCTGGCGCTTGCGCTCCTGGTTAGCCTGCTTGTCGGCGAGCCAGCCGGCGTACTGGGCCAGCGCGCCCTGGCCGTCGAGCAGCAGGTTGCGCTCGATCTCGGCGAACTCACCCCGATAGGTATGCACATAGTCGGTGCGACTGTCCTGGTGGGGCAGTAGGTCGTCCAGCACCCGCCCCAGCTTGTCATGTAGATTGGGCAGGCGTTCCCTGACCTTGGCCTCGGCCTGCTGCAGGCGCTGCGGCGAGGCGCTGCCGACCGCGTCGAAGACCAGTGCCTCGACCTGCTCCAGCGGAATGATGAACTGCTTGAGCGAGTAGGCGACGTAGTCGTCCTTGGTGACCGCCTGCACCCTGAGCAGGTCCTGCTTGAAGCGCGACAGTTGCAGCTGCAGGTTGCGCAGCGTCACCGCGGTGCGCTCGACCCGCGCCAGCACCTGGCGCTGCGCCTCCAGCAGTTCGCGGCTCTGCGCGTCCAGCTGCGGCAGCAACTGCCCCAGCCGCACCAGCTCGGCCTGTTCGGCGCCGTTCCCCAGGGTCCGCATGACGTCCAGGCGGGCGTCGACCCGTTCGGCATGCTGCCCATGCGCGGTGGCGAAGGCCTCGAGCTCCTCGGCGCGTTCGGCGCCGAGGGCATCGGACAGGTTCTGGGTCAGGCCCTGCAGGGCACTGAAGAAGCTCTGGCTGGCCTGCAGCCGCGCGGCGCTGTGGGCGATGCGTTCGCCCGAGCCCTGCAGCTCGCCGATGGCGCTCAGGCTGCTGCCGCCGAGCAGCACCAGCAGCAGGGCCAGCGCCGCGATCAGCAGGTACAGCCGCGGCAGGAAGCCGACCTTGAAGGCGGTCAGCCGGTTTACAAGAGGGGACAACATCGATCTCTCCTGTCGATAGAGACCGGGCCGCCGGGAACGGCGCGGCGGCCCGGCAGACTCAGAAGCCGCCGCTGGTGGTGGCCCCGGCCGTAACCGTCAGGCTATTGTTGCCTCCCGGCTGCCAGGTCTTGACCTGGGTCGGGTCGCTCTCGTTACGGATGATGCATTTCCACTCCACCTGCTGGCCGGCCGGCAGGGCGATGCTGCCCTTCCAGGTCGGGTAGGCGCTGGTGTCGCTCAGGCGCACCGCGCTGGCCGCGCTCCAGTTGCCCAGCTGGGCGACGTTACCCACCGCATAGACGCTGTCGCCCCACTGGGTCACGCCGTTGTCGCAGCGGAAGTTGACGCTGACCAGCTCGCCCTGCTCTTCATCGTCACCCTGGCCGCTGCGCCAGATACGGATCGCACCGTTGTCGGCGTTGAGCGCCTGGGTGAAGTCGCCGCTGGCCACCTGGCCGGGCGAGGACAGGTTGGAGTCCAGGGCGATCAGCAGCTGCTGCTGGCTGCCGCTGACCGTCGCCACCAGGCCGGAGAAGCCCTCATGGAACTGGATCGCTGAGGCGGCCTTGACCCCGGCCGCGCGGCGAATCTGGATCAGCTGGCGGATGAAGTCGCCATGGCCCCAGTCGTACATGTGCGGCCAGTACACCACCGGCGTGCCGGGGCTGCTGAGGATGTAGGCGTAGGCCTGCTTGAGGCGATGATCCGGCAGCGGCCAGTGGTGCTGGCCGCCGTTGGGGCCGGGCGAGTAGCCGGTGTCGTGGTTGTCGACGAAGGTCACCGCCACCTCGCGCCAGCGCGCATCGGGATTGCCGTTGAGGCCGTGGCGCCAGTCGGCTATGCCGCCGTTCTGCATGCGCTCCTTGAGGGCGAAGTCGAAGATGGTGCACTTGGCCCGATCCGACCAGTCCTTGAGGATCTGCTGCCAGCTGGCGCCGTTGCGCCAGTCCCAGCTCGGGTATTCGCCCGGCGCCTTCCACAGCTCGCCGAGGCAGAAGCCGTTGTCGTGGGCATCGCTCATCCAGCCGTCGACCCGCTCACCGGCATAGCCGCGGACGAAGTCGAAGCGAAAACCGCCGGCGCCGTACTGGCTGCGCAGGTTGGCGAACTCGTCGCGGAACATCGCCTGGTTCTGCGGGTGGCCGGTATTGAGGTCGGCGTCGCCGCCCATGAAGCGGTCGCCGTCGTCGCAGTCGTTGGCGTAGTTGCCCGGGTCATTGCAGTCGTGGCGCCACAGCCCCTGGCCGGCCGGCAGGTTGATTTCCTTGTCCGGGTAGCCGCGGTTCATGTGGTTGGGCACCACGTCGTAGATCGGCTTGACCCCGGCGGCGTTCAGCGCATTGGCGGCCTGCTTGAGCAGGCTGTCGCTGCCGTAGCGGCCGTTCTTGTTGAAGTCGTGCCAGAAGTAGCCTTCGCCGCCGCCCGAGGTGCCGTTGTTGGGGTCGCTCCAGCTGGAGAAGTCGCGCCAGGGCACCGGCATCCAGATCGCGCTGAAACCATCGGCGGCCAGGGTCGGCGCCATGCTGGACAGGGTCGCGTACCAGTTGCTGGAGGTGGTACGCACCGTGTTCCAGTGAAAGCCCTGGAGGATGACTTCGTCACCGCCGTGGTAGCGCACGCCGCTGGCGCTCTTGCCCGGCGCGTCCGCCGCCCTGACCAGGTTGCCCCAGGGGTAGGCGAGCGGGGCCATGGCCAGCACCAGGCCGGCCATTCGCAGGTATCGGTTCATCTTGAAGCTCCGTTCTTGTCATTGTTGTGAGCATCCGACTACGGGGGACAGCCCCCGGATGGACTGATCGGAGCACCGCGCGGGCGACCCGATCACGGCAGCCTGCCGCGCCTGGCCGCACCACCAAACCTCCCCCGCGCACTTTCTGCAGGCGTAGGGCACAGGCGTAGAAATTCCGCCTGCCAGCCATACCCCCGCCGCTTCGCTACGCCCTGCCGCTCCACCTCGAAAAAAGCGCCCCGGGGAGGATGTGGTGGCGCCTTGCCTTGCCCGACTCTTGCCCGCAGCGCCACCGGGCCGACTGCCTGCCCTGTCGCGCCCAGTCAGTCCGACACCGAATCCAACAAGAAAGAAGGACCCACGATGAACACCAAGCAACCCGCCCAGCTGCTGCGTCCCAGCGCCCTGTTCGCCGCCATGCTGCTGGCCACCCCGGCCCTGGCCGTGGACTTCCATGGCTACATGCGCTCCGGCATCGGCGCCACCGCCGGCGGCGGCGACCAGGCCTGCTTCCAGGCCGCCGGCGCGCCGGCCAAGTATCGCCTCGGCAACGAGTGCGAGACCTATGCCGAGATCGGTCTCGGTCACGAGGCGTGGAAGGAAGGCGATCAGAGCTTCTATATCGACAGCATGATCGCCTACAAGTCGGATCAGGCGAACGACTGGGAAGCCACCGACAGCGACGGCAACCCCTACGCCAACGGCACCAGCTCGATCCGCCAGTTCAACGTGCAGGCCAAGAACTTCCTGCCCGCCCTGCCCGGCGCCACCCTGTGGGCCGGCAAGCGCTACTACAAGCGCAACGACGTGCACATCAACGACTACTACTACTGGGACGTTTCCGGCCCCGGCGCCGGCATCGAGGACATCGACCTGGGCTTCGCCAAGGCGCACGTGGCCTGGATGCGCAACACCGATGGCGAGTGGGTCTACAACGGCACCGGCACTGGCACCAACGTGGCCAACGACACCCTCGACCTGCGCCTGACCGATATCGACTTCAACACCGACGGCAAGCTGGAATTCGGCTACGACTACGGCAAGGCCAACCTCACCGAGGAGCAGAAGGACGATCCCGGCTACACCGACCAGAAGGGTCATCTGCTCACCGCGCAACACATCCAGGGCAACTGGTTCGGCGGCTTCAACAAGCTCGCCCTGCAGTACGGCACCGACGGCATCATCGGCAGCACCGGGCGCAACAGCACCGGCAACAGCGACGGCAAGATGTTCCGCCTGGTCAACCAGGGCGTGGTCGGCCTGACCGACGACATCGAGATGATGTACGTGCAGATCTACGAAGATAAGGACTTCGACAACGACTCCGGGCAGACCTGGGCGTCGTTCGGCGTGCGCCCGGTGTACAAGTGGAGCAACACCATGAGCACCGCGCTGGAGTTCGGCTACGACCATATCGACCCGCAGGCCGATGGCGAGGAATCCCGCGATCTGAAGAAGATCACCCTGGCCCAGCAATGGTCGGCCGGCCGCAGCTTCTGGGCACGCCCGCAGATCCGCGTGTTCGCCACCTACGCCATGTGGGACGGCGGCAAGTACAACGCCGCCAGCGAATCCATCGATGCCGGCGACGACGACGGCCTCACCTTTGGCGTCCAGGCCGAAGCCTGGTGGTAAGCGCTCAGTCATCCGTTGCATCCGGATGACTGGCAAATTCCGTAACGCTGCTCCTGTGGTCCTTGCCCCGGTTCTGCAATAGGCCGGGGCCTTTTACCTAGCGTGCCCGCTGCCCTCATCCGGCGCTTCGCGCCACCTTCTCCCAGGGGGAGAAGGGCATCAAGGAGGGCGTCGCTGCGCGACTTCCAGACTAATAAGAGGAATAACCCATGCCACCGTTCAAGATCGCCAGCCTCGCGCTGCTCACCCTGCTATTGACCGGCTGCGCCAGCGAACCGCTGCGGCGCATCGACGCCCTGAGCGCCAGCCCCGCCCCCCTGCAGACCTCGGCCGGCAACGCCGAACAGGCCCTGGCCGCCGCCCCGTCCTGCTGCACCTCGCTGCGCGAGCTGCCCTACCAGCCGATCCCGGTGAACTTCAGCGGCGAGGTGCGCATCGACACTGGCGCGCCCGCCTTCGCCTTCGACAGCGGCAAGAGCTATTTCCGCGCCTTCCAGCTGCCGGCCGCCAGCAAGTCGTTCGAGATCCGCCTGTACAGCCAGGCCGGCGACACGGTGCTGGCGCCCAACGCCATGCTGCTCGACAGCCAGTTCCGCGTCACGCGCCTGCTCGGCGCCGAGGATTTCGTCTACGCCCCGGCGTCCGGCCTCAAGGGCGACAGCCTGGACGCGCGCCTGCGCGTCGACCGCCTGTACCTGGACAACCCGGGCAACGAACATTACCTGGTGCTCTACACCAGCGAGGCGCAGATGCGCGGCCGGACCGTCATCGAACACCCGGCCAAGGCCTATGCCCGTGCCCTCGGTAACGAGGCGCCGAACATCCCCGACCCGGTGGCCAAGCATGCGCCGGTGGGTGTGATCAAGATGGTGCTGATTGAGGACAAGGTCGCCGGCCAGCAGGCCAACAGCTACGTGCCGCCGTTCAGCATCGGCCGCGAGATGGGCAACCAGCTGCCCAGCGTGCCGGCCCCGGCGGTACTGCCCGAGACCCAGGCCTACTACCGCCAGGCCATCGACGCCGCCCTCGCCAGCAAGGACCTCGAACGTGCCCTGCGCCTGGCCGACGAGGCCGCGCGGGTCGGCGACGACAGCGCCAAGGCCTATCTGCTCGAACGTATCCAGATCCGCTGAAACGATCGTCCCGGGGTGACCTGGCCGGCGCCACCGCCGCAGCCGTAGGAGCCCCACCCCGGGGCGAAGCTATGCTGGCTCCGGGTTGCCGTCCCGCGCATTCGCCGCGGGGCGCGGCTCCTACAGAGGCGGGCAGGCTTGACGACCGACCGCCCAACCAGAGGTCGAGATGAGAACAACAATAAGGCTCGCGACACTGATTCTGCTGTGCACCACCCCCTGGCCAGCTCTGGCCTTCGAGAAGAACGTGCTGACCGTCTGGATCGGCCAGGACAAGGGCTTCAACGGCCTCGCCGAGATCGGCCAGCGCTACACCGCCGACAGCGGCATGCCGGTCAAGGTCGCCACCCCGGATGACCTGCCCGGCCAGTACGACAGGCTCGCCGCCACCGCCAAGGGTCCGGATATCGTCATCTTCGCCCACGACCGCTTCGGTTCCTGGATCAACAACGGCCTGCTCGCGCCGGTGCAGCCCAGCGCAGAAGCCCTGCAGCGCGCCCCCGGCTTCGCCTGGGAAGCGCTGACCGTGGGCGCGCAGCGTTTCGGCTACCCCCTGGCCACCGAGGTGGTCAGCCTGATCTACAACCGCAGCCTGCTGGCCAGCCCACCGCGCACCCTCGCCGAAGTCGCCACGCTGGACAGGCGCCTGCGCGCCCAGGGCAAGCGCGCCATCGCCTGGGACTACAACAACCTGTACTTCTCCTGGCCGATCATCGCCGGCGCCGGCGGCTACAGCCTGCGCAAGCAGGGCGGCATCTACGACCTGGCCGATGTCGGCGTCGCCACCCCCGGCGCCATCGCCGGCGTGGAGGCGCTCAAGCAACTGCTCGATCAAGGGGTGCTGGAGCCCGGCGACGATTACGCCAGCGCCCTGGACGGCTTCAAGCAGGGCCGCATCGCCATGATCGTCAACGGTCCCTGGGTGTGGAACGAGCTGCGCGACGCCGGCCTCGACTTCGCCGTCGGCCACGTGCCGGGCATCGACGAAACGCGCCAGGGCCGGCCCTTCGTCGGCATCCTCGCCGCAGCGATCAACGCCAACAGCCCGCACAAGGCGCAGGCCCGACGCTTTGTCGAGGACTACCTGAGCAGCGCCGAGGGCCTGCGCAGCCTCAACGCCGACAAGCCGCTGGGGGCGGTGGCTAACCTAGAGGTCATGGCCCAGCTGCGCCACGACCCGCTGATCGAACACACCTACGAGTCCGCCGCCAGCGGCGAGATCATGCCGGACATCCCGGAGATGAAGCGCTTCTGGGTGCTGTTCGCCTCGCGCCTGGGCGCCATGCTCAAGGGCGAGAAGCCGATCGCCGCCACCCTGGAACAGATCGCCCAGCGCCTGCGCGCCGCCGGCGAGGTGCAGGCCTGGCGCCGTCGTCACTACCCGCTCGCCGACTCCACGGCGGGGGCGCCCTGAGCGCCCCCACTCCCCATCCCCTCCAGGGAAATTCGGGCGGCCTCGGCCGCTCTTTTTTTGTCCGCTCCGCCGCCGACTCTTCGCCCCGCGGCAGGCCCCCAGCAACACACGCACTCTCGTCAGTGAGGACGGAACAGAGCCTTAGCTGCTCGTCGCAAGGTTCCTCGCGGGAATCGGGTTGGGCAGGACTGAGCGCCGCCGGTAGGACGGATTCGTGAACGGCCACAAATATGCGATTAAGCGAATATAACGGTGTGGCAATCAAGCACGCACTGCCGCCAGGCAGAGCAAAATCTGGGTAATCCCGGGCAAGTGCACAAGGCAGCGACGTCTTTACCACTCATACGAAAATCCATATATTCGCCAAACCATATCTAAGCGAGATGTCAGAGATGGCCTACAAGACCCGCGTGCTGTTCGTCTGTACCGCCAACGCCGCCCGCTCGCAGATGGCCGAGGCCCTGCTGCGCCACACCGATTCGGACAACTTCGAGGCGCACAGTGCCGGCAGCCAGCCGGGCGAGGTCGACTCGCGCGCCCTGGCCGCCCTGCAGCACCTCGGCGTGAACACCGACGGGCTGCACAGCAAGGGCCTGGACGCCTTCCACTGGAACGATTTCGAGTACGTCATCAGCCTGTGCGACAAGGCCAGCCAGGAATGCCAGCACATCCCCTTCGAGGGCCAGCGGCTGGCCTGGCACTTCGAGGACCCGGTGACCAGCACCCAGCCCGAGGCCTTCCGCCACTGCCTGCACGAGATCCACGAACGGATCAAGATGTTCGTGCTGGTCAAGACCAAGCGCTGAGGTAGCCATGGCCGAACTGCTCACCCCCACCAGCGTCTTCAAATGCCTGGCCGACGACACCCGTGTACGCCTGATGCTGCTGGTCGCCCGCGAACAGGAGCTGTGCGTGTGCGAGCTGACCTGCGCCCTCGGCGAGAGCCAGCCCAAGGTTTCGCGCCACCTGGCGCAACTGCGCAGCTGCGGCCTGCTGGCCGACCGCCGCCAGGGCCAGTGGGTCTACTACCGCCTGCACCCGCACCTGCCGGACTGGGTGATCGCCGTGCTCGACGCCACGCTGGCGGCCAACAGCCACTGGCTGAGCCCGGACAGCAAACGCCTGGCCGCCATGGGCGAGCGCCCGCAACGCATCGCCGTGTGCTGCTGAAGATCAAGGAAGCCCGGATGAAATTGCTGTTTCTCTGCACCGCCAACAGCTGCCGCAGCATCTTGAGCGAGGCGCTGTTCAACCACCTGGCCCCGGCCGGCCTGCGCGCCTACAGCGCCGGCAGCCAGCCCCGGGGCGAGGTGCATCCGCTGAGCCTGGCCGCCCTGCGCCGCGCCGGCATCGCCTGCGAAGGCCTGCACAGCAAGGCCTGCGAAGCCCACGCCGAGCTCGCCCCGGACCTGGTCATCACGGTATGCGACAAGGCCGCCGGCGAGTCCTGCCCGGTGTTCTTCGGCCCGGCGGCGAAGGCGCACTGGGGCCTGTGCGACCCGTCCGAGCTGACAGGCTGCACCAGGGAGATCGAAGCAGCCTTCGATAGCGCCCTGACGATCATCCGTACCCGTGTAGAGGCCTTTCTCGCCCTGCCGCTGCAACACCTGAGCCGCGCGCAGCTGCAGGCCGAACTGGCCCGCATCGGCACCCTGGGAGCCCGACCATGAGCAACAGCCGTCTGTCGTTTCTCGACCGTAATCTGACTCTGTGGATCTTCCTCGCCATGGGCCTGGGCGTGGGCCTGGGCAGCCTGTTCGAAGGCCTGCCGGCCTGGCTCGACAGCCTGTCGCTCGGCAGCACCAATATCCCCATCGCCATCGGCCTGATCCTGATGATGTACCCGCCGCTGGCCAAGGTGAAATACGAGGAGCTGCCGCAGGTGTTCCGCGACAAGCGCATCCTCGCGCTGTCGCTGGTGCAGAACTGGCTGATCGGCCCGCTGCTGATGTTCGCCCTGGCGGTGATCTTCCTGCGCGATCAGCCCGAGTACATGACCGGGCTGATCCTTATCGGCCTGGCGCGCTGCATCGCCATGGTGCTGGTGTGGAACCAGATCGCCGGCGGCGACAACCAGTACGTCGCCGGCCTGGTGGCCTTCAACAGCCTGTTCCAGATCGCCTTCTTCAGCCTCTACGCCTGGCTGTTCCTCGGCGTGCTGCCGCCGCTGCTGGGGCTGCAAGGCAACGTGATCGACGTGAGTTTCCTGACCATCGCCGAGTCGGTGCTGATCTATCTGGGCATCCCCTTCCTCGCCGGCTTCCTCACCCGCAAGCTGCTGATCGCGCGCCGCGGCGAGCAGTGGTACAGCGAACGCTTTATCCCGCGCATCGGCCCGCTGACCCTGGTGGCGCTGCTGCTGACCATAGTGGCGATGTTCAGTCTCAAGGGCGACATGGTGCTGCAGTTGCCGCTGGACGTGCTGCGCATCGCCATCCCGCTGACCATTTACTTCGTGGTGATGTTCGCCATCAGCTTCGCCATGGGCAGGCTGCTCGACGCCGACTATCCGCGCACCACCTCGCTGGCCTTTACCGCCGCCAGCAACAACTTCGAACTGGCCATCGCCGTGGCCATCGCCACCTTCGGCCTGGCCTCGCCGGTGGCCTTCGCCACGGTGATCGGCCCGCTGGTGGAAGTACCGGTGCTGATCGCCCTGGTCGGCGTGGCGCTGTGGCTCAAACGCCGCTGGTTCGATAGCGACGAGGCCGCACTGGCCCAGGAGCAGAGCAAATGAACGACGATCACATCCCCCAACTCGCTGCCGACTTGGCCCAACCGCCCAGCGCCGAGCGCCTCGACATCGCCCGGCAGTTTGCCCACAAGCCGCGCATCCTGCTGCTGTACGGCTCCAACCGCGAGCGCTCGTTCAGCCGCCTGCTGACCGAGGAAGCCGCGCGCCTGCTCCAGCGCTTCGGCGCCGAGACCCGTATCTTCCACCCCGCCGGCCTGCCGCTGCCGGACGACGCGCCGGACAGCCACCCCAAGGTGCAGGAGCTGCGCGAGCTGATGCAGTGGTCCGAAGGCCAGGTGTGGTGCTCGCCGGAGCGTCACGGGGCGATGACCGCGGTGTTCAAGGCGCAGATCGACTGGGTGCCGCTGGCCATGGGCGCGGTGCGCCCGACCCAGGGCAAGACCCTGGCGGTGATGCAGGTGTGCGGCGGCTCGCAGTCGTTCAACGTGGTCAACCAGCTGCGCGTGCTCGGGCGCTGGATGCGCATGTTCACCATCCCCAACCAGTCCTCGGTGCCCAAGGCCTTCCTCGAATTCGACGGGCGGGGGCGGATGAAAGCCTCGTCCTACTACGACCGCCTGGTGGACGTGATGGAGGAACTGGTCAAGTTCACCCTGCTGCTGCGCGAGCGCACCGACTACCTGGTCGACCGCTACTCCGAGCGCAAGGAATCCGCCGAACAACTGTCCGCGCGGGTCAACCAGCGCGCCATCTGAATTAAGGAAGCCTGCATGAGCCATCCCTACGACCTGCTGAGCATTCCCGGCTGCGCCGGCCAGCTGATCTTCACCCCCTGCCCCGGCACCCGGGGCAGCTCGCTCGACGCGGCCCTGGCCACCCTGCAGCAGGCCGGCGCCAGCGCGGTGATCAGCCTGATGCCGCGCAGCGAACTGGCCGCCAATGCGGTCGAGGCCATCGACGCGCGCTGCCAGGCCCTGGGCCTGGCCTGGTTCCACCTGCCGGTGGCCGACGAACAGGTGCCGCTGGACGACTTCGCCGCGGCCTGGCAGCAGTCCAGCGCCGCCATCCTGGCACGCCTGCGCGCCGGGCAGCGCCTGGCCCTGCACTGCAAGGGTGGATCCGGACGCACCGGGCTGATCGCCGCGCGCCTGCTGATCGAGGCCGGCGTAGCGCGCAGCGAGGCCATCGCCCTGGTCCAGGCGCTGCGCCCCAAGGCCATCCAACACCCGGCGCACGTCGACTGGATCAACCAGTTCGACGCCACTCACTGACCCCAGCGGAGACCAGCACATGAGCATCAAAGTCGGTATCAACGGATTCGGCCGCATCGGCCGCCTGGCCCTGCGCGCCGCCTGGGACTGGCCGGAACTCGAGTTCGTACGGATCAACGACCCGGCCGGCGACGCCGCCACCCACGCCCACCTGCTGAATTTCGACTCGGTGCACGGCCGCTGGCAGCACGAGGCGGGCAGCGACGGCGACTGCGTGGTGGTGGGCGGCCGGCGCATCCAGGTGACGGCCAACAAGGCCATCGCCGACACCGACTGGAGCGGCTGCGACCTGGTGCTCGAGGCCAGCGGCAAGATGAAGACGGTCGAGGTGCTGCAGGCTTATCTGGACCAGGGCGTGAAGCGCGTGGTGGTCTGCGCGCCGGTCAAGCAGGCCGGTGCGCTCAACGTGGTGATGGGGGTCAACCAGCAGCTGTTCGACCCGGCCCGGCACCGCATCGTCACCGCCGCCTCCTGCACCACCAACTGCCTGGCGCCAGTGGTCAAGGTGATCCACGAGGCACTGGGCATCCGTCACGGCTCGATCACCACCATCCACGACCTGACCAATACCCAGAGCATCCTCGACCAACCGCACAAGGACCTGCGCCGGGCGCGCGCCTCCGGCATGAGCCTGATCCCGACCACCACCGGCTCGGCCACGGCGATCGCCGAGATCTTCCCCGAGCTGCGCGGCAAGCTCAACGGCCACGCGGTGCGCGTGCCGCTGGCCAACGCCTCGCTGACCGACTGCGTGTTCGAGGTCGAGCGTGCCACCACCGCCGAGGAGGTCAACGCCCTGCTCAAGGCCGCCGCCGAAGGGCCGCTCAAGGGCATCCTGGGTTACGAGGAACGCCCGCTGGTGTCCATCGACTACCGCACCGATCCGCGCTCCTCCATCGTCGATGCGTTGTCGACCCTGGTGGTGGCCGGCACCCAGGTGAAGATCTACGCCTGGTACGACAACGAATGGGGCTACGCCAACCGCGCGGTGGAGCTGGCGCGCCTGGTCGGTCTGGCCAGCTGACTCTGCTCTTGTGGGAGGGGCTTTAGCCGCGACCGGAGCGCCACAAGTCGCGGCTAAAGCGAAATGCCGCCCAGCCGCTCCCACAGGTCATGTTCCTCAACGGTGCGCACAGCCTAGGCGGCCCCGCGACACCCTACTGGATAATCTTATGCACGCCCTCGCCCGGCTCACCCCCGAAGTCCGCCAGTACCTGCTGGTCACCGGCAACTACTGGGCCTTCACCCTCACCGACGGCGCGCTGCGCATGCTGGTGGTGCTGCATTTCCACAGCCTGGGCTACACGCCGCTGCAGATCGCCGCGCTGTTTCTGTTCTACGAGATCTTCGGCGTGGTCACCAACCTGCTGGGCGGCTGGCTGGGTGCGCGCATCGGCCTGAACCGCACCATGAACCTGGGCCTGGCGCTGCAGGTGCTGGCCCTGCTGATGCTCAGCGTGCCGGCGGCCATGCTCACGGTACCCTGGGTGATGGGCGCGCAGGCGCTGTCGGGCATCGCCAAGGATCTCAACAAGATGAGCGCCAAGAGCTCGATCAAGCTCTTGGTGCCCGGCGACCGGCAGGCCACCCTGTACGCCTGGGTCGCGCGCCTGACCGGCTCGAAGAACGCGCTCAAGGGCGTCGGCTTCTTTCTCGGCGGCGCCCTGCTCAGCCTGCTCGGCTTCGCCGGCGCGGTGCTGGCCATGGCCCTGGCGCTCGGCGCCATCTGGCTGGCCAGCCTGGCGCTGCTGAAGAAGGACCTGGGCAAGGCCAAGGCCAAACCCAAGTTCCGCGACCTGCTGTCCAAGAGCCGGGCGATCAATATCCTCTCGGCCGCCCGCCTGTTTCTGTTCGGCGCGCGCGACGTGTGGTTCGTGGTGGCCCTGCCGGTGTACCTGGCCACTGTGTTCGGCTGGGACTTCTGGTGGGTCGGCGGCTTCCTCGCCGTCTGGATCATCGGCTATGGCATCGTCCAGAGCCTGGCCCCGGCGATCACCGGCAAGCGCAGCGGCCAGGTGCCGGACGGCCGCGCCGCTTTCGTCTGGGCCGCGCTGCTGGCCGGCCTGCCGGCGGCCATCGCCCTCGGCCTGGGCAGCGCGCTACCGGCGCAGGCGGTGCTGATCGGCGGCCTGCTGGCGTTCGGCGTGCTGTTCGCGGTCAACTCCTCGCTGCACAGCTACCTGATCGTCAGCTACGCCCAGGAAGACGGCGTGTCGCTGGACGTCGGCTTCTACTACATGTCCAACGCCCTCGGCCGATTGCTCGGCACCCTGCTCTCCGGCTGGGTGTTCCAGAGCTGGGGCCTGGCGGCCTGCCTGTGGGTGTCGAGCGCCTTCGTGCTGGCCGCAGCGCTGATCTCGCTGGGGCTGCCGCGACACCGACCGGTCTGATCAGCTGCAGCCCTCGGCGGCCCCCGGGTAGACCGGCGCGAAGCCGCCGCCGGGGGTGCGGAAGTTGGTGGTCTGGCCCTGGTACAGGCGCGCCGCCAGCCACTGCACCTGGCCCTGGTAGACGTAGGCGCGCAGGTCGTACTTGAGCGCCGGCGCCGCCTCCGACAGTGCGCGCTGCCCCGGCAGCACCAGGGCCTGGGCCACGTAGTCGCCGGCCAGGATCTCCTGCCAGACCCGCTGGGTCAGCTTGTCTCCGCGGTAGGCAGCGCGGCTGCCATAGCCCGCGCAGGGCTTGAAGAACAGCTGCTTGCGCTGGCGCCACAGGCGCTCGGCGTTGCCCGGGCCCACCGCCTCGGTGGCCGGGATCGCCGCCTGCAGCAGGGCGCAGGTGGCCGGTGGCACGCCGAGCCGTTGCAGCTCGCGGGCGTCGCCGAGCAGTGCCAGGTTGTGCTTGTCGGCGTACAGCGCATGGGCGCGCGGATGCGGGGTGAGCAGCACCGCGCCGTCCAGGTAGGCCTGGCGCAAGGTGCCAAGCTCCGGCGCCTGCAGGGCGAAGTCGGTCAGCCGGTTGTAGACCAGGTCGATGGCCAGCTCGCCGTGCCACAGCCGGCCGTCGCGCAGCTGCAGGTCGCCCGGGTCACTGATCACCGCCTGCAGACCATGGCGTTGAAACAGTTGCTGGAACAGCAGGAACTCCGGATAGAGGTACTGCTGCTCGGGCGCCTGGTCGACTATCGCGATGCTGCGCAGCGGGCGCGACTGCCCGGCCAGGGTCCATTCCTCGCGGAACATGGCGATGATCGCCTGCTCCAGCGCCTCTGCCTGGCGCGCCGGCGGCAGCAGGCGTTCCAGGGCCGGGCAGCAGGCGCGCTGCGCACGCGCCAGCAACGCGTTGAGCATGGCGCCGCCGGCGTTGCTGTTGATCTCGATCAGACCGAAGCCGGTCTCGGTGACATGGAAGTCGTAGCCGAAGAACACGCCCCGCGCGCCGGGATCGTGCCGGGCGATGGCCGGCGCCCGCGCCAGCACCCGCTCGCGGTAGGCCGGCAGCGCCACCACCGCCTCGATGGCGGCGATCACCGCGGCCATGCGCTGCAGCTGAGCCGGGGCGACGAACACCGGCTGGGCGGCGAACAGGTAGGGGCAGCGCTCGCGCAGCAGGCGGTACAGCTCCGGCCGGCCCAGATTGCTTTCCAGCGCGGTGCGCAGCGCCTCGTCATCGAGACTGATGCAGAAGCAGCGGCTGTTCAGCGTCTCGACGCTCAGCCCGGCCAGCGAAGCCAGCTGCGCCAGCGGCGCCTCGGATAGACTCTCGTGCATTGCTCGGCTCCCGCCCGCTCAGCCGAGCAGCGTCTGGATCTCGTCGCTGCTCGGCACCTTGCCCTCGACCAGGATCTCGTCGTCCACCGCCAGCGCCGGGGTACGCATGACCCCGGCGTCGATGATGGCGTTCAGCTCGGTGACCTTCTCCACCTCGAACGCGAGGCCCAGCCGGCGCGCGGCCGCCTCGGCGTTGGCGGTCAGTTGCTGGCACTTGGCGCAGCCGGAACCATAGATCGTCAGTTTCATCGCCTGCCTCACATCAGTTGGCCGTAGAGATAGCCGCTGAGGGTGGCCATCACCACCACCAGCGCGCAGTACACCAGGGTCTTCTCGGTCCCCAGCACGGTGCGGATCACCAGCATGTTGGGCAGCGACAGCGCCGGCCCCGCGAGCAGGATGGCCAGCGCCGGGCCCTTGCCCATCCCCGCCCCGAGCAGGCCTTCGACTATCGGCACCTCGGTCAGGGTGGAGAAGTACATGAAGGCGCCCAGCAGCGCCGCCAGCAGGGTCGAGGCCAGGCTGTTGTCGCCCACCGCCGCCACCACCCAGCTTGCGGGGATCAGGCCTTCATGGCCGGGGCGGCCGAGCAGCAGGCCGGCGATCAGTACGCCGCCGAGCAGCAGCGGCATGATCTGCTTGGTGAAGTCCCAGCTCTGCCCGACCCACTCGCGGCCCGCGTCATTCTCGCGGCTGGCCTGCAGCATCAGCCCGGCGATGCCGATGACCATGGCCAGTTCCGGCCACGCGGGCGCGGCCACCGCCACCAGCGCGATCAGCGCCGCAATCAGCAATAGCGGGCGTGGCGACCAATGCCAGCGCACCACCAGCAGCCAGCCGAGCAGCGCCGCCAGCAGCGCGGTGACCGGCCATTTCCAGGCATGGATCAGCATCCATGCGCCACTGTCGGCAGGCGCCCAGTTGGCGAACACCAGGATGCCCACCATCAGGCCGAACAGGGCCACCACGTCGCCCAGCGGATGGCCGTCATCCTCCTCGCCGAAGCCCCGCGCGTCCCTGGTCGCCCGCGCCGCCTCCTCGCGGCGGTAGAGCAGGTGCATCGCCGCGCCGATCACCAGGGCGAAGCCGATCGCCCCCAACGCCCGGGCGATGCCCATCTCGGCGCCCAGCACCTTGGCGGTGACCACTATGGCCATGACGTTGATCGCCGGCCCCGCATAGAGAAAGGCGATGGCCGCGCCCAGGCCGGCGCCGCGGCGGTAGATGCCGCCGAACAGCGGCAGCACGGTGCAGGAACAGACCGCCAGCAGGGTGCCGGCCACCGAGGCGACGGTGAAGGCTAGCGGCTTGGGTGCCTGCGGCCCGAGATGCTTCATCACCGCGCCCTGGCTGATATAGACCGCCATGGCACCAGCGATGACGAAGGCCGGCAGCAGGCACAGGATCACGTGCTCGCGGGCGTACCAGCGCACCAGGCTCAGCCCCTCGAGCACCGCATTGTCGAAACGCGGCTGGCCCACCGGCAGGAAGAAGATCAGCAGAAACAGCCCGCACATGCCCAGCAGCAGGCGTGCCTCGCCGGGCTGCGCGCGCCAGAAGGCCAGCAGGTGCTGGCCCAGGCCGGATGGTGCGGGAGGGTTGGGCGTCATGGCGCAGCCTCGCGGACGGAGTGTTTTCAGCTTAGTCCGCTACGAGCCAGGTCCGGATGACCGGGATCAACGCTCCGCTTCGGGCGCCAGGCAGGCGAGGATCTCCTCTACCGTGCTGCGCGCGGTACGGGCGACGCCGATCAGCGTCGCCGAGGCCGCGCCGGTCCATTCGCCATAGCCCACCAGCCACAGCGCCGGCTCCTGCCGCGCACGGGTACCGACGACATCCACCTTGCCCTCCTGGTTGAGCACGCCGAGCGGGGCGAGGTGGCCGAGCGCCGGGCGAAAACCGGTGCACCAGATCACCGCATCCACCGCCGACTCGCTGCCGTCGGCCCAGACCACGCCGTGCTCGGTGAACCGCACGAAGGGCCGCACCGCGTGCAGCACGCCGCGCTCGCGCGCCTCGCGCACCGGCGGCACCATCACCACGTCGCCCAGGCCGCCTACCGGCTGCTCGACCACCCGCCCCTGCTGCTGCGCCTTCCAGCGCTCGGTGGCACGCTCGAACAGCACCCGGCCGTCGACCTCGTCGGGCAAGAACAGCGGCTCGTTAGGCGTCACCCAGGTAGTCTCGGCCACCTTCGACAGCTCGGCGAGGATCTGCGCCCCGGAGTTGCCGCCGCCCACCACCAGCACCCGCTGGCCGGCGAAGGCCTGTGGCTCGACATAATCCGCCGAATGCAGCTGGCGCCCGGCGAACAGCTCGGCGCCGGGGTATTCGGGCACATAGGGGGCACGCCAGGTGCCGGTGGCACTGACCACCGCCCGCGCCCGCCACTGCCGGCCATCGGCGGCGCGTGCCAGCAACCGGTCGCCGTCGCGCGCGAGCGCCTCGACCCACACCGGGCGTTGCACCGGCAGCCGGTAGCGCCGCTCGTACTCGGCCAGGTAGTTCAGCACGTGGTCGCGGCCGGGGTAGGTATCGGCCACCGGCGGCATCATCCAGCCGGCGATGGAGCTCCAGGTGGCCGGCGAGAACAGCCGCAGCGAGTCCCAGCCGTGGCGCCAGGCGCCGCCAGGCCCCTGCTCGGCGTCGAGGATCAGGAACGACAGCGGCGTGCGCCGCAGGAAATAGGCGACCGACAGGGCGGCCTGGCCGCCACCGACGATCAGCACATCGACTGTGGGGATGGAGGACATGCCTGGCTTCCCGAACTGAAGGAGCCGACAGCATAGGCGACTCGCGGCGGCCGGGGCATGATCTGCGGCAACTGCGGATATGTCTGGCGTCAGGGCGCCCTGACGCCGCGCGCCGCCTCGGCCAGATGGAACCAGGTCGGCGCGTCCAGTTGCAGCTCGGCGCCGGCCAGGGCCTCCTCGATGCGCGCCTCGCGCAGGCTGCCCAAGATCGGCAGCGGCCGCCCCGGCAGGCGGCGCAGCCAGGCCAGGGCGACTTGCATCGGCGTCGCCTGCAGCGCCGCGGCAACCGCCTCCAGCGCCTGCTGCAGCGCCGGGGCGAAGCGGCCGCCGGCCAGCGGCGACCAGGCCAGCACCTGCAACCCATCGGTCTGCAACGCCAGCAGGCGGCCATCCCAGGCCGCCTGCTGGGCGGCCAGCGACAGCTCGATCTGGTTGCAGCGCAGCGGCAACTCGCGCCCCAGTACCTGCCAGTGCAGCGGCTCGGCGTTGGACAGGCCGATCCAGCCGACCTTGCCGGCCGCGACCAGCGCCTGCAGCGCCCGGGCCACCTCCTCGACCTGCAGCAGCGGATCGGGGCGATGCAGCAAAAAGCCGTGCAGCTGCTCGACGCCCAGGCGCTGCAGCGAGGCCTCCACCGCGTGGGTCAGGTAGCGGGCGCTGGTGTCGTAGTGCTTGACCCGCCAGCGCGAAACGTCCTGCGCCGCCGGCACGATGTCGGCCTTGCCGATCAATTGCAGGTGCGCGCGCAACTGCGGACGCAGGCGCAGCGCCGCACCGAAGCGCGCCTCGCATTCGCCCAGGCCGTAGATATCGGCGTGGTCGAAGCCGTTGAGGCCGCGCTCAACGCAGCGCTCGATAAAGCCGAGCAGCGCCTGCGGCGTGTCCAGCTCGGCGCATTCGAGCAGGCGCATCATGCCCAGCAGCAGCGGTTGCCGGAGCGGAAATGCGGTCATACGAGGGATTCCAGGTAATCGGTGGTGCGCACGACCTGGGCGGCCCCGCGACACCCTACGCAATGGTGACGAATCGTAGGGTGCGCTGCGCGCACCACTAGGCCGATCAGAGATTTCAGCCCAACAACTGCAACGCCTCGGCGCTGCACTGCTGGATACGCGCCCAATCGCCCTGCTCGACCCATTCGCGCTGGAACATCCAGGTGCCGCCGACGCACATCACGTTGGGCTGGGCCATATAGCGCTGCAGGTTGTCCGGCGTGATACCGCCGGTGGGGCAGAAACGCACGCCACCGAACGGCCCGGCCAGCGCCTTGAGCGCGGCGACGCCGCCGCAGACCTCGGCCGGGAACAGCTTGAAGCGGCGATAGCCGAGGGCGTAGCCGACCATCAGCTCGGAGGCGCTGCTCACCCCCGGCAGCAACGGCACCGGGCTGTCCAGGGCGGCCAGCAGCAGCTCGCGGGTGCTGCCCGGGGTGACGATGAACTGCGCCCCCGCATCGACGGCGGCGGCCAGCATCTGCTCGTCGAGCACGGTGCCGGCGCCGACGCACAGCTCGGGGCGCTCGGCGCGCAGGCGACGGATCGCCTCCAGGCCGTGCTCGGACCGCAGGGTCACCTCCAGCACGCGCAGGCCGCCGGCGGCCAGGGCGTCGGCCAGCGGCAGGATGTCCGCCTCGCGGGCGATGGTGATCACCGGCATGATCCGCGCCTGGGCGCAGATGCGGTCGATCTCGGCGATGTGGTCGGCCATGCGCGCACGCTGGCGTTCGTTGGGGCTGCTCATGTCAGGGGCACCAATAGATTTCGAGAGGGGAATGCAGGAAGGCGCGGATCGGCAGGCGGGCCACTTCGCCCGGCGCCAGCGCCTCGGCCAGGGTGGCCAGCTTGGCCTGGCCCTGGATCGCCAGCAGCGGCAGGCGCGCGCCGGCCAGCAGCGGCAAAGTCAGGGTCAGGCGCTGCGCCGGCTGGCTCGGCGCCTGCATCGGCAGCACCCGGCGCGGGCAGTCGGGGCGCAGCGCCAGGTCGAGATTGGGGCTGTCCGGGAACAGCGAGGCGGTGTGGCCGTCATCGCCCATGCCGAGCACCAGCACGTCGATCGACGGCAGTTCGGCGAAGGCCGCGTCGGCCAGTTCGGCGGCCTGCTCCAGGCTGCCGGCGACCCGGTACAGGCCGAGGAACTGCGCCTCGGCGGCGGCCCCGCGCAGCAGGTGACGGCGCACCAGCGCCTCGTTGCTGCTGGCGTGGTTGACCGGCACCCAGCGCTCGTCGGCCAGGCTCACCAGCACCTGGCGCCAGTCCAGCGGCTGCTGCGCCAGGGCTTCGAAGAAGGCCACCGGGCTGCGTCCGCCGGACACCACCAGGGTGGCGCTGCCGCGGCTGTCGATAGCCTGGCGCAGCGCGTCGGCCACGCGCAGGGCCAGTGCGTCGGCCAGGCTCTCGGCGCTGGCGTGGCTGCGGGCGGTGATGCCCGTGGGCAGTTCGAGATTAGAGATCGCCATACCAGCTCCTCCCGTCGCGAGTGATCAGCGCAACCGAGGCCATCGGGCCCCAGCTGCCGGCGGTATAGGGTTTCGGCGCCTCGCCGAGTTGCTTCCAGCCGGCGATCAGCTGGTCGCACCACTGCCAGGCGTATTCGATTTCGTCCTTGCGCACGAACAGGTTTTGGCTGCCGCGCATCACCTCCAACAGCAGACGTTCGTAGGCATCGGGGATACGCGCGCTGCGGTAGGTGTCGGAGAAGCTCAGCTGCAGCGGGCCGCTGCGCAGCTGCATGCCCTTGTCCAGCCCCTGGTCCTTGGTCAGCACCTGCAGGGCGATGCCCTCGTCCGGCTGCAGGCGGATGATCAGCTTGTTGCCGATCAGCTGGCGCTGCTCCGGGGCGAAGATGTAGTGCGGCGGCGCCTTGAAGTGGATGACGATCTGCGACAGCTTCTGCGGCATGCGCTTGCCGGTGCGCAGGTAGAAGGGCACGCCGGCCCAGCGCCAGTTGCGGATGTCGGCGCGCAGGGCGACGAAGGTCTCGGTATCGCTGCGGGTATTGGAGTTCTCCTCCTCCAGGTAGCCCGGCACCGGCCGACCGTCGCTGCTGCCGGCCACGTACTGGCCGCGCACCACGCGCTGGCCGAGGTGCTCGGCGCTGATCGGCTCCAGGGCCTTGAGCACCTTGACCTTCTCGTCGCGGATGCTGTCGGCGGAGAGGTCGCTGGGCGGGTCCATGGCGATCAGGCAGAGCAGCTGCAGCAGGTGGTTCTGGATCATGTCGCGCAGCTGCCCGGCCTGGTCGAAGTAGCCCCAGCGCCCCTCGATGCCGACCTTCTCGGCCACGGTGATTTCCACGTGGGAGATGTGGTTCTGGTTCCACTGGGTCTCGAACAGGCTGTTGGCGAAGCGCAGGGCGATCAGGTTCTGCACCGTCTCCTTGCCCAGGTAGTGGTCGATGCGATAGACGCGGTTCTCCGGGAACACCTGCGCCACCGCGTCGTTGACCGCGCGCGAGGAGGCCAGGTCGTGGCCGATGGGTTTCTCCAGCACCACCCGGCTGTGTTCGGCCAGGCCCACCGCCGCCAGGTTGGCGCAGATGCCGCCGTATACCGAGGCCGGGGTGGCGAAGTAGGCGATCAGCTGGTCCTGGCTGCCGGCCAGCTCGGCCAGCGCCAGGTAGTCCTCGGCCTGGAGGAAATCCATGGTCAGGTAGTGCAGGCGCGCCTGGAAGCGCGCCAGCACGCCCTCCTCCAGCTCCTTGGCCGGCACGTGCAGGCGCAGGGCCTGTTCGATGGCGGCCAGGTGGCGCTGCGGCTCGCCGGCTTCGCGGGCCAGGGCGAGGATGCGGCTGTCGTCATGGAGCAATCCGGCGCGATCGAGCTGGTACAGCGCAGGGAACAGCTTGCGCAGAGCCAGGTCGCCGAGGGCGCCGAACAGGGCAAAGGTGCAGGATTCGAGTTTTATCGCGGCCATGATGTTTGTTCTTCTATCAAGATGCACTAGAAATACCGGGTAGCAGCGGTTAAAGCAAGAACAAATGTTGTAATAACAACAACATTTTTCCATTATGCGGATAAGCAGTGGTGGCCACCGGGCCTCATCAGTAGGATAGGCCAGCCATTTTTCCGCCCGTCGCCAGCGCCTGCCGCGACGGCGCCAAGCCTGTTAGGAGCCCCTATGGACCGCGTGCGCAACCTGCTGGAACAGATCCAGAGCCGCCTCGACGACCTGAACAAGGCCGAACGCAAGGTGGCCGAGGTGATCCTGCACGACCCGCAGCAGGCCACCCGCCTGAGCATCGCCGCCCTGGCCCAGGCCGCCCAGGTCAGCGAGCCGACGGTCAATCGCTTCTGCCGCTCGTTCGGCGTCAACGGCTACCCCGAGCTGAAGATGCAGCTGGCGCAGAGCCTGGCCAGCGGCGCCGCCTACGTCAGCCAGGCGGTATCGGCCGACGATGGCCCCGAGGCCTATACCCGCAAGATCTTCGGTAGCGCCATCACCTCGCTGGACAGCGCCTGCCAGTCGCTCGACCCGCAGTTGATCAGCCGCGCCGTCGACCTGCTGATCCAGGCACGGCAGATCCACTTCTTCGGCCTCGGCGCCTCGGCCTCGGTGGCGCTGGACGCGCAGCACAAGTTCTTCCGCTTCAATCTGGCGGTGTCGGCGCACTCCGACGTGCTGATGCAACGCATGATCGCCTCGGTGGCGCACACCGGCGACCTGTTCGTGATCATCTCCTACACCGGGCGCACCCGCGAGCTGGTGGAGGTGGCGCGCCTGGCGCGGGAGAACGGCGCGTCGGTGCTCGGCCTGACCGCCGCCGGCTCGCCGCTGGCGCAGATCAGCACCCTGAGCCTGGACATCCCGCTGCCGGAGGACACCGACATCTACATGCCGATGACCTCGCGCATCATTCAGCTCACCGTACTCGACGTGCTCGCCACCGGCGTTACCCTGCGCCGCGGCGTGGACTTCCAGCCGCACCTGCGCAAGATCAAGGAGAGCCTCACGGCCAGCCGTTATCCGGCGGGCGAGGAACCGCTCTAGCGATCCAGCGGCGGCGGGGCGGTGCGCATGACGCCCCTCCCGCCACCGGCCGACAGGCTCTTAACCGCTCATCAGCAACGACTGCCCACCCATCTCCGTCGGCACCGGCAGGTCCATCAGCTCCAGCAGGGTCGGCGCGATGTCGCACAACCGGCCATCGCTGAGGGCGAACTGCCCGGCCCGCCCGCTGACCAGGATCAGCGGCACCGGATTGAGGGTGTGCGCGGTGTGCGCCTGGCCCGACTCGGCGTCGCTCATCTGCTCGACGTTGCCGTGGTCGGCGCTGATCAGGCACTCCCCGCCGACCGCCAGGGTCGCCTCGACCACCTCGGCCAGACAGGCGTCCAGCGCCTCCACGGCGCGCACCGCTGCTTCGAAGGAGCCGGTGTGGCCAACCATGTCGCCATTGGCGTAGTTGCAGACGATCAGGTCGAAGCGCTGACCCCGGATCGCCTCGACCAGACGCGCGGTCAACTCGGGCGCGCTCATCTGCGGCTGCAGGTCATAGGAGGCGACGTCCGGCGAGGGAATCAGGATGCGCTCCTCACCAGCGAACGGTTGCTCGCGCCCGCCATTGAAGAAGAAGGTGACGTGCGCGTACTTCTCCGTCTCGGCGATGCGCAGCTGGGTCTTGCCCAGCCCGGCCAGGTATTCGCCCAGGCTGTTACGCAGGCTTTGCGGCGGGAAGGCGCAGGGCCCGTCCAGCTGCTGCGAGTAACGGGTCAGGGTCAGCAGCCGGCGCTTGTCGACCAGGCGCGAGCGGGCGAAACCGACGAAGGCCGGATCGACCAGCGCCTGACACAACTGACGCGCGCGGTCGGGACGGAAGTTCATGAAGATCAGCGCATCCTCCGCCGCCAGCGCGACCGGCTCGCCGATGCCGGTAGCCTTGATGAACTCGTCCGACTCGCCGCGGCCATAGGCCTGCTGCAGGCCGGCCTCGGCCGTGGCCGCCCGGAACTCGGCGCCCCCCTCGACGATCAGCCGGTGGGCCGCCTCGATCCGCTCCCAGCGGTTGTCGCGATCCATCGCATAGTAGCGGCCGATCAGCGAGGCGATGCGCCCCTTGCCCAGCGCATCCAGCTCGGCCTGCAGCTGCGCGATGAAGGGCCCGGCGCTCTGCGGCGGGGTGTCGCGGCCATCGAGGAAGGCATGCACGTAGAAGCGCTCGATGCCGCGCTCGGCCAGCACCCGGCAAGCGGCGATGATCTGCTCGGCGTGGCTGTGCACCCCGCCCGGCGACAGCAGGCCGAGCAGGTGCACCGCACCACCGCGGCGCCGCGCGCCGTCGAGCAGCTCGACCAGCGCCGGATTGGCGGCGAACTCGCCATCGGCGATGGCCCGGTTGATCCGCGTGAGGCTCTGGTACACCACCCGCCCGGCGCCGAGGTTCATATGGCCGACCTCGGAATTGCCCATCTGCCCCTCGGGCAGACCGACCGCCAGGCCCGAGGTGGCGATGCGGCCGTGCGGATAGTGAGCGAACAGTGCGTCCAGGGTCGGCGTACGCGCCGCGGCCAGGGCATTGCCCTCGACCTCCCGGCGCAGGCCGATGCCGTCGAGAATGATCAGGGTTCGGGTGGTCATCGGCGCCTCTCAGAAGATGTAATCGGTGGTCAGGAAGCTCGATTCGCGGTTGCGGATGATCTCGCTGACCAGCGCCTTGTTGCCGTCCTGGAACTTGGTCGCCACCAGGGTACGGATGGAGAACACGCGCAGCGCGTCGTGCACCGACAGGGTGCCTTCGGCCGAGTTCTTGCGACCGTTGAACGGGAAGCTGTCCGGGCCGCGCTGGCACTGGGCATTGATATTGATCCGGCCGACCTGGTTGGCGAAGGCATCGACCAGCCGGCCGACCTGGGCCGAGTCGCTGCCGAAGATGCTCAGCTGCTGGCCGTAGTCGGAGTCGAGCACGTAGTCGATCACCGTCTGCAGGTCGCGGTAGGGCACCACCGGCACCAGCGGGCCGAACTGCTCCTCCTGATAGATGCGCATGGCCGGACTCACCGGGTAGAGCACGGCCGGGTAGAAGAACGACTGGCGCGACTCGCCGCCGTCGGCATTGACCACCCGCGCACCCTTGGCCACGGCATCGGCCAGCAGGGTCTGCAGATAATCGCATTTGCCCGGCTCGGGCAGCGGCGTCAGGGCGACCCCGGGTTCCCAGGGCATGCCCGGCTTGAGCGCGGCCAGCCCGGCGCTGAACTTGTCGAGAAAGCTGTCGACCACATCCTCATGCACGAAGAGGATCTTCAACGCCGTGCAGCGCTGCCCATTGAACGACAGCGCCCCGGTCAGCGCCTCGCTCACGGCGTTATCCAGGTCGACCTCGGGCAGCACGATGCCCGGATTCTTCGCGTCCAGGCCCAGCGCCGCGCGCAGGCGGTGCGGGCGCGGGTGCAGCTTCTTCAGGTCGCTGGCGCCCTTGTGCGTACCGATGAAGGCGAACACGTCGACCTTGCCGCTGGCCATCAGCGCGCTGACGGTCTCGCGGCCGCTGCCGTAGATGACGTTGATCACCCCGGCCGGGAAGCTGTCGCGGAACGCCTCGAGCAGCGGGCGGATCAGCAGCACGCCGAACTTGGCCGGCTTGAACACCACGGTGTTGCCCATGATCAGTGCCGGGATCAGGGTGGTGAAGGTCTCGTTCAGCGGGTAGTTGTAGGGCCCCATGCACAGGGTCACGCCCAGCGGCACCCGGCGGATCTGGCCGAGCGTGTCCTGCTCCAGCTCGAAGCGGCTGGAGCGACGGTCCAGCGCCTTGAGCGCCTCGATGGTGTCGACGATGTAGTCGCAGGTGCGGTCGAACTCCTTCTGCGAGTCCTTGAGGTTCTTGCCGATTTCCCACATCAGCAGCTTGACCACCGCCTCGCGCTGCTCGCGCATGCGCGCCAGGAACGCCTCGACGTGCTGGATGCGCTCGGCCACGCGCAGGTTGGGCCAGGCACCCTGACCGTTGGCGTAGGCACGCACCGCGGCGTCCAGGGCGGCCAGCGCCGCCTCGGCGTCGAGCCGCGGCGTGCTGCCGAGGATCACCTGCTCGTCGCCCTGTGCGGTGGCCAGGAACACCGGGCTGCGCACCGGTGCCAGCGACCCCTCCCAGGTGCGCAGCTGGCCATCGACCAGGTAGTCGCGCTGCTCGATGGGCGCGCCGGGGCGGTATTGCTCGGGAATCTCGGCCAGGGCCGGAAACAGGCGATCGAGACGGTTGGCAGCGCTCATGGCGTCAGCTCCTCTGGGGGGAAGATCGAAGCGCCGCAATAGGCGGCACGGCCTTGCAGCGCCTGCTCGATGCGCAGCAGCTGGTTGTATTTGCCGACCCGGTCGGTACGACACAGCGAACCGGTCTTGATCTGCCCGGCGCAGGTGGCCACCGCCAGGTCGGCGATGGTGGTGTCCTCGGTCTCGCCGGAGCGGTGCGAGATCACCGCGGTGTACCCGGCATCCTGGGCCATGCGGATGGCATCGAGGGTCTCGCTGAGACTGCCGATCTGGTTGAACTTGATCAGGATCGAGTTGCCGATGCCGCGATCGATGCCCTCCTTGAGAATCCGGCTGTTGGTGACGAACAGGTCGTCGCCGACCAGTTGCACGCGTTTGCCCAGCTTCTCGGTCAGGTAGGCCCAGCCATCCCAATCGCTCTCGTCCATGCCGTCCTCGATCGAGGCGATCGGGTAGCGCTGGCACAGCCCGGCCAGGTAGTCGGCGAAGCCGGCGGAGTCGAAGCTCTTGCCCTCGCCGGCCAGCACGTAGCGACCGTCGCGGTAGAACTCCGAGGCGGCGCAGTCCAGCGCCAGACTGATGTCCTTGCCCAGTTCATAGCCGGCGCGGCGCACCGCCTCGGCGATCACCACCAGCGCCTCCTCGTTGGACGCCAGCGAGGGCGCGAAGCCGCCTTCGTCACCCACCGCGGTGCTCAGGCCGCGCTCGCCGAGCACCTGCTTGAGCGCATGGAAGACCTCCGCGCCCATGCGCAGCGCCTCGGCGAAGGAGCCGGCGCCAATCGGCTGGATCATGAACTCCTGGATGTCGACGTTGTTGTCGGCATGTTCGCCGCCATTGATGATGTTCATCATCGGTACCGGCAGGCTGAACCGCTCCGGCTGGCCGTACAGCGCCGCCAGGTGCTCGTACAGCGGCATGTCCTGCGCCGCGGCGGCGGCCTTGGCACTGGCCAGCGACACCGCGAGGATGGCATTGGCGCCCAGCACGCTTTTGCTCTCGCTGCCGTCCAGGGCGATCATCGCCGCGTCCAGCTCGCGCTGGTTCAGCGCATCCAGGCCGAGCACGCGCTCGCGGATCGCCCCCTTGACGTTGGCCACCGCGCGCTGCACGCCCTTGCCCAGGTAGCGCTCGCCACCGTCGCGCAGCTCCAGCGCCTCGCGGCTGCCGGTGGAAGCGCCGGACGGCACGCTGGCGACGCCGACCGCGCCACCGGCCAAGGTCACCACGGCTTCGACGGTCGGGTTGCCGCGCGAGTCGAGGATCTCGCGGGCGGTCACTTGCTGGATACGGGTATCAGTCATTGCCTTCGCTCTCGGTGGAAACAGCTGCAGTGGTTGGATCGACGGGCGCAGCGGCGAGCAGTTCGCGCTGCTCGGCATAGGCTTCGCGAAAATCGAAGTCGCGCGGCCACTCGGATTCGCCGGCCGGTACGCGGCCAGCGGACTGGATCGGGGTATTCATGGGGCCTCCTAACAAACGTTGTCGCCGACGCGGATCACCCGCAGGCAATTGGTGCCGCCCTGGGCATTGGCATGGTCGCCGCGCGAGATCAGCACGTGATCGCCGGCGGCCACCACGCCGCGGCGCAGCAGCTCGTCGACCGCGCGGGCGTTGACCTCGGCCAAGGGAAAACCGTCGCTGTCGAATGGGATGGTCTGCACCCCGCGGAACAAGGCGACCCGGTTCTGGGTGCGCGGGTTGCGCGAGAAGGCGTAGATCGGCAGGTGCGAGCGGATCCGCGACATCAGCCGCGGCGTGTCGCCGCTCTCGGTCATGCAGATGATCGCCTTGACCCCGTGCAGGTGGTTGGCCGCGTACATCGCCGCCATGGCGATCGACTCGTCGATCTTGTGGAACACCTCGTCCATGCGATGGCGCGAGCGATGCGCCAGCGGGTGCTTCTCCGCCCCGACCACGACCCGGCACATGGCCTCGACCGTCTCGATCGGGTAGGCGCCGGCCGCGGTCTCGGCCGAGAGCATCACCGCATCGGTGCCATCGAGCACGGCGTTAGCCACGTCGAACACCTCGGCACGGGTCGGCAGCGGCTGGCTGATCATCGACTCCATCATCTGCGTCGCGGTGATCACCACCCGGTTGAGGCTGCGGGCGCGCTCGATGATCAGCTTCTGCACCGCCACCAGCTCGGCATCGCCGATCTCCACGCCAAGGTCGCCGCGCGCCACCATCACCCCGTCGGAGGCCTCGATGATCGCCTCCAGCACCTGCAGGTCGTTGACCGTCTCGGCCCGCTCGATCTTGGCGATCAGTCCGGCCTCGCCGCCCGCCTCGCGCAACAGGCGGCGGGCGCAGTGGATGTCGGCGGCATCGCGCGGGAAGGACACCGCCAGGTAGTCGACCTGCATCTCGGCGGCGGTGAGGATGTCCTCGCGGTCCTTGTCGGTCAGCGCCGCCGCCGACAGACCGCCGCCCTTGCGGTTGATGCCCTTGTTGTTCGACAGCGCCCCGCCGACCAGCACCTCGCAGAGCAGCCGAGTCGCCTCGACACGCTTGACCTCGAGCTCGATGCGCCCGTCGTCGAGCAGCAGGATGTCGCCGGGGCGGCTGTCGCCGATCAGCTCCTCGTAGTCGATACCCACCGCCTGCTCGTCACCGGCCTGCTTGTCCAGCGCGGCATCGAGGGCGAAGGCCTGGCCCTTGCGCAACTGCACCCGGCCCTGGGCGAAACGCGCAATGCGGATCTTCGGCCCCTGCAGATCGCCCAGCACGGCGACGAAACGCCCGTGCTTGCGCGCCATCTCGCGCACCAGGCGGGCCCGGGCGATGTGTTCGGCGGCGCTGCCGTGGGAGAAGTTCAGGCGCACCACGTCGACACCGGCCAGCACCAGCCCCTCGATCGCCTCGGGGCTCTCGGTGGCCGGGCCCAGGGTGGCCACTATTTTTGTTCTTCGTTGCACAGTTCAAACCCTCGTAAAGACCTGTTTTCCGCACAGGACAGGGACCGCCATCGGCCTACCCACGCCCCGCCCGCGCGACAGCCGGCACAACCGCCCGACAGTCCCTGCATGGCGAACACCTCTCGACCTCGCACGCCGGATCGAAACCCGGAAATTGCCGTGCGCAAAGAAGAAAAGTTGTTTTAGTAAAAATATCAGCTATTGATACTCCTAAAAATTCGAGCGATCAAGGGATTATGTAGTAATAAAACAACATTTGTTCGGACATGCTCCAAGGTCGCCCCCGGCGGGTCACCGCGCCAGCAATGACCGCACACGAGCTCGAGGCGCTTGCGGGCCGGCACCGGCACAGCGTGAAATGGCGGCGACCCCGTCATGGCCGAGACTGCGCGGGTGCGGGAAGCCCACGAGCGGCGGACCGCAGGCTCCATCGGCCAGGAGCGCTATCGATCCGATCTTTCAAGGAAGAGGGGGAGCGGCGCGAGCGCCTGTTGCGGTTCCGTCGCGAGACGCCTTTCTGCGAACCTGTGTCGCGCCACGCATAATCTGCCGCTATCGGTGGGACCGGCCGGGTGGCGCTGCGCTGGGCGGCACTCTGCCTGCGCAAGATCAAGGAGAGCCTGACCGCCAGCCGTTGTCCGGCGGATGAGGAGCCGATTCAGGGCACGCTGGTGGGTTGGTGCGCGCAGCGCACCCTAGGGTTTCGGCGCTCCGCCGGTAAACGGATGTCTGGTGCGCATTTGGTCGGCGCAGCCTAGGGTGCGCCGTGCGCACCGCCGATACCCGGTCCCACGGTGGTTAACGGGCCAACCCCGCGCGCAGGCTCAACTCGCCCTCCTCCCCTGGCCGCAGGCATAAACTATCGGGCCCGCAGCTGGCGGCCTCGACGCAGAGAAAACCCAGGCTCTCGTTCCAGCCGACCTCGGTCAGCGGCCGGCTGCCGGGGTGCCAGACCACGCTGTTGGCGCCGCCGCGGGTGTCGATGGCCAGGCGCCGCTGCCAGGGCAGGTCCTGCAGTTGCAGCACGCCGGTGTGGCGGAAGATGCGGTGGCAACCGTCCTCGATGCGCAGCTCGCCTTCCTGGCGGCAGTCGGCCCGGGCCAGCAGGTCATGGCCGGCGGCGCCGTCGAGGCCTAGCAGCGCCACCCGCGATACGTCGCTGATCCGCCAGTAGGCATGCAGCGCGTGGCTGAGCCGGCACGGCTCGCTGTCCTGATGACGGGTCACCAGGCGCAGCGCCAGGGTCTCGCCCAGCTCGGCCTCGAGGCGCAGCGTCCAGTCGCACAGCTCGAGCTGCCAGGCCAGCTGCACGCTCTGCTCGCCCCAGTCGCAGGCCAGCAGCTGCCAGTCCTCGCTCAACCGCGCCCAGCCATGGGACGGCCAGCCGCTCTCGCTGGGATGGCGACCAAACCAGGGCCAGCAGATCGGCACCCCGCCGCGAATCGCCGCGCCCTGCGGCCAGTGCCCGGCGCACCACAGCCAGGGCCGCTGGCCGCGCGGCTGAAAGTGCAGCAACTGCGCGCCCTGGCGGCTGAACGCCGCCTGGAACAGGCGGTGTTCGAGCAGCAGCAGCTCGCGCCCCTGGCGCACCGTCCAGCGCTGGCGCGCCAGACCGGGCTCGGCAAAGAGCCCGGCCAGCGGGTGCAGCTCGGCGCCGCCGCTGGCGGCGCCGAAGGGGCGCGAAGCGCTTACCACCAGTGCTCCACCTGCACGCCGAAGTTGTAGCCGTGGCGCGCATTGTCGAAGGCGCCGCTGTCGGACAGCGCCGAGCCGGCCGCCAACTGGCTGGCCGCCTGCTGCGCCGCGCGGTTCCAGCTGGCGTAGGTGTAGTACAGGCGAAACTCCGGGCGCGCCCAGAAACCGGGGCCGGCCGGCGACCAGGTGGGGGCGATGGTGAACTTGGTCAGCTTGCGCGTGCCATCTGTGGCATCGACCTGATCGTGGCCCAGCTCACCGACCAGCTTGAACTGCTCGGTGAAGGCGTAGCTGGTGCGCCCGCCCACCGACAGCCAGTCCTGGTCGTCGCCGTCGGGCCGGGTGTCCTTCTGGTAGACGAACTGCACCTGGCCGCCGAGACGCGGCGTGGACTGCCAGTCGAAGAACTCCACCAGGCGCCAGCTCTTGTTGTCGCGATCCAGGGTGACGTCGCCGGTATAGCCCAGGCCGGTGCCGGGGCCGCGGCCGTACTGCAGGGCGAAGGTGTTGGTGCCGCCGAGGAAATCGCTCTGCTTGTGCTGCGCGGTGACCGCCCAGCCGCTGTTGGCGCCGGTGCTGTCGGGCTTGTCGATATAGCTGACGCCGAACTCCAGTTCGCCGCCCGGGTTGACCTTGAAGCCGCCGACGTTGAAGTCGTGGCGGTTGATGTAGGGCTCCTGAAAATAGCTGTCCTTGCGCGAGAAGGCGTAGCTGTACTTCAGCCCGCCGTACTCGAAGTCCTCGATGCCGGCGCCGGTGGCGCTCTGGTTCCAGTAGTAGAAGTCGCTGATATGGATGTCGTTACGCTTGTAGAAGCGGCGTCCGGCCCACAGCGAACCGCCGTTCAGCGCCGGCACCTTGCTCCATTCGGCGTACATCTGGTTCATCCGCGCGAAGCCATGCTCGCCGGTGAACTCCGGGGTGTGGCCGTACTGGTTGTACAGCTGGGCCATGCCCTCGACGCTCAGCACCGAGCCGTCGTCGAGGGTCAGCAGGTCCTGGCGCAGGTCCAGCTCGATGTACTGCTCGCACTCGTTGCCGAGGCGGTACTTGGACTGCGCGCCGGGCAGCTGGAAGCAGGACTGGGTGCCGCCGTTCTCCGAGCCGCCGGCGCCGCTGCGCATATAGCCGCTGAACTCCAGGGCCTGCACCTGTGGCGCGGCCAATGCCAAGGCCAGTAGAAAGGGTGTCGCGGGGCCGCCCAGGCCGAGCGAGTGGAAGGCAGCTTGCTGTGTGGTCTTCATCGTTGCTCCTGATTGTTTTTATTTTTTACGGATGCTGCGGAATAGCCGCCGCAGCGTCGGCTTTTTCCATTGCCTGGGTGCGCACCCTACGGGATAAGGCGCGCCGATACCGCGGCGTGGCTCAACCTCTCTTCAACTGCGCCACCTTGCCCTCAGCGGCCTGACGCTTTCCCGGACGCAGGCGCTCGCCGCTGCCGGCGTCGAACAGCAGCACGCGGGCCGGATCGAACTGCAGATCGAGGCTGGCGCCGGCCTGCGGCGCGGCGTCCGGCGCCAGGCGGCAACACACCTTGGTCTGGTTGAGGCTGACGAATACCAGGGTGTCCGGGCCGGTCGGCTCGACCACCTCGACCTCGGCGCGCAGGCTCGGCAGCGTCGAGCCGGCGCCGGCCAGCTGGATCTGCTCGGGGCGCACGCCGAGGATCAGCTCGCGCCCTTCCAGCTCCGCCGCCGCGCCCAGGGCCAGCTCGCAGCGCGCCTGCCCGGATTCAAGCACGGCGAAACACTGGCCGTCGCGCAGCTGCAGGCGCAGCGGGATGAAGTTCATCGGCGGCGAACCGATGAAACTGGCGACGAACTGGTTAGCCGGGTCGTTGTAGATCTCCTGCGGGGTGCCGAACTGCTGGATGATGCCGTCCTTCATCACCGCCACCTTGTCGCCCAGGGTCATGGCTTCGATCTGGTCGTGGGTGACGTACACCGTGGTGGTCTTCAGGCGCTGGTGCATCAGCTTGATCTCGGTGCGCATCTCCACGCGCAGCTTGGCGTCGAGGTTCGACAGCGGTTCGTCGAACAGGTAGATCTTCGGCCGCCGCGCCAGCGCCCGGCCCATGGCCACGCGCTGCTGCTGGCCGCCGGACAGCTGGCCGGGCTTGCGCCCCAGCAGGTGCTCGATCTGCAGCAGCTTGGCCACGCGCGCCACCTCGGCCTCGATCTCGGCCGGCGGCAGCTTGCGGATCTTCAGGCCGAAAGCGATGTTGTCCTTCACCGTCATGGTCGGGTACAGCGCGTAGGACTGGAACACCATGGCGATGTCGCGATCCTTCGGGCTCATGCCGCTGATGTCGGCGCCGTCCACCAGGATCGCCCCGCCGCTGATGTCCTCCAGGCCGGCGATGCAGTTCATCAGGGTGGATTTGCCGCAGCCGGAGGGGCCGACCAGGATCAGGAACTCGCCGGAGTCGATGGCCAGTTCGATGTTCTTCAGGGTGTCCGCCAGGCCGCTGCCGTAGGACTTGTTGACGTTGCGCAGTTCGAGGGTAGCCATGGTTATTACCTCAACCTTTGACGGCGCCGGCCGTCAGGCCGCGCAGGAAGTACTTACCGGCCAGGATGTAGACCAGCAGGGTGGGCAGCCCGGCGATCATCGCCGCGGCCATGTCGACGTTGTATTCCTTGGCCCCGGTGCTGGTGTTGACCAGGTTGTTCAGCGCCACGGTGATCGGCTGGGTGTCGCCGCTGGCGAACACCACACCGAACAGGAAGTCGTTCCAGATCTGGGTGAACTGCCAGATCAGGCAGACCATGATGGTCGGCACCGACATCGGCAGCAGGATGCGCGCGAAGATGGTGAAGAACCCCGCGCCGTCGAGGCGCGCGGCGCGCACCAGCGCCTCGGGAATGCTCACGTAGAAGTTGCGGAAGAACAGCGTGGTGAAGGCCAGGCCGTAGACCACGTGCACCAGCACCAGGCCTTCGGTGGTGTTGGCCAGGCCGAGCTGGCCGAGGGTGAAGGACGCCGGCAGCAGGATCACCTGGAACGGCAGGAAGCAGCCGAACAGCAGCAGGCCGAAGAACAGCTGCGAGCCGCGAAAGCGCCACATGGCCAGCACGTAGCCGTTCAGCGCGCCGAGCAGGGTGGAGATCAGCACCGCCGGGATGGTGATCTTCACCGAGTTCCAGAAGTAGCCGCCGACGCCGTCCCAGGCCTTGACCCAGCCGATCAGGGTGAACACGTCCGGAATCGACAGCAGGTTGCCGCTGCGGATGTCGTCCGGGGTCTTGAAGCTGGTCAGCAGCATCACCAGCAGCGGCACCAGGTACACCGCGCAAGCCAGGATCAGGGTGGCATGGATGGCCAGGCGGCTGAGGCTGAAGGCCTTCACCCGGGGCACGGGGCGCGGCGCCAGGCGCGCATCGAGGACAGAATCAGTCATGGCGTTTGCCTCGCAGTTCGGAATACAGGTAGGGCACCAGGATCGCCAGCACCGCGCCGAGCATCAGCATCGCGCTGGCCGCGCCGAGGCCCATCTGGCCGCGGGTGAAGGTGTGGGCGTACATGAACATCGCCGGCAGGTCGGAGGCGTAGCCGGGGCCGCCGGCGGTCATCGAGGCGACCAGGTCGAAGCTCTTGATGGCGATATGGGCGAGGATCATCAGCGCGCTGAAGAACACCGGGCCCAGGCTCGGCAGCACGATACGCAGGTAGATGCTCGGCAGGCTGGCGCCGTCGACCTGGGCGGCGCGGATGATCGACTGATCCACCCCTCTCAAACCAGCCAAAAAAAGCGCCATGACGAAGCCGGAGGACTGCCACACCGCGGCCATCACCAGGCAGTAGACGACGCGCTCCGGGTCCACCAGCCAGTCGAAGCGAAAGCCCTCCCAGCCCCAGTCGCGCAGCAGCTTGTCCAGGCCCAGGCCGGGGTTGAGCAGCCACTTCCAGGCGGTGCCGGTGACGATCATCGACAGCGCCATGGGATAGAGGAAGATGGTGCGGATAAAGCCTTCGCGGCGGATGCGCTGGTCCAGCAGCACCGCCAGCAGCACGCCGATGACCAGGCTGATGGCGATGAACAGGCCGCCATAGACCAGCAGGTTCTGGCTCGCCACCCACCAGCGGTCGTTGTCCCACAGCCGCGCGTACTGCTGCAGCCCGACGAAGTTGTAGCTGGGCATGAAGCGCGAGTTGGTGAACGACAGCAGGAAGGTCCAGCCGATGTAGCCGTAGAAGCCCACCAGCACGATGACCATGCTCGGCGCCAGCACCAGCTTGGGCAGCCAGCGTTGCAGGGCGTCCAGCGGTGAGGCTTTGGCGAAGACTGCGTTTGAACTCATGGATCACTCCGTTGTTGCGGGTTGCACGGCCGGCCCCATTGCCCCTGAAGGAGGGAAACGCGGCGCGGCCGATCCCGTGGCGCAGGCCTACGGGCATGCGCCTGGGATCACAGGCTTGAAACCGGCGGGTTACACCCGCCCTGGGGGAAGGGCCGCCTAGGCGGCCCGAGTGCTCACTGCACCGCCTGAATCGCCGCCGCCAGTTGCTGGGCAGCCTTCTGCGGGTCGGCCTTGGGGTCGTTGAAGAAGTTGGTCACCACGTCGAACACCGCGCCCTGCACGTAGCTGGAGGCGGCCATGCCGTGGGCCAGGCTCGGCTGCAGACCACCGCCGGCGGCGGCCTCCTTGAAGTCGGCCATGGATTTCTGCGCGCAGGCGTCGAAGCTGCTCATGTCCTGATCCATGCGCACCGGGATCGAGCCCTTGTTCTGGTTGAAGAACTCCTGGAACTCGGTGCCCATCACCGTGCGCGCCAGGTCTTCCTGGGCCTTGCGGTTGTCGGCGTCGCTCAGCTTGAACATCGCCAGCGAGTCGATGTTGAAGGCGAAGCTGCCCTGGGTGCCGGGGAAGGCCAGGCACTGGTAGTCCTTGCCGGCGACCTTGCCGGCGGCGGTCCACTCGCTCTTGGCCCAGTCGCCCATGATCTGCATGCCGGCCTTGCCGTCGATCACCAGGCCGGTGGCGCTGTTCCAGTCGCGCCCGGCGGCGTCGGCGTCGATATAGCCGCGCAGCTTCTGCAGGGCGGCGAACACCTCGACCATCTTGGCCCCGGTCAGGGTGGCGCGGTCCTGCTCGACGAAGGCCTTGCGAAAGCCCTCGGCGCCGAGAATGCTGAACGCCAGGTCCTCGAACACGGTGCCGTCCTGCCAGGGCTGGCCGCCATGGGCGATGGCAATGAAGCCGGCGGCCTTGAGCTTGTCGGCGGCGGCGAAGAATTCGTCGAGGGTGGTCGGCGGCGTGGCGCCGGCCTTGGCGAACACTTGCGGGTTGATCCACAGCCAGTTGACCCGGTGCACGTTGACCGGCACCGCCACGTAGTCGCCCTGGTACTTCATCACCTCCACCACCTGCGGCGGCAGCAGGCCGTCCCAGTTCTGCTCGGCGGCGACGCCGTTGAGATCGGCGAGCAGGCCCAGCTCGCCCCACTCCTGGATATCCGGGCCCTTGATCTGCGCGGCGGCGGGCGGATTGCCGGACACGGCGCGGGTCTTCAGCACGGTCATGGCCGCTTCGCCACCGCCACCGGCGACGGCGAAGTCCTTCCAGCTGTGGCCCTGGGCTTCGACCAGTTTCTGCAGGGTATCGGCGGCGCGCTTTTCGCCACCGGAGGTCCACCAGTGCAGCACTTCGACTTCGCCGGCGGAGGCGGACAGGGGCAACAGGGCAGCGAGGGAGATAGCACAGGTCAGGCGAGAGATCGCTTTCATGGGATAAGGCACCTTGTTGTTGTTATTCGCGGGCAAGTCGTGGTGCTTGCGCTGGAATCGAGTCTAACCACGGCCTTGGCCGCGGCGGGTAACGAAGGGATGAAGAAAGGTCACCGAATGGTTACATAAGCGGGCCAGCCCACGGGCTGGTAGGCTTGCCGGCTTTGCACCACTGCCGGGGACCACTTCCATGCATGCACTGATCGCCCTCAGCCGCTTTATCGGCAACAGTTTCGCCCTCTGGGTGCTGCTGTTCGCCGTGCTGGCGTTCTTCCAGCCGAGCTGGTTCCTGCCGGTGACGGCGTGGATAGTACCGCTGCTCGGGCTGATCATGTTCGGCATGGGCCTGACCCTCAAGGGCGCGGACTTCAGGGAAGTGGCGCGGCGCCCGCTGGCGGTGCTGCTCGGCGTGCTGGCGCAGTTCAGCATCATGCCGGCGGTGGCCTGGGTGCTGTGCCAGACCTTCGGCCTGCCGGCGGAAATCGCCGTCGGGGTGATCCTGGTCGGCTGCTGCCCCGGCGGCACCGCCTCCAACGTCATCACCTGGTTCGCCCGCGGCGACCTGGCGCTGTCGGTGTCGATCACCGCGGTGACCACCCTGCTCGCCCCGCTCGTCACCCCGGCGCTGATCTGGCTGCTGGCCTCGGAATGGCTGCCGGTGTCGTTCGGCGCCATGTTCGTCTCGATCCTCAAGATGGTGCTGCTGCCCATCGTCCTCGGCCTGATCGCCCAGCGCCTGCTCGGCGAGCGGGTGAAGACCGCGGTGGAGGTGCTGCCGCTGATCTCGGTGGTGTGCATCGTCGCCATCGTCGCCGCGGTGGTGGCCGCCAGCCAGGGCAAGATCGCCGAATCCGGCCTGCTGATCATGGCGGTGGTGATGCTGCACAACGGCATCGGCCTGGGGCTCGGCTACCTGGCCGGGCGCCTGTTCGGCATGCCGCTGGCGCAGCGCAAGACCCTGTCGATCGAGGTCGGCATGCAGAACTCCGGCCTCGGCGCGGCGCTGGCCAGCGCCCACTTCAGCCCGCTGGCGGCGGTGCCCAGCGCGCTGTTCAGCGTCTGGCACAACCTGTCCGGCCCGCTGCTGGCCACGGTTTATCGTCGGATGAGTCAGGATTCCGATAAAAGCGCCAGCTGAATCAAAAACTTCCGTTGATCCGGGGCAGCTTGCCCCGGCCTCGAAGATGTGCAGAATACTGCACGACGCGAGGACGACCTCCGCATTGCCGCAACGGCGATGAATCATCCCGGGGACGGCCCCTTCAGTCCCCACTGGAGGTCATCATGTCCTGGATCATTCTGCTGCTCGCCGGCCTGTTCGAAGTCGGCTGGGCCGTCGGCCTGAAATACACCGACGGCTTCACCCGTCCCCTGCCCAGCCTGCTCACCGTCGCCGCCATCGTCATCAGCCTCGGCCTGCTCGGCCTGGCCATGAAGGAATTGCCGCTGGGCACCGCCTACGCCATCTGGACCGGCGTCGGCGCAGTGGGCACGGTGATCGCCGGCATCGTCCTGTTCGGCGAATCGATGGCGCTGCTGCGCCTGGCCAGCGTGGCGCTGATTCTCTGCGGGCTGGTCGGGCTCAAGCTGAGCCATTGAGGACGCCCGCTCCGTGAGAGGCGCTTTGGCGGCGAATCGCGGCTGCGACTGCATGGATGCAGGAGGCAGCGCCGCGCCCGTTCTCGAAAACGCTCCCGGCGTTTTTCCTACCTCCCCCATCCATGGGGTCGCCTACGGGCTGCGGCATTCACCACATCCCTGTGGATTGCGAATCAGGATGCCCGAGCCGAAAGCCCCTCCCACACGAGCGTTCGCTACCGCCAATCGCCACGCAACTCGGCCACCTGTGCCTGCAACACCTCGCGCCGCGCCAGCTCCGGCGCCAGCGGCGCGCCGGCCACCAGGCACACCCGCGACCACAGGCGCTTGAACGGGCCCTTGCGCGGGTCGCGGCTGAAGAAGCTGCCCCACAGCCCGCGCAACGCCATGGGAATCACCGGCACCGGGTTCTCCTCGAGGATGCGCTCGATGCCGGCCTTGAACTCGTTGAGCTCGCCGTCGCCGGTCAGCTTGCCCTCGGGGAAGATGCACACCAGCTCGCCATTGCGCAGGTACTCGGCGATCTTCTTGAACGCCGCGTCGTAGATCAGCAGGTCCTCGTTGCGCCCGGCGATCGGCACGGTGCCGGCGGTGCGGAAGATGAAGTTGAGCAGCGGCAGGTCGTAGATCTTGTAGTACATGACGAAGCGCACCGGCCGCCGCACCGCGCCGCCGATCAGCAGCGCGTCGACGAAGGACACGTGGTTGCACACCAGCACCGCCGGGCCCTCGTCGGGGATGGCGTCGAGCCCCTTGTGCTCGACCCGGTACATCGAATGGCCCAGCAGCCAGATGAGAAAGCGCATGCTGAACTCGGGGACGATCTTGAAGATGTAGCTGTTGACCGCCACGTTCATCAGCGACACCACCAGAAACAGCTGCGGAATCGACAGCCCGGCGACGCTGAGAAAGAGGATCGCGACTATGGCCGAGGCCACCATGAACAGCGCGTTGAGGATGTTGTTGGCGGCGATCACCCGTGCCCGCTCGTGCTCGGCGGTGCGCGACTGGATCAGCGCATACAGCGGCACGATATAGAAGCCGCCGAACAGGCCGATGCCGAGAATGCAGCCGAGAATCCACCAGGCCTGGCCATGGCCCAGCAGCGCCAGCCAGTCGTGCGGCGCGGCGCCCTGGGGAAAACCGCCGGAGAACCACCACAGCAGCATGCCGAACAGGGTCAGGCCGATGGAGCCGAACGGCACCAGGCCGATCTCCACCTTGTGCCCACTCATGCGCTCGCAGAGCATCGAACCCAGGCCGATGCCGAGCGAGAACACGGTGAGGATCAGCGTCACCACGCTCTCGTCGCCGTGCAGCCACTGCTTGGCGTAGGCCGGAATCTGCGTCAGGTAGATGGCGCCGAGAAACCAGAACCAGGAGTTGCCCACCAGCGAGCGCGACACCGCCGGACGCTGGCCGAGGCCGAGCTTCATGATCAGCCAGGACTGGCGCAGGATGTTCCAGTCCAGCGGCAGCGTCGGCATCGCCGCCGCCGCGCGCGGGATGCCGAGGCTGGCCAGGTAGCCGAGCAGCGCCACGCCGACCACCGAACCGGCGACTATGGCCGCGTAGCTGCTGCTGGCCATCATCACCCCGGCGCCGATGGTGCCGGCGAGAATGGCCAGGAAGGTGCCCATCTCCACCAGGGCGTTGCCGCCCACCAGCTCCTCCTCCTTCAGGTGCTGCGGCAGGATCGAATACTTCACCGGGCCGAACAGCGCCGACTGGGTGCCCATGGCGAACAGCACGGCGAGCATCAAGGGCAGGCTGTCGAGCAGCACCCCGGCGGCGCCGGCGAGCATGATGAACACCTCGGCCAGCTTGATCTTGCGGATCAGGGCGTCCTTGGCGAACTTCTCGCCGAACTGGCCGCCAAGGGCGGAGAACAGGAAGAACGGCAGGATGAACAGCAGCGCGCAGAGGTTGACCAGCAGATCGCGGTCGGCGCCGGTGTTGAGCTTGAACAGGATGGCGAGAATCAGCGACTGCTTGAAGATGTTGTCGTTGAAGGCGCCAAGCAGCTGGGTCAGGAAGAACGGCAAGAAGCGCTTCTTGCCGAGCAGGGCGAATTGCGATTGTTGGGTCATCGTCCATGGTCCTCGCGGGGCCGGATTGCCCGCACAGGCATTTGACTGCAATTGCCCCGGCGAAAGCCACAGGACAAATGCGATGGCGATAACCACCCCGCACCATGAGGTGGAGGCCGTAGGGTGGATGTCGCTTTTTACATCCACCAGAGCGGTGGATCGGTGAAGCGTGATCCACCCTACGCAGCGCCCAAAAAAAACGGCAGCCCAATCGGGCTACCGTTCTCGAACTCGGAGAAAACGTCAGTGCCAGGCACTGACTACAACCTCACCTGCACTCCCTGGGGAATGCCTGGCCAGTCTGACAAAAGCCCCGAGCAGCGTCCGTTTAGCTTTGTTACCTGCCTGCAAAGAAATGTAAACGGCGGATGACTGGGCGGTCCGCGCCGCGGCACAATCACGCCATGAACGCCTACCACCCCGCCTGCTGCAGCCCCCTCGACGACCACGACCCACTGCCCCGCCCGCTGCCCGGCACGCGGCTGATCAGCACCCGCTTCGACCCGGCGCGACTGGCCGCGGACGACTTCGTCCGCTGCGATATCGCCCCGGTGCGCGGCGTGGCCAAGCGCCAGAGCGAATACCTGGCCGGCCGCCTGTGCGCCCGCGAGGCGCTGCGACGGCTGACCGGCGTGGCCTGCGTGCCGGCCGTCGGCGCCGACCGTGCGCCGCAGTGGCCGGGCGGCGTAACCGGCTCCATCACCCACGGCGACGGCTGGGCCGCGGCGCTGGTCGGCCATGCCCGGCAGTGGCGCGCCATCGGCCTGGACGTGGAGCAGCAGCTGCCCGTCGAGCGCGCCCTGCGCCTGCAGGGCGAGATCCTCACCCCGGCAGAGCTGGAGCACCTCGACGGCCTGGACGACGCGGCCCGCGCCCAGCGCATCGGCCTGAGCTTCTCGCTCAAGGAAAGCCTGTTCAAGGCGCTCTACCCGCTGACCCTGACCCGCTTCTATTTCCAGGATGCCGAAGTGCTCAGCGCCGATCAGGACGGCGCGCGCCTGCGCCTGCTGCTCGACCTCAGCCCCGACTGGCGCGCCGGCGTCGAGCTGGACGGCCAGTTCGTGCTGTTCGAGGGCAAGGTCTTGAGCCTGGTGGCCGTACCTGCCTTATAAGCGGTGCGCGGCTCGTAGGCTGTCGCGGGGCCGCCTAGGCCGTGCGCACCAGGCCCAGCGCCGGCCGCCGCCCTACTCGCCCTGACGCCGCGGCCACACCAGGCTGAAACGCGCGCCGCCGAGGCTGGCGCTGCAACCGATCTGCGCGCGGCCGCCGTGCCAGTAGATGATCCGTCGCACGATGGACAGCCCCAGGCCATGCCCGCCGGAGGCGCGGGTACGGCTGTCGTCCAGGCGCAGGAAGGGGCTGAACAGCCGCTCCCAGGCCTCCTCGGGCACGCCCGGGCCGTCGTCCTCGACGTCGATGCGGCAGCGCTTGTGGCCCACTTGGCAGCTGATCAGCACGCGCGACTCGGCGTAGCGCATGGCGTTGCTCACCAGGTTCTGCAGCGCCCGGTGCAGGTAGCGCGGCTCGGCTTCGACCCAGCAGGTGCCGTCTTCCTGCACGCTGAGGGTCGCCCCGCGCTCGACCCGCACGCTGGCGCGCAGCGGCGCCAGCTCCTCGATCACCTGGTCGATCAGCGCCTGCAGCTCGACCTGCTGGAAGTTCAGCGCCGGCGAGCCCTGCTCCAGGCGCGCGTAGGTGAGCATCTCGTCGACCAGCTTGTCGAGGTCCTGGATATCGCTGTCCATGCCGTCCATGTACTTGCGCCGCGCCGCCTCGCTGCCCGCATCGGCGATCATCTCCAGGCCGAAGCGCAGCCGCGCCACCGGCGTGCGCAGCTCGTGGGACACCGCGCGCACCAGCTCGCGCTGGATGCTCAGCGAGCTTTGCAGGTGCTCGGCCATGGCGTTGAAACTGCTCGCCAGGCGCCCCACCGAGTCGGCGCCGCGGGCCGGCACGCGGGCATCCAGGCGGCCGCTGGCGATGCGCGTGGCGGCGCCTTCCAGGCCGCGCAGGCGCTGCTCCAGCGAGCGCACCAGGAGGTAGACGATCAGGCCGATCAGGCTCAGGCCGAGGGCGCCGATCAGCACCAGCAGCTGCGGCGGGTAGGGGTTCATCTGGTACAGCGGGCCGATCTCCAGCACCCAGGGCGTATCGACTATGCCGGAGAACACATGGATGGAGTCGCCGCCCTTGCCGAGGGCCATCACCGTGTCGCCCTCGTCGATGCGGCGACGCTGGTCGAGGTCGAGACCGGCGTCCTGCAGGCGCACCAGACGCAGGTCGAAGCCGAACTGCTTGGCCGCCTTCAGCTCGGCCAGGCGCCTGGGCTGCTCGTCCACCGGGTGGCGGATCAGCTCGTCGATCAGCAGGTAGTTAGTGGCGCGCGCCAGCTGCTCGCTGATCTGCTGGATCTCGCCGGTCAGCAGCAGCGGCTCGTGCTCGCTGAGCAGGCCGTGGACCTTGGCCGAGTGCGGCCCGGTCTGCTGCACCAGGATCTGCCCGCGCTGCAGGCGGTTGCGCGCGCTGCTGTCGAGCTGCGCCTGATCCAGGCTCTGCAGGCTGAGCGGGATGCCGAGCAGGCGCGACCAGACCGCCAGGGCGCGCTTGCGCTCCACTTCGTTCATCGGCGCCAGGTTATCCGCCATCAGGCGGAAGGTGCCGCGCGCCAGGCCCTCGCGGTACTGGTCGGCGCGCACCTCGTTGACCAGGTGCAGGGTGCCGACGCCGAGCAGCGCCACCAGCACCAGGGCGGCCAGCATGCCGCCGTAGATGCGCAGGAAGATGGAGTTCATGCCATGGCCTGCGCCGCCTCGGCGACGAACAGGTAGCCCTTGCTGCGTACCGTCTTGATCAGCCGCGGGTGCATCGGGTCGTCGCCGATCTTCGGCCGGATGCGCGAGATGCGCACGTCGATGGAGCGGTCCTGGCCGTCGTACTCGATGCCGCGCAGGGCGGTGAAGATTTCCTCGCGCGAGAGGATGCGCCCGGCGTTGACCGCCAGCAGCCAGAGCAGGTCGAACTCGGCGCTGGTCAGCTCGATGCCCTGCTCGCCCAGCCAGGCCTCGCGCATGGCGTTGTCGATGGCCAGCGGGCCGAACTGCAGGCGCCGCGGCTGGCCCTCGTCGTCGCGCTCGGCCTCGACGCCCTCGCGACGCCGCAGCAGGGCGCGGATGCGCGCCAGCAGCACGCGCGGGCGCACCGGCTTGCACACGTAATCGTCGGCACCCATCTCCAGGCCCAGCACCTGGTCCATGTCGTCGGTGCGCGCGGTGAGCATCAGGATCGGCCCCGGGTAGCCGGCGCGCACCTTGCGGCAGATACTCAGGCCATCCTCGCCGGGCAGCATCAGGTCGAGGATCACCAGGTCCGGCTGCTCGGCCAAAATCCGCGCCGCCGCCAGGGCGCCGTCGGCCTCGATGGCTACGCGCAGGCCGTTGCCTTCGAGGTATTCACGGGTCAACTGCGCCAGGCGCTGGTCGTCCTCGACAATCAGGATCTGCCACGCTTCTTGTTCCACGCCCTCATCCTCTCTCGACTGCCGCGACCGGAAAATGCCGGCATTGTAGCCAACCGAGGTGCTCAAGGGGCATATGAACCGACATGTGAAACACTAGATATTGTGTTTGGCTAATCTCTGTGATCGAGCCAAATCGGCAGAAAATTTGCGACCAGCGGCATGGCGCACTGGATAGGCCAGAGCGTGCAGCTCCCCCATAAATCTTTTCACAGCATGATCCACAGACCTACCCACAGACTTATCCACAGCGGCAGCAAAAACCTTCCCTCCTCGCCTTGCCAGAACCCGGATCAACCACTACATTGCGTGCCCAGTTAGGCTTTTAACACCATATGTAGGGTCTAGCTTGTCTTCATCACGGACATGCCTTTCCTCTAAAGGCATCTCACAAGGAGACTTTTCCGGCACGCAAAGTGCAGCTCTTCTCCGTCACCGACAGCACTGAACGCTGACATAGCCCAAGTGCGCAGCTGCGGATTTTTTAGCGTCATCTGTGTGAGTGCTTTCGTTACAGCAGAACACTAGGGATTGTGGTCAGGTATCAATGACCACCCCCGCATACAAGGAAGCCCAGGAGCTGGTCAGCCACATGCGCCTTCGCACCAAAATGGTACTTCCCCTCCATGGGCGGCCTTTCCGCACATGGGGTTCGACAATGGAATGAGCACGGACTTTTTTGCCGTGCCTAAATAAACTAGAAACGTGGAGAATCTCATGCATACCGACACTTCTCGCGAGAACTCGCCGGCCAGCGTGCCGCAGAGCGCCGATTCCACCCCGGATCTGGCCGCCACCGCGCCCGGCCAGCTGCGCGTGATCAAGCGTAACGGCACCGTCGTTCCCTACACCGACGACAAGATCACCGTGGCCATCACCAAGGCGTTCCTCGCAGTGGAAGGCGGCACCGCCGCCGCCTCGTCGCGTATCCATGACACCGTCGCGCGCCTGACCGAGCAGGTCACCGCCACCTTCAAGCGCCGCATGCCGTCCGGCGGCACCATCCATATCGAAGAGATCCAGGACCAGGTCGAACTGGCTCTGATGCGCGCCGGCGAGCAGAAGGTCGCCCGCGACTACGTGATCTACCGCGAAGCCCAGGCCGCCAAGCGCAAGAACGCCAGCGCCGGCGAAATCGCCCAGCCGCACCCGAGCATCCGCATCACCGCCGCCGACGGCAGCCTGCAGCCGCTGGACATGGGCCGCCTGCAGACCATCATCAGCGAAGCCTGCGAAGGCCTGGCCGAAGTCGACGGCGCGCTGATCGAGCGCGAAACCCTGAAGAACCTCTACGACGGCGTCAATGAGAAGGACGTCAACACCGCCCTGGTGATGACCGCCCGTACCCTGGTCGAGCGCGAACCGAACTACAGCTACGTCACCGCCCGCCTGCTGATGGACAACATCCGCGCCGAAGGCCTGAGCTTCCTCGGCGTGGCCGCCAGCGCCACCCACCACGAAATGGCCGAGCTGTACGCCAAGGCGCTGCCCGCCTACGTGGAAAAGGGCGTGGAGTTCGAGCTGATCGACGCCAAGCTCAAGGGCTACGACCTGGCCAAGCTGGGCGCCGCGATCAACCACGAGCGCGACCAGCAGTTCACCTACCTGGGCCTGCAGACCCTGTACGACCGCTACTTCATCCACAAGGACGGCGTGCGTTTCGAACTGCCGCAGATCTTCTTTATGCGCGTGGCCATGGGCCTGGCCATCGAAGAGCCGAAGAACCGCGAAGACCGCGCCATCGAGTTCTACAACCTGCTGTCCTCGTTCGACTACATGGCGTCCACCCCGACCCTGTTCAACGCCGGCACCCTGCGTCCGCAACTGTCGTCCTGCTACCTGACCACCGTGCCGGACGACCTGTCGGGCATCTACAGCGCCATCCACGACAACGCCATGCTGAGCAAATTCGCCGGCGGCCTGGGCAACGACTGGACCCCGGTGCGCGCGCTGGGCTCCTACATCAAGGGCACCAACGGCAAATCCCAGGGCGTCGTGCCCTTCCTCAAGGTGGTCAACGACACCGCCGTGGCGGTCAACCAGGGTGGCAAGCGCAAGGGCGCGGTGTGCGCCTACCTGGAAACCTGGCACATGGACATCGAGGAATTCCTCGAGCTGCGCAAGAACACCGGCGACGACCGCCGCCGCACCCACGACATGAACACCGCCAACTGGATTCCCGACCTGTTCATGAAGCGCGTGTTCGACGACGGCCCCTGGACCCTGTTCAGCCCGAGCGAAGTGCCGGACCTGCACGACCTGACCGGCAAGGCCTTCGAGGAGCGCTACGAGTACTACGAAGCCCTCTGCGAGTACGGCAAGATCAAGCTGTTCAAGACCATCGCCGCCAAGGACCTGTGGCGCAAGATGCTCTCGATGCTGTTCGAGACCGGCCACCCCTGGCTGACCTTCAAGGACCCGTGCAACCTGCGCAGCCCGCAGCAGCACGTGGGCGTGGTGCACAGCTCCAACCTGTGCACCGAGATCACCCTGAACACCAACAAGGACGAGATCGCCGTGTGCAACCTGGGTTCGGTGAACCTGGTCAACCACATCGTCGACGGCAAGTTGGACACCGCCAAGCTGGAGAAGACCGTCAAGACCGCTGTACGCATGCTCGATAACGTCATCGACATCAACTACTACAGCGTGCCGCAGGCGCAGAACTCCAACTTCAAGCACCGCCCGGTCGGCCTGGGCATCATGGGTTTCCAGGATGCGCTGTACCTGCAGCACATCCCCTACGGCTCCGATGCCGCCGTCGACTTCGCCGACAAGTCCATGGAAGCGGTCAGCTACTACGCCATCCAGGCTTCCTGCGACCTGGCCGACGAGCGCGGCGCCTACTCCACCTTCGAGGGTTCGCTGTGGAGCAAGGGCATCCTGCCGCTGGACTCGCAGCAGATCCTGATCGAGGCCCGCGGCCAGAAGTACATCGACGTCGACCTGACCGAGTCGCTGGACTGGGCGCCGGTGCGCGAGCGCGTGCAGAAAGGCATCCGCAACTCCAACATCATGGCCATCGCGCCGACCGCGACCATCGCCAACATCACCGGCGTGTCGCAGTCGATCGAGCCGACCTACCAGAACCTCTACGTGAAGTCGAACCTCTCCGGCGAGTTCACCGTGATCAACCCCTACCTGGTGCGCGACCTGAAGAACCGCGGCCTGTGGGACCCGGTCATGGTCAACGACCTGAAGTACTACGACGGCTCCGTGCAGCAGATCGAGCGCATCCCGCAGGACCTGAAAGACCTCTACGCCACCGCCTTCGAGGTGGAGACCAAGTGGATCGTCGACGCCGCCAGCCGCCGCCAGAAGTGGATCGACCAGGCCCAGTCGCTGAACCTGTACATCGCCGGCGCCAGCGGCAAGAAGCTGGACGTGACCTACCGCATGGCCTGGTACCGTGGCCTGAAAACCACCTACTACCTCCGTGCCCTGGCCGCCACCAGCACCGAGAAGTCCACCATCAACACCGGCAAGCTCAACGCGGTGTCCAGTGGTGGCGACAGCGGCCTTAGCGCCGCACCGGCCAAGGCCCCGGAGCAAGCCGCCCCGGCGCCGGCCCCAGTACCCAAGGCGTGCGCCATCGACGAGCCAGACTGCGAAGCTTGTCAGTGATGGCAGGCGCGCGGATCTGAGCGGCGCGCGCGTTGTTGCCTGGCAGGTCGGCCCCCATCACGTACAGTCGTACGCTCAGGGGCTCCGACCTACCAGGCGCCTAGCGCTCACTCGCTCAGCTACGCGCTCGAAAGTCTGATAAAGCTCTAAAGCTACACAACGTTCTATCCCCTCTCCCGCTTGCGGGAGCGGGGTTAGGGAGAGGAAAAAGCTGTTCTATTGCGCCCTGTAGGAGCGGCTTCAGCCGCGCATCTCGCGGAACGACCCGCTGCTACAGCAACCAGAACAGCCCCTCCCCAAGCATTCCCGCCCCTTCTCCCCACCGGGTCGAGGGGCACCGGCCAGAGCAGCAGGCCACCCGCCGCCGCCCTGACCAGCGGTACCCGTTTTGCCCTTGCGCGCTGTACGCAACGGAACATAATCAAAACATCTGTATATCCATACAGGCCGGCCTTTCACCGGCCCTCACGCAGGAGCCAAGCCATGCTGAGCTGGGATGAATTCGACAAGGAAGACGGCGCCGAAGCAGCCGCCGCAAGCAAGCACAACCCGCAGGTCGCGGACATGAGCCTCGACAAGCTCGACCAGGCCGGCGACGCCGCCGCCCACGAAGCCCGCGCCGTCGCCGCCGACGACAGCGCCGCGGTCGCCCGCGCCAAGGCCGCGCTCGACCAGCTCGACATCCAGGAAGGCCTGGACGAACTGGAAGGCTCCGCCGCCCGCGTGCAGGTCGACCAGAAGCGCATGATCAACGCCCGCGCCGACCTCAACCAGCTGGTGCCCTTCAAATACGACTGGGCCTGGCAGAAATACCTCGACGGCTGCGCCAACCACTGGATGCCGCAAGAGGTCAACATGAACGCCGACATCGCCCTGTGGAAGAGCGCCGACGGCCTCACCGAGGACGAGCGCCGCATCGTCATGCGCAACCTCGGCTTCTTCTCCACCGCCGACTCCCTGGTGGCCAACAACCTGGCCCTGGCCGTGTACCGCCTGATCACCAACCCCGAATGCCGCCAGTACATCCTGCGCCAGGCCTTCGAAGAGGCGATCCACACCCACGCCTACCAGTACTGCATCGAATCGCTGGGCATGGACGAAGGCGAGATCTTCAACATGTACCACGAGATCCCGAGCGTGGCGAAGAAGGCCAGCTGGGGCCTGAAGTACACCCGCGCCATCTCCGACCCGCAGTTCAACACCGGCACCGTGGAGACCGACAAGGAACTGCTGCGCAACCTGATCGCCTACTACTGCGTGCTGGAAGGCATCTTCTTCTACTGCGGCTTCACCCAGATCCTCTCCATGGGCCGCCGCAACAAGATGACCGGCGTCGCCGAGCAGTTCCAGTACATCCTGCGCGACGAATCCATGCACCTGAACTTCGGCATCGACGTGATCAACCAGATCAAGATCGAGAACCCGCACCTGTGGGACGCGCAGATGAAGGACGAAGCGACCCAGATGATCCTGCAGGGCACCCAGCTGGAGATCGAATACGCCCGCGACACCATGCCGCGCGGCGTACTGGGCATGAACGCCGCGATGATGGAGGACTACCTCAAGTTCATCGCCAACCGCCGCCTGACCCAGATCGGCCTGAAGGAAGAATACCCGGGCACCACCAACCCCTTCCCCTGGATGAGCGAGATCATGGACCTGAAGAAGGAGAAGAACTTCTTCGAGACCCGCGTGATCGAGTATCAGACTGGTGGAGCGTTGAGCTGGGATTGATTTCTGGGTCCGTAGGTTTTCAACAAACATTGAAATTTTTTCACTAAATGTTGAAACGGCGCACCGAGACGGTGCGCCGCCGCTGCCCTGGGGAGGGCAGCGGCACAGCCACCTCAGGGTGGCGCGGCAGCACGGGCAAGACCATAGAGCCCAAGGAATTCGGGCATAACAGTAACTAGAAACTGATGGGGATGGCGCACGGGCGCGCCCGCTATCGAGAGATAGCCAAGAAAGGAAGGGAGAGATACAAGACCCCCGCGCGCAACCGGTGCAACGGTTGTCGGGGGGTCTTAACCGCGCTGGTGGTGGAAGCCTGCCAGCGCGGGCCGCGACTGAGGTTTGACGTCAATCGCTCTGGCATTTGGGGAAATGCGCCGAGTGATTATGGTCAAGGAACGGGCGGTGTCAACGGCTTCTCGGATGAGAGGTATACGCGATGAGCGAAACCCCCACTCCACCGCCCGGCTTCAAGGCTGTGTTCTGCATGTCCTTCAAGCACTGGCGGAGCGGTAAAGAGGTGCGTCGCAAAGATGGGCGCCCCTTCTGTTTCTTTGTGAAGCAGTAACCCGCTCAGGGGCGGCGCAAGCCGCTCCTGACTCATAGTCACCTGAAAGGACGAATGCATGACTAAGCCAAACTTCGAGAGCGACCAATTACCTAAAGGTATCCAGCGAATCTGGAGCTTGCCCGATTCCACGCTGGGCGCCCATTGGGACTCCATCGTGCTCGACGAAACGCACAAACGCCAACTGTTGTCCCAGGCCGTCGTGAATTTCACGGTCCGGTCCAAAGTGGCTCGAAGTGTTTTGCCCCTGCACGGCGTGATCCTGCTAGTCGGGCCTCCGGGCACAGGCAAGACCACGTTGGCGCGTAGTCTAGCTCACCGGGTGGCTGAGTCTTTTAACTCCAACAAGTTCCGATTGCTGGAGGTCGAGCCACACTCCCTGACCAGCTCGGCTATGGGCAAGACTCAGCGTGCAGTATCCGACTTGTTCGCCCAATCCATTGCCGAGTCGGCGGCCGCTGGTCCAACCATCATCCTGCTCGACGAAGTCGAAACCTTGGCAGCCGACCGCGCCAAGCTCAGCTTAGAAGCGAATCCGGTCGATGTTCACCGGGCGACCGATGCGGTTCTGGTGCAGTTGGACTTGCTGGCAGAGCAATACCCAAATCTGCAGTTCGTAGCAACCAGTAACTTTCCCCAAGCCGTGGACAGCGCCTTCATGTCCAGGTGCGACCTCATCATGGAAATTCCATTGCCTGGCTCCGAGGCTTGTCGGCAGATTCTGAAAGACTGCCTGAATGGGTTGGCAAAGACCTTCCCAGACGTAGGCAAGCTCATCGAGTCTCCCGAGTTCAACGCCTGCGCTGCCGAGTGCGAAGGCCTTGACGGTCGCGCCATCCGTAAAGTGGTCGCCAACGCGCTGGCGGCAAGTCCTCAGATCGCTATCAATCCGAATGCTGTGTCAATTGGAGACCTACTGCAAGCCATCAAGTACGCCAAGGCACACCGCACTCAAGGAGAGAAGCGCAAATGAGCACCGTCGCCAGCCGTACGTTTCGGAGCTCCCCACATCGCGATGCTAACGCCTCATGGAGCGCCATCGTGGAACTGCTTATCCAGGGCAGGGACGGAGAGGCTCGCCAAGAGTTGCGAGCGGTCAGCGGGATCGCTGCCAGCTTGATAACTGACCAGGCGCCTCGGACCGCCCCCATCATTGTGACCTGCGACGGGCCGCGCACACGCATTTACTGCCTTTATGACGAGGACGCCATTGAAGGTGGCGACGCGAATGAGGACACCCTGGGTTTCGACCCTCTGAAAGGCAGCTGGGCCATATCACTCCCCTGCCAGAAGGACGATTTGGAATGGGTGCAAACAGCGTTGAAGAAGCACAGCAGCCGAATCACTGCCCGAGATCTTTCCCTCGGCATTTCGACTGGCAGCGATACGGACGCCCGGGCGGAGTCGCTCACCTTGGATGTGGGAGGTTTCCTGAAATCATGAGCGCTGTTGCTACCTACTCGTACACCCATTCCGTTACTTATGTGGCTGACAATATCCTCAAGAGCCTGAAAGACATCATCCGGCTCAGCGGGCTTGATCCGTCAAATTTCGTCGAGGGCTGGTCCAGCAACCTGTTAGCTGTGAAAACTTGGCTGGATTCCGGAGACCTGGAGCGGGTTGTTCTCGAAATCTACAACCCGACGACTGACACGCTGATTACCCGTTGGGACATCGACATTGTCTACAGCTGGTCTTCCTCGGGCGATGGCAGTTTCTGGACCGACACGGAGCAGCTGCAGTACGCGATCCGCAAAGCCGGGCTTATGCCGTCCCAAGCCAAGTACCAACTGATGCTCCATACCAAGCAGGGGCGTCCGGATGTTCCCGGCTGGAGCAAGGGGAGTTACCGGTCAACTGATGGCATGGTCAAGCAGAGTCTCGGAACAACGGTCGAACACAACGGTTTGGGAGGCCAAGCCGGCTACTGGAGGCAACGCTAATGTTGACCACTGATGAAGCTTTTCGAAAATTCAAATCTCGACTGGAACTGAACGATCGCGAGCAAAAGAACGCCTCCCAACGTCAGAACGAGGTGCGTGACTATCTGGGAACGAAATTCGGTATTGCGCGCAGCTTCCTGACGGGGTCCTACGCGCGCCACACGAAGACTAAACCGCTTAAGGACATTGATATCTTCTTTGTGCTGAAGGAGTCCGAGGAGCACTACCATGGCAAGGCCGCATCGGTAGTGCTGGACGATTTCCATGCTGCCCTAGCTGAGAAGTATGGCAAGGATTCGGTACGCAAGCAGGCTCGTTCGGTCAACGTAGACTTTGGGGTAGTTATCGACGCCGAGGACAACACCGACTACCGGATTGTCAGCATCGACGCCGTGCCTGCCTTTGATACCGGTAGTGAATATGAAATTCCCGATTCCGCTTCTGGCAAGTGGATCAAGACAGACCCCGAGATACATGCCAGTAAAGCCGTCGCCGCACACCAAGCTTATGGCAGCGAGTGGAAAGGCTTGGTCCGGATGGTCAAGTACTGGAACAACAATCCCAAGCATGGCAGCGACAAGCCAGTGAAACCCTCGTTTCTGATTGAGGTCATGGCGCTGGAGTGCTTATACGGGGGATGGGGCGGTTCGTTTGACCGTGAGATCCAGGCATTTTTCTCGACGCTTGCCGACCGAACCCTTGATGCATGGCCTGACCCGGCCGGACTTGGACCGGCCATCAGCAACGACATGGATGACGCGCGCAAGCGGCGTGCACAAGAGCTTCTGCGCGCAGCGAGCAACGAGGCCTCCATTGCCATCGACCATGCGCGCCGTGGTCGCAACGGTGAGGCCTTGCGCGCCTGGCGCACCCTGTTCGGCCCCAAATTTCCGCTGTCGTAAACGCGCCAGAATCCAGGGAGAACCACATGGCCACGAAGAAAGAGCAAGCTGCCGATACCGCCTGGATGAAGGAGGCGTTTGTCGATGTCCAGGCCGAACTGGCCTTAAAAATCAAGCGAGCCACACAATCCATTGAGCATGCTGGCACTAAGGGTGCAGTTTACGAAGACCATTGGATAGAGGTATTCCGGGCATATTTACCAGACCGCTACGAAGTGGCTACGGGCTTTGTCATCGATAGCCTCGGTAATCGCAGCGAACAGATTGATGTCGTGGTTTTCGATCGGCATTTCACGCCCACGTTGCTTGACCAACAGAAGCACCGCTACATTCCCGCCGAAGCGGTCTATGCAGTGTTTGAATCTAAGCCCCACTTCGACAAGAGCTATCTTGAGTACGCTGGCAACAAGGCGGCCTCCGTACGCAAACTACATCGGACCTCGGTGGCCATAGCGCACGCCGGCGGCACCTACCAACCCAAGGCACTGTTCCCAATTCTGGCGGGGATAGTTGCGCCTAAATCCAGTTGGGTTGACGGTTTGGGCGAATCGTTCCAGAAACACCTGCCAACCAGCGAACTGGAAAGGCTCGATTGCGGATGCGCCTTGGATGACGGTGCATTTGACTTATTCGGGGGGGACCTGAAGACCGTGCCATCGGAAGGGGCCCTAATTTACTTTCTCTTTCGGCTGCTATCCAAACTGCAATCTCTTGGGACGGTACCGGCCATTGATTGGGCCGCCTATGCCACGGTAATAAATAGATAGAAATTTCAGCAATTCAGCGGCTGGCTTCTGCTATCTAGCAATTGATGCACTTTCTTGTTCGTGAGCGCGCCGCGCAAAGGCACAGATATTTTGCTTTGGGCTCCACCAGGTCGCAGGCGTTCTCCGGTTGGACAGCGGTACTCGTTGTGGGCCGCGTCGTAAATGAAGTCATCGCGACTGAAACGACCCGCTGCGGCGGCAGCTGAGGCCCTGATCTTGGGTACGAAGGCACTGATGCCCGCCGTGGCAGGCTAGGATTTCCTCGCTCTTGAAGTAGCCTCGATCAGCGACAGTGACTCCACGCCCATCGCGTCCCGCGCTTGCTTGGCCATGGCACCCAGCTTTGAAACGGTCGAATTTCGGGCGGTAGCCCCTAATCGAGGCATCATTCGCACGGAGGCTCACGTGCAGGCTTTTCGTCGGGAGTTCAATTCCTTCCTGATGCAGCTAATTCGCGCAGGCGTGCGTCATTTGCACATACATCCTGCAACCCTCCAGTGCGCAAGTGTTGAGATTGGTCGCACTCTCCTACCGAAGACCTTCGAATCAGTATTTGTCTGGGAGTGGCAAGCACCAGAGTGGCGAAACGCTCTCAGGCTCAAATAATCTCGAACGCTTTTACATGGTTTACAGTTAGCAAAGCCGTAGGTTCGAAGCCCGCCATTGTAAAGAGCAGATCAAGGCAACCGAAACGTCGCGGGTTGAGCCTGAGAAAGCCCCCTGCGACACGGCTCTTCCGCAAGGAGAGACAAAGCGCCTACCCTTCCGGTCTTCAGTGGCTGCAGATAGCAGCAACGCGCGAGGGTAGCGCAGAGCCCAAGCCGGCCCGGGTATTTAATCGAACCACTCACCGGGTGGGCTGCTACGCGTTCCAACATCTACCTCAATTACCCGGCCGAAGCTCTGAATCACACGTCACGGGATTTGTTGCCAGAAGATGGTTTGTAAACGACGTTTTGGTTTCACACCGCCACGTAGCCCAAAGCTTGGATCCTGCAGGATCACCTGCTCCAATATCAAGCTCAATAGAAAGCCAATTCCGCGCAGCCATTACGTAGCGGTTTGATCCTGGAAAAAGCATCATTTCTGCACTCAGATTTATATCTAATGCCTGCTTGCTCTTTGCCACAGAATTTAGTACGTGAAAGAAAAGGCGTTCCGTTACAGACACTAAAGAAGGATGCACCACAGCAGTAGAGGTCAGTTGCTGAATCTGTGCCCAATTCTCACTCGGCCCTACATCCTTTCGGTAGACAACGCCCCACGCCGCGACATGCACGTCACCTGAAACTATTGTCACCCGCAGTGCCTTATCTTTGGCTGTTTTGAGTAACGTATCAATAAGTCGCTTGCGCTCACCTTCATGATCATCGTGAGTCCAATGGTCCTTGAGATCATCAGCGCTACTATCTAAGACATGATCTGATCCAAAGCTATCCATGAATGCCTCGGCCAGCGACAGTTTGGGGTGAACCACAGGAACGGACGACATGAACAAAAGGTGCTGACAACCCTTGCCTGGATGCTTACGATCATTCTGATCGATGCGTGACAGCCAGACTTGCAGTGAGCTCCATGTTTCAGGGCCAAGCACCTGCTCCTGAGAACGCTCCGTTCGTAAATCCGCTACAACCAATCGCACCGGCCCCACCGCATGCGTAAAGGTAAAGCCAGGTTGCTTGTCCAGCATCGGCAATGCAAGATTGTCTGTCTTGAGCACCTCGGACCACATGATGGGCTCAAACAAAGGGTCATCAATTCGAACACTTATATCGGTTCGGCGTTTCATCTCCGGAAGAAGCTCTGCAGCATGCTGCATCTGGAACACCCAAAAAGCGCGACGAGCGTGATGAAACAATCTTTGAAACAGTGGACTACGCTGCATCTCTACACTATAAGACCCCCACCCGTCGAAAATATCGTGGTCGTCCCACATCATCACAGTCGGTATCCGCGCTAGAGCATGAGCGGCATCCAATGATTTCTCTTTCCCGCCCCAAGGGTTACGCTCTTTTGGTAGCCAGCGAACGCTGTAAAGCTTGATGTAATATGCCTCGATCTTCTGGTCAAGCGCGGCGCTCACACTATACTTCAACTGCTTATCACGAGGCAGACCAATCCATTCCTTCAAAGACTTGATATCCTCCCAAATCGAATCAAAGTAAATTTGATCCCCACCCATCAACAGCAAATGAAAGCGTTGGTTGCCTTTCCCGTGAGTTCGTGGCTCATGCCACAACTGCTCTTTGTCTAACTGATAACCTTTAGGCCGAACATTCTTATCATGATTACAGAGCAGGTCTTCCCAGACGGAGTTCTCAGACTTTATAAGCTTGCGGACACTACTTGGATCGGAGAAGCCATTACATGACACATAAGCCATACGCGGAGCATAGTCTTTACCTGGCACCGTGAAGTGCCATGATTCGCCAACACCTTCGATGCTGTATTCAACTCGTCGCTCTTCCTGTCCCTGTATACAGGAAAGGTCATAACGAAAATAGAGGCTGTTCCCATGTTTCAATAAAACCACAGGAGCTGGCGCTTGCCTCCCCTCTACTACAACTTTAGGAACTCCGACTTTTTCATCTACACCGACCAGAGCGCTAACTCTCCATTCTCCCTTCTCGGCGCCACCACGAAATGACAGAACAGGCCCTAGCAATAACTTTGTCATGATAACCCCCTATTTTTCTATTCGGCTTACAGATTAAGCCTGTTCCTTAGCAATTGCAGTGACGATCCTCGCGCGTGCCTTTGCTCGGCCAGCCATATACTGACTCTCTCCTGCCTGTTCCGACCATTCCCAAAAGCGCTGCACTGCCAGTCTTGTCTGGATAGGATCGCGACAGTTTGCAAGAAAAACAAACTGCATTTTTTGAACATTATCAGCCACATATACGCCAAATGGACTGCTGATTACGGTGGCGTCTGGAAATCCAAGGAGATTCGTGGCCTGAGTTTCGCTTACAGAGCGGTGACACGCCACAAAGTGCAACGGACCGCCGACAGAGCCAAGCAAGGATACTTCCAGGTGATCTTGCAGATGGGGCCGGCCTACCGGCTCCCGAGCAGCTGCGACACTAAAAGCGGCCGGAACGGCGTGAATTTTTGCGAGGACAGGTATGTCGCCAATCTGGATTACTAGCGACTCATTCGTTGCAGTGGAGCCAGGCCGCCCTGCCAGTGCGGCCCGAAGCTCCCCGACCATAGCCGCACTGCGCCCCGCAAAGTCCAGGCGGCTCCATTCGAGCGCGGCACCCAAGTCGAAACGCCCAGCCTTAGCCCCCTCCCCCCCGCGGCGGGTCTGAGTCAGAACAGCATCAAACAGGGCTTTATGAACCTCTTGATTCAGCTCGGAAAGAGTGGTGACTGTCCCACCACGGAAGGCAGAAGCACTATCCTTGAATGCAGAAAAACGGCTATTTCTTGCTTCTTGCGCCGGATCGGTGCTGGGCTCGCACAATGGAAGCTCGATGAGTCGAACCTTGCCAGGTGACGTTTTTAGCCCTTCTGCATATTCAGCATGGCAAATGCCAATGTCTTCACCTGTCTTAGCCCAGCCGGCGTTTCCATTGTAGAGAACGATCAAGATATCGCACTCACGAACCTGCTTCAGACATGCATCCCAACTGTCTGCAGAATGGTCTAACGCTTCTGCGTCTTCGTTGATCCAAACCTTGAACGTCTGGAATCTGAAAAGACGCTGAGCCTCAATGTCCTTTTTGAGGGAACGTCTTATCTCTGTGAGAGAGGTGCTTTCTCCGATTGAAAAAAGATCTTTGCAGCGACTCGACAGCATAACCTTAATTTTCTGACTCGTAGCCATGGCTACCTCAAAGATTTTCTGGAATTTATATTTATCTGAAAGAGGTCAACTGAGTTCAGATGCGTAGTCCTATGGTACAACCACCAGCGCCTGCTGAGTTCAATCGGATATATTCCACCTGCGGAGGCTGAGGCAAACCTCCACCAGCAACAAGTAGGTCAGGCCATTGCGGCCTGACTCCAATAGCCCCTCCTCCCAGCGACACTCAAGTTGCCTGTGGTAGCCCTGTAGAGCCTCCTGACTACCCCCCCCCGCAACCGGTGTGAAAATACCGGTCACGAGTTAGCGAAATAAGCGGTCACGTTCACCGAAATCCGCATCTTCGGAAGTAGCCCTGGGTAGTTACCTGGTTTGCTTTCGTACGTGCCCAAACAGAGCCTGGATCGGGTGGGGAATAACCCGCCCATCTTGGCGCTTTACCTGGCTGCGGCACGAATAAGGAAATCCTGAAGAAGACTCCCGAATTTGGTGAAATACGCCGATCCCATTGCCCGAGTTTCCCGATAAAGCAGATGACCTTTGCCGACGCCCAGTACGCCGGCAAGCAGAAGCAGAAGCGCTTGGCCTTGCTCTGGATAGCGTCCGCGTTGGGTACACCATCTCTCACCGGCCGACGCGGGCGAAGCAGGCGCATATCGTCGTCAGCCATTGCCTATTGTCCTCCGGTGTCAGGACTTGGAAATCCATTTTGAACCAGCGCATGCCCTGGTATTCGCTCACCCCTGCCTCCTTTGCTCTCGACGCTGCAATCATTCTGATCCACATCGCCGCTCGGCTGGATCATCGAGCCACACGATGCACGCAGCTGATAGCACTGCGCCACTGAAACGACTCTACCTTGTCACTGTACCGCCCGGGTAGAGCTTGGGGCTCTTCAAGGGAGCGGCAACCACGATAGGGCGCTCCTTGTCGCCGTCTTTGTGGTTCATGTGATGTCCTACCGCAGTGCTACCCTGAAAAGGCTGCCCAAGAGCTTCCTTCCCCGACAGGCCGCTCCTGGCCGCTTGCTGGTGATGCTCAAGGGCGCAGGCGTCGAAGAAGCCGGCCTGCAGAGGCGACGATGCCTTGGCGGCGAAATCGCACCACACTTGACCACCGCTTTGCATCGCCGCTAACTCGTTCGTTGCAAAGGTAATGACCGCTTCCGCTGACCGTCCGAGCGGCTGAAAACTCCCCATCGATGCCGATAGCGGCAGGCAACAGCCGGCCAGAAGCAGTCATACCCCAAGAGCTGTTTCGGCCCCAAGATGGCGGATCTATAGATGCGTACCTACCGCTGCGCGAAAGCCAACCTCCGTGAGGACTTGGCTTGCGCCCAGCTTACATTTAAATCAAGGCCCGGAAAGATATCTGCATTATTGAATGCGCTGTTTCCAGCTCCCTGCTTGCGCAGTGACGCCATCTTCAGTCGGCACGAGCGTCCAGATCTTGGCCTCAATTCCGTCGTTTTGCAGCTTGCGCATGAAGTAACGAGCCTGCAGAGCATCATGGGTAGCGATAACGACCTGGAAACCATGATCAACGATGTAGTCACGCAGCAAATCGAAAACCGCAGAGGCATGTACCAGGTCGTGATGCTGAGTCGGGTCATCCAATAACAGTGCTTTCCAAGGAGACCACTGATGACTCATCGCCATTGAGAGCAGGAAGGTCAGTTGAAGATCCGTCAACTGTGCCTCACTCGCGATATCAGGTACCGGTACCGCTTTATTGCCAAGCGGTACAGAAACGCCGGCACGATCCTTGTTATACGAGTTGAAGAATTTCAGGCTTGCCTCGTGGAACCTGGACTCTCGCACGACACGCTTTAGCAGTGCCTGCCAGCGGGGTACCACCTTGCCGACATGCTTCTGAACATTCTCAATTTCTTTCTTGAGTGAGCCGTCCAGCAAATCCATCGCGTCCGAGATCAAGGACAACCGCAAGAAGCTGGAGCGTGCCGCGTTGATGCTGTCATTGAGGTACGCTTCGAAGGCCTCTTCTGATCGGTCAAGACGCTGAGCATCAATCAACCGCTGAGCCAGTTGTGAATCGTTCAGCTTGGCCCAAGCAGAGATCTCCACCCCAATGCCTTCGAGTGCTGAAACATACCCCTCCAGGAGGGTCAACGTAGCGCGCAGTGTCGCTTCACGGGCCTGCGCAGCTTCCGCAAGTGGGTCGCCGGTCAAATCCTGCTCTTGCCAGCTCGCCCGGATTTGAAGAAGGAGCGTTTGAACCCTTCGGATTTCTTCCTCGATCTCCTTGACTGCGGTTAATGACTCAACCAACTGATGCTGCTGGGTGTCTAGGGCGGATTGCACAGTCTCAACCTTCCCGTTCAGATCGCTGATCTGCTGTTCCAGCTGCGCTTTTTCTGCAGTGAGTTGCTCAAGCGTACGAGCCAGCGGTTCTCCAGAGGTGAGCGCGGCCAGTGCGGCAACTGCTTGATCCAGCCGCGTAGACGCTTCGCTCTGTTGAACTCGGGCCAAGTCGAGCATCTGCTGTGCCGAGTTGAAGGCCCCCTCGGTTTGTTCAAAGGCTTCAGGGGAAGGGAGAGCGTCCAAAGCCGCTCGCTGATCAGTCAAACGCTTTTTGGCAGGAGCAATACTATCGAGTTGCTGCCTGAGCGACTCCCTTGCCAATGGGAGCGAGTCACTAGCCAAAATCGGATCGGTACGAAACTGCGCAACTCGTCTTCCCAAATCCTGGCGGCTGGACTCCAAAGCACCCAGCTCCATTCGGCTGAAGTCTAGTGCTTGCTGCGCTTTCTCAACCGCGACCTCACTGGCCGTCAACGCTTCCACAGCAGCTCGCAATCGCTGCTCAGCTGCAGTCAAACTCGGATTGATCGCTTCAAGGGCTTGAGCCACACGGGACTGAAGCTTGGTTGCACCATGCGGCTCCAGGCAAAGCGGGCATTGATCTTGGTCAGCGGGAAGATGTTGCGCTATGGATGCAACGGCCTGACGGATTGCGTCGGCGGAAGAACTGAGCATCTCATAAAATGATCGGGCAGTGGCCTCCGCAGCTTTACACGTCTCATACGAGGAACGTTCGGCATCCCGATCGATGCTCTGTTTATCGATGAGCACTCCGAGATCCGTGATTTGCTGAACAACCTCGCTGATTTGCTGCTCAGTGGCCTGCCAGTCGGCAAGCATTAGACGGCTCGCCTCCAAGCGCTGCTCAGTCTGGTTGATGCCATGAAGCTGGGCGTCAATCTGAGCATGCTGGTTGCGAACCAGTTGGTTGCGCTCATGCTGCTCGCGAAGTACACGAGAATTTTCTTCAGCCTCGCGTAGGGCAGCAATCGCTGACGTCAACGCGTCATTTCGGTGAGCGATCTCCTGTTTTGCAGTGGTTTCTCCAATCAGACGCTCAAGTTGCTGCCCGATGCTGGTAAGTTCTTGCTGTGCAGAGTGGATACTGGCCTGGTGCTCCTGCAAGGCGGCATTGCCGTCAGCCCTCGTGTTCGCGTGTCTATCGAGTGTCTGACTAGCTGCCGCGAGGTCTTCATTGAGCTTTTCGAGCTGCTCCTGCGCCGCAACAAAGCTTTCAACAAGATCGTTTACCAAGGCAAGGCTTGAAATATGCGCCCGAGTCCGTTCGACCTTCCCTTGCAAGATCTCGGTCAGTGCGGAGTGTGCAATCGTCAGCCCCTCCTGGCTTGCAGGCCCGGTCAATAAGCCAGGTGGAATCTGGCTCAGGCTTTGCGTCTGGTTTGCAGCGTCAGAGAGAGCGTCGGCAATTCGATCGAGCGGTCGTAATGCACCTACTGCACCGGCAGCAGCTATGTCACGCTCCTGAAGTAGGCGAGTCCACTCGCTCAAATCAGTCTCATGCCCAATCAACACTTCTTCCGCACGGGCTTTTTGCTCCGTCAGCGACCGTCGAACGGCAGCGAGGTTGGCGCGAGCTTTAGAACCGTCGCGACCAATCGGCAGCTTCGCCAACTGGGTTCCGGCTTCCTTTTCTTCTGCATTAACGATCCACCCGTTCTCCCTCTGATCCAAGAGGTGAGTTAGACGCAGCAAGAATGGGATGTCATTTGCAGACACATTAGGGAAGACGCTGCTCAAGTCTCCGTCCCGGCTGACCTCGCCCGCTGCAGTCACGCGTGATGTCGCAGTTAACTCAGAAAAACTCAGACTGACTGTCGCTGCCGCCTGATCATCACGAATGATGTGGGCAAGGTCGTCACGGAGACGCGCGATTTTCCCGGTTAGGCCAAACTCGATCGCCTCAAATACCGTTGTTTTGCCAGTACCATTGGGCGCGAGCAAAATAGTCGCTCCGGGACTCAGCTCGATGGTGACTTCCGACCCGAATTTGCGCAGGTTCGACAGGGTGATTGAATTCAACTTGCTCACGACTGAACCTCGCTTTCACCCAGCGAGTCGGTAAGAACACGCACCACATCCGCTCCGTTTTGGTTGGTCAGAAACTGCGTTTTCCAAGCAGCGATGTGTGGAGCAGACCAAGGGTATGCATTGGACAGCGTGTTCAGCGCCGACACCAATGGATCGCTCAGCGTCTCGACATCGCCAGCGGGATCCAAGGCCGCCAAGAATGTCCGGTTAAGAAAATCACCAGCTGCTTCAGATTCGCGCACAACAACCTTGCGGCAAAATCTGTCATCCGTCTCAATCCGTGCAGCGTCATCCTTGGCGATACCGCTGATCATCAGAAACATATAGAGGTCTGCAGTCTCAGGTTCGGGCAGCACATCCCGGACATCGGCTGCCCACTGGTTGGCTGCCTGAAGGGCCGTCAGTGGAAGCTCGATGAGCAGAACCGTCCGCCAGCCCGCCCGTTCGATGTGGGAGCGCTTGAGTCGAAGAACATGCGAGTCGTAGTCGACCTCAGGCAGCATTAGCTCCGTTACGTCCCGGGGACACACGTCATACCGACCCTCTACACGCTGAATGATTGCGCCAGCCACTTCCTGCAGTGTCAGCATGATTAGTGTCCTTCCCTATAAGCTTCGATTGCTGCTTCACGCGCGTCGCGCCAAGCATCCCAATGACGTTGGAATTGCTGCTTTAGCTGGGCGAGTGTCCCGTTACGCAAGTGCTTGAGCACCCCAAATCGTGTCACCAGCAATCTGGGCTGGCGCTCAGCCGCCATGCTGTTACTGGTCTCAAAATCATCAGCCATACCGGACTCGAGTAGGCTCGTGGGAGACCCTTCGACTCCCGCGAGAATGACTACCGACGCTGGCGAAGGCCCCAAAATGGCCATCAGGTCATCGGCAACAGGCCTGGCGCCACTGTGATCGCCTGAAGCGCCTGACCAGTTCTGCAATGCAATGCTGAGAACATCCCCAACGTCAGGGATTTCGCGCCAATTGCCATCGTCGTTACCGATTGCGACGCAAACCAGAAGCAGCATCAGAATGGCGGTTTCCAGCAGGTCTGCAGTACGAGGCCCGACGCGCAGCGCGTGTTTCCCGTCTAAGCCTTCTGTTTTGGGGTACATGAGTTGTTCTAACAGTGACTCACGCGCAGCGGCGTCGGCTGTTAGCTCAGCGGCCCAAGAGCGCCACTTCGGTTCCAATGCTGCCAGTAATGGCATGTCGGATACCGAGTTCAACCTGGCCGTGATGCGGGCTTGTAGCTGCTCCCACACAAGATTGTTCATTGCCCGGTGAAGTGCTGAAGATTCATCTCGCGCCTCCAGGATCGACGAGATTTCGCGACCCGACGCGCAGGACAGCGCCTCTGAATTGTCTATCCAAGGAAGCTCATCAAGATCACTCTCGCTGATCCCAAGCGTTCTACCCAACTCGTTCCCAGCGCCTTGGCGCCAAAGCGGCTCACCCAGAAGCAGGCAATGGCTCCCGCTCTTCAAGTGCAGGGCCAGCCGAAGGATGGCCGAGTGGAGGGCCACGGTATTTGGCGTAGGCGGGCAATAGGTAGCGTGCAACCGCAGCCTTCTGTTGTTACCGCCCGCTGTCCAGTGGTGACCGACAACTTCCGTGGCAGCATGGGCCGCTGGCAAGCTCGTCGTACCATTCAAGCTGTGGGTACCGGCGACCATCCAACTGGATCCAGCCTGCGGCCTCATGAGGTATTGCGTCCAAGTCACAGCATCTGACCGGCGTGCGTCTTTGAGATGGTTAGCCATCGCATGACAGCTGATGGCGTTAACATCCGTGGTACTTGTAGAAATGTACCCCACTAGCTTCTCAAGGGTTGCCCGCGAATCATTAAAGTGCCGTCCTAACGACTCGCACGCACGCTCTTCAAGGTTCTCTTCGCTCCCTACGGCATGGATCGTAAGTGTCCGCATGGTTTGTCGAACATGATCCCAGTCGGTAAAGCCACACCAGGTCGTCAACCATTTATAGACGTTTTGCGTTGGGGTATCGGGGCGGCTAGATAGGGCAGCCAGATCAAGACCGTCCTGCTTGCAGAGTCGACAAAACTCGTGCAGGTGATTGGCGGTGATGGAGTCACTTGGCTTGCCCTTGATGACAACTTCCAGGCCGAGCAGGATGAGTGAAAAAGCGCGGACTGGCGGCTGCTTGGACTGGGGTGTGAGACTCCAGGCAGACAAGCTCTTCATGGCCTTATCGAGCTCAGAGTCGATGGCGCTATCGGACGGGACAACTGGCGTTGCACTTGCTGCTGCCTTGTTGCCGGCCTTGGGTTTATAGGACTTTATGTAGTCGGCTTTATCGATGTGCTTATCGCTGAAGGGGGTCGTCTGCCGCTTGATCTGGAAGTGCTCATAATGCTCATCCGCATGGTAGATGACCACGTCATCCCATTCGCCGATACCACCTTGTTCGGCACCGATCAGCAACGGTGCAGGGCGCCCATCCAGGTAGTTGTCCACCATGTCCGACAAACGTTGAGCTATTACCAGCTTCTCGTAGCGGCCTTTTTGCTCAAGCCGGAACCTTCGGATCATTCTGAATCCCTTCAAACATTTCGGCACCCAAGGCACCAGTGGCAGGTGTCCACATACTAGCGAGACGGTTTGGCCGAAGAAACAGGGCTCCCGCCGTCTCCCCGTATTCAGTGGCAGCTGGCTTTAGAGTCCAGCCGGCGAGCAGTCTGTAAGAAAGCTGCTGGTTCAGGCTTGTTACGACAGGCTGCTTTTGGCCGGTTGTTGCCTACCGCGACCGATAGCAGCTGACTTAATGGTAGTGGGTCTTTGACACCCTCTTTTATCTTTGGAGCGCCGGGTAGGTCGCTGCCAGCAAAGGCTGTTCCCTCAACTGTTCATGTTCTAAAGTACTCTTGGCAGCTCGTCCCAGCGGCAGGTATACCCCGGCGAGCGCAGTTCTTGCTTCATCGACCAGCCGCCCAGCGCCGGTACACGCGCCAGGCGCACTGTACCGCGCCCCATGTCGGCGTTGATCCTGTCTACCGTCGCCATCAGCGCCGCGCTGCGTGGCCGCGGCGCCGGGGCAAACAGGTCGGCCTGTACCTGCCCGGGGCTGGCCAGGTTCATCAGCATCACCCCGGCTTTCTGGTACCGGTAGCCGGGCCGGTAGATACCCTCCAGCCCGGCCAGCGCCGCCTGCACCAGGTCGCGCGAGTCGTTGCTCGGCGTGTGCAGCGGCACGCTGGCGGTGCGCGCGTAGCGCGGCTCGTCCGGGTTGAACACCCCGGTGCGGATATACACCTGCAGCAGCTGGCACACATCGCCTTGCGCGCGCAGCTTCTCCGCTGCGCGGCAGGCGTAGCTGGCCACCGCCTCGCGCAGCGGCGCCAGCTCCGTCACCCGGCGCGAGAAGCTGCGGCTGCAGGTGATCATCTGCTTCGGCTCCGGTCCCTCGTCCAGGGCGAAGCACGGCTCGCCACGTAGCTCACGAATGGTCTTCTCCAGCACCACCGAGAACTGCTTGCGCATCGTCCAGGCGTCCTGCTGCGCCAGATCCCAGGCGGTTTTAACACCCAGCGCGCCCAGGTGCGCCTGCAGCTTGCGCCCCACGCCCCACACCTCGCCCAGCGGCGCGTCCTTGAGCAACGCCGCCTGCTGCTCGGGCCGGGTGGCCACCACCACCCCGCTCTGGCTACGCCGCTTGGCGGCCCAGTTGGCCAACTTGGCCAGGGTCTTCGTGGTGCTGATGCCCACCCCCACCGGCATGCCCGTCAGCCGTTGCACTTCCGCGCGAATGTGCCGACCGTAACCAGCCAGCGGCCAGCCCAGCCCGGCCAGGTCAAGGAAGCTCTCGTCGATCGAATACACCTCCAGCCGCGGCGCCAGCTCGCGCAGCACCCGCACCACCCGGGCGGAAACGTCACCGTACAGCGCATAGTTGCTGCTGAACGCCAGCACGCCGTGCGCCTGCACCAAGTCGCGGATCTTGAAGAACGGCTCGCCCATGCCAATGCCCAGCGCCTTGGCCTCGTTGCTGCGGCTCACCACACAGCCGTCGTTGTTGCTCAGCACCACCATCGGCAACGCGCGCAGATCGGGGCGGAACAGCCGCTCGCAACTCACGTAGAAGTTGTTGCAGTCCACCAGGGCATAGGTCGGCATCAGATCCCCGGCAGCTTGTGAATGCAGCGCGTCACCACGCCGAACACCTCCAGGTCCTCGCCGTCGCGCAGGCGAATGTCCGGGTAGGCCTTGTTCGCCGCGCGCAGCACCGGCGCGCCGTGCTCATAGGCCAGCTGCTTGCAGGTGAACTCCCCGTTCACCACCGCCACCACCACCATGCCCGCGCGCGGCGTGATCGAGCGGTCTACCACCAGGATGTCGCCGTCGAAAATCCCCAGGCCGGTCATACTGTCCCCCACCACCCGCAGAAAGAAGGTGGCCGCCGGGTGCAGTACGCACAGCTCGTCCAGCGAGAGGCTGGCCTCGATATGGTCCTCAGCGGGGGAAGGAAAGCCGGCGGCAACGCGGCTCAGGAACAACGGTAGCCGCAGACCTGGCCGCAACGGGCGGCCGATCACTGTCAGGGCCATGGATAACCTCACTAATACTGTATATGAATACAGTATTATCAAACCCCAACCTTGGCAACGACAATAGACGGGAGGCACCTCATGTGCGGCGGCGTCGAAGTGGCTGGGCGCTACACCCAAACCGGCCAGCAACTGCGAATCTACTTCCCTAACCCACGCGCCGCCCTGCCCGTGCGTCAGGCCGATGGCGCCGTGGCCTGGGTCCCCTGGGGCCGCCGCAAAGAGCAACCCGGCCACCTGCCCGCCACCGGTTGGGCCCGAACCGACTCCATCACCGCCGGCAAATGGGCGCGCTACCACCCGCAGCCAGTGCAGGTGCTGGCCGAACGCTTTATGGAGAAGAATGCAGCCGGTGCCTCGCACTGGTTTGACCTGGAGCCAGGCCAAACCATTGAGGCGCTGCTCATTGAGCACGGGGAAGAACGGCGGGTCTACGTGGTCACCACCACACCGCCGCAGGGTGGGCCAACGGTGCACGACCGCTGGCCGAGCCTGGTAACGGCCTAGAGCGGGTCACCCTCCAGCATCGCAGCGCTGACCTCGAACTCGCAGTCATCGCCCTGCGGCACCAGCTCCAGCGAGGCGGAGCCGGCCGGCAGTGCGACCACCAGGCTGCGTGTCACGCACTCGGCCTCGGGCATGGTCGCCGTGGCATGCAGCATCTGCTCCGTCCACTCCACCACTTCGTAGTCGAACACCTGGGCTTCCAGGTCTTCGCCCTCGTCGTGATGGTGGATCGAGGCAAAAGCCTCCTGGCAGGTGCCGCGGCCGCGGTTGCAGCGAATCTCCACTGCATTCACCCCGGGCGGCTCGTAACCGGCCACCGTATTCCAGCCACCCCACAACAACAGATCGTCCCCCTGCTGCTGAATGATCAGCGGCGGGCGAACAACCGCATGGGGCTGTTCCAGGGGCGCGGGGTAGGCCAACCACAGGGCCGTATAAGCGGCCACCAGGGCGGAAGCAAGGGAGACGGAAAGGTAGCGGAGGATCGTAGGCATAGTCGAATTCCTTTCGAGGGGGGCTGCTGTCCTAGCCGGTTATATATCTTGAATGCGACATCTGACTTTAGGCTAGGCTCAGCATGATTTCACGCAGGTAATTCATATCGTGATCATGGCCGTCAGGGCCCGCCACAGAACGGGCCACAGGAACCGGCCAAAAGCGGTCATCAGGGCTGGCTTGAATCGGGGCCGAAGGATTACGCTCTCAGCCCCATAATTGCTGGTCAGACAGTTACCACGATCTTGCCGATCTGCTGATTGGCTTCAAGGAAACGATGGGCATCCTGGATGTCGCTAAGTGTGAATGTCTTGGCGATGATCGGGCGCAACGCACCGGACTCCAACCCTTGCAGAATAAAAGCCTTTGCTCTCTCCAGGGCTTCAGGGTCGGCCACAATCTCTGCGTAGAGATAGCCCTTCAAAGTCAGGCTTTTGCCCAGCACGGTAAACAGTGGGAATGGTGTCGGTTCAGAGCTAAGTGCGCCGTACTCCAGCAAAATTCCGCCCCGCGCCATGCTCTGCGTGAGAGGTTCCAAGGACGGCCCGCCTACAGGATCGAATACAACGCGAGCGCCTTGACCGGCAGTTATCGTCATAACACGCTCGACGATATCCTCTTCATCGCTGACGATGACATGCGCAGCGCCTGCATCAAGTAGGGCTTGCTTCTTCGCGTGAGTTCGAGTGATCGCAATCGATGTGGCGCCGACCATACGAGCCATTTGGAAGGCGGCCAAGCCAACGCTGCTTGACGCGGCGGTAACGATGACAAAATCGCCCTGCCGTAGCTTCGCCTGTTCAATCAATGCCCCCCAGGCGGTGACGTACTGCATCCAAGACGCCGCAGCCTCTTCAAAGGACAAGTTCTCAGGGCTCTTTACCACCAGGTGGGCCGGTACATTGGCCAACTCGCCGTAGGTGCCCCAGCGAGCAATATCCAGAGGTGGGATCAGAGCGACCGAGTCACCAATCGTGATCTCGGTTACGTCGCTCCCAACTGCCGTTACGATGCCTGCGGCCTCGTAGCCTAAGCGGCTGGGGAACTCCGCTTCTTGTAGGTATGCGTGATTGCGGAACATCACTTCGGCTCGGTTCAAGCCAATGGCTTTAACACTAATTTGCACCTCGTTTGCTGCTGGTGCCGATACTTCCAGATCTTCCAGCTTCAGAACGCTGGCGTCACCGTATTCATGAATTCTGACAATGCGTGCCATCATAGATACCTCGTTTATCAATGGGCCTCGACGTACATCCGGAAGGTATCCGGGCACTCGAAAGGTGACGAAAATTTAGTCATTGGTTGGCGCTGGATAAAGGCCTACGATGGCGTATTACTAGAAACAGAGTGTTTATAATGGATCGCCTGACCCAGATGGCCACGTTCGTCAAAACAGTTGAGCTGGGTTCATTCAGCGCCGCTGCGGAGGACCTGAATCTGTCCCCTCAATTGGTAGGGAAACAGGTGAAAATGCTCGAACAACATCTGGGTGTTTCCCTGCTGCACCGGACTACGCGCAGGCAAAGCCTCACCGACTTCGGCAGGGCGTTCTACCCGCGAGCAAAACTGATCCTTGCAGACATGCAGTCTGCCGAGAACCTGGCCGCCCTCACTCGGGGCACACCAAGCGGCCGCCTTCGCATCAACGCGCCGGTCACGTTCGGAATTCGCACGCTTTCGCCACGCCTGCTGGAATACATGGTTCGGTATCCTCAGGTGTCTGTTGACCTAACGTTATCGAACGAACTGGTCGATATCGTTGATGATGGTTACGACGCGGTATTTCGCATCGGCGAGCTAGAGAGCAGTGGGTTGAAGGCATTGCCACTGGAGCCCTATCAGATGGTTTTATGCGCTGCGCCGTCCTATCTTGCACGTCGCCCTCCCATCATCAATCCGTGGGATCTACAGCAGCAGGAATGTCTGGGGTTTACCTATTCTGATGGCCGCTCACACTGGAGCTTCGACAGCCCGGAGGGGCGTATAGATGTTCCTATTACAAGCAAATTAACGATCAATCAAGGTGATCCACTGCTGGCAGCGGCTGTAGCTGGTCTAGGTGTGGTTCTACAGCCGATAGAGTTGGTTAGCGATGCACTGCGCGATGGGACACTGGTGCGTCTGTTGCCGCAGTACCCGGTGCCGAATACCGCAATGCACATCCTCTATGCCCCTGACCGAAGAATGACTCCAAAGCTGCGCAGCTTCTTGGAGTTTGCGCGTGAGGCTTTTGGGCAGCGAGGCCCTCTCTAACGCACGAAAATCAATGTCTGCATCTGGCCGATTCTGTTGAAAAAGTAGCTGCTCCCTCCATGCTGTTGGCAGAATTGCTCTGTCAGCTAGCGCGGGGGCGAACAGCATGATGGGACAGTTACCAGGAGGACAGCAGCGCCTGTTCTACTCGTTCAATCTGGAAGACCACGTTCCGCCCCAACACCTCTTACGCAGCATCGACCAGTGCTGGATCTCAGCGATCTGCGTGCCTACCTGGCGGATTTCTATAGCCCCATCGGGAGTCCCCCGATTGACCCGGAATTGATGGTGCGCATGCTGGTCGTCGGCTACTGCTATGGCATCCGTTCCGAACGGCGAAGTAATGCCCGCTGTGGCCGGAGCGGCCCTTCGACACGCTGGAGCAGGCCAGGAACTGGGTGAACCGCTTCGCGGACCGGTACAACCACGAGCATCGCCACAGCGCGCTGAAGTTTGTGACGCCGGCGCAGCGACTGAGACAGCCCAAGCTCGACTGCAATCTGCGGTAATTGTAGAAGGCCATCCAGTCCACGATGGCCTGCCTTGCTTGCTCCCGAGTTGCGAAACGCTGCCCACGCACGCAAGCGGTCTTCAATCAACCCCAGAAGCTTTCGATGGGCGAGTTGTCCCCGCAATTGCCCTTGCGACTCATCGACGAACGTATGCCCCTGCTTGCTGACGCAGCTTGGAAGTTCTGGCTGCAATATTGCCCCCCAAATCGCTGTGGAAGGTAGCTCCCTGGGCAAGTGCAATCGAGGGGGGGGATCGCTGCGTAGAGCTTGTGACCCCCATCCTGCAGCGTGACCTGATTGGGTCAAGGCCGGGTTGTCATGCAGGCAGTTTGGCTGCAAGCAGTTCGACCTTCTCGATATTGGGCGGAGAACTGAGCAAGGTCGCGGAGTTGGCCATCAAGGCCGCGGCGATCTGGCCGTTCAGATGTGCTTGGCGACCTGCCTCATCGGCAAAGGCATCGAACACACCGACCGTCGAAGG